>NZ_JBIVKC010000003.1:0-1797133 GCF_044750615.1 Nocardia sp. NPDC088792
ACGGTTTCCAGCCGTTGTTCCAGGTGTTGTCTCCGGAGCAGGTGAACAACCTGTCGAGCACGTTCATCGAGGCGTTGCAGGGCGATAATGTGTCGCTGAGCGCGTTCATCACCCAGGCCGCCGCGCTGGCCAACGACTTCCAGCGCCGTGACGGGATCATCTCCGATGTCATCACGAATCTGTCGGGGGTGATGAGTGGGCTGGCCAAGCGTGGTGACGAGCTGGAGACGCTGGTGACGCAGACTCGTGCGTTGATCGGCGGGCTCTACGATCAGGGCCAGTCGTTGCAGGCGTCCACGGTCCAGATCGCTACTGCCACCGATTCGCTGGTGAGCATGCTCGCGCAGATCCAGCCGAAACTGTCGGTGGCGCAGAACTCGACGCGTGATGCGTTGACCCTGCTGATCGCGAACGGTTCCAAGCTGGACCAGGCCGCCGTCGACCTGCCCGGCATCCTCGCCGACGTGGGTAAGTTCACCCAGAATGGCGCCTACGCCAACGGGTATCTGTGCAGCCTCGACGTCTCCCTGTACGGTGTTCTCTTGCCGCGGGGTCTGTTCGATCAGATCGGCGGCAACGCCCACTCCGCCGTATGCCGGCCATGAGCACCGAATCAGGACAGTGCTCTGCTGGGGATTGCTCTTCACCGGGCTGACCCGGATGATTCGTATCCTTCGCACAGGCCAACCGGATCGGTTCCGGCCACGCCCGATCCTGCCGCGTGTGCAGACCGTCGTCGTCGAGGTCGTCGCGCATACGCGAATGAACAAGTTCCGGACCTTCGCCTACCGCCCGGCGGAGGAGATTCTCGCGCTCGCGACCGTGATCGGGATCGGGATCGTGGTGCTGATAGCGATCCGCCAGTTGAATCATCCACGCCGTCCCGCGCGCCTGCCCGTTTCTCGAGCCCAGTGGTACCTCAGCGTGAAATCCTCTCGGTGTTTGTCACGACCAGGTGCCACTCGGCCGCGGCTTCTGGGAGGATCGGGTGCTGTGGTGGACCGAGGGTGGCTGCGTATTCTCGGCGGCGGTCATGCGGGGTTGCCTGATTTGGCGGCCACGAACGAGGTGGGTGAACCTGGTGGTGGCCGTGGGTTTTGACGGTTCGCCGTAGCTGTCCGACAGCCGAACTCACCGCCCTGCACCTCGACACCGCCGCGCGGTTGAACACCTGACGGCAGCGACCTTCAGCTGCTGATGCGTGAGATCGCTTCGTTTTGCACTCCCCAGGCGGAGAGCAGTTTTCGGATCTGCCCGGAATCTTTCTCCAAGGGCGCCGGGGTGGCGGCCGGAGTGCGGGTGAAGCGGGGTGCGGGGGCGGGCTGGCGGATGCCGTCGATTTCTATGAAGGCGTTGCGGGCCCGATTGTGGGGATGTTCGTGGGCCTCCCAGGGGCTGAGGACGGGGCTCACGCAGGCGTCGGAGTCGGCGAAAAGGGTGGCCCATTCATCGCGGGGGCGTTCCTTGAACTTCGCGGCGAGAACTTCCTTCAAGCGAGGCCAGCCGGTGGGGTCGAGTTGGAAGGGCAGCTCCGGGTCGTCGATCTCGAGGATGGCGAGAAGCTCGGCGTAGAACTGCATTTCGACGCAGCCGACAGCGACGTACCTGCCGTCGGCGCATTCGTAGGTGTCGTAGAAGGCGGCCCCGCCGTCGAGCGCGTTCTCTCCGCGCGGGGCATTCCACAGGCCGACCTGATGCATGCCGTGCATGAAGGCGGTGAACAGGGCGGAGCCGTCGACCATGGCCGCGTCCACCACCTGGCCCCGGCCGGACTGTGCCCGTTCGTACAGTGCGGAGATCACGCCGAGCGCCAAAAGCATTCCGCCACCGGCGAAGTCGCCGATGATATTGCCCGGGGGCACGGGGCGTTCCCCGGCGCGGCCGATGAGGTCGAGGGCGCCGGACAGGGCGATGTAGTTGATGTCGTGCCCGGCGCGGGGTGCGAGGGGGCCGTCCTGGCCCCAGCCGGTCATGCGGCCGTAGATCAGGCGCGGATTACGGGCGGCCAGCTCCTGCGGGCCGATGCCGAGACGCTCGGCGACACCGGGCCGATAGCCTTCGACGAAGACATCGGCCTGTTCGATGAGCGCGTAAAGGGTTTCGCGGTCGGCGGGGTCTTTGACGTTCAATGCGACGGTGTATTTGCCGCGGTCCAGTGGGCCGTCGGGCGGGGTGAGGCCCGGCCCGGGTGCGCCGCCGCGATCGACGCGCAATACCTGTGCGCCGAGGTCGGCGAGGATCATGCAGCCGAAAGGGGCGGGTGCGAGCCCGGCCATCTCGACGACCTTGACGCCCTGCAGTGGTCCCATTCCGCTTCTCCTACAGGCTCTTCGCGATGATGGTCTTCATGATCTCGTTGGTGCCGCCGTACACCTTCTGGATGCGGGCGTCGGTGTAGATCCGCGAGATCGGATACTCCTGCATGTAGCCGTAGCCGCCGAACAGTTGCAGGCATTCGTCGGCCACCTTGCACTGCTGTTCGGTGAGCCACCATTTGGCCTTGGCGGCGGTGGGGACATCGAGTTCGCCGCGCAGGTGCTTGGCGATGCAGTCGTCGAGGAAGCTCCACGCGATCGACTTGACCGTGTCGGCCTCGGCGAGCACGAATTGGGTGTTCTGGAATTTGAAGATGGCCCGGCCGAAGGCTTCGCGCTCCTTGGTATAGGCGAGGGTGACTTCGACGGTCTTCTCGATGGCCGCCGCGGCGCTGATCGCGAGGAACAGCCGTTCCTGCGGCAGTTGCTGCATGAGCTGCAGGAAGCCGAGTCCTTCGACGGCGCCGATCAGGTTGGTGTGCGGCACTCTCACCTCGTCGAAGAACAGTTCACACGTGTCCTGCCCGTGCTGACCGATCTTCGCCAGGTTCCGGCCGCGGCGGAATCCGGCCCGATCGGTTTCGACCGCGATCAGCGAAACACTGTCGGCGCCACGGCCGTTCGGGTCGGTCTTGGCAGCGACGATCACAAGGTCGGCATTGTGCCCGTTGGAGATGAAGGTCTTCGCGCCGCTGACAACGTACTCGTCGCCCTCCTTGATCGCCTTGGTCTTGATCGACTGCAGATCGGACCCGGTCCCCGGCTCGGTCATGGCGATCGCCGAAATGACCTCGCCGGACGCCATTTTCGGCAGCCAGGCTCGCTTCTGCTCCTCGGTGCCGTAGGAGTCGATGTAGTGGGCGATGATGCCGCTGTGCAGTAGGCCGCCGAAGCTGGGCGCCAGCGCGCGGACCTGCTCGATCGCCACGGTCGCCTCGTGCGCGAAGCTGCCGCCCCCGCCGCCGTATTCCTCCGGGATGCTCAGGCACAGCAGCCCCAGTTCGCCTGCCCGCAGCCAGGTTTCGCGGTCGACGTACTGTTGCCGGCCCCAGCGTTCCTCGTTCGGGGCGCATTCCTTCTCGAAGAACTGGCGCGCGAGATCGCGCAGCGCGTCCAGATCCTCGTCCATCCACGGCGATCGGTGCAGGGCCACGACTGAACTCCTCTGTTCTTATCGGCTCTGCTGTGACGCTAAGTCGGCATGCGGGCCGCGCCAATGACCCGGCCGCTCGCCCGCTTGACCGGACCGCTCAATCCGTGACCGGAGCCCCCGGCCGGTGCTGATACGACCCGGGCGGACTGCCGGTCCAGCGGCGGAAGGCGCGGGAGAAGGCGCTGGGCTCGGAGAAGCCGAGCCGGCGCGAGAGCGCGGCAACTGTCTCCTCGCCACGAACCAGGCTCGAGATGGCCGCATCCCGCAGGATCTGTTCGCGGATCTCGCGCGGTGTGGTGTTCTCTTCCTGGAGTCGGCGGCGCAGGGTTTGCGGGCTCATCAAAAGTTCCCGCGCGATGTCGTCGACGCTGGGCCAACCGTCGGTGAGCCCGCGTTCGAGAATCCGCCGCACCTGAGCGGCCAGCGATACCGAGTAGTCACGGATGCCGATAACGCCCGCGGGGGCGCTGCGCAGGAACACCATCAGATCGTCCTCGGTGCGCACGATCGGCGCGTCGAGCTGTGCGCCGTCGAAGATCAGCGCCGGCCTCGGCGCCGAAAAGGTCACGGGCGCCCCGAATATGACGTCGTAGTCGTCGAATTCGGGGTTCTGCGGGTGGGGCAGCTCCACACCTCGCAGCGGTATGCGCCTGCCGATGGTCCAGTCCAGAAAACGGTGGCTGATGGTCAGCATGGTGTCGATCAGCGTCTCGACCGGCTGCGCGATCCCGCTGATATCGAAGGTCAGCCGCGCTTCGCCCGCCGCTTCGGTGAGGACGATGGGCGGGAATCCGGGCAACGACCGCTGGAAGCTCTCGAACCGCCGGATGGCCGCGCCGAGCGTCGGCGCGCTGATCAGCCCGAAACACACCAGCCGGAAGGTGCCGCGCGGCACGGGCACGAGCCCGAGTCCCAGCAGTTCGTCGTCGGTGGTCCGCCACAGTCGCTGCACCAGCTCGGCGGCCTGTTCCCAGGTGACGCGAGAACGCCCCTCCGGCAGCAGGACCGGGGAGATGCCCGCCTCCGACAGCAGGCCTGCCACATCCCAGCCGCGGTGCGCGGCCAGCTCGACCAAGGCCCGCACGCGCGCGATGGGCAGGGTGTTTCGAGCATCGGCAGGGGACGGGGACACGAGCCCGACCGTATCAACCGAATCCGGCCTGCGGCCGGATCGGTGAGCGTTTCGGTCAATCCGCGGAGAGGTTCGGTCATCGCCGCGGCCGGGCCGTGCTCCCTACCGTCGAAGCAGTCACTGCCCGACGATGCGCACAGGAGACACAGCCGTGGCCGACAACGAGGGATACAACCTCGACCGTCTCGATGTTTGGGGCGAGGAGCAGCAATTCAAGGTCGATGCCGAGCGGACCGTCGCGTACGCCGAAGCCACCAACGACCCCATCGCCCAGCATCTGGACGGCACCTATGCGCCGCCGGTGTTCGCGGTGGTCCCGGCGATGGTGCTGATGGCCGACGCCACCATGTCGGTGGTGCCGGATGAGCTGATGCTGCGAATCCTGCACGGCGAGCACGACTTCCGGCTGCACCGGCCGATCGAGCCGGGGGAGACGCTGACGGTGCGGGCCAAGCCGATCGGCGTCGAGGGCAAGTCCTCCGGCGTCGTGGTGACCACCTTGATGGAGACCCGCAGCGACCGTGGCGATCTGGTCAACGAGCAGTACTTCATCGGGTTCTTCCGGGGCGGGCAGTTCGAGGGATCCGCCGGCGTCGCCAGCCCGGATCACGCTTTCGACGAGTCGCTGCGCGCTCGCGAGGCGGATTTCACCGCCGTGCAGCGGTTCGACGCGGACCAGACGTTCCGTTACGCCGAGCCTGCCGGGGATCCGATGCCGATCCACCTCGACGACGAGTTCGCTCGCGCAATGGGGTTGCCCGGCATCATCATTCACGGTCTGTGCACGATCGCGTTCACCTCGCACGCACTGCTCACCAGGATCAGCCCGAGGGATCCCGCGCGGCTGAAGCGGCTCGCGGTGCGCTTGACCAAGCCCGGTCTGCCGCAGGAGACCATCACCACCAGTGCCTGGAGCAGGGGCCTGATCGGCGACCGGGAGGTCTTCGCCTTCGAAACCGCCGGAGACGAGAAGCCCGGCAAATTCCTCATCACCGACGGCCTGGCCGAATTCGGAACCGTCTGAGCCGCAGAGACTTTCAGGAGTGATCATGTCCAACAGGGTGTTCGTCGTCGGCGTCGGCATGACGAAGTTCGAGAAGCCGGGCCGCCGCGAAGGCTGGGACTACCCGGCCATGGCCAAGGAGTCCGGCACCAAGGCGCTCGCCGACGCCGGTATCGAGTACGGCGCGGTGCAGGAGGCTGCCGCGGGCTACTGCTACGGCGATTCCACCAGCGGTCAGCGTGCGATCTACGAGCTGGGCCTGACCGGCATCCCGATCGTGAACGTGAACAACAACTGTTCCACCGGTTCCACCGCGCTCTACCTCGCGGCACGTGCCATCCGCGGCGGCTTCGCCGACTGCTCGCTGGCCATCGGCTTCGAGAAGATGCAGTCCGGTTCGCTGGAATCACAGTGGAGCGACCGGGAACAGCCGCTCATGAACCACATTCAGGCATTGGCCGAGCTGCAGGAGTTCGCGATGCCGGTGGCACCGTGGATGTTCGGCGCAGCGGGTGTCGAACACATGCAGAAGTACGGTTCCACCCCCGAGCACTACGCCAAGATCGCCGAGAAGAACCACCGGCACTCGGCGAACAACCCGTACGCGCAGTTCCAGGACGTCTACACCCTTGACGAGGTACGCAGCGCGAAAATGGTGTACGAGCCGCTGCAGTTGACGCGACTGATGTGCTCACCCACCTCCGACGGCTCGGCTGCCGCCGTGCTGGCGAGCGAACGGTTCGTCGAGGAGCACGGACTCGGTGAGCGCGCCGTCGAGATCGTGGGCCAGGCTGTGGTCACGGATCTGGAGTCCACCTTCGCCGCCGAGACCGCCCGCGCGCTGGTTGGTGTCGACATGACCGCCGCCGCGGCGCGAATGGTGTACGAGCAGGCCGGAATCGGGCCCGAGGACGTCGACGTCATCGAACTGCACGACTGCTTCGCGCCCAACGAGCTGCTCACCTACGAGGCCCTGGGCCTGGCGGCCGAGGGCGAGGGCCACAAGCTCATCGACAACGGCGACACCACCTACGGCGGTCGCTGGGTGGTCAACCCCTCCGGCGGCCTCATCTCCAAGGGCCACCCGCTCGGCGCGACCGGTCTCGCGCAGTGCGCCGAGATGACCTGGCAGCTGCGCGGCGACGCCGATCAGCGCCAGGTGGCCTCGGCGGCGACTGAATCCGGTGTCGCACTGGCACACAACATCGGCCTCGGTGGCGCATCGTTCGTGACCGCCTACCGACCCGCCAACCGCTGAAACACAGTCCTTCGGCACCTACAAACAGGAGTGATCTCATGGCAAAGGCCAACGCGTCCAAGGAATTCCCCGTCTCACAGGACAAGCTGTGGGCGGTGATCTCCGATCCGCGCCGCTTCGAGGAGTGGCTGACCGTGCACACCAAGTGGAAGTCGGAGCCGCCGGCCCAGCTGTCGCAGGGCGCCACCATGGCCGAGGTGCTGACGATCATGGGCATGGCCAACACCATCGACTTCACCGTCGAGCAGTACGACGCTCCGAACAGCACCAAGTTCTCCGGCACCGGCATGGCCGGCGCGAAGATCAGCTTCACCCTCTCCGTCGCGGCGCACGGCGCCGACGCGTCCGTGGCCACCATCGACGCCGAGTTCATCAGCCAGATGATGGTCGGGGCCATCGGCGGTGCGATCGAGCGCGCCTCCACCAAGGAGCTCGACGCCTCGCTGGACAAGCTCGCCGCGCTCGTCGGCTGAGTCACTTCACTTTCCCGTACACGGAGGAACACATGGGTTCAATGGAGAACCGCGTCGCTGTCGTCACCGGCGCCGGTCGCGGCATCGGCCGGGAGCACGCGCTGCTGTTCGCCCGCGAAGGCGCGAGCGTGGTCGTCAACGATCTCGGCGGCAGCAATGAGGGCAAAGGCACGGATGCCGGTCCTGCACAGCAGGTCGTGAACGAGATCCGCGCGGCCGGTGGCAAGGCCGTGGCCAACACCGACAATATCGCCACCTGGGCGGGCGCGAAGGGCCTTGTCGATCAGGCGATCTCGGAATTCGGCGGACTCGATATCGTGGTCAACAACGCGGGCATCCTGCGCGACGGCTTCGTCGCGAGCATGGATGAGGCGCAATGGGATTCGGTCATCGCGGTGCACCTCAAGGGTCACTTCTCGGTGCTGCATCACGCCGCCGCCTATTGGAAGGATCAGACCAAGGCGGGCAAGCAGGTCAATGCCGCGGTGATCAATACCGCGTCCGCGTCGGGCACCTTCATGCCGAACCCGGGACAGGCCAACTACGGTGCGGCCAAGGCGGGGATCGCCGCACTCACCGAGGTCGCCGCGGCCGAACTGGAGCGCTACGGCGTGCGCGTGAATGCCATTGCGCCCGTGGCCCGCACCCGCCTCACCCTCGCTACCCCCGGCATGGGCGCGATCTTCGCCGAAGAGGTGCCCGAGGGTGAGTTCGACGCCTTCAGCCCCGCCAATATCGCCCCCGTCGTCGCCTACCTGGCGAGTGCGGACTGCCCGCTCACCGGCAAGGTGCTGGCGGTGCAGGGTGGCGCGGTGTCACTGCTGCGGGGCTGGACCACCAAGGACACCGTCGAGACCGACGGTCCCTGGCTGCTGGACAAGCTGCCCGGACAGCTGGACCACTGGGCCAAGGCGGAGTAGTGATCGGCGAACGGCGTGCGACCTACGCCGGATATCGCACGCGAGAGCTGTACGTCGAGGGCACAGGGCCGAAACTGGTGCTGGTGCACGGTTTCGGCCACCCCGCGCCCTCCTGGGGACCGGTGCTGGCCGAGTGCGAACGGACCGGTCAGCCGGCGGTCGCCGTCGATCTACCCGGCCTGGGTGAGGCGGACCCGCTCACCGCGGGCCCGCAGCTGCCGCAGCTGGTGCGGTTCCTGGCGGCCGTGGTGACCGCGCAGGGGGCGGCCACCCCGGTTGTCCTGGTGGGGAATTCGCTCGGCGCGGCCACCTGCGTGCGAATGCTCGACACCATCACCGGACTGCCCGTGGGTGGCCTGGTGGCGCTCGACACTGCCACCGATCAATGGACATTGCTCGTGAAGATTGCATTGGCCGGGCACGGCAAGCCATTGGCCGCATTGGCCGGGCTGCCCGTCCCGCGCCTGGCGCACCGCCGCACCGCGGCTCGGGCGGCGGGCAAACTTCTCTACGGGCGGCCGCGGATGGCCGATCTGGCGATGGTGAACCTGCTGCTCGAGCAGTTCGGGTCGCCGCAGCACCGCCGCGAATTGGTCTCGACCGGCGGGCGATACGCCTCCGAGGTGGCGGCGGTGGCCACGGTGCGCAATATCGGCTGCCCCACGATCGTGGTGCACGGCACGCGCGATCGCCTTGTCACCGTCGCGGGCAGCCGCAACCTCGCCGCGGCGGTGCCGGGCAGCCGGCTGGTGGTGCTGGAGGGTATCGGCCACTGTCCGCAACTCGAGGTACCCGATCGGATCACGGCGCTGGCCCGGCAACTCGCGCGGGGGATAGCGGTCGGGCATCACGAAACAGCGTGAAGAACAACAGAATCCAGCGGAGCCCGAATCGGCGCCGCGGCTAGCGAGAGTTGGGCAATGACAGAGAGTGCGGCCGCGGTGCGCGGCAAGATCATCGCGATCACCGGTGCGGCTCGCGGCATCGGGCTGGCGACCGCGACCACACTGCACGGTCTCGGCGCGCGGGTCGCCATCGGCGATATCGACGAGCAGGCGGTGCGGGACGCCGGGAAGTCCCTCGGGCTCGAGGTATGCGCGAAACTCGATGTGACCGACCCGAAGTCGTTCGAGTCCTTCCTGGAGGAGGTGGAGACGCGGCTCGGGCCGATCGATGTACTGGTGAACAATGCCGGGATCATGCCGGTAGGCCGGATCGCCGATGAACCGGATGCCGTCACGCGCCGCATCCTCGACATCAACACCTACGGCGTCATCGTCGGCACGAAACTGGCGGTACAGCGCATGCTGCCGCGCGGACGCGGCCACGTCATCAATGTGTCCTCGCTGGCGGGGGAGACCTACACTCCGGGCCTGGCCACCTACTGCGCCAGCAAGTACGCGGTGGTCGGCTTCACCGAGGCCGTGCGGGTCGAACATCGCGCCGCCGGTCTGGACTTCTCCCTCATGATGCCATCGTTCGTGAACACCGAACTGACCGCGGGCACCAAGGGCATCAAGGGTTTCCGCAATGTCGAGCCCGAGGACATCGCCGCCGGCATCGTCTCACTCATCCTGAATCCGCGACCCAAGCTGCGGGTCAGCCGGGTGGTCGGAACCCTCGTCGCGGCACAGAAATTCATGCCGCGCGTGATCGGCGAGACGCTGACCCGGCTCCTGGGCGGTGAGCACGTCTTCACCGACGACGTCGATCCCGTCCGGCGTCGCGCCTACGAAAACCGCGCCCGCGGCCTCGGCAACTGAATCACCCTGCACAAGAACACCGTTCGAAGACGAGGACGCCAGGAATGACGAATCGGTCCACAGTCGCTCAGCCCGCCACCATGTGCGCGGCATTCCAGGAAACGGTGCGCCGCCACCCGGACAAGGTGGCGTTGCGCACCAGCGATGACGCGATCACCGTCACCTGGCGTCAGTACTCGGATAGGGTGCGGTCCCTCGCCGCGGCCCTGGCCGGACTCGGCGTGAGCCGCGGCGACACGGTGGCGATCATGCTCACCAATCGGCCCGAATTCCACCTGTGCGACACCGCGATCCTGCATCTCGGGGCGACCCCGTTCTCGATGTACAACACCAACCCCGCCGAAATGCTCGCCTATCTCTTCGAGAACGCGGGCAATCGGGTGGTGATCTGTGAACGGCAGTTTCTGCCCGTGATACTGGCCGCCCGCGAGCTGGGCGGCAAGGTCGAGCATGTGGTGTGCGTCGACGGCCCGACCGAGGGGGCGCTCGGGCTCGACGAGGTGGTGGCAGCGCCCGCCGAAGAATTCGACTTCGACGCGGCCTGGCAGGCGGTCGGCCCGGACGACCTGCTGACCATCGTCTACACCTCCGGAACCACCGGCCCGCCGAAAGGGGTCGAGCTCACCCACCGCAACTTCATCGAAAATGCCCGCATCGTAGCCGAATTCGGCGGTATCGGAACCGATGACCGGGCCATCTCGTACCTGCCCGACGCACACGCCGCCAACCGCTGGTTCGCCCACTACGGCGGCATGCTGTTCGGTGTACAGATCACCACGGTCGCGGATACGAAAACGATCCTGGATGCGCTGACCGAGGTCCGCCCGACCTTCTTCCTCGGCGTGCCGCGAGTCTGGGTGAAGCTGAAAGCCGCCATCGAAACCGCCCTCGACGCGGAGCCCAGCGTGCTCCGAAAGCGACTGGTGTGGTGGGCGATCGGGGTAGGACGGGCGCGGGCCCGCGCGCAGTCCGCGGGCAATCCGTCCGGAACACTGGATTCGGTGCGGTACGCCGTCGCCGACCGGTTGGTGCTGTCGCGGATCCGCGCGAAGCTGGGCCTGGATCGCCTGCGCGTCGGTGTCACCGGCGCCGCCCCGATCCCACCGGAAGTGCACGAATTCGTACTGGGACTGGGCCTTCCGCTGTGTGAGGGCTGGGGCATGAGCGAATGCACCGCCGCCATCACCATCGCCCGGCCCGCACGCATCAAGCTCGGTACCGTCGGCACCCCGGTGCCCGGCGCCGAAATCCGCATCGCCGACGACGGCGAGGTGCTGGCCCGCGGCCCGATGGTCATGCGCGGCTACCGCAATGATCCCGAGAAGACCGCGGAGACAATCGATTCCGACGGCTGGCTGCATACCGGCGATATCGGCGAGATCGACGCCGAGGGCTACCTGAAGATCGTCGACCGCAAGAAGGAAATCATCATCAACGCGGCCGGTAAGAACATGTCGCCGACCAATATCGAAAACGCCGTGGCCGCCAACAGCCCCCTGGTCGGCACCGCCATCGTCATCGGCGACCAGCGCCCCTACAACGTCGCGCTGATATGCCTGGACCCCGACGCCGCCGCAGCCTTCGCGTCGAAACACGCCCTCCCCGACGCCACCCTCGCCGCCCTGTCCCGCAATTCCCGAATCGTCGAGGCGATCCAGTCCGGCATCGACGCCGCCAACGCGAAACTCTCACGCGTGGAACAGATCAAGAAGTTCGCGATCCTCACCGAAGCCTGGGAACTCGGCAGCCCCCACCTCACTCCCACCGGCAAACTCAAGCGCAAACCGATCGCCACCGACTACGCGGCGACCATCGACGCACTGTATCGCTAGCGTTCCCCCCGCCTTACAGAGGTCCGACGCCGCGTAGCGCCTCGACATGAACGTCCAGCAGGAATGGGCCGGGGTCGGCCATGGCGTCCTGCAGCATGTCGCCGAGCACCTTCGGGTCATCCGCGGTCAGCGCGGGGACGCCCAAACCGGCTGCCAGAGCTGGGAAGTCGATGCGGGGGAGGTCCAGGCTGCGCTGGATGGCGTCGGGGAATCGGGGGATCCCGAACAAGTTGGCGAAGGATTTCATCGCGCCGTACTCGCCGTTGTTCATGACGATCACGGTCAATGGCGCTTGCTGCTGTGCCGCTGTCCAGAGGGCCTGGATGGAGTACATCATCGATCCGTCGCCCATCAGGGCGACCGTTTTGCGGCTCGTATCCGCCAGCGCGCCACCGACACTCGCGGGGAGCGCCCAGCCCAGGCCGCCGCTGAAGGCGTTGAAATACAGGCCGGGGGACTCGACGCGGAACTGATCGCGGATCGCCGCGCGAAACGATGGAACCTCTTCGAACACAGGCGAATCCAGCGGCACCATCTCACGAATGACCTTCATGACGTACGTGCCCGCCATACGTCCACCGGCGGTGGCCTGCGCCGGCTCCGCCCGTTTCGCCGGGGCCGCACGGCGGGTGGCGGGCAGGGCGTCGAGGAGTGCGCGAATCGCATTGCCCGCCGTGGCGATCAGGCTCTGGCCGACCGGGGCGGAGAAGGCGTGCTCCGGATTCTCCGTCACGTGCAGGACCGTGGTGCCCTCCGGCAGGTAGGGCCCGTCGGTATAGATGTGATAGGTGAAGACCTGCGCGCCGATCACCAGCGCCACATCGTGACCACGCAGCGCGGCGACCACCTCGTCCTTGGCTGCGGCCAGGAATCCTTGGAACAGCGGATGTCGTTCGGGGAAGTTGCATCGCGACGACCACGGCGCCTCGAACACTCCGGCATTCAACTTCTCCGCCAGTCGCACCGCCTCCGCGCCCGCAGCGTCGCGATCGACCTCCTGACCCAGGATCAGGACCGGATTCTCCGCCGCGGCAAGCACTTCGGCGAACCGGGCGATACTTGCCGGGTCCGCGCCCAGTCCCGTCACCACCGTGTGTGCGGGCACCGGATCCGCGGGCTGTTCCCAGTCGTCGCTGGGGATGGTCACCAGCGCGGGCCCGCACGGCGCGGTCAGGGCGGTCGCGCAGGCGCGGGCGATGGCGCCGGGCACGTCCGCGGCGCGCGCGGGCATATCGGCCCATTTCACGTACGGCTTGGGAAACTCGGTGGGATAGATCTGCCCCAGATACGGATCGACCGGCAGCAGCGCACGGGTCTGATTACCCGCCGTCACCACCAGCGGCGACTGATTGCGCCACGCCGTCATAATGCTCGCCATCGCATTGCCGATACCGGCCGCCGAGTGCAGATTGGCGAATCCCGGTGTCCCCGAGACGATCCCGAACCCCTCCGCCATCGCGACGGCGCTCGCCTCCTGCAACGCCAGCACGTAGTCGATGTCGTCGGGCCAATACCGGAACCAGGCCATCTCCGTGGACCCAGGATTGCCGAACATACGCGTCACGCCATAGCGGCGCATGACCTCGAACGTCTCCTCCGCAACCGAACGAACCGCATCCGCTGTGGCCATAGAGCCACTCAACAACAAGTCTGTAGTCGATGCTTCGTGATCGGACTTTTCGTTATGTGTTTGCCGAGCTGATTCCTTCCAGTGTCTACCCGCCCGTACCGGGCCGGTACTTGTAAGTATCGCTGCGGTAAGGGGCAGTTCATGCGGTGGAACAGTGTGTGAACTCGGTGCGGTGGGCCTGGTGGTGAAACGCTTCCATATGGAACGGTCTAGACCGTGAGAACGGGCCGTTCCCGGTGCCGGGGACGGGTGGGCTGGTGAGGGGGCCGGGGCTTCCTCGCTCTACTGGAAGAGACACGAATGCACTTGGGGCGGAGAAGGTTTCTGACCGGCGCTGCGGCGGCTGCCGCAGCGGTCGCGCTGCCCGCGGCGATGCGTATGCCGCTGGCGCTGGCGGCGGAATCGGAGATCGTCAGGTTCAATGTGATCAGCGATATCCAGGGCGACCTGGGTGATCTGAAGAGTGCGTTCGCGGATATGGCCGATATCAATCCCGGCAGTGCCGGGCTGGCCATCGCCGGGGATATCACCCCGCGGGGCTTCGACTCCGAATATGCCTCGGTGGCAAAGGTGTTCGCGAACAACTCGCACGCGGACACGGTGGCCTGGGCGATCGGCAATCATGAGTTCTATGTGCCGAAGTGGAAAGACGAGAACACGCTGGCACAGGACACCTGGCCCAACGGCGTCACCGAAGACTCGTTGTTCCGGAGCTTCTACAACTTCGCCGGACGCAACACCATCTATGCCGAGACACTGTTCGGCGGTATTCCGGTGCTGTCCATCGGCACAGAGCGCTACCAGCACTACTACGACAAGAACCTGTGGGACGAGGTGTGGATCAGCGAGGCGCAGTTCAACTGGCTGGCCGACCGGCTGAGCTACTGGTCGGGCAGGCGCAAACCGATCATGGTGATCAGCCACCACCCGCTGCCCGACTCGGTATCCGGCTCGAATACCAACCGATACAACAAGGACTACACCCAGATCGACCGGCTACTGGGCCTGCTCGGGAAATACCCCGACCTGTTCTTCTTCAGCGGCCACACGCACTGGGACCTGGGCCTGCCGGACTGGATCGCCACCAAAGTGGTGCCGGGCGCCGGCAATGCCAAGGGGTTCACCACGATCAACACCGGCTGCATCCAAACCGGTTACACCACCGACGGTCACGGCGATGAGCAGGAAGTCGGCCCACAGGTCAACCAAGGCCTGCAGATCGAGGTGAGCGACTCCGCAGTGACTATCAAGGCCCGCGACTTCGCTGCCCGAAGATGGTTGCAGTCCAAGACCGTCCCACTGCAAGGCGGTGGAGGCACCGGTTCTTCGAGCGGCTCGGGCCCCTTCGGATGGCTCGGATCCGGCAGCGCGCAATAGGCGGCTCGTTGGGTGCCAGTGCTGCCAGGCCGGTCGCGAACAGCACTCCGATGACGGTGCAGGCTGAGACTTCCGATGGCCGAAAAGGGGGTGGGGGTGCCGTGTGCCCGGAACGAGACGGTGGGGCGGGAAGTCGGGCCCTTCGTGACTTGCGACCCGTTGACCCGGAAAGCCGTGTCGTAACGGCGTCGACGCCGATTTCGTCCGTACTGTCGCACTTTGGTCGAGGAGAGGGGACGGTGGATGTTCGAACGGGCTTTACAGAAGTCGGCCGAGTTGGTGCTCCGCGGCGGTGCCGGGGTGCAACTGCCATTGGCCTCGCGGTATGTGAACCGGTTGCGGCGGCTGCACCCGGACCGGACGCCGGAGGACATCGCGCAGGGCCTGGAGACGCGCTACAAGGTCTTCGTCACGCTCAGTGGCACTGTCGCGGGTCTGAGTGCCGCGGTGCCCGGCGTGGGTACCTTGATCGGGTTGGCGGTCAGCGGTGTCGAATCCGTCGTCTTCCTGGAGGCGTCCGCGCTGTACGCGGTCTCGGTCGGCAGCGTGCACGGCATGCAGTCGATGTCGCCGAAACGTCGCCGCGCCCTGGTGGTGGGTGTGGTGCTCGGTGAGAGTGGCGCGGAGATGCTGGGGAAGAACGCGAGTCAGTCCGCTCGCGATTGGGCGTCCGCGGTGGCCGACCACCTGCCGATCGTCCGCAATATCGACAATGCCATGGCGAAGCGCTTCATCGTCCAATTCATTGTCCGGCGTGGTGTTCTCATGTTCGGCAAGACGCTGCCCGCCGGTATCGGCGCGGTGATCGGCGCCGCCGGCAACCGGGCCCTGGCCAATTCCGTGATCACCAACTCGCACAACATCTTCGGCCCGACCCCGGCCACCTGGGCGGATGTCGACCACCCGGAGCCGGTGGTCGAACCTGCTACTACGAAGGCGTGATCGCGGCGTAGAGGGCGGGGATCAGCAACTCGCAATCCCGGCCGGGTCCGGCGGGGAACGGGAAGCGGCGCCGGGTGTAGCCGAAGGCGATCCCATTACGCGGGTCCGCGAATGCCTGCTGGCCGCCCGCGCCGCTGTGCCCGAACGAGCCCTGCCCCAGCACCGGGTAGTACTCCGAGGTGGCGTGGAAGCCGGGTGTGAACGCCTTCTGGGACCGGTTGACGAGGTCGTAGCCGATCGAATGGATCTGCCCCACAGCGTCGATGGTGTCCTGGTCGAGCAGTGGCGCGAGACCGTTCATCGAATCGATTGCGGCCGCGTACATCCGGGCCAGGCCGTCCCCGGAGGCCACTCCACCGAGGGATGCTGGCCCCTGCCTGCGGATCACTTCCAGGTTCGGTAGCTCCCATACCTGCGGGCCGTGTGGATTGTTGCGGTTGAAGGCGATGCCGGACAAGCTGTTCGGGCCCGTTGCCTGCGCTGTCGCTACGGCCTGCATGTCGGGGGTCATGATCACCGGAAGTGTGGGCACGAAGCGGGATTCCTGATCGTCGGCCAACCCGAAATGGAAGTCCACGCCGTAGGGTTCGCCTATCAACTTGGCGAACAGGCTCTGGATGCTCTGCCCGGTGGCGCGTCGCACCACCTCGCCACTGAGTGCCGCCATGACCAGCGCGTGGTAGCCGAAGGCGCTGCCCGGCCGCCAATACGGTCGCTGCGCGCCGAGGCGTTCGGCGATGGCTCGGTCATCGGCGAGTTCCTCGAGGGTGAATCCGGTGTCGGCGCCGACCAATCCGGCTCGGTGCGCCAGCAGCTCGCGCAGCAGGATGTCCTGCTTGCCGTGCACGGCGAACTCCGGCCAGTAGTAGGCGACCGGCCGATCCAGATCCAGTACGCCGTCTTGTGCGAGCCGGGCCACGACCAGGTGTGCGGCCCCCTTGCTCGCGGAGTACGCGCCCAGCAGTGAGGTGCCGGTGATCGCCGGGCCGGTCCAGAGATCCACCACACGTTCGCCGTGCCGATAGGCGACCATCTGTGCCGCGTAGTCGGCGCCTTCGCTCGTCGCGATTGCGGCGAAAACGTCTCGTACGGACTCGAATCCGGCGGCCACGGTGCCCTGGGGTGTGTTGTCGATCATTGCTTCGTCCTTTCGGGGTTCCGCTGTTCTGCGCTCATGGGCAGCGTAGCGCTATTAGTAACCATTGGCCACTAATTGGGGTGTTCGTATAGTCGTCACCATGTCTGAAGCCGCCGCAACCCGACGAGGCCCTGGTCGTCCCGCGCAGATCAGCCGGGAACGAATCCTGGAGGCCGCCATCTCGTCCGGGAATCTGGACACGCTGACCATGCGCGAACTGGCGGCGCGGCTCACGGTCACCCACGGCGCGCTCTATCGCTGGGTGAAGAACCGCGAGGAACTGATCGATCTCATCAGTGATGTTGTCGTGGAACGGATTCTGCCCGCGGACGGCCCGGACGCGCAGTCCTGGCGCCCGTGGCTCGCGCGCCTCGGCTGGGCCATGCACGACCAGTTCCTCGCACTGCCCGGCTATGCCACCCATCTCTCACGCCCGCACCGCCACAATGCGGGAGCTTTCGAGCGGCTACAGGCGGCGATCACCGGCGCCTTCGAGGCGGCCGGTGTCGAACCGGAGCCGGCCGAGCAGAGCTACTACATCTTCATCACGTCGGTCATCGCCTGGCTGGCGATGCAGGACGGCAACCTGCACTTCAGCGGCAATGCCCCGCGTTTCGAGCTGTTCCTCGACGCCTTGCTACGGGGTTTGCCCGCGCGCGAGCCTGGCGCTGAAAGGCCTTGAGAAGGAATCGGATTCAGGATCCGGGCATCGACTTCTAGGGCCGGACGAGCGGCAGGAAGATGGTGTCGACGATGTCCTCGATGTCCTCGTCCGCCATCGGCTGCAGCGTCATGAAGAGATGGTGCCGTAGCAGGTCCACGGGCAGGCTCCGCAGCAGCGGGGTGAGTTTGGCGGGGTCGATCTCGCCGCGTTCGACGGCCGCCGACATGATGTCGTCGAGGACCGTGTGCTGGCCGATGAGTGAGATTTCGCGCAGGTCGGCGATGGTTTTGCCGGTCTCCTGGTAGTAGCCGCCGAGTTGCACGCCCATGACGGTCGCGAGGTCGCGGCGGGAGTTGTTGAGTTCGCGCAGTAGGGCGATGAGGTCGCCGCGCAGGCTCCCGGTCTGCGGTGTGGTGACCGGTCGCATCCGGCTGGCGTGGGTGATGGTGTCGTGCAGCAGGTCGTGGCGGGTGGCCCAGCGGCGGGCGAGGACCGGGCGGCTGGTGCCGGCGCGACCGGCGACGGCTTCGAGGGTGAATCCGGCGTAGCCGTGCTCGCGCAGGACGGCCCATGCGGCGGCGAGCAGCGCCTCTTCCAGTGCCGCGCCGCGGCGGCGTTGAGCCGGTTGGGCCTCTTTAGGATGCACTTGCGCATCTTATCAGGCGGACGTACGCTCATCTCCATAAGATGCGGCTCTGCATCTAAAGCCCGTGGAGGAAGTCATGAACGCACACGACACGATTCAGACCGAGGTCCTCGTCATCGGCGCCGGCCCGGTGGGTCTCACCCTGGCGTGCGATCTCACCCGTCGCGGCATCGCCTGCCACGTCATCGAGCGGGAGGCCGCACCCAGTCGCGCCTCCAAAGCCAAAGGGATTCAATCGCGTTCGCTGGAGGTGCTCGACGATCTCGGCGCCGTCGACTACGTCCTACGGCACGGTGTCGCGGATCTGCCTGTGCGATACTACGATTCATCCGGCAGCTTCGTCGATCGGCCGCCGATCACGATTCCCGCCGATCCCGGCCTCCGCACGCCCTACCCCGACATGCTCTGGATCGGGCAGTTCGATGTCGAGCATGCGCTGCGCGAACGCCTGTACGAACTGGGCGGATCGATCGAGTACGGCGCGGAAGCTGTTGACCTGGTGCAGGATTCGGACCTCGTCACGGTGACCGTGCGGACCGCTGACGGCCGGCGCGCGGTCGAGGCGCGTTACGCGGTGGGCACCGACGGCGGCAAGAGCACGACCCGCAGACTGATCGATCGCCCGCTGGAAGGGGAGACCCGCGAGTGGGAGCGCTGGTACCTCGGCGACGTCACCGTCGCCGAACTGCCGCACGATCGCATGCACATCTGGACCTCCAGCGCCGGAATGCTCGCCCTCACACCGCTTCCCAACAGCGATATCTGGCAGTTCCAGACCCCCATCCCGGCCGACACCGAACCGGCCGCACCCTCCCTCGAGCTCTACCAGCAGCTGCTCGACGACCGCAACGCCGGAATCACCCTGACCAGCGCGACCTGGCTGTCGATCTATCGCGTGAATGTCCGCATGGTGTCCGACTATCGCCGCGGCCGGGTACTGCTCGCGGGCGACGCCGCGCACGTGCACTCACCCGCCGGCGGGCAGGGCATGAATACGGGGATCCAGGACGCCTACAACCTCGGCTGGAAGCTGAGTGCGGTCGTCAAAGGCGCATCCCCCGATCTGCTGGACACCTACTCCACCGAACGGATGCCCGTCGCCCGCACCGTGCTCGAACTCAGCACCAAGCGGCTCGACCGCGTCGTCGACGGAGCCACCGGCGATATCGCCACGGTGTCCTCCGCACTCGACGAGCTCGCCGACGCCGAACTGACGACCGGCCTCGGCATCCGCTACGGCGACCGATTCGCACCGCGCACCGAGGGCCACCCGATCACCGGCGACCGCGCGCCGAACGTCACCGGCCTGCGCGGCCCCGATTTCACCGGCGACCTGTTCGACCTCACCCGCGGCCCGCAATGGACCCTGCTCGCCTTCGACACCGACGGTGACACAACAGCTCTCACCGACGGCGCCGAATCGGCCGACCTGCACGCGTACCGGATCACCACCGTGCCCGGTGACGGAATCCTCGACGGCAACAGCGAATTCCAGCGCTTCTACACCCCCGAGCCGGGTGAGCTGATCCTCATCCGCCCGGACGGCTACCTCGCCGCCCGTGTGGCAGGCACGGATTCGAGCCTGGGAAACAAGGTGAGCGCACTGCTGCGGTTGATCCCCGCATCATCGGCGATCAACGCCGGATAGGTATCCAGGCCCGCGGCGAAGTAGCGCCCGGACGGCGATTCCACCCGCGAACGGGTACGAGCCATGGCCGCGCAGATCGCGAAGTCACTCCTGGACTCACCCGACTTCCTGCGCCTGGGCCTCATGCTGGCCCTGGAACGCCGCCCCGAGGAGCCCAGCGCGCGCACCATGTTCCTGCAGGTGCGCGCCCAGGCAATCACCCGAATGTCCGAAGCCATCCGCGAATTCGCGCCCGAACTCGACGACCAGGGCGTGCACCTACTGGTGACCTACGGCATGGCCGTCGCGGACGGACTGTTCATAGCCAAAGAGATCGGCGGCGACTCCGTCGACCTGCTACGCCTGTTCGATCTGCATGCGCTGCTCGTCCTGGACGCGGCCGACCACCTGATCGCCGGCGACCTCGCCTGATCCAGACGAGCGACGGAATCGCCACCGCCGTTGCCATTCGGGTTTGGACAACACGAAGCCGAGCGGCCCGACGAGGGTGAAGTCGTCGGTGGTGATCGTGTCGAGTGTGTCTGTGTCGCAACGATTCCGGTATGGACGCAGCGGGCTCGGCCGCTCGCACCGCGCCTGATCACCGCTACACCGTGGGACGAACGCATGAGCCCCCGGCCCTTGTGGGGCCGGGGGCTCGCTGTCGCAACGGTTTCAGCCGGCGGCTGGGATATTCAGGTTCGGAACCCGGCGTAGTAGTAGCTCGATCTGACGGCTTACGGCGGCTAGCTCGGTGTCGATCGACCGCTGCCCGGGGTCTCCCGCCCCGTGCTGCTGGCGCCGCCGCATGAGCGTTTGCGCGTATTGCTGTAGTTCGTTCAAGAATTGCTTCGCCTGGGCGCGTCCAGGGTCTTCGTACATGAACTCTCGCATCGACAGGGGCACGCCACTGTGGCGGTATGCCCGGATTGGGAGAGTATGTCACGGATTGTCAATCCTGCTGTCCCCCTCCGTTCACACTCTCCTCGCTTTGGCTGGTCAGACGAAGGCGCTCAGGCCGGTGATGGCTCGGCCGACGATCAGAGTGTTCATCTCGCGGGTGCCTTCGTAGGAGTAGATGGCTTCGGCGTCGGCGACGAAGCGGCCGACATTGTGTTCCAGCAGGATTCCGTTGCCGCCCATGAGTTCGCGGGCCCAGCCGACGGTTTCGCGCATGCGGACCGTGCACCAGGCCTTGGCCAGGGAGGAGTGGCGGTCTTCGGCGCGGCCCTGGTCCTGGAGTTGGGAGAGGCGGGCGCACAGGGCCCAGGAGGAGGTGATGTTGCCGAGCATGCGGACCAGGAGGTCTTGGACCAGTTGGAAGCCGGCGATGGGGCGGCCGAATTGTTCGCGTTGCAGGGCGTATCGGAGGGCGTTCTCGTAGGCGCCGCGGGCGCAGCCGACTGCCATCCAGGCCACACCCGCGCGGGTCATGCGCAGGACGGCGGCAGTGTCGCGGAAGGAGTTGGCCTGCTGGAGGCGGTCGGCTTCGGGGACGCGGACATCGGTGAGGGTGATGGTGGCGTTCTGCACCACGCGCAGGGCGATCTTGTCCTCGAGTTTCTCGGTGCTGAAACCGGGAGTGTCATTGGCTACGACGAAACCTTTGACCTGGCCGTCGGCCTCGTCCTTGGCCCAGATGATGGTGAGATCGCCGAAGGTGGCGTTGCCTATCCACTTCTTGCTGCCGTTGAGGATCCAGGTTTCGCCCTCGCGGCGGGCGGTGGTGCGCAGGCCGCCGGAGGCGCCTGACCCGACCTCGGGTTCGGTCAACCCGAACGCGCCGATCTTCTCCAAACGCGCCATTACCGGCAGGAAGCGCTCGCGCTGGGCGTCGTCGCCGCACAGGTAGATCGAGCCCATGGACAATCCGCCGTGCACCCCGGCGAAGGTGGCGATGGATGGGTCGGTGCGCGCCAATTCCATGGCGACCATACCGTCGAGCAGGAAAGACCTTCCAGGGCAGCCGAATCCGCGATACGGTAGCCCCGCGATGCCGAGTTGCCGGAAGCCGGGCACGATCTCGAACGGGAAGCTGCCGCGCTGCCAGTGCTTGTTGATGATCGGCTCCACCTCGGATTTCATGAATTCCCGCACCCGGTGCAGGATCTTGAGTTCGCCGTCGTCGAGCAGATCCTCGAGGGCGTAGAAGTCGGCGCTGTCGATGGCGGCGGAAATGCTCATGACCGTTCGTTTCTCTCGTTGCGGAAGGCTTCGATCACCGGCGCCAGCTCCCGGGCATTGGTGATCAGATCGACGTGGCCGCCCGCATGCAGGTGCACGGTCGCATGCGGCAGCAACCGGCCCATGATGCGGGCATTGGCGACCGGAATGATCGGGTCGTCGGTGCCGGCCAGGATCAGCGTGCGCTGGCGGATGAGCGGCAGCGCGAACAGGCTCGTCCACACCGATCCGGCCAGCAGTTGATGTAGATAGCCGATGCGCGAACCGGCCATCAGCTGCCGGTCGAACAGCTGCTCGACTATGGCGGGGTCGTGGCGGACGGTGCCGCCGTAGAGTTCACCGGCGATGCCCGCGGCATAGCGGTGGTCCAGGAATCGGCGCGGGGTCAGCATTTTCAGCAATGCCCGCGGATGCCCGGGCACCATGAGGACCCCGGTGCCGGTGGAGACCAGGATCAGTCGCCGGCACCGCAGCGGATATTGGAAGGCGAACTGCTGGGCCAGCGCACCACCCCAGGACAGGCCGAGCATATCGACCTGCCCGCGGATGCCCAGCTTGCGCAGCACCGCCCGCAATACCGCCGCCAGATACGGAAACCCGTACGGCAGCGGCGAATTGGGTGAGCCGCCACTGCCGGGCACGTCGAACCGCACCACCGTGGTCTCCGGATCGAGTGCGGCGAGCAGCGGATCGAACACCTCCAATGCGGCGCCGATCCCATTGCACAACACCAGCGGAATACCGGTACCCCAGCGCACCACGACCCGGATCTGTTGTCCCAGTACGGGTATCAGCCGCTGCTCGACAGCGTCGGCGGGCAACGGGGCGCTCACGGCTGCACCTCGCTGGCGCTCGGTTCCGCCGTGCGCGCCGCGCGCTGTGTCCATGGCTCGCTCGCAGGCTCGCTCACGGGTAAAGCACCACGACGTCGGCGACACAGGCCGGACGCGTGCCGCCGTCGATCTCGTAGGTGAGCCCGAACACCGCCTCCACACCGGAGGTCTTCTGCTGCGCCGCATTCAACGTCACCACGGCCCGGATCTTCGACCCCACCGGCACCGGCGCGGGAAAGCGCACCTTGTTCAAGCCGTAATTCAGCGCCGCGGTGAGCTCACGGATCTCGAGCACGTCGGAGATGATGACCGGCGCGAGCGAGAGCGTGAGATACCCGTGCGCGATGGTCCCGCGGAACGGCCCGTTGGCGGCGCGCCGCGGATCGGTGTGAATCCACTGATGATCGCCGGTGGCCTCGGCGAACCGGTCCACCTGCTGCTGGGTGATCTCGATCCAGTCGGTGGTGCCGAGCTGCTGCCCGGTGAGCCCGATGAGGTCGGCCGGGCTGTCGAGTTGCGTTGTCATGACTGACCTTTCAGTGAGCGAGCACGTATGTTCCGGGCGCGGGCTGCAACGGCGGCAGCTCGGCAGTCCCGAGCGTGGCGGGCGCGTCCACCAGCGGTCCGCTGCGATCGGCCAGCCAACCGGCGAAATCGCTCCACCACGAACCCTTTTGCTGCGGCGCGGCTTCCACCCACGCGCCCGGATCGGCATTGTCGGCGGGCCCGATGCGATAGGCGGCCTTGGGATTTCCCGGCGGGTTCACCAGCGCGGCGATATGCCCGCTGGTGGAGAGTACGAACCGCAGATCCTTACTGCCCAGCAGCCGGGCGCTGCGATAGCACGCCTGCCACGGCGAGATGTGGTCGGTGAGCCCGGCGACCACATAACTGTCCACGGTCAGCCGGGACAGATCGACGGGAGTGCCGAGCATGCTCACCGAATTCGGCACGGTCAGCGAATTGTGCACGCCCAGCATGACCATGTCCCGGTGCAGCGCCGCCGCCATGCGGGTGGTGTCGGCATTCCAGAACAGCACGTCGAACGCCGCCGGCGCGCGGCCCTGCAGATAGTTGTTGACCCAGTACCGCCACACCAGATCGGTGGGCCGCAGCCACGCGAACACCTCGGCGAGCGCACGACCGTCCAGATAGCCCTTGCGCGCGGACAAGGCGATCGCCATCTTGGCGGTCTCCTCGTCGATGGCGGCCGCGGCGAATCCGGCATGGCTCTGATCCAGCACGGTCACCATCAGCGTGAGCCCGGCCAGCCGGTGATCCTGCCCGATCTCGGTGAGATGCGCGGCGGTCATGGCCGCGAGAATCCCGCCGGAACACGATGCCTGCAGATGGGTGTGCTCGCTGCCCGTGATACGTTCGACGGCGCTCAGCGCGTCGAGAATGGCCTGCCCGTAGGTGTCGAAACCCCAATCCCGCTGTGCGGCCGTGGGATTGCGCCAGGAGATCGCGAATACCTGCTGGCCTTGCTGCAGGAAGTATTCGATCATGCTGCGGCCGGGCGCGATATCCATGACGTAGTACTTGTTGATCACGGGCGGCACCATGAGCAGCGGCACCGCATGCACCTGCGCGGTCTGCGGCCGGTACTGGATGAGTTCGAACACCTCGGTGCGCAGCACCACCGATCCCGGTGTGGCGGCGACATTCTCGCCGAGGGTGAACGCATCCGTCTCCACCATGGCGGGAATCCGTGGCGCCGTGGCCATATCGGTCACGAAATGCCGCAGCCCGCGGACCGCGCTGCGCCCGCCGGTGTCGATGAGCGCCTTCCAGCCCAGCGGGTTGAGCAGCGGATTATTGCTCGGCGACAGGCCTTCCAGGAGATTGTCGACGACGAAGCGCATCCATTCGTCGTCCCGCCAATCCAGCTGGGCGTCGGTGAGCAGCGTCTCGACGGTATCGCCGGCGGCCAGATACGTCTGCATGCTGCGTTTCAGCAGCGGGTTGCCCTGCCAGGCGGGATCGGCGAAACGCTTGTCCGCCTTGGCCGGAGCGCGGTCCGAGCGGCCGCGCGCGATATCCACCAGTTCCGATCCGAGGGCCGACACGCGCTCGCCGACCAGCCGCGGGCGGCGGGCCAGCTCCACGGCCAGCCGGTTCCACGAGGTATTGGGCAGCATGCGGCGCCCGATGCCGATGGCCGAACTGGTCAGCAGCAGATCCAGCGGGGCGGCCAGTTCGTCGGCGTGTTCGGTGTCGTCGTGGCCGGTATTGGTCACCATGTGCTCACTTCTCCTGGAACTCGGGGAAATCGGGTACCTCGACCGCGCGGCGCATGATCTTGCCGGTCGGTCCCATGGGCAGGGCGTCCACGAACCAGACGCGGCGCGGGTATTTGTAGGCGGCGATGCGTTCCTTCACGTACTGCCGCAACTCGTTCGGCTCCGCCTGCGCGCCCGGCTCGAGGACCACGGCCGCGCCGATCTCCTCGCCGAGTGCGGCGTGCGGAATACCGACCACGGCGGCCCCCGCCACGGCGGGATGCTGGTACAGCACCTCTTCCACTTCGCGCGGATACACGTTGTAACCGCCGCGAATGATCAGTTCCTTCTTGCGGTCGACGATGTAGTAGTAGCCGTCCTCATCGCGGCGGGCGATATCGCCGGTGGCGAACCAGCCGTCGCTGATCGCGGCCGCGGTGGCCTCGGGCAGATTCCAATAGCCCTTCATCACATTCGGGCCCTGCACCTGGACTTCGCCGGACTCGCCGGGCGGGGTCTCCTGCCCGTTCTCGCCCACCAGGCGCATGCGCACGCCCTCGATCGGGGTGCCGATGGATCCCGGTTTGCGTTGAGTGCCGGGGTGATTGAACGAGACCACCGGAGAGGTCTCGGACAGGCCGTAGCCCTCCAGGATCTCGGCCTCGAACGCCTTCTCGAAATCGTGCAGCACCTGCACCGGCAGGGCCGAACCACCCGAGACACAGGTGCGCAGGGTGGCGGTGGCCTCCGGCGGGAAGCGATCGGCCACGGCGAGCAGCGCCGAATACATGGTCGGCACACCCTCGAACACGGTGACCTTGTCGCGGCGGATGATCTCGACCGCGGTGGCCGCATCGAAACGGGGAGGCAGAACCAGCGTCGCGCCCTTGCCGAGCGTGGCGTTCATACCGCAGGTCATGCCGAAGACATGGAACATGGGCAGGCAGCCGAGCACCACATCCTCGGGCGTCAGATGCAGCAGGGTGCGCGCGGTGATCTCCTGATTACTGCTCAGGCTGCCGTGCGTGAGTTCGGCGCCCTTGGGCCGTCCGGTGGTGCCGGAGGTGTGCAGGATGACCGCGGTATCGGTGTCCGCGCGCTCGACCGGCGGGCCGAACGGCGTCGAATCCGCGGTGAGTGCCGCCAATTCGGCATCGTCGACGATCCAGCAGTGCGTCCCGGCCGCTTCCGCCGCCGTGGTGGCCGCCTCGGCGAAGGCCGGAGTGCCGAACAGCGCGTGCGCGCCGCTGTTGGCCAGATAGAACTCCACCTCCCGGGCATGCATGAGCGGGTTCATGGGCACCACGATCGCGCCCATCCGCAGAATCCCGTAGTAGAGCACCGGAACCGCGGCGGTATTCGGCAGCATCAATCCGACCCGATCGCCGGGCCCGATGCCCGCCTCGGTCAGGAAGGTCGCCGATCGCGCTGCGGCAGCGTCCAATTCGGCATAGGTGAGGGTGCTCCGGTCGACCAGCGTGGCCACATGATCGGGCCACCGCTGCGCTCCGGCAGTGAGGTTGAGGGCGAGATTCGGCACGGGAGAGCCCCTTTCGACTGCATTTCGCCGGTCTCCCCATGGTTCGGCCGCGCAAGATCGAAGTCGATGTAGCGGTGGACAATCCCGGCGCCCCGACGGTGTACGCGCGCACACCGCGAATCCGACCATCGCCGCCCTGGCCCGCGGATTCGGCTGCCGCGCAGTCGATGTCAAGAGGGTGGAGGATTTCGAACGCGAGTTCGAGGCGGCCCGGTCCGCCGGGACCGCCACCGTCATCGTGGTTCCCACCCAACCCCAGCAAGCCATGCTCTGATCTCACAACAGGCGGCGGTGGACCTCGAAGGCGAAGCAGAGCTCGGCCAGATCACGGGGCCGGGACAGGGATCTGCCGGTGCGTTCCTCGATGCGATGCAGGCGGTAGCGGACGGTATTGGGGTGGCAGAACAGGAGTTCGCCGGTGGCGCGTAAGGAGCCGTCGGTCTCCACCCAGACGCGGAAGGTCTCGAACAGGACCTGTTGTTCCTCCTCGGCGAGCTCGGCGAAGGAATCGAAGAGGGGGGCAACGAGTTTGGTGGTCACCTCGGGGGCGCTCGCGGCGGCGGTGCCGAGGATCGAGCTGTCGAATACCGTGACCAGGGCGTCGGGTTCGGCGCGGCCGCGCAGGGCGATGCGGGCATAGCGCAAGGCCTGCGCGGTATCGCGCAGATCGTCGAATCGGGAGCTGACTCCGACGCGGGTGGTCGCGGTGCGCGAGAGCAGACCGAGCACATTGGTCAATTGGGTCTCGGTGCGGAAGCTCACGATGCCGATGCTCAATTCGGGCAACTGCCACCAGGCCGAGAAGACATCGAGGCTGCGGAGTTTGGGCTCGATCTCCGGGAGCGCCTCGGTCCCGAGCGCGGGGGCTTGTGCGGCGATCACCACGAACGGGCCGGCGGTGGGCAACCGCAGGTAATCGGCCGCCTCCCAGACACTCCACTGATCGAACAACCGCCCGTGCAGCAGGGCGTCGATGAGGGCGGCGCGGGCGGCGGTCTCGGACTGCAGCCGCCGGGTCTGCTCGTCGCGGTAACCGGCCGCCATGGTGTCGGTGTAGAGACCCTGGGCGGCAAGGACTTTCGCGGTGAGCTCCTGCTGCGCCTCCGCCGATGCGGACGAGGCCGCACCCAGCACGGCCTCCCAGAGCCGATGGAAACCGACCCGGTACGCCTCCATCACGGCGGCCAGCGGCACATCCTCGCGGGCCCGCTCGATGCCGACCGCGGTAGCGGGGGCGGTGTCGAAATCTTCGCTCGCGGTCAGGGCGGCGAGGATCGCCCGCAGGTGCTGCGCGACGGCGGTCTCCACGACAGGCAACGGCACCGGCGCCGAAGTGCCGTAGAGCACAACCTCTTTGGTGATCGCCCGCGTCAGCTCCTCGGCCAGCTGATCGGCGCGGCCCGCCAGTGCCCGCACCACAGTGGCGATCTCGCGTCGTGTTCCGCCGTTGTTCATGGCCGGAAAGGTAGGCCCGAAGCGGTCACCGGCCATTGTCTCGCGGGAACGAAGAACGGGCCGGTCATTGTTCGCGGGACCGTGACCGTCGTCTCCGACGGCGTCGGGGCGGCGGGGTTCGCCGCCGGACCGGTGCATGGTCAGGGCCCGTCCGGCAGCACCGCGCGGCCGTACCAATGGCAGACGAGGAGTGCGAGTTCGACATCCAGGCGGTCCTCGGTGATCGGCCGGCCACGGCGCGCGATGGCCCGGCCGACGCGATATTTCACCGAGTTGAAGTGCAGATCCAGTTCACCGGCGGCCGCTTTGAAGCTCGATCCGGTGCGCAGGAACACGCGTAGCGTCTCGCGCAGGCGCTCGTCGTTCTCGGTGTCGGAGGCCAGATTTCCGAGCACCTCGCGCACCCAGTCGCGGGTCTCCGCGAGATCTCCGCCCAGCAGCGCCGCGGTGGACAGGCCCGCATCCGAGGCGGCGACGATCGGCTCGGGCAGGCCGCGCACCAGCGCGACGCCCTGGGCGCGCTCGGCATGCCGATGCGAGGTCCGGAAACCGTCGATACCGGGCCCGGCCGGGCCGATCGCGATACCGGGTGATCCGGACCTCGCCGCCGCGAAAGCCCGGATGCGCCGCGCCGGATCGGCCGGATCCGTGCGGTACGGCAGCCAGGCCCAGCAGCAGGCCGGTTCGGTGGCGACGAACAGTGCGGGCGCCTCGGTGCCGAGCGCCTGGGCGAGTTCGCGGACGAACTGCTGCAAGCGCGGGATCTCGTCGTCCTCGGCCGCCGGGTACCACAGCACCAGCGCCACATGATGCCAGCGCAGCGGATACCGGATCGCGGTGGAGGCCGCATCGGCGTCGACCGGCTTACGGGTGGTCAGCAGTTCGCGGATGCGTAACGTGCGCAGGCTGTTCCGGTTCTCCACCCAGCGTTCGCGCTCATCGTCGTAGATGACGACGATCTGCTCGGTGATGCGGTCGATGTAGTCGAACAGGATCGCGCTGATCCGTTCGATGGCGGTGACCCGGTCCTGCGCCGGGATGGCCATCTCGTGCAGTTCGGCGAACACCATCTCGGTCATGCGGCGCTGCCCCAGACGATAGGCGCGCACCAGCGCATTGGACGGAACCCCTTGCTGGGCAAGGCGTCTGGCGTACTCGACGGCGGCGCTCGGGGCCTGGATGCCGTCGACGGGGATATCGTGGCGCAGTGCGTGCAGCAGGGTGTCGACATTGGCCTCGACGCTCGCGCCGAGCAGATCCGCGGTGCGGGGATCACCGCGCAGATCGGCGATATCCTCCTCGAGCGCCAGGCGAATGGCCGCACTCACCTCCGTCACCCGCGCATTCAATCGGGTGGCGATCGCTGCCACGTAGCGGCCTACCGTGACGTCGTCGTCATGCCGCGCAATCGTCACGCTTCCACGGTAGTTCCGTGCACGGGTGAGTGACGGGGGATTCACGGCGACGGCTCGGGACTCGGGCCGGGTATCGGCCCGAGCCCGGGGCACAGCTTGCGCATCTCCAGCAGATCCAGGCCGAGGGTCTCGATTTCGGCGAGCACACCGTAGAGCGCCGAGCGGTCGGGGAGCAGACCGGTGAGGACGCTGTCGGGGCCTTCGTGTGCGCAGTGCATGGCGGGGAAGGCGGCCAATGCCGTGGGCCCGAGGTGGCCGTTGACCCGGATCAGGATGTGGAGGGGGTCGTCGGCCATGGCGTAATTGTCCGTGGGCGGCAGGTGAACCGGCATCACCGGAATCCGGTGACCGCGATCGTCAGCCGCGACCGGCGGATAACAGGCGCAGTTCGCGGCCGCGCTGCACGGCCGTGGAACGGTCGGTGACACCGAGTTTGGCGTAGATATTGCGGATGTGGGTGTTGACCGTGTTCACCGAGACCGAGAGCTCCCCGGCGATCTCGGGGCGGGTCAGGTTCGTCGGGAGGTAGCGCAGCAGGCGCAGTTCGGTGGGGCTGAGTTCCTCGGCCGGCGCTGCGGTCGTGGCGGGCGCGGCGCTACCGCCGGCGGCGTCGAGGATGTCGGCGATCAGCGCGGCGTGTGAAGTGCTGTGCGCGGGAACGGCTTTCACGAGATCGCGGGCGCCGGTCAGAACGAAGGGCAGGATGAGACGTTCGGGTTCGGCCAGCTCCAGCGCGTATTCGACCGCGGCCCGCGCGGCGCGCTCATCGCCGAGGGCGCGGCAGGCGAGCGCGTCGAGCAGGTGCGCCTCGACCCGGATGAAGTCGTGAGTGACGGGCGCGGTGCCGGCCAGCACGTCCCGCAGCTCGCGGCGCGCGCCGGCCGGATCGTTCTCGGCGAGGCTGACCACCGCCACCGCATTGCGGATTTCGGCCGTCTTCGAGCGTCTTTCGGTGAGCAGGCCGAGCGCGGCACGCGCTTTACCGGGCAGCCCGAGGCGGGCCTGCGTGGCGATCGTGCACGCTGTAACCCGTGCACCCAGTGCATGTTCGCCGAGCATGCCGGCCTCGACCTGTTCGGCGGCTTCGAATTCGGCCAGGGCCCGGTGCTGCCGTCCGCGGGCCGCCTGGAACATGCCGGCAATCAGGTGCAGCAGTAACCGAATTCCCGGCTCGCCCTCGGCCCGGGTGGCGTGCAGGGCGCGCTCGAGCCAGCGCTCGCCTTCATCGAATTCGCCGGTCCAGATCGATATGCCCGCCAAGGTCGCCAGCGCGGGCGCGATCACCGGCTGTTCCGCCCAGCCGTGCCGTGCGGCCGAATCGACGGCCGCCCTGCCTCGTTCCCGCGCCGCCGCGAACGAGGGGACGGTCGACGCGAACGCGAGCTGAGCACGGCAGGCGACCTCCAGATAGGGGCGGCCGATTTCGCGTGCCAGCTCGGCGCCCTCCAGCAGATGCCGTGCGCTGTCGGCCATCCGCAGCGACCACGCCTCCGTCACACCGAGATTCAGCAAGGCGACAGCGCGCAGATCACTGGCGAGCGCGATATCCGCGTTGGAACGTTCGGTGCTCACCGGCGGCAGCGCACCCACCTGTTCGAAGACCCCGTCGAAGTGGCCGTGCAACCGGGCCAGCAGCAATTCGAGGGAGGTCAGGGCCAGTTGCAGGCGATGCCGCCGCTCCGGCGGCGAGGTCGCGGCATAGGTCCGCGCGATCCGCAGATGCGCGGCCGCCTCGGCCAGCCGCATCTGGTCCAGATCGGCGACCGTGTACACCAGCGCGAGTTCGGGGGAGTCCTCGCACGGCCCGGACGGGAAGGCGCGCAACAACGCCCGCAGGGTGCCGGACTCGCCGTCGAGGGTCAGGCTCAGCGCGTGGTCGGTGAGCAGCTGGGCGGCCGCATCCCACTCGCCCGCGCCCTGCCGATGCCGGATCGCATCGGCGACCTGCCCGTGGGCGGCTGACCAGTCGGCGGCACGCGCATGGAGTGCCGGAATCTCGCCGGGCAGGGTCCGGCGCAGTTCCAGCCGCAGCAGCCCACGGAACAAGTGGTGGTAGCGGAACCAGGTACGGCCCGGATCGAGCGAGACCACGAAGGCATTCGCGTCCTCGAGCTCCAGCAGCATCCGTTCCGAGCCCGAGGATTCGGTGAGCAGATCCGCCAGCTCGCCATTGACCCGGTCCAGCAGCGCGGTGCGCAGCAGCAGGCGCTGCACCTCGGGAGGCTGCCGCTCGAGCATCTCGGCGATGAGGTATTCCGCGACCGTGCGGTCGGTGCCGGAGAACTCGGCCACGAAATGCTCCGGATCGGGGTGCTCGGCCAGCGAGAGCGCCGCCAGCCGCAACCCGGCCGCCCAGCCCTCGGTGCGCTGATACAGCAGTGCGGCGGCGTGCTCGGGCAGTGCGATACCCGAGGCCGTGAGGAAGTCGCGCGTCTCGGGTTCGGTGAAACGCAGTTGCGCCGCGCGGATCTCGGTGAGCTCCCCGGTCAGACGCAGCTGATGCAGGCGCAGGGGCGGGTCGCGGCGGGTGGCCAGGACCGCGTGCACGTCGTCGGGCAGGTCCGTGAGCAGGGCGGTGAGCTGCTCGAAGGCGTCCGGTGCGCCGATCTCGTGCAGGTCGTCGATGACGAGTGTCACCGGCCCGCCGAGGGCGGCGAGCTCGGCCCGTACCCGGTCCACCATGGCGGGACCATCGAAATCGGGTGTGGCGGACAGTGTCCCGGCGCCCAGGCCCGCGGTGGCGCGGACCGCGCCGAGTACCGCGAGCCAGAAGGGCTGCGCATCGTGCCGACCCGGACGTACCGTGACGAACACGATCCGGCGTGAGCGTCCCGGCCCCGCTATCCAGGCCTGTAACAACGAGGTTTTACCGCTGCCGGCCGGCGCCGAAATGATGGTGATCCGCTGCCGCGAGGCTCGGTCCAGCGCGGATACCAGTTCGCGGCGCTCGATCAGCCCGCTCCGGCCCGGTCCGGATATCCCGGTCATGTACGCCCCTCCTGACCCGATCGTTCAGTTCTGCCGCATTGCGGGTTACTTTTGACTATCCGTCAAACAGTGCTCGATCAGGCACGAAAGGGACACCGATGAGCTCCCGTTCGACGATCTCGCCCGCCGAAGCCGCCGATCACCTCGCGATTCGTGAGTTGATCAATGCCTACGCCCATTGCGCCGACCGCAGGGATGCCAAGGGGCAACTCGCGCTCTTCACCCCCGACACGCACTTCGTGGTGTACATGGACGCCACCTCCTCGGTGCCGACGCAGGATCTGCACGGCCGCGACGCCCTCGTGCCGGTCTTCGACAACCTGAACACCTACGCCACCACCACGCACTTCAACGGTCAGAGCACCATCGCGCTGGACGGTGAGGGGCGAGGCACCGGGGAGAGCTACTGCCTCGCCCATCACCTGTCCTTCGACGACGCGGGGCAGCGCACGCTGATGATCGCGTCGATCCGCTACATCGACGAGTTCGTCAAGCTCGATGGCGAATGGTTCTTCGCCGAGCGCCGCCTCATGGTCGATTGGACCGAAACTCGTTCCAGCACACCGTAAAAAGGGAGGACCTCGGCGTCCGGAGGCGCCGCCACGGGAGTTCACCGGAATCAGGTGACGACCGCTCACCTGCTCGCCTGCGACTCTCGAAGTCGCTGCGAGCCGGCAGCCTCCGCCTGAAAGAAGATCGACAATGAACAACGAGCAGATCGTCCGGAACGCGTACCGGATTGCCGAGGACAAGGACATCGAGGGCTGGATCGCCGCCTTCACCGAGGACGGCACCTTCACCGACAAGTCCATCAACGTCACCTACCTCGGCAAGGATCGCGGCTGGCCCGTGGAGAACTACGCGGCAGCCTTCCCCGACATGCATCGCGAGCTGTATCAGGTATACGTCACCGGCGACATCGTGGTCGTGCAATTGGCGCTGCAGGGCACCCACAAGGGCCCACTCGACATGGGTGACGGCACGCTCGCACCGACCGGGAACCGGATGGACGCGCCCTGCTGCGATGTCTTCGAACTGGCGGACGGCAAGATCAAGCGCTTCGACTGCTACCCGTCGGGCACCGTGATCCTCACGCAGCTCGGCGTGCTCGGCAATCTGCAAGGCGCCCTGGAACATTGATCGTCCAGCGGAAAGGCTGAACTCATGGAAATCCTGCTCACCGGTGCGACCGGGTATGTCGGCTCGCACATCCTGACCGCGTTGACCACGGCGGGGCACACCGTCACCGCACTGGTCCGCAGCGAGGAGTCCGCGGCGAAGGTCAAGTCCGACAAGGTGAATCCGATCATCGGCGCGGTCACCGACGAGGCCTTCGTCGTCGAGGCCTTGCGCCGGGCGGACGGCGCGATCCACGCCGCGACCCCGGGCGCCGGATCGGCCGCCGACTTCGACACCGCCATGGTGCGTGCGGTCGACCAGGCCTACCGCGACACCGGAAAGCCGTACGTGCACACCGCCGGACTGTGGGAATACGGTTCGAGCCCCGACATTGTCGAGGATCAGCCCTTCGACTCGCCCCCGCTGGTCGCCTGGCGGCCTGCGGTGTGCGTACAGGCGCTTGCCATTCCGGGCGCCCGGGTCACGGTGATCAACTCTGCTGCCGTGTACGGCGATGGCGGCGGGCTCGCCAATCTGCTCGTCGGGGCGCCACGCGACAGTGCGGGCCGACTCACCACCATCGGTTCCGGAGAACAGCATTGGACCGGCATCCACGCCGTGGATCTGGCCGATGTCTTCCGGCGCGTGATCGAAAGCCCCACGGCCAGCGGCCGTTTCATCGCCGCGAGCGGCAACAATCCGACCGTGTGGGAAGCAACCGAGGCCGCCGCCCATGCGGCCGGAGCGCCGGGCGTCGTCAGCGAGACCGACGAGGCCGCCCGAGCCCGGCTCGGCGCACTGGCCGACGCCCTGCTGCTGGACCAGCAGGCGACCGCCTCCAAGGCCCGCTCGGTCCTCGGGTGGGCGCCGCACGGACCCAGTCTGCTGGAGGAACTCGAATACGGCAGCTACGCCAAACAAGGGTGATCACCTCGTAGGCTCACCGGCCCGCTGCAGTTCGTCGATGCGTGGAGGTGTGTGGACGGCCGCGGCCACCGCGGCGGCGACCAGACACGATGCGGCGCCGACCATCAGCGCCGTACGCGGGCCGTGCGCGTCGCACAACCAGCCGGACAGAATGCTGCCGATCGGGGTGGTGCCGAGATAGACGAACACCCACAGCGCCATGATCCGGCCCCGATACTGCGGATCGGCATGCAGCTGCAGGGTAGTGGACGCCATGGTCACGAAACAGAACGCCGCAATACCGGTGACGGTGAGCGCCACGCACGCGGTGACGAGATTCGGCGACAGCGCGGTCGCCGTCATCGTCACCGCGAAGGCCAGTGCCGCCGCGACCAGATACACGCGACGCGGATGCGGAACGAGACCGACTGCGAGCGAACCGATCACGGACCCGATGGACAGGAACGTCGACAGCAGGCTGTACGTGCCGCCGGTGCCATGGAAGGTCCGGGAAGCGAACACCGGAAGCACCACCGCGAAATTGAAGGCAAGCAGCCCGACCAACGCCATCATGGTCAACGGCAGCCACAGCTGCTGACGGCTGCGCGCATACCGCAGGCCCTCGCGCAGACCCCCGCCGGCACTGCGCTGCGGGGTCGCGGCGAGCGGGCGGATAACCAGCAGAACAGCGATGACCGCAAGGTAGGAAACAGCATTCACCGCGAAGCACGGCGTGGTGCCGACGGTGGTGATCAACACCCCGGCCATCGCGGGCCCGACCACCCGGGCACTGTTCGCGATCACCCCATTGACACTGGCAGCGCTCCCGAGATCCTCCGATTTCACCAATTGCGGCACGAAGGCCTGCCGCGCAGGAGAATCCACGATCCCCACCACCCCGGCCGCCACCGTGATCGCAATGACGACCGGCACACTCGCATGCCCCGACACAGCCGCCAGAAACAACACCCCCGCAAGCACTCCGGACGCAACCTGCGTCCCGATCAACAACTTCCGCAACTCGAACCGATCAGCTATCACCCCACCCCACGGCCCAGCAATCAGCGGCGGCAACCCACCCGCCGCCAGCACCAGCCCCAACGACGCTGGCGACCCGGTCGTCTGCAGTACCAGCCAGCCGATCGCAGTCTGCTGCACAAAACTGCCACTGGCCGAAGCGATCTGCCCCACGAAATACCAGCGAAACGGCTTCGACCGCAAAGCCCGAAACCCACTCCGCCGGAGTTTCTCGGCCGGATGGGCCGTCGGGGCGGCCTCAGGCACCACCGCAAGTGCGTCACGCTGCATACGTTCGAGTCCGTTCCATATACCGGCCGGTAGTTCACACCGGAGCCCAACCCCGGGGTAAGCACTATAGGCCCGCCCTCCGCAGCGCCCGTGAAATTGCCGCTGATCAGTCGCTGCCAAGCGCGGGTCTCGAGGCACCAGGCCGAGATGACGGGGTGCGCGGCCTCCTCTGAAATGCTGTCGGCGACCGTGATTCGGACCCGAGCGGCCTCGAGCTCACCGAGGTCGACGTGACACGTCCCAGCGAGTAGCGACAACCAGCCCACGGCAACGACGAGGCGGCGGTGCTGGGTGAGCGTCGTTTTGCCGTCCAGCATGAGTTTCGCGTAGGTGAGGTGCCGTTGCACCTCGGCGAGCAGCTCATCGGGCCGCTGCGTGGTGTACGCCGACGCGAGATCGTCGACAGCCGCCTCCAGCCGGTCGAGACTGTCGCCGCCGATGTCCGAGGCACTTACTCGGTTCGCCCATTCCAGCGCCGCCAGTTCGCCATCGGTACGACCCGAAACCATGACCGCGGCTCCGAGTTCCCGTTCATAGGCGGCGACGATCTCCGGTAGCGCCGGACGCTTCCCTTCCTCGATCATGCTGAGATACGCAGGCGTCGAGTTGACGCGCTCTGCCATCTCGCGCAGACCGATTCCGGCGGCTTTGCGCGCAGCGCGCAGCATCTCGCCAAGCTCCATACATCCCTCGCCAGGATTTGTGAACACTTTGTCAACCCCGTAGCCGGGTGCATCGGCCGGAGGACGCCGGACATGGATTTCTTACTCGCTATAGGATCTGCCGTTCTCGCAAAGGCTCTCATGCTGCTTCCGCTGCTCGATGTCGACCAACCCGAACTCGATGTCACCGAACCGGCCGCGGTGGAACGGCATTCGTTCAGCCAGTCCTGACTCACCGAGGAAGGCGGTGATTATGGCCGATGTGTCGGCGATGAAGAAGCTCACTCGCCGTATGCCTCGTCCAGCAGGTCCTCGCTGTTCGTGGCGAACCCGGGATCGCCGGAATCGAACGACGGCCACGGGCGGGTGCGACGCACCTTGTGCGTCCGCAGCAGTACAAGGTCAATAGACCTACGGTGGTCGGCGGTCATGTCCTCGCTTCGAACCCCCTGGCCTCCAATCTGCATGGTGCCAGTCTGCGCGCCGTGATCTGATTTCGAAGTAGTGGCGGAGCAAATCGGTGTAGATCCACCGTTTCTCGGCTGCCACCACACCCGGTAAGGGACGAGATCCGTACAGGTCGTCTCCGTGGTGCCGCGGGAAGACGTGGACGTGGTAGTGCCACACCTCCTGATTGCCGGCAGGTTCGTTGTGCTGGCGTGTGGACACCCCGGCGCAGCCGTAAGTTGCACGCATCGCAACGGCGACGTCGCGGACAACGTCATGTACGGCGTGTCCGTACTCCGGCGGTAGGCCGTACAGATTCTCGTGGTGTGCGTTCGGCACGACGAGTACGTTTCCGGGGTTGTTCGGCCACCACCGTGATGCGGTGAACGCGGTGGCCAACTCGGTACGCAGCACTATGTCACGCGGACTGGCGAGCGGGGTCTCGCCGCCGGCGAGAAGAAGGCAGAACGGGCAGTCGTAGTCGTGCGGTTCATGGTTGTACACGGCTACCGGAATACTCCGGTGCAACGGAAATGCGTTGCACCGGAGAGGCTCTCACGGAAAGTCGCGTCGAGTGATCAGCCGTTGCACTGGGTGGCCACGATATGGCCTTCATCGTGCAATCCCTGCGAGCTTCCGGCGGGAGGAAGGATCGTCTGCGTGTGAAGCTCATCGAGGGCGGCCTGCTCCGCGTCCGCGGCGGTAGCGCCGACCCCGACCCCGGTCATGAGATGGGTGTCGTTGGCCTGTGCGAGCGAGGCACATCCGTCGGTCCACGAGACGACCACCTTGCAGTCGCTCGGTCCACCGCACTTCCCGACCGCGTCGGCGTCGGCGCTGCCCTGGCTCGGATAGTTCCAAGCCACACCCCACCCACCGAGGTCTTCCACCCGGTACGAGTACGCGATCGACCCGTAGTACTTGCCGTCGGGCCCACGTTCAGCTGCCGCGACCGGCCCGCCCGCAACAGCGAGAGTGACTGCCGCCGTGGCGAACACAGCAGATTTCCACAACAACGACATCGAGAATCCCCTCCGAAGATCTTGCTCCCCAACAAATCGTCATGATCTTGACCGGAAGCACTCGGTTTGTCCAAATCCCCTGGACGGTGACCTCCGCATCCGTGCGTTCGACGAAGGCATCGGTACAGCTGCTCGGGCTACCTTGAACGTGATGAAGACCCCGCACCGTCCGTTGCTATTCCTGGATGTCGACGGACCACTGCTACCGTTCGGCGCACCAACAGGCAGCGAGTTCCCTTCACCACCCTCTGACGGTGCCGGTCAGTGGAACCCGCTTGCAGCGCGACTCGATCCCAGTGTCGGACCGTTGTTGTCGGCCCTTGCTTGTGAGCTGGTGTGGGCCACCACCTGGGCGCACGAGGCCAATCAGTCCATCAGCCCGCTGCTGGGCTTGCCCGCGCTCGCCGTCGTGGTGTGGCCTGACGAACCCGACGATCGAGTTGACGAATGGTTCGGGCTGCACTGGAAGACCCGCACATTGGTCGAATGGGCCGCCGGGCGACCCTTCATCTGGATCGACGACGAGATCAGCGATCGAGACCGCGAATGGGTAGCAACCAACTATGGAAGCCGGGCTCTCCTCTATCGGGTGGACCCGCGGACAGGACTGCGACACAGCGACTTTGCCACGCTCACCGAGTGGTTGGACACCACCATCTCGGAGCGGCCGACATGCGAGAGATATTCGGCGAGTATCTGTTCGGAGTGTTTGTAGTCCTCCGGTCACAAGATGATCCTGGGTTCTATCCGGGATAGCGCCGCTGCAGTTTTCGAGCCACTATCTCACCGAGCCGGGCACCGGGCTGCTTGCGCCAGCTTGTGGTCCACCACTTCGACCGGTGTGCCGATAGGTCGGACTCGGCTCTCTCGGCGACCTCGGATCGGATCGGGCCGGTTGCTGCGGCGATGGTCGCCTGCCCACGGCGCCGGTCGCTACGGTTCAGCATCCGTTTGGTACGCGGAATGTTCCTGCGCGAGCTTTTGTCGTTTTCGCCGTAATCATTTCGGCGATCACGGGCATAGCTGAGCGCCTTCTTCTCTTGTGGAGTACGGTGCCGCATCTTCCCCTCCTGGCCAACCGAACAGAGAATACCGACCGGGCCGAGTGCCCGCGATCTCTCGCTGCGCACCTACCCGCACGCTGGCAGGAGGGGCATACACGTACTGCTCTGAAATGATCGGCTTGGACACTGCGCAGGATAACCGCAGAGAGAAGAGTGGCTCGGGGTCCGTAGCCTCGTCGATCACCTGCGGTCAGGTGCTGACCGCGTAAGGTCTGGAGCGTGGAGCGTGCGACGCAGTGGAAGATCCTCGGGGAGCGTGTGGTCGACGAGAATCGGCATATTCGGCTCTCGACGGTCGATGTTGAGCTGCCCGACGGGGTCCGGTTCACCCAATATGTGGCGCGGATGCCACGGTGCGCGATGACGTTGGTACTCAACGAGAATCGTGAGGCGCTGTTGATGTACCGGCATCGGTTCATCATCGATCAATGGGTGTGGGAACTGCCGGGTGGCTACGTCGACCACGCCGAGGATGTCGCGGTGGCGGCGGCACGCGAGGTGGAAGAGGAAACCGGGTGGCGTCCGCGCGCGATGGAGCATCTCGTGACGTATCAGCCGTCGATCGGCACCCTTGACCAGCCTCAGGAGATCTATCTCGCGCGGGGTGCGGAACTGACCGATACCGCACCCGACATCAACGAGGCCGAGGATGTGCGCTGGATCCCGCTGGCCGAGGCGGCCGCCATGATCGATCGAGGCGAGATCGTCGGCGCGGCAACGGTAGTCGCGATCTATCGGGCGCTCAGCCTCGCCGAGTGAGTTCGAGAACCTGCTGACGGAACTCGGCGACCTCGGTCAAATCATTGAACGGCCGCAACCGGTAGCGAAGATCCCGCAGATAAGACAGGCTGCGGCAGAACGTGCGCCCGCCGCCGTTCCGGTCGGCAAGGTCGACCGGAACGGTGGCCGATCGGCGTAGACCGCTAGGCGACGCCGGCGGCGGAGCGGATGATGTCTGCGACGACTGCGGGGCGGGAGACGTAGATGGCGTGGCTGCCGGGGGTGTCGACGACGGTTGCGCCGATGCGTTCGGCCATGGAGGCCTGGGCGGAGGGCGGGATCATCTTGTCGTCGGTGACGTGCAGGTACCAGCTCGGCTTGAGGCGCCAGGCGGCCTCGCTGATGATGCCGCCGAGGGCTTCCAGGCCCCACGGGACCTGGGAGTCGGACAGGAAGGCGGCGTCTGCGTCGGAGAGGTCTCCGGCGAAGGATTCGTGGAACTTGGAGCGGTCGAGGAAGAGGTAGCCCTGTTGCGGGGCGAGGATCGGGGGCTGGGGGCCGTCCTGGGGGAAGCCTGCGATCAGGGCGTTCACCGATTCGCCCTTGTCGGGGGCGAAGGCGGTGATGTAGACGAGGGCGCTGACCTTGTCGTGGGTGCCTGCCTCGCTGATTACCGCGCCGCCGTAGGAGTGGCCTACCAGGACGGCCTCGCCCTCGATGCCGTCGAGGATCTGGCGGGTGGCCGCGGCGTCGTCGGTGAGGGACTTCGTGGCGTTCTGGACGACGCGGACGTCGAATCCGTCCCGGGTGAGCTCGTCGTAGACTCCGCGCCAACCGGATCCGTCCACGAAACCTCCGTGAACCAGGACGATGGTCTTGCTCTGGGTGCTCATTGCGGATCTCCTCTGCACTGAATTGCCGATCGGCACAACCGAATCTAGGTTCGCGGCGGGGCTGGGGAATCCGTCAAATGACGTACATCAGGCGGGCGGCTTGCTCATTGCATCGCGCAGGGCGCTGCGGGTGGTGATGCCGAGCTTGGGGAACACGCGATGCAGGTGGGTGGAAACCGTACGCGCGGAGAGGACCAGACGTTCGGCGATCTCCTTGTTGGTCAGCCCCGCGGCCGCCAGCTCCGCGACCGCTTGCTCCTGCGGTGTGAGCACCGAGCCGCGGATCTCGGCGGACACGGGCTCACCGGCGGCGCGCAGCTCCGCGCGGGTTCGTTCCAGCCAGGGAATGGCTTGCAGCCGTTCGAAGGTATGCACGGCGGCGGTCAAATGCGTTCGGGCCACGGCAGGTTCGCGTTCCCGGCGCAGGCGCTCGCCGTAAAGCAGTGCGGTGCGGGCGTATTCGAATATCCACCGATCGCTACCGGGGGCGGACAGGGCTTCCTCGAACAGTTTTCGCCAATCGTGCGGATCGGTGAGGGCGAGCGCAGCGGTGGTGAGGAGTCGCAGCCGCGACGACACCTCGGGCAGGCCCGCCGCGACGGCCGCTTCGGCGTGCGCCCGCGCTTCGGCGAGTCGGCCGCTGCGGACGGCCGCTTCGGTGAGATCGAGGACCAGCCACACCGCATGGGGTGCGTAGCGCGGAAAACCGCCCGGCGCGTTGATCGAAGCCGCATGCCGGTAGGCCTCGTCGAAACTCGATCGGCCCAGCGCGGACAGGCATCGGATATGCGAGGAGTACGTGGCATACGTCGCGAGACGCCGTGGCGCCGCCCACAGCAGCAGTTCTTCGGCGGCGAGATCGGCGGCCTGCGTCCGGCCCTGGGCCGCGTCGACGAGGGCGCGCAACAAGCGGCCGGGGCCCGCGAGCATGGAGTAGCCGAGATCGGCGCACCATTGCAGACCCTCGGCGGCGAGCTCGATCAGCTCGTCCCAGTTGCCTTCCCAGAAATCGAGCTGCGCGATCAGGAAGAGGGCTTCGATGGCCTTGGCCAGCGCACCGCCGCGGCGGCCGTCGATGATCACCCGCCACAAGGCTTCCCGGGCCTCGCCGATGCGGTCGACGTACGCGGCCGCCGTCACGACGCGGACGATGCGCAGCGGATCGGCGGAGAAACGCAATCCGTCGAGCGCCTCACCGAGGTGTTGCAGGGCTTCCTGGGTAGCGCCCGCCGGATCGACGAAGATGTTGTGCAGCAACCACAATGTGTCCGCCGGCTTGGCCTCGGCGCGATCGAGGACCGTGCCGATGTCCTCCCAGAGTTCCGGGCGGCCGCTGAAGAAGCCGACATACAGCAGGGTGTGCAGCGCCTCGTTCATGGTTTCCGCGCCGGAGCCGATATCCCGATCGTGGACGCGGATGGTGGCGAGCAGGAGTCTGCCCGCCGTCGTGGCATCGCCTTCATCATTGAGCAACTGATTGGCCGCCGCGACCGCCGCGTCCAGAGAAGGGGTTTCACGGGCCTCCGCGCGATGAGCCTGTTGCAACAGGCGGGAGGTCTCGGCGAGATCGCCCGTGATCGCCGCGCCCAGATAGGCGGCGCGGGCCGTGCGCCGGGCGCGATCGGAGTCGGTCGTGCTCAGCTCCGCGGCACGCAACATGGCGGCCGTCGCGCGCCTGCTGTCGCCGTGCCGGATCATCTGCAGCGACAAGGCTTCCAGCGAGGCGGCGATCTCCTCGTCCGGGCCGACCGCGGCCTGCCCGAGATGCCAGGCCCGGCGTTGCGGGTCCATGGCGAAGGCCTCGGCGAGAATGCGATGCACCTGACGGCGCTCCTCGCTGGTCGACAGTTCGATGACCGCCGAGCGGATGAGCGGATGGCGGAATTCCACTCTGCCCGTGCGCGGGTTCACGTGGACGATGCCGGCGCGTTCGGCGGGCGGCAGATCGTCCAGACCCTGCGAGGTCGGGGCGCAATCGTCGAAGGTCACGCTGTTCTCGGCGCCGGCGAGGACGACGAACAACAGCATGCGCCGGGTGCCCTCGGGCAGGCTCGCCAGCCGGTCCGCGAACAGGCGCTGCAGCCGGTCGGTCAGCGGCAGGACGGTGGGCAGAGTGGCTGGGGGACTGCCTTTTTCGAACGCGACCGGCAATTCGAGCAGTGCCAGCGGGTTGCCGCGAGCGTCGGCGCGCAGCCGGCGGCGCACATTCGCAGTGAGGGCCGGATAGGCGGCGCGCAGCAGCGCGTCGGAGTCTCCGTCGTCCAACGGCGGCAGGTCCCGCACGCGGAAACCGCTGCGGGTGAAGCCGTCATCCGAATCCGCGCGTACCGCTACAAGGAGGCGGAGATTGGTACCGGTCCAGCGGCGGGCCGCGTAACTGAGCGCCATGGCGCTGGGCAGGTCGAGCCATTGCACATCGTCGACGATGAGCAGCAGCGCGTCTTCTGTCGCGGCGGCTTGCAGCAACGCCAGTGTGGCCGCGCCCGCGATCAACTGGGAGGGCATGGCGCCCGGTTCCAGTCCCATGATCACGTTCAAGGCTTCCCGATGCGCGGGGCCCAGCTCGTCGATGCCGTCCGAGAGCGGGTGCAGCAGCTGGTTGAGCGCACCGAACTTCAGATCCGCCTCGTATTCGAGTGCCGCCGCGCGCAGCACCCGAATGCCTTGGACCGCAGCGAGATCGGCGGCCATATCCAATACCGCGGTCTTGCCCACGCCCGGCTCGCCACGTAAAACCAGCACCGGGGTGCCTGCCTGCCCGAGTACGAACGCCGTAATCAGGTCACGCTCGACCTCACGACCGACCAACACGGCGAACGCCACCCCCGTCCTCGGCTGTACTGCTCATCGAGTTAACGCCACCGAGGAGTGGGGGAGAGTCGTTTCGGTTCAGATGCGCTGCAATTCGGACGGTCACCACCGCACGATGGTGCCATTGCGAGGGAATTGCCCGGGATAGCCGGGTCCATACCCGCGATAACGTCTCTACTCTGGAGCGCCAAGCCATGCTGCCAGCGAGAGTTTGTCAGATGTGGTATGCGTAAAGCTCATGTCATTCGGTGATGTGTCGCTGACTGCATTGCGAGTATTCCGGGAGGTGGCCGACCGCGGCACACTGACCGCGGCCGCGACCGCGCTGGGCTATACCCAGTCGGCGGTATCCCGGCAGATCGCGGCATTGGAACGGGCCGCGGGCACGCCGTTGCTGCAGCGGCGCCATGACGGCGTGCGGCTCACCCCGGCGGGTCAGGTGGTAGCCCGCCGCGCCGCTACTGTGATCGATCAAATAGACGCCACCGCAAAGGAATTAGCAGGCATACCGGAGGAGCGAGCCACCGTCCGCCTGGGGTGGTTCGCCAGCGCCGGCGCTTCTCTCCTGCCGCACGCCCTGTCCGACCTGCGCCGCACCCACCCCGGCATCACCGTCCTCACCAGGGAGGGCAGCACCCCTGCGCTGGTTCGCGCCCTGCGAGCCGGAACGATCGACCTGGCCCTGCTCTCCTCCGTCCCGCCCTACCGGCCACCCGACACCGAATCCCCGGCCCTCCAACTCCATATCCTCACCGAACGCACCCTCCTGGTAGCCGTCCCCGCCGACCACCCTCTGGCCCGAGGCGATTACATAGACGTGGCCGACCTGCACGGTCAACGCTGGATAGCCGGCTCCACCGGTGACACCACCATGGGTGTCTGGCCCGGCATAGACGAACGCCCCGAAATCGCACACACCGCCCGCGATTGGCTGGCCAAACTCCAGTTGGTGGCCGCCGGTTTCGGCATCACCACCATCCCCGCCCTCTTGGTTCCTTCCCTTCCCTCGGCAGTCCGAGCTCTCCCCATCCGAGGCGGCGCCACCGAATCACGCCGCATGCTTCTGGCCCACCTCCCGGGCCGGCTCCCGCCCCCGGCCGCCCGCCTGGCCGCGGCCCTCCGCACCGCCGCCCTCAACCCCGATCCCTCAATCCCGTGACCGCATAACCCTCAGAGCGGCAACGCAATACCAGGCGAGGATGACAATGAAGAACAGGCGTTCGGTCAGGCCGCCGACATGCATGGTCCAGGTACCGAACATCACGAACATGACCGCCAGCGCGGCGGCTCCCGTCGCGAGCGAATAGTTGCCGAAGCCACGCCATCCCGGAATCCGGCGCAGCCGTATCCCGATCAATGGAAACCCGAGAATGGCCCCGACAGCAATCGACGGCATGCCGACCACCCAATGCAGAGTGACTGTCGACGGTGCTTCGGTGAACAGGCCAGCCCAAGCAAAACCGAAGCCCGGCAACATGATCAGGATGAGGGCCACCCACCCGACCGCTTGCGCACCGATCGTCCGCCGCAGAGCCAGGCAGCAGCTGAAAAGCAGCGGAGCGAGCAAGATCAGCGACCCGTCGAGCATCCAATCGTGCGGACCCACACCCAGATCACTGATGGCCTGACGCACCGGGGAATAGCCCGGCCGGATCAGGCCTCCGACAAGGCTGGTCAGCGCGAAGACCACGGGCCCGACCAGCCCGCCGACGGCGAGTACGCGCGTCCTTTCAGCGGCGATGACCGCCGCAATCGTGATGTCGGCCTTGGCAATCCGATCATGATGGGAATCGGGAACAGCGGAGTTCATCCCCTCAGCGTGCGCCCGCGACCGGACTCGACACGTCGGCCTGGAATCGACGACGTGACTACGTCACACGACGTACGGCGTCTCACCCCGACCCGCCCACGCGCAGGATGCGATGTACGGACTTCAGTCCCGATGAACGAGTGGGTTGGATTGTCTACGTCGATTTCTCGTCACCCACCGAGCTTCGTTGCCCGTGTTCATGTGACTACTGTCGCTGGACCGGCTGACAGCGAGCTGACGACGACCTGACATGAACATCTCGCCGAACGCCCGATCGTGTCGGTCCCTCGGTTCATACTGGCGCTCATGGGGTATGAAGCTGTACGGCGACATTCCCGGCGGGGAAAGATAGGCGGTAGTTACGTGAGCGGCTACGTCCGCTTCACCGACCGCCCCGCACCCCGGCGCGGGCGCTACACGTCCATGTACGTCCACGGCTACCGCAGTGCCTCGCCCACCCCGATCCTGTGGGCACTCGGGGTGATCGTCGGTGGCGTGGTCCTGCTCCTGATCGTGCTCACCCTCACCCACCTGGGATCCACCGACAAACCCTCCAACACCGTCGTAGTGCCCTCGACCGCCGCACCCGCACAGCCGACTTCCCCACCACAGCCGTGCTTCCCCTTCCAACCGTCCTGCTGATCGAAAGCGCCGAAATGGCCTAGGCATCGTCCGCCTCGGCTGGCGGTAAGTCTGGCAGCGGAGGCATGGCTCTACGGGCGTAGGTCTCTTCAGGGTTCACGGTGATCACGTCGAGTTGCTGCACCAGCGTCCCTGGTACCTCTCCGCCCTCGAAGTGCCCGGGGCTCGGGACTATGACGGCTTCCGCGTCCAACCGCGTTGCTTGTGCCCTGAGACGGGCCAGCGGTGGTCGTCCGAACCGGGGGTCATGGATCACCATCTCCGTGAAGTCGTAGCCGAGACGTGTTGCGAGCTTTCGGATTTGGCTCTGGTCCCACAGCTGCGCCATGCCGGATACGTCGGTGCGGAAATACCCCAAACACGTTGGTTTCCAACGCATTACAGCCCCTTGGTTTCGGTGTCCGTCGATTGCGATGTGTCCCTGAATCTCCAGATAGAACGCTGCGTAGTCCTCTGAGTCGTCTCCGGTGCTCTGAAGTTCCAGCACGCCGCCGGGGAACTGGACCAGCCGTGTCCGCGATACTGCCCCTACAACTTCGAACGCCATATGCCGACGCTAGGAAACGGCCAGCTCTCCAAGCCATACCTATGCCGAACTATGCTCAGATTAGCCAATTACGAGGTCGGACAACACTCGTGAGAGGGATGCTTGTGATGCATAAGCATAGTTGCGCGTAGTTCAGAGAGGAGCTCTCATCATGTTGTTGAAATTCCTTGGCAAGGGTGGTTCAGGCGACGGCGAGTGCCCGACGCTGTACGCGACGGACGCGGATACCTACGTTGTGGTGGGCTGGAAGACGCAGACCTCCGGAACGATCGAGATACCTCACCTGTTACTCGGATTCGCTGAGCCGGACACGTTCATCGGTGCCGCCATGAGCGACACCGGCCGCGGAACTTTCCTGGTGTCCGGCCGGCCGATCACCGATCCTGAGACGGTGGACGAGATGCGCATGGAACCCCACGAGAGCGCCGTCGAAGTGCCGAAGGCGGAGAGGACCTTCTACGGTGTTACTGCGGCAGCCTAGCCCTTGGTCTGAACTATTCCGGGCGGCCGAGCGAGAGGCGTTCCATCTCGAGGTACGAGACACCTACTCGGTGCCTGCCGAGTCGGAACCGTTGCGCCGGTTCCTGAACGGTGACCCGCCGGTACCGGCGTACGGCAATCGACCTTGGACCGAACTTGTCCGGGAGACCGTCGATCGTGGGGTGAAGGTGATTCGGGTCCGTGTGGTGACGGTGCCGCATAGCGACTATCAGCGTTGGCTACTTTCCATCACCGGCAGCAATGTCGCTGCGGGGGAGGATATTCGGTATGTTCCCCGGCATCTGGCCGGGGAGGTACCTCCGGATGACTGGTGGCTGTTCGATGATTCGACCGTGGGTTTCAACCTGGTAGACAACGACGGCAAGCCCGCTGGGGCGGCAATCACCACCGATCCTGGGATCGCCGCATACTGCCGGGGTGTGAAAGAGAAGCTCTGGCAATCGGCCGTCCCGTTCGACGAATACACCGGTGAAGCGTGACCAGTGACTGACTCGGTACAGCAACAACGCGAAGCTCTCGGGGAACGTCTCCGGGGGCTTCGCCAGTCTGCCGGTCTCAGCGGTAGTGAGCTTGCCCGTAGGGCGGGCTGGCATCAGACCCGTGTACCCAAGATCGAGTATGGCAAGACCAATCCGTCTGTTGCCGACATCCAGGTCTGGTGCAAGCTCACCGGCGCTGAGCGCGAGATTCCAGACTTGGTTGCATCGCTCCGAAACATCGACGTCGCATACCGTGAGTGGCGGCGAACTCTCGACGGCGGGACGAAAAAGAAGCAACACGAGATCCTGCGCCTGATGCAGCAATCCGCGGTGATGCGGGTGTATCAACCCTCATTGGTACCCGGACTGCTCCAAACCGCCGAGTACGCCACAGCGATCCTGGGGAGGTCGATAAAGTTCCACGGCATTCCGGATGACTTGGATGCGGGTGTTGCCAAGCGCATTGAGCGGCAACAGGTCCTGTACCGCGGTGACCGCAGGTTTCATATTCTGATGGGTGAGCAAGCCCTTTACAACAACGTCGGCGGGGACTCGGTGATGGCCGGGCAGCTGGATCGTTTGCTCGCTGCGATGGGGTTGCCTCGCGTCACGTTTGGCATCGTGCCGATGACCGCTGAACTGCCGATGCAGTTGACGAACTTCGTGATGTTCGATGAGCGTCGTGTGACGGTCGAGGCGATCTCCGCAGAGCTGACGATCACCCAGCCACGCGAAATCAAGCTGTATCACCGGACGTTCGATATCCTTGCCGGTCAGTCGACGACCGGTGAGGCTGCCCGGCGGTTAATTCGCCGAGCACTCGAAGCCCGGTCCGTTGCTTCGGCTGATGCCCCTCATCCACCTCCGCAGCGAACCGAAAACTGAGCTGGCCTACCGACACTGGGCATCATCGGGATTGATCCTGTCGGCCGGCTGAATAGGATGGGTGCACAGGCACGGGGATCGAATGCCGGGCCGGCGGGAGGGGCTTGTCATGTACTTCGATGGCGTGCCGCTGTGTGGGAGGATTGTGCTGCGGATTCTCGTGGTCGGAATCGTTGTGGGGAGTTTGGGGTTCGCTGCTGGTCCGGTTCTCCTCCTTCGAGGGCGGTATGGCTACCGGGATTTCGACTTATGGGCGGGTTGGGGTGTTGTCGCTCTCGATGTGATGGGGTTCTTGCTCATCGGATTCGGCTCATCTCCGGGTGGGACTGTTGTCGCTTGGTATGGCCGGTTCGGTTTTGCGCTCGTGTTCGGCTTGGCCGCGGTGGTGCTGTGCTATCTGTTCGTCAGCGATGTGATCGGCCCTCAACGGCGCAAGGTCGGCCGGTCACGGCCGCGTGCACCGATTCGGCAGGATCGGATCGAGGTCAAGTCTCAGGCCGAGTTTCGGTGCTTCACGTGCGGCCGGCCGGCGGGAACCACGAGTGCGTCGGTGCGGCATCACTCAGGCAGGCATCGCTCCTATATGTTTCGCGGAAGGTTTCACCAATCCGATTCTGTGGCACGGGAGTTCCGGACCAGCAGTCATATCGGCGATGGGCGGAGGTTCGAGCAGGTCTGCGGTCTGCTCGACTCGGATGGTCCGGACCCGCACCAATTGTGGAACATCAGTCGCAGCCTGGTGCCGTTCTATTGCTATGGCTGCCGCGTCGTCTACTGCATTGACGAGTGGCGCAACGTCGAGGACGTATTCGACCGCTTCGACGAGCACCGATACCTATCCCATATGGGTGTCGATGCCGATTGCCCTCGAGGACACCAACACCGCATTTCGGACTGATTCCAACGAGATGACTGCGGCGATCGATAACCGGTGGTTATCGATTATCGGGAAGATCGCTGTTGATGCGGCCCAATGCTATTGGCACCATCGATCAGTGCTGCGGCCGGTGCCGATCGTGGTCGGGATCAGGTGATGGGGTTGGTTCACGGATGAGGATGGGTATGTCGAGGACGGCGTCGTTCTGGTTGCTGGCTGCACTGGTGACGTTGTTCCTTTTCAGTTCCAGTGCTCCGTCTCCGCTGTACGTGGTGTATCAGAGTCGGTGGAACTTTTCGGCGTCTACGCTGACTGCGGTTTTCGCCGTTTACGCGGCGACGCTGCTCATTACGTTGCTGATTGCCGGGTCACTGTCGGATTATGTCGGTCGTCGACCGGTGATCGCCGCTGCGCTGGCGGTCAATGCTGTTGCTGCCGTGCTGTTTCTGGCTGCGGGCGGGGTCGGGTTGCTGTTTGCGGCCAGGGCATTGCAGGGAGTTGCGGTCGGGCTGGTCAGTGGTGCGTTGTCGGCGGGATTGATCGAGACCCAGCCTGCAGGTAAGGCGGGGTTGGCGCCGCTGACCAATACGGCCGCGCAATCCGGGGGTCAGGCGATCGGGGGACTCGGTGCGGGCGTGCTGGTCGAGTACGGGCCTGCGCCGACCCACACGGTCTACTGGGTGTTGCTGGCGGCGTTCGGAGTTGCCGCGATCGGGATTCTGATGATGCCCGAGCCGGGTGCTCGCCGACCCGGCGCACTGGCGTCGTTGCGGCCGGCGGTGACGGTGCCCGCGGGCGCGCGGAGGACCTTCGTGGGGCTGTTGCCGTGTCTGGTGGCGTTGTCGGCGTTGAGTGGTCTGTACTTGTCGCTGGCCCCGTCGTTGATCGTGCAATTGCTGAACTCGCACAACCGGTTATGGGGTGGGGTGGTGATTTTCCTCGTTACCGGGCTCAGTATCGGGCCGTCGATCGGGCTGCGCCGCATCGCACCCGCCACGATGATGCTGCTGGGCTGTCCGGTGATGCTTGTCGGCGTCGGGTTGAGCGCGTGGGGCATCGCGGCTACCAGTGGGGTGTTGTTTCTTGTCGGGTCCGCGGTGGTGGGCCTGGGCCTTGGACCGTCGTTTGTCGGTGTGTTCGGATCGCTGATCGGGCTGGCCGAGCCGCACACGCGGGCCGGCATGCTGGCCGTGATCTATGTCGCGTTGTATCTCGGACTCGGTATTCCGGCGCTGGCCGCCGGAATTGCGGCCGGGCACATCGGACTTCGTGTCACCGGCCTTGCCTACGCCACCGGTGTTGCGGTGCTGATCATCGTGACGATCGCCGGACTCCTGGTCGGCAGACGACGCGAGGTCAGCGTCTCACCCGCATCGGTCCACCTCGTGCCCTGTCCCAGCGGGATTCCCTGCCTCGCACCGGCCGACCTCGCCACGACGGAGACGGCCGTCGCCGTACAGGTTTGATCAGCGGGTTACCGGGAGTTCTTCGCGGGAGCGGACGTCGTCGACATTGATGATGAGGATTTCCCGGTCCTTGTCGGTGAGGACTTTGAGGAAGCCGGGCGGGTTTTCCATTACGTAGCCGATTACCGTGCCGGTGCGGGTTTCGATGCGTTCCAACGGCATCCATGGGACGTGGACTATCGCGGCGACAATGAGGGCCGCGAGGATCATGAGTAAGCCGGTGCGGTGGGCTACGAAGAGGGCGAAGCGGCGGCCTTGGGCGTCTCGGTGGCCTTTGATCTGCAGGGCCAGGAGCGCCGCACCCAAGGCGGCGGCGATTATCAGCATCCACCACATGTGGTAGGTGATGAGAAGTACTGCGGCGAAAAGGGATACGACTATCAGCATGGCGAGGTTGCCGGCATTGTCGGCGGAGGGTTTGCCGAGGCGGTATTGGTGGCTGAGGCTGATCGGGACGAGAACCGCCAGCATTATTCCGGTGACCGTGGGGTCGGCCAGTAGCGTGCCCAGGACTATGCGGGAGGCGTCGTCGAGTCCGATGGTGCCGGCTATCGATGAGGCGCGCCGCCAGTCGTAATTGGAGACGGCCAATAGTCGCAGCACCATGAACAGCAGTGCGGCGCCGGTCAGGGAGAGGCCCTTCGACCAGGCTCGGGCGGGTTCGTCCGCGGGACCGGCGTCGTCCGGAGCCTGGCTGTTCGGGTTGTCAGTCAACGCGGTTTACCCCCTTACCGGCGGAATCCGCGCCGGGTCAGCTCTTCTGCGCGTGTACGCAGCGTTCGAGGTCGGTGATGTCGGTGCGGCCGGCGGGTTGCAGGTACCGGGTCGTGTATTCGTGTGCGCCGACTTGTTCTACCTCGCGCCAGCCGTATTCGGCGAGCAGATCGGGGACGTCGGCGGGTCGCAGGCCGAAGCGCCACAGGCCCCCGTCGACGAACTGCTTGTAGGTGGATGGGGTGCCGTAGTAGTTCGTGCCGTCGAGGAAGTCCTGCTGGACGTAGGTGAATCCGAGGGTGCTACCCGTCACTGCGCCGGCGAGGGCGGCGAGGGTGGTGCGGACGGCTTTCTCGGTCAGGTATTGGGTTACGCCCTCCCAGAGGAACAGCGTTTTCGCCTTCGGGTCGTAGCCGTGGGCAATCAGCGTGGCGGTGAGATCCTCGGTTTCGAAGTCGATGGGGACGGCGGTAATGCTCTCGGGCAGGGTGATTCGGTGTTGTTTGCGGGTGATATTGACCGGCAGATCGACTTCGAAGGCCGGAATACCGGCCGTCGCGGCCAGGCGGCAGGCCCGGGTGTCCAATCCGGCGCCCAGGACGACCACCGCGTCGAGGCCCGTGCCGATCGCGGTGGTGGTGAGGTCATCGAGGTAGCGCTTGCGGCAGGCGAGGCTGTTCCACATACCGGGCGACCGCTTGTCCGACATGCCTTGTACCCAGCGTTGCGCGGCGGGCCACCGGACGAACGGCCGGAGTGCGCGGGGGAGTACCCCGAGTGCCAGATCGTCTGTGAGCAAGCGTGTTTCGGGTGGTTGCAGGGTTTCGACGGCGGCGATCATCATCGGCACCACCGAGGTGCCCGCGGCCCGGTTGCTCATTGTCGGTTCTCCTCGAGAGGGGTTTCCCTCCACTGGTTTATGCTTTCTTGCATGAATCAAGACTCTGCATGGAGGAAGTATCTGCATGAATGCAGATAAATCTAAGCCCGAGCCCGCCCCCGCGTCAATGGATGTGACGCCCGAGAAGTGGGCCCAGCTCGCGCAGGGCAGCGCCGCGTACCGCGAGTACCTCACCGCGCAATCCGTGACCGCCCACGCGGCCGCCCAGGCGCTCGGTCTGGGCGGCACCGACTTCTTCGGGCTGAACCTGATCGCACTGGCCGGGCCCATGACCGCGGGCGAGCTGGCCACCCGAACCGGCCTGACCACCGGCGCTGCGACCCGCCTGATCGACCGGCTCGAGCGCTCCGGGTTCGTTCGTCGCACCACCGATCCGGCCGACCGGCGCAAGGTGGTCGTCGAGGAGGCGCCGGACCCCTCGGGTCGAGTCCAGGCAGTGCTGGAGCCGCATCGCACCCGCATGGCGGAAGTATTCGTCGACTACACCCCGGACCAGCTCGAGGTGCTGTTCGACTACTTCGCCCGCGCCACGACGGCATTGCGCAAGGCCGCTCAGGACTTGGGTGAGCGGCCCGCCGGCTGAGCCTCGACGATCAGCCCAGGTGCGCCTGCAGCAGCCAGGCGGGTACCGAAGTCAGGCCGCTGGGCTCGTCGCGAACATCGTTGAATCGAATGGGCCCCTGGGATTCTCGGGGCAGGTTGTTGCCATGGATACGGGCGGGCGAGATGTCGTCGACCACCCAGTGTTTGGACACGATCTCGCGCAGCTCGTCCGAGGTCACGGGGTTGGGGCCGAAATCGAGATTCTCCGGCAGCGCGGTGCGGTCGAATACGAGCACGAAATACGAGGCGCCCGGTGCGGCGGCCCGCACGATGGACTCCTGGTACCCCTCCCGCAGTTCCACCGGAATCGAGTGGAACAACGTGCTGTCCACGATGGTGCCGAAGCGTCCGTCATAGCCGGTGAACGCCGAAATGTCCGCGACCTCGAACGAGGCCTTGATCAGCCCACGCCGCGCCGCCTCGGCCTTCGCTAGTCCGATAGCGGTCGGCGCGCTGTCCAAACCCACTGTGGTGTGGCCGTTTTCGGCCAGATACAGCGAGATCGCACCTTCCCCGCATCCGACATCGAGAACGTCGCCGTGAAACTTGCCCTGATCGATGAGTGACTGCAATTCCGGCTGCGGTGCGCCGATACTCCACGGTGGTTTCGTCCCCGGCTGCAGGGGTCCGCCCTCACCCTTGTAAGTGCTTTCGAATGTGAACTCACTCGGTGTGGTCATATCCTCCGGGGTATCAGCGCGACCGATATGTGTCAACGTTGCAAGCCTGCCGCGAACAGATTCATGCGGTAGTTGGCGAAATCGTTGACATTGAGCAGCGCGGTGAACCGCAGCGCCAGTTGCTGCTTGCGGGGGAGTGTCCTGCGGATGGACGGCTGCGTCCGGGCGAGATTGCGGGACTCGCGGAGGGTGAGCCCGATATCCGCGAGCGCGCGGGGAGTGTCGCAGGCCCAACGCATTCGGGCCCGCATGGAGCTGATCGCATCCAGCCGATCCTGGGCCGCGACCGCCTTGCGGCCGCAGGTGTCGAAGGCGATCAGGCTGCCGGGGAAGCGTTCGACCATGGTGGTTAGTACTTTCCGGGCCTCGCTCTCGTCGAAGTAGGGCAGCACGCCCTCGGCGATGAACAGATACGGCCCCGGCGCCTCCGCCACTTCGTCGAGCCATCCGGAATCGAGGATGGACGCGGTGATCATCCGCCGCCGCTCGGTATCGGCGAAGAACCGCCCGCGTAGCTCGATCACCTCGGGGAGATCCAGATCGAACCAGCGGCACGTGCCATTGTCGAGACGGTCGAACCGGCTGCTCAATCCCGCACCCAGTTCGACCACGGTGCCGCCGGGGTGCGCGGACAGGAATTCGCGAGTCCAGGCGTCGAATACGCAGGCGCGCAAGGCGGTTATGAGAATGCTCGCCCCACCGTCGAACTTGGTGAAGTCGTAGTCGATGCTGTCGACGATGCGCACGGCTTGTTCGTCGTGCAGCAGGCCCCGCGGTTTGCGTGACTCCACCGCCCGGCCGTGCAGCGGGATCACCAGGGTTTCCTGGACCGGGGTCAGTGCGAGCTGTCGGCGGTTGTCCTCGGAGGGTGTGGTGCGACCAGACATGGCGTAACCCTAACCTCGAACGACGAATCATGTTGTTGTGCAGGACATTCTGCGTTCCTCACAGTAATTGGTAGCCGACAGTTCGCAATAAACGGATTTGCTGCGTTCATGTGCCGTTTTTGTGAGTACGCTGCGTATCCAGAGATTTGCGGAAGAACTATATATATGTTCGGAAAACGTTGTATCCGCTGCAAAACGGGTCTTACGATTCGGTCTCGGCGCAAGCAAGCAACGTCCCGGCTACATTTGCTGGCGATTCTTGTTGACGAGTGCTAGATGAGGTCCTCTATCCCAAATGAGGGTTGCGCCTGCGGAAGAAAGTACGGATTCATATGCAGTTCAAGAAGTTCGCCGCGACCTCGGCCCTGGCCATTGCAGCGCTCGGCATCGCCACCGGCACGGCCTATGCCGATGCCCCGGCTCCGGCCGGTGACCAGGCGATTCACTGGAATGACAAGATCGAGGGCAATTCGGTCCTGGTGAATACCGATCTCGGGTCGCTCACCACCGACGGCGACCAGTTCCAGGTGCGCGACAGCCAGGGCGCGCTCGTCACCGCGTTCCCGCTGAATTTCGTGATGGACGGTATGTCCCATCCGGTCGACGCCCAGATCGACGGCAATACCGCCACCCTGACCCCGAATATGGACCCGGCGGTGGCCACCCCGGCGCCCGCGCTGCACTACGTCGCCAGCCAGGCCGACCAGGATGCGGCCTTCGGCAACGCGGTCAACCAGCTCGGTCTGGCCAGCTCGGTCGGCACCCTGATCGGCACGCTGGTCGGCGGCGTCGGCGGCTGTGCGATCGGCGCCGTGCTGGGCACCCCGGTACTGCTGCCCGGTTGGATCGGCGGCTGTCTGATGGGCGCCGGCATCGGTATCCCGATCGGTGCTGCCGCGGGTCTGGTGCTGGCCGGTGGGCCTGCCGCGATCGCGGTCGGCATCGGCCTGTTCAACCGCCTCAACGCGCCGGATGCGCCGCCCGCGTCCTGACGAGCGGATCGAGAAGACAATCCGGGCCGGATCGTCGAATACGATCCGGCCCGATTGTGCTCGGCAGCCGGCGCTCAGCGGGTGGTCGCGCCGAGGTGGAGTGCGATGCCCGAGAGGGGGTCGAGGGCGGCGTGTAGCCAGCCGGCGTTGTCGACCTGATAGGTCGGTCCGGCGCAGATGCCGTCGCGGGGCGGGCCGTTCAGCACATTGCAGTAGTTGCCCGGCGGCAGCGAGGTGTGGAAGGCGTGATCGGTGACCGCGGTCCGGGCACCGTTGATGATGAGGTATCCCGTGCGGCCGCGGCCGAAGGCGATCAGGTTGTCGCCGTCGTCGAACCAATCCGCTACGGGCAGGTCGTGCACGGCAGCATGGAATCCGACCATGCCGGCGATGCCCGGCCAGGAGTGTTCGCACTGCCAGGGCCCGGAACCGCAGATGGAATCCTCGGTCCGGCCCAGCGCATCGCTGGGTGGCGGCTCGTCGTAGCCGGTGAACGCGTAGTCGCTGAGCACCTTCGGCCGGCCGTAGGGCCAGGCCAGCATGAATGCGTGCGCCAGCGTGTAGCGGCGGGGATCGGCATAGCTGAGAGTGGAACCGTTGTGCACGGTGTCGTGATTGGCCACGAACACCACCGACTTGTCCGACGGCAGCGGTGAAGTGAAGTCGTGCAATGTCGCCAACCTGCCCTGGCGGAAGACGGCGCTCAGACTCCCGGCGTAGCGGGCATCCATGACATCGCCGGTGGCGAGGTACTCCTGGGGCTGCACCGGCCCCTGATAGTCGTAAAGGACCTCCTGATAGACGAACGCCGGTCGCGTCAACCGTCGCTCGATGGCCGAGATATCCGCGGGCGGAAGGTATTTCGCCGAGTCGATCCGGAAGCCGTCGACGCCGAGGGAGAGCAGATCGTTCAGGTAGCCGCCGATTCGATCGCGGACCCGGTCGGTCTCCGTCGCCAGATCCGCCGCACCGAAGGTCTGACAATTGAAGACCTGATAGCGATTGTGGTAGTCCTGAATGTCGTCGGCGGGCGTGCCGCAATGGTGGAAGTCGTTGTCGCCGTACGGCACTGCCGGATAGCTGTAGTGACAGTACGGCGAGCCCGCGCTGCCGACTCCGCAGCCGGCCAAGGCGGACATATTGTTGATGACGACATTCACGTACACCTGCACCCCGGCCGAATGGCAGCTGCGCACCAGCTCGGCCAACTCCGCCCGGGTACCCCAACGGCTGTCCAGTCGGTACGACACCGCCGAGTAGCTCTCCCACCACGGAAAGCCCTGATCCGGCAGGACCGAATGTTCCTGCGGAGGTTCGGTCTGCACGGCGCTGTATCCCAGCGGGCCGAGCGTTTCGCGGCATTCCCGGCCGATGGACCGCCAATTCCAGCCGGACATCTGCGCGATCACGTCCCGCCCCGCGAGCCGCGCATCCGGGCCGGATCGGGTCGCAGCCGGGGACAACACAATCAGACACGCCGCGACCAACAGCGTGACCTGCACGATGACCCGGACCCGGCGCACAGCGCGAATTATCCGGTACGCGATCTACGAAAGCCGCACCGGTCCTCGGCCTTCACCACAATGGGATCGAGGTGCCCACACTTCGTGCGGCGCTACTCCGGTATCGGTGCGCATTGCTACTGCGGTAGCTGTCCGTCGCATGGTGCCGGTGGGCAGTGTGATGTTCATGGCTGAATACCGGACCGGGCTGATGCGGTGTGTCGGTGTCATCGCGGTCGCGGCGCTGATGACCCTGTCCGCAGGAGCTGCGGCAGCGCAAGCGCCGCAGATGATTTCGAACAACGGACATCGGCTCGCCTTCTACGTGACTCCTGGAAGGTTGCCCGCGATCGTGCTGGATGCGGGTGGCGGGAACGACGCGTCGTACTGGAAACAGCTGGCGCCGGCGCTGGCCGCGCGAACCGGTTCGGAGATCATCACCTACGACCGCGCGGGCGCCGGGCGCAGTGATGAGGTGCCCGGACCTTGGAAGGCGCAGGACGCGGCCTCGGATCTGGAGGCGGGCCTGACCCAGCTGGGCGTCGCGGGGCGGGTGATTCTCGTTGCGCACTCACTCGCCGGCGAGGTCGCCACCTACTTCGTCGATGACCACCCGGACCAGGTCGCCGGTGCGGTGCTCGTCGACGCCGACCTGCCCGAATTCTTCACCGAGAGCGAGACAGCCAAGATCGTCGCCGCGAACGAATCGCAGATAGCCGCACTACAAGCCCAGCCCTCGACGAGGGAAACCCGTCAACTGCTCGCGGAAGCCGCCGATTACGGCCCCGTGCACCTCGCATACCACAAGATGTCCTGGCCGCAGACCGTCCCGGCGATTGCAATCGTCTCCGCCGCAACTCCTTTCGACACCCCCGACGACGCCCGGTTGTGGAAGGATGCCCAGGCGGACTTCGTCGGCGAGGCCCCGAATCGCCGGCTTATCTTGGCAGAGAACAGCTCTCACGACGTTCCCCTCGACCGCCCGGACGTCGTCATCGGTGCGATCGAGCAGCTCAGCTCTTGTTTATCGCCTCGGTGATGAAGCTCGCGACCGCGACCGGCTGGGCGATGAAGGCGGTGTGGGAGCCGTCGATGGATTTGGTGTCGGCGCCCATGCGCTGGGCCATGAATCGTTCGGCCTCCGGCGGGATCGCATTGTCGTGCTCGGAGACCAGGTACCACGACGGTTTGGTCTTCCAGCCCGCGGCGGTGGCGTTCTCGGTGAGCGCGGCCAGCGAGAGCGGGCGCTGGGTGGCGAACATGATGTCGGCGACATCGACCGGCACGTCGGCGCAGAAGGTTTCCCGGAAGCGGTCGCGCTCGATGTAGAGGTCGGGTCCGCTGGGTGCGCCGGGGGCGTCGTAGGCGGTCGGGCGGGAGGTGCTCGCGAGCAGGGACGGCGGGAACGGTTGCTGCACGCCGGCGCAGCTTTCACCGTTGTCGAGGCCGAAGGCCGCCAGGTACACCAGCCCGGTCACATTGTCCAAGCCGGCCGAGGCCTGGGTGATCACCGCGCCGCCGTAGGAATGCCCGACCAGCACGACCGGCCCGTCGATCGCGGCAACCAGCGAAGCCACGGAAGCCGCGTCGAAGGCCAAGCTGCGCAAGGGATTCGGTGGAGCGATCACGGTGTGCCCGGCGGTGCGCAGTTCACGGATCACGCCGCCGAAGCCGGAAGCGTCGGCGAAAGCGCCATGCACGAGTACGACGGTGGGGGAGGTCGGCTGAGACATGAGGTGGACTCCTCTGCTGTCATCGATGGGTCCCATCAGTCTTGCAGGGCCCGCGCGAACAAGGACCGGGTTGGATGACGTCGCGTGATGCGGCCGGTGAGTTGTTCCGACTAGGGTGAAGTGGTGGCCGAACCTACGACTCCCGGCGCGCAGGGCGCGTCCGGCTTCGAATTGGGTACCGACGGTCCACTGGTGATCGTGGTGGGCGTCGATGGATCCGAATCCTCCTGGCGGGCTGCCGCTTACGCGGGCGGTCTGGCGCGCCGGCAGCGGGCAACACTGGCCGTCGTGTACGTGCAACCGTGGATGCCGATGGTGACCGCCATGGGCGCGGACGTGCAGGCCCTCACCTCGGATATCGCCGACGAACTGGCACAGGAGATCCGGGAGGCGGTCGAGCGGGTGGAGGACGTCTTCACCATCCGCTGGAAATTCCTGACCCGGCGCGGTGATCCGTATACGGAACTGGCCAAGGCCGCCGACGAACTCGGCGCCGATGCGGTGGTGGTGGGCGCCTCGCAGCAGGCGGGACATCGGCTCATCGGCTCGGTGGCCGTGCGATTGGTGCGATCCGGGCGCTGGCCGGTCACCGTTGTACCGTAGCTGGTTGTGAGCGAATCCGGTCGAGTGGCGCCGCGTACCCAGCGGGGAGTGCGGACTCGCGCTGCGCTGATCTCGGCCGCGCGGGAGGTCTTCGAACGCGACGGCTACCTGGATGCGCGGATCGCGGACATTTCGAAGGCCGCGGGCATGGCGTCCGGCTCGTTCTACACCTACTTCGACAGCAAGGAAGAGATTTTCGCGGCCCTGGTCGAACAGGTGTCGGAGGAGATGCTGCATCCGCATGTGCGGGAACGCAGCGGGACCACCGATGTGCGGGCGCTCATCGAGGCCGCGAACCGCGATTATCTGCTGTCCTACAAGCGCAATGCCCGCCTGATGGCCCTGTTCGAGCAGGTCGCGCAGGTCGACGAGAATTTCCGGCGCATGCGGGTCGAGCGCGGCCGGGCCTTCGCCCAACGCAATGCGCGGCTGATCCGCACGCTGCAGGAATCCGGGCAGGCCGCCGCCGATCTCGATCCGATGATCACTTCGCATGCCTTGTCCGCGATGGTGAGTCGTATGGCGTATATGGTTTTCGTTCAGAACCAACGCATCTCGTTCGAGAAGCTGGTGACGACACTGACCCAGCTGTGGATCAACGGGCTGCAGCTGAAACCCGGAGAGAATTCATGACTGCGGCTCTACCGTCCTTCGCGCAAGCACACCAACTACTGCGTTCCTTCGACCGGGTCATCCCGCCCGAATTCGAGGACGGCAACGGTCACATGAACGTGATGCATTACTACGGGCTGCACGGTGAGGGTTTGTGGCAGATGCATCGCGAACTCGGCTACGGACCGCACGCCGGCAAATTCGGCTCCTTCGCCAAGGAACAGCACGTCAGATACCTGCGGGAAGTACTTGTCGGGCACGAGGTTTCGATACACGTCGGCCATCTCGGGCGGACCGGCAAAGCACTGCACGGTATCTCGTACTTGCTGAACCTGTCGACCAGCGAGGTCGCGAACTCGTTCGAATTCCTCGCCGTCAACGTCGATCTGCAATCGCGCCGCCCGGCGCCGTTCCCGGACGATATCGCCGAACGACTCGACGCGCGCATTGCGGCGACCGCGGCCGCCGGAGTCGGCCCGGAATACGGGGTCCTGGAACTGCGGACCGCGCCCGCGGTCTGATCAGGCGACCGCGCGCGCGAAATCGATCAGGGCGGCATTGACCTCCGCCGGCCGCTGCTGCTGAATCCAGTGGCCGGCGCCCTCGAGAATGAGCGACCCGCGCAGATCCGTCAGCATCTCCGGCATTTTCGCGAGCGGCGTGAACCGGATGACCGGATCGGTGGAACCGGCGATGAACAGCGACGGCTGGGTGACCTTCACATCGGCCAGGTGCGCGGTGAGCTCCCAGGTACGGTCCAGATTGCGGTAATAGTTGAGACCGCCGGTGAACCCGGTCGCGGTGAAAGCCTGGACGTAGTAGTCGAATTCGGCGGGCGTGAGCCAGGCAGGCAAGGGCGGCTCGGGGCTGTCGGTGTCGAGGAAGTTGCGGGCGCTGAGCACATCGTCCTGCAAGAGGGTGTGGCGGACGTTCTTGTCCAGTACGGGATCGGCGACGCCCGGTTCCTGGAACCACACCATGTAGAAGTCCTCGCCGAGGCGCTTACGCAGGATCGGCACCGGCGGGGCCGAGGAGCGCGGCGTGGCCGGCACGCTCAGCCCGGCGACCGCGCGCACGCGATCGGGGTAGGCGCGCGCCAGCTGCCAGACAACCGAAGCGCCCCAATCGTGCCCGACGAAGATCGCATCCTCGAGCCCGGCGGCATCGAGCAGTCCGACGAGATCCGCACTGATCGTCAGCAGGTCGTAGTCCTCGACGCGCTCGGGCCGCGAGCTGCCGCCGTAGCCGCGCATATCCGGGGTCAGGGTGCGGAAGCCCGCGTCGGCGAGCGCGAAAACCTGGTGCCGCCAGGAGAATCCGAGTTCGGGGAAGCCGTGGCAGAACACCACCGGCGCACCCTCGCCGTGCTCGACGACCCGCAATTCGATGCCATTGGCGGGCACCTGACGGCTGCCCAGGTCTTGCCAGTCCGCGAGCAGATCTCGTGCGGTCACGTTTCCTCCACGTCGCATGCCGTGTGCTCGGTCCGGGATGGGGCTCACGGTATGCAAAATTGACGCCGAGTTCAACTACGAGACGAAAGGCGCAGCGCGGCACTGATCTTCGCCGACCGCAGCCGACGCGCCGAAGTTCGGGGCCTTGAATGCCGTGTCCGGGGCGAGTAGACAGGCGACATCATCGACTCGGATCCGCAGCCGGATCCGGGTCTTCGGCTCGGAAGGAGAACTCGTGCAGGTCGCGGGGAAGATTGCGGTGGTCACCGGTGGCGGCGGGGGCATAGGCGGCGCGCTCGCGGCCCGGCTGGTGCGCGACGGCGCGAAGGTCGTGGTCGCCGATCTCGATGGTGATGCCGCCGCGCGCGTCGTGGCGGCCATCGACGCGGACCGTCCCGGCGCGGCCGTCGCGGTGGGCGCCGATGTCGCCGACGCCGCGGAGATCGAGGCGCTGCTCACCCGCGCGGAGGTCGAATTCGGCCCGGTCGATCTGTATTTCGCCAATGCCGGCGTGGCCGGGCCGGTCGGCCTGGGCGAGGACGACAAGGACTGGCTGACCGCCATCGACGTCAATCTGCAGGCGCATGTGCGTGCGGCGCGACTGCTGGTGCCGGGCTGGCTCGAGCGCGGCGAGGGCTACTTCATCGGCACCGCGTCCGCGGCCGGACTGCTCACCCAGATCGGTTCGGCCGCATACTCGGTCACCAAGCACGCGGCCGTGGGATTCGCGGAGTGGCTGTCGGTGACCTACGGCGACCGCGGCATTCGGGTCAGCTGCCTGTGCCCCATGGGTGTGGAGACCGCGCTGCTGCGCGCGGGCCAGAATTCCGGCGACGCCCTCGGCGAGGCGGCGACCCGGGCAGTCACCTCGGCGGGCGTGGTGCTGACCCCCGACGAGGTCGCCGAGGTGGTCATGGCGGCCCTCGACGAGGAGCGGTTCCTCATCTTGCCGCACCCGGAGGTCCTGGAGATGTATCGGCGCAAGGGCGACGACTACGACCGCTGGCTATCGGGTATGCGCCGCTACCAGCAGCATCTGCTGGACAGTGCCCCCGACGCCTGAAACCTGAATCCGGATTCGACAACACCCACGTAGTGCCTGGTGGGGGCCGCGCTCGAGCTTCGATGTGTCACGAGTCACACTGAAGTCGTGCGTCGACGCCCTTGACCTGTGAGGCATGTGTCGAGCATGGTGGCCTGTAATTACTAAGCGCTCAGTAAGTTCTGCCCGAGCTCCGAAAGGACCACTCTGTGAACAGATTCGACGGCAAGACGGCGATCGTCACCGGCGCCAGCCGGGGCATCGGGCTCGGCATCGCCCAGCGCCTGGTGGACGAGGGCGCCAAGGTCGTGATCACCGCGCGCAAGAAGGAAGCCCTCGACGAGGCTGTCGCGCAGCTCGGTGGTCCCGCCCACGCCCTCGGCGTCGCCGGTAAGGCCGACGATATCGCGCATCAGGTGGAGACCATCGGGCTGGCGATCGACACCTTCGGCAGCGCCGATCTGCTGGTCAACAATGCCGGCATCAACCCGGTCTTCGGGCCGATGGTCGAGCTCGACCTCGACGCCGCCCGCAAGATCGTGAACGTCAACTGCCTGGCCGCGCTGTCGTGGGTGCAGCAGATCTACAAGGCCTGGATGAACGAGCACGGCGGCGCGGTCGTGAACGTCTCCTCGGTCGCGGGCCTCAAGCCCGCACCGGGAATCGGGTTCTACGGTTCCAGCAAGGCGATGCTGACCCACATCACGCAGGAACTCGCGGTCGAACTCGGCCCGAACATCCGGGTGAACGCGGTTGCTCCGGCCGTGGTGAAGACCAAGTTCGCCAGCGCGCTCTACGAGGGCCGCGAAGACGAAGTGGCCGCGCCCTATCCGCTCAAGCGCCTCGGCGTGCCCGAGGACATCGGCGGCGTGGTCGCCTTCCTGCTCTCCGCGGATGCGAGCTGGCTGACCGGGCAGCTCGTGGTCATCGACGGCGGCGTCACGCTGACCGGCGGCGTCTGAGTCGCAGTCCCACGCCGTGGCCGAACTGCCGCAGCGCCCGAACATCATTCAGCCCGAACATCACTCGAAGGAGAGGCAGCAATGAGCAACCAGCCGGAGCGGATCGCGATCGTCACGGGTGGAGCACGCGGAATCGGCGCGGCCGTGGCACGCCGGCTCGCCGATGACGGAATGGCCGTCGCCGTAATCGATCTCGACGAAAACGCCTGCAAGCCGGTCGTCGACGAGATCGTGCAGCACGGCGGCCGCGCACTCGCCGTCGGCGCCGACGTCGCCGATGAAGCCGCCGTCGCACAGGCCGTGGACCGGGTGGCCACCGAACTGGGCGCACCCACCGTTCTGGTCAACAATGCCGGCGTACTGCGCGACAATCTGCTTTTCAAGATGTCCGTCGACGACTGGGACACCGTCATGAACGTGCACCTGCGGGGATCGTTCCTGATGTCGCGCGCGGTGCAGAAGCACATGATCGACCAGAAATGGGGCCGCATCGTCAGCCTCTCCAGCACCTCCGCGCTCGGAAACCGCGGTCAGGCCAACTACTCCGCCGCCAAGGCCGGTCTGCAGGGCTTCACCAAGACCCTCGCCTTCGAACTCGGCAAGTTCGGCGTCACCGCCAACGCCGTCGCCCCCGGCTTCATCGAGACCGAGATGACCGCGGCCACCGCCGCCCGGGTGGGCGTCCCGTTCGAGGACTTCAAAAAGGCTGTGGTGGCGACTATTCCGGTGAACCGCGCCGGACAGCCCGAGGACATCGCGCACACCATCTCCTTCCTCGTCAGCGAGGGAGCAGGATTCGTCTCCGGCCAGGTGATCTACGTGGCCGGCGGACCCAAGAACTGAATCGGGAAGGACCAGATGAGCGGTTCACACACGGCGAGCGAGCTGCCGGGCCTGGATCTGGACAAGCTCACCGACTGGCTGGCCGTGGAACGGCCGGATCTGGCGAAGGGGCCACTGCGCGGGCGCCTCATCGCCGGTGGCAAATCCAATCTGACCTATGAGATCAGCGATGGCGCAACGGCATTCGTGCTGCGCCGGCCGCCGCTCGGGCACGTGCTGGCGACCGCACACGATATGGCCCGGGAACACCGGGTGATCAGCGCCCTCGCCGGGACCGACGTGCCGGTGCCCGATACCTACGCGTTGTGCGAAGATATCGAAATCATCGGCGCGCCTTTCTATTTGATGGAACTCGTGGTGGGGACGCCCTACCGCACGGCTGCCCAGCTGGAGAAGCTGGGAGCGGACCGGACGACAACGGTGTCGACCGGTTTGATCGATACCCTCGCCGCCCTGCACACCGTCGACCCGGCCGCGGTCGGGCTCGGGGACTTCGGGCGGCCCGAGGGGTTCCTGGAACGTCAGGTGCGGCGTTGGAAGAAGCAACTCGACGCCTCGTACTCCCGCGAGCTGCCATCGGCCGTCGAACTGCACGAGCTGCTCGCGGAACGGCAACCGCCGGAATCGGCCGCCCGGATCGTGCACGGCGACTACCGCCTCGACAATGTCCTGATCGACGACCGGGATCGGGTTGCGGCCGTGCTGGATTGGGAGATGGCCACCCTGGGTGACCCGCTCACCGATATCGGCCTGCTGCTCGTCTACCAGCGCATGGGGCAACGCCACATACCCGGCGTCACCGATGTCGCCGCGGCGCCGGGCTTCTTGCCCGAAACCGAGATGCTCGACCGGTACGCGCGCCTGGCCGGGCGCGACCTGACCCATATCGGGTTCTATGTCGCGCTGGCCTCGTTCAAGCTCGCGGTGATCGCCGAGGGCATCTATTACCGATTCATCCACGGCCAGACCGTGGGTTCCGGTTTCGACGGCGTGGGGGACATGGTGGATCCACTCCTGCGCGCCGGAATCGCCGCTCTGCAGGAGAACGATCGATGACCAATTCCGAAGCGGTGCGCGAGGATCTGCGCCGCCGCGTAACCGCCCTGCTCACCGCACACGACCCGGCCACCACCGATCCGATCACCTTCCACCGCGCCCGCTTCGACGCCGGTCTCGCATGGGTGTACTACCCGGAGGGGCTCGGCGGGCTGGGCGCCGACCGGGAACTGCAACCCTTCGTCGACGCTCTCTTCGAGCAGGCCGGAGCGCCCGGCAACAATGCCGAGACCAACGGCATCGGGCTCGGTATGGCCGCGCCGACCATTCTCGCCTGTGGCACACCGGAACAGCGGCGGCGCTACCTGCGGCCGCTGTGGGCGGGAGAGGAGATCTGGTGCCAGCTGTTCAGTGAGCCCGGCGCCGGATCCGATCTGGCCGCGGTCAGCACACGCGCGGTGCGCGACGGCGACGACTGGATCGTCAACGGGCAGAAGGTCTGGACTTCGGTCGCGCATAAGGCGCAGCGGGCCATCCTGGTCGCGCGCACCGATCCCGACCGGCCGAAGCACGCGGGCCTGACGTACTTCATCTGCGATATGACCGATCCGGGAGTGGATGTCCGGCCGCTGCGCCAGATCACCGGCGAGGCCGAATTCAACGAAGTCTTCCTCACCGATGTGCGCATCCCCGATGCCAACCGGCTCGGCCAGGAAGGCGAGGGCTGGCGGGTGGCGAACACGACCCTCAATAACGAGCGCGTCGCCATCGGCGGACGGCCGATGCCTCGCGAGAGCGGGATACTGGGCGCGGTCACCCGTACCTGGCGCAACAATGCCGACAAGCACACCCCCGAACTGCACGACCGGCTGCTGCGACTGTGGGTGGAGGCCGAGGCCGCACGACTGGCCGGCACCCGGCTACGGCAGCGCGTCGCGGCCGGAGCACCGGGACCGGAGACCTCCGCCCTGAAGCTGCCGTTCGCGCGAATCAACCAGCAGCTCAGCGGATTCGAACTCGAACTGCTCGGCGAGGACGGCCTGCGCTACGACGACTGGACCATGGTGCGGCCCGACCGCGTCGACTTCGCCGGACGCGACGCCGGGTATCGCTATCTGCGCGCCAAAGGCAATTCGATCGAGGGCGGCACGTCCGAGATCATGCGCAATATCGTCAGCGAACGGGTGCTGGGCCTGCCACCGGAAGCGCGCGCCGACAAGGACATCGCCTGGAAGGACCTCATCCGATGAGCGAGGACATCCTGCTGCTCGACACCGATGTCGAGACGGCGCTGCGCGCGGCGGTACGCAGCCTGCTGGCAGAGCGCTGCGATCCGGCTTCGGTGCTCGCGGCTTACGCGGGGGACCGGTCGCTGACCCGGGCGCTCTGGAAACCGATCAGTACCGAGCTCGGACTGGCCGGACTTTTGATCCCCGAAAACCGAGGTGGTGCAGGCGGTTCCGCACGTGACGCAGCGGTGGTGCTGGAGGAGCTGGGGCGCTACGTCGCGCCGGTGCCGTTCTTGACCAGCAGTGTGATCGCCGCGACCGTACTGCTCGCGGGTGACTCCGAACTGGTCGGAGAACTCGCTACGGGTGAAACCACGGTGGCCCTGCTCGCTCCGTTCTCGGCGGCGACCGTCGATCAGATTCCTGCTCTGGTCAAGGATGGCGATGGGCGGCTGTCGGGTCGGATCACCAGCGTCGCCGGTGCTCTGGATGCGAATGTGCTGCTCGCGGCGGTCCAGACGCCGACGGGGACCGAGGTGCATGCCCTCGAGACTTCGCTCGTGACGGTCGAGCCGGTGGTCTCCCTCGATATGACGCGGCCCCTCGCCGATATCACCGTCGACTCGGTGCCCGGCAGGGTCGTCGTGGCGGCCGGGGCCGGATTGCCCGCGCTGCGTACGGGTTTGGCGACCGGTGCGGCGCTGCTGGCCTCCGAGCAGGCCGGCGTCGCCGGTTGGTGTCTGGACACGACCGTGGAGTACCTGAAGGTGCGGCGGCAGTTCGGGCGCGTGGTCGGCGGATTCCAGGCGCTCAAGCACCGCCTCGCGGACCTGTATGTGGAGCTCGAATCGGCCCGTGCGACAGCCCGATACGCCGCTGGCGCCCTCGCCACGGAGGATCCGGACGCCGCCGTCGCCACCGCCGTCGCCGCGGCGTACTGCGGCGAGATCGCGGTGCATGCCGCCGAGGAGGCCGTGCAGCTGCACGGCGGAATCGGTATGACCTGGGAATATCCGGTGCACCTGTACCTGAAGCGGGCCAAGGCCGACCAGATCGGGCTGGGCAGTCCCGCCTATCACCGATCCGTACTGGCCGAGCTCGTCGACCTGCCCCTCGGCCGCGACTGATATCGCATGTGCCGCACCACGAAACCACGAACAGGAGTAGAGATGTTCGAGCTCTCGGAGAAGGCCCAGCGCTATCGGGACGATCTGCTCGCCTTCATGGACGAGCACATCTACCCGGCCGAATCCGTCTACGAAGCGCAGATGGCGGAAGCCGGTGACCCGCACTTCCAGCCGCCGATCATCGAGGAACTCAAGACCGAGGCACGCAAACGCGGACTGTGGAATCTTTTCCACCCGCACCCGGAATGGGGTCCGGGCCTGACCAATTCCGAGTACGCGCCGCTGGCCGAAATCATGGGCCGCAGCGCGCATCTCGCGCCGGAAGCCACCAATTGCAGTGCGCCCGACACCGGGAACATGGAGGTGCTGACGCTCTTCGGCACCGACGAGCACAAGCGGGAGTGGCTGGCGCCCTTGCTCGCCGGTGATATCCGCTCCGCCTTCGCCATGACCGAACCCGCCGTCGCCAGCTCCGATGCCACCAATATCCAGCTGCGCATGGATCGCGACGGTGACGACTACGTGCTCAACGGGCGCAAATGGTGGACGTCCAATGCCCTGCATCGGAACTGCAAGGTGCTGATCGTGATGGGTAAGACCGATCTCGACGCGCCCGTGCATCGGCAGCAGAGCATGATGGTGGTCCCGCTCGACACCCCCGGCGTCACCGTCGTGCGCGGCCTGCCCGTCTTCGGCTATCAGGATCGGGAAGGCCACGCGGAGGTCGTCTTCGAGAACGTCCGGGTGCCGCGGACCGCGCTGCTGGCCGGCGAGGGTGACGGGTTCATGATCAGCCAGGCCCGGCTGGGCCCCGGGCGCATCCATCACTGTATGCGCGCCATCGGCATGGCCGAGCGGGCCCTGGACCTGATGATCGATCGCGCCCAGTCGCGCACCACCTTCGGTGAACCGGTGGCCAACCGCGCCAATATCCAGGACTGGATCGCGGAATCGCGCATCGATATCGAGATGGCACGGCTGCTGACGCTCAAGGCCGCCTACCTGATGGACACCGTCGGAAACAAGAACGCGCGCACGGAGATCGCCGCCATCAAGGTCGCCGCGCCACAGGTGGCGCTGAAGGTGATCGACCGGGCCATCCAGGTGCACGGCGGCGGCGGAGTCTCGGACGACTTCCCCCTGGCCAGCATGTACGCGCACGTGCGCACGCTGCGGCTGGCCGACGGCCCGGACGAGGTGCACAAGCGCACCATCGCGCAACGTGAACTGCGCCGCCGTGATCCGTCCTGGGGCCGGAAAGCCCTACCGGACAACTGAATTCGACCTGCCGAGAAGGAGTCCCCTATGACGAAGACCCAGCAGATACTCCTGGCGGAGCGGCCCACCGGTCTGCCCACCGAAAGTACCTGGACGCTCACCACCACGGAACTGCGCGACCTGGAACCGGGCGAGATCCTGGTGAAGATCGCGTTCATCTCCCTCGATCCGGCCATGCGCGGCTGGCTCAACGATGTGCGCTCGTACCTGCCGCCGGTCGGGATCGGGGAGGTGATGCGGTCGCTGGATATCGCCACGGTCGTCGAGTCCACGCATCCGGACTTCGCGGTCGGTGACTCGGTGAGCGGCACCTTCGGCGTCACCGAATACGCGATCAGCGATGGCCGCGGCGTGCAGAAGGTGGACCTGAACGTCGCACCCGGACCGACCTGGCTGGGCGCGCTCGGAATGCCCGGTATGACAGCGTATTTCGGGCTCCTGGAAGTCGGGAAGCTGCAAGCGGGGGACACCGTCGTGGTGTCCGCGGCCGCGGGCGCGGTCGGCAGCGTGGCCGGGCAGATCGCGAAAGCCAAGGGCGCCACCGTGATCGGCATCGCGGGCGGCGCGGAGAAGTGCCGGATGCTCACCGAGGAGCTGGGTTTCGACGTGGCCATCGACTACCGCGAGGGCAATGTGCTGCGGCAGCTGCGCGAGGCCGCCCCGAAGGGCATCGACCTCTACTTCGACAATGTGGGCGGTGAGATCCTCGACGCCGCACTGGCCAATCTCCGTCGCGGCGCGCGCGTCGTGCTGTGCGGCGCGATCTCGGCCTACAACGAGGAGAAGCCGCCGCCCGGACCGTCGCGCTACATGTCGCTGCTGGTCTTCCGCGCCTCCATGATCGGGTTCGTGGTCTTCGACTACGCCGACCGCTATCCGGAAGCCGGAGCGCAGCTGGCGCAATGGCTGGCGGAGGGTCGTCTGCAGAGCCGCGAGCACGTAGTCGAAGGTGGCTTGGCCCGCTTCGGCGAGACCCTGAACATGCTGTTCAGCGGCGCCAATACCGGCAAGCTCGTGCTGGCGGTCTGAGGCCCGGCCCGAGCGGATGGGAGACTGACCCGGTGACCGAACCAGAGGACCGCTCACGAGCGGACGAGACCAGGGCACGGCTGCTCGACGCGGCCGTGACCGCGTTCGCCGAGCGCGGCTTCCACGGCTCCACCACGCGTGACGTCACCTCGATTGCCGGGCTCAGCACCGCCGCGATCTACGTGCACCACCGCTCGAAAGAGGAACTCCTCTACCAGATTTCACGCACCGGCCACGAGAACACCCTGGAACTCATCCGCGCGGCGATCACCTCCTCGGGCGAGCCCGCCGAGCAGCTCGTCGCGCTGATGCGGGACTTCGCCATCCATCACGCCCGCGCCCATACCGTCGCCCGCGTCATCAACTACGAACTGTCCGCGTTGAGCCCCGAACACCAGCGCGCGATCAAAGATCTCCGCCACACCATCGACGCCGAGGTCCGCACCCTCATCGAACACGGCGTGGCCACCGGCGCTTTCGACAACCCCAACCCGCACATGGCCGCCGTCGCGCTCTTGTCCCTGGGCATCGACATCGCCCGCTGGTATCGCGACGACGGCGCCTGGTCCCCGGAAGACCTCGGCGACTACTACGTCGATCTGGCTCTCCGGATAGTCGGCGCGAAACACCCGGAGCCGCCGTCGGAGGCCTAGTTTTCCGATTCCGGGCGGGATCAGGGGGAGTGGTTTGTACACTCCCCGCTGAAGTGGAAAGTCAACACTTCAGATACTGATCAGAAGGTCTCGATGAAGTCTGTGTTCGGCAACGGCGGACGGTGGTTGTGCGCTACCGTGGTCGCCCTCTCGGTCTCGGCGACCGGAGCGTCCGTGGCGGGAGCCGACAGTGCTTCCGGCGGGAAAGAGCTTGTAGTACTGGGTGATTCGTTCTCGGCGAACGCGTGGGACCTGATGGATCCGAGCAACAGCTGCCTGCGCCACGGGAAGACGGCCTGGCCGGCGCAGCTGGGTGGATTGATGGGTGTGTACGGGACCGATGAGATGGTCGATCCATCGTGTCCGGGGGCGTCGATCGACAGTGGGCCGGGGTGGACCCTGGCTCAGGAGACCCAGAAAGCCGATAAGGCGGGTGCGTTCGGGCCGAATACCAAGCTGGTGACCTTGCAGTTCGGGCTCAACGACCACTGGGGGCAATCGAAGCAGACGCTGTGGAATTCGTTGCCGGGCTGCGTGTTCGACCTCATCGACGGGTGCGGGCCGGATTCGGTCGCGCAAGGACGCATGACCGATTACAACGGGGTGTCCGGCGCGCTGTTCGCCGACCGCATGCGCAATGCGGTGACCTACATTCGGTATTACGCGCCGAACGCGCACATCGTGCTGGTCGGATATCCCGAATTGTTTCCGTCCGGAACGGATGTCGTATGCCTGAACTTCTTCGGCGTCGCACCCTTCGTGCAGCCGCGCGGTAGTGCGGTGGTCGAGTACTTCGATCGGATCGAGCAGGCGCAGCGGGAAGCGGCCCAGCTGCTGAACCTGGATTTCCTGGACGCCCGCGCGCTCACCACCGGACACGGACTCTGCTCGGCCGAACCGTGGCTGAACGGGGTGGCCGATCCGCGGACCGATATCGACGGCTTGTTCTTCCATCCCTCCAGCAAGGGGGATGCGGTCGTCGCGGATGCGATCTACGACCGCTACGGAAAGTGACACTTTGCGCGGGGTGGTGGTTGTACACTCCCGCCGAAGTGAAAGATTCACACTTCAGTTCATGATTCGAGGATTCAATGAAGTTTCGCACCCCTGGGGTGTCCGTCCTGCGTACCACGGCAGCCGTGGCCGGAGGCGTCCTGCTGATCGCGGCGGCGACAGCGTGCGGGAGCGATAAGGCGACCGGCGGGTCGCCGAGTACCACACCGACCACCACCGTCGCAGCTCCCGCGACCACCACGCCGCCGCCCCCGGTGACCAGCGCGGCAGCGCTCGTCCCCAGTACGCCGGCCCCCGCACCGGAGGCTCCGCAAGCGCCTGTGGTGCAACCGCAACCGGCCCCCGCGACCGTGGAAGCGCCGGCCGAACAGCCGGTCGCCCCCAAACCCGCACCGCAGACCAAACAGGCGCCGCCGACCCTGGACGTGCCCGGGTTCGAACCGCACGCCGGTTACTGAGGAAGCCGGGGAATTCGGGTGTCGGGTAACAGCGGACGGTGGTTGTGCGCTGCGGTGGCGGCCGTCGCGGCCGCCACCACCGTGGCGGCGGGAGCGAACGCGGAGTCCGCTCCCGAGGGGAAAAGGCTTGTGGTCCTGGGTGATTCGTTCACCGCGAACGCCCTGGACCTGATGCCCGCGGACCAGAAGTGCGCGCGGGGCGCGACGGCTTGGCCCGCACAGTTGAGTGCGCGGATGGGCATCGAGGGCACCGATCAGGTGGCGAACCCGTCCTGCCCGGGCGCGTCGATCGACAGCGGTCCGGGATACACGCTGGGCTTCGAAGCGAAGGACGCGGACCAGGCGGGCGCCTTCGGGCCGCGGACGCAATTGGTGACCTTGCAGTTCGGTCTGAACGACCATTGGGGGAGTAATACCCGAAGTCTCTGGGACGCAATGCAGCAATGCGTCTTCGATCTGGCCGATGGGTGCGGGACCGACGCGGTCGGTGCCGGGCGCATGCCGGATGCGCGTGCGGTTTCCGGTGCGGCGTATGCCGACCGGATACGCAATGTGGTGACCTACATCCGGTATTACGCGCCGAATGCGCACATCGTTCTCGTGGGCTATCCGGAAGTGGTTCCGGCGGACCAGGACAGCGTGTGCCTCGACTTCTTCGGCGTCGTGCCGTTCACTCAGCCGCGTGGGCGCACTGTCGTCGATTACTTCAACCACATCGACCAGGCACAGCGGGAGGCCGCGCAGCTGTTGAATGTGGACTTCCTCGATGCGCGTGCGCTCACGGCGGGGCACGGGTTGTGCTCGCCGCAGCCATGGGTCAACGGGGTTTTCGATCCCGGCACCGATATCGGCGGGCTGCCGTTCCATCCGTCACCCACCGGTGATGCGGTGGTCGCCGATGCGCTCTACGAAAGGTACGTGCGATGACCCGCCCGCCCGAAGTGCGCCCCGACGTGCGCGCGGATACCGCCGCACCGCCGCCCGATCTCCATGCGCCGGAAGCATTTTCCGCGGACAGGGCCTTGCGGGAGCGGCCCGCGCTGCCGTCGCTGACCGGGGCGCGCTGGTGGGCGGCCTTCGCGGTATTCGTCTTGCACGCGTTGGTGTTTCTGCCGGTGTACCCGTTCCAGAAATCGGAGCTGTTCCGGCACATCCATGAATGGGTGCCGATGCAATTGGGCGCCTTGGGCGTCACGTTCTTCTTCGTGCTGTCCGGCTTCATCATCTACTGGTCGTTCCGGCCGGGGACGACGCTGCGTGCCTTCTACCGCCGGCGCGTGCTGAAGATCTATCCCACCCACCTGCTGGCGGCCGCGGCCTTCATCGTGGTGGCGAGCGTGCCGCTGCACCGCCTGGTGGTGTGGCTGCCGAATCTGCTGCTGATACACACCTGGGTGCCGAAATGGACCACCGTCGGCGGGCTGAACGTCCCGTCTTGGTCACTGGCCTCGGAAATGCTTTTCTACCTGAGCTTTCCGCTGCTGCTGCCCGTGATCCGGCGGATTCCGCCGAACCGGTTGCTGCTCACGATGGGGCTGCTGTTCCTGGGCATCGTCGCGATGCATACCGCGTATTTCCTGTGGGTGGACGGCCCGAAGGGTATTGCGAATACCTTTGCGCCCCGGCTGGTCCCGGGTAATACCTCGCCGTATTTCGAGCTGCACTCCTCACCGGCCTGGTTCGCGCAACCGAATATCCCGGTATCGCCCTCCTATTGGCTCAGCTACAACTTCCCGCCCTCGCGACTGCCGGAATTCTTCCTCGGCGTCCTGGCCGCCCGCATGGTCCTCGAGGGCCGCTGGCGCAATACGAGTCTCACCCTCCCGCTGCTGTCGCTGGCCCTCACCTACGCGGCGACCTGGGTGGTCCCGGTGAACTACAAGATGTCGGTCCTGCTGCTCGTCCCCATGACAGCGGTGGTAGCCACCATGGCGGCCCGCGATCTGCAAGGAATCCGCGGGCTCAACGCACATCCGCGCATGATCTGGCTGGGCAATATCTCCTTCGCCTTCTACCTGATCCAATTCCCCGTCATGACGCTCGTGACCCGATACCTCATCGGCGGAAAGGAATTCGGCATCCTCGGCTGGGCCGGCTTCGCCCTGCTCTGCCTACTGATCTCCACCGCACTCGGCGCGATCCTCTACCAATGGATCGACGTACCGATCATGCGCCGCTTCGCCCGCGCCCGCCCGGCGATCTCAGCGCGCCGAACTCCCTAACGCCGCAGGCGGCAGGGCAATGAACTCCTCCACAAGTGCCGTCAGGGAAGCGGGTGCCTGCAGCATCGGCAAATGCCCGGTCGGCATCTCACGGTAGAAGCCGGTGCCGAGCTCGGCTGTACTCTTGCGCTGCAGCATTGCGGGGAGCTGTGGGTCGGCGGTTGTCTCGACATATCCGGTGCGCGTCGGAAACGTTCGTGGTGACACCCTATCCCGGTAGAGGCGCTGCGATTCCGGCTCGAAATCTGCTACGACACGCGCGATGTCATCCTCTTCGAGGCCGGCGCACAATACTGAGCGGATCGCCTTCTCCGGCGGCCGTGTTCCGGCAAGCCGCATGATGAGCCCGGTGAAAATACGCTGCGGCGCAGGCAATGCCGCCAGGAATGAGGTTCCGGCGGCGGGAAAGGACGCTGCGATGCCGAGTAGTCGGTCGATGCGTTCGGGCGCGGTCGCTGCGATCTCACTGGCCACGACACCGCCGATCGAGTGAGCCACGATTGTGAACACGCCATCCGGTGCCTGCGTCAGAGCGGTGTCGACGTAGTCGCGCAGGGTCGCGTCGACCCGCTTCGGGTAGGCCGCCACGACCGACTCGACCGGCAAGCAGGCTCGTACTTCGTCCCAGATCCAGGCCGGAAGTCCTGCGCCGCTGAGGAACAGGATCGGTGTCATCGGTGGATCCGTCTGTCGCTCTGGTCCTGTCATGGTCATTCACGTTTCCCGACACTGCTGATACCGCGCTGGCAGCCGCTGCCAGCGCGGGCTGGAAACATTCTATGATGCAGCATCTTTCGCGGATGATAGGTCGCGGGTGATGGCGTCGACCCGGCGCAGGCGGCCGTCGGGGGCGAGGTCGCCGAACATGTAGACCTCGGTGACGATCGTGGAGCCGGTGCGCATCGTGGCGGTGACCGTGTAGCGGGCTGCGACGTGCTCGCCCGAGGTGATGGCGTTCGTGACGTCGATCTGACAGTGGGTGACGTTCTTGCGGCTCGGTTTCGCGTGTGCCACCAATCGGTTCCGGTCCATCGGGTGGCCGTCGCTGAGCCAGACGATGTCGGGGGTGTGAGCCGGCAAACGGTGTACGCCCACTTTTCATCCAGAGACGCACTGATCCAGGCTGCCGTCGCTCGTATCACGACCGACGTAGTCGCCGACATCGATGCGGCTCGGCTCGACGAGGGCTCGGCAACCGAAGCCCTGCAACGGTTCCTCGAACTCTGCTGGCGCATCATGCAGCGCTATCCGATGCTGCTGCACTTGCCTCCGGCCGATCCCGTCGACGAGCACGATGCACATGCTCCGGTACTGGGTCCGCTCGGCCGGCTGATCCGCCGCGGCCAGGCGGCCGGCGAATTCGATGCCCGATGTGCACCAGAATGGCTGTTGACGGCCGTTATGGCGCTCGGTCATGCGGCGGGTGCCGAGGTGTCGTCCGGGCGCATGACAGCAGACGTGGCCATCGCCTCGTTTCGGTACAGCGCCCGGAAGTTGATCACCGTGCAATGAATCCGATAGGTCGGTGCTGGGTCGTCACCGGCAGGATTCCCATGGGTGGGCACGCAGTGCCCGTAGGTCGCGGTGTCGGTGGGTTTCGGTAGCGTCTTGTGCTGTGGAAACAGGGGAACGTATCCGAGAACTCGCCGACCGCATCGTGGCGCTGCGGGATGCCTACTATCAGGGGTCGCCGCTGGTGGCGGACGCTGAGTATGACGCGGTCGAGGATGAGTTGCGGGGGTTGATCGAGGCGCATCCGGAGCTGGCGCCCGAGCCGAATCCGTTGGAGCAGGTGGGCGCGCCCAATGTGCTGCATGCGCCGATTCGGCATTCGCGGCCGATGTTGTCGCTGGAGAAGGCGACGAAGCATGAGCAGGTAGCGGCGTTTTTCGAGCGGTTCCCGGGGCAGTCGGTGGTGGTGATGCCGAAGTTGGATGGGTTGTCGCTGGCGCTGGTGTTCGAGGAGGGGCGGCTGGTGCGGGCGGTGACCCGAGGGGACGGGACTACCGGGGATGATGTGACCGAGCTGGTTCGGGCGCTGGTCGATGGTGTTCCGGCGCGGATCGATATGCCGGGGCGGGTGGAGGTGCGGGGCGAGGCGGTGATGTTGCGGTCGACCTTCGGCGCCTACAACGCGGCGCATCCGGACAAGCCGCTGATCAATCCGCGCAACGCTGCGGCCGGCACGCTGCGGGCGAAGGATCCGGCGACTGTGGCGGAGCGGCGTTTGCAGTTCTTCGGCTTCGACCTGGATATCTCCGATGGCGACGCCGTGGCCGACCTCGAGGACGGGCTGCAGGCGCTGGGGATCGCGGGTGCGCAGATGGCGCACTGCGCCGATGCCGAGCAGGCGCAGGCGGCGATCACCGCGATCGAGCAAGGGCGCAATGAGCTCGACTACGACCTCGATGGCGCGGTGCTTCGCCTGGCGGATCGAGATGCGTACGCGGCGGCCGGGACTCGGTCCAACTCCCCGCGTGGGGCGCTGGCGTTCAAGTTCGCCGCCGAGGAGAAGACCACGCTGCTGCGTGAGGTGATCTGGGATGTCGGCAAGACCGGCAAGATCGTGCCGGTCGCCTGGCTGGAGCCGGTGTTCGTAGGCGGCACGACCGTCACCAAGGCGACGCTGGCCAACCAGGAAGTGATCCGCGCCCGCGACATCAAGGTGGGCGACACCGTGCTGGTGCGCCGCGCGGGCGATGTGATCCCGTTCGTGGCGGGCGTGCTCGATGCCTCCAAGCGCACGGGCGCGGAGCAGGACATCGTGTCGCCCACCGTCTGCCCCTCGTGCGAGCAGCCGGTGATCGAGCAGGGCAATAGCCGAGAGCTGTTCTGCACCAATGTTTCCTGCCCCGCACAGACGGTGCGCCGGCTGATCCATTGGGCCTCGCGCGCGGCGGCGGATATCGACGCCATCGGGCAGGTGTGGATCGAACGTCTCGCCGAGGCAGGGATTCTGGAGAACCCTTCGGACTTCTACACGCTGACCAAGGAGCGCCTGCTCGAGTTCGACCGTATGGGTGAGGTCTCGGCCGCGCGCATGATCGACTCGATCGATGCCAGCCGCCGGGTCGGCCTGCGCCGCGCCCTGATCGGCCTCGCGATCCCCATGGCTTCCGACGGCACGGCCGCACGCCTGGCCCGCGCCGGATTCGGCTCCCTGGAGGAGGTCGCCGACGCGGGTGAGGAACGCCTTGTGGCAGTGGAGGATATCGGCCCGAAGGTCGCCGCCTCCTTGGTCGCACATCTCACCCGCCTGCGTCCGGAGCTGGAGCGGTTGCGCGAGAACGGTGTTTCCCTCGATGTGCGCGAGGAAGACCTTCCCCCGGTGATCGCGGCCGGCGCGCCACTGGAAGGTAAAACGGTGGTGATCACCGGCGCGATCAGTGACCCCCGTTCCGGCGAAAAGGTCGCTCGCCCAACGTTCCAGCGCCTCTGCGAGAAGGCGGGTGCGACGGCGGCCTCCTCCGTCTCGGCGAACACCGACCTGCTCATCACCGGTGCGGGCGTCGGTGACAGCAAGCTGACCAAGGCGGAGAAACTCGGCGTCGAGGTCGTCGACCAGGGCGAGATCTGGAACCTCCTGATCGCCGCCAACATCATCTAGCGGCGGAATCGAAAACCCCTGCGGCTGAATGTGTCTCGCTCGGTCGCTTATTCCAGGTCGTCGGGCACGCCCTGCTCGAGCCAGGCGGCCATCTGCTGCAGGACATCGACGAATTCCGCTCGTTGCCGCGGGCTCAATGCTGCGTAATGGCGGCGTTGAGCTTCGCGGAGACTCCGGCGCTGGCGGTCGACGAGTTCCCGGCCGTGGTCGGTGAGCGCGACGTCGACTCGCCGCTCGTCCTCGGTGGAACGTTCCCGGGTTACCACCCCGTCGCTTTCGAGTTGCTTGAGCATTCGGGTGGCGGTCGGGCCGGCCACACCCGCGTAGGTGGCGATTCGGCCGACCGGCATCGGACCGCGATCGGCGACGGCATCCAATAGGCCGAGCTGGGCGGGGGTGAGGCCGCTTCGGTCCTGGGCCAGGCGTCCGCGATTGCGGCGCATCGCGACGAAAAGCTCGTGCGAGGCGCGAACGAACTGGTCGAAGCCCTCCGGACCGGTCTCGTTCTCCAGGGTGTCCGCTGATTCCTTTGCCACGTGAAGATACTAACACTTGCAATAGCTAGCATGCTATCTAATACTGAGCTAGCTATTGCATCCGCTGCGAAGGGGTATGGACATGAGAATCGACGTACACGCGCACTACTGGACCGACGATTACCTCGACCTGCTGGTCGACCTCGGCAGAACCGATACGGACGCGCAACGCGGGCAGGGCGCCGGTGGCGGCGCCGAGCTGGATGCCCGGCTACGACTGATGGACCGCGCGGGCGTGGACATGCAAATCCTGTCTGCCGCACCGCTTTTGCCACACTTCGCCGAACCTGAGAAGGCGGTACCGACGGCACGGTTCGTCAACGACCAATACGCCGCGGTGGCGGCCGCCCGGCCGGATCGCTTCCGCGCCTTCGCCGCCTTGCCGATGCCCCATGTCGAGGAGTCGATCGTCGAAATGGGCCGGGCCCTGGACGAATTGGGCATGGCCGGCGTCGTGCTGAATACCACCGTCCTCGATCGGGTCCTGGTGGAACCGGAGTTCGCGCCGATCTTCGCCGAACTGGATCGACGCGGCGCCGTTCTCTACCTGCACCCGGCGGGCAACAGTGCCTGCACTCCGTTGATCGCGGACCACCACCAGACCTGGATGGTCGGCGCCCCGGTCGAGGACACGATCTCGGTGGTGCAGCTGATCACCAATGGCATCCCGACCCGCTACCCGAACGTCAAGATCATCAACTCGCATCTCGGCGGCGCACTGCCGATGCTGATGCAACGACTCGACAACCAATATCGCTGGGCCGCGCCGGAAACTGTCGAGTTGCCCAGTATTGCCGCTCGCCGGATGTGGTACGACACCGTGGGGCACGGTCACGTGCCCGCGCTGCGCGCCGCCATCGACTCGCTCGGGGCCGAGCGCCTGTTGCTCGGAACCGATTTCCCCTACGAAGCCGGCGACATCTTCGTGCGCGCGATCGAGTACATCAACGATCCATCCATCGACCCCGCCGCCGCGAAACTGATTCTCGACGCCAACGCGCAGGCACTGCTCGGCATCGACAACTGATGCTACGGCCGGCCCGCCAGCGCGGCGGTGATCCGGTCGGCGTCGAAGGGAATGGGGCGGCCGTGTCCGGGGACGAGGGTGCGTGCGGGCTGGGTCACCAGTTGTGTTGCGGTGGTGAGGGTCAGGGCTTCGTCGTGGTTGAAGACCGGGGGGAGCAGTTGAGGGCCGGAGTCACGCAGCAGGGGGTGAGCGGTGACCAGGGCGTCGCCGGAGAAGAGGACGCCTTCCGAGGGCATGAGGTAAGCGGTGTGGCCGGTGGTGTGGCCGGGCGTCGGGATCGCGATGAGCGCGCCGGGGAGGGCGGCCAGGGCGGACGGTTCGCCGGTAGTGGCTGTGGGGACGGTCATCTGAATGTGGCCGTAGATTGCGCGCAGGGTATGGGTGACCCAGCGGCGGCCGCGCGGGGTGGTGAGTTGCTTGATCATGCCGGCGGGGGTGATCTGTTGCAGGTATTCGCGTTTGGCGTGCCGGACTTCCTCGGCGCCGGTGTAGACGGGCATGCCCACGCGGTCGACCAGCGTGGGTATCGCGCCGATGTGGTCGAGGTGTGCATGGGTGATGAGTACGGCGGCGATGTCGGCCGGCTGGTGGCCGATCTGCTGCACCGAGGCGAGCACGTCGGCGGTGTCGGAGGGGTAGCCGGCGTCGATGACGGTGACGCCGGAGCCGTCACTGACCAAGGCCCAGTTGACGTTTGTGCCGGCCACCGCGTAGACGGAGTCGGAAACCTGCTCGATCTTCATGGGCGCCTCACTCGATTCCGGATGTGGTGTTCGATTATGCCGATACCGTCGACATGTTCGGGAAAGGATGGTCGCAGGGTATGGATCGGCTCGGTATCGAGGCTCTCAGCGTGTTCGGATTGCCGCCGGTGGGATTCGTTGATCTCGCCGCGGATCTCGGGTGCCGCTACATCACGGTTTTGCTGCAGAATCTGGGGTGGGTTCCACTCGGGTATCCGGCGTTTTCGCTGCAGGACGATGTTGCACTGAGACGTGACCTGGTGGCCGCAATGGAACACCGTGGGGTCAGTATCTCGCTGGGCGACGGGTTTCTGGTGTTGCCGGGCGCCGATATGCGTTCTTTCCGGGGCGATCTGGACATGCTGGCCGAGCTCGGTGTGCCGTGCGTCAATGTGGTCAGCCTCGATCCGGATCGCGATCACACCTTCGACCAGTTCGCCGCGCTGGCGGAACTGGCGGCGCAGCGCGGTCTCGGGTCGGTGGTCGAACCGGTGCCCGGGCTGACGGTCGGCGACCTGTCCACCGCGCTGGCCGCCGTGAAATACGTTGGCAGACCGGACTTCCGGTTGCTGATCGACACCATGCACCTGGTGCGGTCGGGTTCCGGCGCCGCGGACCTCGCCGCCGTGGACCCTCGCCTCATCGGTTATGCCCAAATCAGCGACACCACACTGGAACCGCGGTCCGGCAACTACGCCGAGGAAGCCATGTACGAACGCATGATTCCCGGCGAAGGCGAACTGCCGCTGGGCGATATTCTCGCCGCGCTGCCCGCTGACGTGGTGATCGGGCTCGAAGTCCCGCAGCGATCATCGGCGCTGGCCGGCGTCGAGCCTGCCGAACGGCTCCGCCCGTGCGTCGAGGCGGCACGCGCCTTGCTGACCGCGGTAGCGCCATAGTCGTTGCGAGAACAGTCGTTGCGAGCGCAGCGTCCGGTTACATTGCGGGGCGGGTGGAGTGGCGGCCGAGGGGGAGGCGGACTCGGAGGGCGCGGATATCCTCGATGAGGTCGGCGTAGCCCTCTTGGACCTGGGCGAAGCGGAGGGCGGCGTCGTGCTGGTGTTCGGCGGCGGTGGTGTGGCGGAGGGTGCGCTGGACCTGGGCGTAGGTGTCGGCCACGTGGCTGATGACTTCGCCCAGGGAGTGGGTGTGGCGGCGGCCGGTGGTGGGGTGGGGGAGGTGGCGGGCCGACCATTCGTCTATGAGGGCGATCACGGTGCGGATCCGGGCCCGGGTGGTGGTGTCGTCGAAGTCGGCGGGGCGGCGGGTTATCGAGACCGAGGCGGTGATGAGGGTGGCGTGCAGGTCGGCGAGCTCGCGGGCCCATTCGATGAGGGGGGAACGGCCGGAAAGGTTTCCGGCTATGGCCAGCATGAGTTGGCGCGCTTCGAGGAGGCCTTCGGTGCCGTAGGTGTGCATACCGTCGCGGGTGTCGTCCATGGTGGTGAGAGGGGTGCAGGCGGTGCGCATCGGTGCCCTCATAGCGGGCTGTCCGGGGCGATATCGGGGCGGCGTGCGGTGGCCGGGCGTCCGGTCTTCGTCGAGAGCGGGAGATTGTGCGGCAACCACATGCGAAAGAGCCCCTGGCCGGTTCGGTCGAACGTCGATATCTGCGGGAGCCGGTGGGATCTGCGGTGGTGAGACACCTCTGGATCATCCGGCTTCGTGGTGAGTCAATCGTTGAACACGCGCTGCGGCAATGACATCGGGCATGGCAGTTGCGGCCCGAATCGGCGCTCGAACCTGACATCGGGTCACGAATCGCGACCGTGCGATGTCAGGGTGGTCTTTCATGCGGTCGCGAGTTCGTAGCGGATCGCCGAACGCGTCGGATGCGCCCCGGCGTCGAGGGCCTGCCCGATGGCGTGGCAGAGGTCGCGCACATCCGAGCGGGGTGAGGACAGTGTCGCGGTGTGCATCATCGCGCGTAGTCGGCCGTCGGCGCGCGCACTGACGACGTGGCTGCTCAATTCCAGTGCGGCGCCGGCGAAGGACACCGCGTCATCGATTTGCCCGAGCCGGAAGGCCGCGGTGGCGATGGTGATGTTGTCGAACAGCACACTGCGTGCGGGGCGGCCCGGTTCGGAGGCGGACACCGAGGCGCGGGCCCGCTCGACCGCCGCGGTGGTGTAGCGTTCGGCGGCCGGTCCGGGCGCTGTCAGTGCGTACTCGTGGTAGATCACCGACTGGATGCCGGTGAATTCACCGGGGGTGAAGAAGACCCGGGTCCAGGGATCGATCCGTTCGCCGACGCGGGAGATTTCCTCCTCGGCGCGCGCGAGCGCCGACTCCATCCGGCCGGCGTTGCCCATCATGGCGTGTGCCCAGGCCTCATTGGCATACAGGCGCGCGGATTCGCCGCCGCTGGCCGAGTCCTGGGCGGGGAGTTGCCCGAGTTGGAACATCCGCAGTGCCGTGCGCGGATCACGTTCGATCAGACTGATCCTGCCCAGTACATACATGCTGGCGGAGACCAGGCTGTCGGCGCCGGCGCGACGGGCGAAAACCAGTGCCATGGTGGCGTATCGGCGCGCGCGTTGCTGGTCGCCGACGTCGTGGTAGGCCCAGCCGGCCAGCCGCGCGAGATCGGCGCAGGCGATGAGCATCTGGTCTTCGTGCTGGCCGCGGTCGTGTCCCAGCGTGGCCGTCGATGATCTGAGCAGTTCGGCGGCAGCGTGCGCGACGGCGAAACCGCCGTGGTGCTGATCGATCTCACGCATTCTGACCGTGGCGTTGCGCACGAAGTCCAGATCGGGGCGGGTCCCGCGGCGCGGTGCGTCCGGCTCGGGGTAGGGCAGCCAGCTCGCGAGGATGTCCGGAGAACCGACGATGGCGGCGGCGAGGGCCTCGAGCAGGGTGACACCGCGGCTGTCGGAACGGTGGGCGATTGCCGATGTGTACCCGGTGTCGGGGATGACATCGGGCATGACATTCGAGATCGCCGCCCCGGCAGCGATATCGGCGTCGGGATCGGGCGCCCCGATGCTGACGAGAAGCCGGCGGTAGGTCTTGCTCGGCTTGCGCACCTCGCCGAGCTCCCAGCGTGCGACGTGCCGTTCCGAGCAGGAGACATTGATGCGCTGGCGGCGGGCCTGTTCGTTGATCAACTCGGCGAAATCGCCACGGCTCACCCCTAATTGGGTGCGGCGATAGCTGCGCAGATGCGAGCCCCAGTCGTCGGCGGCGCCGGTGTGCGGGCCGCGTCGTTCACTGTCCGGGCCGGTGAGGTCCATGAGCGGCCCCGCCCTTCTGCAGTTCGCCGAAATCCCAACGGGGCGAACACGGTACGCATTCCGCGTGGTCCGCTTCGTCCGATAATCGTGGCTGATAATCTATCCTGATAATCAGGGTTGCGGAACACCGAAGGGTGCGAGCATCGCCCGATATGGTGGGGAGCCATGGCGAGAACCGCACGAAAAGTGCTGTTGGGACGGGAAATCGACGCAATCCTGCGGCGGGCGCGGACCACTCAGGCCGACGCGGGAAAACTGATCGGAGTCAGTCAGTCCCGGATCGCGGCGGCGATCGCGGGCACCGGGAATCTCACCGCGCCCGCCATCGACGAACTCGCCCGCAAACTGGGCATCTGCGATGACGCCTACATCCGGATCCTGCTCGATCTCCGCGAGGACAATCATCGCCGCGGCTACTGGAGTTCCGGCTACCGGCGCGCCTATATCGACGAGCTACGCCTGCTGGTCGATCTCGAAGACGTCGCCGATCGATTGCGCGAGACCGGCGCCGAGATCGTTCCCGGTCTGCTCCAGCACCCCAGCTACATTCGAGCACTGCACGAACCGCTGCAACCCGATCCGGACGATCCGGACGCCGTGACCGTCGATGACTACGTGGAGGCCCGGATCGCGCGCCAGCAGATCCTGTTCAAGCGCGGCGCGCCGGAATTCCACGCGATCCTGTCCGAGTCGTGCCTGCGGCGGACCTATGGCGGGAATGCGGTGATGCTCGACCAGATCGATCACCTCATCGAATTGTCCCAGCGCGCCAATATCCTGATCCAGATCATGCCCTTCACCCATCAGGCGCCGGGGGCGGGGACCGAGGATCGCTACATTCTCGTGCGGGTTCCATCGCCCGGGGCGGCCGGGGATCTCGAGATGGTGGTGATCGAGGCGCAGGGGGAGATCCGCTATATCGACGACAAGCCCGCCGTCGCCATCCGCGATCGAATCTTCAACCGGCTCAGCATGACTGCGCTCGATCCCGCCGATTCACGGCAATTCATGGAGCACCTCGCGCGTGGTCTGCGCAGTCGGCCCGCCGTTCATCGCTAGCGTCTGCGCGACGCGGTTGCGCCCGGCAGTCATATCGCGATGACACATGTGTCGCTGCAGGATGCGTCTGCCAGCGCGCCGGCGCAGTTCGAAAGGATCCACCCCATGCTGTCGACACCGATAATCGGTCAGTTCCGCAAAGCGGCAGCCAGTTCACCCCAGCAGGCCTGCGTAATGGTTTACCGCGATGACCACCGCACGCTGCTCTGGGACGACAAACTCGCCGCCGGCCGATCCGCCGGCACCGCTGTGCCGCTCGGGCAATGCCTGAGCTTCGAGCATGACCAGTTCGAGGCCATTCAGGAATCGCTACGCGCGGGCGCACCCGTCGGCGAATTCCTGGTCATCACAGAAAAATCCGACGGATGCTATGAATTCAGCGCCGCGCCCGCGCGCCGGGAGTCGGCCGGAAGCGCCAGGCTGTTGTTCGACCGTGCGGAGTACCGGGCCTTCGTGGAGGCGGTCGGGAACTACGAGTTCGAACGATAGTGCGGCACGCCCGGAAGTCGGACACGCCGGGGCTATGCCGTGTCGGTGGTGGTGTTCGCGGGCGAGGGCTGGAAGCGTGGGCTCATGCAGAGCGAACCGGTGACGCGCGAGGTGAATACTCCGGCAACGTATTTGGGGTCGGGGCCCTATTGCTATGCGAACAGTGTGGCGATGGCCATGGGGGAGGGGGCGCCCGCGATCGGGTTGCTCGAGACGGTGACGGGTAGTCCGTTCGGTATGCAGATCCTCGGTGACGCACTGTTTTTCGACCCCAACGGGTGGACGCCCGAGATCGGGATCGATGAGGCGCTCGATGCGCTCGGGTGGACGGTGACGAAGACCTCGGGGGCCCCGGAGGCCGAGGCGGTTGCGCGGCTGCGGGAGGCGTGCGGGCGGGGGCCGGTGGTGATCGGGCCGTTGGAGATGGGACATTTGCGGCATCAGCCGGGGATGAACGGGCCGATCGGCGCGGATCATTACATTGTTGTGCTCGAGGTCGATGATGAAGGCGTGACAGCGCACGATCCGCAGGGGTATCCGTTTACTCGCATTGCTCTCGGGGATCTGGTTGCGGCTTGGCGGGCCGAAAGTATCGACTATGGACAGCCGTTCACGATGTATACCGACTTCGTGCGCGTCCGCGACGTGGGTGAGGCGGAGGCGGTGACGGCGTGTTTGCCTGCGGCGCATCGGCGGCTGACCGCTGAGCCGGTGGAGAATGCCGACGCCGGTGCGGCGCTCGGGCTGGCGCGCACACTCGATAGTGGGTGCGATCCGGGGTTGCGGGGGCTGCTGACCGGGTTTTCGGTGCGGGCGGGCGCTCGGCGGACCGCCGATGCGGCGAGTTGTCTTGCGCGGGCCGGGTATGGGGAGGCGGCGGGGATCGTGGGGGAGCAGGCGCGGCTCATCGGGTCATTGCAGCGCGCACTCGTTGTGGGTGAGGATGCCGGCGCCGCCGCGGTGCTGCGGGCGCTCGCACCGACCTATTCGCGGTTGGGCAGTGCGATCGGCGCGGTGGTGAACGCGCGGCAGCACTGAGCGCGGAATGCGGGGCGGCGCAAGGCCATAGCCGTTCATCCAGGTCGATGGGGCGCTCGTCCGAGGCTTATCGGGGACGGTGGCCGCTTCGATACTCGACGGATCGGGAAGTTCGCTCGAACGTACGACGGTGGGTGCTGGGCATGACAGATACTGCGTTGACCGAATCCGACGCGCTCGAGGCCGTACAGCGGATCATGGCGGAGGTGCTCGGCGCCGGGAATGTGGATCCCGGCGCGAGTTTCCATCAACTCGGCGGTGATTCGTTGCGCGCGCTCAAGGTGGCCGGGCGGATCGCTTTCGAATTCGATACGGCGGCCGCGGTGGACGGGAGTGTGCTGGAGGCGTTGCTCGACGGTGTGACCGCCCAGGCACTCACCCGGATGCTGGTCGACTCGCTCGCCGAGGAGGCCGTCACCGTGGCGGCCGCGCCGGTGTCGCGGGAGTTGTCCTTCGGTGAGGAACGGCTGTGGATGGCGCATGAGTATCAGCGCGAGCGGTCCACGTACCACACTGTGGGCGGATTCCGGGTGGTCGGAGCGCTCGACCTCGACGTACTCGATCGGGCGGTCACGGCTCTGGTCGCCCGGCATCCGGCATTGCGGACTCGCTACGCCGCCGATCGGCCCGCGGTCCAACCCGCGACCCCGGTCGTCGCCCCGGTCGACATCATCCACCACCGGGCACGCATGCCCTGGGCGCAGGCCGAGCAGCTCGCCGAGGAGGATATTCAGGTTCCGTTCGACCTGACCGCCGGCCGGCTGCTGCGGCTGCGTACCTATCGCACCGGGGAGCGGGAATGGTTGTTGCAGTTCGTCTTCCATCACATCGCCATCGACGGGTGGTCGATGGACATCATCTACCGTGAGCTCGCGGCCCTCTACGCGGGCGCGGATCCCGGGCGTGGCGAAACCGCCGACTATCGGGACTTCGCGCAGTGGCAGCGGATCGGTGCGGGTGTCGAGACGGAGGCGGAGAACTGGGCACAACGGCTGCTGCCGCTGCCGGATCGCATCGATCTCGGTGACGGTCGCCGGCGCACGCCCACCCGCAACCTCGAGGGGACGGTGCTCTACACCGATCTGCCGCCGGAGATCACCGCGAAGCTGACCGGTCTGGCCACGGCGGCGCGTACCTCGTTGTTCGTTGTGCTGCTGGCGATTCTGCATGTGAGCCTGGCGCGCCGGACCGGGCGCTGGGAGGCGCTGATCGGCACCGTCGTGGCCGGGCGCAGCCGGCCGCAGGATCACGAGACCGTCGGGTATTTCACCAATACGGTGCCCGTGCGGGTCGGCGCCACACCGGATTCCACGCTGCAGGACCTCATCGCCGTGCTGCGGGACGAATGGCGGTATGTCTTCACGCATCAGGGCGTGCCGCTGGAAGAACTCGCGGTGCGCACGCGCCGAGCGCCCGATCCGTCGCGCACGCCCCTGATCGACGTGGTCATGGTGTTGCAGAACAACGACGATGTGCCGTTGATGCTCGATGACTGTGTGGCAGAGCCGCTGTGGATGCACACCGGGACCGCCAAGTTCGACCTCATGCTCGAAGCCATCGCGGTGTCGGGAATCCTGCACCTGAGTTGGGAGTACGCCACGCAGGTGCTGACGGCCGAGGAAACGGCCGATATCGCGGCAGGGTTCGAGCGGATCGCTCGCGCGCTGCCCGAGGACGGGGCGGTGACACTGCGCGAGCTGGTGCGGCCCGACCCGGCCGAACTGGCGCTCCTGCGCGAGGTCAACACCCCGGTGCGGGGCGGCGCCGTGAACCTCGGTGTGTGCGCGGCGTTCGAGGTCGTTGCCGCCCGGCAGCCGGACGCCGTCGCGCTGCACGAACCCGGCGGCCGATCGAGTTACCGGGATCTCGCGCGCCGGCGTGATCGGATCCGGACCTGCTTGCGCCGCTACGGAATCGGACCGGGTGATGTGGTCGCGGTGGATGCGCAGCTCTCGGCGCTGTCGCTGGCTGCGATGCTCGCGACCTGGTCCCTCGGCGCGGTCGTGGCAATGATCGACACGCGTACCGAACCAGGACCCGCCGGGCAGATCCGCGCCTGCGGGGCAACCGTGATGGTCGGTGGGGTGCGCGAAGTCGCGGAATCGGGACCGGCGGTCATCACCGCCGAAGACGTTGCGGCAGCTGCGGAATCACCGGCCGCGGCGGTGCACCGATCACCGGGCGATCCCGCCTGGCTTGCCGCTGTCACCGACAGCCAGGGTGCCGTCCGCGTCGTCACCGGTACCCATCGCGCGATTCTCGAACATTGGGCCTGGGAATCGGAGACGTTCGGTACGACGGGAGAGGTGGTGGTGACCGCCGGTGCACACGGCCGATTCAACACTGTCACTTCGGCATTCGCTCCGCTGCTGGCCGGTGCCGCGCTCGCTCCGCTGCCGGTTGCATCGGTCTTGGACGCAGCCGCGTTGACGGCGTGGGTTCGTAGCTGCGCGGGCACCCGCTTGCGCGTGACGCCCTCGATGATGTGGACGGTGCTGCACACCGTCCCCGATGCGTCCGCCGCGCTGGCCACCGTGCGGGTGTGCGTTTTCGGTGACGAGACCCTCGATGCCGACCTGCTGGCATCGGCACGAGCGGCCCTGCCGGAGTGCAGGCTGATCAATCTCTACGGTGCGTCCGCAGTGACAACGGACGCGGCGTGGGCCGACGTCAGTACGCACTCCGGTCCGGCGGATGTGCCCATCGGCAGGCCGATCGGTGGCGCAAGGATCTTGGTGGTGGACGATGCCGGTGAACCGGTGCCGACCGGGGTGATCGGCGAACTGGTCGTAGCGGGAACACCGGTCGGTACGGGTCCGGGCGGCGATGGCCGCCGGCACACCGGAGACCTCGGATGGCTCGCCGCCACCGGGCAATTCGTGTCCGCCGGGCCGCCGAACCGGGAGGTGCGGGTGCGCGGGTGCCGGGTCGAGCTCGGCTATGTCGAACGGATGCTCCGTGCGGCGGAAGGAGTTTCGGCGGCGGTAGCCTGGAGCGAACCCTCACCGGCAGGGAACCGGGTGCTGGCCGCGGTCGTTCCGCAACGGGGCGAACGGCTTTCGGGTGACGATGTGCGCTCGACGGTGCAGTACCGCATCCCCTCCTACATGGTACCCAGCCGGGTGACCGTCATCGATACGCTTCCGCTGCGCCCGGACGGCACCCTCGACCGCACCGCGGTGGCCGCGCAGGCCGCCCGGCACGAGACGGCACGGGCGCAGGGAGCGGACGAGATCTCCTCGGAGGAGCGACGCATGCAGAAGATCTGGTCGGACGTACTGCACGGTGAACTCGCCGCGCCCGAGGACAACTTCTTCGCACTGGGCGGGGATTCGCTCGCGGTGACCACCATGTTGACGGCGGTGCTGCGCGAGTTCGGGGTCGAATTGGGCCTGGCGCAATTCCTCATGCGGCCGACGCTGCGCGGCGCCGCCGAGCATGTGGCCGTGCGCGGGGCGACAGCGTGAGCCCGGAGCCCGAGGTGATCCGGGTACGCGGCGCGCGGGAGCACAATCTGCAATCGATCGATGTCGAGATCCCGCGCAATGCGCTCACCGTCGTCACGGGTGTCTCCGGCAGCGGGAAGTCCTCCCTGGCCTTCGGCACGCTCTACGCGGAAGGCCAGCGCCAATACCAGGAGAGCCTGTCGCCGTATCTGCGGCGCGGTTTCGAACGATTGCCCCGGCCCAAGGTCGACACCATCACCGGGCTCGGCCCCACGATCGCGGTGAAACAGCATGTACCGGGCCGTAATCCGCGCTCCACGGTGGGTAGTGTCTCCGAGGCGGGAGATCTGCTGCGGCTGTTGTTCGCACGCGCCGGGATACACACCTGCCGCTACTGCGGTGCGGATGTGGTCGGGCGCAGCACCGACCAGCTGCTGGAACAGGCCACGACCGCAGCCGGGGACGCGATGCGCGCGGGCCTGGTCCCGCAGTGGGCGCTGCCGGTCGGCGAGGGCGTGGCCCCGCTCGGGGAAAACTACGCGGTCGACGTGGAATCGCTCGGCAAGGCCGGGGGCGGTGGCGAGTCCGTCGCGCGGCGGCTTCGGGCTCGGGTCAAGGCGGTGCGGCCCAAAGACGATCGGGTCCTCGTCATCGAGCGGGCGGGGACGCATCCGCTGTATCTGGCGACCGGGCATGTGTGCGCGGACTGCGGGCGCAAGGCCGCGGCGATCTCGGCGCGGTATTTCAGTGCGAACACACCGGACGGAATGTGCCGCGAATGTGAGGGATTGGGTACCCGCATCACGGTCTCCGCGGCGCGGATGGTGGCCGATCCGAACGCCTCCATACGGGCGGGGGCGCTGGCCTTCTATGGGGATCGCCGTCGTGAACCCAAGAAGACCTATTGGCCGGTGCGGGATGTGCCGAAGCTGCTCGAGCTGTTCGGCGCCACCCTCGATACGCCCTGGTGCGACCTTCCGATCGCGCTGCGCGACATTGTGATCTATGGCGAAACGTCGCATTCGGTGCCCGGTGACGTCGCCGCCTATCTGCCGCGCCGCACCGATGCGGGGTTGGTGCCGCAGATCGATCGGCTCGCGCGCGCGGCCGCCTCCGAGGACCGGCGGCACAACTATCACCAGCTCATGAGTGCCACCCCATGCCCGGAGTGCGGCGGTGCGCGGCTCAACGCCGACGCGCGCGCCGTCCGGCTGGAAGGACTGGATATCACCGAGGTCTCGGCGCTCCCGATCGCCGAGCTGCCCGCGTGGCTGGATGCGGTATCGCGGCTGGCGTTGCCCGACGTGGTGGCCGAGGCCGCGCAGGAGATCATTGCCGAACTGCGGCAACGACTTTCGCATATGAGCGAGGTCGGCCTGGACTATCTGTCGCTGGATCGGCAGATGCCCGCGCTGTCGGCGGGGGAGGGGCAGCGGTTGCGCATTGCCCGGCAGCTCGGGTGCGGGCTGGTCGGGGTGGTGTATGTGCTGGATGAGCCGTCGGTGGGCCTGCATCCGCGGGATACCGGCCGGCTCATCGAGAGCTTGGCGCGGCTGCGGGAGAGCGGCAATACCGTGGTTGTCGTCGAGCATGACGCCGACATCATGCGTAGCGCCGACCATCTCATCGATATCGGGCCGGGCGCGGGCGATGCCGGGGGCCGGGTGGTCGCGGCCGGACCACCCGAAGTGGTTGCGGCGGAGCCGCTGTCGGCGACGGCGCGGTACCTGCGCGGGGAGTTCGTGCCGGGTGGGCGGCAACCCCGGCGGCGCATTCCGGCACCGGATGCGCAGATCGTGCTCACCGGGGCGCGGCTGCACAATCTGCGCGATCTCGACGTGGCCATTCCCCGGGATGTGCTGACCTGCGTGACCGGGCCGAGCGGCAGCGGTAAGAGCTCACTGGTGAAAGGCATCCTGGAACCCGAAGTGGCCGCGGCGCTCAAAGGCGAACCGGCGAATCCGGAAGTACTGCGCGGACTGCGGGGCCACGAGGTCTTCGATCGGGTGATCGGCGCCGCGCAGGACCCGATGGGCCGGTCGAACCGCTCGATACCCGCGACCTATATCGGCATCTTCGACGATATTCGCAAGCTGTTCGCGCGGGCGCCGCTGGCGGTACAGCGTGGCTGGGGCATCGCGCACTTCTCCTTCAATGCCGATGCCGGGCAATGCTGGACCTGCCGCGGGTCGGGCGAACTGTCGATGCCGATGCACTTCCTGTCCGATGTGGTGGTGCCGTGCGGAGTCTGCGGGGGCAGACGCTACAACGCCGATGTACTCGAGGTCCGGCTCGACGGTGTCACCATCGCCGAGGTGCTCGATCTCGAAGTGACCCAGGCCATGCACGTCCTCGGCGATCGCCCCAAGATCGGGCGGGCGCTGCGCATGCTCGACGAGGTCGGGCTCGGGCATCTGCGGCTCGGGCAGAGCTGCGCGACCCTGAGCGGCGGAGAAGCCCAGCGGCTCAAGCTCTCCCGCGAACTACTGCGCGATATCGACGCCGCCCGCACCCTCTACATCGTCGACGAACCCACCAGCGGGCTGCACGCCGCCGACGTCGGACTGCTCATCGACCTGCTGCACCGGCTGGTCGACCGCGGCGATACGGTCGTGGTCATCGAGCACAATGTGGACGTGATCGCGGCCGCCGACTGGGTCATCGACCTCGGGCCCGGCGGTGGCGACTCGGGCGGGCAGCTCGTCGCGCAGGGCACGCCGGAGGACATCGCGGACGATCCCGCCAGCGCGCTCGCCCCGTATCTGCGTCGCGCGCCGGCGGTCCTCGCACCGGGAGTGCGTGGGTGACCCGCATGCCGGGCGTGTGCGGCTGGTCCGCACGCCCGGCGCGGCGGGGATGACTTTTATGACCGGCGTACGTGGGTGACTCGCGGGCGGGTGTACTCCAGCAGGCCGAGGGCGCCGTATTCCACGCCCGCCCCCGAGTATCGGTAGCCGCCGAAGGGGACGCCGTGGCGCAGCTCGCCGTGGGTGTTGATCCACGCTGTGCCGCAATCGAGTTCGGCCGCGACCTCGGTCGCGCGCTCGGGTGTGCCCCAGACCGATCCGCCGAGACCGAAGGAGGTCGAATTCGCCTGGGCCACTGCCACTTCGACGTCGTCGTAGGGCAGGATCGGTAAGGCCGGGCCGAACTGTTCCTCCTGTACCAGGCGGCTGTCCGCCGCTGCGCCGGCGACAATGGTCGGTGCGTAGAAGTGGCCGGGGCGATCGAGGCGGCTTCCACCGGTGACGATTCGCCCGCCGCCTGCCACTGCGTCTTCGACGAGGGCTGCGACCCGATCGCGCTGTCGGGCGCTCACCAGCGGGCCGAGTTGGGTGGCGGGGTCCATGCCGTCGCCGACCACGACCTGTTCGGCGTGGCTGCGCAGCGCTTCGATCAGGTCGGAATACACGGTGCGGTGTGCGTAGATGCGTTTGACAGCGGTGCAGTACTGGCCGCTGTTCTCGAACGCGGCCCAGAAGAGGCGTTCGGCGATCTGCGCTATGGGCGCGTCCGATAGCACCACGGCCGCGTCATTGCCGCCGAGCTCCAGGGTCGGGCGCTGGAGTCGCCGCGCTGCCGCCGCCGCGATAGCCAGGCCCGTCTGCGCCGAGCCGGTGAACGAAACCTTGTCCACGCCTGCGTGTTCCACCAGAACACGACCGACCGGGCCCGCGCCCGCGACCACGTTCAGCACGCCCGGTGGGAGCACCTCGCACAGCACTTCGGTCATCAGCAGTGACGATAGCGGGGTCTCCGGCGACGGCTTGAGCACGACCGTATTGCCGGCCAGCAGGGCCGGCGCCAGCTTGCATACGGCCAGAATGATCGGATAGTTCCACGGGGTGATCGCCGCCACCACACCGAAAGGCTTGTGGTGCAGCCGGATATCGGCGTCGGCGTCACCGAGATCCTCGACGGCGAGGTCCTGCCCGGCGGTGTCGGAAAACCAGGTCGCGGACAACTCGACTTCGGCCCGGGCCTTGGCCAGCGGCTTGCCCTGCTCGCGGGTCAATAGCGCCGCAACCTCATCGGTCGCCGTGCTCAACGCCGCGCCGCACTTGCGCAGGTGCGCGCGGCGCGCATCGATCCCCAGCGCCGCCCAGCGCCGGTGCGCGGCCCGCGCGGCGGCGACCGCGGCCTCCACCTGCTCGGCCGTCGCCGCCGGGGCGGTCGCGAAAACCTCGGCGTCAGCGGGATTCTCGACGGGAAGGGTATCGATGACCGCGGCCTTCCGGCCGCCGATCGTCATCTGTGTCGTTTCCATGCACGGCTCCACCGGTGGTAGCGAATTCCCCCGACTCCTTGGTAGCAAGTGCCCCTCGTCCCCGTCCACGGTCGCTGACCGTTCGAGCATGGTCGTGTTTCCAGGTCGGTCGCGCGCGCGTCCGGGACTTACCGGCCGGCGTCGCTACTGCCGATACTCGGTGCACTGCAAAAGAATTCGGGACACCGTTCCAGCAGTTCCGGGGCAGGAGAGACTGTGCACGCCATCATTCTGGCCGGGGGTAGGGGATCGCGGCTGCTGCCCTACACCCGGAACCGGCCCAAACCGCTGATGACGCTGGGTAGGTATTCCATCCTCGAAATCCTGCTCCGGCGCTTGCGGTCGTGCGGATTCGAGCGCGCGACACTGTGTATCGCGCACCTCGGCGACATGATCCGCGACGAATTCGGCGACGGCGCGCGGCTGGGGCTGGCCATCGACTACTGCATCGACGAGCCGCCCTGCGGGACGGCCGCCCCGCTGCGGCAGGTGCCGGACTGGCATACGCCGGCGGTGGTGATGAACGCCGACATCCTCACCGCGGTCGACTTCGCTCATCTGCATCGCATCCATGTGGAGAGTGGCTGTCTGCTGTCGGTTGCGGTGCGGCGCCGGGAGGTGCCCATGGACCTGGGAGTGCTGCATGTCGCCGCCGGGCAGGTGCGCGCCATCTGGGAGAAGCCCACGCTGGCGGTCGACGTGTCCTCCGGCATGTACGTGATCGACCCCGTGGTGCGGGAACTCATTCCCGCGGGCGTCACCGTCGACATGCCCGACCTCATCGAATCGCTCATCGACAGTGGCGAAGACGTGTACGCCTACCGCTTCGCCGACGCCTGGCACGACATCGGCACACCCGCCGGCTACGCGGCCGCCGAACGTGAATTCCTGGCGGATCCGGAGCACTACCTCACCGCCGCCGACCGGCCGCGCGACGGACACCCGGTCCTGGAGGCCCGATGAGCGAGACGACCATGACCGATCTCCTCACGACGATAGGCCGATTCATGGGCCGGGCGCTGACGCGATCCCCGCTCGCGGCGACCGAGGACTTCTTCCGCGAAGGCGGGGACTCGCATCGCGCCATGCAGGTCGTCGCGGAACTGCTGGACCGCTACCGCCCCCGCGACACCGAGCTCGCGGACCGATTGCACGAGGAGCTGGTGCTGGCCATGTTCGATACCGGGACCCCGCAGGCGCTGGCCATCGTATTCGGACGGTACTGACATGGGCACGGAACGGGAAGCCACACTCCTCGACCATGTGCGCCGGCACGCCGAGCGGGCTCCCGACGCGATCGCGGTGAGTTCCGGTGCGCCACAGGGCTGGACCTCGGTGAGCTGGTCGCAGCTGCGCGAACTGGCCGAAACGGTGGCGGGCCGCACACCGGTACTGCCCGGTGGTGCCGGGTCGGCTGTGCCCGGTGGCGGGCCGGTGGTGGTCGTTGTCGACAACACCGTGGAGTGCGTCGCGGTGCTGATCGGGCTGGCTGCCGCGGGGATCGAACTGCTGCTGGTCGAATGGCCCAACTCATATCTCGGCGATGAGGCGTCGGCGGTGGTCGCCGCCGCGCCGCGCTGCGTGATCGGACCGGCGGATTTCGCGGACCAGGTCTCGGATCGCCTGCGATATATGGAGTTCCGGACACTCACGGCCGGACCGGCGGCGGCGCTTGCGGAGAGTGCGCCGCCCGCATCGATCGACCAGCTCACCTCCGGATCGACCGGCGAGCAACGTATCGCACGTCACCGCGCGGACAATATCGTGCGCGGCGGGCGCATCTACCGCGATATTCACCGATTGACCACGGACGACACGGTTTTCGTGAGCATTCCGCTCGCGCACTCCTTCGGCCTGGTCGGGGGATTGGCGGCCGCCGTCGTCTCCGGTGCGCGGCTGCGCACGCTCACGCAATTCAATCTGCGTGTGCTGCTGGCGGGTCTGGGCGACGCCACCGTGCTGCTGGGCACCCCGCTGGGCTACGAGCTCATCGCCTCGGCCCCGGGCACCGGCGGCAATCGGCTGCGGGTGGCATTGTCCTCGGGCGGCCCGCTCTCGGAGCGAGTGGCAACCGCCGCGGGGCAGCGGCTGGGCGTGCGTGTCCACCAGATCTACGGCAGTACCGAAACCGGGCTCGTCGCCTGCACTTACGAGCGGCCCGAACCCTGGCCGGAAGGATCGGTGGGAACCTTCGCGCCCGGTGTCGAATGGCGGGTGGACGCGTCCGCCCCGGCCGGGACCGCGGACGACACCGCCGTCGCCGAACCGGGCGCTCCGGCAGCGCAGACGAGCGTAGACGGCACCGTCGGGCGGCTGCGCGTGCGTACCGGCACCATGTTCGACGGCTTCGGCGAAGGTGGAGATCCACACGACAGCAACGGCTTTCACGACACCGGCGATCTCGTGCGAGTGGACGAGCACGGGAATCTGTTCGTCCTGGCCCGCAAGGACACCTTCATCAATGTCGGTGGACGCAAGATCAACCCGCGCCGGGTCGAGCGGCTGATCGGCGAATGTCCCGGTGTCAGCGAGATATTCGTCTACGGCGGCGGAGACGACGATGCCGAGCAGGAGATCCATGCCGCCGTGGTGCTCGCCGGGGATGCCGATCTCGAGCAGGTGGTCGGGTTCTGCCGGACCCGGTTGCTGCCGTACGAGATTCCGCATCGGGTACATGTCGTCGCCGAGCTGCCGCGCAGCGCGCTCGGGAAGGTCTCGCTCGGCCAACTTCTTCGTGGCACCGCCGCCGACCGTGCGGCCGCCCGCCCGGACCCTCAGTGAAGGTGGAATATGAACCAGCCTGTGAACGACACCGTGGCGGTCATCGGACTCGGCTATGTGGGCCTGCCGCTGGCGCTGTCGCTGGCTCGCGCCGGCCGGCGGGTGATCGGCGTCGACGTGGATCCCGGCGTGCGCGCCGCGCTCGCGGCCGGGGCGCCCCGATTTCTGGAGCCGGGACTTCCGGAGTTGCTCGAATCCGTTGGGCCCGAACAGTTCATCGTGACCGACCGGCTGCCCGACGAACCGCCGCGGGAGATCATCATCTGCGTGGGCACCGCGGTCGACGCGGAGACTCATGAGCCCGATCTGCGCCACCTCGTCGCGGCGGCGACCCTGGTCGCGGAGCATATATCGCCGGAGACGCTCGTCGTCGTCCGCAGCACCGTGCCCGTCGGCACCTGCCGGAATGTGGTGCTGCCGCTGCTGCGCCGGCGGGTCGAGGCGCCGCTGCTGGCCATGTGCCCCGAACGGATCATTCAGGGGCAGGCGCTGCGTGAGCTCGAGGAACTGCCGCAGATCATCGGCGCGCTGGACGAACGTTCGCTGGAACGTACTCGGCGACTGCTGAAGCCGATCGCGGCCGACCAAGTGACGGTGTCGAACCTGGAAGCCGCGGAGATGGTGAAACTGGTGTGCAATGCGCACACCGACCTCATCTACGGGTTCGGCAACGAGATCGCGCTCATGTCCTCGGCGCTGGGCATCGACGCCAATGAGGTGATCGCGGCCGCCAACCTGCGCTATCCGCGGCCGGATCTCTCGAAGCCCGGATTCGTCGGCGGCAGTTGCCTGATCAAGGATCCCTACCTGCTCATCCACAGCGCCGAGCACGCCGGGTATGCGCCGCCCATGGTCGCGGCGGCCCGCGCCGTCAACGAAGCGGTGCCCCGCCATGCCTTGGATACCGTGGTGAAAACCCTTGCCGCGCACGGACGATCCTTGGAGTCGGCGAAGATCCTGCTGGGCGGGATCGCGTACAAGGGCCGGCCGGAGACCGATGATGTACGCGGGTCGGCGGCCGTCGAGATCGTCGCGGATCTGCGCGGGCAGGTGGCGGTGCTGGGCGGCCACGACTTCGTGGTCGGCGCGGAGCGGATCACGCAGATAGGTGCGCAGCCCATGAGTCTCGAGGAGGGGCTGACCGACGCCGACGCGCTGCTGCTGCTGGTCGATCACCCTCGTTACGGCGTGCTCGACGCGGAGTTCCTGCTGACTCGAATGCGCAAGCCCGCCATCGTCTTCGATATGTGGGGCCTGCTCGAAAGTGCACTGTCCGGGGTTCCCGGCATCGAGTATCGGAGGCTCGGCCGTGCCTGAACGCGTCCTGATCACCGGCGGCGCCGGATTCGTCGGCCTGCACCTCGCGCGCCGATTGCTGCGCGACGGCGCGGACCTGGTGCTGCTCGACGACTTCTCACGCGGCGCGGATGACGCCGACCTCGCGGAGATCCGGCGGCATGCGGTCGTCGTCACCCACGACCTGACCACACCGCTCCCGGACCGATTGCCCGGCAAGGACTTCGATGCCGTCTACCATCTGGCGGCGGTGGTCGGCGTGCAGCGCGCCAACGAACAGCCCGGACGGGTATTGCGAACGAATCTGCTCGCCACCCTGAATCTGCTCGACTGGTGTCGCGCCCACCCACCGGGCGCGCTGTTCCTCAGCTCGACCAGCGAGGTCGCCGACGGGGCCCTCCGTGCGGGCCTGTCCGCCTTCCCGTCACCGGAGGCGCTGCCGTTCGTGCTCACGGATCCCCGCGCGCCGCGCTCGTCCTACGCGCTGAGCAAGATCGTCTCCGAAACCCTGTTCCTGCAACAGGACACCGGCGCGCGCGTACGGATCGGCCGCTACCACAATATCTACGGACCGCGCATGGGCCGCTCGCACGTGATCCCGGAATTCATCGAACGCGCCCTGTCCGGTGCGAATCCCTTCGACATCTACGGCGACGCGCAGACGCGCGCCTTCTGCTACATCGACGACGCCGTCGACGCGACCACCGGGCTGACCCGCCTGGGCGGCGCGGAACCGATCATCGCCAATATCGGCAACGACCGCGAGGAGATCCGCATCCGCGACCTCGCGCAGCGGGTGCTGGACCTGGCCGCGGCCCGGCCCGAGATCACCGTCCACCGGCCACCGCCCGGGTCGCCCGATCGGCGGCTGCCCGAACTGTCGGTCCTGCGCACTGTTCTCGGCTATGAACCGAAGACCGACCTGGACACCGGGCTGCGCGAAACCTTCGACTGGTACGCCCGCCATCGCCCCGCCGGCACCGAGGCCGGGCCACGATGACCGCCGTACTCGTCACCTTCGGCGGCTACGCCGGTACCCACGCCGGGGCCGAGCGAATGGCCTGGCGGACCAGCGAACACCTGGCGCGACAAGGACATTGCGTACACGCACTCACCGACTCCCGGCCGCCCGACGACCTGGACCCGGCGTTGGTGCACATTCACCGCGACGAGAGCGAGCTGGACCCGGGGCCGGTGCAGGCCGATCGCGGCGGCGGTGACCCGGATCCGCGATTGCCGCGCACGAATCGGGGTGCGGGCGATGCGGGCCCGCGGTTGCCGCGCACAGATCGCGGCAAGAACGATCTGGATCCGCGGTCGCTGCGCACCGATCGTGGCAAGGGCGAGGTGGATCCCAGGTCGATTCGCGCCGATCTCGGCGAGCGGGGGCAGCGTTTCCCAGGCTCCCGGTACAGCGGGGAGGACCCGGACCGGGCCTGGCGAGCCGATATCGTGCACGCCTATGACCTGGCCAAGCCCCGGCACATCGCGAGCGCGCTGCGGCTGGCCGGGCGTTGTGGTGCGCGGCTGGCGCTCACTCCGGCCACCGCGCCCGAGCTGTGGCCCGATCGCGAGCTCGGGCGCATCGCGTGCCGTCGCGCGGGGATCATCTATGCGCTGACCGAGGCCGAAGCCGGGGAACTGCGGCGATTCGGCGCGGAATCCGCACGCATACGGCAGATTCCGCACGCACCCGATCTGTGCGGCGAGCCGGAGCCGGATCGGATCCGCGATCGGCTGTGCCTGGGCGGGCCGGTGGTCGTGTTCGCCGGGCGGCGGATTCCCTCGAAGGGATATGCCGAACTGCTGCGCGCGGCACCGTTGGTGTGGCGGACGCTGCCCGAAACGCGGTTCGTGTTCCTCGGGCCCGATGGCGATCCCGCCGCCGCGGAAACCTTTCGGGCGCATGCCGATCCGCGGATCCTGGATCTCGGTGTGGTCGACGAGCCGACCAAGCGCGACGTCCTCGCCGCCGGGGCGGTGCTGTGCCTGCCGACCAGTGCGGATGTGTTCCCGCTCGTGTTCCTGGAGGCGTGGGCCTCCGGAATACCGGTGGTCACCGGCGATTTCCCGGGGGTGCACGACATTGTCGCCGACGGGGTCGACGGGCTGGTCGTCACGCCGCGGCCCACCGAGATCGCCGCCGCGCTGGTGCGGCTGCTCACCGACGAACCGGCCCGGCGGGCCATGGGCCGCGCCGGGCAGACGCGGGTCCGGGCCGATTTCACCTGGGATCGCGTCGCCGAGCGGGTTGCCGCCGGGTACGCCGAGATTCGCGGTACCACCTGACCGGTCAGCCGGTCGCCACTCACCACAAGGAGGCTTCGATGCCCACCCCGACACCACCCGAGTGGAAGGTCACCCTCGCCGACAACACCATCGACGAGGAGGAGATCGCCGCGGTCACCGAGGTACTGCGCTCGCGCTGGCTGTCACCCGGACCACGCACCCGCGCCTTCGAACAGGACTTCGCCACCGTGCTCGGGTGCCCGGACGCGGTCGCGGTGAGCAGCGGAACGGCCGCCCTGCACCTGGCAGTGCGCGCCTTGCGGATCGGGCCCGGTGACGAGGTGATCATGCCGGCGCTGAGCTTCGTGTCCGCCGCCGCCATGACCGTATTGGCAGGCGGCACACCGGTTTTCGCCGACGTCCGCTCCGGCAGCGATCCCACCGTGGATCCGGGTGATGTGCGCAAGCTGATCACGCCACGCACCAAGGCGATCGTGGCCATGCACTACGGGGGCTACCCGGCCGACCTCGTCGCCCTGGCGGGTATCGCACGCGAGCACGGGCTGGCGCTGATCGAGGACGCCGCCCACGCGCCGATCGTGCGCGCGCCCGGGACCGGCATGCTCGGAACCATCGGCGATATCGGCTGTTTCAGCTTCTACGCGACCAAGAACCTCACCACCGGCGAAGGCGGCATGGTGGTGGCCAAGGACCCGGTGCTGCTCGGACAGGTGCGGGCCGCCCGCTCGCACTGCCTGTCCGCCGGCACCTGGGATCGTGATCGCAGCGGGCGCGCCGATTATGACGTGCCCGATGTCGGCCTGAACTATCGGCCCACCGAGATCAGCTCGGCCATCGGGCGTATCCAATTGCGCAAGCTCGCGGGCGAGCGGCGCCGTCGCCGGGCGCTCATCGGCCGATATCGCGACCGGTTGGCCCGGATTCCCGAATTGATCGTGCCCTTCGCCGATTACGACGACGACACCGGACTGCACCTGATGGCGGTGATCCTGCCGGTGCGCGCCGATCGGGACATCGTGCGCGCACGCCTGCGCGATGCGGGGATACAGACCTCCGTGCACTATCCGCCGACTCACCAATTCTCCTACTACCGGGCACGTTTCGGCTCGGATCGGCGGCCGCTGCCGGTGACCGACGCCATCGCCACTCGGCTGCTGTCGCTGCCACTGCACGCGCGGATGACCGATGACGATCCCGCGTTCGTGGCCGATGCGCTGGCCGAGAGCGTGCTGCGCGCCTGTGGGAGGACCGTCTCATGAGTTTCGCTGTGCGTGACGGCGGGTTGCATCGCAACGGTCGACCCTTCCTCGCCGTCGGCGTCGACTATCACCCGTCGGTCGCGGGGTGCCGGATCTGGACGGACTGGGATCCGCTCGCCATCGAGGCCGACTTCACCCGCATGGCGGCGGCCGGGTTGAACACCGTGCGGCTGTTCGTGTTCTGGCGGGACTTCGAACCCGCGGCGGGTCATATCGATCCGGTCATGCTGCATCGGCTCGACGCGGTCCTCGCCGCGGCCGAGCGTGCGCGACTGGTGTGCGTGGTCTCGCTGTTCACCATCTGGATGAACGGGCAGCGCCTGGACCTGTCGTGGCGGGAGGGGCGCAGCCTCTGGCGCGATCCCGGCATGCTCGACCGGGAGGAGGAATTCGCGCGCACCGTCGCCCGTGCGGTCGGGCGGCGCGAGAGTCTGCTCGGTTTCGATCTCGGCGACGAGATCGGCTGCATCGATCCCGCCGAGGCCGCCGCCCTGACCGCCGACGATATCGCCTGCTGGCAGGTGCGATTGGCCGCCGCACTGCGCGAGGAAGCGCCCGATGTGCTGGTGTTGCAGGCCAACGACGCCTCCGGCGTGCTCGGTCCGTCGCCGTTCGGGCCCGACAACAGTGAACCGCTCGACCTGATCGGCATCCATGGATTCCCGCTGTGGGCACCGGGATCGATCGAATCCACACTGTCATACAAGGCCACCACCTTGCCTGCCTTCCTGGTGAAATATGCTGCGGCATACGGTGTTCCGCTGGTAGATGAACTCGGCAGCTACGGCGTCGCCGACGATACCGCCGCGGCCTATCTGCGGGCCGCCGCGGCCTCGGCCATCGCCAACGGCGCCAATGGCCTGTTCGTATGGTGCTGGCAGGACATTGCCGCCGAGACCGCGCCGTACCTCGATCGGCCCGGCGAGCGGGGCGCCGGACTGCGCCGGCTCGACGGCTCCGAGAAACCCGCCATGCACGAGTTCCGCAGGATCGCTCGCGCCGCAGGTGAGCTCGCCGTGACGCGCTCGTGCACCCGCATGGCAGACGACCGCACCGGTACGCGGAGACGTCCCCGGATCGCGGTGTATCTACCTCGGCGCGGGCGCGAGGCGAGTGCTTCCTACCTCGACACGGGTGTCGCGACGCTGGGCGCGTTCTTCTGCCATCTGCTGCTCACGCGCGCGCACCTCGACTTCGAGATCGCGGCAGGCGATCTCGACGGTTACGACCTGGTGCTGTGCCCCTCACCGGCCCACCTCACGCTGTCCGATCAGCGTGCTCTGCGTGGTGTCGCCGAACGCGGGGGCACCGTGTACTGCTCGCTGGGAGATCATCTGCACGGGTTCCCGGGCGCGGATCTCGTCGGCGCGGAGATCATCGACTACGCACCGCCTTCCGCCGGGCACACCGCCTTCGAATGGGACGGCCAGCAGTGGGAGATCGACTGGAGCGCCGCGCCCACCCGGGCCACCACGCTGCGCGCGACCGCCGCCGAGGTGCTCGGCTCTTACCGCGACGGCACTCCGGCCTTGGTCTGCAATCGGATCGGCGAGGGGCGGGTCCTGTTCACCAACACACCCTTCGAACGTCAGCTGGACCGGCCCGGACGACTTGCCGCCGCGCCGTGGGAGCAGTTCTACCGGCGCATCGCCGCGCTGGCGGGGATCGCGGCAACCGCGGACTGCGACGATCCGGACCTCGAACTCATCCGTGATCACGACACCGACCGGCTGATCGTGATCAACCACGGGGACACCGCACGCGTCACCGATATTCGGTGGGACAGCGATAGCGAACAGAAGGACCGGATCGAGCTGGGGCCGAAGGACTGGACGATCCTGCACCCGCACAGCGACGAGGAGCGCCGATGAAAGGCGTTGTGTACCAAGGGCCCTATCAGGTCCGCGTGGACGAGGTGCCCATGCCGCGCGTGGACGGGCCGCGCGCGGCGGTGGTGCGGGTGACCCGCAGCGCCATCTGCGGTTCGGACCTGCACCCGTACCGGGGCGAGATTCCCGACTTCGCACCGGGCACCATCCTGGGCCACGAATTCGCCGGTGTCGTTGTGGATGCCGGGAGCGAGGTACCGTTCGCGGCGGGGGAGCGGGTGTATGCCTCCGATCTCGTGGCGTGCGGTCGCTGCCCGATCTGCGCGCGCGGGTGGCACTATCACTGCGCGCACGCCAGCCTGTTCGGTTACTCGACTGTCGTCGGTGCGCCCGTGCCCGGCGGGCAAGCCGAATTCGTGCGAATTCCCTTCGCCGACACGGTGCTCGCTCGCACGCCCGATGATCTCACCGACGAGCAAGCGCTGTTCGCGGGCGACGTGCTCACCACCGCGTATGCCGCGGCGGCCGACGCGGGCATCGAGGCCGGCGCCGTGACCGGTGTGGTGGGCGCGGGACCGGTCGGGCTGCTCGCCGCGCTGTGCGCGAGCGCCCTCGGCGCCGCGCACGTCGTCATCGCCGATCCCGATCCGGCCCGGCGCGCCACCGCCGAGGCGCTGGGCATCCGCGCGGTCGCCCCGACCGGACTGGCTGCCGCACTGGACGAGGCCGCACCCGGGTACGGCGCGCGGGCCGTTCTCGAAGCCGTCGGCACCGACGCCGCCCTGCAATGCGCCATGCACAGCGCGGGACCTCGCGCCACCATTGCCGTTGTCGGGGCGCACAGTGCCACCGCCATGCCCTTTCCCAGCGGACTCGCCTTCACCCGTGAACTGACCCTCCGGTTCACCGTCGGCGACCCGATTCGCCACCGGGACAAGGCCATCGAGCTCATGCGCACCGGCGTCATCGATCCGGCACGCCTGATCTCGCACCGCCTGCCCCTGAGCCAGGCCCGCCACGGTTACGACCTGTTCGACCGGCGCGAGGCCTTCAAGGTGGTCCTCACCGCCGACGCGGACACCGGCCCAACGGGCATGACCGTTCGATCGGGCCGATGAGGCGCCCGTCGGAGTCTTATCCGGCCGCGCGCCATCGGTGATAGTCGAATCATCCTCTCTCCCAGACCCTTCGAGCCCAGAAAGCAGGATGACACGCGATGACCTGCCTGGAAGCGGTGGCCACCTATCTGCCGCCACGCAGCATCCCCATCGACGAGGCCCTGGCCGGACTCGACGTCAGCGACACGCAGATCCGCCTGTTCCGGCGCTTCTACGGCTTCTCCCACATCCGCCGCGACGGTCAGGCCCGGCTGGCCGACCAGATGCTCAGCACCGCGGCCGGACTCGAAGAACAACTGCGCGGCCGTGAGAAACAGGTCCGCTACATCGTGCAGGCCCTCACCCTGCCCGTCGCCGCGCCCTACCCGACCAATCCCGTGCACGAGGTGCGCCGCGCACTCGGGCTCGACCATGCCGCCACCTTCTGCCTGACCCAGCACGCCTGCGCCACCGGACTGCTCGCCCTCGACGTGTGCGGCAGGCTACTTGCCGCGGACAGTGATCCCGAGGCCCTGGCGCTGGTCTTCACCGGGGAAAAGGCCTACAACGCCTACTCGCAGCAGTTCATCGTCGACACCGCCGTCATGGGTGAGGGCATGGCCGCGATCCTGGTGCGGCGCAATGGCGATCACGACCGGATACTGTCCTACGCCACCCGCACGCACGGGCAGTTCAATCAGGCGCCCTGGCTCAGTTACGAACTGGCACGGGAATTCGACCGGCTCTACCCCGAGGCCCTCGCGGAAGTCCTGCGGGCCGCCGTCGACGATGCCGGGCTCACGCTCGACGATATCGCGCTGATCCTGCCGCACCACGTGAATCAGAACTCGTGGAAGCGGCTGTCCAAGCAGATCGGATTTCCGATCGGGCGCATCTTCCTCGAGAACCTGCCCGTCACCGGGCACTGCTTCTGCGCGGACCCGTTCCTCAATTACCGCACCGCGTGTGAGACCGGGCGGCTGCGGCCGGGGGACCACTACATGATGGCGTCGGTCGGGCTCGGAGCGACCTTCTCCGCCATGGTCTTCCGCCACTGAGCAGCTTCCGCCCTCGAGAACAGGCCAGGACGAACCATGCGCGCACAGCCCGACGATTTCGGCACCCGGCTCAAGGTCGCCGTCACCGGCACACCCGGCACTCCCTTGGTCTTTCTCGGCAACTTCGAGATCGAAGACCGGTGGGCCATGGGCGAACCCGGCCTGCCCGGGGTGAGCTTCCCCGCGGGACGGGCCGTGGTGAACCGGATGGACGAATTCACGCTGCTACTGGCAGGTCCGGACGACCATGTCGTGCTCAAGGCCGCACCCGATCCGGGGTATCTGAGCTACCTCGGGGAACTCGGACTGACTCCGCCGCGCATCCTCGCGATCGGCCGCCAGGACCCGCAGCGCACCGTCACCGCCGATATCCTCGCCGATCCGGCCATCCGGACCGCGCTGGGGCGGCTCGCGCGCGGCGGCGCCCGCTTGTTCCCGCACGGTGTCTCGGACCTGGAAGAACAACTCGCCGAGACGAGCGAAATACCGCTGGCCGCACCGGCGGCCGCGGTCTGCAAGCGGGTCAACAGCAAGATCTACAGTCGTCGGCTGGCCGAGGAACTGGATTTGCGGCGCCCGCGTGGATGGGCCGCGGAGACCCTCGACGAACTCGACGAGGCCGTGGGGCGGGCCCGGCTGCTGCTCGCCGCCGGGCACACCGTGGTGGTCAAGGACGCCTACGGGGTGTCCGGGCGCGGGATCGCCGTCGTGGCCACCGTCGAACGCCTCGATCGATTGCAGCGCATGGCGATTCGCCGTGCCGAGCGCGCCGGACATCGGCGCGCGGGACTCGTCGTCGAGGAATGGGTCGCCAAGCACACGGACCTGAACTACCAGTTCACGATCGGCCGCGACGGCGCCGTGCACTTCGACTTCGTCAAGGAGGCGATCACCGAAGCCGGTGTGCACAAAGGACACCGGTTCCCGGCCGGGCTCACCGCGGCCCAGGAAGCCGGGGTGCGCGACAGCGCCCAGCGTATCGGCGCGGCGCTCGCGGCCGACGGCTACTTCGGCGTGGCAGGTGTGGACGCCCTGCTCGACCCCGACGGCGGGCTGTATCCCATGATCGAGATCAACGCCCGCAACAATATGTCCACCTATCAGGCCCGTATCCAGGAGACCCTCGGCACGGGCGGGAATCCGGTGCTCGCCCGGCACTATCCGGTGCGGTTGCGCGCCCCGCTCGCCTTCGCCGACCTGCGCCGCGCCCTGAAAGGCGTACTGCTCGAACGGGACAGCGACAGCGGGCTGCTGATCAATAACTTCGCCACCGTCAATGCCGCCGCACCGGCCGGGGACATGCCTGCGGGCGGGTACGACGGCCGGCTCTACGGACTGGTGCTGGCCCGTGACCCGCATCAGCTTGCGGCCATCGACACCGAGATCAGCATCCGCCTGGCGGCGCTGTAGAGAGGCAGAACCGATGAGCGACACCGAGATCCAGGGCCTCACCTTCGCCGACCTGGCCCGAGAGCACGGCACACCATTGTTCGTCTATGACGGCGATGTGCTGGAATCCCAATACCGGCGGCTGCGCGAACATCTGCACCCGAGGCTGGAGATCTTCTTCTCCCTCAAGGCAAATCCCAATATCAGCCTCTGCGCGCTGCTGCACTCGCTGGGCGCGCGGGCGGAGGTGTGCTCGCTCGCCGAACTGGTCACCGCCACTCGCGCGGGCGTCGCACCCGGCGACATCATCTTTCCCGGTCCCGGCAAGAGTCCCGCCGAACTCACCGCGTGCCTCGACACCGGGGTGTACGCCATCATCTGCGAATCCTTCGGCGAGCTGGACCTGCTCGATCGGATCGCGGGGGAGCGCGGGCTGATCGCGCCCGTCGCGCTGCGGGTCAATCCCGCCTTCGCGGTCAAGGGCTCCGGGCTCACCATGGGCGGCAAACCACGCCAATTCGGGATCGACGAAGTACAGCTCGACGCGGCTCCGGACCTCGTGCACCGGTACCGAAACCTGCGGTTCATGGGGATCCACGCGTATATGGGCACCCGCATTCTCGACGAAGGGGTGATCGCCGAGAACACTCGTCGCATTCTCGCGCTTGCGCAACGACTGTCGGAGCGGCTCGGATTCGCGCTCGAGATGGTCGATATCGGCGGGGGACTCGGGGTCGCCTACTTCGATGGTGAGCGCGATCTCGACCCGGCGCTGCTCGGCGAGGGACTCGAACCGATCATCGCCGAGTTCACGGCCGCGCATCCGGAGACCCGGCTCGTCATGGAGCTCGGACGCTACCTCACCGCCCTCGCCGGCACCTATGCCGTGCGGGTGCGGTATGTGAAAACCTCACTGGGACAGCAGTTCGCGATCACCGACGGCGGCACGCATCACCATATGGCGGCGGTCGGCATCGGGTCCTTCGTCAAACGGGACTTTCCGCTGCGCGTGCTAGCCGGTGGTGAAACCGGTCCCGTCGAGAGCTGGACCGTGACGGGACCGCTGTGCACGCCCAACGACACCCTCGCCAAACACGCGGCGTTGCCGCCCTTGCGGCCCGGCGATCTGCTGGGCGTAACCCGGTCCGGCGCGTACGGGCCCACCGCCTCACCGGTGCTCTTCCTCGGACACGGCGGACCCGCGGAAGTGCTGGTCCACCACGGGCGGGCGTATCGGATCCGCGAGCGCGACACCGCCGAAGACCTGCTGCGCCCCCAGTACCTGCACGACCTGACGGCCCGCGCCGTGCCCGGACCCACCAGCGAAGGAACCGAACAATGAGCCAGCAGACCACGATCGCGGACAAGGTCGTCCTCATTCTCGCGGGGATGGTGCACCGCGAGCCGGACACCCTCGAACCCGGCACCCGGCTCTTCGACGACCTCGGACTCGACTCCACCAGCGCACTCGAACTGCTCATGAAGATCGAGGACGAGACCGGCATCGAATTCGACCAGGACACCCTCGAACAGCACCACTTCGAAACGGTGAGCTCCTTGGTCGGCTACGCCCTCGACCAACTGGACGGATAACCGCGTGTACCTCGCGAAGCCCCACGCCACCGCCACCGGCGCGCCGCCACTCGGGCTGGCGCGCATCGAAGTCCGGCACTTCGGGCGCGGCGAACCCTACAGTCCCGAATTCCTCGACTACTTCGAAGATCTGTCCGGGCAGTTCGGTCAGCCCTATCACCCGGACTACTTCGCCCAGGCCGCGCCGAATTCCTTCACCGCCATGGCGACCGATATTCTCTCCGCCGCAACATATCCCGGTGAAGCCTACGATCTCGCCGTCATCGCGCACACCACGCCCGACGCCAAACCCACACGCCCGGCTTGCTATCTGGCAGAGGCCTTGAGCGGCGACACACTGTCCTTCGCCCTGTCCGAACAAGGGGTCACCGCGCCGTTCACCGCATTGCAGCTGACGCGTGAATACGCGCGCGACAGCTCTTTTCGGCGCGGGCTGGTGATGATCCTGGATCAGAGCTTCCTGTGGAATGGCGCCAGTGCGCAACCGCCGGTCGGCACCCGGATGCCGGGGCGCGACGCCGCGGTGGTGCTGGTACTCGAACCGGGCGGTGCGCTCGGGCCGGTGACGACGCGCAATCTCGCCGATGTGGGAGCGGCCGAGGCGCGTGAACTGGTCGATGCCCGGCTGCGCGACGTGGCTGCCACCGGGATCCCGACCACTACCATCGCCGGAGCCGGCGTGGACGCCCGTATCGGCGAGGGAGGGCAACTGCGCTGGGCGGCAGCGGATCTGCCCTGCACCGGGTTGTGGACGGCTTTCGCCGAGCAGCTGCCGGAGTGGCGGGAGACCGGGCAGCGGGTGGAGCTCATCGACTACGACCCCGTGCTGCGGTATCTGTCGCTGTGCACTATCGAGGTGCCGGGCGGCGGGGCCGAATCCTGAACCGGCGCAGACGATGTCCGCCCCGCCGGACGGTGAGGTTCATCTCTGGACCATCGCGCTGGGTGCGGCGCGGTCCACCGAGGAACTGCGTGCCGCGCTACCCGCCTACGAGCGAGCACGCGCGGACGCCCTGGGGGAGGTCACCCGGCGGGAGACCTTCATCCTGACCCGGGTGGCCACCCGCAGCATCCTCGGGGCCTATCTGGATCTGCCGCCACGTCGGTTGCTGTGGCGCACAGAACAGTCCGGTAAACCGGAGATCGATGGTTGCGCGGGCGTGCTGAGCTTCAACCTCACGCACTCCGGAGAGTTCGCCTTGCTGGCGGTGACCGGGGGATGCGGGGTCGGCGTCGACCTCGAGGCTCCGCGCAGCGGATTTCCGGCGGTCGCCTTCGCTGCCCGCTACTTTCCGTCCGCCGAGGCCGAGCTGGTGCGCACCGCGCGATCGGCGTATCCGGTGTTCGCGCGGCTGTGGACTCGCAAGGAAGCCTGCGTGAAGGCCGCCGGAGTGCGCCTGGCTCAAGGGCTTCGGCTGTCTGTCGCTGGTACGGGCGGGACCGTTATCGTGCGCGATCCGAGGCAGGTCGTCCCCGGTGTGTGGACGGTCATCGACCTGAACGTCCCCGGCGGGTACACCGCCGCTGTGGCACTGGCCGGCCTGCGGCCCGCTACCGTGATTTCTCGCGCATGGCGACCCGGGCCCGAATCCGCAAGTCAATTCGTACAATTGGCACGATCGTGACGTTCCGGGCGGCAGTGTCCTGCCGTCAGCCGGTCCCGATCGGCACAGATTTATGCAGAGTCGGGCACCCCGTTCCGCTGTTAAATTGAAATTCAGCGAAAAATGCGGATAGGGGATCACGGTGACCGAAGCTTTCGTCGAATACACCAGGCCCGCGCTGGGCGGCCAGACAATTCACGCCCTCCTCGTCGACAATGAAGTATTGAGCCGCGAACTCGGCGCCGCACTGCGTCGCGCACCCGGCATCGGCGCCATCCACCACTGCGCGGACTGGGCCGAACTGGAACGACGCCTGCGCACCGGACGCATCGATGTCCTGATCGTCACCGCCGCGGCAGCGCCACGCCTACGGGCCCTGGGGCGCAGCATCTCCCGGCCCCGGGTACTCATGCTGCTGGACGAACCGCAGGCCGCCAATCTCGGGCCGCTCGCCACCCTGCCCATCGACGGATTCCTGCTGCGGCAAGAACTCTCCACCCGGGCGCTACACGACGCGCTGCACCGGATGGCCGTCGGGGAAATACCCATGCCCGCCACCCTCGCCCGGCAATTGCTCGGCCGCGCCGCACCGGGCGACAATTTGCGCCCGGTATCCCTCACCGCCCGCGAGAACGAAACGCTCACCCTGCTCGCACAGGGCTTGAGTAACAAACAGATCGCGCGCTGGCTCAAGATATCCGAGCATGGCGTGAAACGGCTCGTAGGCAGTGTTCTGCTCAAACTCGGATCGCCGAATCGGACCACCGCGGTCGTCACGGCGATGAAATATGGCCTCATCGAATGCCATTGACAACTCAGCGACACGATCGGAGGCAGCGATGACCGGACTGCATCCGCAGACCGAAGCGGTACTGCAATTGATGACGGCCGCCTACCCCGATATCGGCGCCACGGTCACCGATCCGGCCGAAGCCCGGCGACTGCTCGCGCGCGTGAAGCAGCCGCCGGCCATGCCGCTGCCGCGCGTGGAAGACCGCACCATCCCGGGTGCGTCACCGTTGCCGGTGCGGATCTATTGGCCCAGAACACAATCCGCGCCACACCCGGTGATCGTCTACTTCCACGGTGGCGGCTTCGTCCTCGGCAGCCTCGACACCCACGACGGGTTCTGCCGCACCCTGGCCGCCGGAGTCCCCGCGATCGTCATCGCCGTCGACTACCGGCTCGCACCCGAACATCCGTACCCGGCTGCCGTCGAAGACGCACGGCGCGCTCTGGACTGGGCCCACACCAACGCCCACGACCTCGGCGGCGATCCGGAACGCCTGGTCCTCGCCGGCGACAGCGCCGGAGCCAATCTCGCCGCCGTCACTTGCCTGCGAGTGCGCGATCAGGGCGGACCGCCCATCGCATTCCAACTGCTCGTCTACCCCTGGCTGGACTTCCTGTCCGAACTGCCATCGCGCCACGAGAACGCCGACGGCTACTACCTCACCGCCGCCCACCTCGACTGGTTCCAGCGCCAGTACCTCGGAAACCTCGCCACGGCAGCACATCCGGACATCTCCCCACTGCGTGCCCCGCGTCTGCGCGACCTACCCCCGGCAATGGTGCTCACCGCCGAATACGACCCCCTGCGCGACGAAGGCGAGGCATACTCCGCCCGCCTCGCCGAGGCGGGCGTCCCCACGCACCTCTACCGCGCCGAGGGCCTGTTCCACAGCTTCTTCGCCATGACCGAATTCCTCCCTGGTGGCCGCGAAGCAGCTGAGAATATCTGCGCCACAATCCGATCCGCAGTCGTCGCCGATCCCGTCCACTGATACGGACCGGTGCACCCTCGGACCACTGGCAGCGGCTGACAGTGCGATACCAGCGCGGGCGGACAGTATTCAGGCCATGACGGACTGACAACCCGTCATGACCATTCTCGTTACCTCGCACGTAATCGCTTCTGACGGCGGGGTCTCGCACACTCATCCGGGGATCACACCAGTGCTTCCCGCACCGCTGGTCGCTGAGCTCGGCTCAGCTCAGAGAGGACTTCTTCCATGCCCGTCATTCGTTCCACCGAAACCCGCCGTTCCGAGACCGCCGCCGGCGTCATGACCACCTTCGCCTCGCCCACCCTGGGCGGCGCAGGCAGCGCGCTCTGGCGAGTGGACGTCGGCGCGAATATCGCAGGGCCGCTGCACGTATTCGACGTCGAGCAGGTGTGGGTCTTCGTCGAGGGCGGCGCCACCATCGAACTCGGCGGCGAAACCGTGTCCGTCACCGCGGGCGACACCGTCGTCATGCCGGCCGGTGCACCGCGGAAGGTAGCCGGCGACCCGATCCTCGGATTCTCCGCGATTGTCACAGCCCCCGCGGGAGCGAAGGCGGGCGTCCCGGGCGGCGCGGCAGGCGCCACCCCGCCGTGGATTCAGTGATCCCGGCCCGCTCGAGTTCATCGGAGTAGCCGGATCTGAAATCTAGCAACGCTAGACAAGGTAGCGGGATGGTGTTACTTTTGCTCCAGATTCTAGCGGCGCTAGAATCCAGGGATATCGGATTCACTGAGGAGTAATCGACATGACCTTCACCGCTAACGAACTGCAGTTTCTTGCGGAGGCCGGGATCGGTCGACTGGCCACGGTATCGCCCGACGGCGTTGTGCAGAACAACCCGACCAGCTATCGGGTGAACGCCGACGGCACGATCGACATCGGAGGCATGCGGATGCGTGGCAGCCGGAAGTACCGCAATGTCGAGGCGGGAAGCCGGGTGTCGTTCGTTATCGATCAGCAGGTTTCTTTGGAGCCGTACGTGATTCGCGGCATCGAGGTACGCGGCACGGCCGAGGCCCTCGACGATGAGGAGCCGCCGTTCCCGCCCCAGGAACGCGCGATCATCCGAATCCACCCCGAAAAGGTTATCTCCTGGGGTATCGACAGCGAATCCTTCGAATTCACCAGTCGCGGCGCCGAATAGCCACGCTTCGCGGGCACGCCATTGACTGCTGCGATGGCGGTATCGGTGCTGCAAACCGGAGGTGCGCAGGCGGCGCCCGGAAACCATCTCGGATATCACCGTCATGCGCTGAGGTCAGCGGGTGGTGGCCTTGCTGCCCAGCTGACCGGCGATGATTTCGACCAGCGTGGCATGGGTTTTCGCGTCTGCTGCCGCTACCAGACCGTAGGGTGGCGCGTCGATCGGCTGGCCGATCAAACCGGTGACGACGCATCCTGCGGCCTCGCACAATGCGATTCCGCTTGCAAAATGCACGCTGTCGCGCAGGTCGCCGTCGGTGACGTAGGCCGCGCGGCGGCCGGCCGCCACCCACGCCACCGCGAGGGTGGTCGACAGGACGCGGGTGCCGAAGGTGGCATTGAATGTTCGGTCTGCCAGCAAGCGGGTGGGGTCGAAGCCGCCCTCATGGTGGATCCAATAGTCGAGATTGACTTCTACCAGCCGGGTGTCGGCATCTGGCGTCAACGCCAGATCATGGCCATCTCGACGTATCCAGGCGCCATCACCATCGGCCCAGAACACCTCCTCGGTGAACGGATCGGCGGCGACGGCCGTGGTGATCGATGTGCCGACCCGCGTGGCGATGTTCACCGCCACGTGCGGCGTGCCGGCGGCGAAATTCCGTGTTCCACACAATGGATCGATCAACCACACCCGATCCGATGTCGCTGTACCACTGCCGCCGGACTCCTCGCCGATGAACCGATCGCCCGGACGAGCCTCACTGATCATTGCGAGAATCGTCTTCTCGGCCGCAATGTCGGCAGAAGTCGCAAAATCGTTGTCCCCCTTCGAATAACTGGTCATCGGGGTATGGAAGCAAGACCGGATGACTGCGCTCGCGGCTTGCGCGGCGCGGATGGCCAATTCGGTGTCGGTTTCACTCACACCGGCACCGTACTGCGATGGCTCACCGACCGGCGCCGGCGGATCCTCCTGCGCCGCAGCCTGTCCGCCTCACCCCAGGATGGCCGTAACGGTTCCCTCGGCGAGATTCGAACTCGCAACAGACAGGGTCTGAGCCTGCCGCCTCTGCCAATTGGGCTACGAGGGAATGGGTATGAAAAAGGGCCGCTCCGAGGCTGATTGCCGGATGCGGCCCTGAAAGAAGGGGTCTGGGGAGACCTCAGGGGCCGCTGCGGATGCGCGGGCGTACGACCGTGGTGGAAAGGGATGCGCCCTGGAGTCGGGCGCGGTCGAGCCAGCGCTGAGGCTGGTTCAGTAGCTGCCCGTACATGGCGGAAGACCTTTCATGGTGTGGTTCGGTGGAATGACGGTAGCACCGTGTATTCGGCTGGGGAACCTAATTATTCGGGCTCTGTGACTGCGAGGTCGAATGCGCGGGCGAGGGCCATGGTCGCGGCGGGATCGCCATCGATCGTGATGAACCCCTCGGTCAGTGAGTCGGCGAGAGTGTGGGTGCCGTTGATGAGTGCGATCAGGCTGCCGGAATCGGTGCTGATCGATACTCCGGGGCGGTCGGCCTCGCCGGCTCGCACACTGACCTCACCGTTGCCGATGTCGAGCAGGAAGGGGCGTGCGTCGATGTCGAGCTGGTACGTGCCGGTCGCGTCGTGGGAGGTCGCCGGGTTGAATCGAGCTGCGACGGCGACGGTCAGCGTCTCGGAGCTGATGTATTGATCCGCATCCGGGGTACCGAGGCGTGCCATGCCCCAGCTCGAACGGGTTGCGGGGTGAACCGATGTGGACTCTGATCTGCGTAGTCCGTTCGGCTCGACGATCGGGAGTGCCACGAGCACCACGTCGTCGCCGATCCGGGGAAGAAAGTGCTGCAGGAACTGTTCGTAACCGCCACCTCTGAACCCGTCGGAGAATAAGACGACGAACTCCTCGGCACGCTCCTGCAGCCATTCGTGCGAACCGCACACGGGCATGCGGGATTCCGCCACATCTTCGAACCACTGTTCCTGGCGGTTCCCGACCTGCGGGCCGAGGTTCGCCGATGGGGAGCCACCCACGACGGGGTGCTGATCGAATTCGTCGCCCGCGGCACCCTGGGCCGCCGCGCGCTGGCGATTCCCCTGGTCGACCGCTTCGTCCTCGAAGGCGGCCCGGTGCGCCGTCGCGACACCTTTGCGAACCCTCTCGCCATCGCGCGGCCGGTGGTGCCGTGGGCGCTCGCGCATCCGCGTCTCGCCCTTCGATTGCTGACGCGGCTGATCACCCGCTCACCCCGATCCGCATAGGAGCGCAGCCATGTGCGCAGCATCCCGGCCGAATTCGCCAGCGGTGGGGGCGAATTCATCCGTTCGTGCCATCGATGCCACCGCATTCGTGGCCGAAGCGCAACGAATCACCAACGAGGCCGCACTGGAAGACGCTGTGGCCCTGTTCCATCCGGATTGTGTCGCGGAGTGGGTCTTCGATGGCATTACATCTACCTGCGGCTGACACCTCGTTGGTCGATGCTCGGCCTGCTGCGTCAGCTGCGGATCCTCCTGATCTCGCCCCGAATCGCGACGGCACAACTCAAATACGAAGGGTGCGCCGCGCTCGACAGGCTGTGGGCGTAGCACCATTGCTGGTACTCGATGAAGTGTTCCGATGACCGCCTGTCGCGTAGTCAGTACGAGCGGCTTACGAAACCGTCGGGGCGGACCAGTAGCGTTCCGTACGGCCAGCCATCGACGAGGTGTACCGGAATGTCGGCCGCCACTTCGGGATCGGCTGTGAGTATGCACCACTGCGATCGGAGCAGATCCAGCGTGGATACCCCGTCGGCCACCCACATATGCGGCAGACGGGAGCCCGGTGAGCCGTCGAGGTCGAGGGTGATGTCCTCGGTGGAGGGGAGTTCGGCGCCGCCGTAGCGGTAGCCCATGTGCACCACCGGCGCGTTGATCGCTCCTGCTGCCTTGCGCGCTGCGGCCATGTCCTTACCCCAGTGCAGGGATGGATCTTTGAATCGCAGGTGGGCCTGTTCCATTGTCATGAGGGCCACGGGGTGGCGTTCTTCGTGATAGGTCTCGAGTAGCTCGGGGGCGGCTTCACCGCGCAGTACGTGTGCGAGTTTCCATGCGAGATTGTGTGCGTCGGCGATGCCGGCGTTCAGGCCGAACGCGCCCAGTGGGGGGATGGCGTGGGCCGCGTCGCCGACCAGGAAGACGCGCCCGACGGAGAGGCGATCGGCTACCTGGCCGCGTCCCCGGAACTTCAGCACGCTGCGGATCTCCACCTCGATGGATGGGTCGCCGAGTGCGGTGCGGAGGAGGTCGGGAGTCGGCTCGGTGTCGAGGGTGGTGAGGAAGACCCACTCGTGTCTGCCGTCGACGGTCACTAGCAGGCCGGGCGCGTCCGGGTGCTCGATATTGCACATGGCGAACGGCTTTCGCGGATGCAGATCTGCATTGAACAGGACACTCGTTGTCTCCCGGCCCATTACGCCGGGACCGGTGACGCCGACGCCGAGGAGCTGGCGAACCCGGCTGCGCACGCCGTCGGCCGCTACCAGATAGCGCGCCCGCACGACACGACCGTCGGACAGGGTCGCGGTGACGCCGCTGGAATCCTGCTCGAACGAGTCGAGCGCCGCGCCGAATTCGACGTCGCCGGCCCTGGTGATCAAGACGCGGTCGAGCCGGTTCTGGGCGCAGGTGCCGCGAAGCCGGGCTGGTGTGTAGGTGATCTCGGCCGAGCTCTTCGTTTTCCAGTCGCCGGTTTCGGTGAAGTCGGCCTCGGCGAGGGTGCGCCCGCTGATCTTCCCCGCCTGCAAGTCGACCGCGGCCTTGTCGACCGCTTGCTCCAGGCCGATCTCGCGCAGGATCTCCACCGACCGCGACCCGATGCCGGTGGCCCTCGGGTGCGGCGAGAGCTCCGGCTTCTCTTCGACGACAAGGGATTTGACGCCGTGGTGGCGCAACAGCACCGCGAGCATCAGCCCGACGGATCCGCCGCCGGCTATCAAAACGTCCGTGGGTACAGTGTTCCCGTTCATGGGCACACTGTACCCACATCTGTAGACTCTCGTCCATGTCACTGATCTGGGACCGTGAGCCCTACCGGCCGAAAAGCCAGGCTCTGAGCGTGGAGCGCATCGTGGACGCGTCCGTCGCCCTCGCCGACGCCGAAGGGCTCGACGCGCTCTCGATGCGCCGCGTCGCCGCCGAGCTGTCGACCGGCACGACCACGCTCTACCGCTACGTGGACAGTCGTGACGACCTGCTCGACCTCATGGCCGATGCGGTACAGGACGACCACGCGCCGCTGACCGGAGACTGGCTCGCCGACCTCGAGGCGTACGCCCACCACGAGCGCGAGCTGTGGCTGCGGCATCCCTGGCTCGCACCGCTGCTGGCCACCCGGCCCTCGCTCGGTCCCAACTGGCTGCGCGGCCTGGAACATGCTCTCGGCGCGGCCGCCCCGCTCACCTCCGACGCGGGCTCGGCCGTCGGTCTGATCAGGGACTACGTGCGCGGCGCGGTCATGCGCGAACTCGCCGAGAAGGAGACCCGGCGGCGCACCGGCCAAACCGAGGACCAGTGGCGCGCCGCCGTCGCCCCCTATATGCGCAAGATCATCGAAAGCGGTGCATATCCCCAGGTTTCGCGCATGATCATGGCCGCCGATCTGAGCCCGGCCGAACAGTTCTCGCACGGCTTACGCCGAATCCTCACCGGGATAGCGGACTCTCAGCAGACGGCGACGTGATCACGCAGGCGCCGAGACCGATCCCGCCCGAACGGAGAACCATTCAAGCGAGACAACGCATTCGGCAATAGCGGCCCACACATGAGCCGGTCCCTCGGCGCTCCCTCGCCGCGTCCAGTGGCTACGACCGCTGTGGATACATTGCATGCGCGAACCTCACCAAAGCGTCGCTGACTTCGCGTGGTTGCTCTTGTTGAACCCAATGGCCGCAGCCCGTCAGTACGAGGGTCTCGCGCAGGTGCGGAACATGCTCGGGCAGTGCGTCGATCAGGTCCGAGGCGTAATTGCCGAAGGAGTCTCGGTCGCCGTACAGGAACATCGCAGGCACGGCAATCTTCGCGCCGGTCCATGCGCCCATCAGCGCCCAGCTCGCGTCGATGGCTCGGTAATAGTTGAGGCCGCCGGTGAATCCGGTGCTCGAGAACGTCGCCACGTAGGCGTCGAGATCGGCCTGGGGCAGCCACCGCGGCAACGTGCCCGGATCGGGGTGGGCATCCAGCCAGCGACCGCCGGGCGCGAGTACCGGGTTCCAGAAGGTTTGCGCCGCTCCGGATCCCGAGTGGAACACGCCCCGGAACGTAGCAGCGATATCGGCGGACAGCTCGGCCTCCGCGGGGCCCGATTGCTGAAAGTACTGGATGTAGTGACGCTCACCGAACCGGTCTCGCATCATCGTCAGCAGACTGTCCCGGCCACGCGGCACATACGGCACGCTCATGCCCACCACACCGCGCACCCGGTCGGGACGCAACAGCGCGGTGGTCCAGGCCACCATCGCGCCCCAATCGTGCCCGGCGACCACCGCGCTCTCGCTGCCGTAGGCGTCGATCAGCCCGACAATGTCACCGGCCAGATGTAGCTGTGTGTATTGCCCGGGATCTGCGGGCCGATCGGTGCCGCCGTAACCGCGCAGATCCGGTGCCACCGCCCGGTATCCGGCCTCGGCGAGGGCGCGTAATTGGTGACGCCACGAGTAGGAGTAGTTCAGGAATCCGTGCAGCAGAACCACCAGCGGCCCCCGTCCCTGCTCAGCGACCCGAACGCGGATCCCATTGGTCTCGATGAAGCGGTACTCGATTCCGGTCATGCAGCGGACGCTAGACAACCAGCTTTCTCCTGGAAAGGACGTTCCTGGAGGTACGGTACTGACATGCAGGTAGGTGTCCAGGCAGACGTGGTCGCGGCAGACGCCGCAGGTGATGCATTCAACGGCGGCTGCCGCGGACGGGTGGTCTTCGATCACATCACCAGCCGCTGGGGTGTGCTGGTCTTGGCGGCGCTGCGATCCGGCCCGGTGCGCTTTTCCGGCCTGCACGTCAAGATCAGCGGGATGAGCGAGAAGATGCTGTCGCAGACGCTGCGTACGCTGGTCCGCGACGGGCTCATCGCCCGCACCGTCGACGCTTCCACACCACCGAAGGTGAGCTACTCGCTCACTCCGCTGGGATCGAGTGCGAGCGAGCCGTTACAGAGCCTGCTGGATTGGATTTCGGTGCACAGCGCGGACGTTGAACGGGCCCAACGTCATCACGACGAAGCGCTAGCCGTTGACGGCTGAGATATCCCAACCCGACCTGAAGGGTCGAATCACCAGCGGGCGGCATCGGTCTCGATCCTGGACACCTTCAGGTTGCCGTAGGTCGTCGTCCCGTCCGCGTGTCGGTGTACCACCGATACGTCGGGACCGTCGCTCAGGTTGATCCACCGATTCTCCGATCCTTTGGAGAAGGATTGGTTTTGGTAGATGCCGTTCTCGGCGAACACGGAGCCGTGTGCCGGAGCGTTGTCGAACGCGCCATTGCGTACCTGGATGCCGGATTCGGGGAAGGTGATCGATCCGTCGCTATTGCTCGGCCCCTGAACCCGTTTCGCGCTCACCAGATTTGCCACGATCCGGTCGGTGATGACGACCGACTCACCCCCGGAGGTGTTGGAGACCTGTATCCCGAAGGCCGTGAAGTCGATGCCCCCGATGCCCGACGGCATTCCTTCGACCCGTTGGGCCTTCACCAGGTTGGATACGACCTTGTAGGCCAGGACCTCTCCGTACGCGCCGACTTCGTTGGCCACCCGCACTCCGGTGGCGTTGAATTCGAGACGTCCGGTGCCTGCCAATCCCCGGACCTGGGCGGTGTGGATTCCGGTCTCGAAGGTCGGTTCACTCAGTTGGACTGTGGTGGTGAGGAAGTGCTGTTGCGCGGTGGTCGGGGCGGAAGCTGCTGGGCGCGACGCCCCCACAGAGCGTCCCTTGATTCTGAGCCACTCCTTCTCCAGCCCAAGGTGATTCAGCAATATGATCACTGCCTTGTCACGTTAGGACCGCGCGGACGGTCAGCAGGAATAGCTATCGCACACACCTGGCCCGGATGGGTCGCGACCGGTTTCCTCTGGTTTCTCGCCCTCGAGTTCATGCTGGGGGCGATAGCCAAATTCTGGCCGGGACCAACGTTTTTCGAGCCCCCGTATTCGATCAAGTTCCCCGAATCGTCGCGCTCGCCATCTGCCCGCTATCGGTACCGGGCGTGGAGAACATTTTTCCAATCGCCGGGGTGACCGATCGGTCGATAGTGGTGTTCACCTCGGGTGCGGTCGGCGAGCGGAACGCAACTCGAACCCTCACTCAGATCGACGAGAGGACTCGTGTCGTGAACGACATCCTCGGCCCTGCAAGGACCGCCGAAACCTCAGCGCAACGGACTGGAGAGCGGTCGGCGGCGGTGAGACTGCTGCTGGCTTGCGGTGTAATCGCTCCGCTGCTCAATATTGTTGTGGTTCTTGTCCTCGGGGCCATGCGCCCTGGCTACGACGCTTGGAAGGTCCCCGACAGCAACCTTGAACTGGGGGATGGCGGGTGGATACAAATCACCAACTACATCGTTACCGGAGCGCTGCTGCTTGCTTTTGCCATCGGGATGAGTCTGCGTCTGCAGACGGGACGTGGATCCACCTGGGGGCCAATCCTGCTCGGCATCTATGGCCTCACCTTCATCGCCATCGGGCCGATCCTTCCCGACCCGTCGCTGGGTTACCCATCAGGAGCGTCGAGCGCGCTGACCATTCACGGCGCCATTCATAGTCTCTTCGGTCTGCTTCAGTTCACGTCGCTGATTGCGGCTTGTTTCGTCCTCGCACGGCGCGACGAACCGCTCGAAAGGCGAGGATGGTACCGGTATTCAGTTGCCACCGGCCTGCTGCTCGCCGCCTCCTATATCGCCTTCGTCCTCACCGCCAAACTGATGGACGGGGGACCAACAGGGCTCATCGAACGAATCGGGATCATTGCCGGCGGCATATGGATTGCCCTGTTGGCGATCCGCCTGTTCGGAAACCACGACCGATCGATCGCACGATAATCGGTGCGGGTTCAGGTGTCGGGGATTTCGACGGCTACTTTCGGAAGGAAGTAGCCGACGAGTGGGCCCATGGTGATCGCGATGAGCACGGTCCCGATGCCGAGGGTGCCGCCGAGGATCCAGCCGGCGGCGGCGACGGTGACTTCGATGCCGGTGCGTACCAGCGCAACTGGTCGCCGAGTGAGTCGGACCAGACCGGTCATGAGTCCGTCACGGGGCCCGGCACCGAACTGCGCACCGAGATAGACCGCATCGAAAAATGCGAGCCCGACAATTCCGATAACCAAGTAGGTTGCCTCGGTGCCGACGCCGAGCGGTCGCGGAATGATCAACGCCGCCGCGTCGGCAGCGACCCCGACAAGCGCGACGTTCAAAAGCGTTCCCACGCCGGGCAATTCCCGCATCGGAAGCCACCCGACAAGCACGATCACCGCGATGAGATTCGTTGCTGTACCGAAGGAGATACCTACCGACCTGGAGACTCCTTCGGTGAGCACGCTCCAACTGGCTGCACCCAACCCGGAGGTGACCAGCACCATCACCGATGCGCCGTAACCGATCAGGCCGACCAGCAACTGCGGGAACCTGCGCAACTTCCGCCCCGCGCGCAGCTGTTCGACCGCGTTCAGACGGCGGATGACGAAGCGGCCGGTTGCCGGGATGGGTTCCTCACCGAGCGGTGTAGCTGATGTCATCAGTCCACCATCAGTGAATTCTGGTACGAGATTCCATAGCCAGATTCGCGATACTGGTTCGATGGATTCAGTGGTTTATTCGGCTGAGGCGGAGAGGAGGTCCCATTGGCTGGCTAGGGCGATTGCTTCGTGGCGGTTGCGGGCGCCCATGCGGGCGTAGACGTCTGCTAGGCGACGGAAGATCTCTCGTTGGGAATAGCCTTCCTCGCGGGCCAGGCGGACTACCGAGGTGCCGTGGGCGAGGGCGCGGAGCCAGCGGACCTCCTCGGTGCGGAGGGTGCCGCGGTCGGGGGTGCCGAGGGAGGAGCGGGCCAGGGATTGGACTACTCGGGTCGGGAGGACGGTTTGGCCGGCTATGGCCGAGCGGACCACTGCGACAATGTCCTCCGGGGGTGAGTCCCAGCGGACCGCGGCGTGCGCGCCTGCGCGGAGGGCGCTGCGGAAATCCGAGTACCGCGCGGACACCAGGACCGAGACCAGGACCAGGTGGGGGAAGCCTGCTGCCAGTTCGCGGATGGGGCGCATGTCGGCGGTGTGGGCTGTTACCACTGCGGCATCCACCGGATGGCGGTGGATCCAGGCGGTTGTCGCTTCGGGGTCGGCGACCTCGAAGCCGCCGCGTTCCAGGACGGTGGTCAAACCCGCACGGAAGGTGGGGATTTCGTCTACCACGATCAGCTTCTCGTCCATGGGTCAACGGCTTTCCCGCTGGGCGGTGACCGTGGGGCGCAGACCGGCTGTCGCCGAATGGAATCCGAGGGGCCTGGTCAGTAGCTCGTCGTCGGGGTCGCGGTCTAGTCGGCCGAGCAGTGCTGCGCGCGTGAGCTCTGCCTTGTTACCTACTCCGAGTTTGGCTCGGATGCGCCGCACATAGGTGTCGACGGTGTGCGGGCTGATCCCGAGGCGGACCGCGATCTGCGCGTGGGTGAGCCCGTGGGCGATCTGACGGAGTACCTGGGACTCGCGGGCGGACAAGCGGCGGCCGTCGGTGTGGACGGGTTCGGGCAGTGGTGGTGGCGCTTCGGTGCGCGTCGCGGCGCCCGAGGAGACCAGTCGGACCGCGCGCACGATGTTTTCGCCCGGCTCCGATTTGCCGATCACGCCGGTGGCGCCGGCTCGCAGGTACAGTTCGTCGGCGACGGCGCCCTCCTCGTCGAGGACGAGCACCGCGGCCGATTTCGCCGCCTCGGTGATGGGGCTCAGATCCCCGGTGGCGGACAGTACCGCGGCGTCGATCAATGCGGTGTCGGCCAGCCAGAACGGGTGTTCGTCGGGGGTGGCGCGTACCGCGACCACCTTGATACCGGCCGCGCTCAAAGTCTGACGTAGACCCATGAGAAACAACGGTGACTTGATGAGTAGATCCGTCCGAATCACAAGACCTCCCCGGACATTTCCCGGCTGCTGAATGCGCCTGCCGTCGTGTCCACGGAGGGGTCCGTCGGTCTCGGTGGCGCGGCGCCCACCGAGTTTGCCGACCAAAACCTTACGGTCTCTGGATGATTCGCTTTCAGAGTCCGGCGCGGAGGGTCTCGAGCAGCTCCGCGGGTGCCTGCGTGAAGCGCTCGTGCACACCGTCGAACACCGTGAATGTGGTGTCACCGCACGTCGGCCAGCCGGACATGAGCCCCGGCGGCACTTCGGTGTCGGCGCGCCAGCCTATCGCGGTGATGGGACAGCGCAACCGCAGGGGGTGCGGCACCACGTAGTGCCGGCTCGCCTCGATATCGGCGCGCAGCATGGTGCGATACAGGGCGACCAGTTCGCGCTGGGGTTCATTGCCCTGGGCGCGGATGGTCGTCTCGAGTTCCTCGGTGAGCTCGTCGTCGGTCATGGCCAGCATTCGGCCGACCGGTCCGTCCTGTGGGGCCAGTTGCGATGAGACGTACAACCTTGTGGCCGTCGGACCGCTCGCGGACTGCAACTGCGCGGTCACCTCATACGCCAATAGCGCCGACCAGCAGTGCCCGAAGAAGGCGAAGGGGACGTCGAACCAAGGGGTCAGTCCGGCGATGAGCTGCGCGGCCAGCTCCTCGAAGCTGTCCGGCACCGGCTCACCGAAACGCGGTAGGCGGCCGGGCAATTCGACCGGGAGGAACTCGACCCCGCCGAGTTGCGGTGGCCAGGCGGCGAATACGCCGGCCCCGTAGCCGGCGTGCGGCAGGCAGAACACCCGTCCGGTCGCGGCCGGTGTGGGCGGGCGTGGGAGCCATTTATCGGCAATGCGCCGGCGATCCTGTTGTGTGGTCACGACATTGCCTCCGTTCCCGAGACCGTGGCACGCGGCGCCATGTCCGCCTGTGCGCGAGCTTCCGGATAGACGAGGCGCAGTAGCACTCCGGTCATCGCGGTTGTCACCAATGCCATCACCACCATCAGCGAATACAGCCGGGCATCGAGCACGTGCAGTTGCCGGCCGACGGTCAGGACAATGAGCTCGGTGAGCCCACGAGTATTGATCAGGATCGCCAGCACTGCCGAATGCCGAACGCGCACACCGCTGAATCGAGCCCCGGTGTAGGCGCCCAGCCCCTTGCCGCCGATCGCGACCAGCAGGATCAGGCCGAGCTCGCCGAACGCCGCCGCGTTCAAGTTCGACAGGTTCACGTTCAAGCCCGCCGCCATGAAGAACACCGGCAGCAGCAGGACCGCGCAGACGCCGCGGACCTTCGGGATCACCCATTCACGCAGGCGCACAGCGTGTTCGCGCGGGATCACCACCCCGAACAGGAACGCGCCGAAGATCAGGTGCAGGCCCATCCACTGAGTTGCCTGCGCCGACAACCACAATCCGGCCCCGATCATGGCCACCGCGGCCGCCCACACCGGGACCCGTGCCCACCGCCGGTCATCCCGATCCGGCGCGCGGTCATCCCGATCCAGCGCGTCGAGGCGACGCGCGAGCCGGGCCAGCAGGGGCGGCACCACCAGGAGCAGCACCGCCGCGAACGGCACGATCAACGCGATCCGCCACAGACCGGCCACGCTGGAGGCGATCGCCGCCACCACGGCCAGCAGCGACCAAGCCAGAATGTCGTCCAGCGAAGCACAAGCCAGCGCGAGTGCGCCGATGGGAGTGCGCAGTAACCCTCGATCGGCGAGAATGCGGGCCAGCACGGGGAACGCGGTCACCGCCATCGCGGTGCCCAGGAAGAGGACGAACGCCGTGCGCGAGGGCCCGGGATGGTGGCTGTACAGATACAGCGCCAGCACAACCCCGAGGGTGAACGGCACAATGATCGCGCTCGCCGCCACCCCCGCCGCCACTCTGCCTTGACCGCGCAACAGGTTCCGGTCCAGTTCCACACCGATGAGGAACATGAACACGCCGACTCCGATGTTGGCCAGCGCGGTCAGCGACGGTAATACCGCCGCCGGAAACAGCGTCCGGGTCACCGCACCGCCGAACAGGGTGGGCCCCAACAGGATGCCGCCGAGGATCTCACCGATCACCGGCGGCTGACCCAGGTGCCGGGCCAGCCGACTCAGCAATTGAGCCACCGCGGCGATCACCGCGAGGTCCAATACCAGGAGCGCGACGGTATGCGCACTCATTGCCGCACGCCTTCGAACACCAGCAGAGCGAGATCGTGTGTGCTCATCGCCGGTCGCTTTCGAATACCAGCAGTGCGAAGGTGTGCGTTCATTGCCGGGTGTCTTCGAATACCAGCAGTGCGAGGGTGTGCGCTCATTGCCGGGCGCCTTCGAGGGGGCGGTCCTCGCGCACCTCGCCGCGGAGCACCGCACTACCGAGGACCCGGACCCGATCGCCGTTGTGGTGCACCTCGAGTCGGCCGCCGCGTTCGGACAGCTGGATCGTGTGCAGTGTGTCCCGGCCCAGTCGCGCGCCCCAGTACGGTCCGAGTTTGCAGTGCGCGGTGACGCACACCTGGTCCTCGTTCACCCCGAGGGCGGGGAAGAAGGTGCGGGAGACGAAATCGGTGCCGTCATCGCCGGAATCGGTGCGGGCGGTGAGGATGTGGCCGCGATAGGGCAGGGCGCCCAGTGCGGGGAAATCCGGTGCGGCTGTGCGTACGGCGTCCACTGAATCGACTTCGACCAGAATATCGTCACTGGATACCGCGCAGGACACCGCAGCGTCGACCCCGAGCGCGGCGAGCAGGCCCGGCGGTGGCTCGCAGACGGTGAGTGCCGCTGCGGGCAGGTCGATGGCGATCAGGTCGCCGATTCGTTCCGCGTGCAGGACCGCGCTGCCGGCTACGAAGGCGAGCCGATCGTGGTCAGTGCCCGAGAGCAGTACCCGTGCACTGGCGATCGTCGCGTGCCCGCACAGATTGATCTCCTTGAACGGGGTGAACCAGCGCACCAGATACTCGCCCGGTCCGGACGCGACCACGAAAGCCGTGGTCGGCAAGGCGATCCGATGCGCGGTCCGCTGCATCTCGAGGGCGGACGGGAACTCCGGGACCTGCACCACCGCGGCGGGATTGCCCGCGTGCTCCGCGTCGGCGAAAGTGTCAACTATGTGATGGCGCATTGCCGAGATCCTCCTCGCGGCCGGCCAGGCTCCGGAACATCAGGTCGATTGCCGCCCCCATGCCCCAGACCTCCCGGTACGGCGGGCCTTCCGGCCCGGTGTCGATATCGTGCTGGCGCGCATAGGCGGCCGTAGTCCACTCCGGAGTGGACGGATAACGGTGGTGATAATCGTGATTGGGCAGATCGCCCACCACGACCAGCAGCCGCGCGGGCAGGTGATAGCCGAAATTGACCGCGGTCCAGCGCAACCAGGCCAGCGGACCGCCCCCGCGGGCGGGCACCGCCGACCCGCAGAAGCGGGCGGCGGTATTCGACGCGGTGTAGAAGCGATGACCCAGACCGGGATCGCGCGGCGCCAGCCAGGTGTGCTCACCGAGGCGATCGAGCAGCGCACTCAACTGCGCGAACAGGATCACCGGTATCAGGAAGGCCAGCAGCAGCACCAGCGCACCGTGCGGCAGCCAGAACGGCAGTAACAGCCACCAGCCGATCCATACCGCGAAACCGGCCAGCCGCCACGGCTTTCCATGCAGATTGCTGCCCACTCGGCCCGTGAGGCCGTGCCAGTAGAACATCGGCGAGAGGAACACCCGCCACGCCCGCCGCCACAGTGCGGCCCGGCTCAGCCCCGGACGGAAGCCGAGGGCTTGCAGGAACTGCACCGGCGGGTCGGCGGCGGTCGCGAAAACCTCACGGCGATGGTGATTGTCGAAGTGCTCCTCCTTGAAGTCGCCGAAGGTGTGGAACACCGACAGCACGGTGACGACCTCACCCCAGAACGCGTCCTGGCGCTTACTGCCCGAGAATCGCCGGTGCAGGGCCTGATGGGCGATGACCAGCACCATGAGCCGCTCGCCGTGCACGGTCAGCAGCCAGCCCAGCAGCAGGGCCAGATACCAGAGCGGGAACATCAGGCTCACCGCCAGCGTGGAGACGGCCAGGCCGGTGAGGAATACCGCCAGGGTCAGGGCCAGATAGCTGGCCCAGCCGTGCCGGATGAGCGGTCGCTGTCCGGGCAGGGCCCGGCCGGTCTGCCAGGTCCAGAAGTGCTGGGTCCAGCCGGGAAAGCGCAGATAAGTGGCCCGGATATCGTCCACGGCGCACCTCGCTCAGCGACCGGCCCCGACGCCGGTCTCGGCGGCGAGCCGGTCGAAGAACCCGATCCACAGCTGCCACATCTCGTCGGCGGCACGCAGAACCGTATCCTCTTGCGCGGGAGTCATTCCGGTGAGCAGCGCGTGATTGGCCTCCTCGACATGGTCGGGCTCCTGCTGCACATGGATGGATACCCAGGCGTTATCGGTGACGCCGGTGGTGTGCCGGACGGCCTTGCCGATGCTGGAGACCATGAGCAGATCGGTGTTCTCGGTGGCGAAGATGAATCCCAATGCGCTCTCCGGTGCTTCCGAGGCGCGCCGATAGCCCTCGACCAGTGCGGCCGTTTCCGGATAGGGCGCGGTCCCGGTGACCCGGGCGGCGTCGAATCCGCAGGCGCGCATGGAGTCCACGTAGATGACCTCGTGCGCCTTCTCGACCGCGCCGCCGCCGGCCTCCTGATTGAGGATGCGGGTGATCGCGCTCTTGGCGGCGATATCGGGCAGCACCGCCACACAGCGCGCGAGGAAGGTGGGGAAGTAATGCAATGGGTGCCACCACTGTTCGATGAGGACCGCGGCCTGGCCCTTGCTGAGATCGGCGTCGTCGACGCCGGCGAAGAACGGATGGTCGCGGAAGGCGCGGTAGATCGGGCTGGCATCGAGCCGGTCACCGACCGAGAGACGAGTGGTCATCGGCGTTACTCCTTGCTGTCGGAACGATCGAGGGTGAAGTACTGGCGCAGCTCCAGAATCTGCGGCAGGACAAGGGGGTCGGGACAGGCGCGAGCGAGCGCGGTCATGGTGTCCCAGGCGAAATCCTCGCCGCCGTCGAAGCGGAAGTGCGTCTTGATGACGAGGCTGAAGACGTCGCGATAGTTGTCGATGGTGAGCAGGTCGGCCAGGCGACGCAGCTCCTGCCGCCGCGAGTCGGGCAGCGCCGGGCGAGTGATGCGCGATTCGGCCGGGAAGCGGTCGCCGCTGTTCGCCGAGGTGAGCCGCAACATTGGGCCGGCGTCCGGGCGGTCGGCGAAGTCGAAGATGAGGTGGATGCGCGCCTTCCGGTCGAAGGAGGCCACCGAATGTACCTGGGCGGCATCGAAGTACCAGACCTCGCCCGCACGCATGCGATAGACGGTGTTGTCCTCGCTGAAGAAGCAGTTGTCATGGGTGATCAGCGGGATGTGCAGCCGGTGCGCGGGGCGCTGATCCTCGGGCAGCTCGCCCAGCTCCAGGTAATCGCGGTGCGGAATGATCACGCTGTCGGAAACCACGGCCAGGCGCACGAATTGGAGCAGGTCCGGATCGGCGACGGTGGTGATGATGTCCTGCAGGTAGGGCAGGCGCGCACCGTAATCGGTGAAGGTCGGGCGTTGCTCGTAGGCGTATTCGGTGACCAGGCCGGTGCCGGTGTCGCCGCCGGCGGCCCAGAGCATGGCGTTCTTCCAGGGGCCGCCGATGAGGTAGTTGCTGTAGGCCTCGGAGTAGCGGAAGGTCTCGGCCTGGGCGAGATCCTTGGCCAGCCGGTCCTCGTCGAGCGAGATCGTGGTGACGTAACTGGTTTTCATCGGTTCACACCACGCTTTCCACGGGGGTGAACGGTTCGTCCCAGGCATTGGTGTCGGCAATGCGGTTGAGCCCGTAGGCATCCCGGCCCGCGACCAGGACGCTGCCGTGGCGGTCGAGGTCGAAACGGTGCCCGAATTCCTCGAATTCGGTCATCCCGCCGTAGATGCGGACGTGGGTGGGCACCACGCGGATGGCGAAGCCCATGCGCTGGCGGCGGCTGATATTGGGAGTCGAGCCGTGAATGCAGCGGGCGGTGAAGATGAAGAACTGGCCGGCGCGCATTTCCAGGTGACGGACGTTCTGCTGATCCGGATTCCAGTCCTTGTCGATCTTGATGTCGTCGTAGTTGTAGCCGAAGAACGAATTGTCCTTGGCGGCGTTGTTCCACTTCATCGGCGCGTGCTCGTCATAGCGCCACTGCCGGTGGCTGCCCGGAATGACCTTCATGCACGCGTTGTCGACCATGGCGTCGGTGAAGGCCACCCAGCAGGTGAGCTCCATCGGAATGCCGGGGGAGTGCTCGGTCGCCTCCAGCATGCCGGTGCTGGTCTCACCGATGGCGTAGGTTTCGACCTGATGCCAGCCGGTGCCCGAATCACCCGGGTTCTTCGGGAAGAATTCCGTACGCCAGCACAGGATGTCGGGGCCGATGAGCGATTGCATGCGCCGCACCATCTCCGGTTCGGTGATGAGCTTGCTCAACCCCGGGATATCGAGATGGCGGTCATAGTTGACCGGGTTGTCGAAGACCTTGCGGGCATTGTTCGCGGGGTCCAGCAGCGCGCGGCGCTGGGTCTTCCACCACGCGTTCATCTCCTCGGGCTCCCATAGGGTGAACGGCCCGATATAGCCCTGCTCGGCGAATGTCGCCGCGTCAGTGTTCGGATCCACGATTCGCGCTCCCTTCGGCGCCGACGTGCTCGAGCGCAGCATCGAGCTGCGCCGCGGCCTCGGCGGCGTGTTCTCCAGTGATGAATGTCCGGTGTGCACCGGCGATCTCGACGATGGTCAGCGGGCCGGTGCAGAGTTCGCGCATGGCGGCGGTGGCGCTCGCACGGCGCTCGGGCGGGGTGTCGGCGGCATCGAACAGGTGCACCGGGCCCGAATATGGTTGCGGCTCATAGCGCATGGCGGCGTTCATGCACGCGCGGGCGGTGTCGAGGACCGTGCGCAGGTAGCCGGTGGACGCGCGGCTCTGCAGGGGTGCGCCCATCAGTTGCAGCCAGGTGGAGCCGGAAGTGAGCTCGGTCAGTTCGGCGTCGGTGGTGGACGGATCGTCGAGCCGCGCGGCGACGGTGTCCAGCAGTTCCAGGAACGGCGTGCGCGCCATGGGAAGTCCGGTGATGGGGTCGATGACCGGGTTGGCATCGAACAAGCCCAGGAACGCGACCTCCGCGCCGGCGGCCCGCAGCTGCCGGGCGATCTCGAAGGCCAGCACGCCGCCGAAGGACCAGCCGGCCAGCCAATACGGGCCGTCCGGTTCCACCACCCGCAACTGTTCGACGTGATGGCGGGCGATATCGGCGAGGGTGCTGCCGAATTTCGGTGGGGCGCCGGTCCATCCGATACCGAGTAATCGCATCGGGGCGGTGGAGGCCAGCGCCAGTTCACGATAGGCGAGCAGCTCGCCGCCCAGCGGGTGCACGAGATAGACGCCGCGGCCGGAATTGCCGGGACGTAGCGTGACGATCTGGGAGGAACGCTGTTGCGCCGCAGGAAGATCGGCGGAGGACAGGGCGGCGGCGAGTTCGTCGACCGTGCCGTACTCCAGCAGCAACGACAATTCGACGGGACGGTCGAGCAGTTGCGCGAGTTCGGTGACGACCCAGGTGGCCAGCAGCGAATCACCGCCCACATCGAAGAAGTCGTCGTCGCCGGCGAATTCGTCGTGGCCGAGTACTCGGACCCAGATGCCGGTGACGAGCTCAGTCAACGAGGGCGCGTTCCCGGGCTGCTGCAAGGTGGATTCGGCGGCGTCGCTGGGCAAGGCGGGCTCCTGTCGTGAGGGCATGGCGAGGTTGCTGGGCTGGTAATGCCCGGGAGGTGCGGATGCGGCGACGCCGCTGGGCTGGGAATGCCCCGGAGGTGCGGGTGGGGCGAGGTCGCTGGGGTTGGAATGCCTTGGGGATGAGGGGGCGGCGAGATCGGCGGGCCGGAGGAGCTCCCGTGGTGCGGATTCGGCGCGGCTGCCGGGAGCGGCGGGCAGCGGTAGGGCGGCCAGCGCGCGCCGGTCGATCTTGCCGGTTGTGGTGCGCGGCAAGATGTCTACCGGGATGAAGCGGCTCGGGATCATGTATGCGGGCAAAGTGGCGCGCAGCCGGTTGCTGAGCTCCCGGTGCGAAATCGGCGCGGTGGTCTGGAGATAGGCGACGAGCGCCCGTACCCCGTCGGCGAGCAGGCGCAGATCGACGGCGGCCGCGTCGATGCTCGGGTGCGCCGAGAGCGCGTGCTCCACCTCGCCGGGCTCCACGCGGAAGCCGCGGACCTTGAGCTGGTCGTCTGCGCGGCCGAGGAATTCGTAGTGGCCGGCCGCGGCGGCGCGGACCAGATCGCCCGTGCGGTAGAGGCGCTCGCCGGGGGCGAAGGGGCTGGCAACGAATCGTTCCGCGGTGCGAGCCGGATCGTGTGCATAGCCGCGCGCCAGGCCTGCGCCACCGACATACAGTTCACCGGCCTCGCCGGTGGGGACGGCGCGCAACCGATCATCGAGCACCCGGCAGGAGACACCCGACACCGGAGCCCCGATATCCGGAATCTCGGGCCAGCGGCGGGATTCGGCGCGCAGGGTCGCGCTGGTGACCAAGTGCGCTTCGGTAGGGCCGTAATGGTTGTCGAGCCGGCAACCGGGCAATGCCGCGAACAAGGCGCGGATAGCGGGGGTGATGATGAGGCGCTCACCCGCGGTGATCACCTGGCGCAGCGAATCCGGATACACCTCCCGGCGACCGGCCTCGACAGCCAGCAATTGCAGGGCCACATAAGGCAAGAACAGCCGTTCGATGCGACGGCGCACGAGAGCGTCTAGTAAGGCGGCGGGATCGCGGCGGATGTTCTCCGAAGAAAGGATCAGAGTGCCACCGGATGCCAAGGTCGACAGCACTTCCTGAAAGGTGACATCGAAGGACGCGGCGGTGAATTGCAGTGTGCGCAAGCCCGTCTCACCGTCGCCGATCTGCCAGTCGATGAGCCGGGCGAGTCCGCGACGAGTCATCGCGACGCCCTTGGGGACGCCCGTGGAACCGGACGTATGGATGACATAGGCCAGCCCATCGGGGTGCGCGAGGCACGGGGTGGCGTCGTGTGCGAGCGCTACGGCATTGGTCACGGCCGCCGCGGGGTCGGCAACGTTCGGCTCGGGCTCTGATATGACCGTCGCGGCACGCGCGAGCGTGGTTGCGGGATCGACAATGGCCGCTGCGGCGGGGAGACGGTGTGCGCTGGTGGCGTCCGCGATTGCGAAGCGGCAATGCAGCCGGGACATGATCGCCGCGAGGCGGTCGGCGGGTGCGGTGGTGTCGAGTGGGCAGTACACCGCGCCCACGGTGAGAGTCGCCAGCATGGCCACCACCGTGTCGGCGGGGTCGTTCAGGTGGACCGCGACGGGCAGTTGTGGCGTTACGCCGGCGGTGCGCAATCGATGTGCGAGAGCGTCGGTCCGGGCGAGCAGTTCGCGATAGGTCGTCGACCGGCCGTCGCCACTCAGGGCGGTGCGGTCGCCTGCCTGTTCGGCCCGGGCGCGGATGAGGTCCAGGGGCGGTACGGGCGCGGTCGCGGTCGCCGATATCGCGATATCCATGCGTGGCCTTCCGGTCGCCGGCCGCTGTCGCGGCGCTTGCCAATTGCCAGCTCCGACAGTAGATTCCGGCGGTCGGAGCAGGTCAGTCACGTGAAAGTGCTACGCGGGCAGCCGGTGTCGCGTGAACGCGGGACAGGAATATTCGCATTCTGGACACGACCCTGAGGGGAGCGGTTCGTCGGCCGGGCACCCGGCCGGCCCGGACGATGGGAGCGCTCATGACACCGGACTCGACCGCCCCTACACCACCGAATTCCCTGCGCGACTGTTCACCTGCCGGCCGTCGTCCGGCGGCCGATGGCCTGTGGGTAGCCGCCGAATCCGATGATTCGGCGGCAATCAGACTGTCGGCCGCTGCCAATGGGTCGCGTGATTCCGCCGTGAACGGTGTGGTGGCAGCCGTCGCCGAGCTCGAGGATTCCGCGGGGATCGGCCGGTCGACGGCCGTGGCCGAGTCGGAGGATTCGCTGCTGTCGGATTGTGCCGGCCCTGTCGCGGTGCCGGTCGCTGTCGCGCAGCGGCTGCGGGAACTGGCTGCGCGAGCGGGAACCGACGAATTCGTGGCGTTGTCGATCGGGGCGACGGTGCTGGCCGAGCGGTTGTCGCGGTTCGGGGCACGGTATCGGGTGCGGGTGATTCAGGGTGCGCGCGAGGCTATTACGCCCGCGCCCGTCGATCCGGGGGACAGCTTCGGCGCGGCCTTGCTCGGGGCGGGTGAACTACGGGTTGCGGCGGTCGGCGCTCAGGACACGGAAGAGCGGGTGGCGGCCACCATCGTGGTCTCCGCGGACGGGGCGCGGGTATATGCGGAGAGCATGACCGCGGCGGCCGACGCACCCGTCGCATTGTGCTGGGCGGAGTCGTTCGTGCGACTGCTGAGCGGGCTGGCCCGCGACCCCGAGCGGGCGATGGATGCGCATGCGCTGCTGGACGCTGCCGAGCGGGGGCGGGTTCTCTACGGCCTCAACCGATACGAGCGTCCCGATATCCGATACCGCACGATGGCCGGTCCGTTCGAGGAACAGGTGCGGCGCACTCCCGACGCGGTCGCGCTCGTGGACGAGGCGGGCACGGAGGTCGGCTACCGGGAACTGAACGATCGGGCGAACCGGCTGGCGCATCTGCTGGCGCGGCGGGGTGTGCGGCCCGGTGCGCGGGTGGGGGTGTGCCTGCGCCGCAGTATCGAACAGATCGTCGCCATCTACGCGGTGGTGAAGACCGGTGCGGCCTACGTGCCGGTGGATTCCGAATTGCCGGATGCGCGAGTGGCTTTCATGCTCGCCGACGCCGCGCCGGTCCAGGTGCTCACCGATACCGCCGGCCGGGATCGAATCCCACCGGGGCCCTGGGAGATTGTCGATGTCACCGACGAGGCCGCGTACGCGGCCTGCCCCGCCACCGATCCGGGGGTGACGGCCGCGAGCGGCGGCTTGCTGCACATCCTCTATACGTCGGGCACCACCGGGCGCCCGAAGGGCGTCGCCTATCCGACCGCGGGCGCGCTGGCGAATCTGCTCTGGCTGCAGGAACGGTATCCGTTCGGCCCGGACGACAGCGCTTTGTTCAAGACCTCGCCGGGCTTCGACGTGTCCATCTGGGAGATCTTCTGGCCGCTGTATCACGGTGCGCGCCTGGTGATCTGCCGGGACGGCGGGCATCGGGACCCGGGTCATCTCGCCCGGCTGGTCGAGCGGTTTCCGATATCGACGCTGTTCCTGTCGCCCACGGTGATGGGCCCGTTCCTCGAACATGTTGCGGCAGTGCGGGTATCGCGACTGCGGTGGGCGCTGTGCGGGGGTGAGCCGGTGACCACCCGCATCCGCGACACCTTCCACCGGGTGCTGCCGGCGGCGACGCTGCTGAACTGCTACGGGCCCACCGAGGCCGGCAGCGTGGTCGATATGCCGCTGCCGGTGGAACCGGGCGCCCCGGTGCCGCTGGGGCGACCGGCCGCGAACTTCCGGTTCTCGATCCTGGACGAACGCCTCGAACCGGTTCCGGCGGGCATGGCGGGCGAGGCCTACATCGGCGGCGAAATCGGTCTGGCACTGGGGTATTGGAATGCCCCGGCACGCACCGCGGAGCGGTTCGTCGCGGACCCCTACGGGCCGCCGGGCGCGCGGCTGTATCGCACCGGGGATCTGTGCCGGTTCCGGCCGGACGGGGTGCTGGAACATCTGGGCCGCATCGACCGGCAGATCAAGATCAGGGGACTGCGGGTCGAGCCCGGCGAGATCGAGTCGGTGCTGGCCGCCCATCCCCGGGTGGGTGATTGCGCGGTGCTGGCGCACGGTACCCCGGTGCGACTGCTGGCCTTCGTGGCACCCGCCGCGGGCCTCGAACCCGCGGCGCTGGACCCGGCCGCACTACGGACGGAGACCGCGGCGACGCTCGCCGAGCACATGCGCCCCGAGCGGATCGTGGTGCTGCCGCGGATTCCCTCGACCGTGAACGGCAAGATCGACACCGCCGCGCTGCTGACGGCCTGGCACGACAGCGTCACGTCGGCGCGGCAGGCGGAACCGCCGGCGAGTGCGGAGGAGGCGGCGCTGATCGCCATCTATCGGCGGGTACTGGCGGTCGAGTCGGTCGGGGTCGGGGACACCTTCATCGAACTGGGCGGGAATTCGATGCTGGCCTTCCGGCTGCTCGATGAATGCAAGGGCGAGCTGAACGTGCGGCTCGAACCCGGGCGAGTACTGACGGGCACGGTCCGGGAAGTCGCCGCGTCGATTCGTCTTCAGCAATGATGCTTATTCGACCGTCAGACATTGTTCACCTGCACACCGGTCCGGCCCGGACCCGGTCCGGTAGCATCGGCGGTCTTGTTTTGGAAGTTGTTCTGCCGATATCGACAAATTCGAGCATGCTACGGCTCGATCGTTATTGCGGAGGAGTTCAGCCGATGTACAGAACACGAAGACCTCACTTCCATCGTCGGCTATCGGATCTCGATCCGGTGGGCACCTGACTGTGAGCATTTTCCGGTGATCGTTGGAATGGGCTGACCGGGCAAGGCTGTGCCCTGGTCTGTCGGCAGCGAATCCGGCTGTGCCGCTGTAATTTATCGGGAGGGGGTGCGGTAGGGCCGATGGGGGCCGCTGGCGCCAGTGCCGTCGGGCGGTATTCTTCCGAAATCCGATGTCAGCTCCGGCTATTTTGAGGCGTTGATATCAGGATGAGCAATCTGGAAAGTTTGAATATCGCGGTTCTCGGAGATTTCGCGGCATTCTGTGGTACGCGCCCGGTGGATATCGGCCCGCCCCGGCAACGCGCAATTCTCGCACTGCTGACCGTGCACACCGGTCATGTCGTCTCCACCCAGAAGATCACCGAGGAAATCTGGGGCACCGCGCCGCCCGAGCACGCCGCGGCCACGCTGCAGACCTACGTCTCCCGGCTGCGCCGGATCCTGCGCGGTCCCCGGCGCGGCCTCGGCGGCAATCTCGTGGAACATCGCGCGCCCGGATATCTGCTGGCGCTCGACCGGGAAAGGATCGACGCCTTCCGCTTCGAGGACGAGGCGGCGGCAGGCCGAATCGCGTTGCGCGAAGGGGATTTCGAGCTCGCACGGAAACGGCTGACCGGCGCACTGGAACTGTGGCAAGGCACGCCCTTCGCGGAATTCGCCGCCTACCGCTTCGCCACCGACGAGGCCGATCGCCTCGAACAGGTGCGCCTGACAGCGGTCACCGGGCACGCGGAGGCCGCCATCGCCCTCGGCGGGCACGAAGCCGTCATCGCCACCCTGGTGGACGAGGTGCGCAACCACCCGCTGCACGAGCCCATGGTGCGGCAACTCATGCTCGCCCTGTACCGGTCGGGCCGGCAGGCCGATGCGCTGCACGCCTACGAACACACCCGCCGCCGGCTCGCGGAGGAACTCGGCATCGACGCGGGCGAGGAACTCCAGCATCTCTACAGCGCGATCCTGCGGCAGGATCCGAGCCTGAAGGATGCCGACGCGGGCGCCCGCCCGGTCACCGCCGCCGCGCAGGTGCGCTCCGCGATCACGCACGCGGACCGTCCCGTGCTCGCGGGCCGGGAACAGGAACTCGCACGGCTCGAACGCGCCACGGCGGCGACCCTGACGGGCGCCGGGCGGACGATCGTGGTCGCGGGCGAAGACGGAATCGGCAAGACACGACTGCTGATCGAGCTGGACGGCAACCTCTCGACCGCCGGCGCCATCGATGTGGTGTGGGGCAGCGGCGTGCAAGTCGAAGGGGCGCCCGCGCATTGGATGTGGGTGCAGGTGCTCCGGCAACTCGCGGCCTTGCGCCCGGAGGCCTTCGGCCGGATGATCGCCGGGTCGGAGGCCCTGCTCGCACCGCTGCTACCGGGGTATCTATCGCGTCCGGAATCGCCTGCGCCGCAGTCGGTCTACCCGGCGCAGGCCCGCTTCCGGATACATGACGAGCTGTGCCGGATCCTGGTGGAACTGGCCACCGAGCGTCCGCTGGCGATCGTGTTCGACGATCTGCACTGGGCCGATCGGCCCTCGCTGGAGCTGTTCCGGCTACTGGCCGGACGGATCCGGCACACTCCACTGCTGATGGTGGCCTCGACCCGGGACACCGCCCCCGATCTCTCGCCCGCACTACGCGAGACGCTGGGCTGCGTGCTGCGCGAATCCTATTCGGAGACCGTGCAATTGCGCGGGATCAGCCCGGAAGCGGTGGCGCAGCTGGCGGTGGCGCTCACCGGTCACGAGATCCCGGCGGCCCTGCGCGCGGCCTTGCACGCGCGCACCAACGGCAACCCGTTCCTGCTGACCCAGCTGTTGTCCTCGCTGGCACAGGGCGGCACCGGCGACGGCGCCGAGATCGGCAGGCTACTGCTCAATCACGTGCCGTTCGGGGTGCGCGAAGTGCTGCACCACCGCCTGTCCAAGCTCGACGCCAATACCCTGGCCCTGCTGCGCTGCTGCACGGTGATCGGCACGGAGATCCCGGTCTCCCTGCTGTATTCGGTGTTCGGCGCCGATCGCCCGACCCACCGGTACATCGAACAGGCCATGCGGGCCAACCTGTTACGGGCGGATCCCGACCGCATCGACGTCCTGCGCTTCACACACGCCCTGGTGTTCGACGTGCTGCACGAGGAACTGACGGCGAGCGAACGGGCCACACTGCATCGGCGGGTGACCGAGGTACTGGTGGAAAGGCGCACCGCGGCCGAGGAATACATCGAGCAGATCGCCTACCACTCCTGGCGCGCGGCCGCGGTACTCGATACCGCACTGGTGCTCGAGCGACTGGCCATGGCGGCCGAACGAGCCGAACGGAACCTCGACTACGAGCAGGCCGAGATGTGGCTGCGCCGCGCGGTGGAATTGACGCGCACCGCCGGCGCGGGTGCGGCGGTGACCGCATGGGAACGGCGATTACAGACCCGGCTGGGCCAACTACTGACCATCACAGCCGGTTTCGCCGACGCGGAAGCGGGGCGGGCATTCTCCCGGGCGGAGGACCTGTCGCAGGAGCCGGCGGATCCGGATCAGCCGTCGGTGCTGCTGGGGCTGAACCTGGCGCAGTGGGCGGCGGGCCAGTACGGAACGGCCGCCGAACTCGCCGAACGACTACGCGAAATCGGCAGGCGCACCGGCAATGTCATCGCCGTGGTGGGCGGCGCGTACGGACGGGGCCTGGTGCGTTACGTGCAGGGCGATGTCCGTGGCGCGCTGGCGGAGTTCGCCGCGGCGGTGCACGCCGCCGACGATCTGGTGCAGCCGTATCAGGTCGGTGAACTGCGGCGGGTATTCCAGTACGACCCGCGGGTGATCTGCCGGGCCTACGGGGCGATGTGCGCATGGCTGCTGGGGGATCGGACGCGCGCCGGGCAGTGGCTGACGCAGATGGAGACCCTGACCGCGGACAGTCCACCCGCCGAACGGGCCTTGTTCCTCTACGTGGATGCGCTGGTCGCCGTCCTGGCGCACGACGTGGAGCGCGTATGGCTCAGCAGCGCCGCCGCATTGGAGCTGACCGGAACCCACGAACTGGACTACTGGGGTGATATGACCGTCGTACTGTACGGCTGGGCCATGGCGTATCGCGGCCGCGTCGACGACGGCCTCGCACTGATCAACGAGGCCCTCGGACGGCTGGACCGGACCCGCGTCGAAATCCGGGTACCGCTGAATCTCGGACTGCTGGCGATGGCGCAGCAACGCGCCGGGGATCTGCGGTCGGCGCGGGCGACGATCGACCTGATGGCCGAGAAGATCGAAACCCGCGGCGAGTACGTGTACTTCCATCCGTGCATGCCCTTCACCGATCTGCGCGAGCAGTTCCGATGAAGGGCACGAGGGTTGTTCAGCCGAGATCCCCGGGCACGACCGCGTAGGCGCGCACGGACACCGTGCCCATGCCGGCGATGGCGATCGGCGCCGCATGGAACCGGAACCCGCGATCGGGCAGGCGGTCGAGTCCCGTGAGATGTTCGACGATCGGGATACCGGCGGCCAGCAGCCCGGTGTGCGCGGGCCGCGTGCCGTCGGCCATATCGTCGATGTTCACCGAATCGATGCCGACGATCGAAGGCCGCTGTGCGACAAGCCATTCGATGGCCTCGGCGGTGAGGAACGGATGGTCGGCCGCGCCGTAACCGGGCGTGCCCCAATGCCGATCCCAGCCGGTGTGCAGCAGCACGGCCCGGCCGGGAACGGCAGCGCGGTGCGGCGCCAGCTCGCCCACGCCCACGGCGCGATGCGTGCCGCGCACCACGATCGCCTCGAGATCGGTGACCCGCGACAGCGGTATCGCGGCAAGGTCGGCGCCGTCGCCGAAGCGATGGAACGGCGCGTCCAGATAGGTGCCGGTATTGGCGACCATGCTGATGCGCCCGATCTGGAATTCCGTTCCGGGCGCATACTTCCGGCGGGATTCGGCACGCGACAGGTGGTCGGAGATCTCCGGTCCGGGCAGGCCGGGATAGGTGACCATCCCGGCGGTGACAGGGTGGCTGAGATCGACGATCCGCTTACCGGCGTCCAGCGTGTCGGCAGCGCTCGTCGTGCCATCGCCGAGAGGACTCATCGCGCCGTCACCAGAGGCCGTCGTGCCCGCTGCGCACCGCATCGGCGATGGTGGCCTGGGTCAGCCAGGGCCCGTAGGAGTATCCGCTCATCCAGCGCGTGAAGTCTTGGCCGAAACGCGAGTAGTACAACCCGTTCTCCGACTTCAGCCGCAGTACGCGCACGGCCCCGCGATGCAGTCGCAGGCCCAGGGTGCCGGTGAGCGGCTCGTCCAGATCGGCCAGGCAACGCGAAAGGCTCTGGGCCAGATGGCCGTACCAGCCGCCGTGCACGACCAGGTCGGTCCACTCCCGGGCGAGGGCGGCGCGGATGGTGTGCTCGCGCATCCCGTAGACGGCATTGGCCAGGGCCCGGTGCGCGGTGGTGATGACCGTGGCGGCGGGAGCCTCGCGGACCTCGTGGTTCTTCACGCCGAACGGGGTGTCCTCGAGCCCGGAGAAACGCCCGACGCCGTGCAGTCCGCCGAGTTCGTTGAGCACGGGCACCAGATCGCCGAGAGTCGTCGGCTGACCGTCCAGTTCGACGGGCAGCCCGCCGGCGAAGCGCAGCTCGATCTCGGTGCCGCCGGCGGGACAATCGTCGATATCGCGGGTCCAGGTGAAGACGGTCTCGTCGAGGGTCACCTCCGGGTCCTCGACGCCGCCGGATTCGATGACGCGCGCCCACGGATTGGCGTCGACACTGTAAACGCCCATGTCGAAACCGATTCCGGCCTCCTGCAATACCTGCACCTTGACCTCGCGGGGGATGTGCGAGCCCAGGAACGGTGCGGCGACGACCAATTCGCGGTCGAGCGCCGCCAGCGAGGCGCTCAGGCGCAGCGAGCTGTTCTGGGTGTAGGTGGCGGTGTGCGCGACGGCATCACACCCGAACTGGCCGGCCACATCGACGGCGACCTTGGCCATGAGCGGCCGGGTCAGCGTCGAGCCCACGGGGTATTGGCCCTGATAGTAGGCATCGGCATGGATTGCGGGCGGCAGGAATCGGGTGAAGAACTCCTGGGAGGCGTCCACGGTGTGCAGGCTCACCCCGAAGGTGGCGGCCCGCCGTTTGGCGAGGTCCGAGTCGACCTCACCGGCCTCGCCGATGCGGACCTGCAGGGCGGTCACCTCGATACGGCGGCGGGCCAGCCACTGCAGCAGATAACTGCCGTCCACCCCACCGGAATACAACACCAGGACGTGGCGCGGAGCGGTGGTTTCCAGCTCGTCCAGCGAGCTGATGAAGTGAGGCATCGAAACTCCTGTCGGGAAGGTTCACGCGTGCAGGTCGGCATCGACCCGCCGGGTGGCGAAAACGAGTCCGGCGGCGGTCATGAGCACCAGGTAGCCGGCGTGCACGAGCATTCCGGTGCCGTAATCGCCGACGGTGATGCCGCGTAGCAGCTCGATCGCGTGATACAGCGGGGTGAGTTCGGCGAAAACCTGCGCCCAGGACGGGTATTGGGACACCGGGAAGAACGTGCCCGAGAACAGGAACAGCACGGTCTGGCCGACGGTGACGATATCGAAGTCCTGCCAGCCACGCAGCAGCATGGCCAGCCCGATACCGACGGCACTGAACGCGGCATTGATGAGAACGGTCGCGGCGAAAGCGACCACGGCATTACCGATTCCGACGAGTCCGGCCAGCGCCAGCACGATGACGAAGATGCCGCTGAGCATGGAAACCCGCAGGATCTCCCACAACCAGTCGCCGACCACGATTTCCCGGGTGGTGATCGACGTCGTCGAAATCATGCGGAACATGCCGTGCTGCTTGTGCCGGGTATAGAAGCTGAACACCGACGCCGAGATCGCGCCGGACATGCAGGACACGGCAAGCATTGCGGGAGAGACGAAATGCAGATAGTTCATGGTCTGGCCGTCGGTGGTGATCCGGCGGTTCACCAGACTGCCGACGCCCAGACCCAGCGCCAGCAGATACAGCACGGGCTCGAGGACCGCCGAGAGCCAGATCGCACTGAACAGCGTCACCCCGCGCCGATGCTTGAACGTGAACACGAACATGGGTTCCAGCACGGTGAGAACATGAACCGGGAACGCCCGATCCGGTGCGGCGGAACCGGTGGAGACAACGGTAGCCATGGTGTCGGGACCTCAATCGTCGAGACGGCGTCGGAACGAGCGCTTCGCCAGCCACCAGCCGGCGACCAGCCACACCAGCAGATAGGCGGCATGGCCTGCGGCGGACAGCAGCGGGGGATTACCGAAAGTGAAGTCCCGCAACAGGATCACCGCATGGGTGAGCGGTGAGAAGTAGGACAGCGGCTGCAGGAAGACCGGCAACTGGCTGACCGGGAACAGCACACCGGAGAACAGCACCGCGGGCAGGATCAGGAAGCGGCCCAGCAGCAGGAACCAGTCCACATCGTCGATCGCCGCCGAGAAGGCCGTGGTCGGTGCGGCGACGGCGATCGAGACGAGCCCGGCGATGAAAGGCGCGGACACGGCCAAGCCGGGCGTCACCGCACCGAAAGCCCACGCCACGATCAAGAAAGCGCCGGTGGCGACCTCGGTGACGATCAGGACATAGAGTAGCCAGCCGAGCACCATATCGGGGACGCGGACCGGCGTGGAACGCATCGCGTGAATCCCGCCCACCCACTTGAATTCGCTCAATACCCCGTAGGTGGATTCGTTCGCGCCGATCTGGAACGCGGTCGAGGCGAGCAGGCCCGGTGCGATCCATTTCAGGTAATCGTGGCCGCCGATGGTGTGCACGTAATGCCCGACCCCCCAGCCCATGCTGACCAGGAACAGGATCGGCAGAATGAAGAACGAGAACGCGGAGGCCCGCCACAGCCGCTGATACAGCTTGACGTGCCGTTCGAGGACGGTGACCGCTTGGGGAGCCATGTCATTCCGCCAGGGTTCGTCCGGTGAGGCGCAGGAAGACGTCCTCCAGCGTGGACCGGCGCACGGTCACCCGGGTCGGCGACAATCCGCGGCGATGCACCTCGCTGACCGCGCTGTCACCGTGCGGGACATAGAGAATCACCCGGTCGGGCAGGATGTCGAACTGCTCGGCGATGCCGCCGAGCAGCAGCGTCGTCTCCTCGGTCGGGCTGTCCGGGAACCAGAGTTCGACGACCTCCTGGCCGGCGTGCTCCTTGATCAGCACCTGCGGCGTGCCCTCGGCGACAATGTGGCCGCGGTCGATGATGACGATGCGGTCGCAGAGTTGTTCCGCCTCATCCATGTAATGCGTGGTGAGCACCAGGGTCGTGCGCTGCTGTTTGAGCTCGAGCAGGCGTTGCCACACGATATGGCGCATCTGCGGATCGAGTCCGGTGGTCGGTTCGTCGAGGAAGACCAGCTCGGGCGAATTGACCAGGCCGCGGGCGATGGCCAGCCGGCGCTGCATGCCGCCGGACAGGTCGTCAGCTCTGGTATCGGCCTTCTCGTCCAGTTGCGCGAAATGCAGCATCTCCTTACCGCGGCGGCGCGCCTCGGGCCGGGGATATCCGAAATATCGCGCGTAGGTCGTGAGGTTCTCGAGTGCGGTGAGATCGATATCGAGATTGTTCTCCTGGTGGACGATGCCCAGGTTCCGGCGGATTCGCGCGGCATCGCGGCGAGGATCGCGGCCCAGAACCCGCAGGTCGCCCGCGGTGGGCCGGGAAATGCAGCTGAGCATGCGCATCGTGGATGATTTCCCGGCGCCGTTCGGGCCGAGCAATCCGAAGAATTCACCCGAGTACACATCGATATCCACGGCGTCGACGGCGGTGAGGTCGGAAAAACATTTGGTCAATCCGCGCCCGCGGACGGCGATGCCGTCGAGCGGCGGATCGTTTTTCGTGTCCAAAGCGGAAATCCCCTCGCGAGTGGAGCATCGGTCGCATTGCTGAGGTCGTGATGCGGTAAGGCTAAACGGAAATATGCCCGCCGCGAAAGATGCTGTGCCAAGGAGTGCGAACAAAAGGGCATGCCCGAACGGCTAGTTACCATAATTCTTTATTATTGCCACTCTGGCGGTATGACGGACTCGGTCGATCTCATTATTCCGAACAATGCGGAGTTCAATCTTCGCAATTTTCCGCCCCGTTTCGACCGGGCGGCCGAAGCAAATTTCATCGCGGCCGGCGACATGCTCTCCGATCAGGCCGTCTTCTGGTCCACCGGGCCTCGCGTACTGGTGCTGGCCGACGGGACGGATCCGGAGTGGTTCGCCGACGTGCACCGCGTGCTGGAGGTCGACCCGCCGCCGGTCGTCAGCCCGGTGCGCCGGACCGGCCGACTGGTCGAGGATCTGCTCGCCGACGAGTCGGCGCTGGACGAGCTTCGTGAACTCCTGACTTCCCTCCGGGTGCGGATCCTGTGTGTGGGAATGGCTCCGGCGATGTATCGGCTGCTGGCCACGATCCAGGGCTGGGGTATCGAGGTCGAACTCGACGGCCCCGCGCAGGATGATTACTGGGCGAGTGTGTATCTGGACAACAAGCTCAGCTGCCTCGACCTGGCCGGTCGGATTCCGGGGTTCCGGGTCCCGCCCGGAGTCACGGTGACGACGCCGATGGAGTTGGAGGGTGCGCTGGGAGCGTTGGTCCGCGGCGGCGGCCAGGTGATCGTCAAGAGCATGCACGGTGTCAGCGGTGACGGCTCTGTTGTCGTCGGGCCGGCCGGTGTCTCCCCGGACACCTTCTGGGCCAATGCCTTTCATGATCCATTTCTGCGCACCTACCCCCTGCTCGTGCAGTCCTATCTGGACCACGCGCCGGATGCCGGGTGCCCCGCCGTCGATATCCTCGTCACCGAGACCGGCGTCGAGTCAGTCGTGCTGAGCACGATGACCGTCGACGTCAAACGATATGAATCGGTGGCAGTGGGGGAGAGCTGTGTCCCCGCCGATCTCCGTGCGCCACTACGCACTCTGGGCCACGAGGTAGGCAAGGCCGCCCACACACTCGGCTATCGAGGCTGGCTGTGTGCGGACTGCCTCGTGGACCGGCAGCGCGAACTCTACGTCACCGAGATCAATGCGCGCCGCAGCGGCGCGATGCATCCCATTGCGCTACTGGAACATTGGGGCACCGGGGACCCGGGCAGCGTCGCGCATTCGCACGACAGTATCCCGGCGCCGCCGGAGCCCGGCGGGCTCTCCTATGCCGAACACCTACGCCCGTGCTTCGACAAACTGTGGGCGGACGGCTACCGCGTGGTGCCGACCGCCGTTCGGGGACTGGGCCGTTCGGCTCCCATCTTCGCCGCGACCGCCGTCGCCGGCGATCCGGCCACGGCCCGATCCCTCATCGAGTCGATCCGGTGTGACTAGTTCTGATCGCCGGCCAGGTCTCGGTGTACATAGCCGCGGAACTCGTAAGTCAGCCCGCTTTCATCGGATTCGTGCGGGCCGCTGGTGTAGGCGAGCATGAAATCCTGCACCGGGATGTCCGGTGCGCGGGTATCACCGGCGATGTTCGCGGAGACATCGGTGACCGCGAGGACGGTGGCGAACTTCATTGCCTCCGAGAGTGTTTCGCCACCGCCGATGATCCAGGTCTCCTCCGGGTCGGTCAGGGCCAGGGCTTCCTCGAGGGTTCCGGCGGTCAGCACCGAGTCGTAGGACCAGTCGGGGGTGTGGGTGACGACGATATTGCGGCGATTCGGAATCGGGCGCACCTCATCGGGCAGGGAATTCCAGGTGTGGTGTCCCATGACGATCGGACGGCCGCCGGTGACCTCGTCGAAGTGCTTGAAATGCTCGGGGACGGTCCATGGAATTCCGCCGTCGAGACCGATCGTTCGGTGCCGGTCCTGAGCCCAGATCAAGCCGACGATGCGTTTGCCGGAATCGGTCATCGATGTGCTCGCCTTCTGTACGGGTGGTGTCGGTGCCGGTCGTGACCATAAGCGGAGCTAGCGCCTCCATATTAGCCGACGGGCACGAAGACCCCGTCTCGCGGGCATTCTGCGAGCCGCGGCGGCGAGCCGGATCGCAGGACGAGGGACGGTCTTGTCGCTTATGTCTGTACCGGGGCCGCCGCACAGTGATGTGATTGACCCGAGCCTCGCGCTCGGCTCGGGATCGCACCCGGCTGGCGGTTCGCGCATCGGTCATCACACTGGAGGAATTGCACATGGCACATCCCAAGAGTCCGGTCGAAGGCAGCACACTCCCGCCGGGCCGAGCGATTCCTCCGGAGCCGGGCAAGCCGGTCGCGGAACTCGGTGCCGACCGTGTTCGGGGGATTCGCCGTGAGTTGTTGCTGATGAAGGCTTTTCAGAGCCGGATCGGTGGTCCGATACTGCGGCGCTTCGCCGATCCCCAGCAGGTCCTGGAGACGGGGATGGCGTTCTGGTCCTCGCGGGTCGTGCTCACGGCGGTCGAGGCCGGTGTCTTCACCGAGCTGGCGGTGAGTCCGCGGTCGCAGCAGGATCTGATGGACCGCCTCGGGTGGCATCCGCGTGCTGCCGGCCCGTTCCTCGGCGCTCTGGTCGATATGGGATTGCTGCGGCGAAACCGTGCCGGGCTCTACGTGAACTCGCGTCAGGCCGCGCTGTTCCTCGACCGCGCCAAACCCAGTTACATCGGCGGGTTGATGGAGCTGTCGAGCACGCGGCTCTACGATCTGTGGTCGGGGCTGGGGGATCTGCTGCGGACCGGCAAACCGGGAGCGGTAGAGGAGCACGGAGAAAGCGAATTCTTCTCCTCGCTCTACGGTGATCCGGCGGCGCTGCGGAAATTCCTGGCCGGGATGACCGGAATCTCGACCGGCGAGGCCATGCTCATCGCCAAACGCTTTCCGTGGCAACGCTTCCGGACGTTCGCGGACATCGGCGCGGCGCAAGGGGCGCTGCCGGTGCGAGTCGGGCTCACCCACTCCCACGTCAGCGGGTTCAGCTACGACTTGCCCGCGGTGGGACCGATTTTCGAGGAGTACGTCGCATCGTTCGCGCTCGGCGACCGGATCCACTTCGTCGCCGGCGATATGAACGACGGTCCGCTGCCGAGTGTGGACGTGATCTGTTTCGGCCACCTGCTGCACGGCTACAGCGAAACCAAGCGGCGGGAAATGATCGGCAAGTCCTACGCGGCCTTGCCGCCCGGTGGCGCGCTGCTCGTCTACGACGCCATGACCGACCCGAGCCGCAGGAACAATCTCATCAGCTATCTCTCCAGCCTGAACATCATGCTGGAAATGCGGGAGGGCTTCGAAGCCACGACCACACAGTGCGAAGGCTGGCTTCGCGACGCCGGATTCGTCCACATCAAGAAGCGGCACCTGATCGGGCCGACCTCGATGGTGTTCGGCCGCAAACCGGGTCGACTGCCCGATGCGCCGTAGAGTCGTGCGCTACCGGCCCCGGTGGGTGTAGCCGGTGAGGAGTGCGGTGAGGATGTCGGTGAGGCGGGGCTCGACGTCGACGAGGGCGTGGGCGAGATCGGGGTCGGTTTCGTAGAGGGTGCGTAAAGCGGTGCCGGGCGCGGCCATTTGCCAGAGCGCGCCGGCCATCGCCGTGGCGGTGGCGATGACGTTCATCGCCTCGGAACCCTCTATGCCGGTGCGGGTTTCGACGGCGGCCGCCACGCTGACCGCGGCGTCGATGGCCGTGAGTTTGAAGTCTTTGACCACGGGTGCGGAGACGCCGCGTTCCAGGTTCAGGGGCACATGCGCGAGCAGGTCGCAGAACAGTGGCCGCTGGACGAGGGTGGCCGCCAGGCGTTCCGCCACCGCGCGTTCGGGCGCTCGACGCTGTGCGGCCGGTATCGCGTCGAGCGCACCGACCGCCGCGTGCGCCCATTCGGCCCACGCCGCCCTGGCCAATCGAAGGAAGATCTCTTCCCGCGTCTCGAAGTAGCGCAGCACCCGGGCAACCACCAGACCAAGATCTTCACCAAGATCGACGTCGCCGGGGGCGTGCCGCAGGACTACCTGGCGTCGTGGGAGAAATTCAATTCGCTGAACACGGTACGTTCCGACCCGGCCGGCACCGCCGACGTCATGTTCCGCATGGTCACCGACGGCGACCGCAAAAAGGTGCACTACTACAGCGGGCCCGACGGGGTAGCCATTCCGCGAGTCAAGCAACTGCTCGGACAGGATTGGTACTTCGAGGAACTCAGCGCCCGCCACCACTCCGAGGCCAGCCCACTGTGGAACGCACTGATGCCTGCCCCGGCACCCAGCCTCGAATAACGTTGGCGCTCAACGATGGTCGGGGTTTCTGCCCATCAGGCGTAGCAGTCGGTCCTGTCGTGTCCCAGCAGCGGTATTCACCTTGCCGGGAGCGGCGAAGAACCGGTGGGGTAGTCGAGAACCCGATGCAGGACTCCGGGCGCGGTGAACGCGGCACGGCAGTCCCGCACGGACTCGGTGTAGGCGAGCAGCGGATCATCGCCCATCGCATCGACGTCCCGCAGGCGCAGGAATTCATCACGGCTGCCGCCCTCGAGTAGCAACAGATAGTTGAGGTTTCCCCGAACCATATGGTTGACCAGCTGTCGCACATTCCATTCGGTGCAAGGCGTCGGCCAATCCCATTGGTCGGGCCGAGCCATCCGCAGCCGTCGCTCGAATTCGGCACTCGCCAGTACGAACCGGTCGACGATCCCGTCGAAAACGTCACTCACGCAACACAGTCTCCCCGCCATCGAAGTCCGGCACCGGCGGATATCGGACGGTGGTGCCCTCCGCGGCTGGGAAGGCTGAATCGTATGCGAGGCGCAGCGCCGGCGACGCCGGGTCTCTGCCGCCCCGCAGGCAGAGACCCGGATGTCGTCAGTGCGTCGGAGTGGGAGTGGGGGTGGTGGTCGGGGTGGGGACGGTGGTGCTGGGGCTGCCGCCGTTGTTCATCATCGGGTGATGGCCTTGGCCGAATCCGCGATTGCCGCCGCCGTGGCCGCCGTGCTGGCCTCCGTTGTTCCAGCCGCCGTGGTGGCCATGATGGCCGTGATGCACGAGCAGGAACATCATCAGGATGTAGGCGATCACGAAGAGCGCGAACAGGATTCCGCCGATGATCAGGGACAGGATGCCGAGGTAGCGGGCGCGGTGGGAGGCGTACCGGGCACCCTCGGTGTCACCCTCGCTCCACAGCGGGAAGACGTTGAGGGAGTGGGTGAATGCCGAGAACGAGAGTGGCCAGAAGAACAGCAGGGAGGTCACCGCCCAGCCGATATTGTTTGCTGGGCGAACCGTCTGGGTGGCGGCCTCCGGCGCTACCGGGACGGTGTGGGGTTCTTCGGGAATGGAGGCCGTGGCCTCCGGGTCGGGGGTGGTCATGGCGGGGTCCTTTTCGAATTACCTGGTCCGCGAGGTTTCGCGACCTGTGATGAGGTCGATTACGCGCTCGGTGCCTGGTAATTCACGGTGAGCCGCCGGTGAGCTTGCTACAGGATGGGTCCGAGGCCGCGGCGCCGCCCCGCGACCGGCCCGTTAACCTTGGCGTCCGGTCACGCGGGGATCGATCGGAATCACGCGCCGGTGTCGTCGTCGCCGGTGACGGCGACGACGCCGGGGCCACCAGCGGTGGTCTGTGGATCTTCTCAGCCGCAGGGCTCGAGCGCTCGCCCCGGACCCGGCCTTATCGCGGCGGCAGTGCGGCGTTGGCGATGACGGCGGTCAGAGCAGCCACTGTGATCGTTACCGCGGCCAGGTGAGCACGCCGGTAATGAGTGGCCAGTACGGCGAAGAACTCGCGCAGAAATGCCGCGGGCATGAAGTATCCGGCGGTGCGGGCGCCGACGACCTGGGCGTCGATTCCCAGCCGGCGGGTGAGCGCGGCCGTGCGCAGTACGTGGAAGTTGCTGGTGACGACTGTGATTCGGACTCTCTCGGCCGGTATGCCGCGAAGTGCGAGTTCGCGTATGCAGTTTTCGAGATTCTCGGCCGTATTGTGTGAATGCCGTTCTCGGACGACGACATTCATCGGAAGACCGCGGGCGGCCAGGTAGCGGGCCATGGCGTCGGCTTCGGACGTCGCCTCGTCGTCACCCTGACCGCCACAGGTGACGATCACGGGAAGAGCTCCTGCTGCTTCTGCAACCTGGTAGGCGCGGATACCTCGGTCGAGGCGCGCACCGAGCAGGGGAGTGACCGCTCTGCGATTGAGACCGCAGCCGAGGATCACGATCGCGTCGGCTTCGCAGCGATCAGGGAGATTGCTGTAGAGCAGCGCGTACCCGGCGAATGCGATCAGGTGCACCACCAGGTAGCCGCCGACCACACAGCACACGGCGATCAGCTGGGTAGTCCACGCGGGCACCCGAGGGTTTACGGCGACGACGGTGAGTCCGGTTGCCAGCAACATCAGTCCCGCGCCGACCACCAGGGGAGTACACGTCGTCGGCGACCGGCCTTCGTGCCGGATGACAGCGAACCCGTTGGCCACCAACGCCATGCCCACGACACAGGTACCGAATGCGGTGGCGGCAATCCACTCGGAACGTGACGGCACACCCATATCGGGCCCTGCGAGGAATACACCGGCACCGCTCCCGAGCAATGCGACGGCCACGAGCAGGATGAGCCCTGTCGACAACCGTCGCGGTTCGTGCGCCACACGAAATCCGCCGACGATCATCAGAAGTGAACCGGTCGACAGCAACACCGCAGTCTCCACCTGTCCGCCCGCCCTTCGCAGTCAGTACAACCGGCATCAGCACTTGTGCACAGTCGATTCCCCGTCCGTACCGAACCAAACGGCCTTTCATCGGCCTGGGCGACAATCTGGCAAGCGCACACCGATGCACATTCGCTTCGAGGGACTGTGTAGCGACTACCGTGGGGTTGGTGGGCATCGAATGCTCGACCATCGTCGCGGCTCCCCGAGCCGAAGTGTTCGACTGGTTCGGCAGGCCGGGCGCGTTCACACGACTGGCACCCCCGTGGCAGCCGGCCGCCATCGAGTCCGAGGCAGAATCCCTCGCCGACGGCCGAGCCGTGCTGCGGTTGCCGGGTGGCTTGCGGTGGGTGGCGCAGCACAGTGCCGCGGACTTCGACCCGCCACGGCGATTCGTCGATCGGATCGCCATCGACGGATATCGCTCGATGCCATTGGGGCGCGTATTGCCGTGGCAGCACATCCACGAATTCGAGGTCGTCGACGATGGCCACACCCGCCTCGTGGACCGGGTCGACACCCCGATTCCCGACGCCCTGCTCCGGCCCATGTTCGACTATCGCTACCGCCAGATCTCCGGCGACCTGGCGGCCCATCGCAGAGCTGCCGCACAGGGATTCGAGAAATCCACGATCGCCATCACCGGCGCCTCCGGCCTCGTGGGGTCGGCGCTGTCGGCGTTCCTGACCACCGGCGGTCACCGCGTCATCAGCCTGGTCCGCCGCGCGCCGGCCAATGCCTATGAGCGGCAGTGGGATCCGGAGTCGCCGTCGGCGGATCTGTTGGAGGGCGTCGACGCCGTGATCCATCTGGCGGGTGCCTCCATCGCCGGTCGATTCACTGCCGCGCACAAACAGGCCATCGCAGACAGCCGCATAGAGCCGACCCGCAGGCTCGCCGAGCTGGCCGGGTCAACCGGCGTCAGCACCTTCGTCAGTGCCGCCGCGATCGGATACTACGGCGCGGACCGCGGCGATGAACTACTCGATGAAACTGCCGCACGCGGCACAGGATTCCTCGCCGACGTGGTCGCGGACTGGGAAGCTGCCGCACTTGCCGCCGAAAACGCGGGCACCCGGGTGGTTATGGTGCGCACCGGCATCGTGCAATCACCGCGCGGCGGCACACTGCGCCTGCTGCGCCCATTGTTCACGGCCGGGCTGGGCGGGCCCCTCGGCGACGGCCGCCAATGGCTGTCCTGGATAGGTATCGACGACCTGATCGACATCTACCACCGCGCATTATGGGACTCCGGGTTGTCCGGACCCGTCAATGCCGTTGCACCACAACCAGTTCGAAACCTCGACTATACCCACGCCCTGGCACGAGTACTGCACCGCCCGGCGATCCTGCCGATTCCTCGGTTCGGCCCCGCCTTGTTGCTCGGCCGCGAGGGAGTGGAGCAGCTCACCGCGGCCAGTCAACGCGTCCTACCTGATCGCCTGACCGCCGCCAGGCACCACTTCCGTAGCCAGGACATCGAATCCACTCTCGGCCACCTCCTGGGCCGCGGCACCAGCGGAGCCGGTTAACGGTCGAGCGCGAACAGGTATCGGAGGGATCGTCATGGATATCGCGTTCATCGGCAGTGTCGCGGTAATCAGTCCGGATGCGTCGGCCAGCAAGGGCTTGTATGTCGATGCGCTCGGATTGCCGCTCAATGGTGAACCGGATGGCTACCGCCACAGCGAGGACATCGAGGGCAGCAAGAGCTTCGGCATCTGGCCCCTGGAGCGGGCTGCGCAGGCATGTTTCGGCACCGTCGAATGGCCGGCGGACAGGCCGATCCCACAGGCGAGCATCGAGTTCGAGGTCGGGGATGCCGAGGGCGTTCAGGACGCCGCGGATGAACTGGCACGGAAGGGGTTCACCCTCCTGCACGGTGCCCGAGTGGAGCCATGGGGACAGACGGTGGCTCGCCTGCAATCACCCGAGGGCCTGATCATCGGACTTTCCTACGCACCCGCTTTACAGTCGTAGCGGTTGACCGGTCGCTGCCGGCGCGGGATTCGGAGCCACGTTCTCGAGAAACACCTGGGGGCGATAGCCATTTGGGTGTGCGGTTGAATCGCGCGGTCGATCGTGCACGTTACGTGATTGTGGGCCCCCAGAATTCGCAGCTGTTGTTCGGGACGGGTCACTCCTAGAGTTCTATGCGGCATAATCCTCGAGCGGAGTGTGATGAAATCGCCTCTGCTACAGCAACTCCCGCAGGTAGTCAAAAGAAGGAGCACGATTTGAAGCGTCAAAGCCTTACTCGTCTGGGCTCGTGCGCCGCCGGCATCGCGGTGCTGGCCGCGACCACGGTGTCGATGGCCGCGACGGCCGCCGCCGACGACTGGATCCAGGTTTCGGGCACGGTGCAGTGCGTCAACCAGACGTACACGCTCACTGTGCCGGCCATGAGGATCGAGACGGGCATCTCGTCCTACTACTTTCTGGACGGCCCGAACCTGAGCAGCGCCACCATGATCGGCAGCGAGCAGCCCATCTCCCACGGCCAGGACGCTACGGCCTCGTGGACTCCCACCTACAGTGGTGCCCACACGCTGTGGTGGCGTGGCATCCAGCCCGGCGGCGGGGGCACCATCGGCCCGCAGACGGTCAATGTGGTCGACCACGCGCCCGCGGGCCAGAGCTGCAGTCCGACCACGGGCGGCGGCACCGGGACCGGCAGCGCCGACTCCCTGCCGATCATCGGCCCGCTGCTGAGCCAACTGGGTCTCTGAAGGCTGCACCCGCGCTGGACGGGCTCATCGAGCGAGCTGCCGGCGAGCCGAGGCTCGACCCCGGGGGATAAGCAGATGGGCTCCGGCGCTGCCGGTTTCACGATTCGCGGCGTAGGCGCTGGTTGTCGCTCGTCAGGTGCCGGTTGCGGGCGTGCAGGTCGGCATTGGCGTCTTCGAGATCGATGATGCGGGCGATCGCCGCAAGATTGATGCCCTGTCCGGCCAGGTCCGTGATTCGCCGTAGCCGGGCGAGATCGTCGCCGCTGTAGCGGCGGGTGCCGCCCGGGCTGCGCGAGGGTGTCAGCAGTCCGTGCTGCTCGTAGAGGCGCAGTGTCTGCACGGTGACGCCGGCCAGCTCGGCAGCGACAGAGATGCCGTAGACGCCGCGGCCGGACTCGGGCAGATGTCCATCAGCCGGGGAGGGTCCCGGTTCGTTCAACGCTTCCCCTCTCGTCGCAGAAACTCTCTTGTACAGTCTTGCACTCATCCAGCGTCGGCTCTTGAAGAAATCTATTGTATCTTCGGCAGATCTTCTGTATTAGTGTCGTAAAATTGTCGTGCCCACCAGCCGTGGGCGCACCCACGAGACTTCGGCAGGAGGAACGTTGATGACCCGCGAACGAAGCCCACACCTTGCGACCGGGCTGTTGTCTGTTGCGAAACCTTCCTCACCGCGGCTGGGGCCTATGACGGGTAGTTTCCGATTCTGGTTCGCCACGCAACGCTGGGAGTGGTCGCCGGAGCTGTACCGCATGCACGGCTACACCCCGGGCGAGCTCGAGCCGACCACCGATCTGCTACTGGCGCACAAACATCCGGACGATCGCGAACATGTCGCCGCCACCATCGCGCGGTCCATCAACGAGGGCGAACCGTTCTCGAGCCGGCACCGTTTCGTCGACACCACCGGTGCGGAACATACGGTCATGGTCGTCGCCGACCGCATCCTCGGTGACGACGGCGAGCCGGTCGGCACGGCGGGCTTCTATGTCGATCTGTCGAGCACCCTCGCCGAGGCCGAGCAGGATCTGGTCACCCAGCGGCTGCCGGAGATGGTCGAAGCCAGGGCGGTGATAGAACAAGCCAAAGGCGTGCTCATGCGCATGTACCGCATCAACGCCGAACAAGCATTCAAGGTGCTGATCTGGCGGTCCCAGGAAACGAACACCAAACTGCGCGCACTGGCCACTCAATTGCTCGTCGATCTGATGGAGGTGCCGCCGCCGCTGCCCGCGACCGTTGCCGCGTTCGATCACATCCTGCTGACCGCGCACGAGCGCATACCGCGCTGACGGCACGGGTTTGGAACCCGCGGAGCCGGCTATGGCGGGAACGGCGCGGTGGAGAAAGACGGCGCGCCATCTGTGGAAAGGAAACCCGCATGAGCGCCACCGACAAGGCGAAGAACAAGTTCGACGACATTGCCGGGCAGGCCAAGGAAAAGGCCGGCCAGGCGACCGGCGACCGGAGCAAGGAAAACGAAGGCAAGCTCGATCAGGCCAAGGCGAACCTCAAGGACGCCGGCGAGAAGGTCAAGGACGCCTTCCGCGACTGAGTACCTTGCCATTTCGTGTCAGGGCCGGGAGTACCCGCATCGGGCGCTCCCGGCCCGCTCGCCGAAGATCCAGACAGTCCTGCGAACTCGTTCTGCCCGTTTTTCGGCTGCGTACACGCCGAGGGATCGATCGATCCGGGCATTGTCGGAAGGCTCACAGTTCGATTGAACAAGATCCTTCCGGGCATACCGCTGATGTCCCAGTGACACAGCGAATTCGGAGGTAGGGCATCGTGTCCGAGCACAACAGTGGTCCGCGTGAAGGACTGGAAGGCGTCGTCGAGGGCATCAAGGGGAAGGCCAAGGAGGTCGCCGGGGTCGTCTTCGGAAGCGACGATCTTCAGGGCGAAGGGCGGGCTCAGCAGGACAAGGCGGACGCCCAGCGCGAGGCGGCGCTGAAGGAAGCGGCCGCGGAGAAGGAGCGTGCGAAGGCCGCCGTCGACGAGCAGATTCAGCGGGGCTATCAGCAGGAGCAGCAGGATCGCTAGCTCGATCCTTTTCGCGCCGAATCGTTGAAGGGGTTGCGGGACAAAGATGTCCGGCAACCCCTTCGACATTTCCGAACGCCTCCCGCGACATTGTGCAGGAGGCGTTCGGCAAACTTTGCTCCCGTAATGCGCTAGGGGAGATAAGGCGCCAAATACGGCACAGCCTCTGCGACATGAGTCGCCGGGATCCCGGCCCCGATGCCGATGAATTCCCAGCCTGCCGGAGTGCGGGCCAGTTTCCCCACCACCAATGCCGTGTGCGGGCCACCGGTCAAGGCGAAGCGGGCGATCTGGATGAGGGATTCGGCATCGTCGATGCGGCAGTACGCATTCTCGATACCCTCGAAAGGCATTGCGGTATAGGACGTTACGATGGTGATGACGGAGGTCACCGCGGGCGATATTCGGCCCAGTGCCGCGACGATCGTTTCGCTGTCACCGCGACCCTCACCGGTGAGATTGTCGCTGGTATGGCGGATGGATCCGTCCTGTGAGGACAGATGCTCGTGGTACACCACATCGAGCAGTCGATCGCCGCCGAACAGGAGGGCAGCGATATTGAGGTCGATTCGCGCGGCCACCGGCAGCATCGCCTCGACATCCACCTCCGGTTCCGGTGCGGGATCCCATCCAAGAGCCAACGTAATGCATTCGAGCGCCATGGGATCGGCGTTCTGTAGTGGTACCGACACCGGTTTTCCTTCTGATCCGAAATGTGTCCCGTTTACATATGGGACGTGCCCGCCGTAGCGGATCCGAAACCGGCTACGACCGCATCAGGTGAAAACGGATCCGGAAAATGCAGTGGCAGGATCCGGCGACTTCGGCCGCCGGAACCTGCCACGTGAACTGTTCCCGCAGAGGCGATCTCATTCCTCGAACGATCCCGGCCGGCTACGCCCCGCCGGCTCAGGGGCGAGGTCGGCCGGTCGGCAGTGCGGGTCAGTAGTAATGGCCGCGCCCGCCGATGGGCCGTCCCACCGCGCCGAGCAGCGCGAGTACTGCGCCGACGACGAGGAGGATGACGCCGATGGTCGTCAGAATCGGAATACCGATCAGATACCCCACGACGAGCAATATGAGTCCGAGGACGATCATGAGAATTCCTTCGCTGGAAGGGTTTTGACGCTCATGCAATGCCCGGCCCCTCGGCTGTCAAACCCGTGCGGCGGCTGGAGTCGGGATTTCCTCACTTCTTGCCGAGTGCTTCGGCGAGTTCGGATTTGGAGATCCGGGAGCGGCCGTGGATGTTGCGCTGTCGGTCCTCGTTGTAGAGCTGATCGCGGGTCAGGCCTTTCGGGCCGGCTTTGCCGGAACGCCGTCCACCGCGCTGCTGGGGTGACCTGCAAGCAGCCCGCAATGCCGCCCTACCCGGGTGCTGCCGGTCCAAACGCGCCTCGATTGAAACGGAGGGTTCCGGGTAGACGGCGAAGATCAGCGGCAGGAGAGGGGGGTCACGATGCCCAGCGAGGGCGGCGCCGATACACCGGCTTCGAACGGCAGGCACGAGACCGAAACCGAAAAGCTGGATCGTAATTGGGCCAGCCTCATGCAGGAATTGCGGGTAGTGCAGACCGGTGTGCAGTTGCTGACCGGCTTCCTGCTGACCCTGCCGTTCCAGAATCGGTTCGCCGGACTCTCCACACCGTAGTCGAGGGTCATGACCGCGATACAGGAGATTCCCAATGGAAGCGCCTGCGGCCGTGGATATTCCGCGTACCGCCAAGGTTCTGGCCAGGTCGGCGCCGAGGCGGGCCGGTGGGATCTCGGCCAGTTCCGCGGCGCGGTGAACAGTCATTCCCACGACGTGCCCACCTTCACCGCCCGTTATGAAACCGTGACGCCGAGTTGGATGACGGCGCTGCGAATTTGCAGGACTGGCCGGCCCGCGCGCCTACCACCTCGGGTCCGGCAGCGGAGACGGTGGATCGTCCGGTGGCGGGGGCGGTACGGGTCCGCCCGGTTCGGGGACCGGCGGGAGCGGCGGTGCCGGGGCAGGGCGCGCGGGATCCGGTTCGGGCGGGGCCGGGGGCTGGAGGGGGTCGGGTGGCTGCACGGGGGGAACGGGCGGAACGGAGAGTGTCGAAGCGGCCAGACATGTTTCGGCAGAGTGCATATCGAGGCTCCTCGGTGTGGGAGAGGTGAAGGCAGCCAGTGGGGAAGATCGGTACGGCAACGGGCGGTATCACGTGACGCAATGCCGCGATACCACCCGGGCAGCCGCGCTAAACCGCTGGTCAGGTATGGAATCCGGAATGATGGGACGGTGACTGGCGGGGACGCACGGTGGCAGCACGTGCGCCGCGCTCGTCATGCTGAACGGTGAAGGTCACCTGCTGTCGTTCGGTGAGAGTGCGATAGCCGGATGGGTCGATCCCGGAGAACTCGACAAATACCTGGCGTTGTGGCTGTTCGTCGAAGGAGATGAAACCGAATCCTTTGGCGGCATCGAACCACACCACGGTGCCATCCACCCGATTGCCGGGGAATCAGCGGGGGCGTCGGGGAGCATCTGCGGTGCTGGGCTCGCTGACATCGGGATCTCCTCGGGTGAAATATCCTGATTGTGGCGGCCTTCTTCCGCTGATGCAGGTGAAACGCGTTCCGGTATAAGCACTTCCAGGCCGAGAAGGGAGGGCATATCCGAGTTATCGGCGGGCATAGCCGACTCATGATTCCGCGCGGTGAGCCCGGCAGCTCGTGGCACAGGGCGCGAAGACGAAGGCTCAGGAGACGTTCCGGGCCCGCGGCCATTGAGCTGACGACGGTCGGGCGGTCAGGGCCGGTGACCCGGGGTGAGTGCGCCGACCTCGTGGAAGCGCAAGGGCGCATGCCCGGGATCGGGCGGTTGGGCCGAGGTCGGCGCGAGCAGGAAGCCGACATGGTCGCCGAAGTCGTCGCGCCGCAGGATCTCACCGGTGAACCAGCCCGCGGCGCCGGCCAGGATCGGTAACGAGTGCGGTCCCTCGCGCCATTCGCAATGCTCGAATTTGTCTATTTCCGAACCGGTTTCGGCACCGAAGAGCTGCGCCAGCGCCAAGGATTCCGAGGAGAGCAGATGGACCGCGAGATGCTGCGCGGAGCAGGCCACGGTGTAGGTGTGATTCGCGGTCGACAGGCAGGCCAGGAACCGTCGCGGCTCGATACTGGCTTGGGTGCCGAATCCGACCAGGCACCCCGCCCGGCGCCCTTCGGCAACGGTGGTGGCGATCCACATCGCGTCATCGGCTCCCGCGATGACGCGATCGAACGCCTTGCTCACCCCGCGAGCAGCACCCGGCATCGGCACCTCCCTGACCTGGTCGGGACCCAAACGATCATGGTTCGCATCAGCCTACTCAAACCGGGCAGCATCCGAGTCGCCGGATCGCCGCGCTCGCACTGGTCGCCGCCGGCTACGGGTTCAGCGGCTGGGCAGTGATCGCCGCGATCGCGTGCGTACTACTGCTGCTCGCCGGTACCGCGGTGATCGGCACCGAATGGCGGCGGTGCCGCAAAGGACCGGGGCCGAGTTCGGAGCTGCGGCAAGGTCATTGAAGACAGAGCCGTCGAAGCTGATCCGCTGACAGCCCGATCCCGCCGGCGAGGCGATCACAGTCGGTGATTCAGCCGACCGGGCAGGTGCCCGTCGCGGCGTCGTGAGTCCCGTCGACCGCCGCTCGGCGCTGTTCGTCGGTCAACTTCCGCCAGTCCCCGGTGGACGGGTAGCCGGCGATAGTGGCGTCGACGGTGCGATCGACGGCCGACTTGCCGGCGCCATGACGGACCCGGGTCAGCTGTGGCATGAGACTCGTGCAGAACAAGTTGCGCAGTGTCTTCGGTGCGATCACGGCCGGAGTGGTGTTCGCCAGCGAGTTCCACGGTGGGGCAACGCTTTCTGAGGTATCCGGCTGACCGGCTCCGGTGGAGGGCCGGGGTGGCAATCGAGTATCGCCGTGGGTGTAGTCGCAGGCCGGAACGGCCAGCATGATCATGCAGGCGTAGGTCAGAAGGTGTGAGCGCACGTGTACTCCTTTCTCGAACTACGTCGGCGATACCCAGAACTTGCGAATCGATCGACCTGCATCCCCTGCGATCACCTGCCACGAACCATGGCTGCTGGTCGGCGCCGAGCACAAAGACCGGACGCCGATCACCTCGCGCGACCCCGGGATCTCCCCGACTTCATCGCCGCCATCACCGCAGAATCGAGCACCCGAACCTAGCCGATGACGAGCTTGGGCGGTTGCGCCGGTTAGGAATTCGCGCACACGGGTATGCGGGCGCCAGGAGGTAGATTGTCATGGCTGTATTGCTGCTCGTCTTGTTGCTGGCTCTCGTGTTCGCGGGATTGGGCTTCCTGGTGAAAGTCTTGTGGTGGGTGGCCATCGCGGTACTGGTGATCTGGCTACTCGGATTCGCCTTCCGCAGTGCGGACTCCGCGGGAACCCGCAGCCGCTGGTATCGCTGGTAGCCGCCATCCGGCCGGACTCCCGGTCGACTCGTCTACCGCGCGATTCAGACCGGGATGCCGCCGAGGGTCCGCCGCCACTTGGCCTCGGCGATTCCGATACCGACGACCACCGCGCCGCGCGCGACATCACACCGATCAGCGCGACAACCACCCACCCGCCGTCCCAGCTCATTATCCGAGCGGTCAGATCGCGTGCTGTGGCGTCCCCGGAGGCCGGTGTCCGGCCGTGCACCACGAACATGAGAGTGCTGAAAAAGGCTATGGCGTAGGCGATTCCGGCAGCCAAGGCGTAGAGGCGGTGGCCGTTCGATTCGTGTTGCCGCGCGGTGGCGGCCTGGGTCAGTCGCCCACGCGGCGACCGGCTCCTCGTCACCCATGCCTCGATCGCGCGCAACGCCTACCGCAGTTCCTCGCTCGGTGCCGAAGAATCGCAGTACTGCACCGTCGAGAACGGGATGGCGGTGCAGCCGTTGATCGCAGCGCTGCCCGAACGCGACCGCCGAGTACTGGCCATGCGGTTCTTCGACACCCAGACCCAGGCGCGGATCGCCGAAACCCTGGGCGTATCACAGATGCAGGTCTCACGAATTTTGTCACAGACGCTGAACACGTTGCACGAGAAGGTACTACGGGACTGAGATGCACCGCCTCCGGCGACGATCTGCTGCGCCGTACCGGCGACCCGCACTATGAGGCCGGAACCACATATGGGGATGACATTTCGAGTACAACGGCCCGCTGTGCACTACTTCTACCGCCATCTCGGCGTCGGCCAGCCGAAATTCCCGGCTTGGTCCCGGCGATCACCGCGCCGGCGGGCGCGAGCAATCGAGCGTGCCATCGGGATAGTGCTGATGATCAGGAGGTGCAGGGCGTGTCGAGGGCACCCTTCCGATCCGCCGATTCCGCTCGCGGTGGCGCCCGCGGATCACACTGTCCCGGACAGGCTTTCCCGCGAGGAGACAGATGAGCAGCATTCCCGATTCCCGCCTTCTTCGAGCCAGTCGGCGAGGCATTCCAGCCGTTGCCGCTCGCCCGTAGCCCGTGGTCCGATCAGGCGCTGCTGGGTCCTGCGGTATGCGGGCTGCTCGCACAAGAACTCGAGCAACGCTTCATGGCCGACGGCTTCATACCGGCCCGGTTCTCGGTCGGCCTGCACCTGTCCGCGGATGCCGGCGCGGCCTTGCTGCTCCTCACCCCGGTCGGGGCGTTGCTGCTGGGTGCCGTGGTACTCGGCGAGAAACCCTCGCCCTGGCAGATCACCGGCGCTACTCTCATGCTCGCGGCCGCCTACCTGGGCGCTCGCCGCGCGAGCGCCGACCGGGCTCGCATCGCGCCACACGAGACAGTCCGTCCCGCAGGCGATTCCGAGAAAGGCCCGAGGGACTGACAGCGAGCAGGGAACTTGCCTGTCGCGGTGGGAAGATCTCCTCCTCGGCGGTCTTGTGGACGGCGAGCAGGTGTCGCGGGGTGCGGAAGGTGGCTTCGCGCGCGGAAGCATCTGTGGCCGAGGTGGTTTCGAGCGATCGCGCTGTTCGGCAGACCTACGCGCTATCGCTGGATCGATCTCGCAGCGCGTCCTCCAGCGTGTCGTGGACGTCGAGCATTTTGTCGAGCCCGGTCAGCTCGATGGGGCGCTGTACCGGCATCGAGCCGACCACCTTCACCTGCTGATCAGTGGCCGCGGTACGCAGCGCCTCGACCAGCACGCTCAATCCCGCTGAACCGAAGAAACTCACCTCGGAGAGCTCGAGGACGAGCACTGATGACCCGGTGGCCAGCGCCTCGGATACCGTCGCCGACAACTTCGGGGCCGAGACGATATCGACCTCGCCCGAGGCGGACAGAATGATCGCCGACCCGACTGTGCTCGTCGTGACGGTCAGCTCTCGCACCTCGCCGCTCAACTTCCGCTACCTCCGGATATGTGGCATCGCGCGGGCCGGGTACCCGCTGTCCGGTCAGCTTACTCGAGCGGGTGCCGATGCTCGAAGCAACGCACCGCCTCACGTCGTCACGGCACCGGTGCGATCGCCCGGCCAACAGTGCCCGCCCGAGCGCAACAGTCGAATCACCGCGCTGTCGATGATGTTTCGTTACTCGCGTTCATCGCTGGAACCCGACCAGTCCCGAAGCCAGGTCCGAGGTTTGCAGTGCCGTGAGCAGAGCGTCGCGCACGGCAGGGCAGGTCGCGATGGTCACCCGGTCGACGACCGAACGGTTCAGTGTGACCGCGATATTGATCCCGTTGTTGTGCAGGGCCCAGTCCTGTACGGCGTTGTTCAGGGCGATCTTGGCGAAGGTGGGCCCCTCCGCGCGCCAGGCGTCGACGTCCGGCCCGAGCATGTCGCACAACCGCTGCGCCGATGCCGAGGTGACGGTCGGCCCGTCCGGGCTCTGGATCGGTGGTGGATCCCCGGGCTCGGTGGCGCCGGTGCTGTCGGCACATCCGGCGGTCCAGCCGAGAGTTGCCAGGCCGAGGGTGATCAGCAGGGTGGTGTAGTGGGTGTGAAGTGCGGTCATCGGTTTTCCTCCCTACGGGTACGGCATTCGCCGGGAATCCCTTGGATATGCGCTGAGTGTTTGCTATCTCGGGATGCCCTGGTGCGGGGGAGGGAAACCGTTGTACCGCAGCGCGTTCTACGCCTTTTCCTGTGCGCCGGACCGAGCCGGATTCGCCTGTTTCGCCGCCTTCGGATCACGCTCATCATGTTTGGCCTGCACGCCCGCCTCGATGCGGTCGCCGAGGCTCTTGTCGACATTGCGCCAGTATTCGAAGGCGCGGGTCAGCACCGGAGCGCTGACGCCGTTGAGCAGGTGCCCGACGATGTTGTCCACCAGCCGCTCGCGGGCGGCGTCGTCGAGGACGTCGCGGACCATGGTGCGAGCCTGGCCCCAATCATCGTCCTCGGCGCGCAGAGCGTATGCGGTGCGCACCATTTCACCGTCGGTGTGCCAGCCGATCACGGGCCCCGACGCCTCGGGATCCGCGTGCGGGCCGCCCTTGGAATTGGGTACGTACACCGGATCGGAGACATTGGTGTAGCGCATCTGACCGTCTTTGGAATACGAGTGCGCCGGCGCGGCGTGCGGCGAATTGACCGGCAGCAGTTTGTAGTTCGCGCCGATACGGTACCGGTGCGCATCCGGGTAGGAGAACCAGCGGCCGAGTAGCATCTTGTCCGGGCTCGGACCGGTACCGGGCACGGCATTGCTGGGTTCGAATGCCGCCTGCTCGATTTCGGTGTGATAATCGGTGGGATTGCGGTTCAGCGTCATGCGACCGACCTCGCGGAGCGGATAGTCGCTGTGTGGCCACACCTTCGTCAGGTCGAAGGGATTGAACCGATAGGTCTTCGCATCGTCGAAAGGCATGATCTGCATGTGCAGCGTCCAGCTGGGGAATTCACCGGCGGCGATGTGCTCGAACAGATCTCGTGTGTGATAGTCGGTGTCCATGGCGGCCATCTGATCGCCCTCGTCCTGGGTGAAGAACTCGACTCCCTGGTCGGTCTTGAAATGGTATTTCACCCAGAAGCGTTCCTCGGCAGCGTTGTACCACAGATAGGTGTGGCTGGAGTATCCATTCATGTGCCGCCATGTGCGCGGAATACCGCGATCGCCCATCAACCAGGTCACCTGATGCGCGGATTCCGGTGACAGGGTCCAGAAATCCCACTGCATATCGTGGTCGCGCAGGTTGTTGTCCGCGCGGCGCTTCTGCGAGCGGATGAAGTCCTGGAATTTCATCGGGTCACGGACGAAGAACACCGGAGTGTTGTTGCCGACCATGTCGAAATTGCCCTGCTCGGTATAGAACTTGAGGGCGAATCCGCGCGGGTCACGCCAGGTATCGGGGCTGCCGCGCTCACCGGCCACCGTGGAGAACCGGGCCAGCATCTCCGTCCTCTTGCCCGGTTGCAGGAAATCGGCCCGGGTGAAGGCGCTGACGTCGTGCGTGACCTCGAAGACGCCGAACGCACCGCCGCCTTTGGCGTGTGGCTGACGTTCCGGCACGCGTTCCCGGTTGAACTGCGCCATTTTCTCGATGAGATAGGCGTCGTGCAGCAGAATCGGGCCGTCAGGGCCGACGGTCAGGGAATGCTCGTCACTGGGGACCGGAATGCCGGCATCGTCGGTGGTGTAGTTGCTCGGGTTGGACATGTCCCTCCTCTGCGGGGCTACTGCTTGGAGATCAGGATTCCGACGGTTCTTTCCGATCATCGCCGAAGCGTTTGTGCTCGACGGTGATCCAGACGAAACCTGTTATCAGAGTGATAGCCGTGGCCACGGCACCGCCCACGAGACGGAAACCGGGACCGCTGCTCGAACCGGTGATCGTCCATGCCAACGCCGCCACGCCCGCTGCCAGCAGGACCAGCCCCGGCCAGTCGACACCATCGAGCAAGGTCTCCGGCAGCGCAGATGATGTGTCGGTAATGGTCTGGGCTCGGCCCATCGGTGGGTCTCCTTGTCGGCGCACGATCTCGGTCGATTCGCGCATGCCCGCCTGGATGCCGTTGAAACCACCGAATACCTGTCGAAGGTTTTCGGACGGGTGGAGAACTTCTATCTCGACAACGAGACCGGAGTTCCGACATGGGTGGCGGCTCGCGCCGCCGAGCGCCCACGCCACCCGGCATCGCTACACAGCTGAGTGGCCTCGATGTATCGACGCCGGGCGCCGCACCCGGCGGACAGGTGACGGCACCGATACCCGAAACCGGTGTGGCGGAGACTGATTCGAGCAGCAGCTCGGCCCACCAAGTGGTGAGCGTTGCCAATCGGCTTCGTGATCGCCGCTGTGGCAGTCGGTTCGGCGACATTGTTCACCAAAGATATTCGGGGTGAGCGTCATCCGCGGTCGGGCGCGATGACCGGACCGAATGCGTCGGCCCACACCGCTGCACCGGCGGCACACCGAGGCGGCGCACACCTCGCGACCCCGGCCGAAAGAGCGCGCGGCATCCCGCATGCCGGCGGTGCCTAGCACAGTGCTCCTGACCGCGGCTGTCTACGCCCACGGGTGAACGTGTCTCGAAGGAGGCCGCGGAGAGGCTAGAGTTTGCGGAGGGTGGGTGTTCAGCAGCCAGCACATCACCGTTCGAACGCGAACCGTCCTGTGCGGTGTTGCGGCGAGCCGACGTACCCACCGGGCCGAATATCTCGGCCGGAACGAGGATTTGCATGACGGAGACGGCGGCATCCGCCCGTACCGGCCGTAACCAATCCGCCACCCCTCCCGATCAGGTTGAGCTGCGCCAACTTCTGGCCGGATTGACTGCGGTGCGCGACGGCGATTTCGGCACCAGACTGCCGGCCGACGCCGATGGACTACTCGGCGAGATCGCGACCGTCTTCAACGGCATGGTCGATCAACTCTCGCTGTTCACCTCCGAAGTCACCCGCGTCGCACGCGAAGTCGGCACCGACGGGCGCCTCGGCGGACAAGCCGAGGTGCCTGCCGTGTCGGGCACCTGGAAAGACCTCACCGACTCGGTGAACGCGATGGCGGGCAACCTGACCAGCCAGGTCCGCGATATCGCGCAGGTCGCGACCGCGGTGGCGCGCGGTGATCTCTCCCAGAAGATCGACGTGGACGCCCGCGGCGAGATCCTGGAGCTGAAGAACACCGTCAACACGATGGTGGACCAGCTCTCCGCCTTCGCCGACGAAGTCACCCGCGTCGCACGGGAAGTCGGCTCGGAAGGCCAGCTCGGCGGCCAAGCCGAGGTGCCCGGCGTCGGCGGTGTCTGGCGAGACCTCACCGACTCCGTCAACTTCATGGCCGGCAACCTGACCGCCCAGGTACGCAATATCGCCCAGGTCACCACCGCGGTGGCGCGCGGTGATCTGTCGCAGAAGATCACCGTCGACGCGCGCGGGGAGATTCTGGAGCTGAAGAACACCATCAACACGATGGTCGATCAGCTCTCGTCGTTCGCCGACGAGGTCACCCGCGTCTCCCGCGAGGTGGGTACCGACGGCCGCTTGGGTGGTCAGGCCGACGTCAAGGGCGTCTCCGGCACCTGGCGAGACCTCACCGACTCGGTGAACTTCATGGCCGGCAACCTCACCGCGCAGGTGCGTTCCATCGCGCAGGTCGCCACCGCGGTGGCGCGCGGTGATCTGTCGCAGAAGATTACCGTCGACGCGCGCGGGGAGATTCTGGAGCTGAAGAACACCATCAACACGATGGTCGATCAGCTCTCGTCGTTCGCCGACGAGGTCACCCGCATGTCCCGCGAAGTCGGTACCGAGGGCCGCCTCGGTGGTCAGGCCGACGTCAAGGGCGTCTCCGGCACCTGGAAGGACCTCACCGAGTCGGTCAATGTCATGGCCGACAACCTGACCGCACAGGTGCGCTCGATCGCAGAGGTCACCACCGCCGTCGCCCGCGGCGATCTGACCCAGAAGATCCGCGTCGACGCCCGCGGAGAGATCCTCGAACTCAAAGAGACCATCAATACGATGGTCGGCCAGCTGTCCGCCTTCGCTGACGAGGTCACCCGCGTCGCCCGCGAAGTCGGCACGGAAGGCAACCTCGGCGGCCAGGCCACCGTGCGCGGCGTTTCGGGCACCTGGAAAGACCTCACCGACAATGTCAATGTCATGGCCTCCAACCTCACCAACCAGGTGCGCTCGATCTCGCAGGTCGCCACCGCGGTTGCCCGCGGTGATCTGAGCCAGAAGATTACCGTGGAGGCCAAGGGTGAGGTCGCGGCGCTGGCCGGGGTCATCAACACGATGGTCGATACGCTCTCGGCCTTCGCCGATGAGGTCACCCGTGTGGCCCGCGAGGTCGGCACCGAGGGCATGCTCGGTGGCCAGGCCCGGGTGCCGAACGTGGCCGGCACGTGGAAGGACCTGACCGACAACGTCAACTCCATGGCCAACAACCTGACCAACCAGGTGCGCAATATCGCCCAGGTGACCACGGCCGTGGCACAGGGCGATCTGAACCGCAAGATCGATGTCGATGCGCGCGGCGAGATCCTCGCGCTCAAGACCACCATCAACACGATGGTCGATCAGCTCTCCGCGTTCGCCGCCGAGGTCACCCGTGTCGCTCGCGAGGTGGGATCGGAGGGTCGCCTCGGCGGTCAGGCCGAAGTCGAGGGTGTGTCGGGCACCTGGAAACGGTTGACCGAGAACGTGAATGAGCTGGCGGGCAACCTGACTCGCCAGGTGCGTGCGATCGCCGAGGTCACCAGCGCCGTCGCCGAAGGTGACCTGACCCGGTCCATTACCGTCGAGGCCTCCGGTGAGGTCGCCGAACTCAAGGACAACATCAACTCGATGGTGGGGTCGCTGCGGGAGACCACCAAGGCCAACCAGGACCAGGACTGGCTCAAGTCCAACCTGGCCCGCATCTCCAGCCTCATGCAGGGCCAGCGCGACCTGAACGTGGTGGCCGAACTGATCATGGATGAGCTGGCGCCGCTGGTCTCGGCGCAGTTCGGCGCGTTCTACCTGGCCGACGACACCGCTGAACACCCGGAGTTGCGATTCATCAGCTCCTACGGCAACCCGGAGGAGCCGGACAGCCCGCCGCGCTTCGCTTTCGGTCAATCCCTGGTCGGTCAGGCCGCACGCAGCCGCCGCACCATCGGGGTGGACAACGTGCCAGGTGACTACCTGACCATCTCCTCCGGACTGGGAAAGACCGCGCCGGTCAACCTGCTCGTGCTGCCGATCGTGGTGGAGGACCAGGTGCTCGGCGTCATCGAACTGGCTTCATTGCACCGATTCACCCGCACCCAGCGCGACTTCCTCGACCAGTTGATGGAAACCGTTGGCGTGAACGTCAATACGATCATCGCCAATGCTCGCACCGACGAACTGCTGGGCGAGTCGCAGCGCCTGACCACCGAATTGCAGGCCCGCTCACAGGAATTGCAGTTCCGCCAGGAAGAGCTGCAGCGCTCCAACGCCGAGCTGGAGGAGAAAGCGGCGCTGCTCGCGACCCAGAACCGCGATATCGAAGCCAAGAACCTCGAGATCGAGCAGGCGCGTCAGGAGCTCGAAACCCGTGCCCAGCAGCTGGCACTCGCGTCGAAGTACAAGTCGGAATTCCTGGCCAACATGAGCCACGAGCTGCGCACACCATTGAACAGTCTGCTGATCCTCGCGCAGTTGCTGGCGCAGAACCCGACCCGCAACCTGACCGCCAAGCAGGTCGAATACGCGGGCATCATCCATTCGGCGGGTTCGGACCTGATGCAGCTGATCAACGACATCCTCGATCTGTCCAAGGTCGAAGCGGGCAAGATGAACCTCACACCCGAGCGTGTGCCGCTGCGCAAACTGCTGGACTATGTCGAGGCGACCTTCCGGCCTATGACCATCCAGAAGAGTCTCGGCTTCCGCGTCACCACCGCGCCCGGCCTGCCGCTGGATCTGGTCACCGACGATTCGCGACTGCGGCAGGTGCTGCGCAATCTGTTGTCGAATGCGGTGAAGTTCACCGAAACCGGGTCGGTGGAGTTGCGGATCGAGGCGGCTGATCCGCGTGATCTGCCCGCCGCGATGCGCTGGCACGGACCGGCGCTCGCATTCGAGGTGATCGACACCGGAATCGGTATCGCCGAACATCAACTGGAGTCGATCTTCGGCGCGTTCCAGCAGGCCGACGGCACCACCAGCCGCAAATACGGCGGCACGGGGCTGGGTCTGTCGATCAGCCGCGAGATCGCCTATCTGCTCGGTGGCGTGATCACCGCGCAGAGCTCGGTCGGTCAGGGCAGCACCTTCACGCTCTATCTGCCCGTCGCACGACCGGATTTCCAGGAGCTGCCCCACCACGATTCGGACAGCACAGAGCCCGCCGACAGCCGCCCGGAACGCACCCCCTTACCCGCGGTGCTGCCGCAGAACCGCAGGCTGCTGGTGGTGGAGGAACGGCCACAGGGTCTGCTGTCGCTGGTCGCGCAGAGCGCGGTCGCCGACCTCGCCGACAGCAACGATCCACGTGGTCCGGTGCAGGTCGTGACCGCGGTGGGCGGGTCGGACGCCGTGGCGGCGATGGCCTCCGACGCCTTCCACTGCGTGGTGCTGGAGCTGGAAATGCCCGACGATGCCGCGTTGCGGTTCTTGGAGACGATGGCCGGCGACACCGCGCTCAGTGGCGTTCCGGTGCTGGCTCACAACCGCCGCCTCGATGCCGAGCAGCAGCGGCTGCTGCAGGAGCAGGCCGCGCACCAGTCGCTGGAATTGCTCTCGAGTCTGGACGAGTTGCGCGAGCGGATCGCCTTGCACGTCACCGCCGAGGCGCCCGGCGATGTACTGGCGTTGGTGCGCCGGGAGGAGAACCGGCCCGCGGACGCGCCGCGCCCGGACGGCAAGCTCGCCGGCCGTACGGTGCTGATCGTCGATGACGATGCACGAAACCTCTTCGCGCTCAGCAGTATTCTCGAATTGCACGGTGTCAGCGTGGTGCATGCCGAGAACGGGCGAGAGGGCATCGACAAACTGCTCGCGCACCCCGAGATCGACCTGGTCCTGATGGACGTGATGATGCCGGAGATGGACGGCTACACCGCGACCGCGACGATTCGCGAGATGCCCGAGCACGAGAACCTGCCCATCATCGCGGTGACCGCGAAGGCCATGCTCGGTGACCGGGAGAAGAGTCTTGCCTCCGGCGCCAACGACTACGTCACCAAACCGGTCGACGCGGATGCTTTGCTTGCCTGCATCCAGAACTGGCTGGATGTCTGATGACCGAATCCGACACCCGCGGCAGCGATTCGGAAGCTGTTCCGGGCGCCCCCGCAACCCCGTTGCCTGCCATTCATCGCCTCGCCGCCACCGTGGAGCGATTGCGCCGCGAGATCAAGCAGGCCGAGGCCAACGCCGACGGCCGCGGCTTGGTCGAGATGGCCAAGGGCGTGCTGATCGAACGGCTGCGTTGCGGGCCCGTGCAGGCGGCGCGCCAGCTCGACGCGCTGGCCGAGCAGGCCGGTGTCACCCTCATGGAGCTGGCCGCCGACCTGGTCAACCAGGCAGCGCAGGACAAGGTCAGTGCCGTGGCGGAGGAGTTCCTGCTCCGAACCGCCAAGCCGGACAAGATATCCGCGGCCGTACGACTGCGCACGGCGGAGAGCGGGCTGCTCGCAGGCGGTGACACGCAGCGAGTGGCGAGGTCGATATTCGACCACGCGCTCGAACCGCTGGGCGCTACCGCGGTGGCGATCTGGTCCGCGGGCACCGACGCGTCCCTGTCGTTACTCGGTTTCGCGGGCATCGACGCGCATGAGGCCGAGCGGTGGCGGTATGTGCCGCCCGGTGTGGCCACGCCGGCGCGGCAGGCGCTCGTGCAGCGCACCGCGGTGTGGATCGAGGACCTGAGCCTGTCCGGGCTGCCGTCGATCGGCGATCGTGCGGGCGGGCGGGCGGCTGTTCCAGCCGGAGCCGGCGGCAAACTGCTCGGTGTGCTGGAGGTGTGCTGGCCGCAGCCGATCGGGCCGCAATCATCTCAGGTGCATCGGCAATTGGAGGCGCTGGCCGAACTGTGCGCACACATCCTGGAGTCGGATCTGGCTGTCGCCCAGTCACCCGAACGCGAGGAGGTCGCCGACCTCGTGCGGCTCGCGGAAGGCTTGTTCGACCCGGCCTTGGTGCTGTTGCCCGCCCTGGACGACAACGGCGAGCTGGTCGATTTCCGCATCCACCACATCAACTCCTGCTTCGTCGACCCGGCCGGCCGGCCGCGCAGCCTGATCAGCGGCGCACTGCTGCTCGAGGTCTACCCGGTGGCCGCGGCCGAAGGACGGCTGTTCGAGCGCACCGAGCATGTCTTCGCCACCGGCGAGACCTTCCGCGCCGAGCGGGTGGTGCTGACCGAGCTGGTCGATCAGGTGCCGTTGACCGTCTCGTCGGCACTCAGCATCAGCCGCCACGGTGATGCCGTGCTCATGGTGTGGCGGGTCGAGGACGAGACGATGCGACTGGCGGCCGTGCTGCAGCACGCGCAGCGGCTCGGCCGCGTCGGCGGGTTCGAGGAGATACCGTATACCGGCGAAATCACTTGGAGCAGCCAGCTTTTCGATCTGTACGGGCTGGCCCCGGCTGCGGACCCGATCCCGCTGGGGCACTTGCCGAAACACGTCCATGGCGACGATATCGAAGCAGTGCATCGGTTCCTGCGTGCCCTGGTGCGCTACGGCCGCCCCGCGGCCGCGGCATTTCGCCTGATCCGGCCGGACGGAGTGACCCGGCACATCCGGGTCATCGCCGAACCGGTACTGGATGCGGCGGGACATATTCTCGCCATTCGGGGTGCCTACCAAGATATTTCGGCGCAGCACTGGACCGAAGTGGCACTGTCCGCGACGCGGGACCGCCTCGCGGACAGTGAGCAGCATGCCGCCGAGCAGAGCCGGCTCGCACGGCAGCTGCAGCAAGCGATCATGCCGGCAGTGCGGCCCTCCATCGACGCGTTCGGGCTGCGCATCGCGGTGCGCTACCGGCCCAGCGAGCACGAACATCTCGTCGGCGGCGACTGGTACGACGCGATCGTGCTGCCGTCGAAGGAGATTCTGGTCTCGGTCGGCGACATCACCGGCCACGGCATCACCGCTGCCACCGGAATGGTGGTGCTGCGCAACGCCTTACGCGGCCTCGCCGCCACCGGTGCCGGCCCCGCCCAGCTGCTGACCTGGTTGAATCTGGTGGCCCATCATCTGACCGAGAACATCTACGCCACCGCCATCTGCGGTCTCTACAATCCGCAGACACGCGTCCTGCGCTGGGCGCGCGCCGGACACCTGCCGCCGGTGCTGGTCCGCGGCGGGCGGGCCTCCGCACTGCCGCTGCCCACCGGCATGATTCTCGGAGCACTGGCGGAGACCAGCTACGAGGAAGCCGAATTGCAGATGGAACCCGAGGACATCCTCCTGCTCTACACCGACGGCCTGATCGAACGCCGGGACCGGAATCTGGAGGACTGCGAGAAACAACTCCTGCAGGTGTCGGCCCGGTTCACCGGCAGCCTGGAAGACCGCCTGGATGTACTGCTCGACGGCAGCGACTCCAATACCGACGACGACACCTGCGTGGTGGGTATCCAGGTGGGCCCGGGCCCGGATCTGCCGAGCCCCGGCTGATCTCCCGCCGCCACTTCTCCGGGCCCGGGATTCGGTACCTGCCCGGATGCGCCGCCCGAAACTGCCCGATTCCGGACGTGTTCGGCTATCTCACGGTGCCTCCGAACCGATCTCGTAACTCGATCGCGACATCGACGATTGGCCTCCTGCGGTAACGGGTACTGTCGCGCTATGGAGGTCGCCGAACCCGCTGTCGAGCCGCATGATCACGTGGTGAACGTGTACGACGCCGAGCGGGATCTCGTGGAGGATGTGAGCAGCTTCCTTGCCGAGGGATTGGCCGCCGATGGGGCGGTGGTGGTGATCGCCACCGCGCCTCATCGAGACGCGCTGGCCCGAGGTCTGGTCGAACGTGGCATCGATCTGCACGACGCTGTCGTGGGCGGCCGGTACCACTCCTTGGACGCCGTCGAAACGCTGGCAAGCTTCACGGTGGATGGAATGCTGAACCGCGACCGGTTCTTCGAGGTGATCGGCGGAGTGCTCGCCGTCGCGGGTGCGGGTGATCGCCCGGTGCGCGCTTTCGGTGAGATGGTGGCCTTGCTGTGGGCCGAGGGGCAGGTGCCCGAGGCCATCGAGCTCGAGGCCCTGTGGAATGAGCTGGCTCACCACCATCGGTTCTCGCTGTACTGTGCGTACCCGGCCGAGATTCTCACCGGTGTTGACGATCTCGCCTTCGTGCAACAGGTGTGCACCCATCATTCCGCCGTCGTGCCTCCCAGAAGCTATGTGGCGGAAGCTGATCCGGGCGATCTTCCGGAGAGTGAGGTGGACGCCGAGACATATCTACCCGTGCCGGTGGCGGTTTCGGCTGCGCGTCGTTTCGTGACGGACCGCCTGCGCTCGTGGGGACGGTCGGCTCGGGTGATCGATGACGCGGCGCTCGTGGTATCGGAGCTCGCAGCCAACGCAGTCGTCCACGCCCACACCGTGTTTCGGGTGTCGCTCGCACAATCCGATTCCACGGTGAAGATCACTACCGAGGATCTGAGCGCGGCCCAGCCGGTGCTGGGCTCGCGCGATCGGACTTCTCCCGGCGGCCGGGGAATGCTGCTGATCAACGCACTCAGCAGCCGGTGGGGGGCCGAGGCCGGGGCGCAGGGCAAAAGCATCTGGAGTGAGATTTCCTTCGCGGCCGAGCAGGAGGAGGACTAGCGATGGAAGCCGGGCGCTCTTCGCGATCTTCCGGGCTCATGGCCGATGGGCGAGCGGTGGGCTGCAATGACCACGCCTGCTGGGCCTACACCACTCGTTCCGAGCGTGACGCGGCCGCTGTCGAGTGGCTGCTCGCCGGCGCCGCGCTCGGACAACGACTGTTCGTGGTCACCGCCGACGAGGATGCCGCGGCAGGTCTGCTCGAGGCAGTCGTGAGCGCCTCCGATACGGCGACGGTCCGAGGAATCGTCAATGTCGCCATCGAGGATGCCTACGACCTGTCGGGACCGATTGACGCCGGGGCTCAACTCGCGCTCTACTCCGGCATGGTCGCCCAGGCCATCGCCGACGGTTTCAACGGACTGCGTGTGTTCGCCGACATCACCGCACTGATCGCCGATCCCGCTCGCCGTGCCGGGCACGCCCGGTGGGAACACATCGCGGACGCATGGATGGCCGCCGGTAATCCATTGGCTCCCTTGTGCGCCTACGACATCGGCGTGCTGGGCGAGGATCCGCAGCCGGTGATGGCCGTGCACCCCCTGCGTCGCGGGCCGCAGCACGCGGTATCGCCTTTCGGCCTCTACTGGGGGTCGTCGGGCCGAGTGCTCGCCGGCGAGGTCGATGTGTTCGCTGCGCAGACCTTGACCGAGGTACTCGCCACGCTGCCGCAAGGCAGCATCGACCTCGATGTGAGTGAACTTTCCTATCTCAGCGCCCGGGGCGCGGCCGCCCTCGCGCGAACCGCCGACGATTCACCGGGCGTGCGGCAACTGCGGATGGTCAATGCTCAGCCCATCGTGCGACGCGTCTGGGAATCACTCGAATTCGACCCCGGATTGCTGGTCGCCCACGCCGGAGGTTAGACGCTGCCGGGGAAGCGGCGCACTCCCGTGCAGGGGGCATACTTGCGCGCCGGCGGGGTATCGCCGGGTGACGGCACCTGATCTTGGTGCCCCGCATCCTGAGGAGGACCCCGTGCTCGGATTGGGAATCATCGGCTGGATCGTGATCGGTGGGCTGGCGGGCTGGATCGCCAGCAAGTTCATGGGTACGGACGCTCAGCAGGGCGTGCTGCTGAACATCGTCGTGGGTGTGGTGGGCGGCCTGATCGGCGGGTTCTTGTTGCGGCTGTTCGGTGTCGACGTCTCGGGCGGCGGACTGATCTTCAGTTTCGTCACCTGCCTGATCGGTGCCGTCATTCTGTTGTTCCTGGTCGGCCTGGTAACGGGTCGTCGATCGGCCTGATGGCCGGCTCTTGTTGACGGGTGCCTCCTTCAGACAGTCCTCGGGAGGCACCCGGCAAGCCAAGACGGGGCTCGCAGCCGCGCTGCACGGCCGTGACGCCCCATGCTCGCGTCATTGGGGACACGGGTGACATATCCGAAACTGTGCAGCAGCACCGATTTTACGCTCGCTGCCGTTCGAGATCCGAGACGGCGACACCGAATTCGCCGATTTCCGAACCTGATTCGCCGAGCGACGAAGGCTCGTCCGAATGGGTTGAGGCCCTTGACCCGAACGGTGGCGTAGCGACCGGAGTGAAAGTGTTTGAAATACGCTGTTCCGGCTATAGCCGGGTCGGCGGGCTGGATCGAGCAGGCGCGTCAGCCATGGAAGGGAAATTCGTATGAGTGCCACCGACAAGGCCAAGAACAAGCTCGACGACCTCACCGGGCAGGCCAAGGAGAAGTTCGGTCAGGCGACCGGTGACGAGGACAAGGAAAACGAAGGCAAGCTCGATCAGGCCAAGGCGAACCTCAAGGACGCCGGCGAGAAGGTCAAGGACGCCTTCCGTCACTGAGTCTGCGCTGTTCTCAGCCGGACCGGGAGCACCCATGGGTGCTCCCGGTCCGTGTTTTCGGTGCGCCCGAGGCCGGGCGGGCTGCCGTTCGGTTCAGTTGGCTGCGACACCGAGTTGCTGGATCAGGTCGCGCACTTCGCCGTAGCTGAGATTGGTTGTCACCGTGGCTGTTTCGGTGGACTGATCGACGTCCACATAGTCGATTTCGTTGCGACCGCGCAATTGCTGCTCGACCGCGCCGGCGCCTTCACGCGTGATATCGGGCAAACCGAGGGTGTAGGTCATGTGCAGCACATAGCCCGTCGGACGGGGTTGAAATCGCCGGCCTGGGGAAATGCCCAGATGTACAGCCGTTCGTAGGAAGCTCATGACCCTCGTCACTGATCAGCCCTCGCTTGCCTCGCTGCTCACCTCGGCACCGACCGGTATCCGCCGGACTGTGCTGTGGGGCGCCGCTATCACCGCCTTCGGCGGGCTGCTGTTCGGATCCGACACCGGGGTGATCTCCGGTGCATTGTTGTTCATCGGCAAGGACTTTCACGGGTTGTCCTCTGCGAACAGGGAGCTGCTGGTGGGCATCCTGCTGCTGGGCGCGGTGGTCGGGGCGGTGGTTGCGGGCAAGATCGCGGATCGGATCGGGCGGCGGCGCACGGTCCTGAGCACCGCACTGGTGTTCATCGTCGGGGTGCTGCTGGCCGCATTCTGCCCGGGCTATGTGGGGCTGCTGGTGGCACGCTTCGTGATCGGATCGGCGTCGATGGTGGTGCCGCTGTATATCGGAGAGTGTGTCCCGCCTCGCGACCGCGGGACGTTGGTCAGCTGTAGTCAACTGGCCATCACCTTCGGCATTCTGGCGTCGTATCTGGTCGACTTCGGGCTGTCTTCCAGCCAGAACTGGCGGCTGATGTTCGGGCTGGCAGTGGTTCCGGCGTTACTCATGTTCGTAGGCATGCTGTTTCGGCGCGAGGGCCCACAGTGGCCCATCGCCCAGGGACTGCTGAATCCGAAGGTCCGCTACGCGGTGGGCATCGGGATCGCGTTGGCGGCGTTCCAGCAGATCACCGGCATCGACACGGTCGTCTACTATGCGCCGACGCTACTGTCCGAGGCCGGGTTCGGCCAGGTGACGGCGTTGCTGGCCAACGTCGTCAGCGGGGCGGTCAATCTCGGTCTGACCCTGATCGCGATCCGGCTGCTCGACCGCACCGGGCGGCGTCCACTGCTGTTGACCGGAACTGCCGGCATGGCGGTCGGGATGCTGGTGGTCGGGGTGACCTTCCTGGCCTGCGGCAGTCATCTGCACGGTGTCGGCGCCTATGTCGCGGTCGGCGGGCTGTTGATCTACACCGGTGCGTTCGCGGTCGGGCTGGGGCCGGTGTTCTGGCTGCTGATCCGCGAGATCTATCCGGTGATGATTCGTGGCCGGGCGATGAGCGTGGCCACTGTCGCCAATTGGGGCGTGAACTTCGTCGTCACGGTGTCCTTCCTCACCCTGCTGGGGGTGGTCGGCAACGCGGGCACATTCTTTCTGTTCGGGTCCCTGACCGTTGTGGCGCTGGCCTACGTCTACCTGCGGGTACCCGAGTCCGAGACCCGCTGTCCTGCTTGAACCTTCCTGCTGCCGCCGACCGTAGGAGCGGAATCGGTTGGGGCGCAATGTTTCGGATCGTGGTGTCGGGTAGTCGCTGTAACGGTGCCACTGTGCGCCGACCTGATGCCGATATCGAAAGATGGGATTTCCCATGAACACACGCGATACCGCTACCTTGCTGGCGCAGCTACGCGCGGTGAGCGGTCTGACCCACACCGAGATCCAGACCGCCGACACCCGCACCGCGCAGGCACGCACCGAGGCGGTCCGCAACGAATTGTCGGAGACCGCCGACAATGCCCGCGATCGCGCCGCGAGCCTCGATGCCGCCATCCGTGAACTGGGCGGAGTGCCGGAGTTGATCGGACCGTTCCTGGGACGCGCGGTCGCGACGGTGCGAACCATCGGCGAGCAGGCCAGGCCTTTCGACGAGGCCTTGCTTGCCGATCTCGGCCTGGAGAATCAGCTGCTGGGCCGTGCTCGCTACATCAAAGCGCTCGCGACCGCGGCCGGCCGGACCGAGCTCGCCGATCTGGCGGACCGGTTGATCACCGCACACTCGGCGACCGCGGATTGGCTGACCACGGTGCTGGCCGAGGAAGCGCTCGGTGGCCCGGCCGCCTTGCGCCGCACCCCGATGCAAGCGGTCACCGGCACCGCGGTGCAACTGGTCAACGTTCCACTCACCTGGACCGCGCGCGGCCTCGACCGCGCGCTGGACGTCGTGCGTACTGTCCCGTCCGCACTCGGAGATGTGCTCGCCCGGGGCGCGCACGCCGGCGATGTCGCGGTCAAAGCGCTCACCGCTTCCCGCGATGCCGCGCTCGAGTCGGCCGAGGACGTCACCCGCCGCGAAGGCGGCACCGGCGCAGCGGACGGCCTGCACTCGGTGCGCACCAAGGCCGGTGTCCTGCAATCGCGCGAACTTCCCATCACTGACTTCGACGATTTGAACGTCAGCCAGGTAGTCGCCGCGATCAAGGAACTCACCAAGCCCTCCGACGTGCGCGCGATCCTCGCCTACGAGGAAACCAACAAGGACCGGCAGGGCGTCGTCTCAGCGGCGCAGACCCGGCTCTCGACGATCGCGCACGAGGTATCCGGCATCAACAACTGACGGGTCTGGATCGGAAGGCTGCCAGAGCGGGCTCGGCACCGAAGGCGTTGCCGGCCTCGGCGGTGTTTCGCGGACTCCGGAGCGGGTAACCGCACGACTACGCCGGAAGCTTCGCATCCACAGTGAGGACCTGGACATGTCAGCTGAATACGTGGCTCGGTCAGGAACGTCGTTCGAGGACGAGAGCCGGGGCGATTCATACGACAATATCGAGCCTTGGCTGCAGAAGCTGGCCACCCTGCCCGCGGGGTCCGCTGAACACGATCGACTGCGTGACGAGATCGTCGGCAAGTGCCTGCCGCTGGGAGAGCACATCGCGCGCCGCTACAGCGGGCGCGGCGTCGAGTTCGATGATCTGGCCCAGATTGCCGCGGTCGGGGTCATCTTGTCCGTGGATCGCTTCGACCCGAGTAATGGCGCCACCTTCTTGTCCTTCGCGGTGCCGACCATCATGGGCGAGGTCAAACGGTACTTCCGCGACAGCACCTGGGCCGTGCGAGTACCCCGGCGGCTCAAGGAGATTCAGCAACGCCTGGCCACCGCGGTGCCGGAACTGTCCCAGCGGCTGGGGCATCCGCCCACCGCGCGGGAACTCGCCACCCACCTCGACGCAGATCTGGCCGAGATCACTCAGGCCCTGATAGCCAGTAACTGCTACAGCGCCGACTCTCTGGATGCGAGTCGGTCGTCCACGGACGACGAGCACTCCGCCTCACCGCTGGACCGCCTCGCCGCCGAGGACCCCGGCTACAACCTGGTCGACGAGACACTCACCGCGGCGCCCTTACTGGAGGCGCTGTCCGAACGCGAGCGCAGCATCCTGATCATGCGTTACGGAGATGGCAAGACGCAGACCGAGATCGCCGACGCGATCGGTGTGTCGCAGATGCAGGTCTCGCGGCTGCTGTCGCAAACCCTGACCCGACTGCGCGGGCAGGCGCTGTCCTCGCCTGCGCTGGCAGGGGTCGCGTGAGGAGTGCTCGGAACACGCTGATTCCGAGTGGGTGAGGCGGTCCGGGCCTGCTCGTCCGGGCCCAGGGCAGCGCAGTCGGCAACCGCCGCACCGACAGCGCGTCTTCGAGCAGCCGGTAGCTGGGCGGCTCAGGGATACCCACCCGGGTGCCCGTTATTCGAACGCAATCCGGCGCAATGAATTTGCGAACGCCGTGACCGGCATCGATGGGGTGCGGTCGAAAGGCCACGGCCACGGACCCGCTAGTCTGCCCGCATCGGGCCATCGGGCAGCATGCGGAAACGGAGCGTGGCATGGGTACGACGGTAGGACTGCGGGTAAACGCGGAACCCGAACAGCTGACAATGTTGCGCGCCCTCGCCGAAACCGTCACTCTGCTGGCCGATTTCGATGTCGAGGAAGTCAATGACATTCGCCTCGTCCTCGACGAAGTGGCCACGATTTTGATCGGTGACGCCGTGTCCGGTTCGAAGCTCGACTGCGAGGTCACCTACGGCGGCGCCGAGGTCGCCGTGCGGGTCACCGCGGTCACCTCGTCGGAGAATGTGCTCGAGGACGTGGGATTGAGCTGGAATATCGTGCGGGCGTTGACCGATTCGCTCGATGCCACCCGAGGCGTCTATGCGCGGCCGGTCGGCGGGTATCCCACGGTCGTCGAGTTCCGCTGGGTCCGCGGCGAGCGTGGCCGCTCTCGGATTTGAGCAGAGCGAATTCCGGCTTGTGCGTGGGGGTCGGCGGAGAAAATGGCGACTTCGCGACCGGATAACGCGGTGTTGATCAGCGCTTCGTGCTGAACGCACGCGGGATATTCGATGGGCGAGCGGGCCGCCGGACGGGCTCGCCGATGAGCCGTCCGCCGCGACGGCCGATCCACACGATCGCGATCGGCGGGGAATCATCAGCGAGCGATCCGCTACCGACCCTGTTTGAGTTGATCGAGTGCGGGTATCCGCCGTGAGCTGGGAAATCGGTGGAATGCCGAGCGAAGCAGCGCGGTGCCCGAGAGTCGTGGCACCTCGGAGAGAACGGGTTCAGCTATTACCGAGCACAGTCGAGATGGCGGTTCCGGGACCGCCCAGCCGCCCGACGGCGACGCGAGTCTCCGGGCAGCCGACCATGGTCACAGCGATGTTGTGGCGCAACCGCATTCGGACGCCGAAGGTAGCCCCATCATCGCTGCGGAAGCCCGGGCCGCGCAGGTCAGCAGCGACGAGCATCCGTTCGGCAGACCCGGGCGGCGCTTCGACCGGCGTTCCCCGTTCATGATCGGGCTCGCCGGCGCGGCCGGGGTTGCGGTGACCTACGCGGGAATTCAGGCCTTGCTGGCCGCCGGTCAGGTGCTGCTGCTGATCGTCGTCGCCCTGTTTCTGGCCATCGGTATGGAACCGGCGGTCTCCTGGCTGGTACGCCCCTGGTTCCCGCGCTGGGCGGCGGTCACCACCGTGTTTCTGGTGGGTATCGGGCTGTTCGCGGGCTTTCTGGCGGCCGCGATTCCACCGCTGGTCACCCAGGGCGGCGCCTTGGTCCACAACGCCCCGGACTACGTCAACCACCTCGCGAGGCGCTACCCGTTCGTCAAGTCGCTCGATGAGCGGTTCCATCTGCACGATCATCTCCAGCAGTCACTGGGAACCGATTCGTCGCATCTGGTCAGCGGTGCGCTCGACGCCGGTCGCATGGTCTTCGGCATAATCAGCGGGATCGTCATTGTGGCGGTGCTGACCGCCTACTTCATGGCCAACTTTCCGCAGATCCGCTCGTCGATATACCGTCTGTTCCCGCATGATCGGCGCCCGCGTGCGATCCTTATCGGCGATGAGATCTTCGCCAAGGTCGGCGGATACATCCTGGGAAACCTGCTGATCTCGGCCATCACCGCGGGGCTGACGTTCATTTGGCTGCTCATTTTCGGCGTACCGTATCCGCTGCTGCTGGCGGTGCTGGTCGCCTTGCTCGATCTGATCCCCGTCATCGGATCGACCGTTGCCGGGGTCATCGTTGCCCTTGTCGCACTGACGGTTTCGCTGCCGGTCACCATCGCGACGATCGTCTTCTTCATCGTGCTGCGGCTACTGGAGGACTATCTGCTGGTGCCCAGGATCATCGGCCGGACAGTCCAGGTACCGGCGATGGTCACCGTCGTCTCGGTGCTGCTCGGCGGGGCACTGCTCGGCATCATCGGTGCGCTGCTGGCCATTCCGGTCGCGGCAGCATGCTTGTTGATCCTGCGTGAAACCCTGCTGCCGTCCCTGGATCGGCACTGACTTCGCGGATCGGCACTGGACTGGATGCGCCTGTTTCGTCAGCGATGTCTGAGGTACCTCGCAGGCGAGCGCGCATGTAGCCGGCCTCCCGGTTCGGCGATCGTCCGCTTACCGCGTGCGAGATTGGAGTACGGCATGAATGACGGGATTGCACAGCAGAATTCGACGCCGACGACGATCGGGTTGCGAGTGTCGGCGGAGCCCGGCCAACTGGTGATGTTGCGTGCCCTCGCCGAAACGGTGGGATTGGTGGCCGATTTCGGAATCGGCGAGGTCGGCGATATTCGGCTCGCCCTCGACGAAGTGGCCACGGAACTGGTCCGCAATGCGCAACCGGGCTCGATGCTCGATTGCGATCTGGCCTACGATGCCGACGGTATGACCGTTCAGATGACCGCACTCGAATCCTCCAGGGGCGTCATGACGGAGGAGAGCCTGAGCGGGGATATCGTGCGAACCCTGACCGTTGCGGTGCACACCTATCAAGAGGCGGCCAGTATCGCGGGCACAGGATTTCCCACCCTCGTCGAATTTCGTTGGCTGCGCACCTCACACGATCGACGCTACTGCGGAAATCCGGACAACTCATGAGAGGACGAGCCATGCGACACCTGCGAACAGGCCCTGCCGTCAGTGCTTTCTCCCTGATGGCCGTGCTGCTGACCGTCTTGCTCGCCTCGGGATGTGACCAGGCGAAGGAAGCGGTGAACAAGGGCGGCGACACGCCCTGCAACGAATTCATCGCCCAGGACAGTGACAAACAGCATGTGACCGTGCGCAAATACCTGCAGAACGACACGAACCTCACCACCAGCACGCCCGACGACAATACCGTCGACGGCGCGATTGCCGCGATCAACCTGATGTGCCGAGCACAGGCCAATGCCGCCACGCCGATCAAGAATGCCGACTTGACCGGCGTGCTCGTGCCGAAGAAATAGAACGAGATTGAGGACCGGCAAGCAGGGTACGACGGATATGAGAGGAATATCCGACAAGGGTTTTTATCGAACACTCCGTACGAACAGCTGCGAATCGCGAGCAACACCGTCAACGGCGACGGTATCTCAACGGCGAGGAAGGCGAGCGGATCGCTGCACATCGACCGATGCCGGGGTACGGTCACGGCCGATGGCTACGAAGGCTGCAAACCCGCCGATCGCGATGACGATGGTCGCCTCGATCGACTGAGCGCTGGGCGACGCCGTCCGCCGCGTGGGGACCGGAAGGGTCCGTCGTTACTGGAACGGGACGATCAGGGTGAGAATACCGACGGCCGCGACGCTACATCCGCGCGAGCGGGGTGAGATCACGGATCTCTCGTGTCCAGTCATTGACATAGCGGTCGACAATGTTCGGCTACAGGCCGACCTGGATGCTGCGGTGATCGAGCTTTGCGCCCTGGATCGAGTATTCCGGATCCCACTGGACATGCACCGCAGCATGTTTGAACATCGCCCGCCACTGCGCGGCACCGCTGTAGACGCGCCGCTCGGGACTGGTGAGCACTGCCTGAACGAGGGCTTCTTCCCACCCCTCCCGGGTGATCCGAACTGCGAGAATGCGTTCCTGACCGGGCTTGCGGGCCCAGTTGCTGCGATGCATGAGCCATCGGAAAGACGGCTTGATCCACGTCATCCGATGGAGCGAGAACGGCTCGACGAACTGTTGTGCCGCAACAGCGGCGGCGGCGATATCGTCGTTGAAGGCTTGATAGACGACGATGGTGTCGCGGTCGAAGTCTCCACGGATCTCGTAAGGATTCATAACCCGCGCAGACTACGACCGCACGGGCCAATGGCACCACCGCATTTTTTCCGTCACTAGTGGCTGATCGTTTCCGGATCCCGCACGGTGAAATGGTCTACGCCGCATCGAGAGACACCGCATCCTGGAGATATCTTGAGTCGATGTCCCGCGCTGGGGTTCTCCGGAGGGGTGCCGTATCTTCGCCGATATTCGCTGCCATGTACCGCTGTTCTCGTGGGCGGTGATCGCCGCACAGCGACTGACGAGGCGATGATCCCATCGGTTGTGCGGCGTCCGACGCCACTACGATCTCTCTCGCGATCTCCCGTGTGCCGGCGGCCGACCTGCCGCCCGGCGTGGGGTCTCCGAACAGAAAGCGTGGGATGCGAGGCTTCATTACCGATCCGGCCGGCCCGTCAGGACTGCGGCTTGCCGACGATCTGCCCGAGCCGATACCTGCGGCCGACGAAATCCTGGTCGAGGTCAGGGCTTTTGCGATCAATCGCGACAAGCGCAATCTGATCGCGCGGCGGCCCGACGGCTGGCGGCCGGAATCACTGGCCTACGCGCTCGGTTGAATCGCTGTAAGTATTTGGTGTAGTCCTACGCTGTTGATAGCGAGGTGGGATCAGCGTGTACTGAGGTGAGTTACAGGCCCGAGCGAACCGAATCCGATCAGGCATCCCGCCGGGGGAGTAGCGGGCGCATGAAGGTGCGTTCGTAGCGAAGTACGCAACCGCTCTCTTCGCGGATCCGATCGGCGTCGATGAAGTCGGGGTGGACGCCGAACAGAGTGCGGTACTGCTCGTAGTCGGCGAGGCTGGGGAAACTGAACAGCGCCAAGGCCTTGTCGCTGGCTCCCTCTGCCGGCAAGAAGTAGCCGTGGTGAGTTCCGCCGTGGCGGTCCACCAGCTCCATCCAGCGGCGACCGAACTGCTCGAATGTATCGATCTTCGCCGGATCGATGACGTACTCGACAACACAGGTGATCATGGTCGAGTCTGAGTCGATCTCCGGTTTCAGGGCCGGGATGGCGGCTGAGCCGGTCGGCAGGCTTCCATGACCGCGGTGATCGATTCCGGCTCCGGGCGGGCGGCTACTACTCGGACGATTGCGGTGTCGAGGCCCTCGGCGAGGCGGTGGAAGGCTGCGGCCGCGCCGGAGGCCGGGCCGAAATATCCCACCTGCTGGGCCAATTCCGTGGGGAATGCGTCGATCAGTTCGTCGTCGGAGGCGCCGCGGGCGCGGCGCTCTTCCAGCTCGGTCAGGGCCTCATCGAAACCCATTCGGCCGAAATGACCGCGGTATCCCAAGGCCTTGTCCATCCCGGGCCAGACCAGCGCGTAACCCATCAACGCCTTGACCAAGGCGCGTCGTGCGGCATCCACGTCGTCGTCGACGCAGATCCGGATGTATTCGGTCATGGTGACCTCGCCCGGATCGCGGCCGGCCGCCCGCGCGCCTTCGGCCACTATCGCGCGGCTGGCGGCCACCTGTTCCGGCGTGCACCAGTTGAGGCTGGCGCCGTCGGACGCCTCCCCGGCCAGTGCCAGCATCTTCGGGCCCAAGGCGCCCAGCACCACCGGCACTTTCGGCGGCTTGATGCCGAGTTGCACGCCGTGCAGGGTGAGGGCTCTGCCCTCGTGCTCCACCGTCTCCCCGGCCAGCAGGGCACGCAATGTCACCAGCCACTCACGCATCGTCCCGACGGGCCGCAGATTGCTGGGCAATCCGAGCGCATGCCGGAAAGCCGGGGCGTGCAGTGAGCCGGAGCCCACGCCGAGTACGAACCTGCCGCCGCTGATCTCACCGACCGTCGCCGCGCAGGACGCCAGCGAGGGCGCCGACCAGTATCCGATCGGGAGAACCGAGATGCCGGTCCCGATGCCGCCGGGCACCACCTCCGCGGTCGCGACCGACCATTGGGCACAGATGTGCGTGGCATCGCGGCCATTGCCGGCGTTGGTCCAGATGCTCTGGTATCCCAGGTCAGCGGCGAACCTGCCGAGCTCACGGTACTGATCCCAAGACAACCCGAGGCCCTGATCGAGCCCGACTCCGATCTCCATGCCGCACCTTCCCTGCCCGCGATCCGCCCGCGCGCGACTCGATGGTGACGTTCGCCTACCGACAATACCGAGGGCGAGTGAGCGTCCATGTCGGTAGTCCAGGCGAATTCGACTCTGCTACTCCAGTCCTGATGCGTTGCGGTACCGCAGTCCAATGTGCCTGTGTGGCATGGGTTCCTAGCGTCGGATCATGCGCATACGAGTTTTCGTCATCCTGACCTGCACCACCGCACTGCTGCCGGCTGCCTGCAGCGCACGCTCGGTCGAACCCACGGCCGGACCTTCGGCTGTCGTCGCTCGCTCGGACCGGGCGCGCGGTGATCTCGACGCGTTGGTTCGCTCGGGTGCTGTCGGGGCCATTGCCACCCTCACCGAGAACGGCGCCTCCACCGTCGTGACCTCCGGTCACGCCGATATCGCCGCAGGAACTCCGATCCCCGCCGGTCCCGCCGAGCATGTCCGGGTCGGCAGCATCACCAAGTCCTTCACCGCCGCGATCGTGCTGCAGCTGGTGGCCGAGCATCGCATCGACCTCGACCGGTCGATCGACACGTATCTGCCGGGTCTGCTCGCCGGTGATGGTGTGGACGGGCGTGCCATTACCGTCCGCCAGGTTCTCGGCCATCGAAGCGGACTTCCCGAACCGGCCGAATCCCCGGAGACCGATGAATACCTTGCGGCACGAGATGGCCGCACTTACACCCCGGCACAGGAGATCGCACTTGCCTTGCGGCGCCCCGCGCAGTTCGCTCCCGGCACGCAGTTCAAGTACACCAACACTAATTACATCGTCGCGGGCATGCTGATCGAGGCGGTGACCGGGCACCGCTACACGGATGAGCTGCGCGACCGCATTCTCACTCCGCTGGGCCTGTCGGACACCTACCTGCCGGCCACCGGGGAAACCGCTCTGCGCCAACCACATCTCGACGGCTACGGCATCGTCGACGGCACTGTCACCGACGAGACGCGCATCGAGCCCTCGCTGCCATGGGCATCGGGCGCACTGGTCAGCACCGGCGCCGACCTCAACCGGTTCTTCCTCGCGCTGCAGGCGGGGCGCGTGGTACCGCAGACGCTGCTGGCGCAGATGCTCGACGGATCCGATATGGGTCAAGGCGACGGCATGTCCTACGGGCTCGGGCTCGGTTACACCCAATTGTCGTGCGGCACACAATGGATCGGCAATGTCGGTGGCGTGCAGGGTTTCTCCGCCATCTCCGGCATGGTGACGGGCGGGCGTGCGGTCACCTTCTCCTACACCGGCACACCCTCCAGCGTCGATATCCGCAAACTGCTCACCGACACGCTCTGCGACTGAAAACTCCGGTCGCAGTGGTTCTTATCGAGTGGCGTTGTCCTCGCTCGTGCGGTTCACGGTCTCGATGCCGGCGAGAATGAGATCGATGCCGGCGAGGAACTGCGCGCGGTCATCATGTTCGCGTAGTTGTGCTCCGGCTCTGTGCATGGACGGGTATCTGGCGGGGTCGAGTTGCGTCCACTGTGCGGCGACGGTGGCGAGGAAGGCTGCTCGGTCCAGCTTGCTGTTGGCGAGCGCACGGGCGTTGGCGGCGTTCTGCCCGGCGACGCCGAGAATGTAGTTCACGAGCACGCCCGCGGAGTCGGACAGCGCCTGCTGGGGGACGCCGAGGGCTTGCAATTGCGTGCTGACGCTCTCATAGATGTCCAATAGTGCTGGGCGCCAAGGCTCTCGGGAGAGTTGGGCACCGACCCAGGGGTGAGCGTCGATCGCGTCGAAGAGGCCGAGTGCGATGGCGCGCAACGTTTGCCGAGGTTCGGTGTGGTCGGTGAGGCCGGTCACGATGCGAGTGATGACGTGTTCGGTGGCCGCTGCGAGCAGGTCGTTGCGGTCCGCGACGTGGTGATATATCGCCCCGTATCCGGTGGTCAGCCGTACGGTGAGCGCCTTGAGGGTCAGCGCGTCCTCGCCCTCGGCGTCGAGGATTTCGGTTGCGGCGCTGACGATCACGTCCCTGGACAGCGCTTGCTTGCGTCGGGGTGCCCGTTGCGGCTCGGTCGCCATGAGCCCTATTCAACCACGTTTGGATCGTCGCTCCAAAACTGTGCTAGCGTGTTTGGAGTGGCAATCCAAACGCTCGGAGAAATGCGATGACTACACCGATCACCGTCGTCGGGGCCGGTCTGGGCGGTCTCGTCCTGGCTCGCGTCCTGCATATGAATGGCCTCCCGGTCACGGTCTACGAAGCGGAGGGCTCGGCGGCCGCGCGCACCCAGGGCGGACTGCTCGACATCCACCCCTGGAACGGTCAACCGGCGCTCGCGGCGGCCGGATTGATCGAGCAGTTCCGCCGCCTCGTCCTGCCGGGCCGCGAGTCCTATCGCGTGCTGGACCGAGCCGGGACCGTGCTGCTCGACCGACTCGACGACGGCACCGGCGAGCGCCCGGAGGTCTCGCGCGGCGAACTGCGGCAGTTGCTGCTGGATTCGCTCCCGGACGGCATCGTGCACTGGGGACGTAAGGTCGGCAAGGTACGGGCCCTCGGCGCGGGCCGCCACGAACTGAACTTCGCCGACGGCGACACCCTCGTCACGAACCTGCTGGTCGGCGCGGACGGGGCATGGTCGCGGGTCCGGCCGGTACTGTCCACCGCCACCCCGGAATACGCGGGCGTCACCTCCGTCGAGTACCTCATGTTCGACGCGGACACCCGTCATCGCGCTACCGCCGATGCGGTCGGCGACGGGTCGCTGTACGCGCTCGCACCGGGCCGGGGATTTCTGGCCTACCGGGGGAGAGGCGGCACTCTGCACACCTACGCGCAGGTCTCGGCACCACAGGACTGGCTCGCCGGCACCGACACAGCCGACGGTGCAGCGGTATCGAGGCGGGTCATCACCGAATTCGACGGCTGGGCACCGGAATTGACCGCGCTGATCACCGACAGCGACACCCCGCCTGTCGTGCGCCCCCTCTACACCCTGCCGGTAGGGCACCGTTGGGCCCGGGTGCCCGGAGTGACCCTGCTCGGCGACGCCGCCCACCTCGCGCCCCCGAACGGTGAGGGCGCCAACACCGCCATGCAGGACGGCGCCGAACTCGGCCGGGCCATCGCCGCGCACCCCGGCGACATCGAAGCCGCACTCGCCGAATACGAACAAGCCATGTTCGCGCGCACCGCCGCTGCAGCGGGCGACGAGGACATCTACGACCTCATGCTCGGCGACGACGCGCCCCACAGCTGGATCGCCATGATGAACAACGCCGAACCGTAACAGCCGCAACGCTATCGAGGAGGCATCGAGCCTGCGAGTGCGGGACGTGGTACATGTGGAGCGTATGAGCGATCTCATCGATCTGGCCGGTAGGACGATCATCGTCACCGGTGCCTCTTCCGGAATCGGCGCGGCCACCGCGCGCCGATTGCACGCTGCCGGTGCGCATCCCGTGCTGGCCGCGCGGCGCGCCGACCGATTGGCCACGCTGAGTAAGGAACTCGATGGCGCGCTGGCCGTTCCAACGGACGTGACCGACCCGCTGCAGGTGCGCGACCTGGTGGCCGCCGCTCTCGATCGGCATCAGCGCATCGATGGGCTGGTCAACAACGCCGGCGCCGGCTTCGACGGGCCATTGGACCGCGTCGACCCGGTCGAGTTCACCCGGATCCTGCAACTCAATGTGGTCGGTCTGCTGACGATGACGCAAGCCGTGCTGCCCACCATGCGTGCGCAGCGTTTCGGGCGCATCGTGAATATCAGCTCCGGCACTACCCGCCGCGTCGCCGTCGGCGTGGGCGCTTACGCTTCGACCAAAGCTGCGGTCAACATGCTCAGTAGTGTGCTGACCCAGGAGCTGGCCGGTGACGGTATTGCGGTGTCGCTGTTGCTGCCCTCGATCACGGCCACCGAATTCGGCGACGGCCTCTTCACTCTCGGCGCTTCGCCCCGTCCGGGCATGGTGGTGCAGAGCCCGGATTATGTGGCCGGGTTTGTGCTGCGGCTGCTGCGTACCGGTGAGGAGTCCTTCGACATCCCGCACGGACCGGAACAACCCGACCTCGCTGCCCCGTCGCCGGTGCGCAAGCCGTCGAGTGTGATCGACAAGTAGGTGTCCGCACGTGGGCGAGGGTCGCCGTCGCCGAGGCGGGCGGCGTAGATGACTCCGCACACCAGACGCCGGAAGTCGTCGGCATCGACACCGTCACGAATGCGGCCCTGATCGCGGGCGCGGGCGAGCGTCGCGTCCGCGATGCCGGCGAGTGTGTGTTTGAGCTGGGTGGTGCGGGCGTCTGCATCGGTTGCCGCGCTCAGTATTTCGGCCAAGGCCGGGTCGGCGAGCAGGTGGGTGATCGTGCTGCGCGTCAGCTGTTCGAGGCTGTTCCAGGGGTCCGGCTCGGTGGCGGCGCGCTCGGCGTCGTCGACGAGTTGGGCGAGCCGGTCGGTGGCGATGGCCTCCAGAAGATGCCGCGGAGTGGGGAAGTGCCGGTATACGGTGCCGACGCCGACGGCCGCGCGGCGCGCTATCTCATTGAGCATCAAGGACATATCGCCCTCGCGGACCGCTGCTCGCGCGGCTTCGAGTACCTGATCCCGGTTGCGGGCGGCATCTGCGCGTAACCGGGGCGGCTCGGCTCTGCTGGTCATCGTCCGATCATAGCCAAGCGGATCGCTCATCCAATCGGATGGTCTATCCGTTTGATGCTATCGTCACCTAATCGGATAGATAATCCGTTTAGTTGGTATGGAGGAATCGGTCATGAAGCAGACGGCGCTGGTCACCGGGGGAACGGCCGGAATCGGGTGGGAAACCGCCATCGGACTGGCCGCGGCCGGATTCGAGGTCACCGTGGTGGGGCGCGATGCCGAGCGTGGCGCCCGGGCGATCGATCGCATAAACGCCACGGCCCCAGCACATTCGGCGCGCTTCCTGGCCACCGACCTCGCCGCGCTCGGCGCGGTGCGCGCGCTCGCCGACCGGGTCGCCGCCCTCGGTCCGCTGACCGTCCTGGTCAACAATGTCGGCGCCATGTTCGCCGAGCGTCAGGACACCGTCGACGGTATCGAGGCCGGCTTCGCGGTCAATCACCTCTCTCCGTACCTGCTGACCGAACTGCTGCTGCCCGCCTTGCGGGCCGGTGCGCCCAGCCGGATCGTGAACGTGACCTCGGGTGCGGTCCGGGTGGCCAAGCGCTCCTTCGACAATGTCGAGCCGCCCGGCGGCTACTACGGTTTCCACTGGTACGGCCGCGCCAAGCTCGCCAACCTCGCCTACACCTTGGAACTGGCTGCACGCCTGGATGGTTCGGGAATCTCGGTCTTCGCCGCGGACCCCGGAGGCGCCGCCACCGATATGACCGACGGCACCATGCGCAACCCGAAGATCGTGTCCCCGGGACTGCGTCTGCTGTGGCCGCTCGTCGAACGGAAATTCGCCCGCTCGACCTCGGGTCCGGCATCGGTGGCGGCCCGGCCCTCGATCTTCGCGGCCACCGATGCCGCTCTCGAAGGCCGGACCGGCATCGTCATAGGGCCTGACGCGCAGCCGATCTCGCCCTTCCGCGCGGCCGCCGACGCGCGGACCGCCGCGGCCGTGGCGCGCCTCAGTCAGCGTCTCGCGCCGGTGAGTTCCGTGGAGCCGGGCGGGATTCGGGGTGAATCTTCACATCCGAAGTGAGGGCGACCGGCCAAGGGGTGCGCCGGATGCCGCGCAGGTAAGTGGTGAGCAGGTCGCGGCAGGCGGTCGAGCGACAGCCCCCGATTCCGGGGTCAGCGGAAGCTTGGTCTAGCAGCGGAGATTCGATTTTGAAACCGTCACGATCGAAGTTATCTCCCGAACTAAGGACTGCACTCGATGCTCAATCTCCTTCCCGCCCTCCGCGCTGTTGCCGCAGCGACTGTCCTCGCCGGTGCGGTGGTGGCGAGCGGCGCCGCGACCGCCGGTGCGGCCGCGTCCGACCAGGCCAACGGTATTCCGGTCGAGGTCGTGGCGCCGGGTGCTCAGCAGAGCGAGGCTCAGCCCGTTGTCGCGACCTCGACAGGCAGTGCGCTGCTCGATCTGCTGACCATCTTCGGTGCCCCCACCGGTAGCGCGCAGAAGCCCTGCCCTCCGGCGCTTCCCATGTGTTCGGTGGTGTGATCATCGAATCAGGTTGGGGCCCGGCGTCTTCGATGCAGGGTCCCTTCGCGCTTGCAGGAGCGCGATTTCCTGAGCCGGATAGGGCCGGATATTAGGAAACCACCCGGCTATTGCCCCGCTGTGGTCGTCACGATGTGTCCGGAGAGGCTCGGCGGGGTCCAGTTCCACATGGACGTGAGGTTCGAGCCGGCGGATGGCGACGAACCAGAAGACGCGCTCCTGGGAGATCGGGTTCGCGGCGAAGCGTACGCCGCGTCCCCAGGTCTGGAAGCCGTCGACCGGCCAGACGGAACCGGGCGCGGTCACCCCGCGCCAGACGAGGATGCGCTGGAAGACCGGGTCCGCGTGTGGGGCCAGACGGAAGTCCGCAACGCACTGTGAATTCCGTCCGCGCCGATCAGGACGTCGGCGGTCCGACGCCTCGGAGGGCTGGGAGATGGCGCGGAATTCCGCGCCGACGCCCAGGGCGTCGATGGCCTGCACGGCATTGGGCGCGAAGGACCAGCCCGCGCCGACCTCGCGCGATTCGCCCGCTCGCTCCAGGACGGTGACCGACCATCCGACGCGGCGCAGGCCGATGGCCGCGGCGAGTCCGCCGATGCCACCGCCCGCGATGATCGCGTGCCGGCCGGTGTCGTGTTGCTTGGTCATTCGTTTTGTTTCTTCGTCGTCGGTCAGGACCCGCATATTGCTCGGCCGGATCGCAGTCTGAACTGAAACAACTGGACGGGACAAGACATTTGGGGCGATGGGTGAAGGATCAGGTCACCTGGTCGGCTGCGCCGCTGACGGCACCAGTCGTTCGACGGATTCCGTTGGGGTCGTTGTTTCCTAGCGTCGGGTGCGTACACCGCGTTCGATGAAAGGCAATGACATGACCGCCCAAGCTGTACCGGACCAGGAGCTCGCCGAGCGGCCCGAGGGATATAAGGGACCGAACCTGTCACCGGTGGGACTGGAACACCGGGCGCATCGGTTCGGCGACGGGGTTTTTGCGCTGATGGCGACGTTGCCGCCGAAGGACAACAATGGCGTGATCGCGGGGGAGAACGCGGCGCTGGTCGTGGATGCCGGTATCACGCCTGGCATTTCGGCCAAGATTCAGGCGCACGCGGCCGAACTGACCGATCGGCCGGTGCGGTACCTGGTGAACACGACCTACCACGGTGATCACACCTTCGGCAACGCCGCTTTTCCGGACGAGGTCGTGGTGATCTCGTCGCGGCTGAACAAAGAGAACATGTCCGACCTGGACAACGAGAAGCGGCAGCGCACCGGGAACATGTACGGTGCCGAGGCCGAATTCGATGCGGTAACCCGGTGGCGCACACCGGATGTGGTGTTCGACGATTTCGCCGAGGTCGATCTGGGCGGGCGCATCGTGCAGCTGTGGCAGTTCGGGCCGGGCAACGGCCCGGGCGATACCGTCGTATACGTCCCGGATACGCGGACCGTGTGGACCGGCAACTACATCTGCCACGCGGGCGTCGCGCCGATGCTGCTGCAGGGTGGGCCCGAGCCTTATCTCGCATCCCTTCGCAAGTTGCGGGAAACGCTGCCGGACATGGCGATCGTGGTACCGGGGCACGGGCCGATGGGCGATGCGCGCGAGGCGGTCGACTGGTTGATCGGATACCTGGAGCAGCTGCGCGACGAAGTCGCGGCAGCTGTCGCCGCGGGACGGACGCTGGAACAGACTCAGGAGCAGGTCACCAACCCGTGGGCCGAGACCCTCGCACCGGGTCTGATCGCCGCACTGGGTGACTACGCGGTTCCGGTCGAGTTCGCCACCCAGGGCCTGCTGACGCTGTGCCGGGATCTGCACCGGCTCAATGTGCTCGCGACCTACCGGAGCATGTCGTGACCGTGGCGCGCATCCGCTTGACTCTGAATCAGCTCGAGGAAACCTTGCTGATCACGCTGTGGGCCAAGGCCCTCGACAGCAAGTTCGCCATTCCCATGCTCGGCGACACCCGGTCCGCGGAAATCGCGGATCGGATCGACTACGACTTCGCCACCTTGAAGATCAAGGACAGCCTGACCTACGAAACAGCGCTGCGCAGCAAGAAATTGGACGATGCCGTGCGGGCGTTCACCGCCGCGCACCCCGATGCGGTGGTGCTGGATCTGGGCTGCGGGCTGGATCCCCGGATGGATCGGTGTCAGCCGACGGCGGGAATCGATTGGTATGACGTCGACTTCCCGGATGTCGTCGCTTTGCGGCCGGAATTCCTGCCGGAGCCTTCCCATCTCGTCGGCGCGGACGTCACCACCGCTGATTGGCTGGCGGGGATACCGCGTGATCGCCCGGCCATGATCGTCGCCGAGGGATTGATCCCCTTCCTGCCCGGCGATGCGTTCCAAGTCCTGGCCCGGACTCTCACCACGCATTTCGGTACCGGCGAGATCGCCTTGAACGGCTATACGCGCTTCGCGGCCTGGGCGATGAAGTATCACCCCACCATCAAGGCGCTCGGCATCACCGCCGCGGCGGGTTTCGACGACCCTCGCGAGCCGGAGACGTGGGGGGCCGGTCTCACCCTGGTCGACGAGGATTTCCTCACCCGTGCAACCGAAGTCGATGATTGGCCGCAGCCCTTGCGTGGACTCACCAGGGCCATGGCCCACAGCACCGCACTGTCGCGGCAGGGCGCGCGGATATTGCGTTATCGGTTCTGACCCGGCCGAACGCTGCTACAGCTGATCGAGCAGGGCGGACAGTTCGGCCCGTACCGCGACGCCGAGTTTCGGATAGGCCTTGTAGAGGTGGTAGCCGACGGTACGGGGGCTGAGGAACAGTTGCCCGCCGATCTCGCGGTTCGACAATCCCTGCGCGGCCAGGCGGACCACTTGAAGTTCTTGTGGTGTGAGCAGATCCAGCACCGACGCACCGGTCGATTGCCGGCCGGTGTCGCCGGTGGCGCGCAGTTCGGCGCGGGCGCGTTCGGCCCAGACGTTCGCGCCGATCCGCTCGAAGGTCTCCAGTGCCGCGCGCAGGCTCGTGCGCGCCTCGGTCTTGCGCCGGGCGCGCCGGAGCCATTCGCCGTACAGCAGGTCGGTGCGGGCGGCTTCGAAGGGGCGGCTGCTCTTCTCGTGCAACCGTACCGCCGCGGCGAAGTGCGCCTCGGCCTCGTCGCCGGAGCTCATCTGGGCCAGGCACCGCGCGTAAACGCCTTGGATCCACGGTGATCGGCTGGCGTCGGCCCAGCGCTGGAAGCGGTCGAGGGATTCGCCGATGCGTGCGGGCTGCCCGCTGCGCATCGCGGCCTCGACGCGCAGCGGCGTGAAGAACACGGCCATGTAATGGCCGCCCATCGCACCGCGGGAAGCGGATTCGATCCGGTCCAGTACTCGGTCGTAGCGCCCTGCACCCAGATCGAGCAGCGCGAGCGCGGTGGTGGACAGCAGGGCGGTGGCGAGTTCCCCGCGATCGAGGGCGGCGTCGAGGGTGGGTTCGGCGAATTCGCGGCAGCGCTGCTCGTCGCCGGCCTGGGCGGCGCCCCAGGCGAGAATGCTACGCAGGCCGTCCATTTGGTGATGTTGTCCGATGGAGTCGGCCAGCTCGAGGGCTTCCTCGGCGTGCACGGTGGCGTCGCGGTGATGGCCGGTCGCGTATTCGGCGGAGGCGAGATAGTGCAGCCGCATCGGCAACAGCCGCAGCGAGGACTGCTCGCGGTCCTCGGCGACCAGGGCCGTGAGCAGATTGCGGGCCTCGTCGTCGAGGCCGACCATCAGGCCCATGGCGGCGGCGTTCATCCGCTCGTCCGGGCCCAGCTCGCCGGGGTGGGAATGCGCGTACGTCGCGCAGGCGTGCAGCCGGTGCAGTGCGGCTTCGTCGTCGCCACCCAGCATGTGGGCCATGCCGATCATGCCCTCGCTGATGGGGCTCGGGCCGCGGCGCTGCCGCAGCAGGTCCGCGGCCTGCTCGGCGAGTTCGGCAGCACCGACCAATACGCCGTTGCGCATCGCGTCGGTGAGCATCTCGCCCACCAGATGCTCCGGCGCCCGGCGGGCCGCGTCGATGAGAATGCGGGCGGCCTGGTGCCGGGAACCGAACTCGGATTCGACGATGGCACGCAGGTAATCCAGGCGCGGTGCGTCGGACTCGTCGACCGTGCCGCGCGCCGCGCGGCGTACGAGACCCGCGGTGCGCTGCAGATCGCCGGCTGTCGCTGCTGCCTTGGCGGCGCAGGTGAGGCGGCGGGTCGCGGTGGCCGGATCGACGGTCAACGTGGCCGCGCGTTCCATCGCGGCGGCTGCGAGCGCATGGTCTGCGCGGTCGGATGCCCGGCGCGCCGCGGTTTCGAGGGCCGCGGCGATGTCGTCGTCGGGTCCGGACGCGGCCGCGGCGCGATGCCAGGCCCCGCGGTCGGCGGCCGCGGGACAGCCGCACGCCGTGAGCGTCGCGGCCAGCGCACGATGCGCCTCGAGCCGGCGGTGCATCGGGGCGGCGCCGAGTACCGCCGCGCGCGCCAGCGGATGCCGGAAGGCGATCTGATCTCCGTGGCGCACAATCAATCCCGAGTCCTCCACGGCGGCCAGCTCGGCGTGGCCTGCGTGGTGGGTGGCCGCCGCGGCCAGGACGATCTCGAGGCGGCCGGTCTCCTCGGCGGCCGCGATGAGCAGTAAGGCGGTGGCGGCCTCGTCCAATTGTGCTGCGCGCCTGCCGAACGCCGTCTGCACCCGGGCCGAGACCGGGAGCGTGACGAGATCGTAGGAACCGGCGGGCGCGCGGCCGGTGCGTTGCTCGAGGCTCAGCACGGACGGCAATTCGACCAGGGCCAGCGGATTGCCCTCGGTCTCGGCCAGCATGCGAGCGCGCACCGCCGGCACGAGTTCCGGATACCGCTCATCGAGCAGGGCGGCCGCGGCGGCAGCATCGAGCGCGCCCAGCTCCCGGGTGGCAAGGCTGGTGAGCCCAGCTGGGTCGTGCGCCTCACCGCGCACCGCGAACAGCAGCAGCACACCTTCGTGGTGCAGGCGCCGGGCCGCGAAAGTCAGCGCCTCCGTGGAGGATCGGTCCAACCACTGCGCATCGTCGACCAGGCACAACACCGGCCCGTCCTCGGCGAGCTCAGCGAGCATGGACAGCACGGCGAGGCCGACCATGAAACGATCGCTGGGTTCGGCGTGGACGAGTCCGAAGGCGCCGCGCAAGGCCGCGGCCTGCGGCGCGGGCAGGGCATCGAGGCGATCGAGCACCGGATGCAACAGCAGGTGCAGACCCGCGAAGGGAAGCTCGGCTTCCAACTCGATACCGGCCACCCGAATCACCCGCAACCCCTGGGCTTTCGCCGCGGCATAGTCGAGCAGAGCGGTCTTACCGATACCGGCCGGACCGCTCAGCACCTGGCACCCGCTGTGGCCCGCACGGATGCCGGCCAGGAGTCGATCGATCAGCGCCAGTTCCTCGGCACGCCCGTGTAGCACTGGGCAGACCCTACCTAAGCAAACTGGTCGGTACCAGCAGGTTTGATGCCCTGAATCCCTCGGGCGCTCAGCCCAAATAGCGCTCCTACCAGCAGAATCAGCATGAAATGCGGAGTCGTCGAGGCGGCTGCGTTACTCGCTGGGCGAACAGATCAGGCGCGCAGTCAGCGTGATTCGTGGAGGAGGGTGGCCAGTTCGGCGCGGGTCGCCACGCCGAGTTTCGGGTAGGCCTTGTACAAGTGGTAGCCGACGGTGCGGGGGCTCAGGAAGAGCTGGCCGCCGATGTCGCGGTTGGACAGGCCCTGGGCGGCGAGGCGGACGACCTGAAGTTCCTGTGGCGTGAGCAGATCCAGGACCGAAGTGGTGGGGCGGCGGCCGGTGGTGTCGCCGGTGGCACGGAGTTCGGCGCGGGCGCGGTCGGCCCACAGATGGGCGCCGAGACGGTCGAAGGTTTCCGCGGCGGTGCGCAGGCGGGTGCGGGCCTCGGCCTTGCGCTGGTCGCGGCGGAGCCATTCGCCGTAGAGGAGGGCGGTGCGGGCGCGTTCGAAGGGGCGGCCGCCTTTTTCGTGGAGGCGCTCGGCTGCGTTGTAGTGCTCCTCGGTCTCGTCGGCGGGGCCGGCCAAGGCCAGGGTGCGCTCGTAAACCGCTTGCGTACAGGGGGATCCGCTGGCGGCTGCCCAGCGGCGGAATCGGTCGAGGGGTTCGGTAAGGTGGTCGGTGCGGCCGATGCGGACGGCGGCTTCCACGCGGAGGGGCGTGAAGGATACGGCCACGGTGAAGGCCGCGGCTACGAACATCGGTTCGCGGGAGGCGGATTCGAGGCGATCGAAGACCAGGTCGTAGCGGCCCGCGCCGAGATCGAGCATGGCGAGCGTGGTGGTGGCGAGTGCCGCGGTGGCGGACTCGCGGCGGTTGAGCGCGGCGGCGAGGGCGGGCTCGGCGAGGTCGCGGCAGCGGGTCTCGTCACCGGACAGTGCGGCGCCCCATGCCAGCACGCAACGCGGGCCGTCCATCTGGTGGTGCAAGCCGATGGACTGCGCGAGCGCGAGTGCCTCCTCCGCGTGCACGATGGCGTCACGAGTGTGGCCGGTGGCGTATTCGGCGGAGGCCAGGTAGTGCAGCCGCAGCGGCAGCGTGCCCAGTGTCGACTGTTCGCGGGCCTCGGCCACGAGAGTTTCGAGTAGGTCGCGGGCCTCGTGGTCGAAACCGGTCATGAGACCCATTGCGGCGCCGTTCATCCGCTCGTCCTGGGTCAGTTCGGCCGAGTGTGCGTGGGCGTATTCGGCGCACGCGCGCAGTCGTGGCAGTGCGAATTCGTCGTCACCGCTGAGCATTCGGGCCAGCCCGAGCAGTCCTTCGGTCACTCTGCTGGGGCCGTAGCGCTGGTGCAGCATGGTGGCTGCGCGCGTGGTGAGTTCGGCATCGCCGACGAGGAAGCCATTGCGCACGGCGTCGACCAGCATCGGGCCCGCCGCCGCGGCCGGCGCGCGGTCGGCGGCGTCGATAAGCAGGCGCGCGGCGGTGTGCCGGGAGCCGAATTCGGCTTCGACCACGGCGCGCAGTGAGGCCAGTCGCGGGGCGTCGGTGTCGCTGACCGTTCTGCGGCCTGCCCTGCGTACGAGCGCATCGGTGCGGTGCAGATCTCCGGCGACGGCGGCTGCTTTGGCCGCGCAGATCAAGCGTCGGGTGCCGGTCCCCGCGGTGCCGGTCAACTCGGCCGCGCGTTCCATGGTCGCGGAGGCGGCGGCATGATCCGCGCGCCCGTATGCCCGAGTGGCCGCCTCCTCCAGGTCGTCCGCGATGGTGTCGTCCGCACCCGTCGACGCCGCCGCACGATGCCAGACCGCCCGGTCGGCAGCCTCGGGATCGCCGCTGTGACACAGTGTTTCGGCGAGCGCGCGGTGCGCGGCCAGTCGCTGGTGCAGCGGGGCATCGCGCAGGATGGCGGCCCGCACCAGCGGATGGCGGAAGCTGACCTGATCACCTTGGCGCACCAGCAATCCCGAGCGCTCGGCCGCCATGAGGTCCGCGGGGCCCGCGCCGAATGCGGCGGCGGTGTCGAGCACTGTCGAGATTTCGCCGGTCTGCTCGGCGGCCGCGATGAGCAGCAGGGTGCCCGCGGCTTCGTCGAGCCGGGCGGCGCGGGCGCCGAATGCGGTCTGTACCCGGGTGGACAGCGGGAGCATGGCGAGGTCATAGGGCACGGCCGGGGCGACGCCGGTGCGCTGTTCGGCGCTGAGCGCGGACGGCAGTTCGACCAGGGCCAGTGGGTTGCCCTCGGTTTCGGCGAGCATGCGGGCGCGCACCTGCGGGGCGAGTTCGGGGTATTGCCGGTCCAGCAGGGCCGCGGCGGCCGTACGGTCGAGTCCGCTCAGCTCGTGGGCACTGAGTCCGGCCACGGGGTGGGCGCCGCCGCGCACGGCGAACAACAGCAACACACCCTCGTGATGCAGCCGGCGGGCCGCGAAAGTCAGTGCCTCCGAAGAAGATCGGTCCAGCCATTGGGCATCGTCGACGAGGCACAGTACCGGTCCGTCCTCGGCCAGTTCGGCCAGCATCGACAGTACGGCGAGGCCGATCAGGAAGCGGTCACCGGTCTCGGCCGCGGCCAGGCCGAAGGCGCCGCGCAGGGCGGCGGCCTGTGGTCCGGGCAGGGCGTCGAGGCGATCGAGTACCGGGCGCAGCAGCAGATGCAGGCCGGCGAAGGGCAATTCCGCCTCGAGTTCGATTCCGGCCACGCGAATCACGCGCAGGCCGCCGGCCTGCGCCGCGGCATAGTCGAGCAGGGCGGTCTTGCCGATCCCGGCAGGTCCGGTCAGGACCAACGCTCCGCTGCGGCCCGCACCAGCATCCGCCAGTAGTCGATCGATCAGCGCCAATTCTTCTGCACGCCCGTATAGCACTCGACGGACCCTACCTAAGGAACATGACGGATCACGGACCGGTCGATTGACTGAATCCTTTCGCGTTGCACCCCAATAGCGTTCTCACCAGCCGATACACACCGAAATCAGGAGCTGGTATGCCACCGAATTACTCGCTGAGCGAACGCGATCGACGCTGGGCACTGGCCCGCGAGTTGATGGACGAGCAGGGCGTGGACGCACTGGTGATCTACGGCGAGCACGAGAACGGCGGCCCCGCATCGTTCTCGCCCGATGTCTACTTCACCAATGAGCGCCCGGGCGCGATAGTGGTCTTCCCCCGCGACGCCGACCCCATTTCGCTGGTGTGGTCGCCCATGCATATCGCCGACCACATCGAGGCCCGCCGGCGCGGCGAGGGCTGTTGGACCGAACCGCAGAACATGCGCGTGGCGAAGCACGCCCAGGGCGTCGTCGACGTACTGAAAGAGCATGGGCTGGAACGGTCGGCGGTCGGCGTGATCGGCCTCGAGCCGTACCCGCCGTTCCACTTCAACCCGATCATGCCCTACACGCTGTGGACCGCGGTCCAGCAACAACTGCCGCAGGTGAACTTCAAGCCGATGTGGTTCCCGTTCCTGCTGCGCACCCTGGCCCAGTCGCCGGAAGAGCTTGCGGTACTGCGGCATTCGGCCGAGATCGGCGAGGCCATGGCCGCGGCCATGCTGAAGGCCACCACGGCCGGCGTCACCGAGGCCGACGTGTATGCCGCGGGCATGGCCGAATCGTTCCGGCTCGGCACCGTCGCACCGGGCATGCTGATTCAGTCCGGGCCCGGCTTCGCCTGCTGGGGGCCGCCGGTCTGGTCCTACCGCCCGCAGGCCCCGCGCGTCATCGAGGACGGCGATGTGATCCTGGCGGAAGTGTTCTGCCAGTTCGGCATGCGCGAAACCCAACATCAGGTCGCCATCGCCGTGGGGGAGGTACATCCGGATATCGAAGCGGCGGCCCAGGTGGCGCGCGCCTCCTACGAAGCCGGGCTGGGCGCGCTGCGGCCGGGCAATACCTTCGGCCAGGTGGTCGATGCCATGAAGGCGCCACTCGAGGCGGCAGGTGGCTGGAATATCCATCCGCTGGTGCACGGGATGAATCCGTATGGCACCGTCTGCGGTTTCGGGCACGGGATGCGCGAGCTGCCGGAGGCCGCCGAGTACGCGCTGCTGGCCGAGGTGCCGACCATCGGCACCGATCTGCCGCTGGCCGAGGGCATGGTATTCGCCTTCGAACCCAACTGTGTGATCAACGGGAAGCTCGCGAACATCGGCGGCACGGTTGTTGTCGGAGCCGACGGCGCCGTGGAACTGAATTCGCTCACCACCAACCTGCTGCGGGCCTGACCATGACTGCTCAACGTCTGGTGGTCGGCATCAGCGGCGCCACCGGGATCGCGTACGGCATGCGGATTCTGGAACTGGCCCGCAAGGCCGACGTGGAAACCCACCTGGTGGTGACTTCCGCCGCGCAGCTGACCCGCCTGCACGAAACCGATATCAGCGCAGGCGATCTGGCGGCGATGGCCGATGTCACCTACCGTCCGGCCGATATCGGGGCGGCCATCGCCTCCGGGTCTTTCCGCACCGCGGGCATGATCGTCGCGCCCTGTTCGGTCCGGACGCTGTCGGCCATCGCCTATGCGAACAACGACAATCTGCTCACCCGCGCCGCCGACGTCACGCTCAAGGAACGCCGCCGGCTCGTGCTGCTGGTGCGCGAAACCCCGCTCACCATGGCGCATCTGCGCGCGATGACCGCCGTTACCGAATCCGGCGGAATCATCATGCCGCCGGTGCCCGCGTTCTATCTGGGGCCCGAATCCGTCGACGACATCGTCGATCACACCGCCGGGCGGGCCCTCGACCTGCTCGGCATCGACGTGCCGGACCTGCCGCGCTGGGGAGAAGACCCGGCCCCGCGCAAGGACACCTCGAAGAACCAGGAAACACTGATATGGCACACCTGAAAAGCCTGCGGGAATTCATTACCGCACTCGAAGCCATCGGCGAAATCCAAACCATCGACCACGAGGTCGATTGGCAGCTCGAGATCGGCGCGGTGATCCGGCACTCCTACGACTTACGCGCGCCCGCACCACTTTTCACCAACATCACCGACTACCAGGACAGCGGCTTCCGGGTCCTCGGCGCACCCGGAGCCCTGAGCGCACCCGAGCATCAGCTGGCTCGCATCACACTGGCACTCGGCCTGCCCGCCGACGCCACCGGGCAGGCGCTGATGGAGGCGCTGGTCGCCGCACGCGACAAGCCGGGTATTCCGCCGGTCGAGGTGGATCGCGCTGATGCGCCGTGCAAGCAGAACATCATGCTCGGTGCCGATATTGATCTGCTGAAGTTCCCCACACCCTGGATCCACGGCAATGACGGTGGCCGCTACATCCAGACCTGGGGCTTGAATATCGCCCGCACACCGGACGGTTCGTGGACGAGCTGGTCGGTCAACCGCATGATGATCCACGATGCCAAGAGCCTGGCCTGCCTGATCGCACCGGTGCAGCACCTCGGCGTGGTCCGCACCGCGTGGGCCGATCTGGGCAAGCCCATGCCGATCGTGCTGGCCCTCGGTGTCGAACCGGGCCTGCCGTTCGTCGGCGGCATGCCGCTGCCGGACCACGTCTCCGAAAGCGATTACATCGGCGCCTATTTCGGCGAGGGCATCGAAGTCGTCCCGGCCGAAACCGTCGACCTGATGGTTCCGGCCACCGCCGAAATCGTCATCGAGGGCTACATCAGCCTCGACGAGACGGTCATGGAAGGCCCGATGAACGAATTCCCGGGCTACAACGCCACCGCCTCCTCACCCAAACAGCTGTTCACCGTCACCGCGATCACCTACCGCGACAACGCGATCCTGCCCGTGGTGGCCGCCGGCCCGCCGGTGGAGGAAGACCACACCTGCACCGCCACCATGCACGGCGCGGAACTGCTCTACCAGCTGCGCCGGGCCGGGCTGCCGATCACCTCGGCCTGGCACACCCCCGAGGCCGCCATGCACTGGCTCACGCTCTCGGTGCGCCAGGACTGGCATACCACCCTCGGCATCTCCTCGGCCGAACTGGTCCAGCGGGTCGCCGACGTCGCTTTCACCGGCAAGGCATCGGTCAACGCACCCAAAATCCTGCTTGTCGAAGACGATGTCGATATCACCAACCTGAACGAGGTGGTGTGGGCCTTCGCCACTCGCTCCCACCCCGATGCCGAACGCGGCGAATTCCATTTCCCGCACCGGCTCAGCGATGACCTGCCCATCTACCTCGACGAGGAAGAAAAGCACACCTACATGGCAGGCAAGGTCATCTACAACTGCTTGCTCGCCGACCTCTACCCGGACGGCAAACGCCCCGTGAAAGGCAGCTTCGAAAACGGCTGGCCCACAGACATCCAAGAACGCGTGCTCGCCGAGTGGCGTGCCTACGGCTACCGATAGGAACACGAAAATGTATCGCACACTGGACTTTCTGGCGATCCTCTCCGCCGCAATGCTGGTCGGCCTCATGACCACCTTGCTGACCGTCATGCGCGGGCTGTGGAATCAGCAGCCCGAACTCGAGGCGGCCCGCAACTTCCAGGACTTCCTGCAGCACGCGGGCACCAACCGAATCCTGTCCACGCTCACCATCATCCCCATCATCAGCGCCGTCTGGATGGCCTTCCTGCACGCGCCCAGCACCACGGCCAAGGTATGCGCCCTGACCGGTGGTGGAGTCTTCCTGCTCGGCTTCTTCCTCTGGACCGCCATCTTCAACCTGCCGATCTACAAGGCCGTCGCCAAATGGAACCTGGCCGAATCCACCCCGGGCGACGTCCGCACCCAGATCCGCCGCTTCCACACCTCCAACCTCGGCCGCCTCACCGCCGCCCTCGCGACCACGGTGCTGTTCTTCGTGGCCGTCTTCTGATCCATCGCGAAGATCGGATTCCCCGACTGATCGAAAGGAATTGCAAGTGGCACTTGTTGCGCGTTTCCTCGTGCTCTGGGACACCCCTACCGATCCCGAAGAGTTCGACAAACACTATCGAGAAGTACATATCCCGCTGTGCAAACAGCTGCCCGGTCTGCGTCGTTTCACGCTGTCGCGTAATCCGGCTCCCATTATCGGCAAACCCTATTACCAGGTCGCCGCGCTCGATTGGGACGATATGGCCGCGCTGCGAGCGGCATTCGCCAGTGAGATCGGCTTGCGTACGGCCGCGGACGGGCTCCGGCTCCGTTGTCTGTCGGAGCAGCGCAGCATGGCCATCGAATTGGATGCGGTCTGAGCCATGACGCATTTCAAGAGTCTGCGTGAGTTCATTGTCGCGCTGGATGAGATCGGGGAGATTCAGCGGATCGACACGGCGGTCGATTGGGATCTGGAGATCGGCGCCGTGATTCGCCACTCCTACGATTTGCGGGCCGCCGCACCGCTTTTCACCAACATCACGGGATATCAGGAGACGGGGTTCCGGGTGCTCGGTGCGCCGGGGGCGCTATCGGGCCCGCAGCATCCGCTGGCGCGGTTCGCGCTGGCATTGGGCCTGCCTGCCGACGCGCACGGCCGCCAGATCATCGAGACACTGGTCGCTGCGCGGAATCAGCCGGGCATTCCGCCGGTGCCCGTGCAGCGGGCCGACGCGCCCTGCAAGCAGAGCATCATGCTGGGCAACGATATTGATCTGTATCGGTTCCCGACGCCGAGGTTGCACGGCCATGACGGTGGCCGCTACATCCAGACCTTCGGCATGAACATCGTCCGGACGCCTGACGGGTCGTGGACGAACTGGTCGGTCAATCGAATGATGATCTCGGACAAGGACACACTCGCTTGCCTGATCGCCGACACTCAGCACCTGGGAATCATCCGGGCGCAGTGGGCCGTGCTCGGTCAGCCGATGCCGATCGTGCTGGCGATCGGTGTCGAGCCCGGACTGCCGTTGGTCGGCGGGATGCCGCTGCCACAGGGTGTGGACGAATCCCATTACCTGGGAGCGATATTCGGCGAAGGCATCGAAGTCGTGCCTGCCGAGACGGTGGATCTGCCGGTGCCGGCGACCGCGGAGATCGTCATCGAGGGCCACATCGCCCTCGATGAGACCGTGCTGGAAGGGCCCTACAGCGAATTCCCCGGCTACATCGCCACCGAGGCCACTCCCAAGAAGGTCTTTCACGTCTCCGCGATCACCTACCGGGACGAGGCCATCATGCCCGCGTTGGCCGCCGGGCCGCCGACCGAGGAGAACCACGTCATCATCGGGACCACGAGCGCCGCCGAGATCTGCTACGAGCTGCGCAGCGCCGGTCTGCCGATCTCGCTGGCCTGGTACAACACCGAGGCCGCGCTGCACTGGCTCACCCTCAGCGTCGCCTCGGACTGGCACGAGACCACCGGCATGGGCTCACACGAGCTGATCGACGAGATCGCCGCGGTCATCTTCCGTGGCAAGCCCAGCGTCCACGCACCCAAGATCCTGGTCGTCGAGGACGACGTCGACATCACCCGGATCGAAGGGGTGGTGTGGGCATTCGCGACCCGATCCCACCCGGACCTGTCGCGCGGGGAATTCCATTACCCGCCCGCGTTGTCCGACCCGCTCGCGATCTATCTCTCCGAGGAGGAGAAGCACAGCTTCCGGACCGGGAAGGTCATCTACAACTGCCTGCTCGCCGACCTCTACCCCGAGGGGCGCCCGATCAAGGGCAGCTTCGAAAACGGCTGGCCCCCTGAGATTCAGGACCGAGTCCTGTCCCGCTGGCAGAAGTACGGGTACCGATGATGGCGACTGCACCGCATCGCGTGGTGATCGTGGGTTCCGGGTTCGGCGGACTCGCCGCCGCCAAGAAGCTGCGCCGCGCCGACGTCGAGGTGACGCTGATCAGCGAAACCACCTCACACCTGTTTCAGCCATTGCTGTATCAGGTTGCCACGGGCGTACTCTCGGCCGGCGATATCGCCCCGGCCACACGGCTGATACTGCGCAAACACCGCAACACACAGGTATTGCTCGGCACTGTCGTCGACATCGACGCGCACGCGGGCACGGTCACCTCGCAGCTCGGAGAGCTCGAAACGATCACCGCGTTCGACAGTCTCATCGTGGCCGCGGGCGCCCGGCAGTCCTACTTCGGAAACGATCACTTCGCCGAACACGCCCCGGGCATGAAGACCATCGAGGACGCCCTCGACCTGCGGGCGCGCTTGCTCACCGCGTTCGAACGGGCCGAACTCACCGAATCGGCGGAAGAACGCGCGCGGTTGCTGACCTTCGTGCTGGTCGGCGGCGGGCCCACCGGCGTCGAATTGGCCGGTCAGATCAGCGAACTGGCCGCTCGCACGCTCGAGGGCGCCTTCCGGCGCATCGATTCGAGACAAGCGAATGTGGTCGTGGTCGAGGGCGAATCGGAGTTGTTGCCCGCCATGCCCGCGAAGCTGAGACTCGCTGCGCTGCACCGGCTCACCCATATGGGAATCGACGTGCAGCTGAGCACCCGGGTCACCGACGTGGACGCCGACGGCGTCACGGTGCGTGACGCCGCCGGCACCCTGCGCCGGATCGAGGCCGCGAACACGGTGTGGACCGCCGGTGTACAAGCCGGACCGCTCGGCAAGCTGCTGGTCGGGGAGGCCGACGGCACCGAGATGGACCACGCGGGCCGGGTCATCGTGGAACCGGACCTCACCATCAAGGGCTTCCCCAACGTGTTCGTGATCGGCGACCTGATGTCGGTGCCCGGTGTACCGGGGTTATCACCGGCTGCCATCCAGAGTGGTATTTACGCTGCCGAGCGTATTCGGGCCGGGCTGGCAGGTGAGGATCCCGCGCAGCGAAAACCGTTCCGGTACTTCGACAAAGGCAGCATGGCGGCGGTCTCGCGCTTCGATTCCCTTGTCCAGATCGGCCGTGTGCAATTCGGTGGCGTGCTCGGCTGGCTGGTCTGGCTCGCCGTGCACCTGTACTACCTCGTCGGCTACAGCAACCGGCTCATCACGGTGATCTCGTGGTCGGTTGCCTTCCTCGGCCGGCGACGAGGCCACACCGTCACCACCCGCCGGTGGGCACTGGCCCGGCCGCCCGAACCCGCGCTGCCCACTCCGCGCACTGCCACCCCGACAATCATTTAGGCACAGGTCAATGACAACCGATACTTCCACCAAGCTCGATCCCGCACTGTTGTTCATCGACGGTGAATTCCGTTCGGGCACAACCGGTGAGACCGTCGACGATATCGATCCCACCACCGAAGACGTCATCTGCACGGTCGCCCAGGCCACGCCCGAGGATGTCGATACCGCGGTCACCGCCGCCCGCCGCGCCTTCGAATCCGGGCCGTGGCCCGCGCTGAGCCCGAAGGAACGCAGCAAACTGCTGATTCGCATCGCCGCCGCGATCGACGAGCGCGGTGACGAACTGGCCCTGCGCGAAACACTCGACGTCGGAAAGCCGTTCGCGACCACCGCACGCGACGACGTCGCCAATGCGGCCGACCTGCTGCGTTATTACGCCGGGCTGGTCGAGCAGCTCGACGGAGCCGCACGGCCGGTGGGCGGGGACTCGCTGGCCTACACCCGCCGCGAACCCCTCGGCGTGGTGGGTGCGATCACCCCGTTCAACTTCCCGCTGAAGCTCACCATGAACAAGGTCGCTCCCGCGCTGGCGGCCGGGAACACGATCGTGCAGAAGCCCGCCGGCACCACACCACTCTCGGCGATCAAACTCGCCGAGATCATGCACGACGCCGGCCTGCCCAGCGGCGTCTACAACGTGGTCCCCGGTCCCGGCCGCACCGTCGGCGATGCGATCATCAGCCACCCCGGCATCGACAAGATCGCCTTCACCGGCTCCACCAGCGTCGGCAAGCACCTCATCGCGGCCGGCGCCGACACTCTCAAACGGGTCACGGTCGAGCTGGGCGGCAAGGGAGCACAGATCATCTTCGATGACGCGGATCCCGAGCGAGCGATCGAATCCGCTTTCCGCGGAGCGTTTTTCAATACCGGCCAGTTCTGCATGGCGGGCAGCCGCCTGCTGGTGCAGCGGTCCATCTACGACAAGATCGTCGACGGTTTGGTCACCCGGGTCGAGAATGCCGTGATCGGCGACCCGTTCGACCACGGCACCGAACTCGGCCCACTCGCACACAAGGCCCAGTTCGACAAGGTCGTCGAGTACGTCGCGATCGGCAAAGCCGAAGGCGCGGTACTACGCACCGGCGGCGCAGCCGGATACCAGGGCTGGAACGGCCGCGGCTACTTCCACCAGCCGACCATCTTCGCCGACGCCACCCCGCAGATGCGGATCAGCCAGGAAGAGATCTTCGGACCTGTGCTCACCGTGATCCCGTTCGACACCGAAGACGAGGCCATCGCCATCGCCAACGGCACCCCCTACGGACTCTCCGCCGGCCTGCACAGCCGCGACCTGCACCGCGTGCACCGCGTCGCAGCCCGGCTGCACGCCGGAATCGTCTGGGTCAACATCTGGGGAGTCCTGCAGTCCAACACGCCCTTCGGCGGCTACAAGGCCTCCGGCTACGGTCGTGAACTCGGCCCCGAAGCCCTCGAAGAGTACCTGCAGTACAAGACCGTCTACCTCGGACTCGACTGAGCGCCAACGCTTCACGGTGGGCTGCTCCCTCGGAGAATCCGGGTGAGCAGCCCACCATGGTGCCGGTCAGTCGTGCAGGGCCGCGGTCAGGACGCTGACCGCTTGGGCCACGGCGGCTTTGGCGGCGTTGGTGTCGTGGAGGGTGTTGAGCATGACGAAGTCGTGGGTGATGGCGGCGTAGCGGACCTGGGTCACCGGGACGCCCGCGGTGCGGAGTTTGGTGGCGTAGGCCTCGCCTTCGTCGCGCAGGACGTCGGCCTGGGCGGTGATGATGAGGGCGGGCGGGAGGCCGGTCAGCTGCTCGGGGGTGGCGCGCAGGGGAGAGGCGGTGATCTGGGCGCGGTCGGTCTCACTGGTGGTGTACTGGTCCCAGAACCATTGCATGCCTTCGCGAGTCAGGAAGTAGCCGGTGGCGAACTCCCGGTAGGAGGCGGTGTCGAAGTTGGCGTCGGTGACGGGGTAGAACAGCACCTGCCGGCGGAAGGACACGTCGCCGCGCTCCTTGGCCATCAGGGTCAGGGCAATGGCCATATTGCCGCCGACCGAATCGCCCGCGATGGCGATCCGGGTGCCGTCCAGGCCCTTCGCCGCGCCGTCGGTGGTGACCCACTGGACCACCCGGTAGGACTGCTCGTTGGCGACCGGGTAGCGCACCTCGGGGGAGCGGTCGTATTCGGGGAATACGACGGCCGCACCGGCACCGACGGCCAGATCGCGGACCAGGCGGTCATGGGTGTGCGCGTCGCCGAACACCCAGCCGGCGCCGTGGGTGTACACGATGACCGGCAGCACACCGGTCGCGCCCCGCGGCTTGACGATACGGACTCGCACCGAGCCGGTCGGGCCGCCCTCGACGGTGATCCACTCCTCGTCGATCTCCGGTTTGAAGATGGGGGAATCCTGCACCCCGTCGACCGTCTTGCGGCCCTCCTCCGGCGAAAGCTGGTACAGGAAAGGCGGTTCCGAGGTCGCGTCCACGAATTCCTGGGCGGCGGGCTCGAGCGAGATGCCGTGCGGATTGCCTGCCATGGTTATTGCCTTTCGTCGCGTCGACGTGCGCGCATCGGCGAGCACACAACCCAGTCTGCGCGGCGCGGGCAGTCGCCGACCCCGCTCGGCGGGCCAGGAATCCCTGGAAACGGGACATCGGTGAGTCGGCTAGCGGGAGCGCACCTCGCGGGCGCCCGCGGTCGGGTCGATCCGGTCGGCCCAGGTCGACGGCAGGGCGGCGAGCGAGATCTCGGCGATCTCGTGCAGGCGGCGCACCGGAATATCCATGCGGCTCAACTGGATCAAGCCCTGAGCGACGACGATGACGTGCGCGCTGAGCGCGGCTACGGCGGTGTCGTCATCGTCGGGGGCGGCCCGGCGCAGCCGCTCGGCGACGCCCTGCTCCATGGCGGTCGTGGTGCGCGCACCCAGCGCGGCGACCTCCGGAATACGGCCGCCCAGGGCGGCGACGCTATTGATCATCAGGCAGCCGCGGCGGCCCGGCTGTGCGGCGCAGTCCGCGATGACGGCATGCAGCAGCGCCAGCACCGCGGCGCGCGCGGAACCCGGTGCGGCGAGCACGGTATCGCGTACGAAGGCGGCCCGGCGGTCGCAGTAGCGCGCGAAGGCGGCGAGGAACAAGCCGCGTTTGTTGCCGTACGCGGCGTAGATGCTGCCATTGCCGACGCCGGCGACGAGCGAGACGTCCTCCACCGACGTGTCGTCGAATCCCTTGGACCAGAACAGCTCGGTCGCGGCGTCGAGCAGGTCCGATTCATCGAACTGTCGTGGCCGTCCCATGCGGTCACCGTACCAATCGACGTGCGTCGATGCTCACAGACCTTGTTCTGGAGGCGTGCCTCCAGAATACTGGTCGGCATGCCCTCCTCATTCGCGCGAAAGTCTCGACGGCGCATCGGGTTCCTGGTCTTCGACGGTGTCAAAATGCTCGACTTCGTCGGTCCGGCCGAGGTATTCGTGGAGGCGAACCAGTCGGTATCCGACTATGAGGTGGTGCTGATCTCGCCCGACGGCCGCAGCGTGCAGACCTCGCTCGGCAGCCGGATCGAAGTGAGCGGCGCGGCGGCCGATGCCGGACGATTCGATACCGTCGTGATCCCCGGCAGCGAACTGCCGCCCACGCGATTCGTCACCGCCGAGGTCCTCGCCGCAGCCTGCGCCCTCTCGGCGAAAACCCGGCGCCTGGTATCGATCTGCAGTGGCGCATTCGTACTGGCCGAACTCGGACTGCTGGACGGCAGGCAGGCCACCACGCACTGGAAGTTCACGCGCGAACTCGCGCACCGATATCCGAAGGCCGACGTACAGCCCGACGCCATCTTCGTCCGCGACGGAAACCTCTACACCTCGGCCGGAGTCGTGGCCGGCGTCGATGTGGCACTGGCGCTGGTGGAGGAGGATCACGGACCCGATATCGCACGCCGGGTCGCGCAATCGCTGGTCGTCTACATGCAGCGGCCGGGCGGGCAATCGCAATTCTCGGCCTCGCTGAACGGGCCTGCCCCGCGCAGCGCGCTGGTGCGGCGCGTGGTGGACCTGATCTGCGTGGACCCCGCATACCCGCACACCGTGCAAACACTGGCCGCGCACGCGCAAGTCAGCCCGCGCCATCTCACCCGGCTGTTCCGTTCGGAACTGGAACGCTCACCCGCCGAATACGTTGGGTTCGTTCGCTTCTGCGCCGCCCGCGACCTCCTGCACGCCGGCCACACTGTCACCGAAGCGGCCATCGCCGCCGGATACGGTAACAGTGAAGCCTTGCGCCGGGCTTTCGTTGCGCGCCTGGGCATCTCGCCGAGCAAGTACCAGCAGCGGTTCCGATCGACCGGATCGGCGGTGACACCGCAGGACGAGGAGGTCCGGGCGGTGTCCTGATCCGGCGACCTCCGTCAGGGAAATCGCCGGAAGGCGTTGCGCGGCTCAGAGACCGAGCGAGCTGAGCAGCGGGCCGATCACGGGAAGGGAAGAGGGCGAATGCGATTCGATGGGCGGCCGTTCTTGTATGGCAGCGGTGATCCGCCGCTGCGACAATGACAGAATGTCCGAGTCTGCCCGAAACGCTTTCGTCGTAGGGCTTTCCCTGTCCCAGAGCGGCGATTTCGAGTCCGCGCGCGGCGCGTTGATCACCTCCATGCTGGCCGATGATCCGGAATGGTCGTCCCGGGCCGCGGGCCTGCTGGGAGAACTGTTCCTGGAGCGCAACGACTTCGCCGAGGCCGAACCGGTCCTGCGCAGGGCGGTCGAGGCGGGTCATCCGGAGTGGTCGGCCAGCGCCGGGCTGGCGCTCGGGGTGGCGCTCGCCGGACGAGGCGATGCGGCCGGGGCCGAACAGGCCTACGGTGCGGTCATCGCCACCGGGCACCGTGATCACGCACCGAATGCCTGGTTCAATCTCGGGACCCTGTACCAGCAGCAGCGCGCGTCGCGGAAGGCCGTGGTGGCATACCGGTCCGCGATCGAGTCGGGGCATCCCGAGATCGCCCCGAAGGCAATGGTGAACCTGGGTTTCGTCCTGTTCAACGACCTGCACGACACAGCGGGAGCCGAGGCCGCCTTCCAATCGGCGATCGACTCCGGGCACCCACAGCAGGCGAACCTGGCGAGGACCAATCTCGCCGCGATACGGCAACTGGCCGCCCAGAGCAGCGGGACCTACGCCGAGACAGCCGACGATGTCGACGTCTCCACCGGACACGGCGAGGGTGACCTCCACTGGAAGACCTGGCATCCGAAGTAGGTCGCCGTGGTAGTGGGAGTGCCGCTACTAGGCAGCGGATTTGAGGAGTTCGGCTGTGGCGTCCCACAATCGGGCCTCGCGGTGCGGATCCTTCGCGAACGGCTGTACCTCACGTTCTTGGTCCTTGACCACGAATGCGCCGTCGCGCAGGTGCGCCCAGCGGTCGTCGAGCATGATCGATGCGAGTGCCGGGCCGGAGCGGGCCGGTGACGAGACGCCGGGGATTCGGCCTATTGCACGTCCGATTCGCTGGGCGGCTGCGCCGTGTTCTCTCATCAGACCGGTGCCCGGCATGAAACCCGGTTCGAAGACCGCGACATTGATCCCTGCCGGCGCTCGGCGCTGGAGCTCGTGGGCGTAGTAGAGGATCGCGAGTTTGGAGTCGGAGTAGGCGGTGCCGCTGAGCTCTAGTGTCGCCGGTACCTCCGCGGCCGTGGGGCGCGACAGCTCGATCGGATCGCGCCAAGCGGCCGGTGCGACCGACAGTATCCGGCGAAAGATGTTCTGGTAGTAGGTGTTCGAACCCAGCAGGACGATGCGGGCCGGGGTGGCGAACGAGTCGAGGAGATCGCCGATGAGCTGCGCATGTGCGAGGTAGTTGACGGCGAAGGTGAGTTCGTATCCGTCCGCTGACACGTTGTGGGTGTCGGCGGACGAGAGACCGGCGTTGGCCACCAGACCGCGCAGCGGGCGCACCGCGCCGTCATGCAGGAGTTGTTCGACCTGCTGCGCCGCGGTACGGACGTCGGCCAGCCGGGCCAGGTCACAGCCGATCTCGCGCACGACCGCGCCTGCCGCACGGGCCTCCTGGGCCACCTCGGTCAGTGCTCGACCGGCCCTGCCGACGAGCAGCAGGTCGGGGCGTTCGTGGGCAGGGCGATCGGCCATCGCCAGCGTTGCGGCGCGTCCCAATCCGCCGGTCGGACCGGTGATCAACACGGTTCCGGAAGCGATCGAGTTCATGATTCTCCGTTCGTCGTTCTGCCGTTGGACACCGCCGGTCAGGACCGGCGGACCTCGTGGTTCGAGTCTCGGCCGGACTCGGCCGGTCAGGCAGTCGTCCGGTTTTCGTAGGACTGCCAGGGCCACGACAAGCACATCCGGGGCGGGCACAGTGGAGAAATGGACTCATGGGAGTTCGGTACGACGGTACGCCGGTGGCGTGACCGGGTGCGGCCGAGCAACGTCGGTATCGGGGCAGGTGGACGGCGCCGCGCGGTCGGGCTGCGCCGCGAAGAGCTCGCCGGGCTGGCCGGGATCTCGGTCGACTACCTGACCAGACTCGAACAAGGCCGGGCCACTTCGCCTTCGGTGCAGGTCGTGGAGGCGCTCGCGCGCGCGTTGCGTGTCTCCGACGCCGAACGCGACCTGCTCTTCCGGCTGGCCGGCCACGTCACCCCCGGACCCGGCGTCGTCTCGTCGCGCATCACGCCGAGCGTGCAACGGCTGCTCGACCGGCTGGCGAACACTCCGGTCGCCGTCTATGACGCCACCTGGACGCTCGTCGTGGCAAATGCACCCTATGACGCGCTGATGGGCCAGACGACAAGCTGGCGCGGCATCGAACGAAACAGCGTCTGGCGCAACCTCATCGGTCCGGGCACCCGCGCGGTCCACACCCCGGGGGAGCAAGCCGACTTCGAGGCTCGATTGGTCGCGGACCTGCGGCTGACGGCCGCGCGCTACCCCGCCGATCAGCGGCTGAAACAGCTGATCCGCGACCTCGCCGCGCAGAGCCCGCGCTTCGTCGAGCTCTGGGAATCCGGCGTCGCCGAAGTGCACCAGGACTACGGGCGGCACAAGACCATCGACCACCCCGACGTCGGTCGCATCACGCTGGACTGCGACACGCTCCTCGTCGCCGCCGACGACCTCCGCGTCATGATGTATACGGTCGAACCCGAGACAGCGGACGCCGAACGCCTCGCGCTCGCAATCGTTCTCGGCAACCAGTCACTGATCGACCGATGACCCGTTGCCGCATGCCCTGGGTGCGGTGACCGACTACTTCACGTCGCCGGGGAAGTCGGGGTAGATCGTCACCTGCGGCCGGGTACTCGCCCACTCACGCACCCAGGGCCCGATGGGTCCGTAGAGCTCCGCGGAAACCATCTCCGCGGACTCGTTCACCTGCGCCAGCAACTTCTCGCCCCGCTCGTTGTGCGCCATGGCCGCATCCGAGTCGACATACTCCTCGATCACCACATAACTGCCGGGCGTAGTGGAAAACCATCGATACGTGAGGGTTTCGGGCTCCTCGAGCGCCTGCGCGCGCAGCGCGAGCGCGGCTTCCTCGAACTCGGCCCGCCGGCCATCCCGCACATCGAAACGAACTCGCACGAAAAAGCTCATGGGACCATTTGATCATGTGCGGGCTATTCGCCCGAGCCCACAGTTCCGGCGGGACCGGAGGATGATGCGGCGTTGCCGGCGAGGAATTCCTCGATCAGCGTCCGTAGTGCGGGCAGGCCGTCGACGGGAATGATGTGGCCGCAGTCGGGGATGACGTGGCTGACCAGGTCATCGGTGCATGATTCGAGTTGCCGGGCGAGTGCGTCGCCGACCGGATGGGCGCCGATGGCGAGGGTCGGTACCCGTAATCGTGTTGTGGCGGCCGCGGTTTCGATCTGGCGTGCGGTGTCGGGCATAGCGCGGTAGTGCGCGAAGGCCGCACGCAACGCGCCGGTGCCGGTGTAGGCGGCCTGGTCGCCCGGCGCGTCGAACCCACCGTCCCGCCCAAGGTCCACTACCGGCTGACCGACCTGGGTCTGTCGCTCGAGGTCCCGCTCTCGGCCCTACGTGCCTGGGCCGAGGAACATATGGCTGCGATCGACGAATCATCCACCTCGCCATAGATACTCGGCCGCGCCGGGATCTGCGATCCGCGCATCGTGCCGGGATGTTCTACAGTCGCGTCGTGAGTGGTCGGGAGCACGCCTTGTCAGGTTCGGCGCACAGCGAGCGTGGGTTGGAGCGGTTGGTTTTCTTCAGCGATGCGGTGGTGGCGATTGCGATCACATTGATCGCATTGCCGCTGGTCGACAGTGCGCGCGACGTGCGGGACTCCGGGGCTTCGAAGTTCCTGGCGAACAACAGCTATGCGCTGACCGCCGCCGGGATCAGCTTCGTGGTCATCAGTTCGTTCTGGCGCGACCATCATCGGCTGTTCGAGCGCGCCACCGGATATACCGCGCTGTTGATCCGGGTGAACATGTTATGGCTGCTGGCGATGGTCGCCATCCCGGTGGCGACCGTGCTCGACGTCTATTCGCGCCGTAGCGATCGGGTCGCCATCGGAATCTACGTCGGCGTCATCGTTTTCGCGATGGCCATGGCACGAATCGAAGAACTGCTGCTCTACCGGAGCGGTCTGCTGACCGACGCTACCGTGCTGACACCCGTGGATCTGGCCAGCCACTGGATCACCGTCGGCGCTGCGGTCCTGGCATTGGTCGTGGCCGTCGCGTTGCCGCATATCGGCCTGTGGTCCTTGCTGATTCTGCTGGTGGCCGCGCCGCTGCCGGGTGCGGCACGGCGTCGGTGGGGTGCACGCGGTGCGGTGGCGTAGCGAATCAGGTTATGAGACTTGATGGTTCGCGATACCGCCGGGCCGTGTAGAGGGAGGGGTCTGCGGATCGGGGAGGTCGTTGCGGTCTGTCGTCTCGGCCCAGCTGGCCAGCAGGTTCAAGGCGTCGAGTGAGGGTGAGGCGGGTTCGGCGGTGTAGGCCATGATGGTCAGTCCGGGGTCGGCGGGCAGTTCCAGGGCGTCGTAGTCGAGGGTGAGCACGCCGACGACCGGGTGGTGCAGGCGTTTGGCGCCGCCGCGGTGCACGTGGACATTGTGGGTGGCCCAGCGGGTGCGGAACAGGTCGCTTCGGGTGGCGAGTTCCCCGACCAGATCTGTCAGGGGCTTGTCGTGCGGGTCGCGTCCGGCTTCGGCGCGCAGGATCGCGACGGTGCCGGCGGCCATGCGTTCCCAGTCAGGGTAGAAATCGATGGCCGCGGGGTCCAGGAACATGAAGCGGGCCACGTTCGGCGGGCGGCGCGGGCCCGCGAGGATCGGACTGAGAAGGGCTCTGCCGAGTTGGTTGGTGGCCAGGATGTCCAAGCGGCGGTTGCGCACGTAGGCCGGGGAGGTGGACATGGAATCGAGGATGCGCTGGATGCTCGGGCGCACACGGGGTTTGGGGGTGCGCGCGGCTGTGCGGGTGCCGGCATTGGCGGCGGCGGCCAGGTCGAACAGGTGGGCGCGTTCGGCCTCGTCGAGCTGTAAGGCGCGGCAGAGGGCCTCGAGGACGCTGTCGGAGACGCCGCGGGCATTGCCGCGTTCGAGCTTGATGTAGTAATCGGCACTGACACCGGCCAGCAGCGCGACCTCCTCACGGCGCAAACCCGTCACCCGGCGGTTGCCGCCATTGGCGGGTAGCCCGGCTTGCGCCGGCGTGAGTTTCGCGCGGCGCGAGGTGAGGAAGTCGCGGAACTCGGTGCGGGCATCCATATCCACCACGATAGGTCCGCCGCTGCGGGCATGAGGGGTTCTGTCAGTACCTGCATCAGCAGAAACTCCCTGATGAGAGGGCATGAGTGGCAGGGTGGGCAGCGAAGGCAGCCGCCTTCTGCGGCAAGCACACCAGTCCCACCTCACTCAGCAGGAGTAGGCCATGGAATACACGCGATTGGGAACGTCCGGGCTGAAGATCAGCCGAATCGCCTTGGGCTGTATGAGCTTCGGCGATCCCGCCAAGCGCCTGACCTGGGTGCTCGACGACAACGCGGCCGAGCCCATCTTCCGTCGAGCCGTCGAACTCGGTATCACGTTCTGGGACACCGCGAACATCTACGGTTTCGGCACCTCGGAGGAGATCGTCGGGCGGGCGCTGCGCAAGTACACCCGGCGCGAGGACATCGTCCTGGCCACCAAGTTGTTCGCGCCGATGCACGAGGGCCCCGGCGGGGCGGGGCTGTCCCGCAAGGCCGTCATGGAGCAGATCGACGCCTCGCTGCGGCGCCTGGACACCGACTACGTCGATCTCTATCAGATCCATCGCTTCGACCCGCAGACACCGGTCGAGGAGACGATGGAGGCGCTGCACGATGTCGTCAAGGCGGGCAAGGCCCGCTATATCGGCGCCTCGTCGATGTGGGCCTGGCAATTCGCCAAAATGCAGTACACCGCGCAGGCCCACGGGTGGACCCGATTCGTCTCCATGCAGGACCAGTACAGCCTGATCCATCGCGAAGAAGAACGCGAAATGTTCGGTCTGCTCGCCGACCAGGGCGTGGGAAGCATTCCGTGGAGCCCGCTTTCGGGTGGACTGGTCACCCGCCCCTGGGGCGAACGAACCACCCAGCGCGCCGAGGCCGATCGAAGGGTCGACATGTACGGTCGCCCGATATTCCTCGACAGCGACCGGGCCATCGTCGACGCGGTCGAACGCATCGCCCAAGCCCGCGGCGTTCCCATGGCGCAGGTGGCCATGGCCTGGGTGCTGCGAAACCCGGTCGTCTCCGCCCCGATCGTGGGCGCGACCAAACCACAGCACCTCACCGACGCCGTCGCCGCACTGGACATCGAACTCACCGCTGAGGAGATCGACTCCCTCGAACAGCCCTACGTCCCGCGCGTACCCACGTTCTTCTGACCTCCTGCCGCCCGCGCGGGAGACTGTTCGATGACCCGGGAATGTGCTCTGGTGATAGGCATGGATGCGAACTGGACTCCGGACGACATACAGCGGATAGACGCTGCCGACGAACTGCAGATCGCCGCCGAACGCAGCGACGGGACCCGATGGCGTTGGACGCCGATCTGGGTCGTATGCGTCGGTGACCAGGTATATGTGCGGACCTGGTACCGACGGGATTCCGGCTGGTTCGGTCATGTGCTGAAGTCCGGTCGAGCCGGCATCCGTGTCCCGGGACTACAGGCAGATGTCGTCGTCGAGAACGTCGCAGCAGACTCGGACCCGGTACGCGCAAGTGTCGATGCCGCCTACCGCACCAAGTATGGGAGGTATGGAATCCCGGCAGTCGGGCCCATGGTGGCAGATGCCGCCGCAGCGACGACTCTGCGGCTGACCCCGAGAGCGTGACGGGTGCGCGAAGATCTCAACTCTCGAGGAAGTTCCGCACGCTGTTGAGCACATAGGCCGGATTTTCTTCCAGCACCCAGTGATTGGCGTTGGGCACGACATCGGTGGTGACATGTTCGGCCACACGGCCGGTCAGCGCGCCGACGCTCGCGCCCATACTGTGCTCGCCGTAGAAGGTCGACTCCTTGCCATCGATGAGCTGGTCGGCCAGATCATCCTTCGGGCCGTTGGCCAGCCAGTCCCACCAGAAGGTCCCGGGCTTGGCCTGCACCTGGTTCAGGTAGTCACCGGTCGGCGGGGCCTCGAGAATCGCCAGATGCGCCACGTCGGAACGGTATTCGGCGGCATATGCCAGACCGATCGCGCCGCCCAATCGTGGCCGATGATGTCGAAGCGGCCGAAATTCAGGTTCTGTGCCACCGCGTGTACGTCGCCTGCGACGGCCGAAGCCTGGTCCCGTCCTCGAACCCGGGGAACGTACCGGCCTTCGCCGGTGCGGCCTCGTGCGACGACGAGCAAGATGTCGCGAGCAGCGTGCCCGCGGCCAATACCGCGACGAGTGGGACCATCCGTCGAGCGAATGTAGTGAAACGCATGTGCCCTTCCTGACCTCTCGTCTATCTGTTCAGGCCGGGTGGGCGTGGCGGCTCAGGCCGGGCAGTTCATTGAGCCTCGGGGTGAACACGTTGTGGAGAGGCAACACGGTGATGGTGTGCTTCTCCTCCACCCCTACCGCTGTCATCGCAGGAAACAGGGTGCTGTCGAGGAATCGCACGAATTCGTCTCCGTCGTCCCAGATTTCGACGATCCGCATCCCCTCCTCGGTCTGCCCGGCCAAGTGCAGGTAGATGCTGCCGAGCGCATGGCCCTCGACGCCCATACGGTCGACGACCGCGTCGTATTGCTCGGAGGTGATGCCGACGACATCGAGAATGCCGAGAATTGCCATGATGCAACGCCTTTCAGTCGGACCCGGCGCACAGGATCCACGGGATCGATCTGTTCCACACGCTATGGCCGAGAGCTGCGAGCAGGAATCAGTCGATCGACTGGTCCGGACCCCAGTCGACGCGCCGACGTCAGCGGGGTAGGAGGGTGATGCGGGCGTTGTCGGCGGGGCTGAGGCCGGTGTGGAAGCGGCGTGGGGGTTCGAGGTAGCCGGGGGTCGTTTCGATGCGGCGGTGTCCGAGGATGACGCGGAACAGGATTCGGGCTTCGGCGAGGGCGAATTGGGCGCCCAGGCAGCGGTGCGGGCCGGCGCCGAAGGTGAGCCAGGTGTGGCCGTCGGGGCGGTCGTCGAGGAAGCGTTCGGGGCGGAAGGTCAGCGGGTCGGGGTAGTGCTGTTCGGATTCGTGGATGAGCAGGACCGGGACGATGACCATGGCGCCCTTGGGAATTGCGACACCGTTGATCACGGTGTCGCGTAGGGCGCGCCGGCCGGTGAAGGGGGATACCGGGCGCAGGCGCATGGTTTCGGCGACGACGGCATCGAGGTAGGCGTCGAGGCGGTCCTGGTCGCCGGAGTCGGCGGCCGCGTCCAGTTCGGCCATGGCTTCCGGGTGCGCGGCCAGCATGGCGGCGATCCAGCCGAGGGTGATCGCGGTGGTTTCGTAGGCGCCCAGCAGGACTCCGCGCATATTGCGGGCGAGTGCGACATCGTCGTGCTGATCCAGGTCGGTATCGATATAGCGCGCCAGCATGTCTCGGCGGTCGGCGGCGTGCCCGGGTGCGGATCGGCGCGCGGTGATCTCCTCGATGATCACGGCATCGACCTCGGCCTCGCGGCGCTGCAGCGGGAGATAGGGCGGGGTGTAGCCGCCGAACAGCGGGGTGAGCAAGGTGACGGCGAGGAAACCGCGGCTCTCGATTTCGCCGAACCATTGCTTGACCGCCTCCTGCAGCCGCTCCCGGCGGCCCGGAGCCACATCCCCGAAAACGACGCCCAACAGCACGCCGATCGCCAGGTCGTAGCCGACCCGCAGGAACTCGATCGGTTCTCCCACCGGCCAATTCGGCAGTTCGCGCTCGACCACCTCCACCATGAGGTCTTCGTAGGAGCGCAGCGCCTTGCTCTGGAACGGCGGTGAGAACAGCCGTCGTTCGCGCCGATGCGCGTCGCCGTCGAGGAAGATCAGCGTCTGTTTGCCGAACATACGGTCATGGCTCGACAGGCGGCTCAGCAGTTGCCCGATCGAGAAGTCGTCATGGTTCGCGAATACCTCGCGCACATCGTCCATATCGTGGGTGACCAACATGGTCGGAAATCCCGGCGCCGAGACCACGAACCGTTTTCCCAGGTCCAGCAATGGGGAACGATGCGTGCCGGGCCGCAATAATCCGCCGAGCCGGCCGAAATGGCGGGTACGTAGTCGGGGCAGCTGGTTCAGCGAAATCGCGGTCTGTGACACGCAGTCATCCTCACCGCTGGATCGGCCCGGCGCAAACATGAAATTCGCTCGGCCACAATGAGTGTCGTTTCATTGCTGCCCCTATTTTTCGGGGCTCGGGGCGCGGTTGCTGATCTCGCCGAGTTCCGGCGGGTGGTGTAAAGATAGCTCTGTCTTGGCTCAGGTTTCTGGTTAGAGGAAGTAGTTCGTGGTCAGCACTTTCGTCGAAACACTGTTCGCTCAGGTCGAGAATCGGCCCACCGAGTTGGTGTACCGGTTCCTGGACAGTGGCGACGTCGACGGTATCGTCCGCGAAATCTCCTACGCCGACCTGGGTTTGCGGGTGCGGGCGATCGGCGCCGCACTGCAGGAATCGGCGCCGCGGCGGGATTCGGCGCCGCGGGCATTGCTGCTCTACCCGGCGGGCCGGGAATTCGCCGAGGCGTTTCTCGGCTGTCTGGCGGCCGGAGTGGTCGCGGTGCCCGCGCCACTGCCCGAGTGGGACAACCGTTCACTGCGGCGGCTGCGGCGCATGGTGACACACGCCGAAGTCGATATGGTGCTCGCGCCGCAAAGGGTCGTCGCGGACGCGGCGGCATTGCACGGCGAGATTCCCGAGCTGGCCGGCGTCCCGTGGCTGGCTACCGACCTGATCGCCGATGCCGAGGCAATGCGCTGGCGGGAGCCGGATCTCGGCCCGGAATCGGTCGCGTTCATCCAGTACACCTCCGGCTCGACCAGCGCGCCGCGCGGTGTCCTGCTCACTCATGAGAACCTGCTGCACAATCAGGCCGCGCTGGCCGACGGGCTCGGGCACGACCGCACGATCGCCGACTCGTGGGACGGCGCGCTGTTCGCCAGCTGGCTGCCGATGTACCACGACATGGGACTCATTGCGCCACTGCTGCACACCATCTATCTCGGCGCGCATTCGGTGCTGATGTCGCCGCTGCATTTCCTACAGCGGCCCGAGCGGTGGTTGCAGGCGATTTCCACCTATCGCGCGCACACCAGCGGCGGCCCGAACTTCGCCTACGAACTGTGCGCGCGCAAGATCACGCCGGAACAGCTCGACGGGCTGGACCTGACGCGGTGGCGGGTGGCGTTCAACGGCTCGGAACCGGTGCGGGCCGCGACCATGCGGCGGTTCACCGACGCCTTCGCCGGGGCCGGATTCCGTGCGAAATCCCATCAGCCCGTATACGGGCTGGCCGAAGCCACCTTGATCGTGACCGCCTCGTCCACCACCGAGGCGCCGACCGTCCGGGCGATCACCGGGACCGATGCCCGCCGGGAGTGGGTCGGTGCCGGGCGACCGGTCGAGGGCATGTCGATCGCGATCGCCGACCCCGAGCACGGCACCGAACGCGCGGACGGGCACGAGGGCGAAATCTGGGTCACCGGAAAGAGCGTCGCCGCCGGGTACTTTCGCGACGCGGAAGCCACCGAGCAGGTGTTCGGGGCGACGCTGCCCGGCGACGATCGCCGCTACCTGCGAACCGGCGACCTCGGAATCCGCTCCGGCGGCGAGCTGTTCGTCACCGGCAGGCGCAAGGACCTGCTGATCATCGACGGCCGCAATCACTATCCGCAGGACATCGAATCGACCGTCGAGGCCGCGCACGGCGGCATCCGGCCGGGCTGTGTCGCGGCCTTCTCCGTCGAGCTCGCGGCGGCGGGGGAGCAGCCGGTCGTGGTGGCCGAGGTCCGCACCGAGGACCCCGGCGAACTGGCCGCGATCGAAGGCGCTGTGCGCGGCGCGGTCTCGGCCGAATACGGGCTCACGCTCGCGACGGTGCTGCTGATCCGGCCGGGCACCATCTTCAAGACCAGCAGCGGGAAGATCCAGCGGTCGGCATGCCGGGCGGCCTACCTGTCCGGTGAATTGCTCACGCTGACAGCGGGTCCGCTGCGCTCGCCCGAAGACGAGTTGTACGACTACGAACCGGAGGCGCCGAAAACGGAGAGCGAGGCCGGCGCGGAGGGGCCGTCCGCGGAGGCGATTCGATCCTGGCTGGTGCTGGAGATCGCGCGTCAGGCGGCGCTGGATCCCGAGCGCATCGACGTGCATCTGCCGCTCGTCGAATTCGGTTTGGGCTCACACGATCTAGTGGAGCTCGTGATCGAGCTGTCCGATTTCGTCGGGCGCTTCGTCGACACCAATATGTTCTTCGATCATCCCACGATCGACGGTGTGGCCATGGCGCTGGCGCCCGTCGCACCGATCGAGCCGGGTATCGAGGCCGCGCACGGCAGGGCAGCAGAGTCTGCGGACCACGAGACAGCCGAGCCCGCGGATATCCGCGAGGCCGACGCGGACGACGACGCGATCGCAATCCTGTCGATGGCCTGCCGATTCCCCGGCGCCGCGGATTCGCCCGAGGCCCTGTGGCGGCTGCTCGACGGCAATGGTGACGCGCTCGGCGAAGTGCCCGTGGGCCGTTGGGATATCGAGGGCCTCTACGACCCCGACACCACCGCGACCGGCAAGGCATACACCTTCCGCGGCGGCTATGTCGACGGCATCGATCGCTTCGACGCCGCCTTCTTCGGCATCGGACCGCGCGAGGCCGCGGTCATGGATCCGCAGCAGCGCATCATGCTGCAGCTGGCATGGGAGGCGATCGAACGATCCGGTCGCGATCCGCGCAGCCTGCACGGGAGTCAGACCGGCGTGTACCTCGGTGTGTACAGCACCGGCTATCTGGCCGATCCCGCGCCCGAACAGCTCAATGGTCAAGTCGGAACCGGACTTTCGCCCAGTGTCGCCTCCGGCCGGATCTCCTACACGCTGGGCTTGCACGGACCGGCGGTCACCATGGACACCGCCTGCTCCTCATCGATCGTCGCCATGCATGCGGCGATGCAGGCGCTGCGGACGGGTGAATGCGATCTCGCCCTGGCGGGCGGCGCCACGCTGCTGATGTCGCCGATCGCGCATATAGAGCTGTGCAAACTCGGTGTGCTCTCACCGACCGGCCGGTGCGCGCCCTTCTCCGCCGACGCGGACGGCACGGTGTGGGCCGAGGGCGCCGGGCTGGTGCTGCTGAAACGGCTCGGCGACGCGCGGCGTGACGGGGACCGGGTGCTCGCGGTCATTCGTGGTTCCGCCGTCAATCAGGACGGCCGCAGCCAGGGGCTCAGCGCCCCCAATGGCGCTGCGCAGGAACAGGTGCTGCGTTCGGCGCTGCGTGTCTCGGGGCTGACGCCGCACGAGATCGACTACGTCGAGGCGCACGGCACCGGCACGGCGCTCGGGGACCCGATCGAGGCGCGGGCGCTGGCGCGGGTGTTCGGGCCCGGTCGTGATCCGGCTCGTCCGCTCGGCATCGGGTCACTGAAATCCAATGTGGGACATACGCAGGCCGCGGCCGGCGTGGGCAGCGTCATCAAACTGGTACTCGCACTGCAGCATGAGCGAATCCCCGCCACCTTGAACGCGAGTGTGCCGTCGGCGCACGTCGATTGGGAGCGCAGCGGGGTGGCGGTGGCCGCCGAGACGCTGCCGTGGCGGCGCGGTGATCGGCCGCGCCGGGCCGGAGTGAGCGCGTTCGGGCTCAGCGGTACGAATGCGCACCTGATCCTCGAAGAGGCGCCGGCCGAGTCCGTGACAGTGCCGGAGACGTCCAGCGGTGGCAGGAGTGTTATTGCGCTGCTGCCGATTTCGGCGCGCAGTGAGGCATCGCTGCGGGGTCAGGCCGAGCGGCTGCTCGACCTGGTGGTCGCCGAGCCGGGACTGGCGCCCGGACAGGTGGCACGGGCACTGACATTGCAGCGCACGCAGTTCGAGCGTCGCGCCGTCGTGGTGGCAGCCGACCGGGACGAGCTGATCGGCGGGCTGCGCGAGCTGGTGGACGGCGGATCGTCGGCGAATGTCGTCGTCGGCGCGGGTGCGGTGCTCACCAATGCGAAGACGGCGTTCGTCTTCCCCGGGCAGGGTTCGCAGTGGGTCGGGATGGCGCGTGACATGCTCGCCCGGTCCGAGGAGTTCCGCGCCGAATTCCAGCAGTGCGACAAGGTGTTCGGCACGCAGCTCGGCTGGTCCCTGGTGGACAAGCTGGCCGACCTGACCGCCGTGGAACTGCTGGAATCGCCTGTCGTGCAGCCGCTGTTGTTCGCGACCATGGCCGGGCTCGCAGAAGTCTGGCGCGCGGCGGGCGTGACCCCGGATGCGGTGATCGGCCATTCTCAGGGTGAAGTCGCCGCCGCCTACTGCGCCGGGGTGCTCGAATTGGGTGACGCCGCACGGATCGTCATCGCACGCAGCCGCTTGATGCACGCCGTACCCGAACCGGGCGCCATGGCGCTCGTCGGCCTGTCCGAGGCCGAGGTCCGTGGCCGGCTGGCCGACCTCGACGGCCGAGTATCGGTCGCGGCCGTGAACGTCCGGCGATCGACGATCGTGACCGGTGAGCAGGCTGCGGTGGAGAAGCTGCTCGCCGAACTCGACCGTGCGGGGGTCTACACCAGGCTCGGTGCTGCGGGTATCGGTTTCGGCGGGCACAGCCGGCTGATCGAGGCCATCCGCGAGCCGCTGCTGTCGGAACTTGGCGATATCGCCACGAATGCGCCTGCGACGCAGTGGTATTCGACGGTGACGGGCGAACTCGTGGGGGAGCCGATCGGGCCCGATTACTGGTATCGGAACGCGCGCCAGACCGTGCTGTTCATGCCGACCATCGAGCGCATGATCGCCGACGGCTACCGGTATTTCGTCGAACTCGGCGTCCATCCCTCGCTGACCGCGGCCGTGCAATCGGTGTCGGAGAATCTCGCACGCGAGGTGGTGGCGGTGGGTTCCCTGGTACGCGACCAGGACGGACCGACCGCCCTGGCCAGGGCGCAAGCCGCGCTCTACGTCGCCGGTCACGAACTCGACTGGACCGGTTCGGTGCCCGAATACGGCCGGGTCGACCTGCCCACCTACGCCTTCGACGAGCGGCGATTCTGGACCGAGCGCAGCAATCGCGATACCGCCGCGCTCGGGCTCGAGGAGATCACGCACCCCGTACTGGGCGCCGTGGTGCCACAACCGGATTCGGAGGGCGTCATCCTGACCGGACGGCTCTCGCGCCGACTGCAGCCTTGGGTCGCCGATCACGCGGGACCGAATGCGGTGCTGCTGCCCGGCGCCGCCCTGGTCGAAATGGCTATCCGGGCCGGTGACGAGGTGGACAGTCCGGTACTGCGCGAGCTGGTGCTGCGCGCCCCGCTGCTGGTTCCCGAGCGCGGCGCCGTACGGATCCAGACGATCGTCGGCGGCACCGAAGAGCATCGGACGGTGCGCATCTATGCCCGGGACGAGAACGACCCCGACGCCGGGTGGACGCTGCATGCCGACGGCACGCTGGCCGAGGCAGCCGAAACGATTCCACCGCAGGCGGATTCGCCGGTCTGGCCGCCCGCCGACGCGGTGCGCGTCGATGTCGAGACCCTCTACGCCGAACTGTTCGCGCGCGGCCACCAGTATGGCCCGCAGTTCCGGGCGCTGCGGTCGGCCTGGCGGCGCGACGACGAAATCTTCGCCGAGGTCGAACTCGCGGAATCGGCGCACGCCGACGCCGCGCGCTTCGGTATCCATCCGGCCCTGCTCGACGCCGCACTCCACGCCACCGCCCTGTTCGCCGCCGACAGCGCGCATGCCCTGCTGCCGTTCGTGTGGACCGATGTGGCGCTGTGGGCCTCGGGCGCAACGACCTTGCGCGTCCGGCTGAGCCGCTCGGGCGCCGGCACCATCAGCATGTCCGCCACCGACCGGAGCGGACGCCCGGTCGTGTCGGCCGGTTCGGTGCTGCTGCGCCCGGTCGCCGCCGCACAGTGGGATGCCGCGTCGGTCGCGTCCGCACACCGCCGCCTGTTCCGTATGGAGTGGTCGGAGCTCGCACTGCCGACGCCGGAGCGAGGACTCACGGTGTGCGAGTGGAACTCCACCGCGGCCGGGTCCGCCGACGCGATCATTCTCTCCGTGCCCGGGGGAGATTCACCCGAACAGGTGCACGCAACCGCCCAGTATGTCCTGGCCTCCCTGCAAACGATCCTCGGCGACAATCGATTCGAACACACGACTCTGGTGGTCCGGACGCGCGGCGCCGTGGCCGTCACCCCTTCGGAGGTTCCGGATCCCGCGGGCGCGGTCGCCTGGGGACTGGTGCGCTCGGCGCAGTCGGAACAGCCCGGCCGCATCGTGCTGATCGATACGGCCGATCCGGAAGTGGACATCGCCGCGCTCCTTGCCACGGGCGAAGCGCAATCGGCAATGCGGGACGGTGCCGTATTCCGGCCTCGGCTGGCCCGACTGCCGGAGTCTGCGGCCCGGGTGCCGGAGAGCAGCCCAGAGCTCGGGGCCGGGGCCGTGCTGGTTACCGGAGCGCCGGGGAGGCTCGGGTCGGCCTTGACCCGTCATCTGGTGGACGTGTACGGCGTTCGAGATCTCGTGCTGGTGAGCCGCCGGGGCATCGATGGCCCGGGTGGTCGTGAGTTGCGGGAGGATCTGGAGAATCGTGGGGCGCGGGTGCGGTTCGCGGCCTGCGATATCAGCGATCGATCGGCGCTGGCCGAATTGCTCGACGGCCTGCCGCTCGCGGGTGTGGTGCACGCGGCATGTGTACTTGACGATGGCGTGCTCGGCTCGCTGACACCCGAGCGGCTGGACCGCGTACTGCGCCCGAAAGTCGATGCGGCACACCACCTGCACGAGTTGACGGCGGATCGGGAACTGTCGATGTTCGTGCTGTTCTCCGCGGCGGGCGGGCTTTTCGGCACGCCCGGGCAGGCGAACTATGCGGCGGCCAACGCGTATCTCGACGCGCTGGCGCTGCGGCGGCGGGCACTCGGGCTGCCCGCGCAATCGCTGGCCTGGGGTGCGTGGGAGGTCGATATGCATGACCATTACGCGCGGGCCGATATTCGGCGGATCGAGCGCGCGGGTGTGCGTGCGTTCTCGGTGGCGCAGGGGATGGCGTGTTTCGATGCCGCGCTGCGGGCCGGCGATCCGCTGCTGGTGCCGCTGCTGCTCGACACCGATGTGCTGCGGCGCTCTCCCGCCGTCCCGCCGCTGCTGCGCGGACTGGTCCGCCGGGCGGCGCGCCGGGCCGTCGCCGACCACTCGACCGCCGACATCGCCGCGGATTCGCGCTTCGCTGAACAGCTTCGGTCGCTCCCGCGCGCGGAGGCCACCGCCCTCGCGGTCGCCGCGATTGCCGAGTGGACCGGGCAGGTGCTCGGCCACACCGGCGCCGAGACGGTGTCGCCGGAGGAGACCTTCCAGAGTCTGGGTCTGGACTCGTTGATGGCCATCGAACTGCGCAACAAGGTGCGCGAGCACACCGGGATCTCGGTGCCGCTCGGCGCCATCCTGGCCGAGCAGAACCTCACCGATCTCGCCGGCCATCTCCTCGGAGAAGTGTTGCGGCAGGCCGATTCCGGCGCTTCCGAGGCGGAATCCGCCGAGGTGCCCGAGATCGAGATGCTGCCGGTGACCCGGGACATGATGCGCCTGCTGCGCACCGAGCAACTCGGCATCCCCAGCGCCGCGCAAACCGGCGGTGTCGCCGTGCGACTGCCCGCCCGCATCACCCGGACCCAGCTGTCGGAGGCGCTGACCCGACTGGCCCGCCGGCATGCCGCGCTGCGCACCACCATCCGGCCCAGCGCCGAGCACGGGCGACAGCTCGAAATCCATCGCGAGCCGGGCGACCTCGCGGCATGGCGCGAACTCGACCACCTCGATGACGCTGTCGTGCAGGAGCATTTCCGACAGCTGATGGCCCGCCCCTTCGACCTGGAGACCGGTCCGCTCTGGCGCTTCGAACTGCTCGACGCCGAATCCGCCGATCCGGTACTGCTTTTCGGCGCGCATCACAGCATGAGCGACGTCCAGTCGATGCTGCTGGTAGCAGGTGAGCTTGCCGTGGAGCTGACCGGTGCGCGGCAAGGTCACGCCGAGTCGACCGGTGCGCGGTTCGGCGAGGTGGTGACCAATCGTGACATGCATCAGTTGCTGGCCGCGCAGGCGAACGGGCGTGATCGCGGCGATGGCGCGAGCGGCCGGTGGCGCGAAGCCTTCGCCGGAGTGCGGCGGCTCGAATTGACGCTCGCGAATCCGCGTCCGGCGCGGCGTAGTTATGGTGCGGGCGCGATCGCGCTGGAGATGCCCGGTGGGCTGCATGAGCGGGTTGCCGAGCGGGCTCGCGAGCTCGGCCTCACTCCCGCGGCGGTCTTCCTCGGTGCGCTGAGCGTGCTGCTGGCACGTCGGCAGCAGGTCGATCGGTTCGCGCTGGCGGTGCCGGTGGACACTCGCATGCATGCCGATGCGACCGATGCCGTCGGGTATTTCGGTGTGCCCGTGCCGTTCCCGGCGGCTGTGCCGGCCGACGACCTGGTGGTCGACGTGCTGCGGCGGACCGGGGAGCGGTTGCGGACTCTGCTCACGCCCGGGGCGGGCTTCGCGGAGGTGCTCACCGCGTTGGCCGCCGAGGGCTTGCATCGCGACAATGCACCGCTGATCGAGGTGTACTTCAACTACCTGCGCGCCAACTCCGCGGTCGCCGCGACCGAGGTGGTGCCGGTCAGCACCGGTTACTCGGATCTCGACCTCATGGTGGCGGTGCTGCCGGATACCGGGCAGGTGTGGTTCACCTACAACAGCGACATCATCGACGCGCAGAGCTGCGCCGAGTTCGGGGCGCAGTATCTGGCAACGGTCGAGGCGGTGATCACCGACCCGGGCGCGCCCGCGCGGCCCGAATCCGCTGCGCAGCAACCGGTTTCCGGGGTTCGGGCGGCGCTGGGCGCGACCTTCGCACTGGGCAGGCTGCCCGAGCTGGTGGTGGCGGCATCCTCGGCTGCGGGGGTGAGTGTCGTGGAGGCGCCTTATCACCATGTGCTGTCCAGCTTGCGTGACCCGTCGGGCGTCTTTGCGCAGCCCTCGACCACGCTCGGTATCGTGCTGCTGCGGGCGGCCGATCTGGAGCGGTTCGGTGCGATCTCCGATGACCTGCTCACCGAGCTCGCCGCCGAATATCCGGCGGCGGTGCGCGAGCTGGCCGTACGCACGCGTAAGCCGGTTGTCATCGGTATTCTGCCGTCGGCGCGGACGGAGGAACGATTGCTCGCATGGGAGCGGCTCGTCGCCGAGCGGCTGCGCGACATTGCGGGCGTGGCGGTGCTGGAGCCGGGAGAGTGGACGCGGAACCATGCGGTGGACAACCCGTTCGACGAACGCACCGAGGTCCTGGCGCACGTACCCTACTCGCCCGAATTCCAAGCGGCCGTGGCGCTCACTCTGGTCGCGACCGTCGACGCCGTGACCGAGCCCGCGCCGAAGGTGATCGCCGTCGACGGCGACGACACCCTGTGGACCGGTACCGCAGGCGAGAACGGTGCCGCCGCAGTGGTGTTCGATGCGCCACGGCTTGCGCTGGCCCGGCGGCTGGCGCAATGGCGCGCGGCGGGAACCCTGCTGGTGCTGGTGACGAACAATGACGCCGATATCGTCGAGGCCATCCTGGCGCGGCCCGAAAGCCCGCTGCGCCGCGACGATTTCGCGGCCGTCTCCGCGGGCTGGGGCGGTAAGCCCGAGCGGCTCGAGGAGGTTGCGCGCACGCTGCGGCTGGGCCTCGACAGCTTCTGCTACCTCGACGACAACCCGGTCGAAGTGGCGCGCATGCGAGCGCAACTGCCCGAGGTGCTGTCGGTGACCTGCCCGCCCGCCGGGGAACTGGAATCATTCCTCACGCGACTGTGGCCGATGACGCCGATCGCCGCGACCGCGGAGGATCGGCTGCGAGCCGACTTCTACCGCCAGGAGCACGATCGCGACACCGTCCGCGCCGCAACCGAATTCGCGGAATTCCTGCAACGACTGGACCTCGAGGTCGATATCGAACCACTGACCGACGCCACACTCGAGCGCGCCCGCCAACTCGTGCGCCGAACCAACCAGTTCACCCTCGGCGCCGTCACCACCGAGGATCTCGACCGGTGGCGCGCGGCGGGCGAGGTGTGGACCGCGACCGCACGCGACCGCTTCGGCGACTACGGACTGATCTCGGTCCTGGCCCTGCGCAAGGACGCGGACGACCTGTGGTTGAGCGGCTGGCAACTGAGCTGCCGCGCCCTCGGCCGCGGCGTCGAAGAACGCCTGCTGAACTGGGCGGCCGATCGCGCCGACACCCTCGGCTGCACAACGGTACGGATATCGGTCGAGCACACCGCCCGCAACGAACCCGCCCGCCGACTGGCCGCGCGCCTGCCCGGCGGAACCGCCGACGGGCAACGGCTGGACGTGTCGGTATCCCCGGAACGCCTGCGGGAGTTCCGATCCTGGGAGTCGCAGCCCAACAATGCAGAGGAGCAGCGGTGATCGATCCAGCCGACCATACCTCCGTACGGAACTCGGCCGTGGACCGCCGCACGCGCGGTGAAAGCCTCGAACGTGGCAGCGGCGCAATGGATATCACCGCCCTCCTCGCCCGCACCAGCACTGCGCCCTCGGCCGCACCCGCACCGCGGACGGACGTACAGCGACCACCGCAAACCAACTCACCGGGCACAAGTCCGGCAGACGTACAGCGTTTGCCGCTGGCGAATTCGCCGGGCACGGCCTGGACCGACATACATTCACCGCCAGCCGGGGTGCCGCGTCCATCGCACGTGGAAGTGTCGCGCGATCGGCGGCAGTGGGACCCCGACACACTGGCCGCGGCGATCACGACGGTGGCGAATCGGTTCGCCGTGACGCCGATGGATGCCGACACCGACTTCTTCGACGCGGGCGGCACTTCTCTCGCGGCGGTGGAATTGCTTGCGGCACTCGGCCGTGAGCTGGGCATCGATCCCGATCTCGACACGGTGTTCTTCGACGCGCGCCCGCGCAGGCTGGCGCACCGCTGGCTGGCCGACCACCCCGACGCTCGGGAGGTGGCGCGGGAGGCCGATACCGACGACCTCGCCCAACTGTTCGCCGATCTGGCGGGCGCTGATCGGCTTCCGCTGGTGGCGGCGGCGGAGCGGGTTGCGCCGCAGTGCATTCTGTTGACCGGGGCTACCGGGTTTCTCGGGAGTCACTTGCTGTTGGATCTGTTGCGGCACAGTCAAGCTCACGTCGTGTGTCTGGTTCGTGCGGAGGATGATGGCGCCGCTGCCGAACGGCTGCGGGAGGCGCTGCGGGGGTTCGCGTTGCCGGCCTCGCGTGAGGTGATGCGGCGGGTGACGGCGCTGGCAGGGGATCTGCGGCTGCCGCGGTTGGGATTGTCGGAGGAGCGGTGGGGACGTCTCGGCGCGGAGGTTGATTCGATCGTCAATGCGGGGGCGGCGGTCGATTTTCTGCGTGGGTATCCGTCGTTGCGGCGGACAAATGTGCTCGGGCCGCTGACGCTGGCGGAGCTGGCGTGTACCGGGCGGCCGAAGCCGTTGCATCACATTTCGTCGCTGGCGGTGTTCAATGGGTCGGAGGCCGCCACGCTCGGTGAGGATGAGCCGACGGCCAATGTTGCCGAACTGCCTATCGGGTATGACCGGTCGAAATGGGCGGCGGAGGCGCTGCTCGAGCGGACGGGGCGGCATGGGCTCGTGGTGACCGTGCTGCGTCCGGGCGGGATCGGCGGTCATCCGGAGACGGGCGCGCACAATCCGCGCGACCTCAATGCCGGAATCTCCGCGGCGCTCATGCGATTTCGCACCGTGCCGGGATTCCGGTATCTGAATGCGGCGCCGGTGGACTGGGTCAGCCGGGTGGCGGCGCAGATCGTCGCGACGCCGAGTGCCTGGGGACACACCTATCATCTCACCGGCGCGCCCACTTCCCTCGAACAGGTGATGGCCGAAACCACCCTGGGCGGCTTGGGTGTCCGGGTGCTGCATTGGGAGCAGTGGTGTGCGGACGTGGTGCGGGCGATCCGGGAAGAACCGGTCCCGGAACTGGAATCGCTCGCGCAGGTGCTGCAGAGTCCGGTGGCCCGGCGGCAACTCGCGGCCATGGTGACCGCACCGCCCGCGACGGCCGCGCGCACCGATGCCTTCGTAGCGGCCCACGGGCTGCCCGCACCCGCCTCGGGGGCGGCGGCGCGCGGGAAGATGCTCGAGACCATCGCGGGCCTGGGACCGCGTCCGGGCGACGAACCCTACCTGCGATTCAATGAAACGCTCTCCGGGACCATCGGACCGGTCGGTGCGACCGCCGATATCCCCTGCGAGTTGCGGCTGTCCCTGTCCGTCGCGAGCAGCGCGCAGGCGTTCAGCGCGCGAACGCTCGACGTGAGCGGCGAGTTGCTGTGCGCAGCGCTGCACGATGAGCCGCTGACCGTCGCGGGGACGGCGACAATCCGGCCGCACGACGGCACGCCGTTGCGCCACGAAATGCGGCATCCGATCATGCATTACCAACTGACACTGCATGATTCGTCCGGCGGCAGCTGGTGGCTCGACGGATACAAGTTCGCCGCCGCCCGCCGCCGCCTGGTGCGCCAGCTCGGGACACAGGTGATCGAGATCGGGCGCACCGGCGAGCCCGCCTCCCACGCCGGCGAGGTGGCGGTGCCGATGCACACCTATCTCCCCGATCAGATCGACGGCATCGAGATCGATCCCCGGCTACCCGAACGGCAGCAGCGTCTGGCGAAGCTGTTGTGGCTCAGCTGGTTCGGTGGTCAGCTCGGCAAGAGCCTCATGGAACCGGTACTGCGGGTCGGCACCGACCTGCTGGATCTCCGCCGGGCGATGCGTAAGGAGCACCGCCGATGACGGATATTCGAGCCACCGAACCCATTGCCGGAGAAGTCATCTCCTTCCGCACCGCCGACGGCGTCGACCTGCGGCTGCGTCGCGTCGGCCCACCGGACGCGCCCGCGGTGCTGCTGGTGCACGGCCACGGCGTGTCGTCGGAGATGTTCGCGCTGCCCGAGATTCGCAATGTCACCGACGTGCTGGCCGATGCGGGCTATCAATCCTGGCTGCTGGACTGGCGAGGCAGCTGCGCGCTGCCCTACAACGAATCCGGCCGCCCGTACACCTTCGACGATGTCGCGCTCTACGACCTGCCCGCCGCGGTCGCGCAGATCAAGGAACGGATCGGGGAGCAGCCACTGTTCGTGGTCGCGCACTGCATCGGCGCGCTGTCGCTGGCGTTGAGCATGACGGCCGGGCTGCTCCCGGGGCTGGCGGGGGTGGTCGCGCAGGGCGTTTTCCTGACCCCGAAGGTCAGTACGTCGGCGCGCATGCGCGTGCTGCTGGGCAGTGAACTGCTCGGCTCGCGCTTCACCCACCTGGAATCCGATTTCCGCAAGGTCGGGCTGTGGTCGCGGCGCACCCTTCTCTATGCCGCGTTGTCCCGCAAGGGCGACTGCCCCGACCCGACCTGCCGCCTGGTCCATTACGGCTGGGGGATGGGCGCCAAACTGTTCGAGCACGACCACCTCGATACGCGCACCCACGATCGGCTGGCGCAGTTGTTCGGTGCGGTGCCGCTGTCGGTGCTGCCGCATCTGCGGCAGATGGAATTGGCGCACGCTGTCGTCCGATGGAATGTCGACGACGACCGCTATCGGGCACTCCCGGAGAACGCGCTAGACGCGGCCGATCGCATCGACTGCCCGATACTGCTGCTGTCCGGCAGTCGCAATGAGGCGTGGGTCGATTCCAACAAACTCTGTTACGAGGTGCTGTCGGCGCGCAATCCGGGCGTCGGCGTGCGCTACACCGAAATTCCGTCCTACGGCCACCTCGATACGTTCATCGGCCGCGGCGCGGCACTGGACGTATTCGGGTACATCGTCGACTTCCTCGACGAGATATCGGCCGGGCCGGTCCACATCAGACACTGACGAGATCACGAATGGATTCGAGAGTATGCGTATCGCATTGCTGACCGCGGGAACCCGGGGCGATCATCAACCGTATCTCGCCCTGGCCGATGAATTGCGCTCGCGCGGGCACCATGTCGAGATGACCGCCACCGAGAACTACGCGGACGTGGTGCGGCGCTCGGGCTTCGAACCACACGTCATTCCGTTCAACTCCGCGGAACTGCTGGAGTCGCCGGCGGCCAAACGCGGCCTGTCGTCCGGCAATCCGCTGCCGTTCCTGCAGATCATGCTGGATACGGTGAAGATCATCGCGGGTGAACGCGGTGAACGGATGCACGAAGTACTCAGCGGCGCGTGCGAATCCGCGGATGTGATCGTCTCGTGCGCCTCGACGCTGCCGTGGGCGATGGAGCGGCGGGAGAAGACCGGACAGCAAGTGATCGGCGGGCTGCCGTATCCGCTCGAGCGCACCGCGGAGTTCCCGTCCTCGTTCACCGTCAAGAAGATGGTGTCGTCGCGGCGACTGCGGCTGGCCAGCTACACCGCGTTCGAAATCACCTACGGCGTGGCATATCACAAGATGGATCGGCGAGTCCGCGAGCTGATGGGATTGCCCGGCAAACCCCAGAACCCGTTCCGCCGGATCCGCGCGGAAGGTATTCCGCTGGTGCACATGGTGAGTCCGGTGCTGCTGCCGAAACCCGCCGACTGGCCGGACCGCTCGACCGTCGTCGGCGCGCCGATCCTGCCCGCGCACCTGCGCGGGGCGTGGGGTGAAGCGGCGGTCGATCCGGCACTGACCGACTGGCTCGACGAGGGCGAACCGCCGATCTACTTCTGCCTGACCGGCATGCCGATCCTCGACCCCACCGCGTCCTGCGATCTCATCGCCGCCGTCTGCCGCAGGCTGGGCGCTCGCGCCCTGGTGACCGTCAAGGGCGAGGGCTACCCGCGCGGCATCGGCTACGACCGCCGGCTGTTCGTCCTGGACTCCTTCGACTACGACCGCATCCTGCCGCGATGCCGGGCGGTCGTCCATCACGGCGGCAGCGGCAACACCCACGACGTGCTGCGCGCCGGTCTGCCCGCGGTGGTGATCGGCGTGCACAGCGACCAATTCTTCTACGGCTGGCGGATATCGGCGCTCGGCGTCGGCGCCGACTTCCCGTATCCCAAACTGACCGAGGAACGACTGCACGACGCGCTCGTCCGGACCTTGACAGCCGAAGCGCGCAGTCGCGCAGCGGAACTCGGCCGCCTGGTGTCCGCCGAGAACGGCATCCGGGCCGCCGCGGACGCGGTGGAGAAGCTCTCCGTCACCACCGCGGCCTGATCGATGACCGAATCCCTGCACATCGCACTGTTCACCGACTTCCACCCGGCCACCCTGGGCGGCGTCCAGACCGCGATGCGATCCCTGTGCGACGCTCTCCGCGAGCGAGGTCACCGCGTCACCGTTTTCTGTGCTCCCGCACCGGGATCCGTGCCCGCCGATTCCGACACGGTGATTCTCCGTTCGGTGCCGTTCTCGATGTCGAACGGCCTGCCGGTGGTGTTGCCGACGCGCGCCAATCAGCGGCTGATCGACGCCGCCTTCACCGAACGCGGGCCGATCGATCTCGTGCATTCCCTCACCACTTACGGCTGCGGCATCTCCGGCATCCGCGCCGCCCGCCGTCACGGCATACCGATCGTCCAGACCATGCAGAGCCGCGATGACACGGTCATCGAAAAGTATTCTCCCGCACCGTTCATGGCTGCTTTGACCATGAGATTGCTGCACGGCTGGTTTGTACCCCTGCGCAACCAACCGCCCTTCGCCGGCGACAATCGCACGACCCGCCTCGCCTGGCGTCCGATGATCGCCCACGCGCAGGCCACCGACCACGTGATCGTGCCGACCCATCACTTCGCCCGCCGCCTCGCGGCCCGCGGCGTCGATCGGCCGATTCACGTGGTGTCCAATGGAATCGACGACGCCCTGCTCGATCGCATCCGTAGCGCAGGCGATCCCGCACCGAACCCGGGCGAGCCGTTGCGCGCCTTGTGGTGCGGCCGCCTATCGCAGGAAAAGCGCCCACTCGAAGCGATCGACGTGGCACGCCTGGTCGAGGACTGCACCCTGGACATCTACGGCAGCGGCCCACTCGCCGGCAACGCCCGCACGGCGATCGCCGAGGCGAACCTCTCCCACCGGGTGCACCTGCACGGCGAAGTCGAGCAGTCCGAGTGCCTCACCGCCATGCGCACCCACGATGTCCTACTCCTCACCTCCGACTGCGACACCCAGGGCATGGTCCTGCTGGAAGCCGTCGCCATGGGCCTGCCGGTCCTCTATTGCGACCCCGAACTCTCCGAAACCGTTCCCGAGGACGGCGGCGTCCGCACCGCCACTCCTTCGGTGCAATCCTTCGCCACCGAACTGAACTCCCTGGTCGGTGACCGCACCCGCCTGCCCCTGATGCGCAAATCCCTCGCCGCACACGCCGACGAACCCCGCCAGTCGAATCACATCGACCGAATTCTCGCGGTCTATACCGAAGCCCTCTCCGGCGGCCACTGAAACGGCCGGTCCATCGAAGGCCTTCGATGGACCGGCCGATTTCATATCCGCGCACCTCCAGGTTTAGTGGTGCTGCAGTTTCTGCTTCATCTCGTCGTTCATGTCCTTGATATCCGACCGCGCCTGCTGCGCTTCACGCCTCATGCCGCCGCCGAGACGGTCCATCTCGCGCTTGGCGTCCTCGGCCATCCGGTCCATGTTCTGTTCCACGCGCTGGCCTTGGTCCTTCATGCCCTGCTTGGCCTTGTTTGCCATCTGGCCGGGTTTTCGGCCCTTATTGCGATCAGACATTCCAAACCTCCGAGTCGGTAGGTTCCAGTCCGAACTACAAGAATGGGACGCCGTATACGCGTCCTTCGAATCTCCGAGCGCTGCCGGGCGGTCACCATTGCGTCACTGGGATCGCTGACAGCCGGAATTTCGCGGCAATCTGCCGGGGGGCGGCAGTTGCGCCTCGTAAAGCCTGCCGACTCGGGCTCATCGCTGTCAACGTTTTCGCGAAATCGGCCGGATTCGCGCCGGTGGGAGCATTGACGTCGGTAGGGTGACCTCGTTCGGGATGTGCGGTCTTCGGCGGCGGTGGAGTATTACGCACCGCGTGGAGTGGGGTCGATGTCAGAGTCAGTGCCCGGGGTGCCCATCTACACCCCGGCGTTCGCCGCCGATCCGCATCGGGCGTATCGAGAGATGCGAGAGCAGTACGGGGCCATGGCCCCGGTGGAATTGGCGCCGGGCGTGCCGGCCACGCTGGTGCTCGGATACCGCACGGCGGTAAGGATTCTCAACGATCCGGAACATTTCCCGGCCGATCCGCGGAAGTGGCAGGCCGGAGTGCCCACCGACTGCCCGGTATTGCCGATGATGCAATGGCGGCCGAATGCCTTGCGCAGTGCGGGGATCGAGCATGCGCGCTACCGGCAGGCCAATACCGCCGGGCTGGCGGGCGTCGATCAGTACGGTCTGCAGACCGCGGTGGAACGGGTCGCGGTGACGCTGATCAATTCGTTCTGCGCCGACGGGACGGCAGATCTGGTGCGCGACTACGCCTTTCCGCTGGCCTTCCAGGTGCTCAACCAGATGCTCGGCTGCCCGGTCGAGATCGCGGGGCAAGCGGCGGAGGGATTCCGCGCCATCTTCGAAGGCGTCGGCGCCGAACAAGGCAATAAACTGCTCGCGGACGCCCTGCACCGGCTGACGCTGCACAAACGAACACAACCCGGCGACGACGTCACCACCCGCATACTCGGCCACCCCGCCGGGCTGAGCGATACCGAGATGGTGCACCAATTGGCCACCCTCTACGGCGCGGGCATCGAGCCGCAGCAGAACCTGATCGTCAATACACTGCTGCTGCTCCTGGTGGACGACCGGTTCGGCGGCAGTGCACTCGGCGGGAGCCTGTCCACCCGCGACGCGCTCGACGAAGTGCTCTTCGACGATCCGCCCATGGCGAACTTCTGCATCAGCTTTCCACCCCAGCCCGTACTGATGGACGACTACTGGCTGCCCGCACACCAACCCGTCGTCATCAGCATGGCGGCCTGCAATACCGATCCCGCGATCCGCGCCGGCGGGTTCGCGGGCAACCGCTCCCATCTCGCGTGGGGCGTGGGCCCGCACGCCTGCCCCGCCAGCCCCCTGGCCTACCTGATCGCCCAGGAAGCCGTCGACCAACTGCTCGACGCGCTACCCGAAATCCGCCTGGCGGTCCCGGCCGCCCAATTGTCCTGGCGCCCAGGACCATTCCACCGCGCCCTGAACGCACTCCCCGTCACCTTCACACCCGCGCCGCCACTGCCCGAGATGTGAGTGAGATTGCGAGAACTCCAGCACGGCAACGGGGTTCGCGGCCCGCGGCCGAGACTTTCGGTACGATCCGCAGGCATGGTCCGATCATTCGCGAAAGTTCATGCGGGGAAAGTCCACCTATGGCTACTGATCGTGCTGACATTCAGCACGGGGGTCGTCGACGCGGCCGGATTCCTGGGGCTGGGCAGGGTGTTCGTCGGCAACATGACCGGGAACATCGTGATCCTCGGTATGGGTGTGGCAGGGGCAGATGAACTCCCGGTGACCGGCCCGCTGGTAGCGCTCCTCGCTTTCATCCTCGGCGCGGTGATCGCCGGGGCCGCGCTGCGCGGGCAGGAGCCCGGCTGGAACCAGCGGATCACCTACTGCTTGGGTTGTGGTGCGGCGGTTCTCGCCATCTGCGCGGTCCTGGCATCAGCCGACCGGCCGCTGGGCAAGGAGCTGTTCGAACTGCTCGCCGCCGCGGCGGTCGCGGGCGTGATGGGCGGGCAGGCCACCGTTGCCCGCAAGGTCGACGTCAAAGACGTGACGACGGTGGTCGTGACGTCCACCCTCACGCTCTTCGCCGCCGATCTGCCTACGAAACCTGTGGCGGCCGCACTGGGCAACCGCCGGGTGGCGGCTATCGTCGCGATCCTGCTGGGCGCCGGCGTCGGAGCGCTCCTGCACCTGCACATCGGGACATGGATGGGCCTCACGCTCGCCGCCGGTCTGACGGGAATTGTCGCAGCGGTCGGTCACTTCCATACCCGCACGCTCGCCCTGGCGCCGTCGGGCGTGTAGGAGCGGGGAACGCTCGGCAGGAGCAGGCCGAAGGTCGGATGTGGTGCTGCTTGCCGCACTACCAGCCGTCCGCCTTCGGCTTCGGCGAGCGCGCGGGCGAGCGCCAAGCCGATACGGTGAGTGCCGTCGGTGCGCGAATCGCGGGGAGCGAAGGCCCGGTCGGGGTCGCTGAGCCCGGGCCCCCGGTCGGAGACCTGAATCAATAGGCCTTCGGCAACGGCCTGGGCCTCGACGAGCGTGCGGCCGGCGCCGTGCACGAACGCGTTGTCGACGAGGACTTCGATGACATGGCGGATCGCCGTCGCCGAGGCATCCACCTCGGGAAGATCAGTGGCGCACCGCACCTGGAACGGCCGGTCGCGCTCGGCGAACGCCGCCTGCCATTGATTGCGAACAGCATCGAAGAGGTGCGGCACGGCCAGCGGCGGCCGGTCCCGGGTCTCGGTATCGCGTGCCAGTCGCAGCAGATCCTCGATGGTGGAACCCAATTGCTCACCCCGGCGCAGGGCGGTCACCGCGGCCTTCCGCAGGTCGGCGCCGCGCCGGGCGAGCGCGGACTCGAGGCCCAGCAGCAGCGCGGTCAGCGGTGTACGCAGCTGATGCGAGACCTGCGTGGTGAACGCACGTTCGCGTTCGATGAGCGCCCCCAACCGTTTCGCCGTCGCCTCGAGTGCGTCGCCGAGCGTGTCGACCTCGGCGATGCGAGAACGATCGGGGTGGATGGTGAAATCGCCGTCACCCAGGGCACGAGCCGAATTCGTCAGGCGTTCCAGGGGTTCGGCGATCCGCTGCCCTTCGTAGCGGGCCAGCAGCGCGGCGGTCGCCATCGCGACCGCACCGAGCAGCGCCATGGCGACCCAGGCCTTGCGGGTCCGATATGCGACCAGCTCGGCCGGGGTGGACACCCGCACGATGGCAACGACCGTGCCGCCCACCACAACCGGCGCCGCGACGGCCAAATCCGAGTGCTCCGCCCCGATATGGGTGCGACCGTCGGCAGCGGCCGCCGCCAGCGGTGAGTCCGCCGGGCCGCTGTTGTCGATCAGGCGCCCTTCCGTGGTGTACACGCCGACACTGCGATCGTCGGGCAGATCCAGCGGCAGCTGCAGCGGACTCGTGTCGAGCGATTCGGCGTCCGGGATCATGGCGGCGACTCCGACTGCGTCACGCTGTAATTCGGTGACGGCCTCGGTGTGGTTCATGCGCTGAATGACGACCGCCAGCGGAACGGCGAACAACAGGACGGACAGTGCCGCAACCACGATGATGGACGCTCGGACCCGCGCCCGCAACGACAGCACCCGTACCCGAGCCTGCGCCTGCGCGATCATCACTGTCTCCTTCATGCGAAATCGCAGTTGCCCCAACGGTAGTGCGCTCCGCACCCGGGCCTCCTGCCTATCATCGGATCATGGGATCAGCACAATTGCTTGTCGTCGAGGATGACCCGGATATCGGAGGCGAACTCCGTGACGCACTGGCCGGACACGGCTATGCCGTCGACTGGGTCCGCACCGCCGCTGCGGCCGAAGTGGCAGTGGCGCAACAACATCCGGATCTGATCCTGCTCGACCTCGGTCTGCCCGATCGCGATGGCGTGGCGCTGTGCCGGTCACTGCGGCAGGCACTGCCCACCACGGTCATCGTCGTATTGACCGCCCGCACACAGGAAATCGAGGTCGTCGTCGCGCTCGACGCCGGCGCCGACGACTACCTCACGAAGCCGTTCCGGCTCACCGAACTTCTGGCCCGGCTGCGCGCGCATTTCCGCCGCCGGTTCGCCGACGACGGACCGAAGATGCTCACCGAGGGCAATCTCCGGATCGACCCGTCGGCTCGGCGCGTCTGGGTCGGCGATGCGGAATTGTCTTTGCGGCCCAAGGAATTCGATCTACTGCAGCTGCTCATCGAGCACGCGGGTGATGTGATCAGCCGGGACGTGCTGATGGCCAGCGTCTGGGACGAACACTGGTACGGGTCGACCAGAACACTCGATGTGCACGTCTCGGCCTTGCGCCGCAAGCTCGCCGAATACGCCGAGGATCCGTTCGACATCACCGCCGTGCGCGGTCGCGGTTACCGCTTCGAACGCTGCGGCCGGGAAATGTGAATGTTGTTTTTACCTTGCGCTGTCCTGGCCCTGACTTTCTCGACCGTAATCTCGTGTCAGATGTCGGGCATCTTTACCAACGAACTCAGGAGAGCACATGCACCACGGCACAGCGCTTCGCACCGAGATTCAGAGTGATGAAATAACCGCCCTCATAGGTATTTTCGATATGTACTCCGCTTCGCTGGCGGCGCAGCAGTACGATGGAATGTTCGTTTCGGGGTTCGGATTCGCCGCCTCGCACTACGGGCTGCCGGATATCGGATTCATCGCCTGGCCGGACATGGTGGACTTCGTGCAGCGGCTGCGTGTGGCATTCCCCGATCAGCATCTGCTGGTCGACATCGACGACGGCTATGTCGATACCGAAGTCGCCTGCCATGTCGTGACGCATCTGGAACGAATCGGCGCCTCCGGAGTCATTCTCGAGGATCAGCAGCGGCCGCGGCGATGCGGCCATGTCAGCGGAAAGCAGATCCTGCCTTTCGATGAATACCTCGACAAGTTGAACCGGGTGTTGGACACCAGAACCGACATGGTGGTCGTGGCACGTACCGATGCCACCGAGGAATCCGAGATCCTCTATCGCGCGGCTGCCCTGTCGGATACCGACGCGGATGTGCTGCTCGTGGACGGGGTGCGCAGTGTGGAATGGATCCGCAGGATCCGCTCGGTGATCGGGGATAAGCCGTTGCTGTTCAACCAGATTGCCGGTGGGCTGTCGCCGCGACTGTCGCTGACCGAGCTGGAGGATCTGGGTGTGAATGTGGCGATCTACTCCACGCCGTGCCTGTTCGCGGCGCACACGGCAATCACCGACGCACTGACCGAGCTGCGCGCCAACGATGGCCGCCTACCCGAGAGTGACCCCTCCCAGGTAGGCGTCGGTACGTCGCTGGCACTGCTGGAACGCAATCTCGCTACTCATCGCGGCGCCGCAGCTCGCCGCACCCCGCAGTTGGCCGGTCGCTGATCCCACCGCGTCGCCGGGACTGCTGTCAGATGGGCAGGGGTCCCGGCGGCGCGACGGGCAGGTCGGCCGGGTAGCCGCTGCGGCCGAGCCGGCGCAATGCCGCGACATAGGACCCGGACAACTCCTCCTGGTACATGCGTTCACAGGCGAAGGCCGCGGTCAGACGATCCATCGTGTAGTGGCCCCCACCTGCGGCTTGCAGCAGGTGAGCATCGGCCAGATCGTCCAGCAGTTCCTCGGCGTGGCCTACCGAGCACTCCAGCAGCACGGCCACGGTCTGTGCCTGGATGTTGTGGTCGGGGATCATGCTGAGGCAGCGGAAGGCCTTGCACAGATCGCTGCCCTTGCGCGAGCAGCGACCGAGCGCGTCGTACACCCGCGCGAGTGCCGCGCGGACCGCGAGATCACCGATCAGCAGTTCGTCGAGGACCTGCGCCGGATTCGAAAGCCGCTGCGCGGTCTCGCACAGGCTGCGATTCGGGCGGCTCGAAGCCCGCAGACCGGCGATCCGCAACGCCAGCGGCAGGCCCGCGCAGGCCTGCACGATCGCGCGGGCGGCCTCGGGTTCGGCCTCGATCCGTTCGCGGCCGAGGATGCCGGCCAGCAGGTCCACCGCGGTGTGCTCGTCGAGTGAGCGCAACACGACCGTGCTGGACCCCTCGAGACCGGCGAGGCGTCTGCGGCTGCCGACCAGTATCCGGCTCTCGCCGCTGCCGGGCAGCAAGGGCCGCACCTGCGCGGCGTCGCAGACGTCATCGAGCACGATCAGAATCCGCCGCCGCGCGACGACCGAACGATAGAGTGCCAGCCGGTCGGCATCGTCATCGGGAATGGCCGATCGCGACAGCCCCAGCCCGATCAGGCAGTGCAGCGCCACGCAGGCGGGGTCGACCGGCGAGCCGGGTGCGCCTTCGAGGCCGGCGTAGAGCTGACCATCGGGGAAATCGGCGCTGGCCGCGTGTGCCACTCGCAGCAGCAGGCTGGTCTTGCCGACCCCGGCGGCACCGGTGACGATGACCGCCGACACCGGGCGTTCGGCACGGGCGCCGTCGATGAGCAGGTCACGCACCTCGCGGGTTTCGGCGCTGCGGCCGGTGAAATCCCGCACCGCGGGCGGCAATTGGGCCGGCATCGGTATCTCGACGGTGTCGGCGATCGCCGGAACCTCGATGTGCGGGGGCGCCGCGATGGCGGCCGGTTCGTCCTCGCCGCGCAGGATGCGTCGCTGCACTTCACGCAATTCCGGGCCGGGTTCCATGCCGAACTGACCGATCAGATCGGCACGGACACGCTGGTACAGGCCCAGCGCTTCGGGCTGTCGGCCGACGCGCGAGAGTGCGAGCATGAGCCGCCCGACGAAGGCCTCGTGCAGCGGCTGTTCGCGCACGACCCTGCGTAGTTCCGGCAGGATCTCCGCGTGCCGATGCAGCGCGAGCTGCATGTCCATGCGCCAGCCCAGGGTCTGTAATCGCAGTTCGGCCAGGTGCATTCCCTCGGAATCGTGCAGCCGTGTGCAGGGCACATCGACGAAAGGATCACTGCGCCACAGCATGAGCCCGCGGTCGAGTTCGCGCACCGCGGCGGCGGTATCGCCGGATTCGGCGAGTCGCTTGGCCTCGATCCGATGGGCGAGGAACCTACCCAGATCGGTATCGCTCTCCTCGATCCGGATGCGATAACCGGGCGCGACCGTCTGGATTCGTTCGGCGCCGAATGCGCCGAGCACGCGCCGCAAACGCATGACATAGGTGCGGACGGTGGCCGCCGCGCTGGGCGGCAAGGGTTCATCCCAGACGAATTGTGCGATGCGGTCGACGGATACGACCTTGTTGGGGTTGAGCAAAAGCGTTGTCAATACGATCCGTTGGCGTGGGGCCGAGACGGCCACCTCACGATCCCCCGAGCGAACAACCAACGGGCCGAGCATCAGGAACTCCACAACTCTCCTTCGAGGACAGCGTGGAACAGTCACCCGCTGTTCCGGACCGCCTTACACGAACAATTTATTTCTGCGGTCCCGAGCCATTGCCGAGACATTGCAGTTGCAATATCAGTGAATAGGTTGAATCTGTGCAACCGTGCGGCAACTGCTGATAAATCTCCTTCAATCTGTTGTCCTCGGCGCGGCCGACGGTACCAGGGGGTATGTACTACCGTCGATTACAGATATCGACGGCGGTCGTTATGCCGCAGGCACTTTCGATATGCGGCCCGGCAATTGCCGGGCGCCGGAATGTTGCGTTTCAGTAAAGGCCTTCGGGTGCGGTGCTGGTGATCTGCAGCGGCCGGACATTGGCGACACCGTCGGCGGGCCAATCCGGGCCGGTGTCGAAGCGCAGCGCCTGGTCACGCTCGAGGACGTTGGGCAGGAACAGGTCCTCGTGCAGAACCGTCAGGCGGACCTGCCCGGACGCGCCGTAAGGGACTGTCGCCGACCAGTTGTCGCGTTCGACCACGTTCATGGTGACCTGGGGGTAGTTCGGGGCGTAGGGGAGCAGTTCGCCGTCGCGTTCGGCGGGCAGACCGGCGCCGTTGCCGAAGGTATTGCCGTAGCTGCGCCCACAGATTCCACCGTCGAGCGCGGTGACGAGGTCGCGGTAGAGATCGGGGGTGACCTGGGTGCCGCTGAGGCGGGCACCGCTCAAGCCCGCCACCAGATCCGGGTAGCGGCGTGCGAGTACCTGCAGCAGGGCGGGGGTGGTGTTGATGTAATCGACGCGGCCGTGCCGCAGGACATCGGCGATCTGCTCGGCGAGGTGGGTGCTGTATTCATTGGCCTCGACCAGGCGACCTTCGCGGATGAGTCGTTTCACCCAGCGCGGGTCCATATCGATGCCGTAGACCAGGCCGGAGTGCAGTTCACCTGCCTCCCAGGAGCCGTTGCCGATCAGGTGCGGCCCGGTGGGGGTGGCCTGCAACCAGGTGCGATGCGCCTCGAAACCCTCGGTGACGAACGACCATCGACGCCAGGCGCCGCGATGCACGAGCATCTCGGGGGTGTAGTAGACGCGGCAGGGAGTGCCCGTCGTGCCACCGGTGTCCCACATCCGGCCGGTGAGCGGGCGCGATACCGCCAGCGGCACGAGTTCGGCCGGGTCGTGGGTTCGCAGGGTGTCCAGGGGAAATGGGCCGAACGCGGTGAGCTGCTCGTAGCGGGTGATGTCGCGGGGTTCGAAATCCAGCTCGGTCGCGCGGCGCAGCCAGTAAGGTGCGCCGGACAGCGGGTCGAAGGTCCGGCGGATGATGCGGCGGGTCCAGTCGTCGAGGTCGGTATCGAGCCAGCCCTGGATCAGGGCGTCACATTCGGCGGCGCGCGGCGCGTAGGCGGTGGTCATCGCGTCACCCCCGGGGCGGAGATGTCGATGCCGAGGTCGAAGACGGTGGTCAGGGCCTGCTCGACGTGTTCGGGCCGGTCGACGTGCACGACCGGGAACGGGAAGCGCAGCACGCCGTCGGGGATGGATCCGCCCATGATCAGGGCCAGGCGCACGCCTTCGTCCTTCATGGCGTCGTAGAGGTAGGGCAGGCTGATCGGGGCAGTTGGGTTGCGCTGGAAGGCGTCTCGGACATCGGCGGCGGTCACCAGGATCTTGCGGTCCAGACAGGAGATCAGCGGCAAGGCCGGATCGGTGAAGGGCATGGCGTCGATGTAGGGCGCCATGAAGGTGCGGAAGTGGCCGCGCAAGGGGGAGTGGATGGCCATCGAGCGGCCCGGGAGCTGGATCACGGCGTCTTGCGGGAGGTCCGCGCCGAGCCGTTCGAGGGCCGCACGCTCGCCGGAGAGCATAAGGATGCGGGTCGCGCCGTCGGTGGTCGGACCGAACTGCCCGGCGAGATACACGCCGGGGTGGTCCGCGCCGCGGTAGCGGCCGGTGGTGTCGCCGATCGGTTCGAAGGCTAGGGCGAGTCCCTGTTCGGGGCTGTCGGCGGGCCGGTCCGGGGTGTTGCGGGCGTGGGCGAGCATCTCGAACAGTGCCCGGCGATCGATCGCGCCGGCCAGGGCGGCGGCCGACATGCCGCCGAGGCTCAGGCCACCCGAAACTGCCGGCCGTAGCCCCTTTTCGGCGAGTGTGTCGTGTACGGCGATGGCGTGGACCGACTCTCGGATGGTGCCCACGCTCTGTCGTGACTCGGGCGGGGTGGGCAGGTCCTCGTCGAGGATCTGGCCGACCGTCAGGCCGGTCCACTCCGCGACCTGACGGTAGAGCGCCTGCACGCCGGGATAGGCGCGGTACAGCTCGACGCCGCGTGGTTCGCTTCCGACTCCGCCGCCGAATAGATAACCGAGGCTCATTGTATTTCTCCCGCTGCATATTTGTTGGTGGAATTCATCGTCCGCAATGGACGTCGGCGAGGGGGCCGTCCTATTTTCTCTTTGTACCTAGCGACGGATTGGTTTACAAGTCCGCGACATGCGGTCTCGGTGGACGCTATCGGGACGATATCGCCATGAGGAATGATCATGTTTCAGCGGAGTTGAAGCGTCGATTGTCTTAGTCAGAGGTAAAAGGAAGTCGATCTCGGCATTGCCGAGGAATTCGAGGCACCGGTTTCATGAATTCCATCGTTCCCATCGCCGTCGTCGGCTACTCGTGCCGGTTCCCGGGAGCCGATGGCCCGGCCGAGTTCTGGCGGCTGCTGGCCGCCGGCCGCGACGCGATCACCGAGGTCCCGGCCGACCGCTGGGACCCCGTCGCCACCGCGGCGACGCGCTGGGGAGCCTTCCTCGACGACCCGGCCATGTTCGACGCCGGGTTCTTCGGAATCTCACCGCGCGAGGCCGCGGCCATGGACCCGCAACAACGCCTCATCCTCGAATTGGGCTGGGAGGCAATGGAACACGCCGGGATCATCCCGGCCGCCGTGTCCGGCAGCCGGACCGGAGTGTTCATCGGTGCCGCACTCGACGACTACGCCGTGCTGCGCGGGCGCCTGGGTGTGGCCGGCATCACCACCCACACCACCACCGGCACCCTGCGCGGCATGATCGCGAACCGGCTGTCCTACCTGCTCGGTGTGCGCGGGCCCAGCCAGATCGTCGACTCCGGGCAGTCGTCTGCGCTCGTCGCGATCCACCAGGCCTGCGAGAGCCTGCGCGCGGGCGAATGCGTTGCGGCACTTGCCGGTGGCGTCAACCTCAATCTTGCGGGGGAGACCACGCTGGCCCTCGACGCCGCGGGTGCGCTGTCCCCGGACGGGCGCAGCTACACCTTCGACGAACGGGCCAACGGGTACGTGCGCGGTGAGGGCGGGGCCGTGGTGCTGCTGAAGACCCTCGATCAGGCGCGCGCCGACGGGGATCGCGTGCGCTGCGTGATCTCGGGCTCGGCGGTCAACAACGGCGCGGCCGCGGCCGCGCTTACCATCCCGGAGGCCGAAATCCAGTGCGAAGTCATCGAACTCGCACACCGGCGCGCCGGCATCACCGCATCGGATGTGCACTACGTCGAACTGCACGGGACCGGCACCGCGGTCGGTGACCCGGTCGAGGCGGCCGGGCTCGGTGCGGCGATCGGCGTGTTCCGCCCTGCGGATCGGCCGCTGCGGGTCGGGTCGGTCAAGACCAATATCGGTCACCTCGAAAGTGCCGCCGGAGTGGCCGGACTACTGAAAGTCGTGCTCTCGCTGGAGAACCAGGCACTGCCTGCCAGCCTCAACTACCGCACGCCGAATCCGCGCATCCCATTGGAGCGGCTCAACCTGCGCGTGCAGCAGGCACTGGAACCCTGGCCGGCGCACGGCGACATCCGCCGGGCCGGAGTCAGCGCCTTCGGGCTCGGCGGGACCAATGCACACCTGATCATCGAGGAAGCACCGCGTGAGACCGGAACCACTGCGGCACAATCGAAACCGGTTTCCGGCGAACCCGCCGAGCCGGTGCTGTGGGCCTTGTCCGGGCGCAGTGACGAGGCGGTGCGGGCCCAAGGTGCACGGCTTTACGCGTATCTGACCGAACATCCGGAGCTGACACCGGCCGATATCGGCTGGTCACTACTCACCGCACGTACCGCCTTCGAATATCGCGCCGCAGTCGCCGGGTGTGACCGTGACACGCTGCTCGAGGGCTTGGCGGCCTTGGCCGAGGGCCGTACCCACACCTGTCTCGTCGAAGGTGTCGCGGGACCGGCTGCGCGACCGGTCTTCGCCTTCCCCGGCCGGTTGCCGCGATGGACCGGGGCAACGGCGCGATTGCTCGAGCAGGCGCCCGCGTTCGCAGCGCGAATAGCGGAGTGCGAGAACGCGATAAGCCCCTACGTCGACTGGTCACTGACCGCGGTCCTCCGTGGTGATGCCGATGCGCCGCAGCCGGATCGAGTCGATGTCTCGCAGCCCGTACTGTTCGCCGTCACGGTGTCGCTGGCCGCGCTCTGGCGCTCCTTCGGTGTCGAGCCCGGCGCTGTCGTCGGCCACGGTCAAGGCGAGATCGCCGCGGCGGTGGTGGCGGGCGCGATATCGCTCGCGGACGGCGCGCGCATTGTCGCGCTGGGCAGCCGGGCCTTGCGGCAGCTGACCGGCCGTGGCGCGATGCTGGGTGTGGCCGCACCGCTCGGCGAGACGTCGCGGCGACTCGTGTCCTGGGCGGGACGGCTCTCGGTCGCGGAGGTCAATTCGCCAGGGGCGCTGATCGTTTCGGGTGATCCGGAAGCGCTGGATCAGTTCGGCGCCGAGCTGACCGGCGACGGGGTGCTCTCGTGGCGGGTGCCCGGTGTCGGGTTCGCGGCCAACTCCGTACAGGTGGAAGAGGCGCGCGCCGAGTTGCGGGACGCCTTCGCCGGGATCACACCGCTGCGTTCGCGGACCCCGTTCTATTCGACGGTCACCGGCGGCCGCGTCGAAGCCTCGGTGCTGGACGGCGAGTACTGGTTCCGGAATGTCCGTGAGCCGGTGGAGTTCGCGGCCGCGGTGTCGACCGTGCTGCACAACGGTCACGCGGAATTCGTCGAGATCGGCCTGGAACCCGTGCTGGCCGAACGGCTACGCGAGGCCGTACAGCGAGCAGGTGGAAGCGGTGGTGTGGCCGGCATTCCGGGCGATGATCGCGACGGGCTCGACGGATTCCTGATGGCGCTCGCGGCGGCGCACACGAACGGCATCGCGATCGACGCCCGGGCGGTTTTCGCGGGCGCGCGCCCGGTCGATCTGCCGACCTATGCCTTCCAACGCCGCCGCTACTGGCTCACCCCGGCAGCGGCCGGAGTCGGTGAGTCGATGCCTGTGGCGGCCGAGACCACGGCCGAACCGCCGGCGGAGAAGCTGGCGCGGGAGCCGATCGGAGATGTCGCGGCGCTGGTCAGGTCGCATGTCGCGGAGGTGCTCGGCCACGATGAGGTCGGCGCCGTCTCGACCGCAAGCACCTTCAAGGAACTCGGCCTCGACTCCCGGATGGGCACCGAGCTGAGCGAGATTCTCTTCCACAGAACGGGCGTACGCCTCTCGGGCACCGTGATTTTCGACTATCCGACGCCTGCGGCCCTGATCGCTCACCTGCGCCGCAAACTGCGCCGGGCCACCGCGGCGCGGCCGGTGACCGCGCCACAATCCTCGACCGCCGGGGTCCTCGGCGCGACCGCTCCGCAGACCGGCACCGCGCCGGGGTCCCCGGCGGTCGAGGAGGACGATCCGATAGTCATCGTCGGTATGGCGTGCCGGCTTCCCTCCGGGATCACCTCACCGGATCGGTTGTGGCAGGCGGTCACCGAGGGTGCGGACGCCATCTCCGCATTTCCCACCGACCGTGGCTGGGAGTTGGGGACGCCGGACGCGGCCGACCGGCTCGATGCGGTCAACCGTGGCGGATTCCTCGACAGTGCGGCGGATTTCGACGCGGAATTCTTCGGCATCAGCCCGCGCGAAGCCACCGCCATGGACCCGCAGCAGCGGATTCTGCTCGAAACAGCCTGGGAGGCATTGGAACACGCCGGAATTCGACCCGACGGGCTACGCGGCGACCGCGTCGGCGTGTATGTCGGCGGCACCGCCATGGAGTACGGGCCGCGGTTACACGAGCCGATCGGGAACACCGAGGGTCTGCGATTGACCGGTACGACCGCCAGCGTCATGTCCGGCCGGATCTCGTATGCGCTGGGGCTGGAAGGTCCTGCGGTGACGGTGGATACGGCGTGCTCGTCGTCGCTGGTGGCCTTGCATCTGGCTGCGCGGTCGCTGCGCGGCGGGGAGTGCTCGCTGGCACTGGCCGGTGGCGTCACGGTGATGTCGACCCCCGGCATGTTCGTCGAATTCGCGCGCCAGCGGGGTCTGGCCCCGGACGGGCGGTGCAAATCCTTCTCCGAGGACGCCGACGGGACAGGCTGGTCGGAGGGAGTGGGATTGCTTGTACTGCAACGATTGTCGGAGGCGCGCCGCGCGGGTCGGCCGGTGCTGGCGGTGGTGCGCGGTTCGGCGATCAACCAGGACGGCGCGTCGAACGGACTGACCGCGCCGAACGGTGCGGCGCAACAGCGAGTCATCCAGGCGGCGTTGGCCGATGCCCGATTGACCGCGGCGGACGTCGATGCCGTCGAGGCGCACGGGACAGGCACCAGACTCGGTGACCCGATCGAGGCGCAGGCCTTGCTGGCGACCTACGGCCAGGACCGGCGTGCCGAGCGACCTCTGTGGCTGGGGTCGCTGAAATCGAATATCGGGCACGCACAGGCGGCCGCGGGTGTGGCGGGCGTGATCAAGATGGTGCAGGCCATGCGACACGGAGTATTGCCGCGGACGCTGCACGCGGATGTTCCCTCGCGGCAGGTGGACTGGTCGTCGGGGGCAGTCCAGCTGTTGTCGGAGTCGCGGGCGTGGCCGGATTCCGGGCGCCCGCGGCGAGCGGGCGTGTCGTCGTTCGGCATCAGCGGGACCAATGCGCACGTCATCCTCGAACATCCCGGAAACGACACCGAGACAACGCCGCCGGAGGCTCGGCCCATCGGCGACGAGCCGATGCCCTGGGTGCTGTCGGCCGGCACCGAGTCGGCACTGCCCGTGCTGGCCGCGGACCTGACCGAGGCCGCCACCGAATTGCATCCGATGGACGTCGGCTGGTCGCTGGCGACGACGCGAGCCGCGTTGAGCCACCGCAGCGTGGTGCTCGGGCATGATCGGGACGAACTCCTCGACGGTCTGCGCGCGGTAGCCGAAGGCCGATCGAGCGCCGGTGTGGTCCACGGGCGAGCCGTGTCCGACGGTGCGGTGTTCGTCTTCTCCGGTGAAGGCTCGCAATGGGCCGGTATGGCCGCGCGACTGCTCGACATCGCACCCGCCTTCGCCGACAAGATGTCGGAATGCGCGAAAGCGCTCGCACCGCACGTGGACTGGTCGCTCCTCGCGGTGATCCGTGGCGAGGACGGTGCGCCCGCACCGGATCGGGTGGACGTCGGTCAGCCCGTACTCTTCGCCGTGAGCGTGTCGCTCGCAGCGATGTGGCAGTCCTACGGCGTCCAGCCTGCCGCCGTGATCGGGCACTCCCGTGGCGAGATCGCCGCGGCCTGCGTGGCGGGGCTGCTCTCACTGCACGACGCGGCTCACCTGATCGCCGCCCGCGGGCGCCTGCTGGCGGCGTCCGGGCTGGCCGGTCAGGGTGCAATGGTTTGGGTAGCCCTGAGTTCCGCAGAAGTGAGCGACCGGCTCACCGACGGGCTCGACATCGCCGCGGTGAACGCACCCGCCTCGGTCGTCGTCGCGGGTAATCCGGACGAACTCGCCGAATTCGCGCGCGCCTGCGAGGCCGACGGCATCCGTACCCGGAAGACCGCCTCGGACTTCGCCTTCCACTCCGCGCAGATGAAGACCGTGGCCGACGACCTCGCCGAGGCCGTCGCCTCCGTCCATCCCACAGCGGCGGCCGTGCCCTTGTTCTCCACCGTGACCGGCACCGTGCTCGACGCCGACGGCATGGACGCGGACTATTGGCGGCGAAATCTGCGCGATACCGTGCGATTCGACGACGCCGTCCACGCACTGCTCGCCGGCGGACATCAGCTCTTCATCGAAGTCAGCCCGCACCCGGTATTGATCACCGCGATCGAGGAGACCGCCGAGGAACTACGCGTGCCGATCGCGACCGTCCCGACACTGACCCGCGGCGCCGACGATCGCGAGCGCCTGCTCACCAGCCTGGCGATCGCGTACGCGCATGGCGCACCGGTCGATTGGACCGGCGCATTCGCCGGGTCGGGAGCGCGCATCGTCGGTCTGCCCACGTATCCCTTTCAGCGGCAGCGCTATTGGCTCGATGCCGGCGCAGGAGCAGCCTCTCGCGCGGTCGATCCGCATGCGGGACTGCGCTCGGCGGCGCATCCGCTGCTGACCACAGCGGTAGAGGTCGCGGACGGTGGCACTGCGGTCGTCCTGACCGGGCGGCTGTCGCAGCAGACACATCCGTGGCTTGCCGACCACACGATCGACGGCACCGTACTGATCCCGGGCGCCGCACTGATCGAGCTCGCCCTGCGCGCCGGACAGGAGATCGGTTGGGGCGCAGTCGAAGAACTCGTGCTGCGGGCACCACTGATCCTGCCCACCGAGAGTGCGGTCGACGTGCAGGTTTTGATCGGTGAGGCCGCCGGAGACCGGCGAGAGCTCAGCATCTTCTCCCGTACGGTGGAGGATCGATCCGGTAGCGAATGGACTCGGCACGCGAGCGGGACCCTCAGCGCCGAGGACCGGGCTCGCCCGGACACCGATTCGACGCCCTGGCCACCCGCCGGCGGCGCGGTGGTCGTAATGGACGATGTCTACGCGGCATTCGCCGAACGCGGCTACGACTACGGTCCGGCATTCCAGGGACTACGAGCCGCCTGGCAGCACGAGGACGAACTGTTCGCCGAAGTTCAGCTACCCGCTGCCGCCGCGGCCGGGGAGTACACCGGGGTACATCCGGCGCTGCTGGATGCCGCTGTACAAGCGGTGCTGCTGTCTCCCATCGCGGACGAAGGCACCATGCTGCCCTTCGCCTGGGCCGGGGTCCGCCGATGCGCCGTCGGCGGATCCGTGTTGCGGGTCCGGATCAAGCCGGTGGCCGCCGATGCCGTGACGGTGACCGTCACCGACGAGCGCGGCGCACCGGTCCTTTCGATCGACACCTTGACCATGCGCGCCCTCGCGCGCGGGCAGTTGGCGGCCGAGGGTGAGCATGAACTGTACGAAGTGCACTGGATCCCAATGGAATCAGGCACCAGCACGTCTGTCGCCTGGACGGAATGGGCCGGTGACACCGCCCTGACGAAGGTGACCAGTGGCGCGGTGCTGCTCGACACCCGCAGGTTCGGGCGTGAACGCGCCGCGGGGCCCGCCGGTGTCGCGACCGCCGGCACGCCCGCTGACGTCGCGCAGGCCGCGGTCGGGCAGGTGCTGAATGCCTTGCAGCGGTGGGTGAATGCCGACGGCTTCGACCGTTCCCGGCTCGTCGTGGTGACCGCCGGTGCGATGGGGCCGGAGGCGACGGACGTTGTCGGCGCGGCCGTGTGGGGCCTGGTGCGTACGGCGCAGGTGGAGTTTCCCGGGCGATTCGTGCTGGTCGACGTGGACGGCGCCCCCGAGTCCTCCGGAGTGGCGGCTCTGCTGGACGGGCAGGGGTTGCTGCGGTTGCCGGATTCCGAGGATCAACTGCTGGTGCGTCCGGGCCAGGTGTCGATTCCGCGGTTGGGTCGCGTTGCGACAGCGGCGAATTCGAGCGAAGCCGGACCGGGCGACGGTGCGGTGCTGATCACCGGTGGCACCGGGACGCTGGGTGGGCTGCTGGCGCGGCATATGGTGCGGCACAACGGTGTCCGGCATCTGGTGCTGATGTCCCGGCGCGGACCCGCGGCGCCGGGCGTGCCCGAGCTGGTGGCCGAGTTGGAGGGTCTGGGAGCGCGCGTCGAGGTGGTGGCGTGCGACGTGTCCGACCGCGAAGCGCTCGCGGGCGCATTGGCCGGGATGCCGTCGTTGTCGGCGGTGGTGCATGCGGCGGGTGTGCTGCGGGACGTAACGCTCACCGGCATGTCGGCGCACGATGTCGACGAGGTGTTCCGGGCGAAGGCGTTGTCGGCCTGGCATTTACACGAGTTGACCGCTGGCGCCGGGCTCTCGGCGTTCGTGCTGTTCTCGTCGGTGATGGGTGTGCTCGGCGGTGCCGGACAAGGCAATTACGCGGCCGCGAACGCCTTCCTCGACGGGGTGGCGGAGTTGCGGCGCGCCTCGGGATTACCCGCGGTGTCGATGGCATGGGGGTTGTGGGACGCGGCGAGCGGCATGACGGGCGGGTTGTCGGCGGCCGACCGGCAGCGGATGGCGCGCAGCGGGCTGGTCCCGATACCGGATGATCGGGCGCTGGCCCTGTTCGATGCCGCTCTCGGTGCGGGACGGGCGACGGTCGTACCGATGGGCGTGGACCTGACCGCGCTGCGTCGCGGCGCGGCGGAGCCGGCCCCGATGTGGCGGGGCGTGATCGGCCCTGCCCGCCGAGTCGTGGCCGTGCCTGCTGCGCCGCTGGATCTGGGTCGACGGCTCGCCGCGCTGCCGGTGGCCGAGGACCGGGAACGGCTGGTGGCCGACATCGTGCGCGGAGAGGTTGCGGCCGTGCTCGGGCAGCCGGATCCCGAATCCATCGACCTGCGTCGGGCGTTCAAGGAACTCGGGTTCGATTCGCTGATCGCCCTCGATCTGCGCAATCGCCTGATCCAGGCGACCGGTTCGAGACTGCCCTCGACGCTCGTGTTCGACCATCCGCGCCCGACCGCGATCGTCTCGTATCTGCTGGGTGCGCTGATCGACACCGAAGACGCCGTCGCTGCCACAGAAACCACTGCAGCGGAACGATATTCGGCTCCCTCCGCTCCGGACGACGACGTGATCGATGGGTTGGGGATAGCGGATCTGATTTCTCTGGCGCGTGAAGGGGCTGAGTAGTGAAGGGTTCCGAAATGGGAAGTGGCGTGCCGGGTGGGTCCGTCGAAGAGTTGGTGGGCGCACTGCGCGATGCGGTGAAAGAGACTGTGCGACTACGCAAGCAAGTCGCCGCGGCGCGGGAGCCGATCGCCATCGTGGGAATGGCGTGCCGACTGCCCGGTGGGGTGAGTTCGCCGGAGGGGCTGTGGGATCTGGTCGCCTCGGGTGGTGACGGGGTATCGGGATTTCCGACCGACCGCGGGTGGGATCTGGAGGGCTTGTTCGATTCGGATCCGGATCGGGCGGGCCGGTCGTATGTGCGGGAGGGCGGGTTTCTGCACCAGGCGGCGGAATTCGATGCCGAGTTCTTCGGTATCTCGCCGCGCGAGGCATTGGCGATGGACCCACAACAGCGCCAGCTGCTCGAAACAGCCTGGGAAGCAGTGGAATACGCCGGGATCGATCCATCCTCGCTCCGAGGCACCCGCACCGGTGTCTACGCCGGCGCCATGTACCACGATTACGAGCCGGCCCTGCTGGAACGGCTACCCGCCGTCGAGGGCCAGCGCATAGCCGCCGCCACGAGCGTGCTGTCGGGGCGGGTGTCGTTCGTGCTCGGGCTGGAAGGGCCCGCGGTGACGGTGGATACGGCGTGCTCGTCGTCGCTGGTGGCATTGCATCTGGCTGCGCAGGCCCTGCGCCGCGGCGAATGCGATCTCGCGCTGGCGGGTGGCGCCACCGTCATGGCCCGGCCGGCGGTCTTCGTCGATTTCAGTCGCCAGCGCGCGCTGGCTGCCGATGGCCGCTGTAAAGCGTTCGCCGCCGCCGCGGACGGCACCGGCTGGTCCGAGGGCGTCGGCGTGCTGCTGGTCGAGCGGTTGTCGGATGCGCTGGCCGATGGTCATCGGGTCCTGGCGGTGCTGCGCGGTTCGGCGGTCAATCAGGACGGTGCATCGAACGGCCTGACCGCGCCGAACGGGCCCGCGCAGCAACGAGTCATCCGGGCCGCACTGGCCGACGCGGGATTGAACGCCGCCGATGTGGACGCCATCGAGGCGCACGGCACCGGCACCAAGCTCGGCGATCCGATCGAAGCGCATGCCCTGCTGGCCACCTACGGTCAGGACCGGCCCGCCGATCGGCCGCTGCTGCTGGGTTCGCTGAAGTCGAACATCGGCCACGCGCAGGCAGCGGCAGGCGTGGCCGGCGTGATCAAGATGGTGCAGGCCATGCAGCACGAAACATTGCCGCGGACTTTGCATGTCGATGAGCCCTCGCCGTTCGTCGACTGGGATTCCGGCGCTGTCACATTGCTGACGGAGGCGGTCGCGTGGCCGCGGGGTGAGCGTCCGCGACGGGTAGGTGTGTCATCGTTCGGGATCAGCGGGACGAATGCGCATGTGGTGCTGGAGGAACCGGCGACCGCGGACACCGGCATCGAGGACGACGCCGAGACCTCCACTCGGCGCACCGGAACCGAGCTCACCGGCGGCGTATTGTGGCCGATCTCTGCGAACACCGAAGCGGCCCTGCGCAATCAAGCGCAGCGTCTGCACGCGCGCCTGGTGGACCGGCCGGGCTGGCGGCCCGCCGATGTCGCCTTCTCGCTCGCGACTACGCGAGCGCCCTTGCGGCATCGTGCCGTCGTACTCGGTGACGACCGCGAATCCCTGCTCACAGCGCTGGCCGGACTGACCGGGGCAGTCGCTTCTACGCGCGTCGTGCGCGGTACGCCCGCCGGTGGTGATCTCGCCTTCCTGTTCACCGGGCAGGGCGCGCAGCGACCCGGGATGGGCCGCGGTCTCGCCGCCCGGTTCCCGGTCTTCGCGCACGCGGTGGACGAGATCTGCGCCGCCTTCGGCGACCGCCTCGGCCGTCCGCTGCGCGAGGTACTCGACACCGATGAACCGGAGTTGCTGGACCGCACGGTCTTCACACAGGCAGCCCTGTTCACCGTCGAGGTCGCGCTGTATCGGCTGCTGCAGCACATCGGAATCCGGCCCAATCGCGTGGCCGGGCACTCGATCGGCGAGATCGCCGCGGCTCACGCGGCCGGCGTCTTCTCCCTCGAGGATGCGGTCACCCTCGTCGCGGCGCGCGGCCGGCTCATGCAGGACCTGCCCGCCGGCGGCGCGATGATCGCCGTCCGCGCCACCGAGGACGATGTGGCCGAACTACTGGCCGGGCAAGAGCCGCACGCCGGAATCGCGGCTGTGAACGGGCCACACGCACTGGTGATCTCCGGCGGCGACGACGTCGTGACTGCGATCGCGGACCGGCTCGCCGCCCGCGGGCACAAGACGAACAGACTGCGGGTCGCCCACGCCTTCCACTCCCCGCGCATGACTCCCATGCTCGACGAATTCGCCGCTGTGGCACGCACTCTGACCTACCGAACGCCCACCATCCCGGTGGTGTCCAATCTGACCGGCACGGCGGCGGGACAAGACATCTGCACGCCCGCCTACTGGGTCCGCCACGTCCGCGAGGCAGTGCGGTTCGGGGACGGCATCCGCCACCTGCACGACCGCGGCGTCACCACCTATCTCGAAATCGGACCCGACGCGGTACTCACCGCCATGGCACCGGAATGCCTCACCGACGACGAAGCACAGACATCCGAATTCATTGCGGCACTGCGCAGGAACCAGCCCGAGGAACTCTCGTTCCGGACCGCCGTGGCCCGGCTGCAGGTCCGCGGCTTCGAGCCGGACTGGACCGCCCTGTATACCGGAGCGCGCCGAGTCGACCTGCCCACCTACGCCTTCGAGCACAAGCGCTACTGGCCGAGCGCCACCTCCGGGACCGGCGACGGCGCGCGCGGGCTGGGACTCGATGCCACCGATCACCCACTGCTCACTGCCGCGCTCCACCCGGCCGGTACCGACTCGGTATTGCTGACCGGGCGGCTCGCGCTGGGCACGCACCCGTGGCTGAACGACCACAAGGTCTGGGACCGGGTCGTATTCCCCGGAGCCGGCCTGGTCGAACTGGCGCTGGCCGCAGCCGAACGGGTGGGTGCGGACACCATCGAAGACCTGACCTCGACCACCGCACTCGCACTGCCGGAGGAGAGCGCGGTCGATATCCAGGTCTTCATCGCCGAGGCTGATGACGAGGAGCGACGGTCGGTGACCGTGCACTCCCGGCCCGCACAGGACGAGGCGACCGAGGACTGGACTCTGCTCGCCAGCGGCACGGTCGCAAGCAGTACGGGCGGTGCGGAGGTCACTGCCGACTTCCCGGTCGGGTGGCCTCCTGCGGATGCCGAGGCAGTCGACTTGACCGGCTGGTACGACACCCTCGGTGCGAGCGGACTGGAATACGGTCCCGCATTCCAAGGTCTGCGCGCGGCGTGGCGCAAGGGTGCGGAGGTCTTCGCCGAAGTCGTTCTCGCCGAGGAGGAATCGAAGCAGGCGGACTCGTTCGGTCTGCACCCGATACTGCTCGACGCGACATTGCACGCCCTCGGACTGGGCGCGCTGCCGCGCACCGAACAGGCTCAGGTGCCGTTCGCCTGGACCGGCGTACGCCGCTGGTCCACCGGGCCGTCGGCGCTGCGCGTGCACATCACGCCGGTCGGTCCGGCGGCCGTCGCCCTCACCGTGACCGACCCCGCCGGGCGGCTGGTCGCCTCGGTGGCCTCGCTGACCGTGCGACCGGTGACGGCCGATCAGCTCGGCCCGGTCTCCGACTCGTTGTTCGACCTGCGGTGGATTCCCATTGCGGCAGTGCCGGTCGCGCCGCCCGTAGCATGGACCGTGGTCGGTGACGGCCTCGGATCGACCGAGCAGTTGATCGCCGCCGGGCACGCTGTCGACGTCTTCACCGATCTCGAGGCTCTCGCCACCGCCATCGACGGGGGTACGGCTACCCCGGACGTCGTGCTGATCCCGTTCCACGGTGGAGCGGACGACTCCGTCGACGTGGCGGCTGCTGTCCACACCGCGTGCCACCGCGCGGCGGGACTGGCCCGGACATGGCTGTCCGACAACCGGTTCGGAGCCGCACGCCTGGTCTTCATGACGCGCGGGGCGGTCGCGGCCCGCCCGGCCGAGAACATCACCGACCTCGCGGCGGCGAGCGCGCGAGGACTGATGCTGTCCGCCCACACCGAGAATCCGCACCGTTTCCTCTCGGTCGACCTCGACTCCGATCCGGCATCGCACCGGGCGCTGGCCGCAGTACTGGAAGCCGATGAACCCCACAGCGTGCTGCGGGCCGGCGAATTGTTGGCGCCGCGCCTCGCAGCAGCCGGGACGGCGATCCCGCCGGAGTCGAAATCGCCTACACCGAAACTTGATTCGGCTGTTCCGGGAGGGGAGGCACCCGCGTCACGGCCCGATTCGGTTCCGTCATCGGCGGAAGTGACCAATTCGGCGCTGCCGCGGGGGGAGTGGTCCGCGGCGGGCACAGTGCTGGTCACCGGTGCGACCGGTGCGTTGGGGCGACTTATCACTCGTCACCTCGTGCTCGAACACGGTGTGAGACGGCTGCTGCTCGTCAGCCGGCGCGGAGAACAGGCCGGTGGTATGGCGGAGATGTGTGCCGAGCTGGCTGGGCTGGGGGCCGAAGTTGTTGTGGCGGCCTGCGACGTCGCGGATCGCGAGGCGCTCGCTCAGACGCTGAACAGCATTCCAGCCGAGCACCCGCTGACGGCTGTGATCCATGCGGCCGGAGTCATTGATGATGGCGTTATCGGCGCGCTGACCGCCGAGCGGATAGCCGGCGTGCTGCGGCCGAAGGTGGATGCCGCGTGGAATCTGCACGAGCTGACGCGATACGCCGACCTTGCGGCGTTTGTGTTGTTCTCTTCAGTCGCAGGCGTTTTCGGTACAGCCGGGCAAGGGAACTATGCGGCGGCCAACGCATTTCTGGACGCGCTCGCCAGGCAGCGGCGCGAAATGGGATTGGCCGGTATCGCGCTCGGCTGGGGTGCCTGGGCGGAACGTGGCATGGCGGCGGAGCTGGGCAAGGCCGAGCGTGCTCGCACCGCGCGGGCCGGGATCGGCGGCTTGACCGACGCCGACGGGTTGCGGTTGTTCGATATCGCGCTGCGACAAGATGTCGCGTACCTCGCACCGATGCTGCTGGATCGCGGCTCGATCGCCGGCGAGACACCGCCGTTGCTGCGCGGGCTGATTCGCACTCGTCGTGCACAGCGGCGCGGTGAGACATCCGGTGACCCCGATTTCCTGCGGCGCCTGACCACATTGACTCCGGCGAGACAGGAACAGGCACTGCTGGATGTGATTCGCGCGGAAGTGGTTGCAGTACTGGACTATTCCGGCGTCGGCCGGGTACCGGACGGGCGGACCTTCACCGAGCTGGGCACGGACTCGCTCACCGCGCTCGAACTACGCAACCGACTCACCCGGGTGACCGGACTACGGCTGCCACCGACCGTCCTGTTCGACCACCCCACACCGGGCGAACTCGCCCGCAAGTTGCGCGAGGACCTGTTCGCCGCGGCTCCGGAAGACGAAGACGACGGATTCGACGAGGCCCGCTTCCGCCGGGAGTTCGCCGCGGTGCCGATCAGCAGACTCCGCGCGGCCGGGCTGCTGGAAGGGCTGCTCGCCGTGCTCGATTCGCGGCCCGGCACCTCCGAGGTGGACGAGGACGCGATCGACGGACTGGCACTGGCGGATCTGATTTCTCTGGCGCGTGAAGGGGCTGAATCGTGAAGGATTCCGAGACCGGGTCCGCCGAACTGATCGGCGCTCTCCGGGACGCGGTGAAAGAGACCGTGCGGCTGCGCAAGCAGAACCGTGAACTGGAAGCCGCCGCACGGGAGCCGATCGCGATCGTGGGAATGGCGTGCCGGCTGCCGGGCGGGGTGAGCTCACCCGAAGGTCTGTGGGATCTGGTGGCTTCCGGCGGGGACGGGATATCGGGCTTTCCGGTTGATCGGGGCTGGGATCTGGAGAGTCTGTTCGATTCCGATCCGGACCGGGCGGGCCGGTCGTACGTGCGGGAGGGTGGATTTCTGCACGACGCGGCGGAATTCGATGCCGAGTTCTTCGGCATTTCGCCGCGTGAAGCGCTGGCGATGGACCCACAACAGCGACTCCTGCTCGAAACAGCCTGGGAAGCAGTGGAATACGCGGGAATCGATCCGCACTCGCTGCGCGGTTCGCGGACCGGCGTTTATGCCGGCGCCATGTTCTACGACCAGGGACTCACACTGCCCGGCGGCTTGTCCTCGATCGACGGGCAGCGACTGGTGGGCAGTTCGGGGAGCGTCGTCTCGGGGCGGCTGTCGTTCGTGCTCGGGCTGGAAGGCCCGGCGCTGACGCTGGATACAGCGTGCTCGTCGTCGCTGGTGGCCTTGCACCTCGCGGCGCAAGCACTGCGTCGCGGCGAATGCGATCTCGCGCTGGCGGGCGGAGTCACGGTCATGTCCAGCCCCGCCGAATTCATCGGCTTCAGCCGCCAGCGCGCCCTGGCACCGGACGCACGCTGCAAGGCGTTCGCGGCCGCTGCGGATGGAACCAGCTGGGGCGAGGGCGCGGCACTGCTGCTGGTCGAGCGTTTGTCGGACGCGATGGCCAACGGTCACCGGGTGCTGGCGGTCGTCCGCGGTTCGGCCGTCAACCAGGACGGGACCAGCAACGGGCTCACCGCGCCGAACGGACCTGCCCAGCAACGGGTCATCCGGGCCGCACTGGCCGACGCCGGATTGACCACCGCCGATGTCGACGCCGTCGAGGCGCACGGCACCGGCACCAGACTGGGCGATCCCATCGAAGCGCAGGCCTTGCTGGCGACATACGGCCGCACGCGGTCCGCCGAGCAGCCGCTGCGATTGGGATCGTTGAAGTCGAATATCGGCCATACGCAGGCGGCCGCGGGCGCGGCCGGTGTGATCAAGATGGTGCAGGCCATGCGGCACGAGATGTTGCCGCGGACTTTGCATGTGGATCAGCCCTCGCCGTTCGTGGACTGGGCATCCGGGGCTGTCTCCTTGTTGACCGAGGCAGTCGATTGGCCGCGGGCAGAGCGTCCGCGGCGGGTAGGTGTGTCGTCGTTCGGCATCAGCGGAACGAACGCGCATGTGCTGCTGGAGGAACCGGCCACCGAAGCCGAACCCGCCGACCGGCCCGGCCCGCCTGCGGGGCCGGCGCCGCTCGTACTGTCGGCACGCACGCCACAGGCACTGCGTGACCAGGCGCGGCTGGTGCTTCCGCTGGCCTGCGATGACACGGTGATGCCGCACGATCTGGCCCACGCCTTGGCCACCACCCGTGCCGCCTTCGAACACCGCGCGGTCGTCGTCGGAGACCGGGCGGAGCTCTCGGAACGCTTCCCCGCCTTCGCTGCCGGGCAGATCGGTCCGGGCATCGCGGTGGGATCGGCAGCCGACGCCGGACCGGTGGTCTTCGTTTTTCCCGGTCAGGGCTCGCAATGGGCGGGGATGGCCCGGGAGCTGTTGGGCGAGTCTCCGGTGTTCGCCGAGCGGATGGCCGAGTGCGCAGCGGCGTTGGCGCCGTTCGTGGAGTGGTCTCTGATCGATCTGCTGCGTTCGTCGGATCCGTTGGATCGGGTGGATGTCGTTCAGCCGGTGCTGTTCTCGGTGATGGTGTCGCTTGCCGCGGTGTGGCGGTCTTTCGGTGTGGAACCTGCTGCGGTGGTGGGGCATTCGCAGGGTGAGATCGCCGCCGCGGTGGTGGCGGGCGGATTGTCGCTGGCGGACGGCGCGAAGGTAGTCGCGTTGCGGAGCCGGGCCATTGCCGCGCTCGCGGGCCGTGGCGGCATGGTGTCGATCGCCCGTGCTGCCGAGGACACCGCGAATCTCCTCGCCCCCTGGTCCGGCCGGATCTCGATCGCCGCGATCAACGGCCCCGCCGCGACCGTGGTGTCGGGTGACCCCGGCGCGCTGATCGAACTCCTGGACCGCTGTGCGGCCGAGGGAATCCGGGCGCGACGCATCGACGTCGACTACGCCTCGCACTCGGCGCAGGTCGAGGAGATCAGCGCCGAGTTGCACGCCGCGCTGGACGGCATCCGTCCGGGCACCGGCGATATCCCCTTCTACTCCACGGTGGACAGCGATTGGGTGGACACCGCCGAGCTCGACGCCGGCTACTGGTACCGCAATCTGCGGCAGCCGGTCGCCTTCGCGCCGGCGGTCCGGGCCCTGATCGAGCTCGGCCACACCGTATTCGTGGAGATCAGCTCGCACCCGGTACTCGCCGCGAGCATCGAGGACAGCGCCACGGCCGCCGAAGCCTCCGTGGCCGCACTGCACAGCCTCGAACGTGGCGAGGGCGGCAGGCATCGCCTGCTGTGCGCGCTGGGCGAGGCGTGGGTGCGCGGGCTGCCGGTCGACTGGACCGTGGCGCTCGACGGTGCTGCCGCGCGCCCGGTCGCCCTGCCTACCTATCCGTTCCAGCATCGGCGGTACTGGGCCGATCCGGAAGCGCGCACCGCGTCAGTGGAATCCGATGATCTCTGGCGCGAGCTGGAGAGCCGGTCGGTGCCGGAACTGGCGCACGCGCTGGACGTCGATGCCGAGGCGCTCGCACGGGTCATTCCGGCCTTGTCCGCCTGGCGGACCCATCGCGGCACTTCGTGGCGTTATCGCATTGTCTGGCAACCGCTTTCACTGCCGCCGGCACCGCCTGCCGGACCCGTGCTGCTGGTCGAACCGGAAACCGATGGCGGCGAGGTCGCCAGCGCGCTGATCGCCGCGGGGCTGGAACCGATCCGGGTCGCCGTGTCGGGTCTCGATCAGGACCGGGCGAGGCTGGCCGTACTCGTCAGTGCGGCGATCGGGGACCGGCCTGTCACCGCCGTGCTCTCACTGCTGGCCGACGAGTCGCGTCCCCATCCGGATCACCCGGAGCTACCCGGCGGCGTGGCGCTGACACTGGCCCTGGCACAAGGCCTGGGCGACGCCGGTATCGCCGCCCCGCTGTGGTGCGTCACTCGCGGCCTCGCCGCGATCGGCTCCGGCGAACAGCCTTGCACACCCGCGCACGGCGCCGTCGCGGGGCTGGGTCGCGTTCTCGCACTGGAACATCCGGACCGCTGGGGCGGCCTCATCGATCTGCCACCGGAGTTCGACGCCCGGCTCGCGGGCCGGCTGCGTACCGCCCTTGCCGGCGTGCGCGACGAAGACCATGTCGCGGTCCGCGCGACCGGCTTGTACGGCCGCCGACTGCAACCGGTCATGGAAGGCCCGGACACGAGGGAACAGTGGCCGGGGACGGGCACCGTGCTCGTCACCGGTGGAACGGGTGGCCTCGGCGCCCATGTCGCCCGGCAGCTCGCCGCGAGCGGGGTTCCGCATCTGCTACTGCTGAGCCGACGCGGCCCAGCAGCCCCTGGCGCGGAAGAGCTTCGAGCGGAACTCGTCGCCGCGGGTGCATCCGTCACCCTCACCGCGTGCGATGTCACCGACCGCGAGCAGCTCGCCGCCGCACTGGCCGCAATCCCCGCCGGCCTGCCACTCACCGCCGTGTTCCACACGGCCGGAATCCTCGACGACGGCATGGCCGACACCATGACCGCGGCCCGCCTCGACAGCCAGCTCCGGATCAAGCTCACCGCCGCAACACATCTGCATGAACTCACCGCCGGACACGACCTGTCGGCATTCGTCCTGTTCTCCTCGCTCATGGGCACGATCGGCGGTCTCGGCCAGGCGAACTACGCCGCCGCCAACGCCGCCCTGGACGCGTTCGCCGCCGGTCGCCGGGCAGCGGGCCTGCCGACCACCTGCGTCGCATGGGGCATGTGGGCCGGTGACGGCATGGTCGACCAGCGCAATGCCGACCGCCTCGACAGCCTCGGTGTCCGCGCCATGGACCCGGCCGCCGCACTGCGCGCGCTGGGCCGAATCCTGGCCGATGAGGGCGCCGAAACGATTGTCGCCGACGTGGATTGGTCCCGCTTCGCCACCGCCGGCCGCACCCGTGGCCGCGCACTGTTCGGGCAGCTGCCCGGCGTCGCGACGACACCCGCCGAGCCCAGCGACTCGCCGCGTACCGGACTGGCCGCACTGCCGATCGCCGAGCGGACCCGCCGGCTCGCCGGGCTTATCGGTGAACTCGCCTCGCAGGTGCTGGGACACGACGGCCCGGACGCCCTCGATACTCGAAAAGCCTTCGCAGAACTCGGTTTCGACTCGCTCAGCGCGGTCGACATGCGCAACCGGCTCGCCCGCGCCACCGGACTGCGCCTGCCCACCACGGTCCTGTTCGATCACGCCACACCACAAGCGCTCGCCGCCCATCTGGCCGCCGAACTCGGCGAGCCGGACACCGAGACGCCATCGGTCACCGCCGTAACCGCTGCGACGGATGAGCCGATCGCCATCGTCGGCATCGGCTGTCGATTCCCCGGCGGCGCACACGGACCCGACGCGTTCTGGCAGTTGCTCGCCGAAGGCCGCGACATCATGGCCGACTGGCCCGAGGACCGCGGCTGGGACCTCGCGCGACTCTACGATCCACAGCGCCGGCGGCCGGGCACCACCTACAGCCGAGTCGGCGGCTTCCTCTCCGACGCGGCGGGTTTCGACGCGGCCTTCTTCGGCATCTCCCCGCGCGAGGCCCTGGCCATGGACCCGCAACAGCGCATCCTGCTCGAAACCTGCTGGGAAGCAATCGAACACGCAGGCATCGAGCCGGGCTCGCTGCGCGGCGACGCGGTCGGCGTCTTCATCGGCACCAACGGCGGCGACTACTCGGCGCGCATCGCCGGATCGGCCGACGACACCGAAGGCCACTTCCTGACCGGCAATACCGCCAGCGTGCTCTCGGGTCGCCTGTCCTACACTTTCGGCCTGGAAGGGCCCGCGCTCACCGTCGACACCGCCTGCTCCGCCTCCCTGGTTGCCCTGCACCTCGCCGTACAGTCCCTGCGCCGCGGCGAATGCGAACGAGCCCTGACCGGCGGCGTCACCATCATGAGCTCGCCGACCCTGTTCCTCGAATTCAGCAGGCAGGGCGCCCTTGCTCGCGACGGCCGCTGCAAAGCCTTCTCGGCCGACGCCGACGGCACCGCCTGGTCGGAGGGCGCCGGAGTCCTGATGCTCGAACGACTTTCCGACGCCCGCCGCCACGGCCACCGTGTGCTGGCCCTCGTCACCGGCACCGCCATCAACCAGGACGGCGCCAGCAACGGTCTTACCGCCCCCAACGGCCTCGCGCAGCAACGCGTTATCCGCGCCGCCCTCGCCGACGCCGGCATCTCCGCCACCGATGTGGGCGCCGTGGAAGCGCACGGCACCGGCACCAACCTCGGCGATCCGATCGAAGCGCAAGCGCTGCAATCCGTTTACGGCAACCGCGAAACCGGGCCGCTGTGGCTCGGATCGGTCAAATCCAATATCGGGCACACACAGGCCGCGGCCGGGGTGGCCGGCGTGATCAAGATGGTCCTGGCCCTGCAGCACGCCGAACTCCCACCGACCCTGCACGCGCAGGTCCCCACCTCGCACATCGACTGGGACACTTCGGGTCTGCGGCTGCTCACCGAGCCGACCTCGTGGTCACGAGCGGCAGGCCCGCTGCGGGCCGGTGTGTCCGCGTTCGGCATCAGCGGCACGAACGCGCATGTGATCCTCCAAGAACCGTCGCAGGCCGAGGACCGGGAAACGCCGGTGGCCCTGGATCACGAGACGACCGGGATCGGGGGAGGGGTCTCGGCCGAGTCCTTCGCGTTGCCCCTGGTGCTGTCCGCGGCTACCCAGGAAGCCTTGCGTCTCTTGGCATCCCGGATCGGCGAGCATATCGCCGCCGTTCCGGACATCGCCGTGGCGGATATCGCGCACACCCTCGCCACCACTCGTGCGGGCCTGCGCCACCGAGCGGCGATCCTGCCACACGACGACAGGGACGCGCGGCAGGCGCTCACCGCCTTCGGCGCCGGCATCCCTGCCGACGAGGTGATCACCGGTAGCGCGCAAGGAAATGAACGCCTGGCGTTCCTGGTCCCCGGGCAGGGCAGTCAATTCGCCGCCGCGGGCGCCGAGCTGTACCGCGTCGAGCCCGTGTTCGCCGAGGCGCTCGACGAGGTGCTTACGCACTTCACGCCGCACCTCGATCGTTCCTTGCGGGAGATCCTGTTCGCGGCCGAGGACACCGATGCGGCCCGCCGGCTGGATCGGACCCGGTACACCCAGCCCGCGCTCTTCGCCGTCTCGGTGGCCCTGTCGCGCTTGCTGGAACGGCGGGGAGTCCGGCCGGATCTGCTCATCGGGCACTCGGTCGGCGAGCTCGCCGCCGCTCATATCGCGGGCGTGCTGACCCTGCCCGACGCATGCGCGCTGGTCGCCGCGCGCGGACGGCTCATGGACGAACTGCCCGAGGGCGGCGCGATGGTGGCGGTCGAAGCCACCGAGGACGAGGTCCGCGAACTCCTCACCGGAGACGCCGTCGCGATCGCGGCCGTCAACGGGCCGACATCCATTGTGCTGAGCGGTGACAGCGAGGCCGTGGAGGTCATCGCCGGACAACTGCGCGCGCTCGGGCGACGCACCCGGCGGCTCACCGTCAGCCACGCATTCCATTCCGCCCGAATGGAACCCATGCTCGAGGAGTTCCGGAGCATCGCGGAATCGATCACCTATGCGCCACCGCAACTGACGGTGATCTCCAATCTGACCGGTGCACCCGCGGCGGCGGACGAGTTGTGCTCCGCCGACTACTGGGTCCGGCACATTCGAGGCACGGTGCGCTTCCGCGACGGCATCGACGCGCTGGCTGCCGAGGGGGCGACCGTCTTCCTCGAGGTCGGTCCCGGTGGCATACTCGCGGCGCTGCTGGCCGACTGCCTGCCCCCGAACCCCGCCGGAACGGCCTTGCCCCTGCTTCCCAAGGGGCGCAACGAGTCCCGATCGGTCACCGCAGCCCTCGCCGGGCTGTACGTGCGCGGCATTCCGGTCACCTGGCCCGCGGTGGGCAGGCAGATCGACCTTCCCACGTATCCGTTCGAGCATCAGCGGTTCTGGCCTGAGAACGCCGCCCCGGCCCCGACCGCCGGCGCCGACTGGAATCTGTTGCGCGACAACGACGCACCGGCGCTGGCCGCCCTGCTGAACATCGCGGTCGATACCCCGCTCGCCGATGCGCTGCCCGCGCTGTCCGCATGGCGCGCACGGACCGAACGGGAATCCCTCGCCACGACTCTGCGCTACCGCGTCTCGTGGCAGTCACTGCCCACGCCGGCTCACCCCCGCCTGAGCGGTGGGTGGTTGCTGGTGGTCCCGGCGCCCGAGAAGGACACGGCCGCAACTGCATCGGCGGAACGAATGCCGGCGGTGGAAGAACCCGGCCGGGTTGCACCGGAAGTCGTGCTTGCGGTGACAGAGGCGCTCGCCGCGCATGGCGCTGAGGTGAGCATCCTCGAGGTGGACGCTGCACGGACCCGTGCCGAACTCTCGCAGCAGCTGCGAGAGGCGGCGCCGGCGGGAGTGGTGTCACTGCTCGCGCTGGGAGCGGATCCGCTCGGGCACACCCTCCGGCTGGTCCAGGCCGCGGGCGATATCGACGCCGATCTCGAGCTGTGGTGCGTCACATCGGGTGTGGCGCAGGACGTGCCGCCGATACCGGAACAGGCACAGATCTGGGGCTTCGGGCGCGTAGCCGCACTGGAGCATCCGCGAGCGTGGGGCGGGCTGGTCGACCTGCCGGAGGTCCTGGACGACACCGCCCGGCGACTGCTCGCCGCGGTGGTCAGCGGCGGGCTGGGGGAGGAGGACCAGGTCGCGATCCGTCCGTCCGGGCTGTTCGGGCGGCGTCTCGTCCGGGCTGTCCCGAGCGCGGCGGCAGATCGGCCACGCTGGAAACCGGCCGGCACCATCCTGATCACGGGTGGCACGGGTGGGATCGGCGCAGCGGTCGCGCGCAACCTGGCGGCCGACGGCGCCGGGCATCTCGTCCTGGTGAGCCGTCGCGGCGCTGCCGCACCGGATGCGGCGGAGCTCGTGGCCGAGCTGGAACATATGGGGAGCCGCGTCACCCTGGAAGCGTGCGATATCGCCGATCGCACCGCTGTCGCGGGATTGCTGGAACGGCTACGCGCAGCGGGTGATTCGCCGCGCGCCGTCTTCCATGCGGCTGGCTCGGTGTCCGTCGTGCCGATCCAGGACCGCACCGCCGACGAGCTGGCCGACGAACTGGCCGCCAAGGCGGCAGGCGCGACGCACCTCGACGAACTACTCGACGCGGAGACGCTGGAGGCGTTCGTCCTCTTCTCCTCGATCGCCGGAACGTGGGGCAGCGGTGGGCAGAGCGGCTATGCGGCCGCCAACGCGCACCTGGATGCACTGGCCGCGCGCCGGCACGCCCGCGGACTGCCCGCCACCTCGGTGGCCTGGGGACCGTGGGCCGGCACCGGAATGGCGCAGGGCGACGCGGGCACAATCCTATTGCGACACGGCCTGATCGGACTGGAACCGGCCGTGGCCGTCGCGGCGCTGCGACAGGCCGTCGACGCGGGCGATACGTACGTGGTCGTGGCCGACGTGGATTGGGAGCGGTTCACCCCCACCTTCACCTCGGGCCGGCCCAGCCCACTACTGCGCGGAATCCCCGAGACCACCCCGACAGAGACCGGAGAACACGCCCCGCACGATTCCGCTCACGGGTGGCGGCAGCGGCTCATCGGCGTGGCCGAGCCCGAACAGCACCACCTACTACGGGAATTGGTGAGCACCGAAGTCGCCAAGGCGCTCGGGCACGAAGCCGGGCACGCATTCGATGCCGAACGACCGCTGCGTGAACTCGGTTTCGACTCCCTGACCACCGTCGAAGTACGCAACCGGCTCGCTGCGGTCACCGGTCTGACTTTGCCCGCCGCGCTGCTTTTCGACCATCCGAGCATCGCCGCACTGAGTGCGCATCTGCACGAGCTGCTGGCCGGAGGTGTCACGGCCACGCCGGCACCGGTCGCCGGAACTACCGCCGATCCCGCCGAACCGCTCGCCGTGGTCGCCATGGCCTGCCGCTTCCCCGGCGGCGTGCGAACCCCGGAAGAGTTGTGGGACCTTGTTACCGGCGAGGTCGACGCCCTCTCGCCGATGCCCGCCGACCGCGGCTGGAACCTCGGCTCCCTCTACCATCCGGACCCGGACAACCTCGGGACGTGCTATGCCACCGGCGGCGGATTCCTGACCGGCGCAGCCGATTTCGATGCCGCATTCTTCGGCATCTCACCGCGCGAGGCGCTGGCAATGGACCCTCAGCAGCGACTGCTGCTGGAGACCGCGTGGGAGGCACTCGAGCGCGCCGGGATGGACCCGCTGCGGCTCGAGGACAACAGCGGCGGCGTCTTCGTCGGCGTCGCCGGGCAAGGCTACGGCTCCGGACCGGCCTCCGCCGACGTCGAGGGACACCTGCTCGCAGGCACCGTGACGAGCGTGGCCTCCGGCCGCATCGCCTACCAATTCGGACTCGAAGGACCGGCCGTCACCCTGGACACCGCCTGCTCCTCCGGACTGGTCGCCCTGCATCTTGCCGGTCAGGCGCTGCGTTCCGGCGAATGCTCCTTCGCCCTCGTCGGCGGCGCGGCCGTCATGGCGGTACCGGACGTCTTCGTCGAATTCAGCAGGCAGCGCGGACTTTCCGCGGACGGCCGCTGCCGCTCCTTCGCCGAAACCGCCGACGGCACCGGCTGGGGCGAGGGCGTCGGCATGCTGCTCGTCGAGCGACTGTCCGACGCACAGCGACACGGCCACCCCGTACTCGCCGTCATCCGCGGCAGTGCCGTCAACCAGGACGGCACCTCCAACGGCCTCACGGCGCCCAATGGCCTTGCCCAGCAACGGGTGATCCGCCAGGCACTCGCCAATGCCGGACTCGACGCCGCGGATATCGACCTCGTGGAAGCACACGGCACGGGCACGGTGCTCGGCGACGTGGTCGAGGCACAAGCGCTCCTCGCCACTTATGGCGCCGACCGCCGCGGCCGGGGACCACTGCGACTCGGTTCGCTGAAATCCAATATCGGCCACACTCAGGCCGCCGCCGGAGTCGCGGGCATCATCAAAACGGTCCAAGCACTACGGCACGGACTACTGCCCCGGACCCTGCACCTCGATGAACCCACCTCCCGCGTCGACTGGTCCACGGGCGAGATCGAACTGCTCACCGAGGCCAGGCCCTGGGAGACCGACGGCCACCCGCGCCGCGCCGGAGTGTCGGCCTTCGGCATGAGCGGCACCAACGCCCATGTCCTGCTCGAAGAATCAGTGCCCGATGGGCCGTCTGCCGCAATGCTCGACGAACGGGCTGCCGCCGCGTTCGAAACGGTCGGCGAGCCGGTGTCCTGGGTGCTGTCCGCGCGGAGCGAGGCGGCGTTGCGCGGGCAGGCAGTCCGGCTGCGCGATCACCTGATCGTCCATGCGGACCTCGAAATCGCGCAGGTGGCAGGAGCATTGGCGACGCGGTCGGCCTTCCCCGTGCGTGCTGTCGTCGTGGGCGCGGATCGGGAGGCGCTACTGCGGTCGCTCACTGATCTGGCCGAGGATCCGGCCGCGCCCGGGATCGTCCGGGGCGAGGCCACGACAGGCCGGACGGCGTTCGTGTTCCCCGGACAGGGTGCGCAGTGGCCGGGGATGGCCGCCGAATTGCTCGACACCGCACCCGAATTCGCCGCGGCGATCGCCGAGTGTGAAGCGGCGCTGACGCCTTGGGTGGACTGGTCACTGACCGACGTGTTGCGAGCCCGACCCGGTGCGGCCTCGCTCGAACGAGTCGACGTCGTGCAGCCCGCGCTCTTCGCCGTGATGGTGGCGCTGGCTGCCCAATGGCGCTCCGCCGGTGTGCATCCCGACGCGGTCATCGGGCACAGCCAAGGTGAGATCGCGGCCGCCTGCGTCGCCGGTGCGCTGTCACTCGCCGACGCGGCCAAGGTGGTGGCACTGCGCAGCCGGATGTTGCGCAGCCTGTCGGGTGCGGGCGGCATGGTCTCCATGGCCGTCGGACATCGGCGGGCCGAAGAGCTGATCGCCCCGTACGGCGAGAGTATCTGCGTCGCAGCTGTCAACGGTCCAGGCGCGGTGGTCGTCGCGGGAATGCCCGAGGCATTGGCCGACTTGGTGGCCGACTGCGAAGGCCGAGGTGTCCGTGCCCGCATCATCCCTGTCGACTATGCCGCGCATTCCACTCACGTGGAGCGACTCCGCGACGACATGCTGCACCTGCTCGCCGATATCCGGCCGCGGGACGGCGAGATCCCGCTCTACTCGACGGTCACCGGCGAACGCATCGACGGCGCGTCCCTGGACGCCGCCTATTGGTTTCGCAATCTGCGCGAGACCGTCGAATTCGACTCTGGGACAGGAAGTCTGCTCGACGCCGGCATCACCAGATTCCTCGAAATGAGCCCGCATCCCGTCCTGACCGCCGCAATCGACGGCACCGCCGAGGAGACCGGCCGCACCATCGCCGCCATCGGCTCGCTGCGCCGCGATGACGGGGGCCGACAGCGCCTGCTCACCTCACTGGGTGAAGCCTGGTGCGCCGGTGCGACCGTGTCATGGGACCGGGTGGCCGCACCGAACGGCGAGCACGCTGCCCGCAATGCGCGTGGCGTCCCGGCGGTACCCCTGCCCACGTATGCGTTTCAACGCGAGCGGTTCTGGCTGCCGTCACCGGGGAGACACGCTCCCACATCGAGTGGCGGGCCCGCGACCGTCGCCGACGCGGCGCTGACCTACCGGATCGGCTGGCAGCCCGTCACCGGATTGTCCTCCGCGCGATTGTCCGGCGACTGGCTGCTGTTCGTGCCGGCTGATCGGCGGGCACACCCAGCCGTCGAAGTCTGCGCGCGGGCACTGCGACAGGGCGGCGCGCGACCCGTGACCGTCATCGTGGCCACCGGCGCATCCATCGACGATGCGCTGGCCGATCCCACCCTGCCGGGACAACCGGCCGGCATCGTCTCACTGCTCGGCCTCGACGATGACCCGGCACCGGACCGTGGCGCGACACCCGCCGGACTGATCGCGACCGTGGAAATGCTGCGCGCACTCGACGCACGAGAGATCACCGCACCGCTGTGGTGCGTGACAACCGGTGCCGTCGCCGTCGACGACGAACAACTCGAGCACGCGGACCAGTCCTGCCTGTGGGGACTGGGCCAGGTTCTGCTGCTGGAACAGGAAACACGCTTCGGCGGTCTGCTCGACCTACCCGCCGTGGACCCGGACGCGGTCGCCGCGCGCAGGGACACGCTCGCCGACCGGGTCGCCGCAGTACTGACCGGCGGCCACGGCGAGGACCAGATCGCGATTCGGAGTGCCGGTACCTACGGAAGACGCTTGCGGCGCACCGATATTCATGACGGTCCGGCGCGTCGAGACTGGTCGCCTACGGGCGGCACAGCGCTGATCACGGCGGGGATCAGCGAGCTGACGGCCGAGTTGGCGCGATGGCTCGCCACGCAAGGCGCTACGCACATTGTGATCGCCGGAGGCAGCCGGAACGACAAGCCCGACCCGGAGGCGCTCGGCAACGGCGCGGCTGTTGAAGACGTACTTCGCGAGGCGGAGACGCTGCCCGCGCAGTTGGCTGAGCTCGGCGCGGAACTGACTGTAATCGGCTGTGCCGCTGACGATCCCGACCTGGCGACCGAGCTGGCGAACATGCCGCCGATCCGTATCGTCGTGCACTCGGCTCTGCCCGAGCCCGGTGCGACTGTCGCCACCCTCACCGCGCGGGAGCTCGGCGGGACCGTGGGCACGGCTGCGGCGGCGATACGAAACCTGGAGGCGCTGAGCACATCCGGGGACGCGACGTTCCTCGTGCTGACCGCGTTGAGCGGAACTTGGGGTGCGGCCAGGCACGGCGCGGCCACCGCTGCCGGCGCGGCCGTCCAGGCGCGGCTGCGACAACGCCGCGACCGCGGTGCGCACACTCTGGTGGTCGCACTCGGGGGACAGGATTCCCGGTCTGTGGCGACCGACCGGGCGCTGCCCGTCGGGACCGTCACCGCGGTGCTGCAGCGGATGCTCGATCAGGACGAAGCCGAGGGCTTTGTCGCCGATATCGATATGGACCGGATTGTCGCGTCGGTGCCCAGTCCTCGTGCGCTGGGCCTGATTCGGGACTTGCCCGATATCGCGCAGGCGCTCAGCGGTCGAGCCGACACCGAGGCCGCGCCCACCGCGCTTGCCGGACGGCTGGAACCGCTCGATGAACCGGCCCGCCGGCGGATGTTGCTCGATATCGTCACCGGTCACGCGGCGACGGTGCTCGGTCACAGTGATCGCTCGGCTGTCCGGGCCGAGCAGGCCTTCGCCGACAGCGGCTTCGATTCCATGCTCGCTGTGCAGTTCCGGAACCAATTGCGCGCTGCCACAGGGGTTCAGCTGCCTGCGACCGTGGTCTTCGATCATCCGACGCCGAGTGCACTGGTCGAGGTGCTCTACGCCGAACTGTGCTCCGGCAGTGCGGCAGGAACTCGCGCGTTGACCGAGCTCGAGCGTCTGGAATCGGCGTTGGCCGGTCTCGGCCCCGATATTCCGGGTGGGCAGGAGATCGGAGTCCGCCTGCAGCAGCTCGTACGCCGGTGGACCGAGTCCGAGGCGCCCGCTCCGGACCGGGATCTGCTCGGCGACGCGTCCGCGGACGAGCTCTTCGAACTCCTCGACAATAACTACGGCCTGGACTGAAGGCGGATCCACCGATGCCGAACGACCACAGATTCCCCGGATACCCGGGGCTACGTATCGCCGCCCTGACGTGTGCGTGCACACGCGGCGCTATCGAGATGATAACCGGGCCGATTACGGTCGAATTATCTGGATTTCCCTTCTCCACCAGTAGTTTTCGCAGAGAGGAACGTCGATGCGCATAGCCTTGTCGACCATCGGCTCGCGTGGCGATGTGCAGCCGTTCGTACTCCTGGGCAGTGCGCTGCGCGCACGTGGTCACGATGTATGGCTCGCTACCACACCGGAATTCGAGAATCTGGTGCAGGGAGCAGGGCTCGAGTTCCGGCAACTCGGAAGTTTCGGCGCCGGGTATGTCGAAGAGATCATGTCGCACCCGAGGGTGCAGGAGGCGTTGCGGCGCGGCCCGTCGATGTATCGCATGGCGATGGCCGCGCCGCGGCCGAGCGCCGCCGAGCAGTTGGCGTTCACCGAAGCGATGGTGGCCTCGGCCGAGGGCGCGGATCTGATCATCAACTCCAACTTGACCAGGATCGGTGCCCTGGCCCAGCCGGGAGTGCCGTGGTGCTCGGTCTCGGCGTGGCCGGTCACCGAGACCGCGGCCTGGCCGGCGCTCGGTGCGCCCGAGTGGCCGCTCGGCGGGGCCTACAACCGGTTCACTCATCGGGCGATGGGCACGCTGGAATGGCTGGTGTACCGCGCCGGCGTGAATCAGGCGCGCCGCGCCTCGGGCCTGCCCCGCGCGGGTTTCCGGTCGCCGTTCCGCGACGATGGGCGCACACGGCCGATCCTCTACCAATTCAGTCCGCAGATCTTCGCGCCGCCGCGGGACTGGCCCGAGCAGTGTCATGTCACCGGCTATTGGTCGGACAACACCCGCTGGGAGCAGTCGGCGGAATTGACCGAGTTCGTGGAACATGGTGCGCCGCCGTTGGTTACCACCTTCGGTAGCTCGTGGCTCCCGTGCGGGACGGACCTGCTGCGCGCGACCCTGGACGCGGTCCGCGCGACCGGGCACCGGATGGTGATCATCGGCGGCCCCGCGGCCGATATCCCGGACGACCTGGATGTGTTCCGCAGTGAGACAGCGGATTTCACCTGGCTGCTCCCGCGGGCCGCGGCGGTGCTGCACCACGCCGGCCAGGGCACCACCGCGGCGGTGGTGTCCGCGGGCGTCCCACAGGTCGTCGTGCCCTGCTACGCCGATCAGCCGCTGTGGGCACGCCGGATGCACACCCTCGGCGTCGCACCCGCGCCGGTGCCGTACGCCGGGCTGACCGGTGAGAAGCTGGCGGCTGCGGTCCGGATCGCCACCACCGACCCCGAAATCGCGGCGCGCGCAATGAAATTAGCGGATGCCGTGCGCGGCGATCCGGGCGTAGAGGCGGCCGCCGATGTCGTCGAGGCCTACGCCGACAGCGTGAGCCGATGACCGGACCACTAGGCCACCAGGACCGCACCCGACCGATCCAGCTGGCCCGCTCGGCAGTAGCCACCACGGGCGCGATCGATTCGAGCGCCGACTTCCACCGCTGGTTCACCGCGCGGATCGCCGCCGATCCGACCGTCGTCACCGGCATCGACTTCGCCGACCTGATCAGCTGGCGCTTCCATCCGGACACCGGCAATCTCGTACACGACAGCGGCAAGTTCTTCGCCGTGGAGGGACTGCGGGTGCACACCAGCTTCGGCGCGGTGACGCAGTGGTCGCAGCCGATCATCGATCAGCCCGAAACCGGTGTGCTCGGCATTCTCGTCAAACAGTTCGACGGCGTACTGCACTGCCTGATGCAGGCGAAGATGGAGCCGGGCAACCACAATGCGCTCCAACTCTCACCGACGGTGCAGGCCACCATCAGCAACTACACGGCGGTCCATCACGGGCGGCCCGTGCCCTACCTGGAATACTTCTCCGGCGCACGCCCGGAGGTGGTGCTGGCCGATGTGCTGCAGTCCGAGCAAGGGTCCTGGTTCTACTGCAAGCGCAACCGCAACATGGTCGTCGAGACCGACGGGCCGGTCGAGGTGCGCGACGGCTTCCGCTGGCTGTCGCTCGGCCAGCTCTACGAACTGTTCGCCTACGACGACCTGCTGAACATGAACACCCGCACGGTGCTGTCGTGCCTGCCGTTCTCCGGCGGGCGACTCGTCGAGGAACTACCCAGCGTGCAAGGCAGTTTCCGTGCGGCCCTGGTGCGTTCGCTCGACACCGACCAGGGCGCGCTGCACACCAGCGCGGAAATCCTCAGCTGGGTAACGGATCTGCGCGCCCGCCGCGAAGTCGTGGCGACCCCGATCGCGCTGCCCGAGGTCCGTGACTGGACGCGGCGAGCCGACCGGATCGAACACGACTCCGGTGCGTTCTTCGACATCCGGGCGGTCGCGGTCGATGGTGGCAATCGCGAGGTGAACAGCTGGACTCAGCCGATGATCGCCCCGCACGGTCTCGGCGTCATCGCCTTCCTGGCCACCAGATTGCGCGGCGTCCTGCACGTACTGGTCAATGCCCGATCGGAGCCCGGCTTCCTGGATTTCGTGGAACTCGCGCCGACCGTGCAGTGCACCCCGGAAACCTACGATCAGCTGCCGCGGTTGACCCGGCCACCGTTCCTGGACGATGTGCTCGGCGCGGCGCCGGACCGAATCCGGTTCGACACCATCCTGTCCGAGGAAGGCGGCCGGTTCTTCCACGCCCGCAACCGATACCTGGTGATCGAGGTCGACCCGCTGCCCGAAGACACCGATCCCGGCAACGGGCCGTCGCGATACCGCTGGATGACCATCGGCCAGCTCGTCGGACTGACGCGCTACAGCCACTACGTCAACGTGCAGGCCCGCAGCCTGATCGCCTGCCTGCACAGCCTGATCGCCGCGGAGGACGACCGCATCGAGGCGAGGTCGAGCCGGTGAGCGACGCAGACCTGGCGACAAACCCCGTGCGCATCGGCGTACTCGGCGCGGCCTCGGTCGCGTGGCGACGGATGCTACCGGCCTTCTCCACGGCCGCCGGTGTCGAGATCACGGCCGTCGCGAGCCGGGATCCGGCCAAGGCGACCCGATTCACCGACCGCTTCGGCGGCGTCCCGGTCGGCGGATACGCCGAACTGCTGGCGCGCCCGGACGTGGACGCGATCTACCTGGCCCTGCCCAACGGTCTGCACCACGAATGGGCTTGCGCCGCACTGCGGGCCGGCAAGCACGTACTCGGCGAGAAACCGCTGACCATCGACGCGGCCGCCACCGCCGATCTGATCAGGCTGGCCGCACAGCGCAACCTGGTGTTGCGCGAAAACTTCACGCCCGCACACCATCCCATGCACGGTGTCGTGCGTGACCTGCTCACCGACGGCCGGCTCGGCGCCTTGCGGCACTTCACCGGCTCGTTCTGCTTCCCTCCACTCCCCGGCGGCGATGTGCGCTACCAGGCGGACCTGGGCGGGGGCGCACTACTGGACGCGGGGGTGTATCCGCTGCGTCTGGCCCAATTCCTGCTCGGCGACGAGGACCGGCTGGAGCTGAGCGGCGCTGTGCTGCGCATCGATCCGGACTCCGGCGTCGATATCTCCGGCAGCGCTCTGCTGGTCTCCGGTGGCGGAGTGATCGTGACCGCCGAATTCGGTTTCGAACACAGCTATGCGTCGCGCTATCAGCTGTGGGGCGCCGAAGCCCGGCTCGCGGTCGAGCGTGCCTTCACGCCACCGCCCGAGCATCGGCCCGTACTGCGCATCGACGAGCAGGACCACGCCGAAGAGCTGGTGCTGCCCGCGGCCGATCAATATGCCCGCACGGCAACAGCATTCGCCGCGGCGATCCGCGCGGCCCGCACCGGTGCCCCCGCCGCGGCCCCGGACGCCGCAGCCACCCTGCGCACCGCCGAGCTGGTCGACGAGATCCGCGCGACCGCGCGCCGCGTCAAGGTGACCGAAAGCGGCTGACGCCCGCCGCTTTCCACCGAACCCGACAACAACTACGGCATGGCCTGAGGACGGACACAAAGATGCCGAACGACGAGAAACTCCTGGAATACCTGCGGCGCGCCACCGCCGACCTGGGTGACGCACGGCGCAAACTGCGGGAGACGGAGGACGCCCGGCACGAGCCGATCGCGATCGTCGGGATGGGCTGCCGGTATCCGGGCGGCGCGAATTCACCGGAACAACTGTGGGACCTGGTCACCGCCGGCACCGACGCCATCACCGAATGGCCACGCAATCGTGGCTGGGACGTCGACGGCCGCTACGACCCGGACCCGGACAACCCCGGCACCTCCTACACCCGCAACGGCGGATTCCTCAACGACGCAGGCGAATTCGACCCGGGATTCTTCGGCATCTCACCACGCGAAGCGCTCGCCATGGACCCGCAACAGCGGCTGCTGCTGGAAGTGGCCTGGGAGACCCTGGAACGCGCCGGCATCGTGCCCGCCGCCCTGCGCAATACGGCCACCGGCGTCTTCATCGGCGCGATGGTCAACGGGTACGGCGCGGGCTGCGCCACCGTCCCGGAGGTCGAGGGCCTGCTGCACACCGGCACCACCGGCAGCGTCGTCTCCGGGCGAGTGTCCTACGTGCTCGGCCTGACCGGACCGTCCTTCACCGTGGACACCGCCTGCTCGTCCTCGCTGGTCGCGCTGCATCTGGCCGTGCGGTCGCTGCGTTCGGGGGAGTGCGGTATGGCACTGGCCGGCGGCGTGACCGTCGGCGCCGAACTCGACGCCTTCGTCTCCTTCAGCCGGCAACGCGCCCTCGCCCCCGACGGCCGCTGCAAGGCATTCTCCGAGACCGCCGACGGCACCGCCTGGTCCGAAGGCGTGGGAGTGCTGCTGCTGGAACGCCTTTCCGACGCGGTAGCCAACGGGCACCAGGTGCTGGCGGTCGTGGCCGGTTCGGCGGTGAACCAGGACGGTGCGTCGAACGGCCTCACCGCACCCAACGGCCCCGCACAACAGCGGGTCATCCGCGCCGCCCTGGCCGACGCCCGATTGTCCACGGCCGATGTCGATGTCGTGGAAGCGCACGGCACCGGCACCCGGCTGGGCGACCCGATCGAAGCCCAAGCCCTGCTGGCGACCTACGGCCGCGCCCGGCCCGCCGACGCGCCACTGTGGCTGGGATCGCTGAAATCGAACATCGGGCACACCTCCGCGGCCGCCGGCGTGGGCGGGATCATCAAGATGGTGCAGGCGCTGCGGCACGGCGTACTGCCGCGGACATTGCATGCGGATGAGCCGTCCTCACAGGTGGATTGGACCTCGGGTGCGGTGCGGCTGCTGTCCGAGCAGCGGGCGTGGCCGGACGTCGATCGACCGCGACGCTCGGCGGTGTCCTCGTTCGGGGTGAGCGGGACCAATGCGCATGTGGTGCTGGAACAAGCGCCCGCAGCCGGGAACGGTTCGGACGGCACCACCGCAACATCTCCAGGCGAAGGAGCGCGGCTGCTGCCGTTCGTCGTCTCGGCGCGCACCGAGGAGGCACTCGCCGCGCAGGCCCGCGGTCTGTCTACCGTCGTCGAGCGCGACCGCGAGACCGGCACAGCCTCCATTGCGCGGGCATTGGCCACCACGCGTACCGCATTCGAGCATCGCGCGGTCGTGATCGCCGACGGCCGCGACGACCTGCTGGCGGGGTTGCGTGCACTCGAGTCGGGCGACGATACGGCCGCCTTGATTCGCGGCGGTGGAACACACACCGGCCGAGTGGTTTTCATGTTCCCCGGCCAAGGCTCACAGTGGGTGGGCATGGCCCGCGAGCTGTGGGAGCAGTCACCGGTGTTCGCGGCGCGGATGGCCGAGTGCGAGGCGGCCCTCGACCCGTTCGTGGACTGGTCACTGCGCGAGCGGATCTTCGAGGGCGACGCCTGGGATCGGGTGGATGTCGTTCAGCCGGTGCTGTTCTCGGTGATGGTGTCGCTGGCCGCGCTGTGGCGGTCGTTCGGGGTGGAACCCGCAGCGGTGGTGGGGCATTCGCAGGGTGAGATCGCCGCCGCGGTGGTGGCGGGTGGACTGGCACTGGCGGACGGCGCGAAGGTTGTCGCATTGCGCAGCAAGTCCATTGCGGCGCTCGCGGGTCGCGGGGGCATGGCCTCGGTACCGCTGCCCGTCGCGGACGTGACAGATCGCCTGCGCGACCGGACGGACCGGATCTCGATCGCGGCCGTCAACGGTCCGTCATCGACCGTGGTCGCAGGTGATTCCGAAGCCATCGAGCGATTCGTCGCCGACCTCGTCGCCGGCGAGATCCGCGCCCGGGTCATCCCCGTCGACTACGCCTCGCACTCGCCGCAGGTCGAGGAGATCCGGGCCGAACTGCTGGCAGCGCTCTCCGATATCGCGCCCACCAGCGGGGAGATTCCGTTCTTCTCCACCGTGGACGCCGACTGGCGCGACACCGGGACCCTCGACTCGGAGTACTGGTATCGCAACCTGCGTCAACCCGTGCGCTTCGCCGACGCCACCCGCACCCTGCTCGACGACGGTTACGCCTTCTTCCTCGAACCGAGCACCCACCCCGTCCTCACGGTCGGCGTGAACCAGACCGCCGAGGCAGCCGGTCTCGAGGCCACAGCCGTCGGCACGCTACGCCGCGACCAGGGCGGTCTCGACACCGCGCTGCGCTCCTTCGCCGCGGCGCAGGTCCGCGGACTGTCCCCGGACTGGTCCGCTTTCTTCGCCGAAACACCCGGCACCGCAGTGCCACTGCCGACCTACGCCTTCCAGCACCGCTGGTTCTGGCTGCAGACCCCGGAGGACGCCGTCATCGCGCCGCCGGCCGCCCACCCCGCGGAAACCGCCTTCTGGCAGACGGTCGACGACAAGAACCTCGCCGCCTTCACCGCCACCCTCGGCATCGACTCCACCGATACGGTGAGCGACGTACTACCCGCCCTCGCGACCTGGCGACGCGGCCTCGAGGATCGCGCCACCGCCGACTCCTGGCGCTACCGCGTCGACTGGGAGCCACTCACCGACCGCCCGAGCGCATCACTCACCGGCACTTGGCTGCTCGTCACCTCCGCAACCACCAGCGCGGACTCCGAACACACCGATCCGCCGGCCGCTGCGTGTGCGCGGGTACTCGCGGCCGGTGGCGCGACTGTGGTGCCGATCGTGCTGGATTCGTCCGCCGACGATCGGGAAGCGTTGTCCGCCTTGCTGACCGATGTGCTTGCCGGACTGCCGGAGCCGGTGGCCGGTGTGCTGTCCCTGCTCGGCCTCGACGAATCCCCGCACCGGCGCAATCCTCAGATGACCGACGGCGCCGCACTGAGTCTGGTGCTGCTGCAGGCGCTCGGCGACAGCGGCTGCGCGGCCCCGATGTGGTGGGCCACTCGCGGCGCTGTGGCCGTCGATGACGCCGACGTGCTCACGAGCCCGGCGCAGACTCTGCTGTGGGGCCTCGGTCGCGTTGCGGCGCTGGAGCATTCGGCTCGCTGGGGTGGCCTCGTCGACCTCCCCGCGACCCTCGACGAGCAGGCCACGACGCGACTGCGTCAGGTGTTCGCCCGCCTGGATGACGAGGACCAGGTGGCGATTCGTGCAGCGGGGATGCACGGCAGGCGATTGGTTCGCGCCGAGCTCGGTGACGCTGTGGCGGCACGTCCCTGGCAGCCGCGCGGCACGGTTCTGATCACCGGCGGTACCGGCGGCGTCGGCAAGCACTTGGCTCGCTGGTTCGCTGACCGCGGCGCGGAGCACATCGTGCTGATCGGTCGCCGTGGCCCGGTCGGTGTGGCGGGATTGACCGAGCTGACCGAGCAGCTGCTCGCGCGTGGCACGCGGTTGACCATTGCCGCCTGTGATGTCGCGGACCGGGCGGCGCTGGCGGAGCTCGTCGACGGATTGCGCAGCGGCGGAGCCGATATCGGCACTGTGGTCCACGCGGCCGGCGCGGGTGTGCTGATCCCGCTCGCCGATACCGATCCCGATCACTTTGCCGAAACGCTGGATGCCAAGGTCCGCGGTGCCGAGAATCTCGACGCCGTCTTCGGTGCGGACACGTTGGACGCGTTCGTCCTGTTCTCCTCCATCTCCGCGGTCTGGGGCAGCGATGAGCACGGCGCGTACGCCGCCGCCAACGCCTACCTCGACGGCCTGGCCGAGAACCGCCGATCCCGTGGCCTGACCGCCACCTCGATCGTCTGGGGCATCTGGGATCCGGCCGAGGGCGGCGGGATGGCGGCCAACCTCGCCGAGGCGCAATTGCGTGGCCGCGGTATCCCTTTCATGCCGCCGGCCGTCGCGCTCGACGCCTTCGGGCGGGTGCTGGACAACGACGACACCGTCGTCCTGGTGGCCGCCGTCGATTGGGACCGCTTCGCGCCGGTGTTCACCTCGGTGCGGCCGAGCCCGCTCATCGGAAGCCTGCCGGAGGTGAGCCGCGTCCTGGCCGCCGACGAGGAGCCCGCCGCTGACGACGGTGCGGGCGCGGCCCTGCGCCGCCGACTACGCGAGGCCGCCCCGGCCGATCGCGACCGCCTCTTGATCGACCTGGTGCGCACTCATGCGGCACGGGTTCTCGGCCACGACTCCGCCTCCGCGGTCGAATCCGAAAGAGCCTTCCGCGACCTGGGTTTCGACTCGCTGACCGCCGTCGAGATGCGTAATCGGCTCAATACCGCCACCGGGCTGCGGCTGCCCGTGACGGTCATCTTCGACTACTCGTCGGCCACCGCGCTCGCCCGGCATCTCGGTGAACTGGCGCTCGGTACCGGAACCGATGCGCCCGAGCCGCTGCCGGTCGTCGCCGTCGACGACCAGGACCCCATCGTGATCGTCGGCATGGCCTGCCGCTATCCGGGTGGCGTGCAGGATCCGGACGGATTGTGGGACCTGCTGATCGAGGGCCGTGACGCCGTCGCCGAACTGCCGGCGGACCGCGGCTGGAACGTGGAGGCGATCTACGACGCCGACCCGGACCGGCCCGGCTCGACCTATGCGGTCGAAGGCGGATTCCTCAGCGACGCAGCGGAATTCGACAACGCCTTCTTCGGCATCTCGCCGCGCGAGGCGCTCGCCATGGATCCCCAGCAGCGACTGCTGCTGGAGACCTGCTGGGAGGCGCTCGAGCGCGCGGGCATCGATCCGGCCACCGCGCGTGGCAGCCGGACCGGCGTCTTCGCCGGCGCCGCCTACCAGGGGTACGGCAACCACGATGTGCCCGCGGAAGTGGAAGGCCATCTCATCGCGGGCGTATCCACCAGCGTGCTGTCCGGTCGGATCGCCTACAGCCTCGGGCTCGAGGGCCCCGCCATCACCGTGGATACCGCATGCTCCTCCTCGCTGGTCGCCGTGCATCTGGCCGCACAGGCCCTGCGTAGCGGCGAATGCACGCTCGCCCTGGCCGGCGGCGTCACCGTCCTCGGATCGACGCTGTCGCTCACCGGTTTCAGCCGCCAGCGCGGCCTGGCCGCCGACGGGCGCTGCAAGTCCTACGCCGCCGCCGCGGACGGCTTCGGCATCGCCGAAGGCGTCGGTGTACTACTGCTGGAACGACTTTCGGACGCCCGCCGCAACGGCCATCCGGTACTGGCCACGGTCCGTGGCTCCGCGATGAACCAGGACGGCGCCAGCAACGGACTCACCGCCCCGAACGGCCTCGCCCAGCAGCGGGTCATCCGCGAGGCACTCGCCGGCGCCGGGCTCACGGCAGCCGACGTCGACGTGGTCGAAGGGCACGGCACTGGCACGAAACTGGGCGACCCGATCGAAGCCGACGCACTATTGGCCACCTACGGCCGCAACCGGCCCGCGGACCGGCCGCTGCGCCTGGGCTCGGTGAAATCGAATATCGGTCACACCCAGGCGGCTTCGGGCGCCGCGGGCATCATCAAAGTGGTGCAGGCGTTGCGCCACGACCTGCTGCCGAAGTCGCTGTACGCCGCCGACCCCACGCCGAACGTCGACTGGACCGCGGGCGCGGTCTCGTTGCTGGTGGAGTCCGAACCGTGGGTGCGGAACGGACGACCGCGCCGCGCGGGGGTCTCCTCCTTCGGTCTCAGTGGCACCAATGCGCACGTGATCATCGAGCAGGCGCCCGAAGCGGAGTCGGAAATCGATGCCCCGCAGCCCGATCGGCTGATACGGGACGGCAGCGGGCCGCAGGTGGATCGCCCTGTGCTGTGGCCCCTTTCGGGTCGCACCGAGCCGGCCTTGCGGGCTCAGGCGGCTCGACTGGCCGCGCACCTCTCGGCCCGGCCCACACTTTCTCCTGAGGATGTCGGGTACTCGCTGATCCGCGATCGGACACCGTTCGAATATCGGGCCGTCATCGGCGGCAGCGATCGCGATGCCATGCTCGCGAGCCTGACCGCGTTGGCCGGAGGGCGCGCTGACGATCTGCTCGTCGAGGGCACGGCCGCCCCCGTGGGCCGGACTGTCTTCGTGTTCCCGGGACAGGGCTCGCAATGGGCCGGTATGGCCCGGGAACTGCTGGACGAGTCTCCGGTGTTCGCCCAGCGGATGGCCGAGTGCGCAGCGGCGTTGGCGCCGTTCGTGGAGTGGTCTCTGATCGATCTGCTGCGTTCGTCGGATCCGTTGGATCGGGTGGATGTCGTTCAGCCGGTGCTGTTCTCGGTGATGGTCTCGCTCGCCGCGGTCTGGCGGTCCTTCGGCGTGGAACCTGCTGCGGTGGTAGGACATTCGCAGGGTGAGATCGCCGCCGCGGTGGTGGCCGGAGGGCTGTCGCTGGCAGACGGCGCGCGCATCGTCGCCCTGCGCAGCAAGGCACTGCTGCCCCTCATCGGTCAGGGCGGGATGCTGTTCGCGGCCGTCCCGGCGGACGCGATCACCGAATACCTGGAGCCGTGGGCAGATCGGGTATCGGTGGCCGCGGTGAACGGTCCCGGCTCGGTGACGGTATCGGGGGATCCCACCTCGCTGCGGGAGCTGAGCGAGCGGCTCGCCGACGCCGGAATCATGTCCTGGGAGCTGCCCGGCGTCGATTTCGCCGGGCACTCACCGCAGGTGGAAGCGCTTCGCGCCGAACTGGATACGGCTTTCACCGGCGTGACGCCACAGGTTTCGGAGATCGCGTTCTACTCCACGGCAACCGGCACACGCCTCGACACCACCGCGCTCGACCCCGCCTACTGGTACCGGAACCTGCGGGAGCCGGTCCTGTTCTCGAGGGCCGTCGACGCGCTACTACGGGACGAGCACACGGTATTCGTCGAGATCAGCCCGAATCCGGTGCTGTCGGTATGGCTGCGGCAAGCCATCGACACGGCCGAGGCGGCCGGATGCGTCACCGGCACCCTCGCCGACGGTGACGGCGGCCTGCGCCGCTTCCTGCTCTCGCTCGGCGTACTGCACACCTGTGGCGCCGACATCGACTGGGATGCCGTGCTTTCCGGTACCGGTGGCCGCCGCGTCGAACTACCGACCTACGCCTTCCAGCGTTCTCGCTACTGGCTGCAGGCGCCGGTGATCGACCGTGCCGAGGTAGGGATGGTCGGCGCCGATCCGGTCGCCGCCGGGTTCTGGACGGCGGTCGAGTCCGGTGACGTCACCACTGTGGCAAGCACACTGCGGATGACCGGCGAGGAGGCGCAGGCTTCACTGAGCGCGGTGCTGCCCGCCCTGTCCTCGTGGCATCGCGACCGCCGCGACCGCTCCGTGCTGGATACCTGGCGGTACCGGGTGATCTGGAAGCCGCTGCAGCTCGGCGCGGAAAAGCCGGTGCTGCAAGGCATCTGGTGGTTGTTCGTCCCCGCTTCGGCGATGACCGACCCGGCCGTCGCCGCCTGCGCGAGCGCACTCGAAAGGCACGGCGCCAGCGTCGTGACCGTGCCGTTCGGCCATGACGACTCGGCCGATCGGGCTGCTGTCGCTGACGATTTGAGCGACCGCCTGCGTACCGGCGCACCCGCCGGGGTGCTGTCGATACTGGGACTCGCGTCCGGCGGGCATGCGTCCGCGCCGGTAGTGCCGTCCGGTCTGGCTATGACGGTGACGCTGGTTCAGGCGCTGGGCGATGCCGGTGTCAGCGCACCGATGTGGGCCGCGACCGTCGGCGCGGTCCGGGTGGGCCGCTCCGATGCGGCGCCCGCCGCGGACCAGGCGATGACCTGGGGGCTGGGTTCGGTTGCGGGCATGGAGTACCCGCAGCGCTGGGCCGGTCTGATCGATCTTCCGGAGCGGTGGGACGAGCGGGTGCTCGAACGGCTGGTCCGCGTACTCGCGGGTCTCGATGGTGAAGACCAGCTCGCCTTGCGCGCTTCCGGTGTTTTCGCTCGCCGCCTCGTGCGGTCCGAACCGGTGGCGCCGGACGCCACTTGGGCCACTTCGGGGACCGCGCTGATCACCGGCGGTACCGGCGCGCTCGGTGCGCATGCCGCTCGGTGGCTGGCAGGTGCGGGTGCACGGCATATCCTGCTCGCCGGCCGGCAGGGACCTGCCGCGCCCGGTGTCGCCGCACTGGTGGCCGAGCTGGCGGAACTGGGCGTGGACGCCGAGGGCGTCGCCTGCGATGTCACCGACCGTGACGCGCTTGCCGCCCTGCTCGATTCGATTCCGGCGGATCGGCCGCTGCGCACGGTGGTGCACGCGGCGGGTGTGCTGGACGACGGCGTACTCGACGCCCTCACCCCGGAACGTGCTGCCGCCGTGCTGCGTCCCAAGGCCGAGGCGGCCGCGCACCTCGACGAACTCACCCGCGACCTGGAGCTGGACGGGTTCGTCCTCTACTCCTCACTCGCCGCCACACTGCCGGGCACCGGTCAAGGCAGCTATGCGGCGGCCAACGCCTACTTGGATGCCCTCGCGGAACAGCGCCGGTCCCGCGGTCTTCCGGCCACCTCGGTGGCTTGGGGTCTGTGGGCGGGGAACAGCGCGGCCGCCGCGGTGGGGGATCGGCTCGTCCGTGCGGGCCTGCAGCCGATGGCACCGGACCTGGCCCTCGCCGCACTGGGCGCGGCGCTGGCACACGGTGAAACACGGCTCATCGTCTCCGGTTTCGAGTGGGAGCGGTTCACTCGCACGTCGGTCACCCTGCGGCCCAACACCGTACTGCGTGAGCTGCCCGAGGCTGTTCCGTTCCTCGGCTCGGACACCGCGGACAGCGAGGGAGATTCACTCGCGGCACGGCTGGCCGGACTGTCCGCGGCCGAGCGTGAGGAAGAACTGATCGCGCTGGTCCGCGCGGAAGTCGCCGAGACACTCGGCTACGCCGATGCCGACGGCATCGAGCCCGGCCGGGTCTTCCGTGACCTCGGCTTCGACTCCCTGACCGCCGTCGACCTGCGCAACCGGCTGGCGGCGACCACCGGGTTGCGACTGTCGGTGACTCTCGTCTTCGACCACCCCACGATCACCGCACTCGTGCGCCACCTCGGCGAACTGCTCGGCGTCGAGACCACGGCACCCGCCGACACCGCGACCGGGACAACCACCGGGACCGCGGCTGCCGCGAGCCGGACATCCTCGACATCCACCGGGTCGGCCGCAGTCGACGATCCCATCGCGATCGTGGCGATGAGCTGCCGCTTTCCCGGCGATGTGGAAACCCCCGAGGACCTGTGGCAGCTCGTCCACGACGGCGTCGACGCCATCTCACCGTTCCCCGTCGGCCGCGGCTGGGACCTCGACGAGCTCTACTCCGACGATCCGGGCCGACTCGGCACCTCCTACACCCGGCACGGCGGATTCCTGCACCGCGCAGACGAATTCGACCCTGCCTTCTTCGGCATCTCCCCACGCGAGGCGTTGGCGATCGATCCGCAGCAGCGGCTGCTGCTCGAAATCGCCTGGGAGGCATTCGAACGGGCCGGGATCGATCCGCTGTCACTGAAGGGCAGCCGGGCCGGTGTCTTCGTCGGCTCCAGCTACCACGACTACGGCGCCCGCGTACGCCAACCATCCGAAGAGCTCGAAGGCTATCTGGGCCTCGGCAGCGCCGGCAGCGTCGCCTCCGGCCGCATCGCCTACACCTTCGGGATCGAGGGGCCCGCGGTAACCGTGGACACGGCGTGCTCCTCATCGCTGGTGGCCATTCACCTTGCCGCACAGGCACTGCGCGGCGGTGAATGCACGCTCGCCCTGGCAGGCGGTGTCGCGGTCATGGCTACTCCGACGTCGTTCGTCGAATTCAGCCGGCAGCGCGGGCTCGCCGAGGACGGCCGCTGCAAGCCATTCGCCGCGGCGGCCGATGGCACCGCCTGGGCCGAGGGCGCAGGCGTCGTTGTCTTGGAACGCCTCTCGGACGCACGACGGAACGGACACCCGGTACTGGCACTGGTCCGAGGCTCGGCCGTCAACCAGGACGGCGCCAGCAACGGCCTCACCGCCCCGAACGGCCCCGCCCAGCAACGGGTCATCGCACAGGCGCTGGCCGGCGCCGGAATCACCGCCGCCGAAATCGACGCCGTCGAGGCGCACGGGACCGGCACCCGACTCGGCGATCCCATCGAAGCCCAAGCGCTGCTGGCCACCTACGGGCAGGACCGGCCGGCGGATCGGCCACTGCTGCTCGGCTCACTGAAATCCAATATCGGGCACACCCAGGCGGCCGCCGGTATCGCCGGAGTCATCAAGATGGTGCAAGCCATGCGGCACGGCGTGCTACCCGGCACCCTGCATGTGGACCGGCCGACCCCGCTGGTCGACTGGTCCGCGGGCGCGGTGAACGTACTGACCGAGAACACCGCCTGGCCCGAGACCGGCCGCCCACGCCGGGCCGGCGTGTCCTCCTTCGGCGTCAGCGGCACGAATGCCCACACCATACTGGAACACGTTCCCGCAGAGGATGATTCGGCGCGGTCGGCAGGGGTCTCGGTGTCGGCTTCGCTGTCGACCTCGGCACGTTCCGACTCGGCGGCGGACGCCGACGCGCGGGCCGCCGGCGGCGGGCTGTGGCTCGTCTCCGGCCGGAGCGCGGCGGCCCTGCGGGCGCAGGCACGGCGGCTGGCGGCGTACGCGGAGGCGCGTCCCGCGCTCGGCTCCGCCGAGATCGGCAGGGCTCTTGCGTTGCACCGCAGTGCTTTCGAGCATCGTGGCGCGGTCGTCGCCGACAGCCGCGAGACACTGCTGGCGGGCTTGCGCGCGCTGGCGGACGACGGTATCGCGCCCGGTGTACTGCGTGGCCGGTCCGGGGCGGGGAAAACGGCCTTCCTGTTCGCTGGGCAGGGCAGTCAGCGCGCAGGGATGGGGGCGGAGCTCTATCACGCCCGGCCTGTCTTCGCCGATGCGCTCGACGCGGTGTGCGCCGAGTTCGACACGGTCCTCGATCGGCCGTTGCGTGCGGTGATGTTCGCATCGGCGGGGTCGCCCGAGGCGGCCCTGCTCGATACGACCGCCTTCACTCAGCCGGCGTTGTTCGCGCTGGAGACGGCCTTGTTCCGGCTGCTGGAGCACTGGGATGTGACTCCCGCACTGCTGCTGGGGCATTCGGTGGGCGAGCTCGCCGCGGCGCATGTGGCGGGTGTGCTGTCGCTGCCGGACGCGGTCCGGCTGGTCGCGGCCCGTGGACGGCTCATGCAGGCCCTGCCCGAGGGCGGCGCCATGATCGCGCTGACCGCCTCGGAAGCGGAGGTGCTGCCGCTGTTGGCGGGGCTCGAGGATCGGGTGTCGATCGCGGCGGTGAACGGTCCGGCCTCGACGGTCGTTTCCGGTGACGCCGACGCCGCGCTCGATATCGCGGCCCGCTGGCAGTCCGTGGGCGGTAAGGCGCGGCGGCTCACTGTCGGTCACGCCTTCCACTCCCCGCACATGGACGCGATGCTCGACGACTTCCGGCAGGTCGCCGAAACCGTCGACTTCCGCGCACCGCTGATCCCGATCGTCTCGAATCTGACCGGCCGGATCGCGAGTGCCGAGGAAATCCGCACCGCCGACTACTGGGTCACCCACGTGCGCAGCGCCGTTCGCTTCCATGACGGCATGGCGTGCCTGCACGCACAGGGTGCCACTCGATTCCTGGAGCTGGGCCCCGACCAGTCACTGACCGCCATGGGCCGCGACAGCCTCGCCGACCACGACGTCGATCCGGACGCCCTGGTCTCGCTGCTGCGGCGCGACCGCACCGAGATCGCCTCGGCGACAACCGCGCTGGCGCAATTGCACACCCGCGGCCTGCCGGTCGATTGGGCACGGTTCCTCGGCGGCTCGGCGAGTGCGCATGTGGACCTGCCCACCTACGCCTTCCAGCGCGAGCGCTACTGGCTGGAGGCCGACGCTGCCACCGGCGATGTCGGGTCGGCGGGCCTGCGTCCGGCCGGGCATCCGCTGCTGGGCGGGATGGTCGAACTCCCGGACACCGGCGGATTCCTGTGCACCACCAGGCTTTCCCTCCGCAGCCACCCGTGGCTGGCCGACCACGCCGTGCTGGGCTCGGCGCTGTTCCCGGCCACCGCCTTCCTCGAACTGGCCATCCGGGCCGGCGACGAAGCCGGGTGCACCGAGGTCGACGAACTGCTGCTGGAAGCGCCCCTGGTCATCGCACCGAACAGCGCTGTGCTCCTGCAGGTTTCAGTAGGCGCTCCCGATGTGGACGGCAGCCGGTCGATCGCCGTGTACTCCCGCCCCGAATCGTCGGCTCCCGGACAGTCGTGGACCCGCCACGCCAGCGGCCTGCTCACCGACGCCGACCCGAACGAGCCCGCGGCCGCGGGCGAATGGCCGCCCCGAGACGCCGAACCGATCGACGTGACCGGCCTCTACGAACGTTTCGAACAGGGCGGCTTCGCCTACGGACCGGCCTTCCAAGGCCTGCGCGCCGCCTGGCGACTCGGCGACGAGGTATACGCCGAAGCGAGCCTGCCGCAACAACACCGCGGCGACGCGACCGCCTACGGCCTGCACCCCGCCCTGCTCGACAGCTCCCTGCACGCACTGACCTTCGGCATCCTCGAGGGCTCGACACAGAGCTGGTTGCCGTTCTCCTGGAACGGCGTCCGCCTGCACGCCTCCGGCGCCGCCACACTGCGCATCCGATTGCGCCCCGCCGGCCGCGACGCCGTCGAGGTACTGGCAACGGACGCCGCCGGCGACCCCGTCGCCTCGATGCGCTCCCTGGTACTGCGCCCGGTGTCCGCCGACCAGGTCGGCGCCGCCCGACCGGCCGCCGGACACGAAGAACTCTTCCGTGTCGAATGGCCCGCTCTGCCGACGAAAACGCCTGCCGCGGCCGCCAACTGGGTCGTTCTCGGCGAGGACGCCGCACACTGGACCACGGCGGGCGTCACCCGCGGCGCGACCGAACTCGCCGAGCTCCTGACCGGTGACCGGCCCGCAGTAGTGGTCGCTCCGATCCCGTCGGAGCCGGCGCCGCGGGATGAGGTGGCGGCGGTTCGATCCGCTACCGAGTACGCGCTCGAACTGGTCCAGGGCTGGCTCGCGGACGAGCGGTTCCGGGGTGCGACCCTGCTGTTGGTGACGCGCGGTGGGGTGGCCGTGCGTCCGGATGCCGATGTGCCGGACCTGGCGCATGCCGCGGTCTGGGGGCTGGTGCGCACCGCGCAGACCGAGCATCCCGGCCAGTTCGTGATCGCGGATCTGGACGGCGAGACCGCCTCGGTGGCCGCGCTTCCGGCGGCGGTCGGGTCCGGCGAGCCGCAGTTGGCCCTGCGTTCCGGTGTGGCGCATCAGGCTCGGCTTGCCCGGGTCCCGCGTGCCGATGCGCCCGCGGCGCCGGTGTGGGCGCGTGGCGGCACTGTCTTGATCACCGGTGGTACCGGTGCGATCGGGCGGCACATTGCGCGCCACCTCGTGTCCGAGCATGGTGTGCGCCGGCTGGTATTGACCGGCCGGCGTGGACTCGCCGCGGACGGCGCGGCCGAGCTGCGGGACGAGTTGAGTGCGCTCGGTGCGGATATCCAGATCGTCGCTTGCGATGTCGCCGAGCGGGATCGGGTCGCGGAGTTGCTCGCGGGGATTCCCGCGGCGCATCCGCTCACCGCGGTGGTGCATGCCGCCGGTGTACTCGCCGACGGTGTGATCGGCGCACTGACTCCGCAGCGGCTGCGAGAAGTATTGCGTCCCAAGGCGGATGCGGCCCTGCATCTGCACGAGCTGACCGCCGGGATGGAACTGTCGGCGTTCGTGATGTTCTCGTCCATCGCCGGTGTCTTCGGCGGGATGGGCCAGGCCAACTATGCCGCGGCCAATGCCTTCCTCGACGCACTCGCACATCGCAGGCGGGCGCAGGGCCTGCCCGCGGCCGCCCTCGATTGGGGACTGTGGACCACCGACGGCGGCATGAGCGGCTCGCTCGACGAAGCGGACCTGCGCCGCATCGCCCGCGGCGGCATCCTGGCCTTCACCCCCGAGGACGGCGTCGCTCTGTTCGACCTGGCGGTCGCCGCCGATGAACCCGCCGCGCTGCCACTGCGTCTCGACCTGGAAGCGACCGCGACGGCCGGCTACCCGCCCATGCTGCGCGGCCTGATCGGCCCGCGGACGCGACGGGTGGCCGGCGCCGCCGCCACCGAATCCATCGTGCAGCGACTGCAAGGCCGGAATACGGCCGAGCGTGAACGCATCCTGCTGGACCTGGTCCGACTGCAGGCGGCCACCGTCCTCGGCTTCGGCGACCCCGATGCGGTGGACGACGATCGCGGCCTGCTGGAGATCGGGTTCGACTCGCTCACCGCCGTGGAACTGCGCAACCGGCTCAATGCCGCGACCGGCCTGCGCCTGCCCGCCACGCTGCTGTTCGACTACCCCACCTCGGCGGGCGTCGCGAAACACCTCGCCGCCGAACTGGCGCCGGACGACACCGAACCGGTCACCGGCGGCCTGGCCGAACTCGAACAACTCGAGCAGGCGTTCCAGGGCGGCGCCGCCGATCCGCAGCTGCTGGACCGCTTGCAGGTCCTGCTGAACACCTTGCGCGCCAATGCCGATCCGGGACTCGGGGCACGCATGGACCGCGCGACCGACGACGAACTCTTCGACTTCATCGACAACGAACTCGGGATGGGGGAGAGCGCCCAGCTCCCGTCCTCGATCTACGAAGGTGACGATATCCGTGACTGATGACAAGCTCCGCGACTACCTCAAGCGGGTGGCGGCAGACCTGCACCACACCCGGAATCGCCTCACCGAGGTCGAGGCCCGAGGCCGCGAACCCATCGCCATCATCGGCATGAGCTGCCGCTACCCCGGTGGCGTCGACACACCCGAAAAGCTCTGGCGGATGGTCGAATCCGGAACCGACGCCATCACGGGATTCCCGGGCGACCGCGGCTGGGACCTGGCAACCCTGTACGACCCCACCCGCCGGCGGCCCGGCAGCACCTACGCCGCGGAAGGCGGCTTCCTCGACAAGGCGGCCGACTTCGAACCGGAGTTCTTCAATATCTCCCCGCGCGAAGCGCTGGCCATGGATCCGCAGCAGCGACTGCTGCTGGAAACGACCTGGGAGGCATTCGAGCGCGCCGGCATCGACCCGAACACGGTGCGCGGCAGCGACACCGGAGTCTTCGCCGGCGTCATGTACCAGGACTACGCGTTGCGGCTGAACCGCGTGCCCGAGGATGTGCAGGGCTACCTCGGCAACGGTCAATCCGACAGCGTCGCCTCCGGCCGCATCTCCTACACCTTCGGTCTCGAAGGCCCGGCGATCACCGTCGACACCGCCTGCTCCTCCTCGCTGATCGCCATCCACCTCGCTGCGCACGCACTGCGTCGCCGTGAATGCGGGCTGGCCCTTGCCGGTGGCGCCATGGTGATGTCGACACCGGTGCCCTTCACCGAAATGAGCCGCCAAGGCGGCCTCGCCGGCGACGGACGCTGCAAGTCCTTCGCCGACGAGGCCGACGGCACCGGCTGGGGCGAAGGCGTGGGAATGCTCCTGCTGGAACGCCTTTCGGATGCGCGCCGCAACGGGCACCCGATCCTCGCCGTGGTTCGCGGCAGCGCCGTCAACCAGGACGGCGCCAGCAGCCGGCTCACCGCCCCCAACGGGCCCGCGCAGCAGCGTGTCATCCGCCGCGCGCTGGCCGACGCCCAATTGCGCACCGACGCGGTGGACGTCGTCGAGGCGCACGGCACCGGCACCGCACTCGGCGACCCCATCGAAGCACAGGCCCTGCTGGCCACCTACGGCAAGGACCGCGACCGCAACCAGCCCCTGCTGCTCGGCTCGCTGAAGTCCAATATCGGCCACACCCAGGCCGCCGCGGGCGTCGGCGGTGTCATCAAGATGGTCATGGCCATGCGCCACGGCACCGTGCCGCCCACCCTGCACGCCGCCCGTCCCACCACCCAGGTGGACTGGTCCGCAGGCACCGTTCGGCTGGTCACCGAGCCGACACCGTGGCCCGAGACGGACCATCCGCGGCGAGCCGCGGTGTCCTCCTTCGGAATCAGCGGCACCAACGGGCACGTCATCCTCGAACAGGCGGAGGCCGAGCCGAACACCGCCGACCGGGCCGAGCCGAACACCGCCGACCGGGCCGAATCGAATCCGGCCGCGCCGGACTCCACCTCGGCCGTCGTGCCGTGGCTGCTCTCCGCTCGCGATCGAGCGGGTCTGCGCGCCCAGGCCGAGCGGCTGCGCAAGCACCTCGCCGAACACTCGGATCTCGACCTCGACGGGATCGGCCGGGCACTGGCCGGCCGGACCGTCTTCGATCATCGGGCCGTGCTGACGGCCGGAGATCGAGCGGGACTGACCGCGGACCTGACGGCGCTGGCAGACGGACTGCCATCGCTCACCGTGGTTCGCGGCGGTGAAATCCGCACCAGCCGTGTTGTTTTCCTGTTCCCCGGACAGGGTTCGCAGTGGACCGGGATGGCTCGGGAACTGCTGGAGGAATCACCGGTATTCGCCGAGCGGATGGCCGAGTGCGAGGCCGCGCTGGCGCCGTACACGGATTGGTCACTGCTCGAGCTCGTGCGCTCGGGTGCGGTGTGGGACCGCGTGGATGTCGTTCAACCGGTGCTGTTCTCGGTGATGGTGTCGCTGGCCGCGTTGTGGCGCTCGTCCGGGGTGGAACCCGCTGCGGTCGTGGGACATTCGCAGGGCGAGATCGCCGCCGCGGTGGTGGCGGGCGGGCTGTCGTTGGAAGACGGCGCGAAAGTGGTGGCATTGCGCAGCCGCGCGCTGCGCGCGGTCGCCGGTGTGGGCGGAATGGCCTCCGTACAACTCCCGGCCGAGCGAGCGCGGGCGGAACTGGCCCCGTGGGGCGAGCGGCTCTCGATCGCCGCCATCAACGGCCCGGCCTCGGTGGTGATCTCCGGCGAGATCGCGGCCATCGACGAATTCCTCACTCACGCAGAGGCCCAGGAGCTGCGCGCTCGACGCATCGAGGTCGACTACGCCTCACACAGCGCCCACATCGAGCGGCTCCGTGACGAACTACTGACCCTGCTGGCCGAGATCACCCCGCGCCCAGCCGAAGTGCCGTTCTACTCCACGGTGACCGGCGCGACCCTCGACACCCGAACCCTGGACGCCGGCTACTGGTACCGCAATCTGCGACAGACCGTCGAACTGGGCCAGGCCGTCACCGCCGCACTGGACGCGGGACTACGCGCCTTCGTCGAGGTCAGCCCACATCCGGTGCTCACCATCGCGGTCGAAGAAACCGCACGTGCCACCGAGCGGGACGCCCTGGTCTCCGGCACACTTCGTCGCGACGAAGGCGGCATCGCCCGTTTCCGCGCGTCGGCGGCCGAACTGTGGACCGCCGGCATCCCTGTGGACTGGCGACCCACCTTTGCCCACCTGCCCGCCACCCACACCGACCTGCCCACCTACCCCTTTCAACGACAGCGGTATTGGCTCGAGGACACCGGCCCCGCAACCGGTGACGTCACCGCCGCGGGCCTCGCCGCCGCCGGACATCCACTGCTCGGTGCCGTCGTCACTCTCGCCGACGGCGACGCGCTCGTGCTCACCGGCCGCCTGTCCACCCGCACCCATCCGTGGCTCGCCGAGCATTCGGTGCTCGGCACCGCACTCCTACCGGGCACCGCCTTCCTCGAGCTCGCCGCCCGCGCCGCCGACCAACTGGGCCTGCGCCGCGTGGAAGAGCTGACTCTGGAAGCGCCACTTCCCTTGTCCGCGAACCCCATCGATGTGCAGGTGGCCGTCGGCGCATCTGAAACCGACGGTCTGCGCCCGATCAGCGTCTACGCCCGCTCTGCCGACGCCGCACCGGAGGACCCGTGGACCCGCCACGCGCGCGGCGCCCTGTCCGACGAGTTGTCCACGTTGCCGCCGTCGGCTGCCTGGCCGCCGGCAGGCGCGACGCCGATCGATCTGACCGGACTCTACGAACGTTTCGCGGCAGGCCGATTCGTCTACGGGCCCGTGTTCCAAGGGCTGCGCGCCGCCTGGCGTCTGGGCGAGGACATCTACGCCGAGGCCGTCCTGCCATCCGAAACACACTCCGAAGCAGCGCTTTTCGGACTGCACCCGGCCTTGCTCGATGCCGTACTGCACGTGACCGGATTGTCCGGCGACGAAACGGGCCGTATGCCCTTCGCCTGGACCGGGTCCGCCCTGCACGCCCACGGCGCCACCGCCCTGCGGGCCAAAGTAGCGCCGGCGGGCGAGAACGCCGTCTCGCTACAGGCCTGGGATACCGCCGGACAGCCCGTGATCTCCATCGACGCCCTGCTCCTACGCCCGGTATCCGAAGCACCGCAACCGAGAATCCATCACGAATCGCTCTTCTACCTGGACTGGATCCCCGCTCGGATCACCGACCGCCCGACCGGCATCGCCGATCCGATCGTGCTCGGCACCGACCGCTACCCGGACTTCGCCGCACTGCGTGCCGCTGTCCTCGCAGGGGACGCCGCGCCCGGGCTGGTCGTCGCGCCGATGACCGCCGCCGCGCCTGCGAAGCTCAGTTCCACGTCTGCGGATCCGGATGCCGCAAACCTCGATCCGATGGCCGCCGTAGCGGATTCGGATACTCCTGCCGCCGTCGCTGCCGACGCGGTCGAAATCTCCCGTGCCACCGCTGCTGCCACCCACCGTGCCGTGCACTCTGCCACCGCGCTCGTACAGGACTGGCTCGCCGAGGAGCGGTTCACCGATGCGCGCCTGATAATCCTCACCCGCGGGGCGGTCGCGGTAACGGCGGGCGAGGACATCAGCGATCTCCCGCAGGCCGCGGTCTGGGGGCTGATCCGCACGGCGCAGTCGGAACATCCGGGGCGCTTCATCCTCGCCGATGTCGACGACTCCAGCGACATCACCTCTCTCGCAGCGCTTCTCGCCGCAACCGAGGAGGATCAGGTGGCGGCGCGCGATGGCGAACTTCGGATCCCGCGGCTGGTGCGAGCCGCCGTTGCGGAGAACTCCGAGCCGGTCGCCGCCGCGGAGCAGCTCGCGCCCTTGGCTGATTCGGACGGCACGGTCCTCATCACCGGTGGCACCGGTCTGATCGGCTCGCGGATTGCCCGTCACCTGGCTGCTTCCGGGACGCGACGGCTCGTCTTGGCGGGGCGCGGCGGTCCCGCGGCGGCCGGTGCGGCCGAACTCGTCGAGGAGCTTGCCGCGCTCGGCGCCGAATGCGCCGTTGTCGCTTGCGATGTCGCCGATGGTGAGGCGCTGCGGCGGCTGCTCGGCGACATCCCCGCCGAGCATCCGCTGACCGCGGTGGTGCATGCCGCGGGCGTCCTCGATGATGGCGTGCTCGCCGCGCTGACTCCCGATCGCATCGATGCGGTGTTGCGTCCCAAGGTGGATGCCGCGCTGCATCTGCACCGCCTCACGGCCGGTACGGATCTGCGGGCGTTCGTGCTCTTCTCCTCTGCCGCAGGCGTTTTCGGCGGTCCGGGGCAGGGCAACTACGCGGCCGCGAATGCCTTCCTGGACGCGCTGGCCCAGCATCGCCGCGCCAACGGCTCGGCCGGGCAGTCGATTGCCTGGACGCTATGGGAACAGCGCAGTGCGATGACCGGTCATCTCGACGAGGCCGACGCGCGCCGCATCGCGCGGTCCGGCATGCCCGCACTGACCGATCGCCAGGGGCTCGAGCTCTTCGACGCCGCCACCGCCGCAGGGGATCCGCACCTGGTCGCCATGCCGCTCGACCTCGCGGCGCTGCGGGCTCGCGCCGCTACCGATCCGGTACCCCGACTACTACACGGCCTTGTCCGTCCGGCCGCTCGACGGGCCGCGGCGGCGTCACCCGGCGGTGACAGCGCCGGCATGCAGTCGAGTCGCCTGACCGCCCTGCCCGCGGCCGAGCGTCGCAGGGAACTGCGCGAATTGGTCCGCGCTCAGGTCGCCGCCGTGCTCGGGCATGCCGCCGCGGAGGCCGTGGAACCCGGCCGTGCGTTCCGGGATCTGGGCTTCGACTCCCTTGCGGCAGTGGATCTGCGCAACCGGCTGAACCTCGCGACCGGACTGCGACTGCCCGCCACCCTGGTCTTCGACCATCCCAACCCGGCCGCCCTGGCCGACCACCTCGACACCCGGCTGGCCGGCGAGACCCGCCCGACGCCGCCCGCGCCCGCCGTACGCGGCGGTGTCGCCGACGAACCGATCGCGATCGTCGCCATGGGTTGCCGATTCCCCGGCGGCGCGAATTCCCCGGAAGCCCTGTGGGACTTGGTCGCCTCCGCCACCGACGCCATCTCCGACTTCCCCGCCGACCGCGGCTGGGACGTCGACAACCTCTACGATCCCGACACCGAGACCGAGCGGCACGGCACCTCGTATGTGAAGGAAGGCGGATTCCTCTACGACGCAGCGGAATTCGATGCCGGGTTCTTCGGGATCTCACCGCGTGAGGCGCTCGCCATGGATCCCCAGCAGCGGTTGCTGCTGGAGACCTCGTGGGAGGTGCTCGAACGCGCCGGCATCGATCCGGCGACCTTGCAGGGCAGCCGAACCGGCGTGTTCACCGGCGTCATGCACCACGACTACGCCGTGCGCTTGATCGGGAACGTGCCGGAGGAGGTGGAAGGATTCCTCGGCTCCGGCAACTCCGCGAGCGTCGCCTCCGGCCGCGTCTCCTACGTCCTCGGGCTCGAAGGGCCCGCGGTGACCGTGGATACCGCCTGCTCGTCGTCGCTGGTGTCGCTGCATCTCGCGGTGCGGTCCCTGCGAGCAGGGGAGTGCGATATGGCGTTGGCCGGCGGCGTCACGGTGATGAACAGCCCGGAACTGTTCGTGGTGTTCAGTCGGCAGCGCGGGCTGGCCCCTGACGGTCGCTGCAAGGCCTTCGCCGACGCGGCCGACGGCACCGGCTTCGGTGAAGGCGTGGGTGTGCTGCTGCTGGAACGCCTTTCGGACGCGATGGCCGCCGGGCACCGGGTACTGGCCGTGGTACGCGGCTCGGCCGTCAACCAGGACGGCGCATCCAACGGCCTGACCGCCCCGAACGGGCCCGCGCAACAGCGGGTGATCCAGGCGGCGCTCGCGGACGCCCGCCTGACCACCGCGGACGTGGACGTGGTCGAAGGCCACGGCACGGGCACCAAACTCGGCGATCCGATCGAGGCGCAGGCCCTATTGGCGACCTACGGCCAGGATCGCGGCGATCGTGCGCCGCTGTGGCTGGGATCCTTGAAGTCCAATATCGGGCACACCTCCGCGGCAGCCGGCGTCGGCGGCGTCATCAAGATGGTGCAGGCGCTGCGACACGGTGTACTGCCGGCGACCTTGCACGTGGATCAGCCGTCCTCCCAAGTGGATTGGTCCACCGGCGCGGTGCGGCTGCTGTCGGAGTCGCAGGATTGGCCGGTGACCGGACGCCCGCGCCGTGGTGCCGTCTCGGCGTTCGGTGTGAGTGGAACGAACGCGCACGTGGTACTCGAGCAGGCGCCCGGACCCGCCGAACCGGCGCGGGCCGACGGAAACGTCGAGCCCGCAACTCACCCCGCATCACCCGGTGAGCCGCCGGTCGCTTGGGTGTTGTCCGCCCGGTCTGCGGGGGCACTGCGGGCACAGGCCGAGCAGCTGCTGCAACACATCGACGCGCGGCCCGAATTGCCGTGCGCCGATGTCGGACTGTCCCTCGCCGTCGCGCGCACCCGGCATCCGCACCGCGCGGTATTTGTCGGCGACCGCGCGCAATTGACTACCGGACTGCGGGCACTCGCCGCGGACACCCCCGCCGCCGCCGTTGTGGAGGGCGCCGGTGGAGAGGTCGGCCGCACGGTCTTCGTCTTCCCCGGTCAAGGCGCGCAATGGGCGGGTATGGCGCTCGAATTGCTCGACGCCAGTGCGATCTTCGCGGAGTCGATGGCGGCGTGTGAACGCGCCCTCGCGCAATACATCGACTGTGCGCTCGTGGAGATTCTTCGGGATCCGGTCGCGCTGGAACAGGTGGACCTGGTCCAGCCCGCGCTGTTCGCCGTCATGGTCTCGCTCGCGGCGACCTGGCGCGGATACGGCGTGGAGCCGGATGCCGTCCTCGGTCATTCCCAGGGTGAGATCGCTGCCGCCGTGGTGGCGGGCGCACTGTCGCTCGAGGACGGCGCGAAGGTTGTCGCACTGCGCAGCCGGCTGCTGCGCGCGATCGCCGGCAAGGGCGCTATGGCGTCGGTATCCCTGCCCGCGGATGAGGTGCGAATCCTGTTGGAGGTTAACGGTGATGGCCTCTCCGTCGCCGCTGTCAACGGTCCCGCCGCCACTGTGGTGGCCGGTGATCCGGGCGCGGTGGACGAGCTGCTGGCTGCCTGCGAACGAGACGGGGTCCGTGCACGCCGCATCGAGGTCGACTACGCCTCGCATTCCGTGCACGTCGACGCGATCCGAGACGAGCTGATCACGGCACTCGACGGCCTCCGGCCCGGAACCTGCCGGGTGCCGATGTATTCCACACTCGACGCCACCTGGCTGACCGGCACCGAACTCTCCGCCGAATACTGGTTCCGCAATCTGCGCGGCACGGTCGGCTTCGAACCGGCCGTCCGTGCGCTCGCGGGCACCGGCCACACCACCTTCCTGGAGATCAGCCCGCATCCGGTGCTCACGACCGGAATCGGTGAGACGCTGGCGGATTCCGCACCCTCCGCCGTGGTGACGGGCACGCTGCGGCGCGGGGAGGGCGGCCTCGATCGGTTGCTGCTCTCACTCGGCGAAGCGCATGCGGGCGGTGTCGACCTCGACTGGAACGCCCTGTACCCCAAGGCCCGCCGGGTTGATCTGCCCACTTATCCGTTCGAGCGCACCCGATACTGGCTCGACGCCGCCACCGGCCCGGCCGATGTGGCTGCCGCAGGACTTGCCGCCACCGGCCATCCTCTGCTCGGCGCCGCCGTGGACCTCGCCGACTCCGACGAACAACTGTTCACCGGCCTGCTGTCTCGCTCGACCACGCCCTGGCTGGCCGAACACGCGGTATCGGGCGTCACTCTGCTGCCCGGCACCGCGTTCCTCGAACTCGCGCTCCGCGCCGCGGACGAGGTGGGATGCGGCCTGATCGACGAGCTCACCCTGCAGACCCCGCTCACTGTGCCCGAGCACGGCGCACTGCGCCTGCAGGTACGAGTCGGCCCGGCCGGACCGGACGGGCATCGGCCGTTGAGCGTGCATGGCCGACCCGACCAGGGCACCGCCACGGACGGCTGGGATGCCGAGCGAGAGTGGACGGCCCACGCCACGGGCACACTCGCCCCGCACGACCATGATCCGGACGACAGCATTGTGGCCTGGCCACCCGCCGATGCCGAACCGCTCGACACCTCCGAGCTTTACGACCGGTTCGCCACCGTCGGATATCATTACGGACCGACCTTCCGCGGCGTGCGCGCAGCCTGGCGCCACCACGGCGAGATCTTCGCCGAGATCGCCCTGCCCCGGCAGCGCGACGGCGACGGCTACCTCCTGCACCCGGCGCTGCTGGACGCGGCCCTGCAAGCCTCCGCGCTGCTGCCCGGCCGCGATGACGTTGCCCGCCTCCCGTTCTCATGGACCGGGGTGACTGTGCGCGCCGCCGGTGCATCCACACTCCGGGTGCGGATCACCGCCCACGGCGCAGAGGAAGTATCGCTGGAGGCCCGCGATCTGACCGGCCGTACGGTCCTGACCGCCGACTCCTTGGCGCTGCGCCCGTTGCCCGCCGGCGGTCTCCGCCCTGCCACCCCGGCCGCAAGGGGATTGCTCCACGTGGAGTGGACACCTGCCCCCGGCTCCGGCGAATCGGTCTTCGGCGCGGATGAATTCGCATCTCGCTCCGGCGAATCCGCATCGGTGCCGAGTCGGTCAGCGCTCGGCGCTGTCGAGTTCGCATCAGGCCCTGGCGAATCCGCCCCTCTGCCGGGTGAATCAGCGTTCGGCGTGGGCGAATCCGCGCTTACACCCGGCGGATCCACGGCAGAGTTCGGTGGTCCGGAGGGCGTGAGTGATTGTGCGGTGCTCGGCGACGCTATGCAGGCGATGCTGCCCGCGGCGAGGGGGTGGCCGGACCTCGCGGCGTTGAGCGCGGGCGGGGAGACGATTCCTGCGTTCGTGCTGGCGAACGTTTCGGGCGGCAGTGACGAGCAGCCGCAGGATGCGCTGCAGGCCAACACTGTTCGTGCGCTTGCGCTGGTGCAAGGCTGGCTGGCCGACGAACGGTTCGCGGAGTCGACCTTGGTGGTCATCACGCGGGGCGCGATTCGGATCGGGCCGGGGGACCGCGACGCGAACTGGACGGAATCCGGTGTGTGGGGCCTGCTGCGTACCGCGCAGATCGAACATCCCGGACGATTCGTGCTCGCGGACCTCGACGCGCAGCCCGTATCGCTGAACGTACTGGTGACAGCGCTGTCCGCCGCGGGGGCCGCGGAGAGTCAATACGCGGTTCGCGCCGGCGAATTGTTCGTGCCGCGGCTGACCGCCGATGCCCGCGACGTACTCACTCCGCCCGACGAACCAGCCTGGCGATTGGGGATAGCGGGCGATACCGCGGTCGACGGGTTGGCGCTGCTGCCCGCACCCGATGCGCTGGTTCCGCTGCGGCCGGGGCAGGTACGCATTGCCGTGCGTGCCGCCGGGCTCAACTTCCACGATGTCGTCGTCTCCTTGGGCCTCGACCCCGACCAGCCCACCGTCGGCAGTGAAGGTGCGGGCACAGTCCTCGAAATCGGGCCCGGGGTGACCGATTTGGCGCCCGGTGACCGCGTGCTGGGTGTCTTCGGTGGGGCGTTCGGCCCGGTCGTCGTTGCCGAGCGCGCGACCGTCGCTCGAATTCCGGCAGGCTGGTCGTTCGCGCAGGCGGCGTCCGCGCCGATTGCGTTCCTCACCGCCTACTACGGCCTGTTCGACCTGGGTGGCCTCCGGCGCGGACAGTCTGTGCTGGTGCACGCCGCCACCGGCGGTGTCGGTATGGCTGCGGTGCAGCTCGCCCGACATGCCGGTGCGGAGGTCTTCGGCACGGCCGGCCCAGGGAAATGGGACGTACTGCGCGCCAATGGATTCGACGACTCACACCTGGCGTCCACCCGGACGCTGGAATTCGCGGAACATTTCCTGGATGCCACCGACGGCCGCGGCATGGATGTCGTACTCGACTGCCTGGCACGGGAATTCGTCGACGCCTCACTCGGACTGCTGCCGCGCGGTGGCGCCTTCGTGGAGATGGGCAAGACCGACGTACGTGACGCCGAGGAGGTCGCGAGCCGATACCCGGGCGTGCGATACCAGGCCTTCGACCTGGTGCAGGCGGGTCCGCGGCGCATCGGCGAGATGCTCGCCGAGGTGCTGGCGCTGTTCGAGCAGGGCGTGCTCACGCCCTTGCCCATCACCTGCTGGGACGTCCGCCGGGCGCCGGCGGCCTTCCGGCATCTGAGCAAGGCGCGGCACATCGGCAAGAACGTACTGGTGGTGCCCACACCGATCGATCCGTCCGGCACCGTGCTGATCACCGGCGGAACCGGTACGCTCGGCCGGCTCGTCGCCCGGCACCTGGCATCCGAATATGGTGTGCGGCACCAGATCCTGCTCAGCCGCCGCGGCGCGGAGGCGCCGGGTGCGATCGAACTCATTACGGACCTAGCCGAACTCGGCACCGAAGCCACGATTCTCGCCTGCGATGTCACTGATCGGCGTGCCCTCGCGGCCGTACTGGACGCCATTCCGGCGGACCATCCGCTCACTGCCGTCGTGCACGCCGCGGGCGCCCTCGACGACGGCGTCGTCGGCGCGCTCACTCCGGAACAGATGGAACGGGTATGGCGCCCGAAGGTGGATGCCGCCTTCGCCCTGCACGAGCTGACCCGGAACCGCGAACTCGCGGCGTTCGTCCTGTTCTCCTCCGGGGCCGCACTACTCGGCGGTGCGGGCCAGGCGAACTATGCCGCCGCCAACGCCGCACTGGACGCCCTCGCGGCCGAGCGGCGTGCGCAGGGCCTGCCGGGCGTTTCGATCGGCTGGGGTCTGTGGGAAGAACGCAGCGAGCTGACCGCCACCGTGGCCCGTGCCGAAGAAAAGCGCATGTCCCGCTCGGGAATCGGCGCGCTGACCTCGGCCGAGGGACTCGCACTGTTCGACGCGGCCTGCGGTTCGGTGCATCCGTACGTGTTCGCCGCCCGGCTCGATCGCTCCCGCCTTACCGCCGGAACCGGAGTCCCGCCCCTGCTCAGTGGCCTGGCCCGCGCACCCCGGGAGACCCTGCGCCGGGTCCGGGACGATGCCGGGACCACGGCCGCGGGCCTGGCCGATCGACTGGCGAGTCTCGTCCCGGCCGAGGCACACCGGATCCTCCTCGACGTCGTGCGCGGCAATGCCGCGGCCGTGCTGGCCCACGCCTCGGCCGCGGAGATCCACCCGGCGCGCCCGTTCAAGGACCTCGGCTTCGACTCACTGACCGGCGTCGAACTGCGCAATCGACTGGCGAATGCGGTCGGGGTACGGCTGCCGGCGGCCCTCGTGTTCGACCATCCCACCCCGGAGGCGCTGACTCGGTTCCTGCTCGGCAAGGTCGCCGCGTCCGCCCCGGCAGCGCCACCGGTCCCGCCGCTGCTCACCGAGCTGGGCCGGCTCGAGGCCCAGCTCGACGCCCTGCTCCCGCAAGGCGAGTCGGCCCTGCCCGCCGAACTGGCCACTCGATTGCGCCGCGCCCTCGCACGGGTCGAAGCGCTCGGCACGGAATCCGTTGGCGCACCACCGGAACAGGCCATCGAGTCCGCCAGCAATGACGAACTCTTCGACCTCATCGACAAGGAACTGGGCATCTCGTGAGGCCCGTGACAGTGGACCGGCGTGGTCCCCGACGAATCGTAGGAGCACGGTGACCGAGCAGAAGCTTCGTGAATACCTGAATCGGGTCACGATCGACCTGCAGCGCACCCGCCGGCAACTCGCCGACGCCGAGGGCGCCGGACACGAACCGATCGCGATCGTCGCCATGAGCTGCCGCTTCCCCGGCGGCGTACGCACTCCCGAACAACTGTGGGAGCTGCTGACCGAGGGGCGTGACACGACCACTGCGGTGCCGGAGGACCGCGGCTGGGATCTCGCACAACTCAGCGCCGGAAATGTGTCGTGCCGTGGCGCTTTCATCGACGGGGTCGCCGACTTCGATGCCGCGTTCTTCGCGGTCTCCCCGCACGAGGCGACCGCGATGGATCCGCAGCAAAGACTCCTGCTGACCGCCGTCTGGGAGGCCATCGAGCGCGCCGGCATCGATCCGGCGGCCCTGCGCGGCAGCGCCACCGGCATCTACGCCGCTGCCGTCGACCAGGGATACGCCCAGGTGGCCCTGGCCGCCCCTGAGGCCGTACGGAACTTCATCGTCACCGGCAACTCGATGAGCGTGCTGGCGGGTCGCGTGTCCTATGCGCTCGGGCTCGAAGGACCGGCGCTGACGGTGGACACCGCATGCTCGTCCTCACTCGTCAGCGTGCACCTGGCCACCCAGGCCCTGCGCCGGCGCGAATGCACGCTGGCCCTGGCCACCGGCGTCACGGTGATGTCGCTGCCGCTGGTCTACGCCGAATTCGGCAGGCAGGGCGCGATGTCCGCCGACGGCCGCTGCAAGGCGTTCTCGGCCACCGCGGACGGCACCGGCTGGGGTGAAGGCGTCGGAGTCCTGCTGCTGGAACGGCTTTCGGACGCACAACGCAACGGGCATCCGGTGCTGGCCGTGATCCGCGGATCGGCCCTCAACCAGGACGGCGCCAGCAACGGCCTGACCGCCCCGAACGGACCCTCCCAGCAGCGCCTGCTGCGGGCCGCGCTGGCCGATGCCGGACTCACCGCCGCGGATGTGGACGCCGTCGAAGCCCACGGCACCGGAACCACATTGGGCGACCCCATCGAAGCGGACGCGCTGTTGGCCACCTACGGCCAGGACCGGCCTGCGGACCGGCCGCTGTGGCTGGGCTCCCTGAAATCGAACATCGGCCACACCCAGGCCGCGGCCGGAGTGGCGGGCGTCATCAAAACCGTGCTGTCCCTCGAACACGGCATCCTGCCGGGCTCGCTGCACATCACCGAACCCACCACGCACGTCGATTGGTCGGCCGGCAATGTCCGGCTTCTCACCGCGAGCCGCCCGTGGCCGCAGACCGGAAGACCCAGGCGCGCGGGCGTTTCAGCTTTCGGCATGAGCGGTACCAACGCCCACGTGATCCTCGAACAGGCACCCGCCCTCGAACCGGCCTCTGAAGCCGGCGATCACCGGCCGCATGTACCCGCCGCTCCGTACCTGCTGGCTGGTCGCACTCCCGCCGCACTGCGCGATCAGGCAGTGCGACTGTCCGGCTTACTGTCCGCCGAATCGTGCCCGGAGCTGGCTGATATCGGGTTCTCGTTGGCCACCACTCGGACGGCCTTCGAACATCGTGCCACTGTGATCGCGTCGGATCGCGCCGAGCTGCTCGCCGGTCTGGGTGCGATCGCTCGCGACGCTGACGCGGTGGGTCGATCGAGTGCGTCGAATATCGTTGTCGGCGAGGCCGACTCGAACGTCGGCCGGACTGCCCTGGTGTTCCCCGGGCAAGGTGCCCAGTGGGAGGGCATGGCCCGCGCTCTCCTCACGGAGTCACCGGTTTTCGCCGCCTCGATCGCCGAATGCGAGCAGGCCCTGACCGGGCTGGTGGACTGGTCGCTGACCGACATTCTGCGTGGTGTGCCCGATGCGCCGTCGCTCGAGCGCGTCGATGTCGTGCAGCCCGCTTTGTTCGCGATGATGGTTTCCCTTGCGGCGCTGTGGCGTTCGTGGGGCATCGAGCCCGCCGCGGTCGTCGGGCACAGCCAGGGCGAGATCGCGGCCGCAGTGGTGGCGGGCGGGCTCTCCCTCGCAGACGGCGCGAAGGTGGTCGCGCTGCGCAGTCGCGCGATCGGTGCGTTGGCCGGACGCGGCGGAATGGTGGCCCTGGCACTCGGGCGCGACGCCGCCGAGACAGCGATCGCCGCCTGGAGTGGTCGTCTCTCGGTGGCGGCCGTCAACGGGCCCGCCGCGGTCGTCGTCTCCGGTGATCCGGACGCCCTCGCCGAACTGGTCGCCCACTGCACCGAACGCGGCGTGCGCGCCACAACGGTGCCCGTCGACTACGCCTCGCACTCGGCCCACGTCGAAGCGATCCGCGATGAGCTGCTGACGGTGCTCGCCGATATCGCACCGCAGACCGGCCGCATCCCATTGTTCTCGACCCTCACCGGCGACTGGCTGGACACCGCCGAGATGGACGCCGGCTACTGGTATCGCAACCTGCGCAACACCGTTCGATTCGACACCGCAATCGAGACCCTGGCGCGACAGGGACACGACGTATTCGTCGAGGCCTCTCCGCACCCTGTCCTGACCATGCCGATCCAGGACACCATCGAGGCCGCGGGCCTGCACGCCGCAGCGGTGACAGGCACTCTCCGGCGCGACGAAGGTGATCTGCGGCAGGTACTGGCCGCCGCAGCCGAACTCTGGGTGCGCGGCGTAACCATCGACTGGACAACAGCTTTCGCCGGCGCCCACACGGTCGCCCTGCCCACCTACCCATTCCAGGAGCGGCGCTACTGGCCGGAACCCGCCGAGCCGACCAGCGACCGCGGCGTCCCCGCCGACAACGGCTTCTGGGATCTCGTCGACCGTGGCGACCCGGACGAAATGGCCAGGGTGCTCGCCGTCGATGCCGAACCGCTCGCGAAGGTGCTGCCCGCGCTCGACGCCTGGCGTCGAGGCCGCACCGAACCCGTTGACCCACTGCGCTATCGCATCGCATGGCGCCGCCTCGCCGACCCGTCCGCGGCGGTTCTCACCGGTCGGTGGTTACTCGTGCTGCCCGCAGGGGAGGGCGAATCCACTCACGCCCGATGGATCACGCGCACCCTGACCGACCTCGGCGCCGAGGTCGACCACATCGAACTCGCCGACACCGACGCCGACCGCAAACGGATCGCCGCGCGGCTCGTCGACTGTGAGGGGACTGCCGCGCGCTTCGCTGACCGTCCCGCGCCGACCGGCATCATCTCGCTGCTGGCCGTCGCCGAGCATCCGCACCCGCAGTATCCGGCTCTGCCTGCGGGCCTGGCATTGACTGTCGCTCTGCTGCAAGCGCTTTCGGATGCCGGCTGGACGGCTCCGCTGTGGTGTGTGACCGCCGGCGCGGTCACCACCGGCGCTGCCGATCCGCTCAACGCTCCTCGGCAGGCGATGGTTTGGGGTACCGGCTTGGTTGCCGCCCTCGAACACCCTCAGCGGTGGGGTGGGCTGCTGGATCTGCCGGCGGAACCGGATGATCTCGCGCGGCTGCGCTTCGGCGCTGCCTTGAGCGGGGCGGGCGATGTCGCGGGTGAAGATCAGCTTGCGCTGCGGCCGGGCGGATTGTTCGCCCGGAGGTTGGTGCGCGCCCCCCGTCCAGCGGCAGTTCGCCCCGTCGCGGGATCGGGTGACACTGCGCCGGCCGGGCCCGACAGTCGGGACCGTCAGCCGTGGCGTCCGCGTGGCACCGTGCTGCTGACCGGTGGGACCGGTGCCGTGGGTGGGCATCTCGCTCGCTGGCTGGCGCGCGGTGGCGCCGAGCATGTGGTGCTGCCTGGCCGTCGTGGCGCGGACACGCCGACCGCCGGGCAGCTGCGTGCCGATGTCACCGCACTGGGCGCGCGGCTGAGCATGCCTGTGTGCGATATCGCCGATCGCGAGCAGGTCGAGCGGCTGCTCGCGGAACTCGATGCGCAGGGCACGCCGGTCACCGCGGTGGTGCACGCGGCCGCGTTCATCGCCCTCGCGCCGCTCGCGACCGCCCCGATCGGAGCGTTCGCTGATGTGGTGGCGGCCAAGGCTGCCGGTGCCGCCCATCTGGACGCCTTGCTCGACAGGGACCTCGACGCCTTCGTGCTGATCTCCTCGATCGCAGGCCTGTGGGGCAGTGGTGATCACGGCGCCTATGCCGCGGGAAACGCCTACCTGCATGCACTGGCTCAGCATCGCCGAGCCCGCGGACTGACCGCGACCACCGTGGACTGGGGTGTCTGGCGGACCGGCGATCCCGGAATCGCGCAGGACACTGACCTGTTCAAGCTGGACGAGCACGGCCTGCGCCGCATGGACCCGGGGACGGCCGTCGCCGCTCTGCAGCAGATCCTCGACGACGACGAGACGGTTGTCGCGATCGCCGATGTGGACTGGGAGAGGTTCGCTCCTGTCTTCGCATCGCATCGTCCCAGCGCGCTACTGCGCAGCATTCCCGAGGCCCGCGGCGCACTGCGGGGCTCGACCGCCGAAACGTCGGATCCGGTTGCGGCACAGCTGCGCCGGCGGCTGGAGCGGCAGTCCGCGCCCGAGCGGGCACGAGGCCTGCTCGACCTGGTCCGAGCCCAAGCGGCCGCGGTCCTCGGCCATGATTCGCCGCGACAAGTGCCGCCGGGCAAGGCATTCCAGGAATTGGGCTTCGCCTCGTTGACCGCGGTCGAGCTGCGCAACCGGCTCAATGCTGTGACCGGACTGCGGCTGCCCTCCTCGCTGGTCTTCGATCACCCGTCGTCGACCGCGCTCGCGGCATACCTCGAAACCGAACTGTTCGGCTCGCAGGCAGCCGATTCCACGCCCGTGACGTCCGATGCCACGGACGACGATGATCCGATCGCGATTGTCGCCATGAGCTGCCGCCTGCCCGGTGGCATCGACACCCCGGACAAACTGTGGCAACTGCTGCGCGAGGGCGGCGACACAGTCTGCGGCTTCCCCTCCGATCGAGGCTGGCCGGGGGAGGAAGAACTCTACGATCCGGACCCGGACAACCCCGGCACCACGACCACACGGCACGGTGGATTCCTCTCCGGCGCGGGAGAATTCGACGCGGGCTTCTTCGGCATCTCGCCGCGCGAGGCGGTCGCGATGGATCCGCAGCAGCGGCTGCTGCTCGAAACCTCCTGGGAGGCAATGGAACGCGCGGGCCTGGACCCCGACGCCTTGCGCGGTTCCCGGACCGGCGTCTACGTCGGCGTCAACTACGGTGACTACGGCGCCGCTGTCGCCAGGTCCGGGGAGGGCGAGGGGCATCTGCTCACCGGCAGCGCGCCGAGCATCGTGTCCGGCCGCATCGCTTACACCTTCGGTCTCGAGGGCCCCGCCATCACGGTCGATACCGCGTGCTCGTCCTCGCTGGTGGCGCTGCATACCGCGATGCGTGCACTGCGTGGCGGCGACTGCACGCTGGCGCTGGTCGGCGGTGTCGCGGTGATGTCCACGCCGGGTGCGATTCTGAGCTTCTCCCGGCAGCGCGGACTCGCGGCCGATGGGCGGTGCAAGGCTTTCGCTGAGGCGGCCGACGGTATGGGTATGGGCGAAGGGGTCGGCGTTCTGCTCGTCGAGCGCCTCTCCGATGCTCGACGCAACGGGCATCCGGTGCTGGCTGTACTGCGCGGTTCGGCCGTGAACTCCGATGGCGCCAGCAACGGGCTGTCCGCACCCAATGGTCCTTCGCAGCAGCGCGTTATCCGGGCTGCGCTGGCTGATGCGGGGCTGTCTGCCGCGGACGTCGATGTGGTGGAGGCGCACGGCACCGGCACCACCCTCGGTGACCCGATCGAAGCGCAAGCGCTATTGGCCACTTACGGTCAGGATCGACCCACTGAGCGACCGGTGCTGATCGGGTCGCTCAAGTCGAACATCGGCCACACCCAGGCTGCCTCCGGCGTTGCCGGGGTCATGAAAATGGTGCTGGCACTGCGCACCGCGCAGGTTCCGCGCACGCTGCACATCGACCGCGCGACCAGCCACGTCGACTGGGACACGGGTGCGGTCGCTCTCGCGACCGAACAGCTGCCGTGGCCGGAGACCGGACGGGTACGGCGGGCGGCCGTATCCTCCTTCGGACTCAGCGGCACGAACGCGCACGTCGTCCTGGAGCAGGCGCCGGAATCGGAAGCCGCGCAGGAGAATTCGGCGCGCGGGCCAATGGCGTGGGTGCTGTCCGCCCGAACCCCCGAGGCGCTCGCGGACCAGGCGATGCGGCTGCGGGAGCACGTGGATTCGGCCGGCAGTGCGGACGCCGCCGCGATCGGGCTGACGCTTGCTGGGCGCACCGCGTTCGCGCATCGCCGCGTACTGGTCGGCGGCGGCAGCGAACTTACCGCCGCCCTGCAGGCCGTGGCCGACGGAACCGACACGCCCGCAACGGTATCCGGCGTACAAGACACCGAGGGGCGGACGGTATTCGTCTTTCCGGGGCAGGGCTCTCAATGGGCGGGCATGGCGCGGGATCTCCTCGCCGAGTCACCGGTGTTCGCCGATCGGATGGCCGAATGCGATGCCGCCCTGTCCGCTCATGTCGACTGGTCACTGCTCGAGATGATCCGCTCGGCCGCGCCGCTGGACCGGGTGGACGTGGTGCAGCCGGTGCTGTTCGCGGTCATGGTGTCGCTGGCCGCCGTCTGGCGCTCCCACGGTGTCGAGCCCGACGCGGTGATCGGCCACTCCCAAGGTGAGATCGCCGCGGCCGTCGTCGCCGGCGGCTTGACACTGGCCGACGGCGCCAAGGTAGTGGCGTTGCGCTCGCGCGCGATCGGCGAACTCGCCGGATCCGGCGGGATGGTGTCGATCGCGCTGCCGCTACCGCAAGTGGAACAGCTGCTCGCCTCCTGGGCAGAACGACTGTCGGTCGCCGCGGTGAACGGGCCTGCGGCCGTGGTCGTCTCGGGTGAGACCGCCGCGATCACGGAACTGCTGAAAGCCTGTGACAGCGACGGTATCCGGGCCCGGCGCATCGATGTGGACTATGCCTCGCACTCGGCGCAGGTGGAACGGATCGAATCGGGGCTGCTCCGCGCTCTGGACACGATCACGCCGATCGCCGCCGATATCCCGCTGTACTCCACGGTGACGGGGGAGTGGCTCGACACCAGTGTCATGGGTGCTGCCTACTGGTATGAAAACCTTCGTCGCACAGTCGGTTTCGAACCTGCCGTGCGCGCCCTGGCGGAACAGGGCTACAGCACCTTCCTCGAAGTCAGTCCCCACCCGGTACTGACCATCCCGATCGAGGAAACCCTCGACGCCGCCGAGCGCGACGGTTCCGTACTCGGCACCCTGCGCCGGGACGAGGGCGACCTGCGCAGGCTGCTGCTCTCCCTCGGCGAGGCATGGTCCTGCGGCCGACCGGTGAACTGGCAGGCGTTCTTCCCGAACACCCAGCGCACCGACCTGCCGACCTATCCCTTCCAGCATCGCCACTACTGGGCGCTGCCCACCGCCGGAGCAGGCGGTGCCGACGTGGCTGCCGCAGGCCTGGACACGGCCGGACATCCGCTACTGAGTGTCACCGCGGAGGTCGCCGACACCGGTGAGATCCTCTGCAGTGGAAGGCTTTCCATCCGCACCCACCCGTGGCTGGCCGACCACGCCATCTCCGATGTGGTGCTGCTGCCCGGTGCCGCCTTCGTCGAACTGGCACTGCACGCCGCCGCCGAAGCAGGCTGCGCCGTACTCGGCGAACTGACCCTGGAAGCGCCGCTCGTCCTGCCCGCCACTGCGGCGGTGCGCATTCAAGTGCGAGTCGGCGCGCCTGACGAGGCAGGCGAACGCACCCTCACCATCCACTCCCGGCCGGACGACGGACCGGATCCCCGCTGGATCCGCCATGCCGCCGGCACCGTGACCGAGCACGCCACCCCGCCCGCCGCCGAGTCGGAGGCCTGGCCGCCGCCGGGAGCCACACCGATCCCGGTCGAGGACCTCTACGACCGTTTCGGAGAATCCGGCTACCACTACGGCCCCGCCTTCCGCAGCGTCCGCGCCGCCTGGCGCCGCGACAACGAGGTCTTCACCGAAATCCGCCTGCCGGAAGACGACGACCTGGCCGCCATCTCCTATGGCATCCACCCCGCCCTGCTCGATGCCGCGCTCCACGGCATCTGGCTGGGCGCCACCGACGGAACCGAGCCCGAGGCCGGCACGGCGCGAGTCCCGTTCTCCTGGAACCAGGTGACCCTGTACGCGGCCGGAGCGACACAGCTCCGGATCCGCCTGTCCTTCGCCCCTGACGGCGATGTGACCATCCACGCCACCGACTTCCACGGCCACGCGGTTGCTTCGGTCGAAGCCTTGGCGGTCCGCCCGATCCGCACCGACGCCCTGCGCGTCACCGGGGCACCCGACGCCTTGTTCCGTGTGGACTGGACGCCATTGCCCGGCCTCGGCAACGAGCTACCCGCCGCCGGGCGGTGGGCGGCCCTCGCGCCGCTGCACACCCGCGCCGATCTCGAAGCCGGATCCGACCGGCAGGCACCCGAATTCGGGGCGCTGTCGGTGCTGCCGGATACCTATGCCGACCTCGGTGCCCTCGGCGCCGCGATCGACCGAGGTGCGCCGGTACCGGACGCGGTCCTCATCGAATGCCGCTGCACCGGTGTCGATTCCGCATCCGTGCGGGCAGTGACGGCGAACGGGCTGGCGTTGATCCAGCAGTGGCTGGCCGACGATCGGTACGCGGACAGCCGCCTGGTCTTGGTGACCAGCGGTGCCGTCGAGGTGTCTCCCGGCGAGGGCACACCCGACCTGGCGAGCGCGGCATTGCGTGGACTCGTCCGCTCGGCACAATCCGAATATCCGGATCGCTTCGTGCTGGCCGACGCCGCGGACCCGGTGGAATTGCTCGCGCTGCTGCCCGCGGGGCTGGCTGCCGGCGAGCCGCAGATCGCCGTCCGCGCAGGCGGTTTGCGCGCCGCCAGGCTGATGCGGGCCCCCGCGCCCGCCGCGGACGCCGCACCGTTCGATCCGTCGGGCACGGTCCTGATCACCGGCGCGAGCGGTGTGCTCGGTGGACTGGTGGCGCGGCATCTGGTGCGCGAGTACGGGATTCGCAGACTGCTTCTGCTCGGCCGCCGGGGTGCGGACACACCGGAGGCCGCCGCGCTGGCCGCCGATCTCGGCGCGCTCGGTGCCCGAGCGGAGTTCGTCGCCTGCGATGTCGCGGACCGCGGGCAGCTCGCGGCGGCTCTGGCGCAGGTTTCCCCGGCGCATCCGCTGACCGCTGTCGTGCACGCGGCGGGCGTGCTGGACGACGGGATCGTGCCGTCCATGACCCCCGAGCGCCTCGCCACGGTCTTGCGGCCCAAGGTCGACGGCGCCCTGCACCTGCACGAGCTGACGCGCGATCTACCGCTGTCCGCGTTCCTTTTGTTCTCCTCAGCCGCCGGTGTCATCGGCAATGCGGGACAGGCCAATTACGCCGCCGCCAACGCGTTCCTGGACGCCCTGGCGAGCAGCCGGCGCGCACAGGGCCTGCCCGCGCAATCCATCGCGTGGGGGCTGTGGGAGCAACGCAGCGCCATGACCGGCGGTCTCGGCGACGCCGGACGTGAGCGGATGACCCGCGGCGGTGTCGCGGCCTTCTCCGACGCCGAGGGTCTCGCACTGTTCGATGCGGTACTGCGCCAGGACTCGGCCTTGCTGGTGCCCGTGCGCCTGGACCTGGGCCGGCAGCGTCCGGCCACAGCCGCCGAAGTGCCCGCCTTGCTGCGTGGCCTGATCCGCGGTGTGGTCCGGCCGATGGCAGCCACCGCCGTTGCCGCCGAAGCGAACACCCTGCGCCGCCGCCTCACCGAGGTGAATGCGCGGGAGCGGAAGACGTTGCTGGAAGACCTCGTCCGGGAGAAGGTCGCCCGCGTGCTCCGGTATCCCGGTGTGGCCGAGGTCGATCCGGAACTCGCCTTCCAAGAGCTCGGATTCGACTCGCTGACCGCGGTCGAACTGCGCAACCAGCTCACCGCGGTGACCGGATTGCGATTGCCCGCGACACTCGTCTTCGACCATCCGACACCCGAGGCCGTGGCGGCCTACATCGCCGAACGCCTGGCCCCTGCGACAACAGCACCGGCAGCCGATCCCGGCAACGGGTCCGGCGCCATCGACGACGAATCGGTGCGCCGCATGCTCGCGGCGATCTCGCCGCAGCGCCTGCGCTCGGCCGGCCTGCTCGACGCGCTGCTGCGACTGGGGGAGCCGCCGTCACAGCGACCGACATCGGACGAGCCGGAATCGATCGCGGCTGAATCGATCGCGGACATGGATGTGGACGGTCTGGTCCGCATGGCCCTCGGTGACGGCCGTGCCTGACCGGATCGACAGCGAAAGGACTGCTATGACAACGGACCAGGTGGTCGAGGCGCTCCGCGCCTCCCTGCTGGACAACCAGCAACTGCGCCAGGAGAACCGCAAACTCGCCGAGCAGACGCGGGAGCCGATAGCGATCGTCGGCATGAGCTGCCGATTCCCCGGCGGCGTACGGACACCGGAAGACCTGTGGCAGTTGCTGATCGACGAGCGCGACGGCGTCACGCCCGTCCCCGCCGATCGCGGCTGGGACCTGCCGCAGCAACCCGGCGCCCCCGCCCTCGCAGGCGGATTTCTGCACGACGCAATGGAATTCGACGCCGGATTCTTCGGAATCTCGCCCCGCGAAGCCTTGGCGATGGACCCGCAACAGCGACTGCTGCTCGAGGTCTGCTGGGAGAGCATCGAGCGCGCGGGCATCGATCCGCAGCGCCTGCGCGGCGGCGACACCGCCGTCTTCGCGGGCGTCATCAACAGCGATTACGGCAGCCGCCTCGGCCACACTCCCGAGGACCTGGCCGGATTCCTCGGCACCGGAACCATTCCCAGCGTCGTCTCCGGCCGCGTCGCCTACCTGCTCGGGCTGCAGGGACCCGCGGTCAGCCTCGACACCGCCTGCTCGTCGTCCCTGGTGGCGATTCACCTGGCCTGTCAGGCCCTGCGGGCGGGTGACACCTCGCTCGCTCTCGCCGGCGGCGTCACCGTGATGTCCGCGCCCGGCGTGCTCAGCGGTGCCGCGCGGCAGGGCGGGCTGGCCCGCGACGGCCGTTGTAAATCGTTCTCCGACAGCGCCGATGGCGCCGCCTTCGGTGAAGGCGCGGGCATGATCCTGCTCGAGCGGCTCGGCGACGCGCGACGCAACGGTCGTCCGGTCCTGGCGGTCATTCGCGGCTCGGCCGTCAACCAGGACGGCGCGAGCAACGGCCTGACCGCCCCCAACGGCCCGGCACAGGTCCGCGTCATCCGAAAAGCCTTGCACAACGCGGGTTTGTCACCCGCGGAGGTCGATGCGCTCGAGGCGCACGGCACCGGCACCGTGCTCGGTGATCCGATCGAGGCGCAGGCCGTGCTCGAGGTGTACGGCCGGGATCGTCCGATGGGGCGCGCACTGCTGCTGGGCTCACTGAAATCCAATCTGACGCACACCCAGGCCGCGGCCGGAGTCGGCGGAGTCATCAAGATGGTGCTCGCCATGCGCCACGGCCTGCTGCCGCGGTCGCTGCACATCGAGCAGCCGAGCGCGCAAATCGACTGGAGCCAAGGCGATGTCGCGCTACTGACGACAGCCAGACCGTGGCCACTCACCGGGCAGCCACGACGGGCCGCGGTGTCCTCCTTCGGGGCCAGCGGCACCAATGCGCATCTCGTCCTCGAATCCGCGGCCGGCGACGCGGATACCGTGCCACCGGCCGGCGCCGAGGGCCCGACGGCGTGGCTCTTGTCCGCCCGGACACCGGCCGCCCTGCGCGCACAGGCCGAACGACTGCACGCCCATGTGAGCGCCGACCCTGCTCTGCGGCCCGCGGATATCGGAAGGTCGCTGGCACTCGGCCGATCCCGATTCGGTGAGCGCGCGGTCGTGGTCGGCGCCGACCGCACCGAACTGCTGGACGCCCTGGCCGAAGTCGCGCACGCGGACAGCGATCACCCCGGCGCCACCGCCGGAAAGCCCGGCAAGGTCGTCTTCGTCTTCCCGGGACTCGGTGCGGAGTGGCCGGGCATGGCCGCCGAATTGCTGGACAGCTCACCGGTTTTCGCCGCCCGTATGGCCGACTGCGCCCGCGTGCTCGCGAACCACCTCGACTGGTCACCCGTCGCGGTGCTGCGGCAGGAGCCCGGCGCACCCTCGATCGACCAGGTCGAAGCCCTTCAGCCGGTGCTGTTCTCGGTGCTGGTGTCCCTCGCGGCCGTATGGCAGGCCCACGGCATCGAACCCGCCGCCGTAATCGGGCACAGCCAAGGCGAAGTCGCCGCGGCCTGCGTCGCGGGGATCCTGTCCCTGGAGGACGCCGCCGCGATCGCGGTCGCCCGCAGCCGCGCCCTGTCCGCCGTCACCGGCGGCGGCGCCATGGCCACCGTGCTGCTCACCGCCGACGAGGCGGAGAAACTGATCGACGGATACGACTGCCGCCTCTCGATCGCCGCGGTCAACGGCCCGCGCGTGGTGGTGCTCGCCGGCGAAGCGGCCGCCCTCGATGAATTCCTCGCCGACTCCGACGATGTGATGGCCTTCCGCGCCCCGATCGACTACGCCCCGCATTCCGCTGTCGTGGATTCGGTGCGTGACCCCCTGCTCGCCGCGCTCGCAACCGTGACGCCGGGCCCGGGCACCGTCCCGATGCTGTCCACCACCGACGCCGACTGGGCGCGCCCCGCCGAGCTGGGACCGGAGTACTGGTTCCGGAACCTGCGCCAGACAGTGCGTTTCCACGACGGTCTCCGGATCCTCTTCGATGCGGGCTACCGGACCTTCGTCGAAGTCGGCCCGCACCCCACCCTGACCTTCAATATCCAGGACGCCGCCGCCGAAGCCGGTCTCGACGGCCTCACCGTCCTCGAAACCCTGCGTCGCGGCGAGGGCGACATGCACCGCCTGCTCACGGCTTTCGGTCAAGCACACGTGTCCGGCCTGCCGATCGACTGGCGTCCGGTATTCGAGCAGGCCGGCGCGCGGCGTGCGGACCTGCCGACCTACGCCTTCCAGCGCACCCGCTACTGGCTCGACCCGGCCCCGGCGGGCGGCGATCCTGCCGCCATCGGCCAGGACGACCCGCACCATCCGCTACTCCGCGCCGCGGTCGATCTACCCGATTCCGCCGGAACGGTTTTCACCGGCCGCCTCTCGGTATCGGCGCAGCCTTGGCTGGCCGACCACGCCGTACGCGGCACGATCCTGCTCCCCGGCGTCGCCTACCTCGAGATGGCCGCCCACGCGGGCCGCCACCTCGGCTGCGAACTGATCGAGGAACTCACCCTCTCCGCACCCCTGGTACTCGCCGGTGAACCCGACGGCCGCGCCGTCCGGCTGCGGCTCACGGTCGGCGCCCCGGAGCCGACGGGCCGACGCACGGTCGAAATCCATTCGCAGCCAGAAGACTCCGACTCCGAGACGGAATGGACCGCCCACGGCAGCGGTGTGTTGGCCGAGGTTCTGCCCGAGTCGATTACACCCGCAGAAACGGAATCGGTGCCGGAATCATCGGCATCGTCCGCACTCTCGACCCAGCCGATGTCGTGGCCGCCGGCGGGCGCACGGCAGCTGGGAGTCGAGCGGCTCTACAGCGTGCTGGAGGCGCGAGGTGTGGAGTACGGGCCCGCTTTCCGTGGTCTGCGCGCCGCGTGGTCGTCCGGTGCGGAGATCTTCGCCGAGGTCGCACTGCCCGACACCGTGGCCGACGGGTTCGGTGTGCACCCCGCACTGCTCGATGCCTTCCTGCACACCATCACGCTGCGCAACGCCGCCGCCGATACGGATCCGGACGCGCAGCCCGCGGCCTCCGGTGTGCCCCTGCCCTTTTCGTGGCAGGACGTGCGGATCCGGTCCGATGTTCCGGCAGGCGGTGTGTTGCGTGTCGTGCTGCGCCCGCAAGGTGCGGACGCGGTCTCGCTCGAGGTCACCGATGCGGACGGGCGACCGGTCGTGACCGTCGGCACGCTGGCCATGCGCACCGCGTCCTTCGATTCCCTGCGCGCCCCGACCGATTCGCTGTTCCGTGTCGAATGGCCCCTGCTCGACCCTTCCGTCACCACCGGGACGCCGCTGCCGGCGGCTCGCTGTGCCGTCATCGACGGCGGAGACGAGTGGCTGTCATCCGTGGCCCAGCTCGGTGCAGGTGATGAACCAGTGGGTCTCGATGCAGTGCTACTGCCTTGTCCGCCGGCGGACTTCGATGTAGAGACGGTGCACGCTGTCACCGCGAAGGTGCTGAACCACCTCCAGACCTGGCTGGCCCGGCCCGCCGCAGAGTGCCCGCAACTGGTCATCGTGACCCGTGGCGCCGTGGATCTGGGCGAGCCGCCCATCGATATCGCGGGTGCTGCCGTCTGGGGTCTGGTTCGCTCTGCCCAGCAAGAGAATCCGGACCGGTTCGTCCTCTTGGACACCGACGATGCCACTGCCACAACAGAACTGCTCGCCGCCGTGCTGGCCAGTGGCGAACCGCAGGTCGCGCTCCGAGCCGGAGCGATCCACGTCCCGCGGCTGACCCGCGTGCGCGCAGCGACCGAACCGGGCGAATCCTTCGACGGCACCGGCACCGTCCTGCTGACCGGAGGCACGGGCACGCTCGCCGGCATCCTCGCCCGGCACCTGGTAACGGCACACGGCGTGCGTCATCTCCTGCTGATCGGCCGTCGCGGCCCGGCGGCCTCGGAGGAATTGGTCACCGAGCTGACCGAATTGGGCGCGCGGGTGACCGTCGAATCCTGCGATGTCACCGATCGTGCCGCCGTCGATGCGCTGCTTGCGGGCATCCTGGACGAGCATCCACTGACCGCGGTCGTGCACACGGCCGGCGTCATCGACGATGCCGTACTGGGCGATGTCACCCCCGAACGCCTGAGCGCGGTACTGCGACCCAAGATCGACGGCGCCTGGAATCTGCACGAGGCCACGCTCGGCCTGCCATTGCGTGCGTTCGTGGTGTATTCGTCGATCGCCGGTGTCCTCGGCGGACCCGGGCAGTCGGCGTACGCGGCCGCCAATGTCGCCATGGACGCCTTGATGGCCACCCGCCACCGCGCGGGCCTCCCGGCCAAGTCGCTGGCCTGGGGTCTGTGGGAGCAGCGCAGTGATCTCACCACGACACTCTCCGAGGTTGATCTGAATCGTATGTCCCGCAGTGGTATTCGAGGCCTGTCCGCCGAAACCGGGGCTGCTCTCTTCGATGCGGCACACGCCGTGCCCGATCCGCTGCTGGTCCCCGCCGACCTCGACCTCGCCGCCCTGCGCGGCGGCCCGGTACCGCCGCTGCTGCGCACGCTCGTGCGCTCCCCGCGCCGGTCGCAGCCCACCACCGACGACCGGCTGCGCGACCGCCTCGCCACCGCGAGCACCGAGGAACAACCGGCCATCCTGCTGGAAACGGTGCGGCAGTACGCCGCCCGAATCCTCGGGCACGACGACGCCACCGCGATCGGCGCCGACGACCAGTTCCTATCGGTCGGATTCGACTCACTGACCGCACTGGAGCTACGCAACCGCCTGGCCGCGGCCCTCGGCGTCGCCCTGCTCCCGACGGTCGTCTTCAGCAGCGGCACCCCGGCCAAACTCGCCGAACTGGTAGCCGCGGAATGGAAGTCGGCGCCGACAGATCCACAGGCCGCGGCGCCACAGGCACCGAGCGTGACCGACGCCGACCCGGTCGGTACCCTGTTCCGCCGGCTGGGCCGACGAGGCAAGGCCGACGAGGCCATCGATCTGCTCAAGAACGCCTCCGCCCTGCGTGCCGAATTCCACTCCGCCGCCGAACTACGCGGCACCGACGAACCGCCGCGGCTGATCCGGATCACCACCCATGACGCTGCCCCCGAGCTGGTATGTCTCGGTTCCCTGGTAGCACTCGGCGGCGGCCACCAGTACGCCCGATTCGTCGCACAGTTCCGCGGCACCTACGGCGCCAGCGCCCTGTCGGCTCCGGGTTTCGTTGCCGCCGAGCGCCTTCCGTCGAGCATGGAAGCGCTCTTCGACTACCAGGCCGAGGAGATTCTGGAACAGGTCGGCGGTGACCGTCCGCTGGTCCTGCTCGGTTCCTCCTCGGGCGGCATCGTCGCGCACGGCGTGGCCGCGCAGCTCGAGCAGCGCGGTGTCCGCCCGGCCGCCGTCGTCCTGCTCGACACCTATCTGTCCTCGGACAAGGCGATGACCCAGTTCAACAACGTGCTCCTGCAAGGCATGTTCGATCGCGAGGAACAGGCCGTCCCGATGGACGATGCCCGCCTCACCGCGATGGGCAAGTACTTCCGCCTCCTCGACGACTACCGCCCGCCGCTGGCCGCGGCGCCCACCCTGCTGGTGCGGGCCTCGAGCCCGCTCGGCGAATCGGCGCCCGCAGTGGGTGATTGGCGTTCGAGCTGGCCGGGCGCGCACACGGTCGTCGATGTGCCCGGCGATCACTTCTCGATCCTGGAGCAGCATTCGGCGACCACCGCCGGCGCCGTCTCCGACTGGCTCGAAGAGATCCTGTCCTGACCGAAATATATTGAGAGGAAGGCTCATTGATGAAAACGGAACCCGAGTCCGGCGCCGGCGGGCAGCTCATCGCAGTGGTGGGCGCCGGTGTCATGGGTGTCGGTATCGCCACCCTCGCACTGGTTCGCGGGCTGCCGGTCATCCTGGTCGATGTCGACGACACCCGCCTGAGCGAGGCCCACACCAAGATCGCGGCGGAACTGCGGATGGCCCAGCTGATGGGCCAGCTCGCCGACGACGAGGCCGCCGGCGCGCTGACGACCACCACCGCGATCGCCGACCTCGCGCCCGCCACCGTGGTCATCGAGGCGACGACCGAGGACCTCGCGGTCAAGGCGAAGGTATTCGCCGAGATCTCCGCGGTGGTGGCCCCCGGCACCCCGCTGGTCTCGAACACCTCGTCCATCCCGATCGACGAGCTCGCCGCTTTCGCACAGCGGCCCGAGGACGTGGTGGGCACCCATTTCATGAACCCGCCGTACCTGATTCGCACGGTCGAGGTCATTCGCGGCGTCCGCACCGGCGGGCACACCATGGCCGCGCTCTCGGGTGCGCTCACCGCACTGGGCCAGGATCCCGTCGTCGTCCGGGACACCCCGGGCTTCGTCACCAGCCGTGTCCTGCACCCGATGATCAACGGCGCGGCCCGCGTCGTCGAGCAGGGCACCGCCACCGCCGAGGACGTCGACGCACTGATGGAGAACTGCCTCGGCCACCGCACCGGGCCGCTGCGCACCGCCGACCTGATCGGCATCGACAACCTCGTCGATTCGCTGCAGGTGCTCTACGACCGCACCGGTGACGAGGGCTGCCGCCCCTGTGACCTGCTGCTGGAGAAGGTCCGGCTGGGCCACCACGGCCGCAAGTCCGGCCGCGGTTTCTACGAGTACACGAACTGAGGAGAAGGCAATGGACGCAACGAATATCCGGACCGAGCAGGCGGAAAGCACGGACATCCAGCAGGATGTGCTGACCTTCCTGGACAACCAGACCAAGCGATCCTGGGGCCCGGAGGCCGATCTGTTCGCGGCCGGCGGCCTGTCCTCCCTGTTCGCCATGCAGCTCGTGGTGTTCCTGGAGCAGACCTACGGCATCGCCATCCGCGGAAAAGACCTGCGCCTGGACAACTTTCGCACCGTGGTGAACATGGTGGCACTGGTGGAGCGGCTCCGGGGCGACCGGTGAGCGGCGGACTCACCGCCGCCCGCGAGGCGGCCACCGACCTGGTGGGCGACCAGGCCGAGCACTGGGACCGCAGCGGACTGCTGCCCCGGGACCTGCTGACCAAGCTCGGCGCTGCCGGATACCTGTGCCCGCAGGTCCCGGCGGGCCACGGCGGCCTCGGCTGGGACAGCGCCCTCGACGGCGAGTTCACCGCGCATGTCGGCAGCCTGTGTTCCTCGCTGCGCAGCATCATGACCTCGCAGGGCATGGCGGCCTGGACCATCGCGCGGCTCGGCACCGAGCAGCAGCAGGCCGAATTCCTGCCCCGCCTCACCGGCGGGGAACTGGCCGCGGTCGCTTTCAGCGAACCCGGCGCCGGCAGCGACCTGTCGGCCATCGGGACGCGCATAGTCCGGGACGGGGACTCGGTCGTCGTCGACGGTCACAAGACCTGGTCGACGGCCGCGGCATACGCCGATTTCGTTGTCGTCGTGGGCATTATGGACGACGGCGGCGCCGGCGCGGTGGTGGTCCCCACACGTGCGCCGGGTGTGCGGGTGGACCGCATCGACGATCCGCTGGGTTGTCGTGCGGCCGGTCATGCCGACCTGTACCTGACCCGGGTGCGGGTGCCCGCCGCGCACCTGCTCGGCGACGGCGGCCAGTTCCTGCCGCTGGTGGTGACGACGGCGCTCGCCTACGGCCGGATGTCCGTCGCCTGGGGGTGCGTCGGCATCCTGCGCGCGTGCCTGGCGGCCGCGGGAGCGCACGCCAGGTCGCGTGCGCAGTTCGGGCGGACGCTGGGCGGCCATCAGCTCGTCGCCCGGCACCTCGCCGACCTGCTGGTCGCCGAGCAGACCGCCGCCCGCGTCTGCGAGTACGCCAGCCGCTGCTGGGACGAGGGCTCGCCGGATCAGGTGTTCGCCACCGTGCTCGCCAAGCATGTCGGCGCCACCCAGGCGGCGCGCGGCGCCGCGGTCGCCGTGCAGGTCCTGGCCTCGGCCGGGACCCGGGACGGGCACGCGGTGGCGCGTGCGTACCGCGACGCCAAATGCATGGAAATCATCGAGGGCAGCAACGAGATGTGCCAGCTGCTGCTGGCCGATCACGTGCTGGCCAATGCCTGACCGGAGAGGCGACCATGACCACGAAATCGGTACCCGCGCAGCCTGTCACGGTGAAGTGCCTGGTCTGGGACCTCGACAACACCCTGTGGCAGGGCACGCTGCTCGAAGACGGTGAGGTGGTGCTCGCCGAGACCATCCGCGACGTGATCGTCGAACTGGACTCGCGCGGCATCCTGCAGTCGATCTGCAGCCGCAACGACCACGACCCGGCCTGGGCGCGACTGCAGGCCCTCGGGCTCGCCGAGTACTTCGTGCTGCCCGAGATCGGCTGGGGCCGTAAGTCGGACGCGGTGCGCCGCATTGCGGAGCAGCTGAACTTCGCGCAGGGGACCATCGCGTTCATCGACGATCAGCCCGCCGAACGCGCCGAGGTGAACTATCACCTGCCCGAGGTGCGCTGCTACCCGGCGGAGGTGGCCGCGACACTCACCGGACTGTCCGAATTCTCGCCGGCGGTGAGCACCGTGGACTCGCGTCGTCGCCGCGAGATGTACCAGGCCGGATTCCGGCGGGACGCCGAGCGCACCGAATTCGACGGTGCGGACGAGGATTTCCTGCGCTCGCTCGAGCTCGTTCTGCGCATCGGGCGCGCCACCGAGGAGGAGCTGTCCCGGGTCGAGGAGCTGACACTGCGCACCAGTCAGATGAACGCCACCGGTGTGCACTACTCGGATGCGACACTGCGCGCACTCCTACGGGATCCGAAGCACGAGGTCCTGGTCGCGGCCATGTCCGACCGCTTCGGCCCGCACGGCGCGGTGGGTGTCATATTGATCGAAAAGCACGCCACCGTATGGCATCTCAAGTTGCTGGCCACCTCGTGCCGGGTCGTCTCGTTCGGTGCGGGATCTACCCTGCTCGCCTGGCTCGGGGACCAGGCGTATCGCGCGGGCGTGCATTTCGTGGCCGACTTCCGCGCCACCGACCGTAATCGCATGATGGAGATCGCCTACCGGTTCGCCGGTTTCGACGACGAGTCGTGCGACTGCCGCGCTGCCCTGCCGGCCCCCGAGGTCGAGGGTGTCGAGCGATTGCACCTGCTGCCCGCCGAATGGAGCGGGTCGGCCACCACGCGGCTGGATGCGCCCGACTTCATCGGCGCGCCGGCAACCGGTCTCGAGGCCGCGCGCCGCTCCTGAACCGAAAGCCCCGGCGAGACAGCGATAACCGCGTCTCGCCGGGGCTCAGGCGTTGGTACACGCCATGTTCTGCGAGGGCTCAGGCGAGCCGGCGGGCCAGGGTGATGCCGTCCGCCATGGTCAGCATGCTGATCTCTACCCGGTCGTCCGACTGCAGCCGGTTATTGAGCTCGCGCACACCCTGGGTGTCGGCATCTTGTGCGGCGGGATCGGCCACCCGCCCGAAGAACAGGGTGTTGTCCACCACGATCAGGCCGCCGGGCCGCACGAGTTCGAGTGAAAGTTCGTAGTACCGCGGGTAATTGGCCTTGTCCGCGTCGATGAACACCAGATCGAACAGTGCCGGGCCGTCCTGGGCCAGCAACTGCTCCAGCGTCGCGCCGGCGTCGCCGACCCGCAGTTCGATGCGGTCGCGCACCCCCGCACGTTCCCAATACGGGACGCCGATCGAGGGCCACCGGTCGGTGATATCGCAGGTGATCAGGCGCCCCGCCGCGGGTAGCGACCGCGCGAGGCACAGTGTGCTGTACCCGGTGAAGGTGCCGATCTCCAGGATCGCGCGGGCGTTCACGAGTCCGGCGAGCAGGGCGAGCAGTTGCCCTTCCTCGGCGAGCACCTGCATGGCCGTGCCGCCCGGCAGATCGGCTGTCTCCGTCCGCAATTCGCGCAGGATCTCGTCCTCGCGCAGGGAGACGTCCCGGATGTAGTCGGTGAGTTGTGCGGTGACGGCAATCTGATCAGCCACGATGATCCTTCGTAGGGGAGCGGTCAGGACGGTGCTCACCGGCGCGACCCTCGTCCGGCGTGTGCACCGCGGGCGAATTCGATGCTGGCAGGGGCCGATATCGTTTGCGTGGCGCGCGGGTGTCCGGTGCGGCGGCCCGCGCGCTATCGCGGCGGAACGTGCGAGCCACGGCGCGCGAATACGCTGCGAGAACATGGACGACGAGAAGAACTGGTTCAGGCGGCTGGCGCCCGCGGATCGGGCCGGGCACCGGCTCGTCTGCTTCCCGCACGCGGGTGGCGCCGCGAGCTACTTCCTGCCGGTGGCGCGGGCGCTGGCGCCGGAGGTCGAGGTCGTCGGGGTGCAGTACCCCGGTCGTCAGGACCGCCGCCACGAGCCCGGCATCGGGGATATCGGTGAGCTCGCGGACCGCATCCACGAGATCATGCGGACGTGGAACCCCGTGCCGCTCACCCTGTTCGGGCACAGCATGGGCGCCGTCATCGCGTTCGAGGTGGCCCGGCGGCTGCGGCGGGACGGTCCCGGCGGGCCCTTGCACCTGTTCGCCTCCGGGCGCCGCGCACCGCACCTGCAGCGCGGGGAAATGGTGCATCTGCGCGATGATGCCGGAATCGCCGCCGAGGTGCGTGGGCTCGGCGGCACCGAATCCCCGCTGCTCGAGGACCCGGAGGTGCTGGCGATGATCCTGCCCGCCCTGCGCAGCGACTATCGCGCGGTCGAGACGTACCGATTCGTCCCGGACGGTCCGCCGCCGTGCCCGATCACGGTCCTCACCGGCGACCGGGATCCGCACACCACCGTCGAGGAGGCCCGGGAGTGGGCCCGGCATTCGGGAGACCCGTTCGCCGTCAGCGTTTTTCCCGGTGGCCACTTCTTTCTGAGCAGTAGCGCCACCGAGGTACTGGCTCTCCTCTCGGATCATATCGCCGCCACCGGGTCGAGCCGGGTGACCGGTCTGCGGGTGGAGTGATCGGCTCGCGGTGCAGGGCGTGGCGCGCGAATATCCGCGTCCCGCACCGCATTCGGTCAGGACGGGAGTGGTTCGGCGGACCCGAAGGACACGTCCGTCGGGTAGCCGTGCTGGCTGAGGCGGCGCAGCGCGGCGATGTAGTACCCCGACAACTCCTCCTGGTACAGGCGTTCGCGAGCGAAGGCCCAGCTCAGGCGATCGATGGTGTAGCGGTCTCGATTCGGCCCGCGCAACAGGTGCACCTCGGCCAGATCCTCCAGCAGATCCTCGGCCCGATTCTCCGAACATTCCAGCAGCACGGCGATGGTGTGCGGCCGGATGTGGCGGCTGGAGATCATGCCGAGCCAGCGGAAGGCCTTGCGTAGCTCGTCCCCGTCCCGGGGCCGATGGCCCAGTGCTTCGTACCAGCGGTCCAGGGCGGTGCGCATCGAGAGGTCCCCGACCTGCAGTTCGTTCAGGATGCGCTGCGGATCGGCGAGCCTGCGGGCGGTTTCGTCGAGGCTGCGGTTCGGCCGGTTGAGCAGGCGCAGGCCGATGACGCGCAAGGCCAAGGGCAGGCCGGAACAGACCTGTACGACGGATCGGGCCGACTGGATTTCATTGTCGATCCGTTTCTTGCCGATGATCCCGGCCAGCAGGTCCATCGCGATGTGCTCGTCCAGCGGCGCCAATGCGATGGTGCTGGACCCGTCGAGGTCGGCGAGACGCCTGCGGCTGCCGACCAGGACCCGGCTGTCGCCGCTGCCGGGCAGCAGCGGACGCACCTGGGCCGCGTCGCACACATCGTCGAGCACTATCAGTACGCGGCGCCGGGCGAGGACGGATCGGTAGAGGGCCAGCCGGTTGATGTCGCTGTCCGGGATGGCGGCTCCGGGCAACCCCAGGCTGATCAGGAATCGCGTGGCCAGCGAGCCGGGATCGACCGATGAGCCGTCCGGTCCCGCGAGGCTCGCGTAGAGCTGCCCGTCGGGGAAGTCGCCGCTGGCGGCGTGGGCGACCCGCAGCAGCAGGCTCGTCTTCCCGATGCCGGCGGCGCCGGTGACGATGCCGGCCGCCACCGCCTGCCCGCTGTCCGATCGGGCGGTGAGCAGCTCGTACAGCGCATGGGTTTCGGTGCTGCGGCCGGTGAAGTCCCGTACCTCGGGCGGAAGCTGTGCGGGCATGGGCATTTCCGCGCTTTCCACCAGGGGTGGGGGATCGCTGTGCGGTGTGGAGGCGATGGTGATGGCCGGTTGGTCTTCGCCGCGCAGGATGCGGCGTTGCATCTCGCGCAGTTCCACGCCGGGTTCCATGCCGAACTGCCCGATCAGGTCGTCTCGGACCCGCTGGAAGAGTTCGAGCGCTTCGGGTTGCTGCCCGGCACGGAAGAGCGCGAGCATGAGCCGGCCGACGAAGGCTTCGTTGAGCGGCTGTTCGCGCACGACTTTGCGGAGTTCGGGCAGGATCTCGGCGTGGCGGTGTAGTTCGAGCTGCATGTCCACCCGCCAGCCGAGGGTCTGCAGCCGTAGTTCGCGCAGGTGGCCGCTTTCGGACTCGTGCAGTCGGGAGCACGGTACGTCGGTGAAGGGGTCACTGCGCCACAGGCTCAGCCCGCGGTCGAGTTCTTCTACCGCGCCCGCGAGTTCCCCGGTCTCGGCGAGTGTCTTGGCTGCGCGCCGATGGGACAGGAACCTGCCGAGATCGGTGTCGTTGTCCTGGATCTGGATTCGATAGCCGGGCGCGCGGGTCTGGATTCGTTCCACTCCGAACGGGCCGAGTGCCCGCCGCAACCGCATGACGTAGGTGCGGACCGTGGCCGCCGCGCTCGGCGGGAGTGGATCATCCCAGACGAATTGTGCGATGCGGTCCACGGAAACGATCTTGTTTGGATTGAGCAGCAGCGTCGTCAATACGATGCGCTGCCGTGGTGCCGAGATAGCCACTTCACGTTCCCCCGAGCGGACAACCAACGGGCCGAGAATCAGGAACTCCACTACCTCTCCTTCTGGGAGCAGTACGGGACAGGCCCCCCTGTGCCTGAACTGCTTACATGAACCTGTCCATCCACTGCCGCCCGGCAGCCGCCCGGTGATTCGCCACCGATTCCCCCTCCGGCTCCCGAGTTATTGCAGGTTCAACACGAGTTGAATCAGATAAGACGGAGTAAATGCATGACGCGCACATCGATGGGCGCTTCGATTATTTCGTGAACTTCTTGTCGGTAAATATATGTGGAGCGAATTGCGAAAGTAATACTGGCGAATTCTGAGCGACAATGAACGCGGACACTCCGCAGAGTGCGGACCGGGACAACACCTCCTGAACCAACTATCGAACTCATCGTGAACTCGGCTGACGCTACCAGAGGATGTACACTACCGTCGATAACAGTAATCTCCGGTCTCCAGTATTCCTCAGATCGCTTTCATGCGCCTTTCGGGGCCGCGTCGTCCTTGTTTCGGATAGGCGACCGACCGGTCCGTATTGGGCGAAAAGCGAGCTTCTTTGCTGGTCCGGCCGTTTGCGTGCGCGCCCACCCCTCTGTGTGATCGTCGCCGCGGGGCGGTGATAGCGGTCCGCTCTGGAATTGATTGCGGCACGCGACCTTCGGTACCGATGTCCGCGTTGCGGCGGTGGCCGCAGCCGACCGGCCTTCCGCCGGCCGGTGCCGAACGTCGTCCCCCGGGTGTGCCCGCACCGCCGCAGCATGCTGTATTCCGGCCGGGCGTCACCTCCGGCCGGGGCGATAGAAAGGGTTCGGCAATATCCGCCGGCGCCATTGTTCGGCCGGATTGTTTCTGCCGTTAATTATTCGGACAGCGTGTTATTCCCGAACCCGACCAACTCGTCGGTAGGGTATAGCCCGGCTGCTCGGCGCAGATAATCGGCAATCGGAAATCTGATCACCGCAAATCGATCACCGACTTTGCCGCAGCTATCATGAGGCGAATCTGCTGGATCGCATGCCGAGGACTCGGTGCGAGGTCATGCAACAGCCGTCCCAGTGGCATTCGAAATTCGAACCGCGCAGTTGTTTTGTTATTGGCATTATCCGTGCGAAAAGCCCGTTCGACTCCGGTCGGAGGTGCACACTGTGAATACGGTTCTTACGATGAAAAGAGGAGAATCATAATGTCAACACCCTCGAAGTCCGGCATGCTCGAAGCCAACAAAGCGGTAGTCCAGAGCTTCTTCGATCAGGTAGTCAACAAGCGCGATATGACCGCCATTGCCGATCTCTTCGCACCCGATTCCCGGGGCACGCTCGAAGCCGGCGGCAGTACCGCATTCGAGGCCGTGGCGAAGCCGAGCGCGGCCGCCGCGGCGGCCATGCCCGCACAGTCGGCGCAGGCCATCCACACGATGACCGAGCAGGCCCTGGAGGCCTTCCCCAATATGCGGGTCCAGATCGACCTCATGGTCGCCGAGGGAGATACGGTCGTGGTCCGCTGGACGGAGACCAGCAATCACTTCACCGGAATCAGCGGCAATGGTCAGAACGTGCCGATGTCGAGCATCGATTTCTTCACCGTCCAGAACGGCAAGATCACCTCGCTCGTCTCGCGCCCCGACCTCACGGGCGCCCTCAAAGCCCTCAATTCACTACCTGACGCGCTGTCGTCACGCCTCGCCACACCCAATCCGGGAGCAAAGCTGTTCCGCGCCAACCGCTGACGGCCTCGGGGCATAGAAAACCGCGTCGGCCTTCGACCCGCAACGTCCTGGTGCGATCCAGGAGTTGCGGGTCGGAGCTGTAAGAGGGTGATCAGTTACTTCGGCGGCGGAGGGTGGCCGCCCCGGCGAAGAGCGTCGCGACGGCGAAGGCCGCGATGACGAGCAGATCGAGCCAGAGCCGGGTGGTGGGCAGTGGGAAAGTGCCGACCTCGCTCATGGCTTCGGCGGCGTAGCGCAAGGGCATGACATCGCTGGCGATCTGCAGCACCGTCGACATCTCGTCGCGTGGCCAGATCAGGCCGCACAGCAGGATCTGCGGAAACACGATGGCGGGCATGAATTGCAGCGCCTGGAATTCGGTGCGGGCGAAGGCGCTGGTGAGCAGGCCGGTGCAGCAGCCGAGAATGGCGGTGCTGACGGCGATGAGCAGGACCGTCGCGATATTGCCCTGCGTGCGCAGATCCAGCAGGCCGTAGGCGACGGCGCACGCGATACCGGCCTGGACGGCGGCGAGCAGGGCGAAGGCGAGGGCGTAGCCGAACAGTAGATCGAGTTTGTGCAGGGGAGTGCTGAGCAGGCGTTCGAGGGTGCCGCTGACTCGTTCGCGGAGCATGGCGACGCTGGTGATCAGGAACATCGAGGTGAAGGGGAAGATGCCCAGCAGCATCAGCCCGATCTGGTCGAAGATGTCGAGCCGGTCGTCGAAGATGAAGCGCAGCAATGCCAGCAGCAGGCTCGGGACGGTGAGGACCAGTGCGATGGTGCGGCGGTCGTGCCGGACCTGGGTGAGTACCCGCAGCGTGGTGGCGAAGGTGAGTGAAACAGACATCAGGCGGGCACTTTTCGGTTGTCGGAGGTGTCGGTCCGGCGCAGGATCAGGCGCAGGAAGGCCTCTTCGAGGTCCGGTGCACCGGTGGATGCGCGCAGGCCGGCGGGTGTCTCGTCGGCGAGCAGCCGGCCGTCGCGCAGCAGGAGCAGGCGTTCGCAGCGATCCGCCTCGTCCATCACATGACTCGAGACGAGCAATGTGGTGCCGGCGTCGGCGAGTTCATGGAAGCGGGCCCAGATATCGCGGCGCAGCACCGGATCCAGACCGACCGTCGGTTCGTCGAGGACCAGTACGGCGGGATGCGCGAGCAGTGCGCACGCCAGGGAGACGCGGGCGCGTTGTCCGCCCGACAGTGCGTCCACCATGCGATCCGCGATATCGCCCAGTCCCACCTCGCGAATCGCGGCATCGGCGGAAGCCGTTCCGGTGCCTTGGATCTTGGCGAAGTAGCGGGCGTTCTGGCGAATGGTCAGATCGCCGTAGACCGACGGTTGTTGTGTCACATAGCCGACCTGCCTGCGTAGCTCGGCCGCCCCCGCCGGCCGGCCCAGGACGGTGACACTGCCCGATCGGATGCGCTGCACGCCGACGATGGCGCGCAACAGGGTGGTCTTGCCCGATCCGCTGGGTCCGAGCAGGCCGGTCACGCTGCCCGGCGGCAATGCGAAACTGATCTCGCGCAGCACCTCCTGCTTACCGCGGCTGACGTTCAGATCGCGCACTTCGATGGTGTTGTCCGGCATTTCGGGTTCCTTCACGATTCGATGCCCGGCACCGAGGCCGACTGTGATTTGGACACCGTGACGGTCAGCTGAGCGTCGGGGTGTTCCGGAAAACCGAGCACGGTCTGCAGCGGAAGGTGGGCTCCGCGCACCCGCACCCAGACCGTCAGGGTCGCGTCCCGGGTCGTGCCCGGCAGTATCGAGGCGAGCGACCGGGCGGGCACCACCGCCTCGATCTTGAACGCGTCGACGCCGGTGAACTGTTCGCGCCCAACGGTTTCCGGGTTACGCAGCGAGCGCAGTAGCTGTGTCAGCCCGCCGTCGCGCCCGATCAGCGCGCTCGGACTGGGGAAGCCGGCCGGCATCGGGACGAGAGCGCCCTTGTCGGACTTGCTGAAGACCTTGCCCTGCGCGGCCACGAACCGTGTCACCGATCCGCTGGGCAGCGTCGCCGCACCGGCAGCGCTGCCGCCATTGTTCTTCGAGACGTCGGCGTCGAGCTTGCGCAGCGGGAAGCCCGGTACCGCGCCCGCGGCCTGCAGGACCACATGCGCGGAACCTATTGCGCCGGCGGAGATCGCGGCATCGCGCATCATCAGCCCGGCATCGGGCAGTCCGCCCGATCCGTCGGCGCAGCCGGTCAGCAGACCGGCGGTGGTGAGCGCGACCACCGCGCTCGTGATCCAGTAGCGCACCGGGAACCTCCTATGGGTAGGGACGCTACCCAAAGGCTAGGCGACTTTTCCGTCGAAGGGTAGGGTTGCTACCCATGAGTGCTGAAGTGTTGAAAGGACACCTCGACGGCATGATCCTGGCCGTGCTCGCCGACGGCCCGCGCCACGGCTACGGCGTCATCGATGCGCTCCGCACTCGTACCGGCGGCCGATTCGACCTCCCCAAGGGCACCATCTATCCCGCACTGCACCGGCTCGAACAGGACGGGCTGATCGACGGCGCGTGGTCTCGTGAGGGCGGCCGGCAGCGGCGCACCTACACGCTCAGCGCCGCCGGGCATCGGCGGCTCGGAGTGGAGCGGGCGTCCTGGCGGGACTTCGTGGCGGCGGTCGGTGGTTTGATGGAGGGGACCGCCGGAATGGGGGAGGAGCCATGTCCCGCACTGTGATCGACGACTATCTCGACGAGCTGGGCCCGCGGCTGACGGGCACCTGGTGGGAGCGCCAGGCGATCCTCGCCGAGATCGGCGACGGCTTGCTCGAGGCCGCGGAACATTATCGCGCACAGGGACTTTCGCCGGAGAACGCGCGGTCGGCCGCCGTCGAGGAGTTCGGCGGGCCGAGAGACGTCGCCGCGGAATTCGCACCGGTGCTGTCGGGCAAGCGGATTCACCGCTACGGCTGCACCCTCACCAGCCTGGGCCCGGTGATCGGCCTGCTGTGGGGGACCGCGGCCCTGCTGGGATCGTTCAGCGCGGTCCCGCGCTCGCTGACCATCCTCGGTCTCGTCTTGATGGGGTGTGCCGTACTCGCCGGTGTGCCGTCCGCGGTCGCCGCCATCGCCTCGACCGGCCGCGCCAGCCGTTTCGTCCGCATCCCCACCCGATTGGCCGCCAAGGCGCTCCTGGTCACAGCCACGATGGCGGTCTTCATCGACGGCACCCTCCTGATCACCCTCCTGACCCTGATCGCCGAAGCCCCCCGCGATCTCGTGGTGCTCCCGGTGACCCTGGGCGCCCTGGTAAGCATTGCCCGCATCACCATCGCGGTCACGAGCGTGCCCCGCCTCGGCCCCGCCCGCGCCCTGACGGCGACCGCGTAGAGCTGCGGCAGCGTGCTTTTCACGCTCGGATGATCGAATGTTCCGCCCGGCAGGGTTGAAACGGGATTGAAACTCCGGTTGCCGATAGTGGCGTCGAGATCTTCGACCTACCAAGGAGCATTCCATGTTTCGAGCTGCTGTTATCGGTGCCGCGGGCATTATCGCCGGGAGTATCGCGACCGCCGGATCCGTCTCGGCCGCACCCGCTTACGACGTGTGTGGTGAGGCGGAGTACGTGACCGACCTGGAAGTCTCGCTGTATCACGGCCAGCCGCCGGCGGACCCGCAGGCCGCGGCGGCGCGGGCGCAACTGTTCGGCGCGAATGCTCCGGCCGAGATCAAGACCGATGCCGTCATCGAGGGCTATGCCGAAACCGCCGTCCTGGATGGCGTGCCCGTCTCGTTCGTGTACAGCCTGGATCCGGCGATCCAGGCCTGGGGTGACGTTATGGACTGGCATACCGATCATTGCCTGTAATCCCTTCCGGCGCCGCACTACCGGGACTGTTGACGGTGGTGAGGGTGTCGTGAAGGAGGTCGGCACGGGATGGGCGGTCGGACCAGGCGGCGGCGATATGGCCATCGGGACGGACCAGCAATGCCCCGTGCCGGCCGAGGCGGCATTCGTCCGCCTGTTCGGCGGTGAGGGATTCGAAGCGCACCGGATAAGCCCCGGATCGTTGCTGCTTCCACAGCCACCGGTCGGGGGTGAAGACGGTGAACCATTCGCCCATCGCGTCGAGGGTGGAACGGTCGCCGGTGAGCCACAGGTGCGGCATTCGATGCCCGGGCTCGGCGGTGGGGATGTAGTCGGTGCCGGAGTCGGCCGCGGCATCCTCGGCGGCGAGGACGGCGGCCGAGCGATACGTGACGCCGAGCACCAGGCCGAGCTGGGCGAAATACTGCTCCGACCAAGGCAATTCGACTTCCCCGGAGGGCGTCGTGCCCTCCTGTAGCTGGGCGTGCCGCCGCTGTTGCGCCTGCGCCATCAGCCGGGAGTTGGCCACCGCCTGATCCAGGGTCCGATGCGCGACCGGAAGCCGTTCGGCCGCATAGGTTTCCAGCAGACCCGGTGCCGCCCAGCCGGACAGGACTCCGGCCAGCTTCCAGCACAGGTTGTGCACATCGCCGATACCCGTGTTCATGCCGAGACCACCGGCGGGCGGTACGGCATGTGCCGCGTCCCCGGCCAGCAGCACCCGGCCGTGCCGGAAGCGTTCCGCGACAAAGGCATTCACAACCCAGGGCTGGACCCGGATCACCTCGATGTGAATGTCCTCGCCCGGACCGATGGCCTGGGCGACGAGTTCGGCCCAATCGGCGAGCGCCTGTTCGCCGGAGACGTTACCCACCCAGGCCCAACCGCCCTCGGGATACATCGGGCCGAAGAAGCCGTGCGCCGTCATGTAGACGCCCGCGGGCTGTTCACCGCGCCACTCGTTCAAATCGGCGTCGAACACGACGGTGCTGTTGCTCCCGATGGCGCCGGGCCCGGTGGTCCCGATCCCGAGCTGTTGGCGGACAGTGGAATTCGCGCCGTCGGCGGCCAGGACATACTGCGCGCGTACGCGGGCCCGCATCCCGCGGCGATGATCGACCAGGCGAGCCTGCACTCCGTCGGGCTCATCGATCAGGTCGAGCAATTCGACGCCGAACCCGATCGGCGCATCCGCAGCGGCCAGCAGCAGTGGTTCGAGCCGATCCTGCGAGGTGACGACACCGACCACGGGACTCTCCGGAATCGGGCCATCGATCCCGATCATGGCCGCGCTGGCGAAGTCCGGGGCGCGGAGGGTGTCGCGGAATCGCACCCGCCCGTACTCGGGGGCGAACGCCGTGGCCGTGACCGCGTCGGCGATTCCCAGTCGCCGGAAGATCTCCATGGTGCGCACATTGACCAGCCGGGATCGGGGAAATGGCGACAGCTCACGGTGTTTCTCGACCAGCAGAGTGCGCACACCCCACCGTTCCAGGAGTGCGCGGGCGGTCAGGCCGACCGGTCCGCCGCCGACTATGAGTACCTCTACCTCGGCATCCGCCAGGGACATGTCCATCTCCCAACTCGTTGCAGCGCTCTGCTGGCGCCCAGTTTGCGAGAATGGCCTTGCATCGACATTTCAGAATCCCATGGCGGGCAGGGACTGTTAGGGTTCGGGCGAGGGAGGGAGGGAGCCACGCGGCACAGTAGGTCACCTTTCGTGGGGCGGGAACGCGAGCTGGCCACGCTCGTCGAGCTGCTGGACGCGGTGGACGCCGGTGCGGGCCGGGTTGCGCTGATCGCGGGCGAGCCCGGGGTGGGAAAGACCCGGCTCGTCGATGTGCTGGCGGAGGATGCGCGGGGGCGGGGTATCCGCTACGTGCGGGGGCGTGGACTCGACGACGAGGGCAGTCCGCCGTACTGGGCGTTCCGCGAGATCCTGAAATCCTGGCATGACGGCGCCGAACAGCTGCTCGTCGCACCCGAGTCCTCGGCCGAGCGGTACGCGGTCTTCGAATCGGTCACCGAATATCTGGCGCGGGCCGCCTCGGATACCGGTTTGGTCGTGCTGCTGGACGATCTGCAGTGGCTCGATCCCGGATCCCTCGCCTACCTGACCTACTTGGCGCGCAGCATCGGTCACGAGCGGATCCTGGTCGTCGCCACCTACCGCGATACCGAGATCGTCGGCCGGGAGGAGCTGCGGAAGACCTTGTCGGCGCTCGCGGACGAGCCCGCGGTGAGCCGGCTGGAGCTGGCGGGGCTCAGCGAATCGGAGGTCGGGCAGCTGCTCACCGATCTGATCGGCGACGGTCAGGCCGCCGCGGAGGTCTGCGCCCGCACCCGCGGCAATCCCTTCTTCGTCACGGAACTGGCCCGGCTGCTCTCGAAGGACGCGAATGCCGTACTGCCGGAACGGGTCCGGGATGCGGTGCGGGGCCGGCTGGATCGGCTCGGCCCGGCCTGCCGCGAGATCGTGGCCGCCGCGGCCACGGTCGGTTCGGGAGCGGGCACCGGAGCACTGGCCGCGATCACCGAATACGGGGTGCCGGCGGTCCTGGCCGCGCTCGACGAGGCGAGCGCGCGGGGAATCCTTTCCAGCACAGGCGGATTCGAGCACGATCTGGTGCGCGAGACCGCGCGCTTGGAGATCCCGACCGCGCGGCGCCTCGAATTGCACAGGCGCATGGCCGATTACCTCATGCAGCGGGTCGACGCCAACGATCGGGTCGCCGAGATCGCGTTCCACCTGCTCGGCTCGCTGCCGGCGGGCGATCCGGCCGAGACGGCGCGGTGGGCCGAACGGGCGGCGAACCGGGCGATGAAGCAACTCGCCTGGGAGGAAGCGGCGATGCTGTTCGGCCGCGCCGCCGATGTATCCGCCGATGCGGGACTCGGTGAGGGCGATCGTGCCCGCCTGCTGACCGGCAAGGCGCGGGCCCAGGCGCGTGGCTCCGATACCGACGGCGCCCGCCGTTCCGCGCTCGCGGCCGCCGAACTCGCCCGCGCGGTCGACGATGTGCCCGCCCTGGCCGATGCGGCACTCGCCCTGGAAGGGATCACCGACCACTGGATCCAAGCGTGGAAACCGTTGCACGAGGAGGCCTTCGAACGCTTGCCGGACGGCGACAGCGCGCAGCGGGCCCGGCTGCTGGCGCTGTGGGCGATCCAAGCCTCCTACAGCTCGCCCGGCGAGGCCGAGGCGCGATCGGCCGCGGCCCTCGAGATGGTGGAACGGGTAGGTGATCGCCGGGCGCTGCGGGAAGTGTTGCGCGCCAGGCAGATCGCCCGCAGTGGGCCCGACGGCGTGCACGAGCGGGTCACGCTCGGTGACCGGATGACCGCCATCGCCGTGGCCGATGACGATGACTTCGCCGCCTTCTGGGGCCATATCTGGCGCTTCGACGCCTTCGTTCAGCTCGGCCGGATCGACCACGCGGAGACCGAATTGGTCGCGGCCGGCAGTCGCGCCGAGATCTTGCGTTCACCGCTGGCGCGCTGGCACGCCACCCGCAGCGCCGCCGCGCTGGCCCTCGCGCGCGGACGCTTCGACGAGGCCCGGGATCTCGCCGAACGGGCGCTGGCGCTGGCCCGGCTGGCCTCGCATATCGGTGCGATCCGGCCCTCGGAGGGTTTCCTCGCGATGGTCGATGTGCCGACCGGCCGCGGCCGGGAACACGCGGACGACTACTGCCGGGGTGCGGCCGCGGCCTTCCCGCCGCTGCGCGCCTTCGGTGCGGTGATGGTGCTGGGTGTCGGCCGCCGGGCCGAGGCGGAACAGCTCTACCGGACCCTGCTGCCGTTCGATTCGCTGCCGATCTTCATCCTGCTGACCGTCCTGGCCGACACCGCGGCGCTGGCAGCCGAATTCGACGATCGGGGGATGGCGGCCGACCTCTATCGCAGGCTCGCACCGCACGGCGACCTGTTCGCGTGCAACGGTGCGGGAATCACCGCCGTGCGCGGCAGCGTCCAACTGCCGCTCGGCCGTTGCGCGGCGACGCTCGGCAGGCTCGACGACGCGGCACGGCATCTGCGCAAGGCAATCGAACGCAATGAGCAGACCGGATTGCGGCCGGCCGAGTTCGAGGCCCGATTCGAATTGGCCCGAGTGCTGGCGCGCCGCCGCCGGCCCGGCGACCAGGACGAAGCGGCCGCGATAGCGACGGCGACCGCCGCCGGCGCGGCGGAGATCGGCATGATCCCGCTGGCGGAACGCTGCCGGGAACTCGCCGAATCCCTGGCCGATGGCGCGCCGGGCCCGCTGACCCGCCGGGAACGTGAGATCGCGGAACTGGTCTCGCGTGGACTGACCAACAAGCAGATCGCGGCCGCGCTGCATATCGCCGAACGCACCGCCGAGAACCACGTACAGCACATTCTGGCCAAGCTGGGTTTCGCGAGCCGCGCCCGGATCGCGGCATGGACGGCCACCAATCGCCGGAACTGAGTACCGCGGCTGAGTAGTCCCGCGGACGTGAATCCACGTGCCGACGGCAACGATCGGGTCATGACGACGGAACGTCCACCCGCACTGTTCTTCCGGATATTGGGGCCGACACAGGTCGAACGCGATGGCGCCACCCTCGGCATCGGCGGGCGGGTGTCCCGGCGCATGCTGGCCGGCCTGATCGCCGCCGCCGGGCAACCGGTCTCCGATGATGCCATGGCGGAACACATTTGGGAGCACCCGCCCGCGCGGGTCGTCGAAACGCTGCGGGTGATCGCCTGGCGGCTCCGCGAAGCCCTCGGACCCGACGGCCGAATGCTGCTGCCGCGCACGGAATCCGGTTATGCGCTGTTGCTGCGGCCCGGCATGACCGACGGTGACCTTTTCGGTGAGCGGGTGGCACGCGGCATCGCGCAACTGCACAATGGTGACCCGGCGGCAGCCGCCACCACCTTCGAAGCGGCGCTTGCCCTGTGGCGCGGGGAGCCCTGGGCCGATCTGGGCGGCTCGCTGCAGCTGATGGGCCCGCGGCACGCCCTGGCCGAATTGTTCGAAGCGGCAAGCGAAGAACTCCTCGCGGCGCGGCTCGCCGACGGCGACACGGCCACGGTGATCGCCGCGGCGCGCACCGCAGTCGCCGCCGGACCATATCGGGAACGCCGCTGGGAGCTCTTGGCACTCGCGCTCTATCGCGGCGGACGCCAAGCGGAGGCGCTGGCGGAGCTGCGGCGCGCACGGCAGCTGCTGGTCCGCGATATCGGCGTCGAACCCGGGCCGGCGCTGCGCAGCCTGGAACGCCGAATCCTCGCCCACGACCCCGGGCTGCTCGCGCCGAGCGTCCGCGAGCGCCTGTACGCCTGACCGTCCCGCATTGAAATGGCTTTGAAATCGCCGCCTGCGAGCATTCGGGGCCGCACCCGATCCACCCCTGCGAAAGGACCGACCGATGTCGAGCTGGAGAACCTGCGTGACCCTAGCGGCTGCCACGGGAGTGCTGCTCTCGCTCACCGCCTGCGGGCAGAGCGACAAACAGCCGGCCACCACCGGTCCGACCGTCCCCACGGTGACGGCGGCCGGTTTCAGCAAGGACCCGTGTTCGCTGCTGACCAGCGCCGAGCTGACGCCGGCCCTGGGCGGCGCTGCCACTCCGGCGCCCGGTGTGAATGCCCTCGGACTGCACAAATGCGACTGGACCCGGCCGGATGAGAATCTCCCGGAGGGCATCCCGGACCTGAGCCTCTCGTACTTCTCGGCGGCCACCTCGAAGGCCTTCGCCGATGCCATCCACCAGCACCTCCCGCCCGCCGCCGATGAGCGACAGCTCGCCATCGGTGACGGCGCGGTCCTGAAGACCGACAATTCGATAATCGATGTGCTGGTCGGCAATTCGGTATTCCGCCTGACCGGCTATTCCCAGCACCCGCTCTCCGACGACACCCTGACCAGCCTGGCCACCGCCGCCGCCGAACGCCTGGCCTGACATCAGAGGGCCAGGTCCGCGACGGCGGGCAGGGTGCCGGCGTCGGTGAGCTGTTTGTTGTTGTAGGAGAGGGTGTATTTGCCGCTGACCGGCGAGGCGACCACGAAGACCAGGATGTTCCGCGCGCTGTCGCTGACGGTTTCCGGATACAGTGCGTCGCAGCAGTAGGGGCTGCGGGTATCGGCGGTCACGGTGCTGCCGTCCGGTGCCCGCAGCGAGAATTCTTCCCGGTCGACGTTGTAACCGCCTGCGGCGCAACTGGATCCGCAAGTGACCTTGATCTTCACCGCGACCGTCGTCTTGTTGCGTTCACCCGCCACGTAGCTCGGCGTGATCGTGGCTCCACTCGGATCGATCTGTATCTGGTCCTGGGCCATATGGGTCGTCAGCGGCACTGTCCGCGGGGCGACGCTGTCCACGGAGGTCGCGGGGTTCAGCGGGATGGTGGTCTGGTTGTCGGCGGGACCGCCGTAGATCAGTGCGACGTTGTCCAATACGGCCGAGAGATCGCACGAGGTGTCGGCCAGGTCGGCCGTGATGGTTCCCGGGGCATTGCCGCCGCCGGGGATCTCCGGCACGGTGCTGGTCGTCTCGATACTCTTGCTCGCGGTCCGGATCGTCGCCGTCGCGCTGGGCGACGCGGCCTGGTCGCCGAGATTGGCGTAGGTGACATCGAGGGTGAGGGCGCCGCCGCGGTTCACGGTTGCGCGGCGCACGGTGATCGACATGCCGCCCCACCAGCCGATCTGATGCAGTGATCGCGAAATGCCCTCGGGCGTAGGCGAATCGGAGGCGGTGTGCGCGGCGTCGGGGGCACTCGTCCCGGACCCGCAGGTGACGGTGGATCCTGTCGGTGCGCCACTGGCTGTGAGCGCCGGTGTGGCGGTGGCCGCCGGAACATTCGCCACCCCCGTCGGTGTCCCCGCGGTGTCATGACCGCACCCGCTCGCGGTGAGGGCGACCAGGGCCATGATGCCACCCGTTGTCGCCGCCCAGTGATGGCCGAACCGTATGGTGTTCATGCGGAATCTCCAGTCCCCTCGATAGCTGTCGCGACGACGATCGCAGCCGGCCATTTCACCGGGCTTACAGCTGCCGCCGGTGTCGGCGATGTCCGGGTCTTGCGCGCGGTGCGCTGTTATCGTTCGGGTGGTGACCGTTCCATCGCAGGGTTCCGCCATCCCGCAAGCCGGGCAGTGGCGTCTGCATCACTCGCTACAGCAGGGTGCTGCCGCGACGTCCTTCCTCGGGCATTCCTCGTTCTTGCTCTGGGACCAAATGGGTTTCGAACCGGTCGGCGCGGTCATCGGAATGTCCGTGGTGCATATCGGCGGTCTCCAGGTGACCGGCTGGAAGACGCCGCGGGAGCTGGACACCTACAGCGGCGCGATCATGCTCGGCATCGACAATGCCCTGCACCGACTCCGGGATGAAGCCGCCATGCTGGGAGCCGATGGCATCCATCTCAAAACAATGGTCCAACGCTCGAACCTCGGCGGCGAGGAACACGAATACCAGGTCAGTGGCACCGCATTGCGCTTCCGGCCGCAGCCGGGAGCACTGCGCGCCCGGGACGGCGGCCCGTTCGTCAATACGGCGGCCGTGACCGCGCTCTATCAGATGATGAAGCGCGGCTGGCTCCCGTCGACTATCGGCTACGGCGCCTGCGTCTATCACATTCCCCATCGCACGATGCGGCAGTCGATGACGCAGACCTTCCAGAATGTCGAGATTCCGGTGTTCACGGAAAGCTGGTACACGGCAAGGGAAATCGCGCTCGGCCGAATGCAGAGCAGTGTCGAGAAGTCCGGCTCAGAGCTGGTCCTCAATGTCTCTCTCGAGGAACAATCCGGTGTGCACGGCGAGCACGCCATTCTCTTCCTGGCCGAAGGCAATGGCTGGGCGCGCCGGGACAATCTGGCGCAGCTGATCCCCGAGGTCGACCTGACCGTGGCGTCCTTGACGGACAACGAAGTGATGATGACCGCCCCTTACCCCCGCGCACATCCCTGAGACGATCACGGCGCGTTGATCTTCCGAATCGGCGCCGAGCTACCTTGCCGCAATGCGGGCAGTATCTCGGCCAGCGCCTCGAGTTGACGCTGGGCGCCGAGTGAGCCGATGCGCAGGACCAGATGCTCGGCGCCTGCGTCGAGGTAGCGGCTCAGCCAGTCGGCGCATTCCTCGCCCGAACCGCCGAAATAGGCTTGGACCGTGGCCATTACGTCGAGTGAGCGGCGATAGTAGTGGTGGACGTACCCGTCGAGTTCGGCGCGCGCCTTGGCGGCGTCCGGATCGAGGTTGATCGTCGCGTACATGGCGGCGGTGATCGGGCGGTCCGTCAGCTCACCGATGGCCGTCCAGGCCCGGGCGTAGGCGTCCACGCTGGGCAGGAACGGCAGCCAGCCGTCGTAGTGCCGGGCGACTCGCTGCAATACGCGAGGGGTGTCGCTGCCGGCCAACCACACCGGCGGCCCGGCGGGGCTCGCGGCGGGCAGCGTGGCCGACAGATCGTCGAGCTTCCAGTAGCGGCCGTCGAAACCCGTGGCGCCGGACCAGCTTGCGTGCCAGATCGCGACCGTCTCATCCAATCTCCCCACCCGTTCGCCGAACGAGACCCCGAGCGCCGCGAACTCCTCCCGGCTCTCCGGCAGCGGGAATCCGGCGCCCACACCGAGTACGAGCCTGCCTGCGCTGAGCTGATCCACGGTCGCGGCGGTGTGCGCGCCGAGCAGCGGGTGGCGCAGGGTCGCGGTCCACGCGGCCGTGCCCAGCTGCACCCGGGAGGTGGTCGCCGCGACGGCGGCCAGCAGCGGCAGCGGATCGACGCGCGTCCGAGCCAAGGGCGAGTCTCCGATCCATACCGAGTCGAATCCCGCGGCTTCGGCCGCTATCGCGAACTTGATCAGGCCCGCGGCATCGTGAGCGCCGGTCATGGCGGTCTCCCGGCTGGGCAGCATTACGCCGATTCGAACCATGCCGACGATCCTCGGCCTCGACCGCTCAGTCGGCAATTACCTTGCAGGTAAAGACAAACCAAGCGGTATGAGACTACGCCGGCAAACACTTCGTAACCACGCGCACCCGGCCCCACCGCCTCACCCGCACCACCGCCGACGAGTTAGCCGGGTGCCCTCAGACCGCGTCGGGTAGCCGAATCGCCGTGAGCCGGACCGTGTCCGCCACGATGTCGATGCCGATGATCCGGTCGTTCGCGATCGTGAACGTGGTGACCGATAGCGGCGTGCCGTCTCCGCGGCGGGAGATGTAGCCGGCGCGGCCGTTGACCAGAACAGCTTGGTGCAGTGCGACTTCGCCCGCGAACGCGCGGGCCGCGGCGGCGACCGCGGTCGCGCCGAGCGTGACGAAGACGCCGGAGGGCGTCTCGACCTGAAGCCGCACCTCCGGGTCGAGCACTCGGAGCAATGCTTCGAAGTCACCGCCCAGCGCGGCTGCGCTGAATGCTTCGGCAACCACGCGCCGTGCGCGCCCATCACCCGGCGCCGGTTCGCCGGCCTGCACCTTCCGGCGGGCGCGGCTGGCGATCATCTTGGTGGCGTCGGCGGACTTGCCGAGAATCTGGCCGATTTCGGTGAAGGGCAAGGCGAAGACGTCGTGCAGGACGAAGGCCAGACGCTCGTTCGGCGTGAGCGAGTCCAGCACAACGAGCAACGCGATGCCCACCGCGTCGGCACGCGCCACCGTTTGTTCGGTGGTGGGCGCGTCGTCGGCGGTGACCAGTAATTCGGATCCGCGACCGGGTCGTCCGGCCGTCGCTCATATGACGAGCGGCGGCTGCGGAAGGTAACGGGCGTCGGGGTGATGGGATATCCAGGTCTCTAGACGGCCGGTCGATGCCCGTCGATCGGTTGTCCGAGTCACGATGAGAGCGGGAAATGTGACCAGGTCGAGACAATTCGGCACTGCACAGCACCTACCTGACCTCCGGCATATCGCTTACTCGCGCACTCGTCGAGACGCTAATGGTTGCGAGAGCTGTTGTCTGGCAATGTAACCGAGCGATCGAACCAGGCGACACGATGACGAGTGTCGCGTAATGCGTTCAGATGGAAGCGATTTGGCGTTGTTGGGACGTGTAGTTCGAGACCGATGGTTATTGTTTCCGTGCGCTCTTGTCTGGACGATTGCGGCTTGGTTCAGTGATCGGCGACCCGCGATACGGCGGGGGTGTTGCAGGCGGGAGAGGTTCGGCGGGATGGATCCGGTGACCATGATTGTGACGGCGTTGGCCGCGGGCGCGGCGAAAGGGGCGGGAGAGAGCGCCTCGACGGCGGTGACGGACGCGTACCGCGCGCTGAAAGCGGGGCTGGCGCGCGTATTCGGCGGAAATGCCCCGGCGGAGTTGGTGTTGGCCCAGCACGGGACGGATCCGGATGCATGGCAAGGGCCGCTGACCAAGCTCGTGACCGAGACCGGCGCCGACCGCGACGAGCAAATACTCACTGCGGCAAGGAAATTGCTCGAACTGTCCGATTCGTCGGGAAGCCGCGCGGGAACCTATGTGGTGAACGCGGGGGGTGCGAACATCGCCAATATCGGTGATCATGCGCGTCAGAACAATACTTTCGGCGCGGTGCCCGGGCCCGCGTCCGACATGAAGGGGCGGGGGGATCTCGGTGTCCAGTGGTGACGAGTACAGGACCATCGGGGTCAGAATCAGTCGGCGGGTGCTCTGGATCGGCGACGATGCGTATCCGCTGCAGAATATCGCCCGGGTAGGCCCGCGCGAGGTCGTGCCACCCCGCACGACGCCCGTCAGGGATTACCTGAAGATCGTGTTGACCGGAGTGATCCCGGCAATTATCGCGGGCCTCGTGTTGGGCTCCGGCGTCGGCTGGTTGGTCTTTCTCATCGTGTTCGCCGCAGGCACCTTCCGACTGATCCGCGCCTTGACGAATACGAAGAACAAGTTGTTCGCACTCATCATCGAGACCGCGGGCGCGTCGAATACGGTTCTGGTGAGTAGTGATATCGCAGCCGTGTACGAAATCGCGGAGAACATCATGAAGGCGATCGATGACCCGCAGTTCGAGTTTGCGCGAAGCATCACTGTGGACGCGCGAGGCGCGAACATCGGCAATATCGGTGATCACGCCCGGCAGCACAACTCCTTCGGTCTGCCGCCCACCCATCCGTGAACTGCCCGCACCGGCGCACCGCCACCGTCGAGGCACCGGGCACCCCATGTCGCACACAGGACAAGCGAGGGCGGTCGGATCGACCAGCCTGTTTCGGCCTGATCACCAGCGGCACAGTAGGTTTGGTTATCCGAAGGGCTCCCGCGGCTGCCCGTCGCTTTCTGGGGATTCCCGGGTTCCGAATCGGAATCTGACACCGAATCGTGGAGTCCGGTTCCCGGGAGTTCCGGTCAGCGAATGTTAGCTGTGTGGGTAGGAGGCGCCTGCCGTAACTGCTGCTGAGAAGGTTGCGTGACGTTGCCCCCTGATCACTACACCCAGTTCAGAACTGTTGCGTTGTCAGGGCTGTCGCAGCAGAACGCCTCTTATCTGTTGTTGGCGAAACGCTGATCGGTCGGAACCAACCTCGGTATCACTACAGGAGAGTTTTACTACCACTTCGAGACTTGGCGCGAGTACAAGTTGCAGTCACCGGAACGATGGGTGATCTACAACTCCGGGGTCGGCACACTTGCTCCTTGAACAGCGCACGGCCCCCGTGACCATGGTCACGGGGGCCGTGTCTTGCCTTGTGTGGCAGCGTTTTACGCCTTGCCGGTGACGGGACCCCGTGTTTCGGCCCACCGGGTGCGAGAGCCGGTTTTCGGCGGAGCGCCTCGACCCCTTCAAGGTGCCGAAAGCGATGATCATCGTGGACGAGCTGCCCAGGAGGTCGACCGGCAAGAGCCAGAAGAACGTTGTCCGTCAGCGATTCGGGAACTACTACACCGCGGGCTGGGCATAGTCGGTAGCCAGAATCTCGATGGACTGCCCGGCCGCGAGTGGGTGTGGGCCGCAGTCGTTTTCAAGTGCAGTGGGGAGCGCTCCGGGCAGTGCGATCACGGGGCCGGTGCGGATGGCAGGAGCCGGGGGCGACTTCGGTGCGGGTGCCGTTGTCGCGCGGACCCCACCGCCGCCCTCGCAAAGTTCTACTCCACCGCCTACGGCCCTATCCGCTCGACGGTGCTCGACATCGAACCTGCAGAATCGTGCGAGACCCACCGCGATCGCTTCCTCAACGCCTGAGTCCATCGAGTATCAGCTCCAGCTTGACCCGCAGCCGATCATCCAGCGTCGGGGCGGACTGCTGCGAGCCGAAGATCCAGCGTTCCAGGGTGTCGGTGTAGCAACCGGTGAGCACCTCGGCGACGGTCTCGGCAGGCACGTGATCGCTGAACTCGCCGGCTTCCTGACCGAGCAGAACCGAGCTGCGCAGTGCGTCGAAAACCGGGACGGCCTCCTCCAGGGTCTCCATCTCGGCGAGCCGGCCCGTGACGATCACCCGAGCCAGGGCGGGATCGTCGGTGTTGATCCTGGCCAGGGTCTCGAACTGACGGGTCAGGCGTTGCCGGGCTGAAAGGTGAGCCAGCGACTGCTCATCGAACATCGAGGACAGCAGGTCGCGGCGGCGATCGGTCCAGATATCGACGATGTCCCGTTTGCGCGGGAAATGGTTGAACAGAGTTCGCCTCGGTGTGTCCGCCTGTTCGGCGATCTGGTCCATGGTCGTCGCCCGGTAGCCCTGGGCGACGAACAGGTCCAGCGCCGCCGACTCGATGCGTGCACGCAGCTCGCGCCGCCGACGATCTCGCCGGTCTTCCCGCGCGGGGTGAGTCATCACGCAGTACCTCTATCGAAGTCGAGTCAGGCGGTCGGGACTGCGGGGAACGTGCTGGGACCGGTCCAAGGATCGAGCGGAACATGCAGGGCGTTCAGTACGAATGCCACTTGATGGTAGTGGCCCACCAGCATGACGAGTTCGACGAGCTGGGGTTCGTCGTAGTGTTCGGCCAGCTCCTGCCACGTGGCTTCGCTGATGGTGGACATCGCGTGCAGTTCGTCGACGCACCGCAGCAGCGCCTTGTGCTGTGCGGTCCAACCCGAAGCGTCGGGCCCATTCACGATCCTCCGGAGATCGGCTTCACCGAGACCCACCGCGAGTGCTACCGGCGCGTGCTGTTGCCATTCGTAGCGGGATCCGCACCGCAGCGCCGTCCGCAGCACGACGAGCTCACGGTCAGCCGCGGGCAGCGATCCGTCCGAGATCCGCATGGCGAGCGGCAGCCAGGCTTCGAACAGATCCGGTTGCCGTACAAGTACCGAGAAGAGATTCAGCGGTGGATGCTGTCCGAGCCGTTGTGCAAGGTCACCGCCGGAGGGCGGCAGCCGAACGAGATTGGCCGCGCGCTCGTCCAGCTCCGCGGTACGCAAGGGGGCGATTCGCGATCGGCGCTGGGAGCCGCTCGCGATGGCCGCCTGTGCGGCGAGGATAGATTCGAACGGAATTCTCGGTTCCTTGGCCAGCTGCGTGTACACGGTGGCGACCGTGACGGCGATTCGCTCCGGGTATCCCCAGTTCCACCGGTCCAGCGGGATGTCGACGGCTGCTTCCTGCCAGGGCATACCGGCCTCGAAACGGCGGGTCGTCTCGGTCGCGAGGTAGTCCAGGTAGCCACGGAACTCGCTGATCCCGCGGCTGTCCATGACGGGTCCGTGCCCGGGGACGACCACTCGGGGGCGCAGTTCCTCCATGGTGCGGCAGGCCGCGATCCAGTTCTCGATGGGGCCGCCCCACATGACGGGGTGGACGCCGGAGAACAGCAGATCACCCGAGTAGAGCACCTCATCCTCGGGGACCCATACCACGGTGTCGCCCTCGGTGTGCGCGGCTCCGATGTCGACGAGCCTGGCGGTGATACGGCCGACGGCGATGTCGAGGGTCCCGCTGAACGTTCGGCTCGGTGGCGGGAGCTCGATGTCCTCGAAACCGAAGCCGGTGTTCAGCTCGCGGAGATAGTGCTGCAGACCAGGATCCCGGTCATCGGCCAGCAGTTGCCGGTACGGTCCGGGCCGGTGTCCGTGTCTCATCTCCCGTGCGGTGTGCTCCGAGACGACGATGGCTGCCTCTGGGAACAGCTGGTTTCCCCAGCAGTGATCGGGGTCGGCGTGCGTGTTGACGACGGTCTCGATCACGGTGTCAGGTACGGCGTCAGCAAGCGAATCGCGCATGTGCTGGGCGTGACGCAGGTCGAACAGCGTGTCCACCTGGAGCGCGTGGCCCTGGTCGCGCACCAGACCCGCGTTCGCCTTGCCCCAGCCGCCATCCGGTTCCAGCCAGGTCCAGGTGTGCTCACCGATCCGATGCCAGCCACGGCTGAAGGAAATCTGTCCTGCCCCACGCACGGTACTCATGATGCCTCCTTGTTGGCACTGTAGTGCTAACTGGCACTTGGGTGCAACTGTGCGGAGCCTTCGCTCCCCTCTCCTTCTGGCAGCAAAGGGCAACGAACGTTTGCGTTATGGGCTCGTCGAGTACTACGCTTTACTCATACGGAAACGATCGTTTCGCTTAAGGTTTTGGGATTTCTTCTCGCACACGCCGTTCATAGGTTGAGGAGGGCGCGATGGCGCCGACATCATCTGCTCCGTTGTTGCCCGTTCGGACCGATGTGCTGATCGTCGGCGCCGGTCCCGCGGGCCTGACACTCGCGGCGAGTCTGCGCCAATTGGGCGTGGACCACCTGGTCATCGACCGTGCTACCGGGATCCGGCCGGGCAGCAAGGCGGCGGCCGTTCAACCGCGGACCCTGGAGTACCTGGAACGGATCGGCGTCAGCGAGTGGCTGATTCAGGAAGGTGCTCGCGGTCGCGGGTTTCGCGTGCACGATCGTGAGAAGACATTGCTGCGCGCTTGTTACGACGACCTCGACACGCCGTACCCGTATGTTCTGCTGATCTCCCAGCAGGTCACCGAAGAACACCTGCTGCGGCGGTTGAACGAGTTGGGCGGCACGGTATATCGCGATCACCGGTTCCTCGGCGCGAGCGCCGGCTTCCCCGGCTCGATCGGCACGGTTGCGGGTCCGGACGGTGTGCTGCATGCGGTTTCGGCCCGCTACATCGTCGGTTGCGACGGCGTCCACAGTGCTGTCCGCACAACAGCGGATATCGCCTTCCCGGGCGATACGCACGAGCAGCGATTCGCTGTCGCCGACGTCCGGCTCGACCTCGGGAATACCGCCGGGCAGGACGCCACCTTCTATCTCTCCGCCGGGATGCTGCTGCTCTCGCCCCTGGCAGGCGGTCTGCATCGCATCGTCGCCTCGACTCCGAGCCCGGAACCCCCGACGCTCTCAGACCTCGAACAGCTTCTCGCCGAACGCGGTTCGCGCTCGAATACGCCTCGGGTGCTGGAAGTGGTCGCCGCGTCGACCTACCACGTACAGGAGAGGGTGGCGGCGCGGTTCCGTGCGGGGAATGTGTTCCTGGTCGGCGACGCCGCTCACACGCACAGCCCGGCCGGAGCGCAGGGGATGAATACCGGCATCCAGGACGCCGGAAACCTGGCCTGGAAACTGCATGCCGTGCTGTGCGGGCTCGCACCCGAAGAACTGCTGGACAGCTATCACCGCGAGCGGCACCCGATCGCCGCCGGGATGGTCTCGTTCACCAGCCAATTCGCCGCACTGGCGAATATGCGAGACCCGGCGGCGGGGGATATACGCAACCGCGTCCTCGCCGCAGCCGCAGCCGTACCCGGGGTCACCGCGCGGATCGCCCGCAAGCTCGCCCAGCTCGACATCGCGTACACCGAGGAACCCGACCAGGGGGCGCCCCGCGTGGGTGGACGTGTCTCGCCGCGAATCGTTCCCTCCGCCGGCCTGAACTGGACGCTGGCCTTACCGGACGCCGGCACGCCGCAGCCCGAGCGGCCTGCCCCGCAGTCGGCGCTGGTCGTTCGGCGTCTGCCCGGTCTCGACGGACCGCTGCTGGTACGCCCCGACGGATACCTGGCCGCAGCCAACGCATCACCCACTGTCGACGGCACTCTCGAGGATCTGTCCAACGGGTTTCTCTCCGCGCGGTAACCCCCTGCGCCACAACCGAATCAAGCAAACCACCTGGAGTCGACCATGAGCAGCCTCGCGAACCCGGCGCACGGCGGAATCCATCACATCAAGTTGCCGGTCACCGATCTCGAGCGCAGTACCGACTGGTATCGCGCGGTTCTGGGCGCGCGGCGGCTGCCCGAGTTGGATCACCGCCGTGGCGACGGCACGCTGTTCGCCGTGATTCTCGACGTTCCCGGCCTGCCCGGCCGCCTGGAACTGCGGCTCGATCCGCCGATGGCCCAGGCCCTCAAAGGCTATGACCTACTTACCTTGTCCGTCGCGGATCGAGCCGCCATCGATGACTGGGCCGCACGACTCGACGCCCTCGGTATCCCGCACTCGCCGCCGATCGTCGCGCTGGTCGGCTGGCTGCTGGTGGTCGGCGACCCCGATGGACTTCGCCTGCGCTTCTACAGCGCCCAACCTCACGGGCTCGGTGCCGGCGCTGTGGAGTTCGACTCGCCCTGGCTGGGCGCAGGTGTCACCGGAATTGCCGCCCTGACAAGTGATTCCACCGTGTGCGCGGTCTCCCGGCTCACGGCGCTGCCGGGCCACCGAGACGAGGTGTCGGCCAGAATGCGGTCGCTGCAACCCGTCGTCCGGCAAGAGAACGGATGCCTGGCCTATCTCGTTCACACGGCGATCGATGATCCGAACGCGATCGTCGTCTACGAATCGTGGATCGACCAGGCCGCGATGGACGCACACCACCGCAGCATCCACCTGCGGAGCTTCGCCGAATCCATTATCTCCCTGGCGGATTGGCCGCCACGGCAGGAACTGCTCACGCCGATGCGCTGACGACCGGGTGCAGTGCTCAGGAACGGCGTCGCGCGGGCCGTTCCGGAGCCGCGGCACGGACATTCTCCACAGGTGTTGCCGCCGAAGCGAGCCCGCTGATGCCCGCGATCAGCTGAGCCGCGGAAGTGCCGTCACCGAGATGCTCGAGCACGATCAAGCCGGGCATCATGGTGGTCAGCAACGCTGCGACAGCATCGACATCGGCAGTTGGGCCGAGGTATGCGGCGGCCTGCCATCGTCGTGCGAGTTCGGTGAAGTTCGCCTGGGTGGAACGGTAGTAGGCAGTGACCATCTCGTGCAGGTGTGGCCGCCGCAGGGCCTCGGTCCACGCCTGCATCGCCAACTGTGAAAGGTCGTAGCCCTCCTGCTCGGACCTGCCGCGCAAATCGGTGACGAGCATCCTCAGCGTTTCATCGGGCGTCGGCGGAGGATCAGCGGCCATCAGCCGCGCGAACAAACCACCGATTAGCTCGAGTGCTTCCTGCGCCGTGGCGTCGATGAGATCGTCCTTGCTACGGAAGTAGCGGTACACAGCACTCGAGGACATGCCGGTCGCAGCGATGATCTGATCCATCGACGTCGCATGGAAGCCGTCGCGCGCGAAAGACGTCCACGCACTCGTGAGCACATGGCGACGACGTTGGGCCCAGAGTTCATCACCGAGGCGCGGCATACCCCCAGCCTAAACAAAAACGACCGTTTCACCCACGAGGCTTGGCAGAACGAGGCATACGGCCCCAATCTCGGTGGGTCCTCATACCGTCTGGACGGGGATGTTCAGCGGGTCAGGTCGTCATGAAGGTGGTCGTCGTGGAGGGTGTCGTCCCGGTCGTCGTCGTACGGGACGATCCAGGCTTGCTCGATCCGGTCGGCGAGCTCGGCGGTGTCGAGTGCCGCGCGCAGTTGCTCGGCCGGCGGCCGCAGCGCCGCGCCGTCCAGGCCGCTGTCGCGGTCGCGGTCGTAGACAGGGGTGTGCTGTTCGGCGCGGTCGAGGTCACTACCGGCCGGAACGATGACACTCATAGCGGTCTCCTCTCTCGAACCTGGCACATTTGGTGCTGTCTCGTGGGGGCGGAAGGGCCGGGTGAGCCCGCAAGTCTGGGACTGAACGGACTCACCCGTCGACGGAAGAGATTGCGAAATGTGTTGTCGGGCAAACCCCATCGCGGGGCCTCCCGGGTTAGCGGGCGCGTTCAGGCGTTGATGGCCTGGCGGTCCGGTTCGGTGCGGGTGACCTCGATCTTGCGGGGCTTGGCCTTCTCCGCGATGGGGATGCTCAGCCGTAAGACGCCGTCGCGGTAGTCGGCGCGGATCGCGTCGGTGTCGAGGTTCTCGCCCAGGAACAGCTGGCGGGAGAACACGCCGCGGGTGCGTTCCGCGGCGATCATCGACCGCCCCTGATCCAGCTCCGGGCGTGCGGCCTTCACGGTGACCACATTGCGTTCGACGTCCAGGTCCAGGGAATCGGGGTCGATACCGGGCAGATCGAACTCGACGAAGAACTCGTCTCCCTCGCGCCAGGCATCCATCGGCATGACTACCGGACGCGCCGGTGTGCCGAAGACCTGCTGCGTCAAACGATCCAGGTCACGGAAGGGATCGGTACGCATCAGCATGGTCGCCACCTCCAACTCACTCCATTCTCGATCGAAGAGGATTCAGATTATCTCTGTCATCTGACAGAGATAATTTTTAGCACTCTCGAGAGGAGAGTGCAAGAGGGCTCGGAAGGTAATCTGAAGGCAGACGATCACTCAAAGGGCAGGGAGACCGACACGATGCCGGGACGCGAACAAGGCCATCTGCCGTCGCCGGGGCAGGCGGTGTATGCGATCTCGGTGGCTGCCGAACTCGCAGGCGTCGGCGTGCAGACGCTGCGTCTGTACGAGCAACACGGGCTGATCGCTCCGCTCCGCAGCGGGGGTGGCACCCGCCGCTACAGCGGCGAAGACCTCGCCCGCCTGGCCCGCATCATCGAACTGGCGGCCCAGGGGATCAACCTTGTCGGGATCGGCCGCATCCTCGACCTCGAGGACGCCAACACCGCCCTGCGTGAAACCAACGCCACCCTCACCGACTCGAACGCCGTCCTGCACCGGTCGAACACCGCACTCACCGCCGAACGCGACCGACTTCGCCCCCGTGGGTAGTGACGTGAGAAGTGTTGTGCAGCAACCGGATTCGACTCCAGACCGGCGGCGCCGGCAGGGGAGGTGTGCTATGAGTGTCAGCCGAGAGGTAGCTCGGGTAGTTCGGCGGCCGCGATCCGGCGGGCCTCGCCGGACTCGATGCCCAGCGATCGCAGCAGCAGTTCGGCGGCCCCGGACCCGGCTTCACGCCAGCCCTGATGCCCCTCGAGAACGACCCATGCGGTGCTGACCACGGTGCCGATGATCAGTGAGGCGACGCCGAATTCCGTTGCGCCGCCGAGGTTGTAGCGTCCGCTGGCGACGCCTTGTTCGACGTCGTGCATCGGCGGCCCGGAGAGGATGCTGCGTAAAGCCTTGTCGGTCATACCGAATCGGACAATGAACCGGCCCAGCGCCTGGTTCTCGTGTGCGAGCCGGACCACCAGGCGCAGCCCGGTGGCCATCCGGGCGGCGGGATCGGTATCTCCGTGCCGATCTATCGCCACCCCGATCCGCGGCAGCCACTCCGTGGCGAGGTCCTCGATCACCTGATCGAAGAGTCCCTCGATCGATTCGACATTGCGATAGAGCGTGCCGCGCGACACCTGGGCCGCCTCGGCGAGCTCGCTCATGGTCAGTTCCTGGGTGCCGCGTTCGGCGAAGAGCTTGATCGCCGCGGTGGTGATTCGCTTGTTCGTTGCGCGCATTCGACTCCGGATCGGAACGTAGATGTTCAAAAAAGATCAACAATGTCTCACTGTAGTCGGTCGGGAGACGATGATTCATGCATATGCGCTATATATGTATGGTACATGATTGACCTAAATTGAACACAGATGTACCGTTTTTGGGGATGGTCTGTGTCTCTCGACCGAGGAGGAAGTCATGCCCGCATCCGCGTTTCCGCTCCATCGGCCCCGCAGGGACCTGCCGGCGGGTTTGTTATCGGACGCCGAGGATTATCTGGCTCTCGGAATCGGGGCCGACGGCCGTGCGCCGGCGGTAGCCGAGGACGGGATGCGCACCAGCGGCGCTCCCGGAACCTGGGAATGGTGGTATTTCGACAGTCACCTCGCGGACGGTTCCACGGTGGTGATCGTCTTCTACACCAAGGATTTCAACACCCCGTTCAAGGGCATGGGCCCGATGATCACCGTCGAGATCGACCGGCCCGACGGCACCCATGTCGAGCGGGAGTTCAAGTTCGATGCCGCGAAGTGGTCGGCGAGCGAGACTTCGTGCGATGTGCGGGTCGGCGAGAACTACTTCCGCGGTGATCTCGAGCATTACGAGATCCGGGTTGTCGAGGGCGATCTCGACATCGAGGTCAGCATCGACCGCACCAGCAACAGTTGGCGCCCCAAGACCGGGATCATCACCTTCGGCGAGGACGACAAGTTCTTCGGGTGGATTGTCGCTGTACCGCAAGGCAGGACGACGGTCAGTGTGAAGAGTCCAGAGGTGACGTTCACCGAGTCCGGTTCGTGCTATCACGACCACAACTGGGGCACCGTCTTGATGCCCAAGGTCATCAACCACTGGTACTGGGGTCGCGCCGAAATCGGCCCGTTCACCTTCATCGTCGCGGAGATCATCGCCGAAGCCGAGTTCGACAATGTGCCCATCGTCGTGTTCAACCTCGCCCGTGACGGTCACACCGTGGCCGACGACGAACGCAACGTCACCGTCTATCGCACTTATCCACGGGTCGGGCCCGACAGTCCCAAACCGATCAGCGACCGGCTCTTGTTCGAGTACGAGGTGCCCGACTCGGATGTGCGCTACGAGATCACCTTGTGGCGCAAGAAGAATCTGCTGGTCGCCAAGTTCCTCGACAAGATCATCCCGAATACGCTGGCGCGCGGGATCGTGTCCCGGCTGACCGGCTTCGACGGCGCTTACCACCGTTTCACGGGTGAGGCCACGGTGCGTGTCTTCCGGGGCGGCAACGTAGTCGAGGAGTATGCGAGCCCGACCGCGGTCTGGGAACTGATGTTCTTCGGCAAGTGAGCGCTCGTCCGGCGTGGTGGTCGTCCGGCGTCGCGGGCGCATTCCTGGAACCGATAGCCGATCAGCGGTGCTCGCGGCGTTGCCTGTCGCGCCCTGATCCGCTCCCGGCGGCGTCGACGGGGCTGTCGAGCAGGACGGGGACGACGAATTTGGTGATGAGCTCGTGTTCGGCCGCCGGACTGCCGGCGGGGACGGTGAGCAGTGAGATGATCACGCGAATCGCCCACTGCACCTTCAGGTCCAGGTCGGCGTCGGAATCGGGATCATCGGTGAGGACTGCGGCGGCGAATGCTCGCATGGCACTGGACGATTGGGCCAGTTCGGTGGCGAGCGCTCCCTCTCCGCCCGCGAACCACGCTGTCAGTGTGGGGGTTTCGCGCACGGATTCGATGGCGGTGCTGATCGCCGTCGCGATGCGGTCGCGGCGCTCGGGCAATCGGGAGGTGCGTTCGCGGATGCGCTCGGCGATGCGGAGGGTCTCGCGCTGCACGAAGGCGAGCAGGAGGGTCCGGCGGTTCTCGAAGTACCGGTACAGGGTCGGCCGTGAGCAACCGGCCGCTTGCGCGATATCGCTCATGGCGACGGAATCCACACCGCGGGCGGCGAACAGTTCGGCGGCCGCGTCGAGGATCGCATCGCCCGCGATCTCGGATCTGCGGTTGGCCAGCCAATCTTGTGCCACGCCCACTCCCTTTCGGCGGCCGGGGGCGGCCGCACCACGCTATTGACAATACGTCGATCACGATTCTAGCTTGATACACATAACGGCAGTATGTCTCATCAATCTAACAAATATTGCCAGGCTGTATGGAGGCGTGATGATCAAGGTAGCGGTATGGGGCCCAGGGTCGATGGGGTTGATCGCTTTGCGGGCAGTGATCGACCACCCCGAGCTCACGTTGACCGGCCTGGTCGTGCACAGCACCACGAAGGTCGGCGTGGATGCCGGTGCCCTGTGCGGAATTCCGGATACCGGCGTGCGGGCCACCAGCGATCCGGCGACGATCCTGGACGGTGACGCCGAGGTCGTCGTCTACGCCGCGGCGGCGAACCTGCGCCCGGGTGACGCGATCGCCGATATGTCCGCGGCTTTGCGCGCAGGCAAGGACGTGGTCTCGTGTTCGGTTGTCCCCCTGGTATTTCCGGCCGCGGTCGACACCGCACTGACCGAGGAACTGCGCGCGGCGTGCGCCGCGGGCGGCGCGTCGTTCTTCACCACCGGGATCGATCCGGGTTTCGCCAACGACGTGTTGCCGCTGGTGCTGACCGGCATGTCCCGCAATATCGAATCCGTCCGTGTCACCGAGATGTTCAACTACGGCACCTATCCGGACGCGAGCGCCGTCTACGACATTCTCGGTTTCGGCAAGCCGCCGGAGTTCCCGGCGTTCGCCGCCGCGCCAGGGGTTTTCAGCTTCGGCTGGGGTCCGGTGCTGCACCAGCTGGCCGCGGGCCTCGGCGTCGAGATCGAGCGCCTCGCCGAGAGCGTGGAACGGGTACCGGCCGATACCGCCTTCGACACTCCCACCGGACATGTCGGCGCGGGCACCATCGCGGCCATGCGCTCGACGCTGACCGCCTACGTCGACGGCGCCCCGAAACTGGTTGTCGACCATGTCAGCAGAATGCGCGACGATATCGCCCCGGACTGGCCGCAACCGCACATCGCCATCGCCCCAGACGATTTCGGCTGCCCCGGCGTCACCGGCCGTGGGAGCTACCGGGTCGAGATCGAGGGTTCGCCGGCGATGCGCTGCGAACTCGAACTCGCCGAGAACCACGACCACGACCTCGGCGCCCGCGTGGCGGGATCGGTGCGGATGGTCAATGCGATCCCGGCGGTGCGCCGCGCCGCGCCCGGTCTGCTCTCGGCACTCGATCTCCCGCTGGTGACGGGCGCGGGAATGCTTCGCCCGGCCTATGGTCCGGCGCCGGACAGCCGCGTGAACTTCGCCGCCGCGCGCTGACACCCGTGTTCCAGAACTGGACACGGTGGGGTAGCGGATCTCGGCGACGATGAGAACACTCTCCGACGGTGAGGAGCATCCGATGGGGGATGGGCAGCCCGCACTGCGTCCGGTGATCGCCGCGTCCTGGCGACGGGCCGAGCTCGCGGGCCTGGATCCGGGAACACAATTGAGCACTGCGTGCCTGGACACGGTGGACCCCGATTCGAGGCTGATGTGGGCCGCGGTCCCGATCCTCGACGAGATCGGTGCGGCGCTGGAAGGCACCGATTTCGTCACCGTGCTCGCCGATCGTGATTCCAGGCTGCTGGGACTGCGCAGCGGTACGCCCTCGACGCGCACCCGGCTCGAACGGCTGGGGCTGGTGGCGGGCCGTCATCTGCACGAGGACGCGATCGGCACCAATTCCCTCGCGACCGCGGCCGAGGTCGGCGCCGGCGTGCTGGTACAGGGCGCCGAGCACTTCATCGACGAACTCAAACAGTTCAGCTGCTACGGCCATCCGATCTTTCACCCCACGACCCACCGGCTCGAGGGCGTCCTCGACATCACCTGCACCACAGCCGATTCCGGTGCGCTGCTGGTACCCTTCGTGGTCTCCGCGGTGCGCCGGATCGAGGAACGGCTGCTGGCCGGCAGCCGGTGGAACGAGCAGCAGTTGCTCGGCGCGTTTCACGCGACGGTGCTGAGGGACCGCGCCGCGCCCGTGGCGGCCATCGGCCGGGACGTGTTCCTCGCCAACGACGCCGCCGTGGACCTGCTCGACGCCGCCGATCACGCCGTCCTGCGCGGGATCGCGGCCGACCTGCCGCTGGATCGTTCCTGGTTACGCCTCACCCTGAGTTCCGGACGCGCGGTGCGGATTTCGGTGCGACGGGTCGCCGACGGCGCACTGCTGATTTTCCGCGGGGAGGACGAAGCGCCGACGGCGGGCGACCGACTCGCGCACGGACACATCGCGATCTGCGGCGAGATCGGCACCGGACGCACCCGCGCAGCACACGACCTGGTGGGCGCGGGCCAGCGGGTGGCGTGGTTCGACGCCGCCGACACGGTGCTGCCCGAGTACGCGGATTGGCCGGCGCGACTGGCCGGCGCACTCGCGTCCCAGGACGTGGTGGTCGTCGAAGCGGTGCATCTGCTGTCCCGCCCGCTCGCGCACCTGATCGCCGCGATCGTGCGAGAGTCCACCGCGCGGGTGATTCTCACCAGCGCCCCCGCCGATCAGCTGGACTCCGAGCATCACGGGCTACTGGCCCAGTGCGTGCACCGCACCGACCTGGTGCCGCTACGATCACGGCGCGAAGACATTCCGGCCCTGGTGTTGTCGATGCTGGCCGAGCTCTCCGCGCCCCCCGAATTGCGCTGGACGCCTGCCGCATTGGCCGCCCTCGCGGGACACGACTGGCCGGGCAATCTGACCGAGTTGCGGTCGGTGCTGCGGCAGGTGACCCGGACCCGTCGTGTCGGCGATGTCACCGTGCACGATCTGCCGGAGCGATACCGCCATGCCCTGCGGCCCCGCAGCCTGACGCCCATCGAGCGCGCGGAATACGACGCCATCGTCGAAACGCTGCGTGCCACAGCGGGAAACAAGCTGGCCGCGGCGCAACGTCTCGGTATCAGCCGTACCACGTTGTATCGCGCGATCCGCCGCTACGGCATTGTGCCGCCGGTGTCCACAAACTGAACACCGGCAGTCCTGGAATTCATGACATCCTTCGAAATGTGTACCGACTGACCGTATTTTACCCGCACCCCACCGACACCGAGCATTTCCGGACCTATTACGAATCCAAGCATCTGCCACTCGCTCGGCAACTGCCGAATGTGCGCAATGCGACCTACAGTCTCGATATCGCCGGAGTGTCGGGGGAGAGCCCCTATTACGCGCTCTGGGAAGCCGACTTCGATTCGCCGGAAGCGATGGGGGAGGCCCTCGAATCGGCTATCGGGCAACAACTTATCGATGACGTTCCCAACTACGCGACCGGCGGCGCGATCATCGTCCACTACGCGCTGAACGGCGGAGACGACAAATGACAACCATTGAGCACCAATTGCACCCGGAGGTACGGAAATTCCTCGCCGGGCCGCGGCCGCTGCTGATCGACGGCGAGTGGGTACCGGCCGCCTCGGGCAAGACCTTCCCGACCTTCGACCCCGCCTCCGGCGAGGTGCTGGTACAGGTCGCGCACGGGGAGGCCGAGGATATCGCCCGGGCGGTGCGCGCCGCGCGCCGGGCCTTCGAGTCCGGGCCGTGGGGTCGGCTCAAACCCAATCAGCGCGAGCAGCTGCTGTGGCGGGTCGGTGATCTCATCACCGAGCGCGCCGAGGTGTTCGGGCAATTGGAATCCCTCGACAACGGGAAATCGGCGGTGATCGCGCAAATCGTCGACGCCGGCTGGGCGGGGGACATCTTCCGGTACAGCGCGGGGTGGGCGACCAAAATCACCGGAACCACCGTGCAGCCGGCCATGCCGTTCGCGCCCGGCGCCGATTTCCATGCCTATACGCTGCGAGAGCCGCTCGGCGTCGTCGGGCAGATCACCCCGTGGAATTTCCCGCTGCTCATGGCTGCGATGAAAATCGCGCCCGCACTCGCCGCGGGCAATACGGTGATCCTGAAACCGGCCGAAGAGACGCCGCTGACCACGCTGCTGCTCGGAGAGTTGTTCGCGGAGGCCGGTTTTCCACCCGGCGTGGTGAATATCGTGCCGGGATTCGGCGATGCCGGGGCGGTGCTGGCCGCGCATCCCGATGTCGACAAGATCGCCTTCACCGGATCGACCGAAGTAGGCAAGAAAGTCCTCGCGGCCGCCGGCGGCAATCTCAAGAAGGTGTCGCTGGAACTCGGCGGCAAGAGCCCGAATATCGTCTTCGCGGACGCGGATTGGGAGATCGCGGTACCCGGGTCGGTCGACGCGGTGCTGTTCAACCACGGCCAATCGTGCGTGGCGGGGACGCGGTTGTTCGTGGAGGACACCATCTTCGACGATTTCACCGCCGCGGTCGCCGAGGCGGCCGCGCAGGTACAGATCGGTCCCGGCCTGGACCCGGCCACCCAACTGGGGCCGCTCATCTCGCAGGACCAACTCGACCGGGTCACCGGCTATCTGGCACAGGGGCTTTCCGACGGCAGCCGTGCGCTGACCGGTGGCCGCCGCCACGGCGACACCGGCTACTTCGTCGAACCGACCGTGCTGGTGGACGTGCGGCCGGAGATGAGCGTCGTGCGGGAGGAGATCTTCGGCCCCGTAGTGGTCGCGTCACCGTTCGATGCGGAAACCGGTGTGATCGCGGACGCGAACGACTCCATCTACGGTCTCGCCGCGGGGATTTGGACCGGAGACCTGTCGAAGGCCCATCTGACGGCGCGGGCGTTGCGGGCCGGTTCGGTCTGGGTGAACCAGTACAACGGGTTCGACTCGGCGCTGCCGTTCGGCGGCTACAAGCAGTCGGGCTGGGGCCGGGAGCTGGGCGGAGCGCTCGACCTGTATCTGCAGACCAAGGCCGTCAACATCAAGCTCCGCTGACGGATCCCCGCGAAAGGATCACGCTGTCATGGGATTCGTGGAATCCACCGCCGATGTCGTACGGGCTCGCCGGCACGGCCTCGGGGAACTCCTGCACCGGTCGGCCCGCCGATATCCGGACAAGGCTGCGGTGATCGACGGTGAGGTGCGCTTCACCTTCGCCGAGTTCGATGCCGTGGTCGACCGCATCGCGGGCGCGCTCACGGCCCGCGGGCTCGGCAAGGGCGATCGGCTCGCGCTGTTGGCCCGCAACTGCTGGGAGTTCGGCGCGCTGGCGTTCGCGACGGCGCGGCTCGGCGTGGTGCTCGTGCCCGTGAACTTCGCACTCACCGCCCGCGAGGTCGCCTACATCCTCGCCGATGCACAGATCCGGGCGCTGGTGACGCAGGAGCCGCTGCGGCAGACCGCTGCCGCGGCCCTGCGCGAGGCGGGCCTCGCGGGATGTGTGCGGGCGGTGATCGGTGGCGCACCCGCGACGTCGGACTGGGAACCGTTCGCTGCCTGGACCATCGCGGCCATCGAACCGATCGACATCGAGGTCGCCGACGACGATCCGATCCGGTTGATGTACACCTCCGGCACGGAATCCCGTCCCAAGGGCGTGATCAACACCGCCCGCGGGCTCATCACCCAATACGTCAGCTGCCTCGTCGACGGTGAGATGAGCGCGTCCGACATCGAGATCCACAGCTTGCCCATGTATCACTGCGCGCAGCTGGACTGCTTCTTCGGGGTGGACGTCTATCTGGGTGCGACCAGCGTCATCCTGCCCGCGCCGACGCCCGCGCAGGTGCTGGGCGCCATCGAGAAACACCGTGCGACAAAGCTGTTCGCCCCGCCCACGGTGTGGATCGATCTGCTCGCGGCTCCGGAGTTCGCGACGACGGACCTGTCTTCGCTGCGGAAAGGCTATTACGGCGCCTCACCCATGCCGGTGGAGATCCTGCGCGACCTGCGCCGTGAACTGCCCGGTGTGCGACTGTGGAACTTCTACGGGCAGACCGAACTGTCGCCGATGGCCACCATCCTGCGGCCCGAGGAACAGGAATCCCGTGCAGGCAGCGCCGGCCGTCCGGCGCTCAATGTCGAGACCCGGGTCGTCGACGAGGACGGAAATGCGGTGCCGCCCGGCGAGATCGGTGAGATCGTGCACCGCACACCGCATGCCTGTCTCGGCTACTTCAACAAGCCGGACAAGACCGCCGAAGCGTTCCGAGACGGCTGGTTCCACTCCGGCGACCTCGGAATCCTGGACACCGCAGGCTATCTCAGCGTCGTCGACCGGAAGAAGGACATGATCAAGACCGGCGGCGAGAACGTCGCGAGCCGCGAGGTCGAGGAAGCCATCTACGAGATCGACGGGGTGGCCGAGGCGGCCGTCTTCGGTGTCCCGCATCCGAAATGGATCGAGTCGGTGGTGGCCGCGGTGGTCATGAAGCCCGGACAGCCGGTGGATCGCCGGGCTTTCGACGCGCACCTCGCCGTCCGGCTCGCCGGGTACAAGCGGCCGAAATACGTGGTCTTCGTCGACGAACTGCCGAAGAACCCCAGCGGCAAAATCATCAAACGGCAACTCCGGCAGACCTATGCCGGACTGGCGGCGCAAGCCGATGAAAGCAAAAGGAAATGATCTGTGGAATTCTCCCGACGCGCGGTACTGAAGGGGGGACTCACCGCCGGCGGCGTGGCGCTGGCCACGTCCCTGACACGCTCGGTGTCGGCCGCGGACCCGGCGAAAGGCCGGCGGGTCGCGGTGTTCGGGGCGGGCCCCGCGGGCATGACGGCCGCACATGAGCTGGCGGAACGGGGATTTCAGGTCCACGTGTACGAACGGCAGGAACGCCTCGGCGGCATGGTCCGGTCCTACGTCACGCCCGGCGGCGGTACCGGCGGGCGTCCATCGATGCCGACCACCTGTGGCGGGCACTATCTGATCCCGGGCTACGCGAGCCTGCCCGACATGCTGATGCGCATCCCCGACGGCAACGGCCGCAAGGTCATGAACCATCTCACCTCCGCGGCCGGTGCGGACGGCGTCGAGATCGGCCTCGACGGCCGCAAGGTCGGATTCAGCCTGCCGATCACACCCACACAGCTGCAACACTTTTCGTTCGACGACCTGCTGCGATCGGTCGGTCAGGCCGCGGAACTGGTGGGGGATATGTGGCCCTCGGATGCGCCGTTGCTGGCAGGGAAGATCGCGGCACTGGTGAGCAGCGGCCCGCAGCGACAGGCCGCGCAACTGGAGAACATCGACCTGCGGTACGGATTCTTCCGCAGCGAGCTGCTCTCCCCACCGGCAATGAACATGATCCGGGCATTCTCCGACACGATCTCCTGGGATTCGAACGCGCACGGCGTGAGTCCGAGCGCGTACACCAAATTCTGGATCGACCCGGTCGTGCACATGATATTCGGGCGGCGCTCCTGGCCGGGCTTCGATCAGATGAACACCCAGCTGCTCGGGCTCAACGCGATGCTCGACGGTCCCGAGACGGAGATCTGGTTCGATCCCTGGGCCCGCTATCTGCGAGGCCTCGGAGTCACCTTCCACACCCAGCGAACACTGACCGATATCGGCGTCGAGGCGGGCCGCATCGCGGGCGCTACGGTGCGAGATCCCCAGGGCGGCACCGAATCCGTCGACGCCGACTGGTACGTGGTCACCTTGACTCCCAACCAGCTGCTGCCCTTGTTGAGCGCCGAGTTGCTCGCCGCCGACGCGGGCCTGGGCGATATCAACCGGCTCGAATCGGCCGCCGAATCCGGGTTCGAGGTGTATTTTCGCGATCCTCTCCCGTTCGGCCGGATCGCGATCGATTGGAACGATTGGGGCCTGACCCTGGTGGGGTTGTCGACCATCTGGAACCTGAACCTGCAGGACTACGGCGACGGCGGCATGCGCGGCATGATGTCGGTCGAATTCAACAATCACCCCTACTACGACCAGCCGGGCCTGCTCTACGGCAAGCCGATCCGGGAGCTGGGCTACGACCAGGCCTTCGACGAGATCCGCGAACACATCGTGCGGCACCTTCCCGATGGACCAGCGATGTTCTCCGACGGAAATCTCGCCGGCTGGCGGCCACATCCGACCTTGACCTATGCGCACGGATCGGGCTGGACCGTGCCCGACCTGCGTACCGCCGCCGCGCCCGGCACCGCGCAATTCTATCCGGATCAGGTTCGTGCGATCCCCAATCTGTTTCTGGCCGGCGGCTATACGAAGAACTCGACCGGCGGGGACTCCATGGAATCGGCCGCCGAGTCCGGAAAGCGTGCGGCGCAAGCGATTCTGGGCGCATCCGGGGTGAACGAGCACGCGGTATTCGTACCCGACTACAGCCCGCCACCGGAATTGGCCGCACTGCGCGCGGAGGATGACCGCCGCTTCAGCGCCGGTCTCCCCAATGTCTTCGACACGATAGCGCCCGCGCTGATGCCGAAGGCGCAATAGCGCAATTCACCGCCGGCACGCGGCGGATCGGTTTCGAATGAGGATTTACAGTGTCACACAACATGATAAGACCGCCGCGGCGGCACTCGCGGATATCGACCCGGCTGATGACCGTCCTCTGCGCGGCGGCATCGATCATTCTGGCGGCCGCCTTCGAACCGGCGATCACGCAGGCCGACCCGGCGATCCCCGGGTCGCAGGAGTACGAGCCGACCTCCTACGACACCTCCCCGACCCCGCCCGACCGGGCGGCCCGGGTCGCGACGCCGCAGGACACGGCGCTCGATCGGCTGGACGGGGAGATCGCCATCGGCTGGTGGATGCTCAAGAACCCCGCCGACTCTCGGCACTCCCTGCTTGTCATCGAGGCGGAGCCGTTCTGGCCCGCACCGCGCCAGGTCGGGCAGAGCGGAGACTTCGTCTGGTCCGTCGCGGACGAAACGAATTCCGACGCACCGCAATTCCCGTTCATGAACGGGATGTTCTCGCTGCAGGGCGGCCTACCGGGAATACCCGTATCGGCTCGGACTCTATCCGACGGCAAACCGGGACTCCGCTCGGACAGCTTCTCCATCGACTACCTGCCCGACGTCAACAATTGGCACGTCACGGCCCGATCATCAACCGCGGCAGCAGATTTCACCGCCACCGACGTCGTCCCGGGATCCTTCTACAAGATCCCCGTGGCAGGGGAGGGCACCGAGCCCACGAATGTCGACGCCGTCATCAACAGCAGGGTGACGGGCAGCGTCACCTACAACGGCCACACCATCGATGTCGACGGCTGGCGGGGCGAGTACTGGCGCATGAACATGTTCCCCAGCATCGTCGACAGTCAGCTCAATCCGTCCACATCCTGGCGTGGCTGGGAATGGAACGACGTGATGGAGCCGGACGGCGGATCCAGTCAGTACTACGGGATCATCAACCCGGCGGGCCGCTACAGCGGGATCCTCGTCGACGCCCGCCCCGGCGGTACCCGGATGTGCTCGAAGACGACCCTGGAGTTCGGGAACTATTACCACGGCACTCCCCTGTACGGGGACGTCACCCCGCCGTTTCAGCGCTATACGATTCCCGGCTGGATCAAGGTGAAATGTGCTCCCGGAGAAGATGTTCAGATGGAGAAGACGTTCTATCCGGACAGTGTGGACTATGCCGATTTCGGCCTGCTGGACTTCACCGAGATGCCGATCAAGACGGTGCCGGGCTCGTTCGGAAGTTACGAGCACGAGCGCTATACGACCTTCCGGCTGCAGCAATACCTGCCGAGTCCGGGCATCAAGTAGCCTCGCCTTCATCCGGCCCGGAGGAGGATCGACGATGACCGATTCCTGTCAGGTCAGCACGCCCGATGGGATGCTGCGCGGCGGGCCCCTGCCCGGTGGCGGTGCGCTGTTCGCCGGAATCCCGTTCGCCGCCCCACCGCTCGGTTCCTTGCGGCTGCACCCACCACAGCCGCCCCGGCGGTGGCAGGGCGTCCGGGACGCCACCCGCTTTCCCCCCGCCCCGGCGCAACGCCTCTCCGCCCTCGTGCCCGGAGCGGACTCGGACGGCGCCGCCCTGCCCGAGGCGCAGGGTTCCGCCGAGGACTGCCTGTATCTCAACGTCTGGACTCCGGAGCTCACCGGCCGCCGCCCGGTCCTGGTCTGGATCTACGGCGGGGGATTCGACAGCGGCTCGGCGTCACCTCCGATGACCGACGGCGCCGCCCTGTCCAGACTCACCAGCACCGTGGTGGTCGCGATCAACTATCGCGTCGGCGCACTGGGCTTCCTGCACCTGGCCGAACTCGGCGGCCCCGACTGGGCCGGTTGCAGCAATCTGGGCCTGCAGGATCAGGCCGCGGCGCTGCACTGGGTGCGGGACAACATCGCGAGCTTCGGCGGCGATCCGGGCAACATCACCGTCGCCGGCGAGTCCGCGGGCGCATTCTCCATCGGCGCGCACCTTGCCGGCCCGGCTGCCACGGGCACTTTTCATCGCGCGATCCTCAGCAGCGGCAGCACCACCCGGATCTTCGACGCCGCCACCGGCACCGCCATCGCCGCCGATCTGCTGACCGCTCTGCGGCTGGACAAGGTCGAGGACCTGCTCGACGTGCCGGTCGAACGGATTCTCGACGTGCAGAACTCGGTCATCGACACCGACATCGGCCGCCGCAACCTGCCCGGCGGCCGCTCCTGGGGTGTCGTGCTGGACGGTACCGTCGTGCCGCGGCATCCGCAGGAAGCGGTCGCGGACGGCGCCGCCGCCGGGATCGGCCTGCTGATCGGAGCGAACCGGGACGAGATGCGACTGTTCCAGGTCATGCACGGCGCCGCCTACCTCCCCGCCGACGCGAACACGCTGCTCGCCGAGATAGCCACGGCGGGAGTCGCCGACCCCGAACGGTTGCTCACCGCCTATCGTCACCGCTCACCGGAGGCCGGGCTCGCCGACCTGCGCACGCAGTTCCTGACCGATGTCGTATACCGCTTGCCCGCAAGCAGATTGGCCGCCGCCCAGGTCGCCGCCGGGGGCCGGGCACACACATACCTGTTCGCGGCCGAACCTTTCGGCCCTGCCCTCGGCGCCTGCCACGGCGCCGATCTCGCTATGGTGTTCGACAACCTCGACCTCACCGGCTCGGCCACCCCTGAACTCGTCGCGGTCCGTGACGATCTCACCGGAGCCTGGGCCCGCTTCGCCGCCACCGGCGACCCCGGCTGGCCACCCTACGACCCCGGCGCGAGCCCGAACACCCGCCAGTTCGGCGGCACCGCCCGGATGATCACCGAGCCGCCGGCCGACGATGCCTCGGCACATGGAGGTTCGGTTCACGCGGGACCACCCCTTGTCGGCTCATAACCCAGAGTTCGCAGGTCCGACGTTCAGCTGCCCGGCACCTATGTCGCAGGGAAGACAGGCGACAAGCGGCGTGCCAGTGCGCAATTGGGCCATGCGGCCGTTGAAACTTACGACAAAGCTGCGATCTGATGCGGGAGCGGGGGATTCAGAATGAAACGTCTGTAGGTCAACGGTAGGGTGACCGGCGGTGACCTGACTGTTGTCGGGTCCGGTTCTAACTGAATTGGGAGTTCTATGAAGTACACCAAGTTCGTGGCCACCGCATTCGTTGCTGCTGCCGCGACCGGTATTGCGGCGGGCACCGGGTATGCGGCGCCGGCCGATCCGGCTCCGGCCGTGCAGCAGGCTGCTCCGACGGTGCAGGGCACCGATCACGGCGTCGATTACACCGTCGCCGTGAGCAATGCGAACGACATTGTCACTCAGGTGACCGGTGGGCAGTTCAGCCTGGATGCGACGGGTAAGACCGTGCTGCTGAAGAACCAGGCCGGGGATGTCGTCACCCAGGTGCCGCTGGTCGGTGCGCTGGCGGGTAAGCAGTACGGGCTCATCGCCGCTATCGACAATGACGGCAGCAAGCTCACGCTGACCTCGGTGTCGGCGCCGCTGTCCTCCGCACAGGACATCGACTCGCAGGGCTGGTTCTTCAGCGAGCTGCAGCATGCCGCGCTGGGTGGCGTGATCGGTGGCATCCTGGGCGCGTTCCTGTTCGGCATCGGCGCCATTCCGGGCGCGATCATCGGTCTGCTGATCGCCGGCGGTCAGCCGCTGATCGATTCGGGCTCGGCCTACTTCAGCGGTCAGCCCTGAAAACGCTGATACTCGGCGGGACCCGGGAAGCCCGGGAACTGGCCGGCATCGCTTCCGGTGAGCGGGGATTCGAGATCGTTTCCTCGCTCGCCGGGCGCGTACGCGAACCTGTCCTTCCCGTAGGAGAGGTGCGCGTGGGGGGATTCGGGGGCGTGGCGGGGCTGCGGGAATGGCTGGCCGACAATGGTATTCAGGCCGTCATCGATGCCACTCACCCCTTTGCGGGCGGTATGACCGCCAATGCTGCCGCTGCGGCAGCGGGTCTGGGGCTGCCGGTGCTGCATCTGCGCCGTCCGGGCTGGACCGAGCAGTCGGGGGACGACTGGATTCGGGTGCCTGACCTGACCGCCGCCGCGGCCGCAATCGAGACTGCCGCGAGCGAGCGGATATTCCTGACCATCGGCCGGCAGGGAGTGGCCGCGTTCGCGGAGTCGGAACGGTGGTTCCTGATCCGCGCGATCGATCCGCCCGAAGACGCGGTGCCGGCCCGGCATGAACTGCTCTTGGCGCGTGGGCCTTTCAGTGTGTCCGACGAGTCGGAGCTGCTGGCCGATCGGCGTATCGACGCGCTGGTGACCAAGGACAGCGGGGGAGCGCTGACCGAAGCCAAGCTGGAAGCCGCTCGCGGGCTGGGGCTGCCGGTAGTGGTGATCGAGCGGCCGCCGCTACCGGTGGGTGCTCGTCAGGTGGAAACGGCCGCGGCCGCGTGGGATTGGCTGCAACGTCTGCGCTGAATCCGGACGCGCGCCGAGTCTCCGGCGCAGTTAACGAACGCTTGGTATTTGATGCCGATTCCCGGGGTGAGCGCAGTCCTCACCCAATACGCTTGTCGCGTCGCTGTAACTGAGCAGCGTTGTGCTCGGTCAGCGGGTAGCGCGGTGTCGTCGCCATCATGCTGCGAGTCGCAGGGAGGGGCCTACGCCATGTCGAAGAACCGCGGCCGGATCGTTTCGGGCTTACCGTCCGACATCAACTCCGGGCGGCCACACCCGGCCCGCTTCTACGACTATTGGCTGGGTGGCCGGGACAACTACCTACCCGACCGTCAACTGGGTGACGAGATCGCGGCGCACATTCCCGGCATCCGCGCGATGGCACGCGCCAACCGCGCCTTTCTCGGACGCGCGGTGCGTTATGCGATGACCGAGCTGGGCATCACCCAGTTCCTGGATATCGGCACCGGCCTGCCGACCGCGCGCAATGTCCACGAGGTGGCTCAGGATGTGGATCCCGCCGCGAGAATCGTCTACGTGGACAACGATCCGATCGTCCTCGCGCATGCCCGTGCACTCATGTCCAGTACCCCGCAAGGCAGAACCGCCTTCACCTTCGCGGACCTGCGCAAGCCCGAGTCGATCTTGAACGACCCGATCCTCGCGGACACGCTCGACCTGGATCGTCCCGTCGCGATCATGCTGATCGCCGTTCTGATGTACTTCCGCGACGCGGACGATCCACAGAACATCATCGCGCGACTGCTCAGCGCCGTCCCTTCGGGCAGTTGTCTGGCCGTCACCTACCCCACCGCCGACGTCGACCCGAAGGGCGCGACACTGGCCGCGGACGCCTGCGAGCGCGCGGGTATCACCATGGCCCTGCGGTCCCGCGCCGAGGTCGAAACCCTTTTCGCGGGAACCGAACTCGTGGTGCCGGGGGTTGTTCATCTGGAGGATTGGCACCCCGAACTCGCCGAGGCCCCCTTGTTCGAGCCCGAACCGTACTCCGGACCCGCCTGGGCCTACGCCGGTGTGGGACGCAAGCTCTGACGGGGCCGAGTCAGGACAGTCGGCTGGCGCGGTCGAGTAGGTCGGGCAGCCGATCGAACCATTCGAGGACGGCGCGTTCGTAGCGGATGCCGAAGTCGAGGGTGGCGCGTTCGAAGGGGGACATCTGCTGTTCGTCGTGGCCGGAGAGGTAGCGGGCCAGGCGTTGTTCGTGCACGGTGCGGTTGGCGGCGATGATGCGGTCGAGGCGTTCGGTGTCCACGTATTCGCCGAAGGAGATGCTGAGCAGCAGCGGGACGCGGATGGTTTCCGCGCCCGGGTCGCGCGCGATCCATTCGGCGAACGCGTCACGGCCGCTCTCGGTGATGCGGTACGGGGTGCGGTCGCGGGCGCCGGAGCGGCCCTTGTCGACCAGTCCGTTCTGGTGCATGGTGGCGAGTTCGCGGTAGACCTGGCTCTGGGTGATGGTCCAGAAGTCGCCGATGTGGTCCTGGGCCTGGGCGACCAGGTCCCATCCGGACATTTCGCCCCGGTGTAGGAATCCGAGCAGGGACGCGGCCGTCGAGTTGAGCGGGCGTCGTGCATTGTCTTCTGCCACTAACCACTCCTTCCACGCTACGTTCCAAAGTGGAATATTAGTCGCCGTAACGACGTGAGGTGAACACCCGCGGTCCGCCCGGCGCGTCGAACACCGTGGTGGTCGACGCACCCACGATGAGCAGGGTGCGCATATCCACCTCGGCCGGATCCAGCTCCGCCAGCGTGATGACCCGCACCGACTCGGCCGGGCCACCCACATCGCGGCCGATCACCACCGGCGTATCCGGTTTGCGATGCTCCAGAACGAGATCCCGCATCTTCGCGACCTGCCAGGTCCGCTGCGACGAGGCCGGGTTGTAGACGGCGAAGGCCATATCGGCGGAGGCCACCGCGGAAATCCGCTGCGCCACCACCTCCCACGGCTTCAACCGATCCGACAGCGAGATCATCGCGAAATCATGCCCGAGCGGCGCGCCCATCCGGCTCGCCACCGCACTGGCCGCGGTCACACCCGGCAACACCCGCACCGGAACATCGCGCCACTGCGGATCCGCCGATTCTTCGACCACCGCCGCCGCCATGGCGAACACCCCGGGATCCCCGGACGACACCACGACCACCCGGCCGCCCTGCCTGGCCAGATCCAAAGCCATTGCGGCACGCTCGGATTCGACCCGGTTGTCACTGGCATGCCGCCGCTGACCGGGAAGCACCGGCACCCGGTTCACATAGGTCGAATACCCGACGATATCGGTGGCCTCGGCCAGCGCCCGCGACACCTCCGGCGTGGTCCACTCCTCGGCCCCCGGCCCGAGCCCCACCACGACCACTTCACCGACCGACTGAGCCTCGCCGACCGGCTGGGTCCCACTGACCGGCTGGGTCTCGCCGACCGGTTGGGCTGCACTGACCGGCTGGATGTCGCCATCGGTCTGGGTGGTCCCGTCCGACGGCACTTCGCCCGCGAGTTGCCGCGCGCGCGTGTCGGCCTCGGTTGCGATCTGCGCTCGGGCTGCGACGGTTTCGGCTCCGCATTGTTCAGAAACGCTGCCCGTCAGCGGGATTCGCGTCGCGGGTGCGGGTCCCGGCACGACGGCGATCGCGAAGTACGGCACGCTCGCCTCGTCCACGTCGGCCGCGCGCAGGACCCGCTGCTTCGTGCTGCTCGCCCGCTCCACGTAATAGGTGTCGGCGAGCCGTCCCGAATCCGAAAGCGCCTGCCGCACACCCGGATAGGTGCGGCCGAGCTTCATGATGGCGGCCGCGCCGGTGTCGCGCAGCCGCCGGGTGAGCTCCTCGGCGGGCAGGGTCCCGGGCAGGATGGTGAGTACCTGCTCGCCCTCCACCAGCGGAGTGCCCAGGGCGGCCGATGCGGCGCTGACCGAGGTGACGCCGGGAATGATCTCGGTGTCGAAGCGGTCGGCCAGACGGCGGTGCATGTGCATGAAGGAGCTGTAGAACAGCGGATCACCCGCGGCCAGCAGCGCCACCGAGCGGCCCGCCGAAAGGTGTGCTGCCAGTACGGCGGCCGCCTGCTCGTAGAACTCGTCGATTGCGCCCTGATAGCCGCCGGGGTGGTCGGTGGTCTCGGTGGTCACCGGGTAGACCAGGTGTTCCTCCAGCTGTCCCGCCCGCAGGTACGGCTCGGCGATGGCGCGCGAGATGCTGCGCCCGTGTCGTGCGCTGTGGAAGGCGATGACGTCGGCCGCGCCGATGATGCGCGCCGCCTTGACCGTGACCAGTTCCGGATCGCCGGGCCCGAGCCCGACGCCCCACAGTTTGCCGCTCATTCCTGTTCGCTCGCAATCGCATTCAGGGCGGCGGCGGTGATGGCGCTGCCACCTCGGCGGCCACGCACGGTCAGGTATTCGAGGCCGCCGTGTTCGGCGAGCGCCTGCTTCGATTCGGCCGCGCCGATGAATCCGACCGGGATGCCCAGCACGGCAGCGGGCCGCGGGGCGCCGGCATCGATCAGGTCGAGCAGATGGAACAGGGCGGTGGGCGCATTGCCGATGGCGACGACCGCGCCTGCCAGGCGATCACGCCAGAGTTCCAGCGCCGCAGCCGATCTGGTGTTGCCGAGCCCGGCGGCCAGGCCGGGCACGCGTGGATCGTCGAGCAGGCAGAGCACCTCGTTGCCGGCGGGCAGCCGCTTGCGGGTGACGCCCGAGGCGACCATCTTGGCATCGCACAGAATCGGCGCACCGGCCCGCAGCGCGGCCCGCGCCCGCGTCACCACCTCGGCGCTGAAGTCCACATCCGCGGCCAGATCGACCTGTCCGCACGCGTGGATCATGCGCACCACCACCTGCGACACATCCGCCGGGAATCGCGCGAGATCCGCCTCGGCCCGGATTGTCGCGAACGAGCGCCGATAGATCTCGGCCCCGTCGGTGAGGTAGCTGGTGCGCACGTCGGACATGGGTTCCACCCTAATGTTCCGCCTGGGCGCGACCGTGGAGCGGGTAGTGCGCCGGGCCACGGATGTCGGAACGAGGGCGGCCGGATCAGGTGCGAGGCCGTTCGAGCAGCCGCGACATGACGATGTTGCTGCGCGTGCGCCCGACGCGGGCATTGGCGCGGATACGTTCGACGGTGGCCTCGATCTCGGCCATGTCCTTGGCCATGACGTGCACGAGCGCATCGGCCTCCCCGGCGATGGTCCAGATCCCCACCACTTGCGGGATGGGTTCCAGACTGCGCCGCAATTCGGACGGAGAGATGTTGTCGCGGTAGAAGACCTCGACGTACGCCTCGGTCCGCCAGCCCAGCGAGGCCGGGTTGACGACCGCGGTGAAGCTGGTGATCTGACCCCCCGCCACCATCTTGTCCACGCGCCGCTTCACCGCGGGCGCGGACAGCCCGACCTGCGCACCGATCTCCTGGAACGAGGCGCGCGCGTGCTTGAGGAGGTGCGCGAGGATGCGCCGGTCGATTTCGTCCATGAAACATCCTTTCGCGACTACGCAACGATTCATTGCTCAGAGCTCGATCTACGCAACAAATCGTTGTTTCTGACGCAACGGTACGCCACATAACTTCGTGGAAAGCCCGGTCCGCGCCGATTTCGAGGAGCCTCGTTGACCTCTGTAGCCACCCTCCAAGCGCCCGATCCCATCGGGGCCCGCCGCCCCGTTCCGCGCCGGTACCTCATGTGCCGGCCCGAGCATTTCGAAGTCACCTACGCCATCAATCCGTGGATGGACACCGCGACCCCGGTCGACCGCGCCAAGGCCCTGGCCCAGTGGGACGCACTGCGCGTCGCCTACGAATCGCACGGGCACCAGGTCGAGGTCATCGACGGTGTGCCCGGACTGCCCGACATGGTGTTCGCCGCCAATGGCGGCCTCGCCATAGAGGATCGGGCGCTGTCGGCCCGCTTCGCGAATCCCGAACGCGCGGACGAGGGTCCGGCCTATCACCGCTGGCTGGACCGCCGATTCGGCAAGGTGGCCGCGGCAAGCGAAACCAATGAGGGCGAAGGCGATTTCGCGGTCTCCCGGGACCGGATCCTGGCCGGCACCGGCTTCCGCACCGCGGTGAGCGCGCACCGCGAGGTCGAGGAATTCTTCGGAATGCCGGTCGTATCACTGGAATTGGTGGACCCGCGCTTCTACCACCTGGACACCGCGCTCATGGTGCTCGACGACACCATCGTCTACTACCCGCCCGCCTTCTCCGCCGAGAGCGCCCGGCTGCTCGCCGAGCTGTATCCGGACGCCGTCATCGCCACCGAGGACGATGCGAATGTGCTGGGCCTGAACGGGGTCTGCGACGGCTACCACGTCTTCCTCAGCAACCGGGTGACCGACCTGGCCGAGGCCCTGGCCGCGCGCGGCTACCAGCCGGTGGGCATCGACCTGTCGGAACTGCTCAAGGCCGGCGGCAGCGTGAAGTGCTGCACGCTCGAATTGCACCGGGTCAGAAGGGGAGACGCGCCCGCAGCGGGCTGACCACGGGGTCCTTCAGCGGGTGCGCCATGATCAGATAGCGCAGCATCATGATGGACCCGCTGATCTGCAGCAGGGCGAGGGGTATCTCCCCGAGCACGGCGGTGCCGATGGAGGTCCAGATGTCGTCGGGTTCGGCGGTGATGATGTCGAACCAGGCGTCCACGAGCAGCAGCATCCCGGTGCCGAAGGCGGGCAGGATCAGCACCACCCGCCTTCGCCAGCCGAGGTAGGCGCAGGTCGCCATCATGAGCACGAGCGCGATATCGAAGCCGATCCAGGCCGCGGACCAATTGCGGGCCTGATAGTCGTCCGGGAGTGTGAGCCCGAGGTACACCATCCACGGGATGAGCGCGAGACAGCCGCCGACCATGAGCGCCAAACGCGCACGGCGGATCAAGTTCACCACTTCGGGCCGGGGCAGCCGCAATCGTGGCGTGTGCAGGCGCTGGATCAAGGCCCGCCGCTCATCCTCGGACATGGCCGCGATCTCGTCATCGCTCAACTCTGGAACGGCCACCCCTGCCTCCTTCGCCACGGTCACCGAAATCCACTGTGCCGGATCCCCGCCACGCCGCACCCGATCACCCCGCCCTCGGCGCGTCCCCCGCGCCGAGTTCGCGAGCGGGAAATGGTTGCGGCATCGTGCGAGTAGCCGCCACCATCAGTTCCCGGTGATCTTGAAACCTTATTCGGCGGGGACGATCCGGTAGCCGTCGGTGGTGGCGATGATGTCGGTGACTGCGCCACGTGGGCGGCCGCAGCGGCGGTCGCAGCCCGACCAGTGCTGGCGGCCGGCGGCGACGATCTCGTCCGCATCGAGGCCCTCGCGGGGGGATTGTGCTGTGCCGCCGGGGATTACCCGGCCGGACTCGACCGCTTCGGCGGCGTCGGCGCGGATGTCGGTGTGGGATTTCGCGCAGCCGGGCAGGCCCGCGCAGGCGCTGACCTGCAGCCAGGGGGAGGCGGCGTCGAAGAGGAGACCCATCGGGGCCAGTACGCGGACCACCTGTTCGGCGGTCCATTCGTCGAGGTCGGTGATGACGATGCTGCGCCACGGGGTGAGGTAGACGGGATGTTCGATGGCCGCGATGAATTCGGCGGTGCGGGCGGGCAGTGAGCCCAGGCGCACGCCCGCGCCCAATGCGACCTTGCCGTCGGCCTGGGTGAGCCAGCCGATCGGAATGTCGTGGCGTGCAGCGACTTCCACCGTGTCGGGGCTGCTCGTCAGTCCCGGGTGGGTGGCCAGTTGTTCGGTAAGTACGGCTCGGCCGTCGGGGATTTCGTGCACTCGCCATTGGCCGTCGCGCAGGGCGAGGAAGGCGTGGGCGGCGGCGAGCATGAGGTCGACGGCCTCGGCGGCGGGCACTCGCAGCCCGGTGTCCTTGCCCGCCAGCAGGAGCGAGAAGGTGCCGTCGTCCACGGCGTGGATGCCGATATCGCCGCCGAGGCCGCTGACATCGCCGCGCCCGTCGTCGAGGGTGAACAGCACCCTGCCGGGCAGTTCGGCGAGGCCGGGATGGTCGCGAAGTCCGGCGTCGAGGGCGGGTACCAGGGCGTGCACGTCGGCCCAGCCACCGACGCGTCCGGACAGTGGCGAGGCGATGATATTGCGCACCCGTTCGTGGGTGGCGCTGGGCAGCAGCCCGGCGGCGGTGAGCTTTTCCTCGAGGGCGGCGGCGTCACGCACCTGCCGCAATTGCACGTTACCGCGCGAGGTCAGTTCGATACTGCCGTCGGCCAATTCGACGGTGGCGTCGGCCAGCGCCTGTAACTGTCCCGGTGCGAGTCGCCCGCCGGGTACGCGGATGCGGGCCAGGGGCCCGTCGGCGGCTTGGTGCAGGCGCAGTACACCCGGGCAGGAATCGGCTTCGTTTCGCTCCATGACCAGCCCAGCCTACGACGAGCGTCGGTGCCCCTGCGCCGACGCCTGCCCGCGGGAGCTCAGGCGGAGCGACGCGGTTCGACCGGGCGCGAAGCGCCGCGCACCCGCGCATACGGCGGTGCGAGCTGCCAGCTGTCCTGCAGCAGATTCGGGGTGCGGTGATGGTCGACATGATCGCGGTGCACGGTGCTGCCCATCGACGCGAAGCCGAACAGCACGGCGGCCGCACAGATGATGCCCGCGATGAGGGCGTATCGGGCGTGGCCGCTACCCGCGGCCGTCAAAGTCATTGCCAGCATCGCGAAGGCAACCAGAGCGCAAAAGTACACTGACCAGGCGGCAAATCGGTTCCGCCGGACCCATGAAGGAGTATTCGGCATACCCCGAGCGTACGCCTGGGGTGACCGGCGTCACAGGCTTCTGAACTGCGCTTTCGCTCCCGTGGCAGGGGATATGGTCCGCAGCGCTCGGTGACCGGAATGGGACAGGGCCCCACGCGTCTGCGTGGGGCCCTGTTCGGATCTTGTTCGGTCGAGTGCGGCCCGCTCAGGTGTGGCGGGGCTCGATGTATTTGGGTGCGCCGCGGAGCCGGGCGTAGGGCGGGGTCTTTTCCCAGCAGTCGTTGAGGAGGTTGGGGACCAGGTGGTGCTCCACATGGTCGCGGCGGACGGTCGTCGTCATGATGGTGAGGCCCAAGAGGACGGTAGCGGCGCAGATGATGCCCGCGATCATGGCCCACTGGGTGTGGCCGCTGCCTGCTGCTGTCAATGTCATTGCCAGCGTCGCGAAGGCAACCAGTATGCAGAAGTACCCTGACCAGGCGGCGAAGCGATTCCGCCTGACCCATCCCGGAGTGCTAGGCATACGGGCAGCGTACGCCCGGACCGGTCGGTCGCACAGCGACGCGGACCAGCCTTTGCCGCACTGTGATCCGCTGAGCACGACCCGTCGTGGCCACTCCGCGGGGCGCACCGCAAGGACCGGGCAGCCCACGCGATAGCATCGGCGCGCTCGTCGAACGGAAGAAACCGGTGGAATTCCGGTGCGGTCGCGCCACTGTGACAGTCAGACCTTCCCGTCGAGCGCCGAACCGTGCTGGGCGCGTCACCCGAGGAAGGCCGAGACCCTGTGATCCTGCTGCTGTCCACCTCCGACACCGATCTGCTGAGCGCACGCGCCAGCGGGGCCGATTATCGGCTCGGCAATCCGGCGCGTTTGCTGCCGGACGATCTGCCGGGCCTGCTGGTAGGCGCCGACCTCATCGTCGTGCGCATCCTCGGCGGTAAGCGCGCCTGGGAGGAGGGACTGGAGACGCTGCGCGGCAGCGGGATTCCCGTGGTGGCGCTGGGCGGCGAGATCGCGCCGGACGCCGAGCTGATGGAATGCTCGACCGTGCCCGGCGGCGTCGCCGCCGACGCGCACAACTACCTGGCCGCGGGCGGACCCGGAAACCTGCTGCAGCTGCACAACTTCCTGTCCGATACGGTGCTGCTCACCGGGCACGGCTTCGAGCCGCCGGTGGAGATGCCGAGCTGGGGTGAGCTGGAGCGGGATTCGCGTCCGGTCCCGGCGGGCGCGCCGACCGTGGCGGTCGTCTACTACCGCGCCCAGCATCTGGCCGGCAACACCGGCTACATCGATGCACTGTGCGCGGCCATCGAGGACAAGGGCGCGCGGGCGCTGCCCGTGTACTGCGCCTCCCTGCGCACCGCCGAACCCGAACTGCTGGCCCGCCTCCGCGACGCCGACGCGCTCGTGGTGACCGTACTGGCGGCGGGCGGCACCAAGCCGGCCACCGCCTCCGCCGGCGGCGACGACGAGGCCTGGGACGTGGGCGCGCTCGCCGACCTGGATGTGCCGATCCTGCAGGGCCTCTGCCTCACCAGTGGTCGCGAGCAGTGGGCGGCCAATGACGATGGTCTGTCTCCGCTGGATGTGGCCACGCAGGTGGCGGTGCCGGAGTTCGACGGCCGCATCATCACGGTCCCGTTCTCGTTCAAGGAGTTCGACGCCGACGGCCTGTCCACCTACGTACCCGATCCCGAGCGGGCCGCACGGGTGGCGGGTATCGCGACCCGCTATGCCCGGCTGCGTCATATTCCGGCCGCGGACAAGAAGATCGCGATCGTGCTGTCGGCATACCCGACCAAGCATGCCCGCATCGGCAATGCGGTCGGACTGGACACCCCGGCCAGCGCCATCAAGCTGCTGACCGAGATGCGTTCGGCCGGTTACGATCTCGGCGCGGAGGGCGAGATCCCCGGCCTGGAGCAGGCCGACGGTGATGCGCTCATCCACGCCCTCATCGCGGCGGGCGGGCAGGATCCCGACTGGCTGACCGCGGAACAGCTGGAGGGCAACCCGATCCGCATCGGCGCCGACGCCTACACCGCCTGGTTCGAGACCCTGCCCGAGGATCTGCGTGCGGCGGTCGTCGAGGCGTGGGGTCCGCCGCCGGGGGAGATGTACGTCGACCGCTCCGCCGACCCCAAGGGTGAGATCGTCATCGCCGCACTGCGTTTCGGCCATGTGGTGCTGATCGTGCAGCCGCCGCGCGGTTTCGGTGCGAACCCGGTCGCCATCTACCACGATCCGGATCTGGCACCGAGCCATCACTACCTGGCCGCCTACCGCTGGCTGGCCGCGCCGGACGGTTTCGCCGCCGACGCCATGGTGCATCTGGGTAAGCACGGCAATCTGGAGTGGCTGCCCGGCAAGACCCTGGGCATGTCCGCCTCGTGCGGCACCGACGCCGCGCTGGGCGATCTGCCGCTCATCTACCCGTTCCTGGTGAACGATCCGGGTGAGGGCACCCAGGCCAAGCGCCGCGCCCACGCCACCCTGGTCGATCACCTCATCCCGCCCATGGCGCGCGCCGAAACCTACGGCGACATCTCGCGTCTGGAGCAACTGCTCGACGAACACGCCAATATCTCCGCGCTGGATCCGGCGAAGCTGCCCGCGATCCGCCAGCAGATCTGGACCCTCATGCGCGCCGCCAAGATGGACCACGACCTGGGCCTGTCCGAGCGCCCGGACGAAGAGGTCTTCGACGATATGCTGCTGCACGTCGACGGCTGGCTCTGCGAGATCAAGGACGTCCAGATCCGCGACGGCCTGCACATTCTCGGCCAGGCCCCCGCCGGCGAAGCCGAGGTCGACCTGGTCCTCGCCATGCTCCGCGCCCGCCAGCTCTGGGGCGGCGAGGTCAACGTCCCGGGCCTGCGAGAAGCCCTCGGCCTCACCGAAGACGGCAGCGAATCCCGCGAGCGCGTCGACACCTTCGAAACCCGCGCCCGCGAACTCGTCTCCGCCATGCAGGAAGTCGACTGGGACGTCGACGCCATCGACGCCCTCACCGAAGAACTGCTCGCCGACTTCGACACGCCCGGGGCCGCTGCCACGGCTTCGGCGCCCGACGCGAGTTCGGCCGGCGCTGCGGCACGCTCCGAGGTCGCTCGCACGGCGGGTGAGCGGAGTGCGGTTGTGGTCGAAGGTGATTCGGCGCTCGCGGTACGGGCACGTGGGGCGGATTCCGCTGTGCCGCCCGGCGCGTCGGAGGTACCTGGGGCCGATTCGTCCTCGGCGGCGCGGGTGATCGACGTGCCCGGCGGTCCGGTGTCGGATGCGGATTCGCGGTTGGATGCGGTGCGGCGGGTGCTGGGGTTTGCGGCCACCGAGGTGGTGCCGCGGTTGCGGCAGACCGGGGTGGAGATTTCGCGGATTCTGCATGCGTTGAACGGTGGGTTCATTCCGGCGGGGCCGAGTGGGTCGCCGTTGCGTGGGCTGATCAATGTGCTGCCGACCGGTCGGAACTTCTATTCGGTGGATCCGAAGGCGGTGCCGTCGCGGCTGGCGTGGGAAACCGGTCAGGCCATGGCGGATTCGCTGCTGGAGCGGTATCTGGCCGATCATGGGGAGTACCCGCGGTCGGTGGGGCTGTCGGTGTGGGGCACCTCGGCCATGCGGACCTCGGGTGACGATATTGCGGAAGTGCTTGCGCTGCTGGGTGTCCGGCCGGTGTGGGATGAGGCGAGCCGGCGGGTGACGACGCTCGAGGCGATCTCGCCGGAGGAGTTGGGGCGGCCGCGTGTCGATGTGACGGTGCGCATCAGCGGATTCTTCCGGGATGCGTTCCCGCATGTGCTGGCGCTGCTGGATGACGCGGTGCGGTTGGTCGCCGAGCTCGACGAGCCGGACGAGCAGAACTTCGTGCGCGCGCACAGCCGGGCCGATCTCGCCGAGCACGGCGACGAAAGGCGGGCCACCACACGCATTTTCGGCTCCAAGCCGGGCACCTACGGCGCCGGTCTGCTGCAGCTCATCGATTCCAAGAGCTGGCGTACCGATGACGATCTGGCGCAGGTGTACACCGCGTGGGGCGGTTTCGCCTACGGCCGCGATCTGGACGGCGCGCCCGCGGCCGACGATATGCGGACCGCGTACAAGCGAATTGCGGTGGCCGCCAAGAATACCGATACCCGCGAACACGATATCGCCGACTCCGATGACTATTTCCAGTATCACGGCGGTATGGTCGCCGCGGTGCGCGCGCTGACCGGCAAGAACCCGGAGGCGTACATCGGTGACAGCACTCGCCCGGACGCGGTGCGCACCCGCACGCTGTCGGAGGAGACGGCGCGGGTGTTCCGTGCGCGCGTGGTGAATCCGCGCTGGCTCGAGGCGATGCGCCGGCACGGTTACAAGGGCGCCTTCGAAATGGCGGCGACGGTCGATTATCTGTTCGGCTACGACGCGACCACGAATGTGGTGGCGGACTGGATGTACGAGAAGCTCGCCGAGAGTTACGTATTCGACGAGACGAATCGGAAGTTCATGGAGCAGTCGAATCCGTGGGCACTGCACGGCATTGCGGAGCGTTTGCTGGAGGCGGCGGAGCGGAAGCTGTGGGAGCAGCCGGAGGCCGCTACCCTGGACCGACTGCGGCAGGTCTACCTGGAAACCGAAGGCGAACTGGAATAGGCGAATTCCGGATCGGAAGCGATAAGTAACTCGCGGCACACGGCGTGTCGGGATTGGCGCGCAGGACACCTGCGGACAATCCCGGCACCTGCTCTTCCCTCCGAATGATTCTGAGGGGATCATAAGAATCGTTCGGAGCCGGCTCGGGGAGACGACCGGACAACCCAATGCTCCTATTGGGTCGGACAATTGGATTGGGATTCCCCGATTCGCCGCGTGCAACAAGTACGCGCAATCGAGTCGTAGCCACAGCGTTTTCACCTCGAAAACGTCTACCCGGCATGCGGTGATTCGGCCGTCGATTGCAGGGAATTATCATGAGAATCGCCAAATTAGCCGCTACCACTTTACTTTCCGTCGCCGCCGTCGGTATCACCAGCGTCACCGCCAGTGGTGAACCCGCCATCGCACAACCGGGCATCAGTGGAGTCGATCGAGGGGTCGGCTACTCCATCGCCCTCGCACCCGACCGCAGCGCCGTCACCACCACCCTCACCGCCGGGCACTTCGCCATGGAGAACGGCGGCGTCGAGGTGATCGGACCCGGTGGCGACGTCCTCGCCACCGTGCCGCTGAGTTATCAGGCGGCCGATCGCACCCTGTCCGTGGTCCCGGATATCGACGCCGCCGGAACCACTTTGACCATGCACCCGGCCGATGCCACCCAGGTGGCGGCGCCCGATGTGCATACGGTCGCCTTGCAGAACGTGGCCGCCGCCGGATCGATCGTGGCCGGCGCGCTCATCGGCTGCGTTGTCGGCGTGGTGATCGGGATCTGGTTCTTCCTGGTCGGAGCCATCATCGGCTGCGGTGTGGGCGGCCTGCTGGGCGCCATCATCGCCGGTGATCAACCGTGAACCGATAGGCCGCGGCACATCTCACCGGAACCGTCGGACCGCTGCCCGGTCCGGCGGTTCCGCCGCGCGGCGGAACCGGCTCGGCGCAGCGGAATCGGCCCGGAGCGGTGAAATCTACTCAGGCCGGGGCGATTTCGACGCCGATGGTGCCGGTGCGGCCGCGGCGCAGCGTGCTACCGAGCACGATGACCTGGCCGATGATGCCGTACTTGCGCTTGATCAACTGGCGGGTGTTCTCGCTCCCGGCATCGCCGAGCACGAGCGCGCTGCCCTTGACGATCTCCCCGTGCGTCTTGCCGCGGAAATCGCACGGCTGCAGGGTGACCTGCGGATTACGCCGGATCCGCTTGACCTTCCAGGTGTTGGTCTCGGTCCAGACGTAGAGCTTGCCGTTGTCGAGCGCGGCCCACACGGGGGTCGAGACCGGTGTGCCGTCCTTCTTGAAAGTCGTCAGCGAAACGTACTTTGCCGTGCCCACGGGGCCGAACGGATTGTCCACCTCCGCAGCCTAACCGGTCACCGGGGGAGAGGCAGGTCACCCGGAAAGTCATAGGCGCGATGGGCGGGTCGCTCCGTAGCGTGGATTGCGACCCACCACAGCGAGGAGGCAGTACATGACGGCGACCTCGGTCCCGGTTCTCTGGGCCGGCGACCTTCCGGCGACCCTCGACTTCTATCGCACGCTCGGCTACGAGGTCACCTACGAGATGACCCGGCCATACCCCTTCGGGGCCGTGCAGCGCAATGGTTTCGCGCTGAACTTCGGTCCGACACCGAAGGACATCAGCGCCGAGCAGGCCCATATCGGCTGCCTGGTCTTCGTCGACGAGGTCGCGCCCTGGCACGCGGAATTCACGGCGGCCCTGCGCGCCCGGTACGGGCGTATACCCGCGCGCGGCACACCGCGCATTACTCGCTTCCGCCCCGGGCAGACCCGGTTCACGGTGGTCGACCCGGTCGGTAACACGGTCATCTACATCGAGCGCGGCGAACCCGACCCGGAATACGGCGGTTCGACCTCGCTCGAAGGGCTGGACCGGGTTCTCGACAATGCCCGCGTCTTCCGCGACGCCAAGCTCGACGACAAGGCGGCGGCCCGCGTCATCGAAACCGGCCTGCGCCGCCATGCCGCCACCGCGACCGCGGTGCAACGTGGCCGCGCCTTGGCGATGCTCGCCGAAATCGCCGCGGCCGTAGGTGATTCGGCGAAGGTGGCCGAATCGGTCGCCGCCATCGAACAGCTCGACCTGAACGCCGCGGACCGCGCGGCCGTTGCCGCCGAACTCGATGTGGTCACCGAGTTACAGCACTGGCTGAGCGACTGACCATCCCGTTGAGGTCCGGCCCCTACAGGGGCCGGACCGTGGTCGGCGAGTGCGGTGGAACCGGATCGCGGTCAGCGGCTGCGGCTGGCGCCGGACCGTGGTCAGCGGGTGCGGCTGGGGCAGGATCGTGGTCAGCGCGTGCGAGCGGCCACCATACGTAGTGCGAGAGCGGCATTGTCGGCGCCGATGTGATCCGGGGTGCGGCGGTAGCCGGGTGCATACCAGCGCGCGGTATCCACGCAGAGCGACAGCAGTGCCACCGTGGTGGCGCCCGGATCGGGGACATCGAAGGTGCCGTCGGCGCTGCCCGCCGCGACGAGGCCGCGGATCAGGCCGTGGATGCGCTGCTGGATCTCGCCGACCTCGAGCCGGTGCTCGTCGGTGAGGTCGGTGAGATGGTGCAGCACCACGCGGACGGAGGGGGCGTGGTCGGCGTGCCAGACGGTGAGGTCGCGGATGGTGGCGGCCAGGCGTTGCGCGGGGGAGCCGGGCGTCGCCGCGGTCGCCTCCGCCACTTGTAGGGTGAGGCGCAGGGCGGCGATGGAAATGCGGTGTAGCACTTCCTCTTTCGAGCCGAAATGGACGTATAGCCCGGCGGGGCTGAGGCCGGCCCGGGCGGCGATATCGCGGGTGGTGGTGGCGTGGAAGCCGCGTTCGCTGAAGGCGTCGATGGCGGCGAGGAAGATGCGCCGCTGTCCCTCGGGGAAGCGGCGCTGATTGCGTTCCAGGCTTGCCATGGCGGTGGCCAATGCCCCGTCTGCGCCGGCTCGCGGCCGGTCGTCGTCGTTGCCCATCGAATCAGTATCGCCTGGAAGTATTTTCGCTCGCACGTCGGCCGGACCAAAACGGATGCCGGATGTTTGCCGGTTCAGAATTCGTCCGGGCATCCGCAGGAACCACGGGTGGTCAGCCGGGCGTCCAGGCGTGTCACGCCGGGACGCGCTGTGCCATCGTCGATCTGCTCCAGCAGCAGGTCCACGGCGAGCTCACCGATGCGGCGGGTGGGCTGGACCATGGTGGTCAGGCCGGGACGGGTGTAGCGCGCGTATTCGATGCCGTCGAAGGCGACCACCGCGAGATCCTCGGGCACGCGGACGCCGGCGTCGTAGGCGGCGCGCAGCATGCCCATTGCCTGCAGGTCGCTGGTGACGAAGACCGCGGTCGGCCGGCGCGGGCCGCCCATGAGGTCGGCGAAGGCCCGATAGCCGGCCGCGCCACCGAAATCGGTTCGCACGACGGTACTTTCGGGCAGCCCGGCCTGGGTCAGGGCATTGCGGTAGCCCTGCACCCGATCATCGGCCGTCGACACGTGCGGGCCTGCGAGGCAAGCGATCTCGCGATGCCCGTGCTCGATGAGATGCCGGACCGCCACCTCGGCGCCGGCCACCGAATCGCACAGCACATGCGCGCAGCGGGCCGGGTCGATGACCCGGTCCAGGGCGACCAGCACCATATCGGCGGCCTCGCACGCCTCGGCGATACCGGTGCCCCACGACGACGAGATGGCCAGCAGGCCCTCGACGCGACGGTCGATGAACGTTTGCACATAGGCGCGTTCGCGTTCCTCGTCGCCGTCGGCATTGCCGACGAACAGCGGATAGCCGCGGGCGAAGGCGGCGGCCTCGATGACCGCGGACAGTTCGGCGAAGAACGGGTTGGCGCCGTCGGGGATGACCATGCCGAGGGCGTGCCCGCGGTTCATGCGCAGGCTGCGCGCGGACATGTTCGGGCGGTAGCCGAGTTCGGCGATGGCGGCTTCGATGCGGGCCCTGGTGGCGGGTGCGACGCTGCGCGGCCCGCCATTGAGGACGTAGCTCACCAGGGCGGGTGAGGTGCCTGCCAGGCGGGCGACGTCGGCGCGTGTGACTGCCATTGCGATCTCCTTGTTCACGGCTCCGCGCAAGCTTGCCCGTTGCCGGGCCGAATCGGCTTGGCGCACACGGTCACTTGACAGGTCGGTGACTCAGGTCACAGACTACCAATCAACTCGTATTGTCAACACGAGTTGATACCACACGGATAGGTCCAACACCATGCATGCTCGACTGTGGCGCACTGCAGCGCCTCTCCTGCTCATCGGCGTTCTGCTGGTGGCCACCGGCTGCGGCCGCGGCGGCGATCACGGCTCCGGCGACTACAAGATCGCCATCGTGACCCGCAATTTCACCAACCCGTACTGGGCGGCCCTACGGGACGGCGCCATCGCCGAAGCCAGCCACCTAGGGGTGAAGGTGTCGGTGCAGGCCGGGCAGTCCGAAACCGATGCCGACGGCGAGAACGCGCAGATCTCCACCATGGCCGCGCAGGGCTACGACTGCTTCGGCGTGGTGCCCGTCAACGGCACCAATGTGATCACCCCGCTCACCACGGTCGCGCGCAAGCACACGCCGATCCTCAACCTGGACACCCAGATCGACGCGAACGCCTCCCAGCAGGCCGGGGTGTCGTATGCGAGCTTCATCGGCTCCGACAACCTCGAGGCCGGCAAGACCGCCGGGCAGCAGATGCTCGCCGCGCTCGGCGGCACCGGGAAAGTCGCTGTGCTGCAAGGCATCGCGGGCGAGCAGAACGGTATCAACCGCGATCAGGGCTTCAGCGACACCGTCAACGGCAAACTCGACATCGTGCAGCGCGCGCCCGCCGACTACGAACAGGACAAGGGCCTGCAGGTCACCGAGGCGATCCTGAAGGCGCACCCGGACATCACCGGCATCTTCGCCGCCAACGACACCATGGGACTCGGTGCGGCGCAAGCCATCAAGAACGCCGGGCGGACCGGGCAGATCAAGGTCATCTCGGTGGACGGCATCAAGGCCGCCCTCGACGCGGTCAAGGCGGGCACGCTGTACGGCACCGTCACCCAATACCCGTACGCCGAAGGACAACTCGCGGTACAGGGCTGCCTGGCATTGCATCAGGGCAAGCAGTTGCCGCCGCGCGTGGTGTCGCCGATCGCCTTCATCAACACCGCCAATGTCGATCAGCAGATCGGGTCGTTCCCGAAGCCGATCGTCACCTTCGACAATCCGGTGGAAGGACTGCTGAACAAATGACGGCCGCCGCTGAACTCGCTCCCGCCACCGAAAGTCGCGGGGGCCGCCGCGAAATCCTGTCCAAGGGCGCGGAATACGCCGCACCCATCGCGCTGGCGGCGGTGTGGGTGGGTTTCTTCATCGCCACCCCGAACTTCCTGACCCTGGACAATATCGGCGACCTGCTGGTGGCCTCTTCGATCCTGGCGGTGCTGGCGCTCGGGCAGCAGTTCGCGGTCGTGGTGGGCGGCATCGACCTTTCGGTCGGCGCCAACCTGCCCTGGTCGGCGGCGTTGCTCGGATATCTGACCAGCCACGGCCACCCGCTCGCGCTCGCCATCCTGGCCGCGGTCCTGGGCGGGACGGTGGTCGGCATGCTCAACGGGGTGCTCGTGGGGCGGCTGCACATGACCGACTTCGTGGTCACCCTCGGCATGCTCAGCGTGCTCAGCGGATTGACCCTGCTGCTCACTCACGGCAATACCGTCGCGGTGAATTCGGGGTTCCTGCAGAAACTGGCGCTCGACGGGATCGGGCCGGTGCGCTGGTACTGGCTGCTCGCGCTGTGCGCGGCGCTGGTGGTGGCGGTGGTGCTGTTCCGGACGCGGGTCGGCACGCATCTGCTCGCGACCGGCGGGCGGATCGAATCGGCGCGCGACACCGGTATTCCGGTGAATCGGATCCGGTTGCTGGCCTACAGTGCCTCGGGTCTGCTGTGCGGTATCGCCGGAGTCATGCTGGTGGCGCGCAACGGCGGCGCGGATCCGTCGTTGCAGACCACCTATCTGCTGAGTTCCATCGCGGCCGTGGTGCTGGGCGGGTCCTCGCTCAGCGGCGGCAAGGCGTCGGTGCTGGGAACCGTGTGCGGGGCAATCCTTTTCACGTCGCTGATCAACGGGTTCACCATCCTCGGCATCTCGCAGTACTACCAGCCGATCGCCGTCGGCGCGGTACTGCTGCTGGCCGCGGCCATCGCCCGATTCCGAAAGTAGGCCGCCGCCATGACGAAACCCCTGCTCGAGGCATACGACCTCACCAAATCCTTCGACTCCGTGCGCGCGCTCGGCGGCGTCACCCTCACCATCCCCGAGGGTGAGGTGACCGCACTGGTCGGCGACAACGGGGCGGGCAAATCCACCCTGGTCCGGTGCCTGACCGGCGTGCAATCACCCGATACCGGGCGAATCCTGTTCCGCGGCGAGCAGGTTCGACTCCGCACACCGGAGGATGCACGCAAGCTCGGCATCGAAACCGTGTATCAGGACCTCGCCCTCATCGACGATCTCGCGGTCTGGCAGAACCTGTTCCTCAACCGGGAACTGGTCCACCCCTTCGGCCTGGTCAACCGCCGCGCCATGATCGCCGAAAGCGCCACCATCCTGCGCGATCTCGATATCGACGTGCCGTCGGTCCGCACCACGGTGCGCCGCATGAGCGGCGGCCAGCGCCAGAGCATCGCCATCGCCCGCGCCGTGGCGTGGGGCAAGGCCATGGTCATCATGGACGAACCCACCGCCGCCCTCGGTGTCCGCGAAACCGCCGCCGTCGAGAAACTCGTTCGCGGCCTGCGCGATCGCGGCATCACCGTCCTGATCATCAGCCACGACCTGGCCCAGGTCATGCGCATCTGCGACAACGTCGTCGTGCTGCGCCGCGGCCGCTCCGTGGCCACCCACCGTATCGACGAGGTCGACGGCGATCGCCTCGTCGCCCTGATCACCGGCGCCGCACCCGGCAACCTCGAACCCGCAGAGGAGCGCGCATCGTGAGCCGTGGCCGAGTAGTCGTGATCGGCTCGATCAACCAGGACATCGTCTCCGAAGTGGACCGCCTCCCCGCCCCCGGCGAAACCGTCCTCGCCCACGCCAGCCGGAACAACCTCGGCGGCAAGGGCTCCAACCAGGCCGTCGCCGCCGCCCGCGCCGGCGCCAGGGTGCAGATGATCGCCCGCGTCGGTGCGGCGGACGAAGCACGCCTGCGAGCCGAGCTGCGGGACCTCGGCGTAGCGGCCGAGGCCGTGCAAGGCGTGCCGGGCCTGCACACCGGCACGGCCTACATCACCGTGGCCGCGGGGGAGAACCAGATCGTGGTCGACCCCGCCGCCAACTCCTGCTGGGACCCCGGCGGATCGGCGACGGGTGCTGGGATCGAGGCCGAGTTGCTGGCGGCGGCGGATGTCGTGGTGGCGCAGTTGGAGATTCCGGTGGAGGTGGTGGCGTGGGCCGCCGGGCGGGCGCGGCGGCTGGTGCTCAATGTGGCGCCCGCGGTGGGCATGCCGCGGGAGGTGCTGGAGCGGGCGGATCCGCTGGTGGTCAATGAGTTCGAGTTGGCGGCGATCGACGGTGGCGGGGTCGCCACGCCGGATGAGGGGCTTCGCCGGGCGCGGGAATTGTGCCTCGGCGGGGTACCGGCGGTGGTGGTCACCCTCGGGGCGGCCGGGTCCGTGTGGGCCCGGCGTACCGCGGACGGTGCGGTCGACGGCGGGTATCAGGCTGCGCCGCAGGTGGATTCGGTGGATTCCACCGGGGCGGGTGACTGTTATGTGGGAGCGCTCGCCACCGCACTTGCGGAGGGGCAGTCATTGGAGGCGGCAGTGGTGTTCGCGACCGCGGCGGCTGCGCTCGCCGTGCAGCGGACCGGGACGCATTCGGCGTATCCGGGGCGGGAGCGTATCGCGGCGGCTGCGGCCGAGCTGCTCGGAGCGCGGGAGTCGGTCTGATCCGGCCGGAGTCGGTCCGATCCGGCCGCGATATCCCTCGGGCTCGCGCATCGCCGCGGTAGGGGAGCGGATCGACGGGCGGCCGGATGTGTTGCCGCCCGGCAAGTTTCATTACTTTCTTATGGAGGAATACTGTGCGCACTGCCGGAATAGTGCATGCCGGGTTGATGTCGGCATTGGTTTCGTTGCGGCATACCGACTTGTTCGCGGTGGCGGATTCGGGGTTGCCGGTGCCGGCCGGGGTGCCGGTGATCGACCTCGGTATCGCCTATGGGTTGCCGCGGTTCGCGCCGGTGCTGGAGTTGATTCTGGGTGAGGTGACGGTCGAGGCTGCCTGGGGTAGCCGTGAGGTCAGCGAGCACAATCCGGAGGCGGCCGCATTGCTGGCGAAGAAGGTGGGGGCGCAGTGGCTCCATCACGAGGAGTTCAAGGCCCGTATTGCGGAGTGCCGGTTCGTGGTTCGGACCGGGGAGGATCGGCCGTATGCGAATGTGCTGCTGCGCGCGGGTGTTCCGTGGCTGTGACAGGCCGATGACCCGATTGCGGGGTTGATCGATCTTCAGTGGATCTTCAGACCGTGGCAGTGACTGCTCGGCAACAATCGGGGGATGCCCCTGCGACTCGTGGCCTCGACGGCGGACGCCTCTCCGCCTCCGCCTCCACCGAATTTCGACAAGGTAGCGACGGGGAGTCGCGGGCACGGGATTTCGCTGTTGCACGGGTGGTTGCCGCCCACGGTCGAGATCGCCGCATTGGTGCTGGTGCTGGTGGTGATCGGCTGGCGGACACGGCGGCGACTGCTTGTCCTGCCCGCCATGGCCTTGGTACTGGTCAGCTCGCTGATCGTGCTCAATCAATGGGTCGGCTACTTCCCGACGGTGCAGATCGCGTGGAAGGCGATCAATGCCGCACCACTCCCGCAGCAGACCTCGCTCGCCAGTCTGTCGTCGTTGCGCGGGAAATCACCGGAGACCGGCAAGGTGGTGCCGATCCAGACGCCCGACACTGCCAGCGGTATGTTCCACCGCACCGAATACGTCTACCTGCCCCCGGCCTGGTTCACCGGCGCGACACCACCGAAGCTGCCCGTCGTCATGATGATCGGCGGCGAATTCGCCACCCCCGACGACTGGATCCGCATCGGCAATATCCTGCCCGCCCTCGACACCTACGCGACGAAGCATGACGGCTGGGCGCCGATCCTCGTATTCGTCGACACCGGCGGGACATTCACCAATGACACCGAATGCGTCAACGGCCCACGCGACAATGTCGCGACCCACCTCACCCAGGATGTGCCCCCGTACGTCGAAAAGACCTTCGGCACAGCCACATCCGCCGATCAATGGGCGGTGACAGGGTGGTCGATGGGCGGCACCTGCGCCATCGACCTCGCAGTCATGCACCCCGAGCAGTTCGGCACCTTCATCGATATCGCCGGTGACATCGGCCCGAACACCGGCAACAAGGACCAGACCATCCAGCGCCTCTACGGCGGTAATGCCCAGCAGCGGGCCGCCTTCGACCCCCGCACCGTCATGACCGCCCACGGCCCCTACACCGGAATGACCGGCCTGCTCTACGCCTTCACCCCGGCCGGCCCCTACGGAAAATGGACCGGTGGCCGAACCCCCGGCGGCGCCACCGACGAACACACCTTCCTGAGCGGAAAGTCCAGCAACACAATCAAACTCGACTCGGCCGCGGCGCTCTACACCACCGCGACCAAGGCCGGCATCGCAGCCACCCTGTACAGCTCTCGCGGCAATCACACCTGGCAAGCCGCCTCCGGCGCCTTCGGCTCGGCCCTGCCCTGGCTGTTCGACCACCTCCACACCGCCACTGCCGCTCCGTGATCAGACGCTGGTCAGCACCTGCGGGCCGTCCTGGGTGATGGCGATGGTGTGTTCGGAGTGGGCGGTGCGGGAGCCGTCGGCGGAGCGCAGGGTCCAGCCGTCGGGGTCGGTGACGATGCGGTCGGTGGTGCGGGCGAACCAGGGTTCGATGGCGATGGTGAGGCCGGGGCGCAGGCGGAAACCGCGGCCGGGGCGGCCGACATTGGAGATATGCGGGTCCTCGTGCATGCTGCGGCCCAGGCCGTGGCCGCCGAATTCGGTGTTCACGCCGTAGCCGGCGGCGCGGGCCACGGTGCTGATGGCGGCGGAGATATCGCCGACCGTATTGCCCGGCCGGGCCACCGCGATGGCGGCCGCGAGGGCGTCCTCGGTGGTGCGGACGAGGCGGGCGTCCTCGGGATCGGGGGTGCCGACAATGACGGTGGTGGCCGAGTCGGCGACCCAGCCGTCGATGCTCACGGCCAGATCCATGGTCAGCACGTCACCGTCGCGCAGGGCGTAGTCGAACGGGAGTCCGTGCAGGACGGCGTCGTTCACCGACAGGCAGACGGTATTGCGGAACGGACCGCGGCCGAAGGACGGTGCGTAGTCCCAGTAGCAGGACACCGCGCCGCGTTCCCGGATGCGTTCGCGCACTATGGCTTCCAGTTCGAGCAGGTTCACGCCGATCCGGGCGCGGTCGCGTAGTTCGGCGAGGACGCCGGCCACGAACCGTCCCGTGACGCGCATGCGCTCGATCTCCGCGGGAGTCTTGAGCTCCACCATGACAACCTCCGATTCTCGGTATTTTAATACCGACCCTAGCGGTTGCGGTATTTTTATACCAACCGTAGGGTGGCAGGCATGGTTCGCCTTCCGTTGACTCCCGCCCAGGTCGAGGCCGGTCGCCGACTGGGATGCGCTTTGCGCGCGGCGCGCGGTGAGCGTGATCTCGGCGCGGTCGCCGTGGCCGCCGGCATCTCGCCGGAGACGCTGCGCAAGATCGAATCCGGGCGGCTGCCGACCCCGGCCTTCGGTACCGTCGTCGCGCTCAGCCGCACGCTGGGCCTCTCGCTCGAGGAACTCGCCGATATCTGGCAGCCGGGCGCCGAGGCGCAGCGCCCGGCCTCCTGACACGGCGAGCGCCGTTCAGTCCAGGCTCAATTCCACCGGTACGGCGATCACGTCCACCATCGCGCCATTGCGCAGCACCGTCACCGGCAGTGAACGGCCGATCGCCTCGGCGAACAGCTGACTCTGAATGCCCTGCGCGTCACGGATTTCCGTGCGTGCGATGCTCAGCACCAGATCGCCGCGCCGCAGTCCGGCGCGCTCGGCCGGACCGCCGCGCACGATCTCCACAATGCGCAGCCCCGCATCCTGCCCGGTCCGGGCTGCCACGGCGGCCGGTAGCGGAGCCGGCACTCCGACCACGCCGAGATAGGCGCGCCGCACCCGGCCCTCGTGCAGCAGGGTGGTGATGATGCGGCGGGTGGTGATATTGATCGGAATGGCCAGGCCCAGGCCGATACCCGCGACCGCGGTATTGATACCGACCACCCGGCCCGCGGAATTCGCCAGCGCACCACCGGAATTGCCCGGATTGAGCGCGGCATCGGTCTGGATGACATCCTCGATCACCCTCGCGGCCCGGCGATTACCCACCGGCACCGACCGGCCCAGCGCGCTCACCACGCCCGCCGTGACCGACCCGGCCAGCCCCAGCGGACTGCCCACGGCCACCACCAGCTGACCCACCACCAGATTGTCGGCATCCCCGAGCGCCACCGCCCGCGGCGCCCCGCTCCGCGCCCGCAAGACCGCCAGATCCGAGAGCGGGTCCACGCCCACCACATCGAACCGGGACTCGACCCCGTCGGCGAACACGATCACACCGTTCTCCGCGGACCCGACCACATGCGCATTCGTGAGCAGGAAACCGTCATCGGTGAAAACCACCGCCGACCCGCTGCCCCGCTTGGTCTGCACGCTGGCCACATGCGGCGTCACCGATTTCGCCACCGCGATGACCGTGCGCGAGTATGCGTCCATTGCCGCGGCCTCCGGGTCACCGAACCCGGGCGGCAGGGATTCGGTGCCCGGCGCGGCCGAGCCGTTGGGGCCGTGCGTGGCCGAATCGGCGGTGCCGGGTGTGGCCGAGTTGCCGGAGCCATGTGAGGTCGAGCCGTCGGCGGCGGGATCGGGCTGTGCCGTCGCCGAGAAGACAGATTCGTCGTCCACGACGATCACCATCCCGATTACATGATTACGTTGCCTTCATCCCAGGATGCGCGCGCGATCCCCACCTCGACAACCGGTTCGCCGACAGCGCAACCACATGGTCTCGATGTGCCCGCAGCATTCGCCGGACGGATGGTGCGATCTACCGCGCCCGCGCGAATCGGCGCATGAGGGGTTTGTCCACGCCGTGGTAGATGACCGCCGAGGCTGCGAGGGCGAGTGCGAAGCACAGTGCCGCGCAACCGAGCCAGCCGAGGAAGCCGAATTGTCGCCCGGCGATGATGTAGCGGGTGATCAGTACCATGACGGGGAATTGGATGAGGTAGAAGGCGAAGGACACCTCACCGAACCACACCATCACGCGTGAGGAGTTGATGGCACCGAGCCCGTGGATGTCGCGGGCGGCGAGGGTGGCGATCAGCGCCGCCATCGGCAGTACCTCCAGGGCCGACATCTTGAAGTCGATCGGTACCACCCAGCTCGCCGCATATCCGAGGAATGCGGCCACCAGCGCGGGAACCAATCGGGTACTGCGCCAACGGCCTTCGAGTACGGCGCGCGCCGCCAGCACCCCGACATAGAACTCCGGCAGTCGCGAGAGCGGGAAGTCGTAGCTGAACCAGTAGGAGCGCAGCACGGGAATATCGGGCTGGGCGAACCATGCCGGTGAGGCGTGCAGCTCGGCCGGCGGCGAGGTGTCGCCGGGAACGAGCCTGGGGGCGAAGGCATTCGCGATGCCGCGCGGGCCGTCGAAACCGAGGAAGTACACCAGGTGCAATGCGAGGATGAACAGTCCCAAACCCGCTATCCAGGCCAGCAGCCATCGTGACGGGATTCGCCGCACCAGCGGCAGTGCCAGTGGAAAGCTCAGGTAGAACAGCATTTCCGAGACCAGCGACCAGGAAGGCACATTCAGTCCGCCGACCGTGGTCCACTTCGGCCACCAGGTGTGGATCAGTAGTACGTTCGGCAACCACAGCACGATCCGGCCGACCGGCACGGCCGCGACCACGATGAAGGCCGCGGCCGCGACCAGGTGTGTCGGATAGATCTTCAGGATGCGCCGGCGGTAGAACGCCCGTGTCGAGGAGCCCGGCCGGAATGACCAATAGATGATGAATCCGGACAGCACGAAGAAGAACGTCACCCCGGCCGCACCGAGCTGCATCGGCAGGAAATCCTGGTGGATCCGCCGGAACAGCTCGGACTTCTGGAACGGGTAGGCGGGCAACAACACCAGCGCGTGCAGTACGAACACCGCCAGCGCGGCCCACCAGCGCGCACCGGTCAAACTCGGTAGCCGCGGGCGCACCGAAGTCGATGTCGCGGCCGGGGCCGCGACGTCGGCGGGTGCGGTCATCCGGTGATCCAGTGTTGCAGTCCGGTGGCTGTGGCTTCGTCGCCGCGGGTGTCGGGGTGGAAGGGCAGTCCGAGGAAATCGGCTCGCGGGTCGAAGAATCCGTTCACCCAGGGCTCCGGTGAGCACAGGCCGTGGCCGGTGGTGGCGGCGCGGTTGTCGTAGAAGTCGATGCCGAGGAGGCCGGCGGCCTTGCGCTGGGCGTCGTCGAGCCGGTCGAGGTATTCGGCGAGTGCGCGGCCCCTGCCTTGCACGATCGCGCCGACGCCGAGGACGTTGGCGCAGAACGCGTCCGAGTTCGGTGCGTTCAGTTCCGGATAGCCGACCAGGACGATCTTCGCCTGCGGCGCGTAGTACTTGACGAAGGTGATGACCTGGCGGATGCGATCGGCGTAGGCCTCCGGGGTCAATGCGCGGTAATCAGGGATGCGGTTCTGGTCGAGGGCGTCGGTGTCGCAGCCTTCTTGGAGGTTGAACACGCAGGTGAGGATGACATTCCAGAGCATGACGTCGCTCGAGCCCCAGGTGTCGTTCATGCCGAACTGCAGGGTGACGAGCTTGGTCGCGGGACCGAATCCGCCGGCCTGATCGGCGAGGCGGGCCTCGTGGGCCAGGGTGTAGGCGGTGGAGCTTTGTAGTGAGGCGCCCGAGCAGGAGACGTCGACGAAGTCCGGTGTCGCGTCCACGTGGATGAGTTTGCTCAGCTGGATCGGCCAGGCGGTGGCGCCGTGGTCGCATTGCATGGAGTTGCCGTCGAGGCGAAGTCCGTTGGCCGAATACGAATCCCCGAGTACGACCAGTGTGTGGCCGGGGCGCGGAGGGTTGTCATCGGCCGCGGCGATAGCGGCCGAGCCCTCCAACCCGAGGGCGATCAGAGCAGTGCACACGATCCGGCTCATCCGTGCGCTCAGCGAATAACTGGTGACCATCGACAGAGCCTGCTTCCCCGACTCAGTACCCGGCCCGCGGTGCGAACCCCGGGTCGGGCAGGGTCGGGGGAGCTTCTTTCGGCGGCTCGGCCTGCCGGGTCGGGGCCTCCGTGGGCCGGGGCTTGGTGGCGGGTTCGGGTATCGCGATCTCACTGGTGGGCGCGGCGGGCGAATCGGTCGGCGGCGCGGGAACAACCTCGCTCGGCGAGGCCGCGGCCACGACGGGGCTGGAGGCCGGCACCGTCACCGATGTCACCGTCGTCGAGCTGCTCGGGACCGAGGACCCCGTGTTCGAGCTTCCACATCCAGCTGTGGCGAGCACGGCCAATGCGCACATCGCGGACCCCGCATAGGACAAACGGCGCACAGCTGTGCCGGTCGAGATGATCTCGGGACTGCGGATGACCGCCGACTTCGAATTGAATGTGCTCATTCGGATCCTAAAACGCCGTGACAACAGGACGATTCATGATCACATGGATATACGAGCGGTCAGACACGCTGTGCGCCATTATATTACGGGTCTTGCAATACGACGCGAAGATCGTCGGCGAGGAATGCCGGTGTGGTCAGAGGATTCGATAGCGCAGGTGGGTGACGCGCGTGCCGGGGAAGATCTCCGGATCCTCGAGCAGGACCGGGCCGTCCGTGCGTCCGATGAGCGGCACCCCGCCGCCGAGGAGCACCGGGGCGATATCGACCCACAGTTCGTGCAGCAGACCGGCTTCCAGCGCCTGACGAGCCATCTCGCCACCGTTCACGCCGACCCAGTGGTCCCCGGCGATGGTGGCGGCGGTATCGATCGCGGCCTTGATGCCGCCGGTGACGAAGGTGAACGGGGCGCCGCGGTGCGTATCGATCCATTCGTGCGGAATGTGGTGCGTGAGCACCACGATCGGCTTGTTGCACGGATGGCTGCCGCCCCACCCGTCGGTCAGGTCGAACAGGCGGCGCCCGACCACGAAGACACCCACGCGATGCAGGAATTCGGAGAAGTAGGCGTGATCGGCGGGGGTCAGGTGGAACGGCACCTCCGGATGCGTGCTCTGGTACTCCACGTCACCCGCGGTGTACCAGGCGAACAGGTGCTCGAACCCCGTCTCCTCCGGGCCGGCGATGAATCCGTCCACGGAGGTCGTGGCCCCCGCGATCACTTTCGTCATTGCAGGAACTCCTTCAGGGCCGGAACGAACTTCGCCGCCTTGACCTGGTGGGTCTGACCCGGCAGGTCCACGAACTTCGCACCCGGAATGGCCTGTGCCAGAGCGGAATTGCCATTGCGCATCCACGCCGGACTCTTGGTGCCCGCGTAGACGGTGGTCGGCGCGCTCACATAGTCGTAGCGCCCGGCCGGAATCGGCCTGCCGTCCAGGGCATCACCCATGAACCTACCGTCATAGGTCAAGGTGGGAGCGGTCTTCTTCAGTTTCGACCAACCCGGGAACACCGGGAACAGTTCGACCAGCAGCCGCGGCAGCCGCACCCCGCTGTGCATGAAGTACTTGACCGCCGCGCCATTCTTACCGGCCGCGATCAGATCCCGGATGTGCTGCTGGTAGTCCTCCGGCGCCGGCGGCCGCGAATCATCCACGACCAGCGGGAACTCATACAGCGCGATCCGCCGCACCGCCAGCCCCTGCCGGACGGCGGCCAGTACCACCGGGCATCCGGACGAAAAGGCCACCAGATCGACCGGCTCCCCGGCCTCGGCCGCCACCGCCTGCAGATCCTCGACCTCACGCTGCGGGTCGTAGGGGAGCGTATCGCCGCTCTCCCCACGCGCCCGGCGGTCATAGATATAGACCGTGAACCGATCCGAAAGCTGTTCGGCGACCGGCCGGCTCGGGCCCATATCGCGGTAGCAGAACGCCCCGTCGACCAGCACGACCGCGGGGCCGCTGCCGATCTTCTCGTAGGCGATGGTGGTGCCGTCCTTGGAGACAACTGTTGCTGTGGTCATGGCGTGATTCCTCATGTCCGAACGATGGATACCGTCTCACCTGTCGAGACGGCACGGACCCGGAGAAATCATCGCGCTCCGGCGAGAAGGGTGTGCCGGAATTCGATTGCTCGCCATGACCGGCGCGATCAGGCGGCGGTTTCGGCGGTGGCGGTCAGGACCGCTCGGCCGAGGATATGGCCGGCCATGGTGAAGCCGAGGACGGCCGGGGTGGCTTCGGGTGGGACGCCGATGGATTCGACATCGAGGGCGTGCACCACGACGAAGTAGCGGTGCGGACCGTGCCCGGCGGGCGGGGCGGCGCCGATGAAGCGGGCATCGCGGGTGTCGTTGGGCAGTTGGAAGGCGCCCTCGGGCAGGGTCGCGCCGGTGAGATCGCCCGCGCCCTCGGGGAGTTCGGTGACGGTGGCGGGGATATCGGCCACGGCCCAGTGCCAGAAGCCGGAGCCGGTCGGGGCGTCGGGGTCGTACACGGTGACGGCGTAGCTCTTGGTGCCGGCCGGGGCGTCGCGCCAGGACAGCTGCGGGGAGACGTCCTTACCGCCGGGCATACCGGCGGCGAACTGCTCGGCGGGCCAGGGGCCGCCGTCGGCCACGGTGGCGCTGGTGACGGTGAAGGTGGCGGCCTCGGGGAGGCGGGCGAAGGGGTTGTTCGCGCTCATCGCGTGATGCCTTTCGGAGTTATCGGAATCGTGCGGACGGCTGCGGCGCCGTACAGGATCGATCATAGACTTAATAATCGATTATCTGTCAAATAGTCTATGCTGGCGACATGACGCAGACGGCCGAATCTTCCGCCTCACCGGGGAAACAGATGCTTTCCGAGCAGGTCTATGCCCGCCTGCGGGATGCCATCATGCGCGGGGACTACGCACCCGGGACCGCGCTCAAGCCGCAGGATTTGGCCCGGGAACAAGGCGTCAGCCTGGCCGTCGTGCGCGAAGCGCTGGTGCGGGTGGTCGGCGACGGCCTGGCCGACCGGCTGCACAACCGCGGGTTCGCCGTCCCCGCGTACTCGGATCAACGCTGGCAGGAGATCGCCGAGGCGCGGCGCACGATCGAACCGGTCATCCTGCGCATGTCCATCGAACGCGGCGATGTCGACTGGGAGGCCCGTGTCCGGGCCGCCCACCACCGCCTGGTCCGCACCCCGGCCTACGAACCCGACGAGCGAAAGTACTACAGCGAAGCCTGGTCCGAGGCCCACCGGCGCTTCCACCGCACCCTGCTCGAGGGCTGCGAAAACCCCGTCCTACTCGAAACCTTCGACCGCCTGTGGACCGCAAGCGAATTGGCGCGCCGCTGGTCGGCCCACCGCAACCCCGACCGCGACGGCGCCGACGAACACCGCCGCCTGGAAGCGGCCGCACTGGCCCGTGACGTCGACACCGCCGCCGCGATTCTGGTCCGCCACGTCGGCCTGACCGTGACCGGTCTGACCGATTCCGTGCATCCGGAATCAGGGCAGGACATCACGTGACCGGGCGAGATCGCTCAGGTGGCCCGGATGGGGGGATTTACGGGTGCGGGGGAGTCGCCGACCGGCGGCGGTCGCTCGTAGCCGCCGACCTCCGCGTGTGAAACTTCTTCCCGCTCGTACAGGTCGGCCATCATCTCCGCCCACTTCCAGGCCGCCATGCCCGGGTCGACGAAGGCGACGCCCAGCTCGGATCTGAGGGTCCTGGCGAAGCCGGGTGGGGCGATCTCGGAGAGGACGATGACTTCGGCGCCATCGTGGTCGACCGCGCTTCGCGCCGCGTCGCGCACCCGGTCGAAGAACATGCCGGGTTCGGCGAGCGCTTCGGGCACCGTCATGTTCACCGCGCGAACCGAGGCCAGGTGCCGGTCCATTCCGGACAGCAGGGCGTTCTGCTCGATCTGCGCTGTCCACTTGCGCCGGCCGGCGATCACCGAAAATCGGTGGCCCAGTGTCGAAGCCAACAGCATGCTCGCTTCACCCATGCCGATGACGGGTAACCCCAGGCACTCCCGGAGTTCGCGCAGGCCGCCATCGAAGAAACATCCGATCACCACGGCCTGTGCGGCGTCGGCCTCGGCTGCTCGGGCGAGCTGCAGCGTCGGCCCGATAACCCGCTGGCCATCCGACCGGTATTCGAGATGCTGCGGGCCATCCTCGAGATGCCGTACGACCGGGCGGTGGTGTGGCGCGCGTACGGCCTCGATCGCGCGCAGCGTCTCCTCGTCGAACGCCGCCGTGCCGACCGGGTTGATCCACCAGATGGTTCCCATATAGTTCAGATCCGATCGCGAAGTGGTTGGGCGGCAACGCCGTAACGTTGCCGCCCGATCTCAGGCCGATCAGTGCGGGGTGTAATTGGGACGCTTCTTGCTCAAAGTCCGGATCTTCACGCGATCACCTCCTCGTCTCATGCGGTCGGTTGTGGCGCCGGCAGGTCCCGATACGGGGCCGGCCACGACTCCACCGGCTCGAGGGACAGCAGATGGCCGGTGTATCCCGTGACCCAGTCGCGCAGTGCGGGCCGGGCATGCCGCTGCGCGAGTTCGACCAGGCGTTCTGCCGCGGAGATCGCCAGCGGATCGGTCCGCAGGACATTCAGATACGCGCCGATCGCCTCATCCGGTGAGTCTTCCTTCTCATAGCACTGACCGAGCAGGAACAGTGCCTCGTCGGCGTGCGGTGGGGCGAGCCGCGCGGCCTCCATACAATCCGTGCGGCAGCGGGTCCATTGCCCGGCGCGGAAGAGCACCTCGGCACGGTGCATGTAACCCCGTGCGCTGCTGGGTGAAAGGGCTATGTATTCGTCCGCGCGATCCAGAGCGAGCGTCGTATCGCGAATCCAGAGCGCTTCCTTTATCCGGCTTTCCAGTGCCGCATACAGCATTTCGTCCGCCGCGATCGCCTGGCCGGGATCGTTTCGGTGAGCCGAGCGTGCCAGTTCCTCGGCCCGTGTCATATCGGCGTCGACGGCGGCGGCATCGCCGCGGAACTGCGGGATGAATGCGCCGACCCGGTGATATCGGCTGAGCATCAATGCCCGGGTGTGGTCGTCGAGATCGGTCGCGGACTCGATGGCCGCCAGGTGCACGGTTTGCCAGCGCACGCATTCCGCCACAGCACCGCTGTGCTTGGCGTGCTGCCGGACCATTTCGTACGCCGCGTCGATACGGGTTATTCCCGGCGGCGCATTGAGCGCTATGGCCGCGAACTCGCCGATCGAGAAGCCGTCTTCCTCGTTGTCGAGCCACTTCTTGGACCGTGCCCAGGCCCGCAGATAGGCAAGGGCGGCTCCGGGTTCGTCGTGTTCGATTGCCGCGATCGGGATTTCGGGTACCAGCGTGAGAATGTCGTCGTAGAGACCGAGTTTCGCCAGCGTCCAGCACACTCGTACGCGCTGCTCGCGGGGGAGTGCGCTCCACGATTCCACGAGATCGCACAGGGTCGACCAGCGTTCCGTGCGCAGCGCCTCCGGTAGCGCGCCGCAGGTCCGCACGGCGAACTCCGGACGGCCGACGGCGGCAGCCAGCGCGTCCCGGAACGACGGGCTGATGGAAATCTGAATGCGCGGTCCGGACACCTGCTCGATCATCGATCTGTAGTCGAGCTCGATGGCTCGGACCAGGAATGACGGTGCGGCAGGCGCGGGACCGAGGTCGATCAATGGCCTGTGCAACCACAGCCGGAATGGATCGAATGTTTCGACCGGTAGCGTCCAGCGTGACATCGGCAACTCCTCGGTTGAGCCGCAAACGAATTCGAACACCGGTGTGGAACGCGCTGTCATGCTCGCCCGGACTCGATGCGAAAGAGATTGTGCGCCTGCCCATCCCGGGAACCGTATAGGCTATACGTTTCACGGTAGCAGTAACCGTATAGCCTGTACACCCCGGGCGATGCCGTAATCGCCACCCTCACTTTGGATCGCGGATGACTTCGAACCCAGGCTCATCGCCCGCGCGGCGTGCCGATGCCGAGCGCAACCGTGACAAGATCCTCGCGGCCGCCCGCGCCGTGTTCGCCGATCCCGCGGCCACCGCGTCGATGGCCGAGATTTCGCGCCGCGCCGGTGTCGGCATGCCGACCCTGTACCGCCACTTCGCCGGTCGGTGCGAGCTGCTGGAGGCCCTCTTCGCGGACGAGGTCGACACCGTCATCCGGGCCGCCGCGGAGATCGACGGCCTGACTCCCGCTGCGGCGCTGCGGGGATGGCTGCACCGGCTCTTCACCTTCTTCGCGAACAAACGCGGTATCGCCGCTGAGCTGTTGAAACACCACGACCCCGGCGACCCGGTCTTCGATGACAGCCGCGCCCGGGTGATCGCCGCGGGCCGGCCTCTGCTCGCGGCCGCGCAGCAGGCCCACGAGGTCCGCGAGGATCTCGTGCTCGAGCAGATCCTCGACATGATCAAGGCCATCGCGACGATCCACGGCGACAGAGACTACGTCGAGGCGATCCTGCGGACCGCCCTCGACGGTCTGCGGCCCTGAACGGATCGGCCCGGGCCCTGCTGCCCCGGGGCTACCTCAGGTCGCCTGGCTCACCGAGGACATGTGGAAGTCGGGGATTCGCAAGGGCGGCATGGCCGTTCGGGTGAACCAGTCCTTCCACTCGCGGGGGAGGGTGATCTCGGTGCGGCCTGCCTCGGCGACGCGGCGCAGCAGGTCGAGGGGGCTCTCGTTGAAGCGGAAGTTGTTGACGGCGGCGGTGACTTCGCCGTTCTCGACCAGGTAGACGCCGTCTCGGGTGAGGCCCGTGAGCAGCAGCGTCGCCGGATCGACCTCGCGGATGTACCAGAGGCAGGTCAGCAGCAGGCCGCGTTCGGTATTCGCGATCAGATCGGGGAGGGTGGCCTCGGAACCGCCTGTCATGAGCAGGTTTTCACCCGGCACCGTGGTGGGGGCGTCGAACTCGGCGGCGGTGGCGCGGGGGTAGACCAGGGATTCGATCACGCCGTCGCGGATCCAGTCGGTGCGCTGGGCGGTGAGGCCGTTGTCGAAGACCGACAGGGACTCCGAGGAGGACGGGGTGGCGACGAAGGGGCGGTACTCCAGGCCCGCGGCGCTCGGATCCGAGTAGAGGGTGAGCGGAATGGTGTTGAGCTGCTCGCCGATTCGGGTGCCGCCGGCCCGGGAGAAGGCGGTGTGGCCCTCGTGGGCGCCGCGGCCTTCCATGGTCCAGTTCATGTAGATCATGAGATCGGCGACCGCGGACGGCGGCAGCAGGGTTTCGTAGCGCCCGGCGGGCAGGTCGACGCGGCGCTTGGACCAGTCCAGGCGGCGGGCGAGTTCGGCCAGCAGGGCCGGGGTGTCGACATCGGCGAAATCGGTGGTGCCGGTGCCGACCCAGGCGCTGGCCAGGTCCGCGCCCTCGCCGCGCTTACCGTTGATCTCCACCGAACCGGTCGGTTGTACCCAGCGTCGGCGCAGGCCCGTGGAGGTGCCCAGCCAGGTGGAGTGCATCTGATGATGGGCGAAACCGTAGAGCCGGTCCGCGCCGTCGAAACCGGTCGCGAGATCGGTTGCCAGCGTCTCGAATACGGTGATGTCGGTGGCGCCCGGTTCGCCGTCCCACTCCAGCAGGCGGTCGAGGGTGTCGGCGTCGACGGCATCGGCGAACAGCAGCGGCATGGCATCGCGGGCGGGTTCGGCCGTGCGCGCGGCCTCCTCGCTGGCACGCACCACGGCGTCGATATCGGCGGGATCCACACTGGTGGAACTGACGCTGCCGACGCGGGCAGCGTTCGGGCCGTCCCGGAACACCGACACCACGGCCCAGTCGCGTGCGACCGAGGAACCGTTGGTGGTCATGGAGTTTCCGGCCCAGCGCAGCGATGCCTCGTGCGCGTCGGTGACGATCACCATGGCCTCATCGGCGCGCGAGGCGCGCAGGGCGCGGTCGACGACCTCGGGGGCGGGGAGCACACTCACGATTCGAGTCCCTTCCTCACTGGCCGGCTTCGGCACGGGTATTGAGAATATTGATGCCGCGCACCAGCACCGACGGGCAGCCGTGCGAGACCGCCGCCACCTGACCGGGCTGGGCCTTACCGCAGTTGAACGCGCCGCCCAGCACCCAGCTGGACGGTCCGCCGACGGCTTCCATGGATCCCCAGAAATCGGTGGTGGTGGCCTGGTAGGCGACATCGCGGAGCTGACCGGCCAGCTCGCCGTTGCGGATCCGGAAGAAACGCTGGCCCGTGAACTGGAAGTTGTAGCGCTGCATATCGATCGACCACGACTTGTCGCCCACGATATAAATGCCGTTCTCCACGCGGGAGATCAGCTCGGCGGTCGTGGTGTCGCGGTCCGGATCCGGTTGCAGGGACACATTGGCCATGCGCTGGATCGGCACGTGATGCGCGGAGTCGGCGTAGGAGCAGCCGTTCGAGCGTTCCAGGCCCAGCCGCGGCGCGAAGGAGCGATCGAGCTGGTAGCCGACCAGCATGCCGTCGCGCACCAGATCCCAGCGCTGCCCGGCCACGCCCTCATCGTCCCAGCCGACCGAGGCCAGCCCGTAGGGTTCGGTGCGGTCGCCGGTCACGTGCATGATCGGGGTGCCGTACTTCAGGGTGCCCAGCTTGTCGGGGGTGGCGAAAGAGGTCCCGGCGTAGGCGGATTCGTAGCCGATCGCCCGGTCGTACTCGGTGGCGTGGCCGATGGATTCGTGAATGGTCAGCCACAGGTTGGTCGGGTCGATCACCAGATCGGCCGGCCCCGCCTGCACGGTGGGCGCCTTCACCTTCTCGGCCAGCCATTCCGGGATCTGCGCGAGTTCGCCCGTCCAGTCCCAGGTTCCGTCCGCACCCGTCACGTACTCCCAGCCGCGGCCCGCCGGAGCTGCGACGGTGCGCATGGTCTCGAACACGCCCGCGGACGGGTCGACGGTGATGGCTTCCAGTTCCGGGTGCAGGCGCACCCGCTGCTGGGTGATGCGGGAACCGAAGCTGTCGGCGTAGAAGGTCTGTTCCTTGACCTGCAGTACCGAGGCGGTGACATGGTCGACGCCGTCGGCGGCCTTCAGGCGTTCCGAATAGTCCAGCAGCAGCGCCACTTTCTCCGGCGTCGGCACCGCGAAGGGATCGAGCGCATACGGCGAGACGTATTCGGCGCCGTCGTAGCGCGGCTCGGGCGCCAGCTCCACGCGTTCGCGATTGAGCGCGCGCAAGGTGGTGGCGACGGTGACGGCGCGCCGGGCGACCTCCGCGGCCGAATCCGCGGTGAGGTCGGCGTGCGAGGCGAAACCCCAGGTGCCGTCGACGATCACGCGCACCGCGAAGCCCAGATCGGTGCTGTCGCGCACCGATTCGACGCGCCCGTCCCGTAAGCGGATGGACTGCTGCAGCAATCGGTGCACGCGCAGATCGGCGTACTCGGCCCCGGCCGCTCGGGCCGCGGACAATGCCGCGTCGGCGAGCGCCGTCAGGGGCAGGGCGCGGAACTCCTCGTCGACGACCTTGGTTGCGATGCTCACCCGCACCACGCTAGAGGCCGGCACACCGGGCTTCAACTACATTCACGCCCGCAAAGAAATTCGCAGTATGCAAACGTGCACACGCTGCAACAATGCACGAAGTGTGAAGACGCACACCATGAAACGCGCGCGACAAGCCCTGGACATGCCACGTTTTGCTGTCCGGATGCCGTACTGTCCGTCCGCGTGCCGCCATCCGCACTCCGCGATCGTAAACGGGAACGCACCCGCCGAGCCATCCTCGAAGCCGCCGTCGACCAGTTCGAGTCCAGAGGCTATGACGCGACCACCGTCGCCGATATCGCCGCTGCCGCCGAAGTCGGCACCCGGACGTTCTTCAACTACTTCGCGTCCAAAGAGGAACTGCTCTTCCCCGAACCCGACGAACGGGTACAGGCGGCCGCCCAGGCCATCGCCACCCGCCGCGCCGGGGAGCGGCCGGTCGAAGTGCTGCTGCGCGCCCTGCGCGCGGCCGGCGACAACCCGGGCGACCACCTCGGCGACACCCTCGCCGCGCGCATAGCCGTACTGCGCGCGCAGGTTTCGCGCACCGTCCCGGCGGTGAGCGGACGCGCCGCCTACGCCCAGCTGGCCTCCCAGCAGGAGATCGCCCGGCACCTGCGCGCCGCCTTCCCCGACGAACTCGACGATGTCGGCGCGGCCGCTCTCGTCGGCGCGGTCGTCGGCGCGGTCTCGGGCGCCCTCACCGTGCTCTTCCAGCGCGGCGCCATCGAGGATCCCGACAAGTTGCAACGCCAGATCCAGGAGACCACCTCGAAAGTCCTGGCTCCGTGGCTGACCGCACCCGCCGACCCGGCCCGCGAACTCGCCCACGAACCACACCGCGAACTCGCGGCGCAAGCCACGCCCGAATACTCCGCGCTCGCCGCCGAACCCGAGCTCGACTACATCCCGCTACCCGACGGATTCGGGTCCGAACCCACGCAGGTATCGGCCCCGGAACAAGCGCACCGATCGAACCCGGAACATGCGCAGGAACTCGCGGTGGAACCGGCTCACGAACTCGCGCCGGATGTCGAGCGCGAGATCGTGTTCGAATCGGCGCGTGAGGCTGTGTCCGACTCCGTACGTGAGCCGGTCTCCGGGTCGGCGGGTGAGCATGTCTCGGAGCCCGGACGCGAGCTCATCTCCGAGCGAGCACGCGAGGCCGCTGCCGAAGGCCCGCTACGCGGCGAGTCCGAGCCCGCGCGTCACATGTCGACGGTGCATCGGCTCGGGCCGGAAGTGCTGCGGCGCATGGGCTCCGAGAGCGGCCCGCGCTCGCTGGACGACCACGGCTGCCGCCAGTCCGAGGACACCCTGGTCTAGTCACTGCCGACCAGCGAAACCATTGCGCCGCGCCCGGATTCACTCCGGGCGCGGCGGTGTTTCAGGCGAACTGCTGCCAGCCCAGGCGAATCACCATGGCCACGACCACGATCAGCAGGACGGCGCGGACGAAACCCGCGCCATGCGCGAGTGCCATGCGCGAACCCACCACGGATCCGGCCACATTCAGCACCGCCATGGACAGGCCGAGCGTCCACATGACGTGGCCGGTGCTCGCGAGGAACACCAGTGAGCCGAAGTTGGAGCCGCAGTTGATGACCTTCGCCATGGCCGCGGCGCGCACGAACTCGGTGCCGAGCAGGGTGGCGAAGGTGATGATGAGGAACGTCCCGGTGCCGGGGCCGAGGATGCCGTCGTAGCAGCCGATGAGGCCGGCCGCCAAGGCCACCACCAGGATGGTCTTGCGCCGGGTAGGGGGATGGGTGGCCATGGTGACGCCGATCGACGGCCGCAGGGTCACGAAGATCGCCACGCCGATCAGCACCACCATCACGACGGGGATGAAGTACTTCTTGTCGATGAGCGCCACCGCCGCGGACCCGCACCCCGCCGCCACGGCCGCGATGACCGCCCCGGGAATCAGCACCTTCCAGCGCATCGGCACCTTGCGGGCGAAGGTGACCGCGGCCGCGCTGGTCCCGCAGAAGGCGGAGATCTTGTTGGTGCCCAGCGCGGTCTGCGGCGGCAGGCCCGGCAGCACCAGGAACAGGGCGGGCAGCGTGATCAGGCCGCCACCGCCGACCACCGCGTCGACCCAGCCCGCTGCCGCCGCCGCTGTCAAGAGAACTGCCCAGTCCGCCACACTCACGGATGAACCCAACCAGACCGATAAACACCGGGCAAACCGGATGACTCCCGGCGAACCCGTAGGGTGGGCATGTGCGCAGGTTCAGTCTGTGGCTGCGTGGCAAGCCGCTCATCACCGATTCCGTGCTGGCGCTGATGCTGCTCGGCATCGACATCCTCGGGGTCGGGGACAGCACCAACAAAGTGCCCTACCTCGTTCTCAGTGTGCTGCTGCCCATTCCGGTGGTGTTCCGGCGCACCCACCCGGTGGCGGCCGCGCTGGCCATGGTCGGCTGCTCGATGGTCACCAGCGTGGTGCACGGCGCGGGCGGCGACCATTCGGTGCATCCCGCGCTGCTCGGCCTGGGCATCATGCTCTACACGCTGGTCGCGTATGTGGGCCGCCGCCAGGGACTCTGGTATCTGGGACTGCTGATATTCGACAGCGGGTTGTCGGCGCTGCTGATCGGGAAACCCGCGCACAGCGATATCGCCTTCACCGCGCTCTACTACGCGCTCTGCTGGGCGCTCGCCGAATTCGTCGGCGCCCGCCACGCCTATGACGCCGAGGTCGCCGCGCGCCTCGCCGTCGCCGACTACGACCGCGAGCGTCGCGCCCACGACGCGGTGGCCGCGGAACGCACTCGCATCGCCCGGGAACTGCACGATGTGGTCGCGCACGCGGTGAGCGTCATCATCGTGCAGGCGGACGGCGCTCGCTTCGCGTTGCGCCACGATCCGGCGACCGCCGAGCAGGCCCTCACCACCATCGCGGGCACCGGCCGCGATGCCCTGCGCGAATTGCGGCGCACGGTCGAGCTGCTGCGCACCGAACATGCGCCCGAACAGCTTCCGCAACACGGCACCGCCGGTATCGCCAAGGTCGTGGACATGATGCGCAATACCGGCCTCGATGTCACGCTCGAACTCACCGGTGAAATCGACAGCGTCACACCGGAAGTCAGTCTCGGTATTCACCGCATCGTGCAGGAATCCCTCACCAACACCCTGCGGCACGCCGGTCCCGACCCCTGCGCCGACGTGCGCGTGACCCGCCGCGACACCGATGTCCTGATCGAGGTGGTCGACTCCGGCAGCGTCCGCGTGGGAAGGCCCGCCACCAATGGGTCCGGATCATCGGGCTGCCCGGACAAGGACATTCAGCCCGCGCCGATCGCGCTGGCTCAGACGTCACCTATCGGCCTGGCCCAGGCGGTGCCTATCAGCCTGGCCCAGGCGGTACCCATCGGCTCGGCCCAGGCGCCGGCCACCCGGATCGTCGGCAGTGGTCTCGGCCTGGTCGGTATGCGCGAACGCATCGCGGTCCTCGGCGGCACCCTGGTCGCGGGTCGCCGCCCCGAAGGCGGCTGGGCCGTACGCGCCACCATCCCGCTCGAGCGCGATGCCGTCGACTAGCCGTGTTTCATAAGTAGGCGTGGCGGCCCCGCCCGGTGGCCGACAATGTGAAATGGCAGGTTTCATCGCGGTTCCTTACCAAAGGAGTGCTATGGCCAAGAATGTCGCCGACGGTATGTGGGAAATGCTGGTCTCGGCAGGCGTGCGACGGTGCTACGGCATTGTCGGAGACGCCCTCAATCCGGTGATCGACGCGCTGCGGCGCAATGGCTCCATCGATTTCGTGCACGTCCGCCACGAGGAGTACGGCGTCTTCGCCGCCGTCGCCGAAGCCACCCTGACCGGGCGGCCGGTGGCCGTCTGCGGCACGGCCGGACCAGGCACGATGCACCTCATCAACGGACTGATGGACGCCCGCAAGGAGGGCGCGCCGATCATCGCCATCGCCGGTGACACCAACACCACGGAGATGGACAGTCACACCATCGAGGAACTGAACCCCTACCGATTCTTCGAGATCCCGGCCCACTACATCGGCCGCATCGTCAATCCGAAACAGCTGCACCACGTGGTCTCGAGCGCCGTCACCATCGCGCTCGCCGAACGCGGACCGACCGTCATCTCCGTGCCCGGCGATATCGCCGTCCAGGACGCGCCGAAAGAGGCGCTGCGCGTAGCCGTTCCGGCCACCAAACCCGGCGCCGCGAATGCCGCGGATCTGGCCGCCATGGCCGAGCTGATCAACTCCGCGGGCACGGTCACCCTCTTCGGCGGCGACGGCTGCGCGGAGGCCGGAGACCAGGTGCGCGCCCTCGCGCGGAAACTGAAAGCGCCGGTGGGCTATTCGCTCAAGGGCAAACAGTGGCTCGAACACGACAACCCCAATGCGGTCGGCATGAACGGCCTGCTCGGCTACGGCGGCTGCTGGAACGCGGCCAACAAATGCGATGTCCTGCTCCTGCTGGGCACCGACTTCCCGTTCCCGGAATTCATGCCCAAACACAAGGTGAAAGTGATCCAGGTCGACCGCAATCCGAGCCACCTGGGCCGGCGCATACCGCTCGAACTGGCCGTACTCGGCGATGTGGCCGCGACCGTCGACGCGCTGCTGCCGCTGGTCGCGGAGCAGAGCGACAGCCATTTCCTCGACAAGCACGTCAAGGAGACCGCGCGCTCACTGAAACGGCTACAGCATTACGTGAACATCGGCCCGAAGACGAAACCGATCCGGCCCGAATTCCTGGCCTCCGTCCTGAACGAGGAAGCGGCCGACGACGCCCTGTTCTTCGCCGACACCGGCACCGCGGTGATCTGGGCCGCGCACTACCTGCAACTGGGACCCCGACGCCGGCTCATGGGCTCCTTCTCCTGGGCGTCCATGGCCAATGCCGCACCCAACGCCTTCGGCGCGCAACTCGCCTTCCCGGGCCGCCAGACCATCGCCCTGTGCGGCGACGGCGGCTTCACCATGCTCGGCCTCGGCGACATCCTCACCCAGGTGCAGCGCCGCACCCCCGTGGTCCAAGTGGTGCTGAACAACTCCGCCCTGGACTTCGTGCACCTCGAACAGCAGGAGGCCGGTTTCGTCCCGTACGGCACCGACTTCCGCAATCCCGACTTCGCCAAGGTGGCGGAAGCCATGGGCGCCACCGGAATTCGCGTCGAGGACCCCGAAGACCTGCAGGACGCGGTCCGCACGGCCCTGCGGCACCAGGACGGCCCGGTGGTACTCGACGTCGTCGTCGAACCGAACGCCCTGGCCCTGCCCTCGCATGTACCCCTGCACACCGCAACGGGATTCGGGCTCGCCCAGCTCAAGATGATCCTGGACGGGGAAGCCGACGAGGTCGCCGACAATGTGGGACGCAACGTGCGCCTGCTGTAGTCGCAGTGGCAGACGGTCCGATCGGGCGTGAAAGGTAGTGCATGCCATGGCTTTCCGGAAGGGTTCCGCGGGGCTCGCCATGCTCGGTGCAGCTCCCGTCGAGCGGCGCCTGATAAGCACGATCGTGATCATGGGGGCGTTCTGGGCGACGATGGCCGGCACGACCATACCCACCCCGCTGTACCCCCTCTACGAACGCGCGTTCGGGTTCGGCGCCCTGGCCGTGACCGTGATCTTCGGGGTGTACGCACTGGCCGTCGTCGCCGGACTGCTGTCCCTCGGCGGCCTCTCCGATCGCCTCGGACGTCGCCCGATAGTCGCCGTCGCCCTGGCACTGGCCGTACTCGCCACCGTCGTGTTCCTACTGGCCGGAAATCTGGCGGAACTGCTGGTCGGCCGCGTGCTGTCCGGTCTGGCCGCCGCTCTCATGACCGGCGCCGCCACCGCCCAGCTGGCCGAACTGGCCGCACCCGGCGGCCACACGCGCGCCGGGCGGCTGGCATTGGGCGCGAACATGGGTGGCCTGGCCTCCGGGCCGCTGCTCGCGGGCCTCCTCGGCGAATACGCTCCCTGGCCATTGCGATCGAGTTGGTGGGTGATCGGCGCGCTGCTGCTGCTCGCGCTGGCCGCACTCGCCGTCGTGCCGGAGACGCTGCACGCCCGGCGCGCGGTCCCGATCCGCCTGCCCGAGTCGTCGGAGCCGGTCGGCACGGCCGAGCAAGCGGGATCTGCGGCCGTCGCGATGGGACCTGCCGGTGGGACGGTCGCAACGCGGAATCCCGGGCCGATGACCCGGCCGCGCGTGCCCGCGGAGACGGGGTCTGCCGATCGCGCCGTCGTACCGCGGAACCCCGGCTCGGGACGCCGGCCGAGTGTGCCCGCGGAGATCCGGGGACCGTTCTGGCGGGCGGCGCTGCTCGCGGGGTCGGGATTCGCGGTGCTGGGTGTGCTCACCGCGGTGACCGGCCTGTTCCTGGCGGAAGTCGCGCACATCCACAGCCTGCTGGCGACGGCATCGATCGTGACCGTGGCCTTCGTCTGTATCGGGCTGGGCCAACTGCTGGAGAAGCGGGTCGAACGCGTGGCGTCCCTAGTCTCCGGCGCGGGACTGCTGGTCGGCGCGGGCCTGATCGCCATGGCGATGGCGACCGCGACCTATCCGCCACTGCTCTGCGCGGCCGTGTCGACCGGCCTGGCGACCGGCATCGCCATCGGCCACGGCATCACACTGATCAACACCCGCACACCCGCCGCCGGCCGCGGCGGAACCGTCTCGGCCTTCTTCGCGGTGCTCTACATCATGCTGGCCCTACCGGCCATCGGTGTGGGCGCCCTGATCGGCCCGCTCGGGTTGCGCACCGCAGGCACCGTTTTCGCCGCGGTGGTCGCGATTCTGGTCGTCACGGTGGTGGCGACCGCACGTCCGCAGGTGCGGGTGCACTGAATCGATTGCGCGACCGATAGGTTGGACGGGTGCCGATCACCGTTCTCGTAGTCGACGATCAAGAGCTCATGCGTGCGGGGTTGAAGATGGTGCTCGGCGCCCACCCCGATATCGATGTGGTGGGGGAGGCCGACAATGGGGCCACCGCTATTACCCGGGCCGTGGAGTTGAAGCCCGATGTGGTGCTCATGGATGTGCGGATGCCGATCACGGACGGGGTGACCGCTACCGCGCGGATCATCGAATCCGGTTGCGGTAGCCGGGTTCTCGTCATGACCACCTTCGACCTGGATGAACACGCGCTGGGTGCGCTGCGGGCGGGGGCCAGTGGGTTCCTGCTCAAGGACACGCCGCCGGAGGATCTGATCTCCGCGATTCGCAGTGTCGCCGCCGGGGATGCGGTGGTGTCGCCGAAGGTGACCAAACGGCTGCTGGACCGGCTCATCGTGGAAGATCCGGCGGCGGGCCGGGATCCGGCGATCCTGGAAGTGCTCACCGCGCGCGAGCGGGAGGTGCTCGAGCATATTGCGGCGGGACGATCCAATGCGGAGATCGCGGGTGTCCTCTTTCTCTCCGAGGCCACCGTGAAAACCCATGTCGGACGGGTGCTGACCAAGCTCGGGCTGCGCGACCGGGTGCAGGCGGTGGTGCTGGCCTACGAGACCGGGCTGGTGCGGCCCGGCAGCGCCTGATCTTCTCGGCGGATTCCACGGTGTGACCCACGGCGCAATGGGAGAAAAATCGGCCCATCGTGCGTTAGGGAAGGTAGATCGCCGAAAGGATCCGAGATGGCTGCCCTGTTGTTCGTCGCCTACTTCGTCGCCGAGATCGCCACTCTGGTGATCGTCGGCCACTTCATCGGAGTGTTCCCGACGATTCTGCTGCTCCTCGTGGGTTCCGCCGCGGGCCTGATGCTGGTGCGTTCGCAGGGCCGGCGCGTGTTCGAGGGCTTCCGCAAGGCCTCGCGCGGTGAGCTCGAACCCGGGAAGGCCGTCGCCGATGGCGCGCTGGTCGCCGCGGGTGCGGTGCTCATGTTCGTGCCGGGCCTGCTGACCTCGCTGGTCGGCCTGCTGGCGCTGACTCCGCCCACTCGATTCCTGTTGCGCCCGGTCGTGGCCGCGTTCGCGGCACGCCGGATGGGCCGGGTGGCCACCGCGGTCGGGCCCTTCGGCTACCGCAATGTGGTCATCGACCCCGATGGTGAGGTCATCGACGCCACTGTCGTCAGCGAGTACTACGACGACGGCCAGCAGGGCGACGCGCATCGCATCATCGAACCGCGCTGAGCACCGGCCCGGAACACAACTTCACGCACGAACCGAACCGATCGCGAGGCCGGACACCAGCGGGTGTCCGGCCTCGCGCGTGCCGCGGGCGCGGGATCCGTCACATCAGCGCGGTGCGGGGTCCATGCGATTGGAGGCCGGGTGCGGGTGTGCGGCAGACTGGGCAGCCGTGAGTACCCAGTTGCTTGTCGGCGGCCGTATCTACAGTTCGAGTAATCCCGACGCGACGGCCATGGCCGTGAGCGACGGAACCGTGGTGTGGGTCGGCGCCGACCGGGCGGGACGGGCACTGCACCCGGATGCGGAGATCGTGGAACTGGACGGGGCATTCGTGGCGCCCGCCTTCGTCGACCCGCACGTGCACGTGACCGCACTGGGATTGAAGCTCACGGGATTGGATCTGGCGCAGGCGCGTTCGCTCGCGGATTGCCTGGAGTCGGTGCGCGCGTTCGCCGCCGCGCACCCTGACGGCGCGATCCTCGGCGACGGCTGGGACGAGACCGCCTGGCCCGAAGGCCGGCCGCCGACCCTCGAAGAGATCGATGCCGCCGCGCCCGGCCGGATCGTGTATCTGACTCGCGTGGACGTACATTCGGCCGTCGCCTCCACCGCACTGCTGGATTCGGTGCCCGGCATCACCGAGGCCGGCGGCTTCAGCCGCGGCGAACCGCTGCGCGGCGACGCCCATCACCGCGCCCGCCGCGCAGCGCTGGGCGCGCTGGATCGCGCGCAGCGGGACCGCGCGCGGCAGGCCGCGCTGGATTCGGCCGCCGCGCAGGGCATTGCGGCCGTGCACGAATGCGCGGGCCCCGACATCTCCGGTACCACCGATCTCGCTGAGCTGCTGGCCTTCTCGCACGGTGTGGAGGTGCGTGCCTACTGGGGACAGGCCGTGCGCACCGCCGACGAGGCCCGCACCCTGATGAAGGAACTCGGCGTGCACGCCCTCGGCGGCGACCTGTTCGTCGACGGCGCGATCGGCTCGCACACCGCCCTGCTGCGCGCTCCTTACGTCGACCGCGACACCACCGGCACCTCCTACCTCGACGCGGATGCCATTGCGGCCCACGTACTCGCCTGCACCGAGGCCGGCATCCAGACCGGCTTCCACGTCATCGGCGATGCCGCCATGGACGCGGTCATCACTGGATTCGAGCGCGCCGTCACCGAATTGGGCGGTCCCGCCATCGCCTCGCGGGGCCATCGCCTCGAACACGCCGAAATGATCGACGCCGACCAGATCGCCAAGCTTGCCCAGTGGGGCGTGATCGCCAGCATCCAACCGGGTTTCGACGCCGCCTGGGGCGGCCCCGGCGGCATGTACGCCACCCGCCTCGGCCCGGACCGCGCCGCCACCTTGAACCCGTTCGCGGCCATGGCCTCCGCCGGTGTCTCCCTGGCGATCGGCTCCGATGCCCCGGTCACCGCCCTGAATCCGTGGGAGGCCATCCGCGCCGCCGCCCACCACCGCACTCCCGGCCACCAGATCTCCCCGCGCGCAGCCTTCGCCGCCGCCACCCGCGGCGCGTGGCGCGCCGGCGGCGTACGCGACGGCGTCGCAGGCACTCTCGTCCCCGGCGCCCCCGCCTCCTACGCGGTGTGGGAAGCCGACGCCCTGGTCGTCGCGGCCGCCTCCGACACCGTCCAGCGCTGGTCCACCGACCCCCGCTCCCGCGTCCCGGGCCTGCCGCCCCTGACCCCGGCCGCCACCCTGCCCCGCTGCCTGCGCACCATCCACCGTGGGGCCACCATCCATGAAGCCTGAGCCCGACACCCAGAACCCCACCCCCGCAACCCCTTCCGGCGCTCTGGACTCCGATCTGTTCGGCGAGTCCGGGTCACGGTCCTCTACCGACTCGGGTAAGTCTGCGGCGGCACAGTCCCCCGAATCCCGCAGCGAGGCTTCCAGCGCCCCCTCGGCCGGCGTAACCGCCGAAAACGGGAGCGGTTCGCCCGTGAGCGACGTCGAATCGGCCGCTTCGGCAACAGAACCCGATGCTGCGGTGCCGGGCGGGCCGGTCGCACGAGTTACCGCGTGGGTGGCTGAGCGGCCGGGGCTTGTTCGGTTGCTGGCTGCCGTGGTGGCCGGGTTGTTGTTGTATGCGAGTTTCCCGCCGCGGACGTTGTGGTTTCTGGCGCCGGTCGGGATTGCGGTGCTGACTCTCGCGGTGCGTGGAACGCGGCGGCTGCGTGGGGCTTTCGGGGTCGGGTTCGTGGGTGGGATGGCGTTCTTTCTGCCGTTGCTGCCGTGGACCGGGATCTATGTGGGGCCGGTGCCGTGGATTGCCTTGTCGACGGCGTGTGCGGTGTATGTCGGGTTGTTCGGGGTGCTCACCCGGCTGATCGGGCGGTTGGCTTGGTGGCCGTTGTGGGTGGGTGCTGCCTGGTCGTTGACCGAGTGGGGGCGGGCGAGTTTTCCGTTCGGGGGATTTCCCTGGGGGAAGCTGGCTTTCGGGCAGGCGGACGGGTGGTATCTGCCGTTCGCGATGGTGGGCGGGGCGCCGTTGGTGAGTTTCGCGGTGGCCGTGACGGGGACGGGGCTGGCGTGGCTCGCGGTGCGGTTGCTGGGGCAGCTGCGGAATCCGGTTGCGGGGGAGCGGGTGTCGCAGGCGGGGGAAGGTGCTGCGAATAGTCCCAGATGGACGGCGTGGCGTCCCACATCGTGGTACCGGATTGTTGCTGCGACAATGCTTGTGGCTATAGTTCCCATTACCGGAGTGATCCTCCGGACCGCGCTGCCCGGCCCGGAGGACGGCAACCGGCCGATCACGGTCGCCGCCATCCAGGGCAGCGTGCCGCGCCTGGGACTGGACTTCAATGCCCAGCGGCGCGCGGTGCTCGACAATCACGTCAGGGAAACCGAGGAATTGGTCAAGGCCGTCGCGGCCGGGCAGTTCCCGCAGCCGGATGTGGTTGTCTGGCCGGAGAATTCCTCCGATATCGACCCGATCCGCAATACCGACGCCTACGACGAGATCACACAGGCGTCGCGGGACATCAAGGCGCCCATCCTGGTCGGCGCGGTGCTCGTGAACGATGATGGCACCACCACGAATTCGGTCATCGTGTGGAACGGTGCGGACGGTCCGGGCGAGCGGCACGACAAGAAGATCATCCAGCCCTTCGGTGAGTATCTGCCCTATCGCAGCTTCTTCCGTCACTTCTCCGAATATGCCGACCGCGCAGGATATTTCGTGCCGGGCAAGGGCGACGGCGTGGTGCACGTGCAGCCGGCCGACGGCGGTCCGCGGGTCGCGATCGGCGTGGCGACATGCTACGAGGTAGCTTTCGACCGCGCCTTCGAGCAGTCCATGCGGGCGGGCGCGCAGTTGCTGGCGGTGCCGTCGAACAATGCCACCTTCGGCAAGAGTGAGATGACCTATCAGCAGCTGGCCATGTCGCGGGTGCGCGCAGTGGAGCACGGTCGCGCGGTGGTGGTGTCGGTGACCACGGGCGTGAGCGCCATGATCACCCCGGACGGCGCCATCCAGCAACAGACCCAGCAGTTTGTTCCGGCGGCGCTGGTGGCGAAACTTCCATTGCGGGACAACACGACACTCGCGACGCGGTTAGGTCCCGCGCCGGAGGCATTCTTGTGTATTCTTGCCGCGGCTGCCGCAGTGGTGGCGCTGATCAAGCGCCGGAGACCCGCACAGCCGTAAGTTCAGCGATTCGCAGCGATAGCGCACCGGCAGGTGCGGCGGGCACGTGTGACGAGGGCCGTCCCGCTTCGGCGACCGAAGTTCGCCAGTTCGTAGCTACAGCTTGATGGTTCGCCCCGATATGTCCGAGATCGTGCGGTTCCTTTTTGCGAGTTACGCGACCGTCGCGAGGTTTGCTTTGAAGTAGCTGACCTAAAAACATGCTCCGCCAACGCTGTTCGTTGCGGGCAACTCGAGATCACCACCGATCCGCTCGGCGTGATGCTCCGAATCATAGGGCGTGGATCACGTCCTACGGCTCGCGCGTGCGCGCGAAAGCCCGACACCAAGGACATGTGGTGATCGCTTTCGGGGCTCGGGGAGTTGCGTCAACAGCGTCAGAACGGAGTGCATTGATGAGTTCATTGGCCACCGACCGTGTCGACCAATGTTCTTCGGGTGAATTCTCGGCTCAACCTTTCGTGCTCTCTGCCGCGCAAACGGCCCTCTGGTATGCCCAGCGCATCCGGCCCGACATCCCCCTCACCATCGCCCAATACGTGGATGTGCGCGGCGATCTGGATGCCGGCCGGTTGTTGTACGCCATCGAACGCTTCGGCTCGGAAAGTCAGGTCGGCCACGTCCGCCTGCTCGAGATCGACGGCGTTCCGCACCAGGTGGTGGACCCCACCTGGCGGCCCGGCTGGGCACGGATAGACCTGCGGGACGAAGCCGACCCGCGCGCGGCGGCACTGGCCTGGATGAACGACCACGCCAGCTCGCCCATCGATATCGAGCACGATCCGCTCACCATCAATGTGGTGCTGCGGACGGGGGATTCGGACTACATCTGGTATTCGCGCGCCCATCACATCGTCATCGACGGGTACGGCGCCATGAACGCGGTCACGCGCACCGCGGAGATCTACACCGCGCTCGAGGACCGGCTCGAACCGGTCGTCTCCCGCGCGACACCGCTGGCCACCATCTACGCCGAGGAGAACCGCTACCGCGGGACCACCCGCTTCGTCGGCGACAGCGACTATTGGAAGGAACAACTCGCCGGGGTCGGCGAGCCGATCACACTGTCGGTCAACGGCGCCGCCGCCGGCACCGACGCGAGCCGCCGCTGCGCCACCGCGGTCCTGAGCCGGCAGACCGACGCCGCCATCCAGGAGGCGTCCAACGCCTTCGGCTCCAACCCCTCCGCCCTGTTCGTGGCCGCGCTGGCCGCCTACGTGCGGGCGGTCACCGGCAATCAGGATGTGGTGCTGAGCCTTCCGGTCTCCGCGCGCACCACCGTGGCGCTGCGCCGTTCGGCGGGCGTGGTGTCGAATGTGGTGCCCATCCGGGTGCAGTTCGAGGCCACCGATACCGTCGCCGATACGGTGCGCGCCATCGAACTGCAGATCACCGGCGCGCTGCGGCATCAGCGCTACCGCAGCGACGATATCCGCCGCGACTGCGGTTATTCGCGTGATGCGCGCGGCTTCTTCGGGCCGATGGTCAATCTCATGCTGTTCCACAGCGAATTGAAGTTCGGCAGCCTGGTCGGCTCGCTGAACGTGCTGTCCACCGGTCCGGTGGAGGACCTGTCCATCAACCTCTACAACGGCGCCGGCAATCGCACCCACATCGACTTCGAGGCCAACCCGCGCCTCTACAGCGATGCCGAATTGTCCATGCATCACGGGCGTTTCCTGGATCACCTGGAACGGTTCGTCACCAGTGCCCCGGAGACGGTGGTCGCCGATCTGCCCGTGCTCACCGACTTCGAGCGCGAACGCGTCCTGTTCGAATGGAATTCGACCCAGGTGGCCCGGCAGGAAGGCACCCTGGCCGGCCTGTTCGCCGACCGCGCCGCCATGTGCCCGACCCGCATCGCGCTCGACTTCGAAGGGCAGACGCTCACCTACGCCGCCTTCGACGACCGCGCCAATCGGCTGGCGCGCGAACTCATCGCCCGCGGCGCGGGCCCGGACAGCCTCGTGGGCCTGGCCATGCGGCGCAGCCTGGATCTCCTGATCGGCATGTACGCCATCGTGAAGGCGGGCGCCGCCTACCTGCCCATCGATCCCGATCACCCGGCCGACCGCATCGAGGCCATCCTCGAGCAGGCCGCACCGCTGTGCGTGCTGACCACCGCCCGTGACGGGCTCGAACTGCCGCGCACGGCAAGCAGATTCGATATCGATACCGCCGACCTGTCGCGGCATCGCGGCCGCCCCCTCGGCGACGCCGATCGGCGGGCCCCGCTGCGCGCCGATCACCTCGCCTACGTCATCTTCACCTCCGGCTCCACCGGGAAGCCCAAGGGCGTCGGCGTCACCCACGCCGCCATCGTCAACCGGCTGCGCTGGATGCAGCACGCCTACCCCCTCGACGGCGCCGATGTGGTGCTGCAGAAGACCCCCGCCACCTTCGACGTCTCGGTGTGGGAGTTCTTCTGGCCCTTGCAGATCGGCGCCCGGCTGGTCATCGCGGCGCCCGACGGGCACCGTGATCCGGGCTACCTGGCCCGGATCATCGCCGAGAAGGGCGTCACCACGGCGCATTTCGTGCCGTCCATGCTGTCGGTGTTCCTCACCGACACCGATGTGCGCGGCTGCACCGGCCTGCGGAAGGTGTTCTGCAGCGGTGAGGCACTGCCCGCCGCCACCGTCACCGAATTCCACGCCGCCCTCGGCGCCGGCCCGGACGCACCGCAACTGCACAATCTCTACGGCCCCACCGAGGCCGCCGTGGACGTCACCGCCTGGCACTGCCGGCCCGGCGCCGCGGATGTGCCCATCGGGGCGCCCATCTGGAATACCCGCACCTATGTGCTGGACGGGCGGCTGCGGCCGGTCGCGCCCGGCGTGGTCGGCGAACTGTATCTGGCCGGCGTGCAGCTGGCCCGCGGTTACCTGGGCCGCCCGGCCCTGACCGGGGATCGGTTCGTGGCCAACCCGTTCACTCCCGGCACCCGCATGTACCGCACCGGTGACCTGGTGCGCTGGCGCGCGGGCCGCTCCGGCGTGCTGGAGTACCTGGGCCGCAGCGACTTCCAGGTGAAGGTGCGCGGGCTGCGCATCGAACTCGGGGAGATCGAGAACGCCCTGCTCGCCGACGACCGGGTGGCGCGCGCGGTGTGCGTGGCCCGGCGCGGTCGCGGCGGCGACGAACTGATCGGCTATGTGGTGGCCGTACCCGGCGCCAGCGCACCGGATCCCGCCGACCTGACCGCCGGACTGCGGCGCGTACTGCCCGGCTACATGGTGCCGTCGGTGCTCATGGTGCTCGACGAACTACCACTCAGCGCCAATGGCAAGGTCGACCGCAAGGCCCTGCCCGAACCCGGCGCCGCCGCGCGCCGCCCGGCCAAACCGGTCGCCGCGCCCAGCACCGAGGTGGAGCAGGCGCTCACCGCCATCTTCGCCGAAGTCCTGGGCACCGACGAGATCGGCGTACAGGACAGCTTCTTCGACCTGGGCGGCAATTCGCTCACCGCCGCCCGGGCGATCGCCCGCGTCAATGCGGGCCTCGGCGCCGCCCTGACCATCCGCGACCTGTTCGAATCCGCCTCGGTGGCCGAACTGGCCGTGCGCCTGGCCGAACCCAAGACCGAGCAGGCCTCGCCCAAGCTGGTCGCAGGCCCACGGCCGCAGCACATTCCGCTGTCGCTGGCACAACAGCGACTGTGGATCCTCAACCGGTTCGCCGAACACGCCGCCGCTTACAACATGTCGCTGGCGGTGGAACTGACCGGGCCGCTGGACATCGCGGCCCTGCGGGCCGGGCTGGTCGATGTGCTGGAACGGCACGAGAGCCTGCGCACCACCTTCCCGGATACGCCGGACGGCCCGTGCCAGGTGGTGCATCCGGCCGCGCAGATCCCGCTCACCCTCGAACCCATCGACGCCACCGAGGCCGATGTGCTCGAGCTGGCGGGCGAATTCGCGGGATACGGCTTCGATCTGCGCAGTCAGTCGCCGGTGCGGGTGGCGCTGTACGCCACCGGGCCGGACAGTCACGTCTTCCTCATGGTGCTGCACCACATCAGCGGCGACGGCTGGTCCATCGCGCCGCTGATCCGCGACATCATGGTCGCCGTCGCGGCCCGCGGCACGGGGGAGCCGCCTGCCTGGGCGCCACTTCCCGTGCAGTACGCGGACTTCGCGCTGTGGCAGCGCGAATTGCTCGGCGACGAGGCCGATCCCGCCGGCGCGCTGTCCCGGCAGCTGGCCTACTGGCGGGCCGCCCTGGCGGACCTGCCCGATCAGCTGGATCTGCCGCTGGACCGCCCGCGCCCGCGGCAGCGCTCCACCGAGGGCGGCCGGGTGGAATTCACCATCGCCCCCGAGACCCGCCGCCGGCTCGCCGCGGTGGCGGCCGAACGCGGGGTGAGCGCCTTCATGGTGCTGCACGCGGCGCTGGCGGCATTGCTTGCGCGCCTGTGCAATACGGCCGATATCGCCATCGGCACCCCGATCGCCGGGCGCAGCGATCCCGCGCTCGACGATCTGGTCGGCATGTTCGTCAACACCCTGGTACTGCGCACCCGGGTGGATCCGGCCGCCGGATTCGATCGGATGCTCGCCGAGGTCCGCGATATCGACCTGAACGCCTTCGCCAATGCGGACGTGCCGTTCGAGCGACTGGTCGAGGTGGTGAATCCGGAGCGATCCGCCGCCCGGCACCCGCTGTTCCAGGTCATGCTGTCCTACGACAACAGCCCGGAACTGCGCATCGAACTGCCCGGCGTGCGCAGTGCGATTCTGCCGCTGGCCGCCGACGTGGCCAAGTTCGACCTGCAGCTGACCGTGCACGAGCCGTCCGGTCCCGGCGCCGAGAACGCGGGGCTGACCGCCGAATTCGGTTATGCCGGTGACGTCTTCGACCACACCACGGTGGAGGCCATCGCCCGTCGCTTCGGGGCGATACTGGCCGCCGCGGTGGCGGATCCGTCCGTCCCGGTGGGTGACCTGCCCATCCTGGATCAGCGGGAGACCGCGAAGCTGGTGCCCATCATGGGTTCTCCCGCCGAGCCCTCCACCACGCTGGCCCGCCTGCTGACCGATACCGCCGAGCGCGTCCCGGACGCGATCGCCGTGCGCTACCTGGGTATCGACACCACCTATCGGGAGCTCGACGAGCGCTCCAACCGCCTGGCGCGGGTGCTCATCGACCACGGCGCCGGCCCCGAAGTGGTGGTCGCCGTCGCCCTGCCGCGCGGCCTGGAGAGCATTCTCGCGGTGTGGTCGGTGGCGAAAACCGGTGCGGCGTATGTGCCCATCGATCCCGACTACCCGGCCGACCGCATCGCGCACATGCTGGGTGACTCGGGCGCCATGCTCGGCATCACCAATGCCGAATGCCACGCCGATATGCCGGACTGGCCGCGCAATCGCGGCCGGCACCGCAAGACCTACGTCGACTGGCTGCTGCTCGGCTCCGAGGCGCTCGCGAAGGAGAGCGCGCAGTTCCCGGATACCCCGGTCACCGATCGGGAACGGCACCATCCGCTGCGCACCGGCGGCCCGGCCTACCTGATCTACACCTCCGGATCCACCGGCAAGCCCAAGGCCGTGGTGGTCACCAATGCGGGCCTGGCGTCGCTGGCGCACGAGCAGATGCATCTGTTCAAGGTCACGGATTCGGCTCGCACCCTGCACTTCTCATCGCCGAGTTTCGACGCCTCGGTGCTGGAGCTGCTGCTCGGGTTCGCGGCCGGGGCCACCATCGTGGTGGTGCCCGCGGGCATCTACGGCGGTGCGGAACTGGCGGCCGTGCTGCGCGCGGAGCGGGTGACGCACGCCTTCGTCACCCCGGCCGCGCTGGGCACCGTGCCCACCGAGGATCTGCCGGACCTGGAAGCCGTCATCGTCGGCGGTGAAGCCTGCCCCGAAGAGCTGGTGCGCGTGTGGACCGAGCCGCACGGGGATCGGCCGGCTCGCCACATGCACAATATGTACGGCCCCTCCGAGGCGACGGTCGCCGCCACCGCCACCGGACCCATGGTGGCCGGGCAGCCGGTACCGATCGGCCTGCCGGTGCGCGGTATGCGGTTGTTCGTGCTCGACGGCCGCCTGCACCCGGTACCGCCGGGCGTCGCGGGTGAGCTGTACCTGTCGGGTCCCGGCCTGGCCCGCGGCTATCTGGGCCGCAATGGCCTGACGGCGCAACGTTTCCCGGCCAACCCGCACGGCCGCAAGGGTGAGCGCATGTACCGCACCGGTGACCTGGTGGTCGCCGACGGTGTGGGCCAGTTGCGGTTCCTGGGGCGGGCCGACGATCAGATCAAGATCCGCGGCTTCCGCATCGAACTGCGCGAGATCGACCACGTGCTGCGCTCGCATCCGGGCGTCGGGAACGCGCTCACCGTGGTGCACGACGACGAGCGCGGGATTCCGCGCCTGGTCTCGTATCTCACGTCCGAGCCGGAATCCGAGCTGGACGTGGCCGCGGTATTGGAGACCGCGCGCGGCCGGCTGCCCGGCTATATGGTGCCCTCGGCGCTGACCGTGCTGGCGCACATGCCGGTCAGTCCGTCCGGCAAGCTGGACCGGAAGGCGCTGCCCGCACCGGAATTCGTGGCCGCAGCGCCCTCGCGGGCGCCGGAGACGGAGCTGGAGCAGCAGGTCGCGCAGGTGTTCGGCGCGGTCCTGGGCACCCCGGTGCACGGGGCGGAGGACAACTTCTTCGAGATCGGCGGCAATTCGCTGCTGGCCACCCGGCTCACCGCGGCCCTGCATGCCGAATTCGGGGTCGAGCTGCCGGTGCGCGCCATCTTCGAGGTGCCGACCGTGGCCGGCGTGGCCGTGCGGTTGGAGGAAGCGCCCCGGACGCAGCGTGCGGCGCTGGCGGTGCACACCCCGCGTCCGGAACGCATCCCCCTCTCGCTGCCCCAGCAGCGGCTCTGGTTCCTCAATCGATATTCCCCCGAATCCAGTGCCTACAACATCGCATTCGTGCTGCGGATCGACGGCGATCCGGACATCGCGGCGCTGCGGGCGGCACTGGCCGATATCGTGGACCGGCACGAGGTGCTGCGCACCGTCTTCCCGGAGGATGAGCAGGGCGCCCACCAGGTGGTCCTCGACACCGCCCGTTGCCTGCCCATGCTGGAGCCCGTCGAATCCGACGAACTGGCCGCGCAGGCCACCCTGCGTTCGCTGGCCCGCCGCGGTTTCGACCTGCCCCGCGAGATCCCGTTGCGAATGGCCTTGCTGCGCACCGGGAAACGCCGTCACCTGCTCGGTATCGTGCTGCATCACATTGCGGCCGACGGCTGGTCGCTGGGCCCGCTGACCCGTGATCTGGCGGTCGCCTACACCGCCCGCACCGGCGGTGTGGCCCCGGCGTGGACGCCGCTGCCGGTGCAGTACGCCGATTTCAGCCTGTGGCAACGGGAATGCCTGGGCGTGGAGGTCGACGAGGACAGCGCCGCCGCCGGCCAGCTCGCCTACTGGCGGGCCGCGCTGGCGGATCTGCCCGACGAACTGCCGCTGCCCTACGACCGGCCGCGGCCGGGGGAGCCCACCCAGCGTTCCGGGGCGGTGCGTTTCGAGGTGCCGGAAGCCTTGCAGCGCAGACTCGCCGAATTGTCCCGGGCGCACGGGGTCAGCCTGTTCATGGTGCTGAGGTCGACCCTGGCGGTGCTGTTGCGGGTGGTGACCGGCGGTCGCGATATCGTCATCGGCACCCCGGTGGCTGGCCGCACCGATACCCGGCTCGACGAGCTGGTCGGCATGTTCGTGAACACGCTGATCCTGCGCTCGGACGTGGACCCGGACCGGCACTTCGCGGAACTGCTGCAGGCCGACCGCGATACCGAACTGGCCGCCATGGCACACGCCGAGGTCCCGTTCGAGCGCGTGGTGGAGGAACTCGGCGGCAGCGCGGGCGGCACCCGCCCACTGCTGCAGGTGGCCTTGACCGTGCAGGACACGCCCTTGCCGGCGCTGCAACTGCCCGGACTCGGCCTGCGCGCCGAGGAACTCGATATCGCGCTGGCCAAGTTCGATCTGGAACTGCGCGTGCTGCCCGGTGTGCACGCCGAGGACCGGGTGTTCGAATTCGTCTACGCGGCCGAGCTTTTCGACCAGTCCACCATCGAGACACTGGCCGGTCGGCTGCTGCGCGTATTCGAGGCCGTCGCCGCCGATCCGCGGGTGCGGGTCCGCGATATCGACGCGCGTACCGACACCGAACGCGAACTGTTCACGCCCGCCTGGGGTCCGGTCCCGGAACCGCAGTGCAGCCTGGCCGCGTACTTCGCGGCGACCGCGCATCTCAATGCCGATCGCGCCTTCCTGCGCTTCGACGAGACCGAACTCACCTACCTGCAGTCCGACGTCTACTCGAACCGCTTGGCGCGCGCCCTCATCCGGCGCGGCCTCGGCCCGGGCGACCGGGTGGCGCTGGGCCTGACCCGGTCGGTGGAATCGGTGCTGGCCGTACTGGCGGTGGCCAAATCGGGGGCGGCGTTCGTGCCCGTGGATCCCGGCTATCCGGCGGATCGGGTGCGGCACATGTTCGTCGACTCCGGGTGCACCGTCGGCATCACCATGACCGCCGACGCCGATCGGCTGTACGCGGCCGCCGGCGAGCACACCGTGGAATGGCTCATGCTCGACGACGCCACCCTGCTCGACGAACTCGAGGTGCTCGACGACGCGCCGGTCACCGACGCCGACCGCATCACCACCCTGTGGACCGCCGACCTGGCCTATGTCATCTACACCTCCGGGTCCACCGGAAAACCCAAGGGCGTGGCCGTCACCCACGGCGGCCTGTCCAACTTCGCCGACGAGATCCGTGATCGCATGCGCGTGGACCGGGATTCGCGCACCATGCACTTCTCGTCGCCGAGCTTCGACGCGGCCATCTTCGACCTGCTGCTCGCGGTCGGGTCGGGCGCGACCATGGTCGTGGTCCCGCCGGACATCTACGGCGGCGACGAACTCGCGGCGCTCATGGATCGCGAGGAGGTCAGCCACACCTTCATGACCCCGGCCGCGCTGGCCACCATCGACCGCGAGCATTGGGCGCTGCCGCATCTGCGGGCCGTCATGGTCGGCGGCGAGGCGTGCGGGCCGGAACTGGTGACCCGCTGGGCGCCGGGCCGGCTCATGTACAACGGGTACGGGCCCACCGAGACCACCGTGGTCGTCACCATCGCCGGACCCATGAATCCGGGTGAGCCGGTCACCATCGGCACGCTGGTGCGGGGTGCGCGGGCGCTGGTCCTGGACGAACGGCTGCGGCCGGTGCCGGTCGGGGTTCCCGGTGAGCTGTATGTCGGCGGACAGGGCAGCGCGCGTGGCTATTTCGATCGGCACGGCCTGAGCGCCGCCCGTTTCGTGGCCGACCCGTACGGGCCGGAGGGCTCGCGCATGTACCGCACCGGCGATGTGGTGCGCTGGACCGCGAACGGTGAGCTGTTCTATCTCGGCCGCAGTGATCACCAGGTCAAGGTGCGCGGATTCCGCATCGAACTCGGTGAGATCGACGCCGTGCTCACCGCGCATGCGGGAATCCGCTTCGCGCACACCGAGGTCCGCGAGATCGCGGGCACCCGCCGCATCGTCTCGTATGTGCTGCCCACCGACCTGGACGCGGCCATCGACACCGAGGAGCTGCGCGGGCACTGCGCCGAGCGCCTGCCCGCGCACATGGTGCCGAGCAGTCTGACCCTGCTGGACCGCATTCCGCTCACCCCGGTCGGCAAGTTCGACCGCGAGGCCCTGCCGCAGCCGACGGCCCTCGCGGTGGTGGTCTCCCGTGATCCGGAGACCGATACCGAGCGGCTGGTCGCCGAGGTCATGGGCGATCTGGTCGGGCTGGACCAGCTCGGCGCCGACGACAGTTTCTTCGAGATCGGCGGAAACTCGCTGCTCGCCACCCAATTGGTGGCCCGGCTGGCCACCGCCACCGGAGTCCGGCTCGAGGTGCGCGCCGTCTTCGCCGCGCCCACGGTCGCCGGACTGGCCGCGGCGCTGGACACCGGCTCCGCCTCGGCGGACCTGCGCCCGGAGCCGCGCAAACGCACTCGCCCGCAACGGATTCCCCTGTCCGCGGCGCAGCGGCGACTGTGGTTCCTGGAGCAGTTCAACGCCTCCGGCGAAAACGGTGAGGCCCTGGGCGCCTACAACGTCCCGGTCGCGCTGCGGCTGCGCGGCGATCTGGACGTCCAGGCCCTGCGCGGCGCCCTGTTCGACGTGCAGCACCGGCACGAAACCCTGCGTACCGTCTTCCCCGAGGTGGACGGCGAACCCTGCCAGCAGATCCTCGATCCCGACGAGGCCGCCGTCCCGCTGCCGCTGCGCACCTGCCGCGGCAGCGAGGTAGCGGCCGAGATCCGGCGCGTCACCGCCGCCGGCTTCGACCTCGGGACCATGGTTCCGCTGCGCGCGGCGTTGCTGCAGCTGACCGATGCGGCGGACGACGAGCACATTCTCGTGCTGGTCGTGCACCACATCGCCATGGACGGCTGGTCGCTGCAGCCGCTCGCCGCCGACGTGGCCGCGGCCTACCGCGCCCATGCCGGCGGTGGAGACCCCGAATGGCCCGAACTGCCCATCCAGTACGCCGATTACACGCTGTGGCAACAGGATGTGCTGGGCCGCGAGGACGATCCGGAATCCGTCAGCAGCCGCCAGCTCGACTACTGGCGGCGCGCCCTCGACGGCCTGCCGGAACTCCTCTCCGTACCCGCCGACCGGCCGCGGCCCCCGGTGCCGACCTATCGCGGCGGCACGGTGGAATGCCGGCTCGACGCCTTCACCCACCGCGAATTGCAGGTGCTGGCAGCCGAACACGGCGTCACCATGTTCATGGTGTTGCATGCCGCGCTGGTGGCATTGCTGCACCGGCTCACCGCGGGCGATGACATCGCCGTGGGCACCCCGATCGCCGGGCGCGGGCATCCGGCGCTGGACCGCCTGATCGGCATGTTCGTCGGCACCCTGGTGTTGCGCACCCGGCTCGACAGCGGCGCCGCCTTCGGTGACCTGCTGCGGGCGGTACGCGACACCGACCTGGAGGCCTTCGCGCACGCCGACGTGCCGTTCGAGCGGCTCGTCGAGGTGCTCAATCCGGTGCGCTCGCAGGCCCATCACCCGATGTTCCAGGTCATGCTCTCGGTACAGAACGCCCCGGTGCGGGTGCTGGAACTGCCGGGCCTGCGCATCGAAGCCGACGACGCCGATCCGGGCATCGCCAAATTCGATCTGCAGTTCACCCTCACCGAATCCTGGACGGCGGCACGCGAACCCGACGGCATCACCGTGTCGGTCAACTACGCCGCCGACCTGTTCGAGGCCCGCACCGCCGAACGGCTCGCACAGCGCTTCGTGCGACTGCTCGGCGCGGCCGCCGCGAATCCGGCCACCGCCGTGGGCGATCTGGAACTGCTCGACTCCGGTGAATGGTCGGTGCTGGCCCCGGTCCGCGGGGCCGAACCGGGCCTGCCCATCACCTTCTCCGAGGTGTTCGAGGCGGCGGCCAACCTCAACCGGCAGGCCATCGCGGTGCGCTCGGCCGGCACCCAGATCACCTACGACGCCCTCGACCGCTGGACCAACCGGCTCGCCCGGGTGCTCATCGGCTACGGTGTCGGCCCGGAAACCCTGGTGGCCATGGGCATTCCGCGCTCGGCGGAATCGGTGGCGGTCATGCTGGCCATCGCCAAGGCGGGCGCGGCGTTCGTGCCCGTCGACCCCAACTATCCGGAACAGCGCATCAGTCATATGCTGCTGGATTCCGGTGCGGCCGTGGGCATCACGCTCTCGGCCTACCGGGAGCGCATGCCCGACGGCGCGAACTGGACCGTGCTGGACGCGCCCTCGTTCCGGCGGCGGGTGCTCGCGACCACCGATGCGCCGATCTCGGACAGCGAGCGGGTGAGCTCGCTGCGCATGGACAACCCGGCCTACGTCATCTACACCTCGGGATCCACCGGCATCCCGAAGGGTGTGGTGGTCACCCACGGCGGCCTGTCCAACTTCGCGGCCGAGACGGCGCAGCGTTTCGACGTGGGTCCCGGCTGCCGCGTCCTGCACTTCGCCACACCGAGTTTCGACGCGGCCATGCTGGATCTGCTGCTGGCCCTGGGCGGTGCGGCCACCCTGGTCATCACCCCGGCCGGGGTGGTCGGCGGGCACGAGCTGGGGCGGGTGTTCATCGACGAGGGCATCACGCACGCGTTCATCACCACCTCCGCGCTGGGCACCGTCGACCCGACCGGGGTCACCGCGCTGCGGCACGTGCTCGTCGGTGGTGAGGCGCTGCCGCCCGACCTGGTCGCCCGCTGGGCGCCGGGCCGCCGCCTCTACAACGTGTACGGCCCCACGGAAACCACCATCGTGACGGTGATCTCGCAGCCCATGACCCCGGGCGGGCAGATCACCATCGGCGGGCCCATCCGCGGTGTCGGCGCGACCGTGCTCGACGCGCGCCTGCATCCGGCTCCGGCCGGAGTCACCGGTGAACTGCACCTCGCCGGTGCGGCCCTGGCCCGCGGCTACCTGCGCCGGCCCGGGCTGACGGCACAGCGGTTCGTGGCCAACCCGTTCGGCAAGCCGGGCGAGCGCATGTACCGCACCGGCGATCTGGTGCGCTGGCTCGAAAAGAGTGGGCGCGCACGGGATCTCGAATACGTCGGCCGCACCGACCATCAGGTCAAGATCCGCGGCTTCCGCATCGAACTGGGCGAGATCGACGCGGCCCTGTCCCGGCACTCGGCGGTGGAGTTCGCCACCACCATCGGCCACCGCACCCCGGCCGGGTCCACCGCGCTGGTGTCGTATGTGAAGCCGCGCAACGGCACCGCGCCCAGCGCGGCCGAGCTGACCGCGCATGTCGCCGAGCTGGTGCCCAATTACATGGTCCCGCAGTCGATCATGCTGCTGGACCGGGTGCCGCTGTCGCCGGTCGGCAAGCTGGACCGGCGGGCGCTGCCCGAACCGGTGTTCGCCGCCCGCGAGGGTTACCGGGCGCCGGGGAACTCGTGGGAGGAAGCGCTGTGCGCGGCCTTCGCCGAGGTATTGGGCATCGAACAGGTCGGCGCGGACGACGGCTTCTTCGAACTCGGCGGCAATTCGCTGCTCGCCACCAAGGTGGTGGCGCATGTGCGGGCGGCCGGAATCGACCTGCCGGTGCAGGCCATGTTCGGGGAATCCACCCCGGCCGGCATCGCACGCCGGCTCGTCGACGCGAACGGTGACGCCGGGGCGGCGCTCGCCGCCGCCCTGCAACCCTTGCTGCCGCTGCGTCCGAGCACGGATTCCGCTGTGCCGCCGCTGTTCTGCATCCACCCGGCCATCGGTTTGGCCTGGTGCTTCGCCGGACTGCTGTCGCAGCTGCCGCACGAGCGGCCGGTGTACGGCCTGCAGGCCCCGCACGTCGTAGGCGAGGAGAGTCACGCCACCATCTCCGCGGCCGCGAAATACTATGTGGCACACCTGAAATCCGTGCAGCCGCACGGTCCCTACCATGTGCTCGGCTGGTCGCTGGGCGGGCTCATCGCGCACGAGGTCGCGGTACAGCTGCAGGACGGCGGCGACGAGGTGGCGTTGCTGGCGCTGATGGACAGCTACCAGCTGTCCGATCAGTGGCTGGAACACGCCATTCCGAGCGTCGCGGCCATCATCGCGGAATTCGGCAGCGACCTGCTCGGGGGCGATGCCGATATCGATCCCACCATGAACCTGCACGACGCCGCGGAACTGCTGCGCAGCCGGTCCGGGCCGTTCGCGGCGCTGACCGTCGAACACATGGAACGGCTCTACACCGGCTACACCAACGGCGCCGCACAGGCGCACGGGTTCCGGCCCCGCGTCTTCGACGGCGATCTGCTCTTCTTCACCGCCGCCGAGGACGACATCAATCGCACCGACCCGGACCGCTGCGCGGCGGCCTGGCGGCCGTACGTCACCGGCGTCGTGCACGACCAGCTGGTGCGCTGCACGCACGCCGGCATGACCACACCGGAAGCACTGTCCGCCATCGGGCCGGTCCTGCGCGAGCATCTCGCGGCCCTCGCAGATCGAGTGGAGGGGGAGCACCAGTGAGTCTCGCCGTCGAAGTCAAGGGACTGGTCAAGTACTACGGAAAAGTGCGGGTGCTGGACGGGATCGACCTCGCGATCCCGTGCGGCACAGTGATGGGACTGCTCGGGCCCAACGGCGCGGGCAAGACCACCACCGTGCGCATCGTCACCACCCTGCTACGCCCGAGCTCGGGCACGGTCCGCATTGCCGGGGTCGACGTCATCAAGAATCCGGGGCGCGCCCGGACCCGCATCGGACTGTCCGGGCAGTACGCGGCCATCGACGCCAACCTGTCCGGCTTCGAGAACCTGCGCATGGTGGCGCGCCTGTACGGGATGGACCACAAACAGGCGGGCGACCGCGCCGAGGAACTGCTGTCCGTGCTCGGGCTCGAGCATGCGGCCGGACGCCGGGCGGGCACCTATTCCGGTGGTATGGCAAGGCGATTGGACCTCGCGGGCGCGCTGGTGTGCCGCCCGCCCGTGGTGGTCCTCGACGAGCCGACCACCGGCCTCGATCCGCGCGGGCGCCTCGATATGTGGCGTGTCATCGGCGAACTCGTCGACGACGGCACCACCGTGCTGCTCACCACGCAGTATCTGGAAGAGGCCGATCTGCTGGCCGACCGCATCACCGTCATCGATCGCGGGCGCGTCATCGCACGGGGCTCGGCCGACGAGCTCAAGACCGCCATCGGCGGCGACAAGCTCACCGTGGTCCTGGCTCCCGGGCAGGACCCGGCGCCCGCGCGCAGCGTCCTCGCCCAGATCGGTATCGGCGAACCGGCTTCGGACGGCGACGAACTCACCATCGTGGTCGGCGACGGCACCCGCACCATGGTCGAGGCGCTGCGCCGGCTCGACGACGCGGGCGTCTGCGTGGTCGACGCGCGCGTGCACCGGCCCAGCCTCGACGACGTATTCCTGTCCCTCACCGGCAAACCCGCGGAGCGCAGGGCGCCCGCCGCAGATAGTGTGAAAGAGGAGATCCTGTCGTGAGCACCGCACCCGCCCAGGCGACAGAGCCGGCGGCCGCACCCCCGAGACCTCAGGTTCCGGGACCGTTCCTGCTGTTGCCCAGGGTCGTTCGCGACAGCGCCATCGTCGCCTACCGGAATCTGCTGACCATCCTGCGGGTACCGACCCTGCTGGTCACCGCCACCATCCAGCCGCTCATGTTCGTATTCCTGTTCGCCTACATCTTCGGGGCCTCGCTGGGCGGCAGCCAGTACCGGGAATTCCTGCTCGCCGGGATCTTCGCGCAGACAGTCGCTTTCAACGCGGCGTTCACCACCGTCGGCCTGGCGAACGATCTGCACAAGGGCATCATCGACCGGATGCGGACCCTGCCCATGTCGCGGCTGGCCGTGCTCATGGGCCGCACGCTGTCCGACACGGTGGTGAACGTGCTCGCGCTGACCGTCATGGCGGTCTGCGGCTATATCGTGGGCTGGCGCATCAACGGCGGAATCCTCGATGCCGTGCTGGGTTTCGCGGTGATCCTGCTGTTCGCCTTCGCCATGTCCTGGGTGGGCGCCATCACCGGGTTGTTGTCGCCGAGCGTCGAGGTGGCCCAGAGTGCCGGTCTCATTTGGCTTTTCCCGCTGACGTTCATCTCCTCGGCGTTCATCTCGGGGGAGACGCTGCCCGGTCCGTTGCGCACCGTCGCGGAATGGAATCCGATCACCGCCGTCGCCGCCGCGGGCCGCAAGCTGTTCGACAACGGTTCGCCGCCGGGCTTCACCGCCGCGAAGGGGTGGCCGGCCGTGCACTGTGTGGAGTACTCGATCTACTGCTCGATGGGTATTCTCGCCATCGCGGTCCCGTTGGCGCTGCTGCAATATCGTAAGGTGGCCAGTCACTGACGGACCGGTAAGAATTGGAAAAGTATTCCGGCAGCAGCCCTTTCGGGTTGCTGCCTTTGTACTATTGCTGTGGGGACGGTAATAGAAGGAAATCTCATGCAGGTTATACCCGGCGCCAGCGCAATCGGGCGCGGTTTCAATATTCTCGGCACCTACAGCACGCGTTCGCTCATGCCGCAGATCGTCAATCTCGGCGCGGAGACCAGCACTTTCGAATATCCGCCGACCGGTTACAGCTATGCGGTGCCGGAAAATACGAGTCCGGTGGAGTACACAAATACCACCGGATCATCCTATGTCTACAAGACCGTGGAGCAATTCCAGGGGCACTTCTCGCAGAAGGCGCAGGTATCGGCGACGTACGGCGCCTTCAGTGGACAGTTCAACCTCGCCTACTCGAATACGGTAAACACCGACCAGTCTTATTATTACTGCGGTTACGAAGCCGACTTCACCGCCTGGGAACTGAACCTCAACCACAGCTCCACGCAATGGCAGAACGCGGATTTCAAGGACGATCCGGATATCAAGAACCTCCCCACCACCTTCACACCGCAGAACCAAGAACAATTCTTCGCCGTATTCCGCAAGTGGGGGACCCATCTGGTCGCCCAGGTCATCGTGGGCGGCAGCATGGATTACTACGAGGCCGTCCAATCGGCGTACTACAGCGACGAGACGCAGGTCAACGCCAACGTCAAGCTGGAATACAAGGCCGTGTTCACCTCCGGCAAGGCCGAATCCCAGACCGAATGGGAACAACTCGGCAAATCCTGGGCCGACCACCGCGAAGTGACCGTGAACGCGACCGGCGGTGACACCTCGCTGCTCAACTCGCTGCAGCCCGGCTACATGGACTCCGATGTCGGCGTGATGGACCTGTGGTCGTCGGCGGTGCTGAAGAACCCCTCGGTCGTCGAATTCACGCTGCGGCCACTGAATGTGCTCTTCTCCGGCGACCAGGCCTTCGCCGTCTCCGCCGCACTCGAGGCGTACACCAACGGCGCCATCCTCACCTACGCCGACACCGACTACACACCCAACTCGGCGCCCGGCGGCGGGCAGGTCAGCACCTCCTGGGGCATCGTCACCAATGGCAATGTGGCCGTACCGGATCCGGCGGTGACCCCGCCGCCCCCGACCGTCGTCTCGCCCGGCGTGGTGGCGCCGGTGGGCGGCTATCAGATCGCGCTGTACGACCCGCTGACCCTCGAACCGTTCCTGGTGCACCTGTATTACCAGACGTACCTGGCCAATTCGCTGCAACCGGATCGCGGCATCTACGAGGTCATGCTGAAGGACCTGAAGGCCGTCACCAAGAAGGGTTATCTGGCCGCGTTGAGCGGCTTCGCCGTGGACCTGATGAACACCCCCACCAACGACTTCAACAACTGGCTCATCAGCGTCGGCTGCACCGGGCAGGCCTGGAAGAAGTTCGTCGGCTACAACAACAAGGGCGGCTCCGGCTGCTACGTGGTGCTCGGCCGCCAGGGCGCCGCCCCGGGCCAGGCCCTCGAGCTCCTGAAAGCCGTCTACGAGGTCTCGTGGGTGGATCAGCCCTACTACTTCACCATCGACTCCTCCGCGATCGGCCTCACCTACGGCCGCGGCGCCAACGTCCTCACCGACCACGAGGCCCGCGGCGCCCTCCCCGAACCGCCGAAGGAATCGAAGAAATAGCACCGAACGCGAAGGGTCCCCCCACATGTCGGTGTGGGGGGACCCTGTCGATCTTGCTAACCGCGGCGGCGGCTCTTGATCAACTCCATCCGCTCCTGCAGGAGCTCCTCCAACTCTTCCTTGCTGCGGCGCTCGAGCAGCATGTCCCAGTGGGTGCGCGGCGGCTTCACCTTCTTGGGCTCCTGTGTGGTGCCCTCGAGCAGTACACCCTCCTGGCCGTTGCGGCACAGCCAGGTCGGGGGAATCTCGGCGTCGTCGGCGAACGGAACATCGAATTCCTCGCCATTGTCGGTGCGGTACCGTGCCATCCGACGCGGCGCCAGGTCATGGTCACGGTCGGTCTCGTAGCTCACCGCTCCGAGCCGACTGCCCCGGAGTACGCGATCTGCCATGGGTGCGGTCCCTTCTCGCCATTCGGCAACGTTCTACATCAGTGTCGATGCATACCGTCGATCAAGTGTTCAACGTGTATGCGCACGCTTCGGTTCCCGTGGGAGAACCCGACCATTCTACTCGTTCGCCGGGTTGCCCTGCGTTCGGCGTGCCCTTGCGCCCGCAACCGGGCGCAAACCGCTAACGTGTCGGACCATGTCGCGACGTGTGCTCTCGGCCTGCCAATGGTGTGGGAGGGAGATCGCCGAATCCGAGGTGGGACGCCGCCGCCGCTACTGCCGGCAATCGTGCCGCCAGCGTGCCTACGAGCATCGAAACAGCGTGAAGGGCACCGGTATTCCCGAGGACTCGGTCATACTCAGTGCCCAGGAGGTCGCCGACCTGTCGGACCGCTGGTTCTCCGCGCGCTGCGCCGCCGAGGACGTGGCGACCGCGGTGTCGGAGGGCGCCGATCACATCGAACTCGCCGAACTCACCGCCATATTGGTGAAACTCACCCGCGACGCCGAACGCCTGCGCTGACCGCCTGCGCAGGACGCCCGGGCCCGCGCCCGCCGATTGCTTTGCCGCCCAGCGACTCTCCCGACGGCTGTGCCGTCTGCGACCGTGCGCGGCTGCTGCCGTGCACGGCGTAGACCAGGCCGGCGCCCGCCGCTGTCACGGCGAGCAATGCGCCGAAGGCGGCGAGGGTGGCGCCGTCGGGGTGGGTCAGCGGCTGGGCGCGCAGGGCCTGCCACAGGAGGACGCCCACCAGTCCGGCGTAGCCGAGGGCGAGCACCCCGATGAGCCGGGCCCGGGCCCGCTCGTCACGCAGCCACGGCACCCGCCGTGACAGCCACAGCAAGGCGAACGACGCCAGGATGAGTATCTGTATGCCGTGCAGGCCCACGAAATGCGGCACGCGCAGATCGCCGCCGGTGGTGCTCCAATGCGTGACGGGCAGGCCCGCGCCGCCGTCGCGGACGCTCGGCTGCCCGTGCATGACCGTATGCCCGGCGCCGAGGGTTACCGGATGCCCGTACGCGTCGGTGGTCTGCTGCGCACCGGTGAACCCCATGGCGTAGCCGAGCGCCATACCGATCACCGCGATGCCCAGTCCGGCGTGGATGGCCCGGGTGGTGGGGCGGTCGGTGATCTTCTGCCAGGAAAGCACCAGGGCGATAACCAGATTCGCGGCGAACAGACCCGGCACGCCGCTCATGAAGATCATCTGGCCGTAATGGTTCCAGGCATCGGTCTGCTCGTTGAAGTGGCTGAAGGTGCCGCGTGCGGCCTGCACGGCGATGAATCCGACGTCCGCGAGGGCGGTGAGCGCGAAGAGGGAGCCCATCCACCAGGTGAACCGCTGCCCGCGATGCGGGAACGACAGCAGCCAGGCCAGCGTGATGGTGTAGAGGGCGAACGCGAACCCGAACTTGAACGTTTTCAGCCACACCGACTCGTGCAGCAGCATGCGGTCGTCGAAGACCATGGCGCACAGGCTGAATACGGCCAGCGCCGCCATGATGACACTGGTGGCCAGCAGGGGGCGGTGTAATGCTTTGCGGGCGTCGGGGACTCGACGCTCGAGGGTGGGTGCTTGGAGCGTGGTCATACCCCGACGCTAGGAACGCGGCCCCGGATCACACGTCCCTCACGGGTGCGGTCCGCACGTAGTACCCGGGTATGGGGACAGCCCCGGCGGTAGGGGCCGGGGCTGTCCTGTCATCGGTGTCTGCGCTCGCGGCACACGGCGTTGTATACGTCTGCGGCACACCGCATCCCACACGCCCCTCATCGGCGCACGGAAGGCTTCGGGGCTAGTCGGCGGGGATGCCGGCGTCCATGCCGCGGCCCGCGAGCCACGGCAGCGGATCGACGGGACCGTTGTCGGGGGTGTGCACCTCGTAGTGCAGGTGCGGTCCGGTGGAGTAGCCGCGGCTGCCGACGGTGGCGATCTCGTCGCCCGCGCGCACCTGCTGGCCGGGCCGCACCAGGATGTCCTGCATGTGCCCGTAGACGCCGACCGTGCCGTCATCCTGCTGAATACGTACCCACAACCCGAAACCGGACGCGGGCCCGGCCTCGAGCACGGTGCCGTCGGTGACCGCGCGGATCGGCGTGCCGAACCCGTCGCCGAAGTCGATCCCCGCGTGCATGGCGCCCCAGCGCACCCCGAATCCGGAGGTGAGCGGGCCCGCCACCGGGCGCACGGTCTTGGGCCGCGCCTGCTCGATGTGCAGATTGTTCAGGAAGTCCAGCACCTGCGGCGGCACGAACTGCGGCATCTGCGCCTCCCGCGGGGTGAAGGCGGTGAAGGTCGCGGGCTGCGCCGCGGAGGTGGCGGCCAGGCCGGTGAGTTCGCCATCTGCTTGCTGGTCCGCGGCGGCCAGGGCGCACAGGGAAGCCCCGACGAGAGCGGAGACGGCGGCTGCACGGCCGGCGGCCGTCCGGCCCCGGACGGCCCGGAAGGTTCGAGATAACGGAACGGTTACGGGCATGGATCGAACGTACGGTGTGGCCGGAGCGGGCTCAAAACCCTGTTGTGGCCGTCACAGGGCGACGAAAGCCCAGTTCGCAGGTTACGGCCAGGTAACGACACGCCTGTGATTTCCGGATGACGTCGGCGGAGTCGCACCTGTGCCGGCTTGACCCCGCCGCGCCGTCCCGGGCAGTCTATGTTAGTGCCCGCTAATGGAGTGAGGGTGCTGAGCGCCCTCGCCGACGACACTCGCCGCGCGGTCTTCGAGGCCCTCCCGCAAGGACCGCGGTCCGTCGGCGAACTCGCCGCAACCGTTGGCGTCACCAGCTCGGCCGTCTCGCAGCACCTCAAGGTGCTGCGCGAGGCCCGCCTGGTGATGGTCCGCCCGGACGGCAATCGCCGCCTCTACTCCCTCGATCCCCGCGGACTGGCCGACGCCCGCGACTACCTCGAACAGTTCTGGCCCAGCGCCCTCGCCGCCTATTCGGCCGCCCTGTCGAGCGCCTATCCCACCCGCCGATAGGTCTGGGTGCGGCGATCCATCCCGGTCCCCGGCAACGGCCGCTTACGCAGCTGCTTGTCGATGGCATTGAGCACTTCGGGCACACCGATTTTCAACAGTCCAGGATCCGGGGTCGCGGCGTCGGGATCACCGATCTGCCCGGCCCACAACACGGCATGCCGGCCGAGCAGATGCGGCGGCGGCCCACCGAGACTGGGCGCGGTGGGCCCGAACAACAGGACCGTGCGGGTGCCGAAAGCCGTTGCCAGATGGGCGACTCCGGTATCGCCCGACACCACCAGGGCCGCCTCGGCCACCGTGGCGGCCAGTTCGATGAGGTTCTGCTGACCCGCGAGGACTCGCGCCGATGAGAGTCCTGCGCGGGCGGCGACACCGAGTGCGATCTCGCGTTCGGTCTCGTCGCCGGTCAGCACGACTTCGCGCCCCTGTACCAGGAGATGCCGGACCACCGCGGCGAACCGGTCGGGCGGCCAGCGTCGGGCGGGTGCGCCCGCGCCGATGTGTACCACCACGCAGTCGCGGTGACTGGTGACCGCGACCGGCGGCACCAGCCCCAGATTGCGGCGGTCCGCGGCGATCCCGTCGGATTCGAGCAGATGGCACCAGCGGTCGACATCGTGCATATCGGGCTGCCACTCCGGGCCCGGCAGTTCCGGGAAGGCCGGATTACGGTAGGTGAGAATGCGTTCGGGCCGGGTCTTGAGCAGTTCCACCAAACCCTCGGTACCGTCCAGATTCACCGCGAGCGCCGGCACTTCCCCGTCCCAGCGCAGGCCCAGGGGTTCGGTGATGGGCACCATCTCGTCCACGGAGACGATGAGATCGACGATCGGTTTCAGCCGGGGAGACGCAGCCAGGGTGATGTGGTCGTCGGGCCGGGCCCGCCGCAGCGCGCGCAAGGCGGGCACCGCGGTGAGTAGATCACCCAGCCCGCGTGCACGCAGCACGAGTACAACCGCCACCTGAACTCTCCTAGCCGGCCACACTGCCCACGACGCGACGGCCCTCCGCAGACGGGGACGCAGAGCCATTTCGACTGGACTACCCGGCCTGCTCTCGGATGAAACTCGGTGACGGCAGCTATCGGAAACCTTTCGGCCTGTTTCACCAGCGGCGTTCTCCGGTACTACCGACTGTCGTTGCAGGCGGGGGATCCACTACGGTGTGCAGTCATGACCTTCGTCTACAACCTCGTGGTCGTGACCCATCTGCTCGGTATGGCGGCGGTGGTCGGCGGCTACGTCGCCGCGCAGCCGCGGGTATCGGAGCTGATGGTGTGGGGCGCTCGCGCGCAGATCCTGACCGGCATCGTGCTGGTCGGCATGGCCGAGTCCATCCACTCCCTCGGCAAGGAAACCAATATGCCGAAGGTCATCACCAAACTGGTTGTGGCCGTACTCGTCGCGGCCTTCGCCGAAATGGGCCGCGCCGACGCCAAGCGCGGCAAGGCGGTGCCGTGGATGACCCACGCCGCGGGCGGGCTGGCCATCCTGAACGTGTTCATCGCCGCCGTGTGGCACTGAGCTCCGCGAACGGCAGTCCGGTGAGGTAGCGCGAAAGGCGAAGCCGCACAGCATGCATGACGGCATGCGGTGCGGCTTCTGTCGTATCCGGCCTCAGTGCTCCCCGGCCGGTTCCGGCGGCAACTGCCGGGCGGCGTGACGGGCAAGGGTTTTCGCGACCTCGGCCGCGACCACCGCATGCCCGGCCATGGTCAGGTGGATACGGTCGGCACTGAGCCAGTCCGCGCGCAACCGGGCCGGGTGATCCCAGAACTCGGTGAGGATCGCCTCGTGCCGGAGGGCCACGCGCCGTACGGCCTCGGCGAAATCGGCGAACAGCGGCCGCAGCGGGGCCATTTGCCCGGTGAAGCTGTCGGCGAGAGTGAACAGCGACAGCCGCGCGCCCGTCGCCGCGACCGCATCGCACAGCCCGTCCAGCTCGGATTCGACCGTGGCGAGGTCGGTGCCGCGCAGGAACAGATCATTGCCGCCGCAGCTGATGTGCACCAGATCCGGGCGGAAGGCGATCAGGTCGGCGAGCTGCCGCGCGTGCACGTCGGCGATGACCGCGCCTTTGCGCCCGGTATTGAGGTAGTCGGCGCGCGGGTGGGCGCCGATCAGCCAGCGGGCCACCCGATCCGCCCAGGGCACGGTGTCGTAGCCGGGCCACGGATCACCCGTCCCCGCCGCGGTGGAGTCGCCGATGACGGCGAACCGCCGCCACGGCACCGCGCGCAACATGGCATGCGCTGCCGAATCGGTGAGGGTGAACGGATCGTTCGCCTCGGTGCGGCCGGAAATGCCGGTGCGCCCGACAGTCTCGGCGTGTGCGGCGATACCGGTCCCGGCGGGCTCGGAAATGCCGGTGCGGGCCGATGTTTCGGCGGTCATGCGGGGGTCTCCTCGGCTCGGGCCGGCAGGGCGGCGAGAACGGCTGCGGCGACGGCGATTCCGGCGCACACGGCGAACAAGGTGTGGAAGGCGGACAGCGGCGCCCCGGGATGGGCCGCGAACACCGCGGCCAACACCGCGACCCCGAGCGCGCCGCCGGACTGGCGGGCGGTCAGGTTCATGCCCACGCCGGCCGCGAAACGTTGCGGCGGGAGCGATCTCGCCGCGGCGGTACCGAGCACGGTGATCAGCAGGCCGATCCCGCCGCCGCCCAGGATGCCCGCGGGCACCCAGGCCTTCCAGAGGGCGGGTGTGGCATCCCAGGCGCCGGTGGTCATATAGAGCGTCGAGGCCGCGAACATGAGCGCGCCCAGCACCCCGAGCCGGCGCTGCCACGGGATGGGGGCGCGCCCGGCGAGTACGGCGGTCACCATCGAGGCGACCGCACCGATCGTCATGGCCGCCGCCGATTTCAGCACCGAGTAGTGCCATATGGTGGCCAGCCACAGCGGCCCGGCCAGCAGCCACGCGAACATGGTGGCGCCGAACACGAATGCGGTCGCGTTCACCAGCGCATAGCGGTGACTGCGCCACAATCCGACGGCAATGGCCGGACGCGGATGCGTGCGTGAGCGCCACAGCGCCACCGCCAGCAGGACGAGACCGCCGAGTCCGCAGGCCAGGGTGCGCCAGTCGGCCCAGCCCCACTGCTGCCCCTGGGTGACGGCCGCGACCACCGTGCCGATCCCCAGTCCGGTGGCGAGAGTGCCGGCCGGATCGGGCAATCCGTGCGGCTGCCGCTGATCACCCCGGGCCAGCCGCAGTCCGAAGGCGATGAGCAGCACGGCGATCGGCACGTTGATGACGAAGACCGACCGCCAGCCGAACCAGTCCACGAGCGCGCCGCCGACCGCGGGACCGACGGTGGCGGCGAATCCGCCCGCCGCCGTCCAGGCCGCCATGGACACGCCGATGCGTTGCGGCGGGGTGACACTCAGGACCAGTCCGAGCCCGGCGGGGATCAGGAAGGCCGCGGTCCCGCCTTGCAGGAACCGGCCCGCGATGAGCCATTCCGGTCCGGGCGCGCAGGCGCACAGCAGTGAGGTGAGCGCGAATCCGGCCAGCGCGCCGAGGAATACGCGGCCGCGGCCGAGCGCGTCGGCGAGTTGCCCGGCCGGGGTGAGCAGTGCGGCGAAGGCGACGGCGTAACCGCTGACCACCCAGGTGAGGGTGGTGGCGGCGGTGCCGGGGTAGTCGCGGGTGATGGCGGGGAAGGCGATGTTCACCACCGACAGGTCGAGGAAGGACATGAAGGCCGCACCGGAGGCGACCAGCAGGGCGAGGCGCGCGGCCCGGGAACCGGGTGCGGTGGCCGCGGGCGGCGGGGAAGGGAGAGGGGCTTCGGGATGCGCGGCGTTGTGCCGCGCGGAGACGTCGGTCATGAGAGCGACTTTCGCGGGAGAGTATCTCGGGAAGTGAAACTGTACGCACGATCGTTCGTATTGTTGAAAAGTACGACCGATCGTGCGTTTATGCAAGAGGTCGGTGCCAAGATGGAGAGGTGACCGAATCCGTGCAGGCTCCCGAACAGCTCGCAGCAGACTCCGCCGAGCAGCAGATTTCCGACCAGCGCCTGCTGAAGGGCGCCCGCGCGCGAGCCGCCATCGCCCGCCACGCGGCCGACGTCGCCTCCGTCGAAGGGCTGAACGGACTGAGCCTGGGCCGGCTGGCGGTCGATCTGGGTGTGAGCAAATCCGGGGTGGCGACCCTGTTCGGCACCAAGGAGAACCTGCAACTGGCCGCGGTGCAGTCCGCGCGCGAGGTGTTCATCGACCATGTCGTGCGCCCGGCGCTGAGCGAACCCAAGGGCATGCCGCGGCTGCGCGCGATCGTCGAGCACTGGTTCGACTACATCGGCGAGCCCGTCATGCCGGGCGGCTGCTTCCGCGGTCAGTGCGTGACGGAATTCGACAGCCGTCCCGGCCCGGTGCGCGATGCGCTGGCCGCCGATCGCGACGACTGGTTCGCGGTGCTGGAGAAGGAGATTCGGCGCGCGCAGGAGCAGGGTTTCCTGGCCGCGCACGATCCGCACACCCTGGCCTTCCAGTTGGAGGCGGTCATCGCGGCGGCGAACAGCGCTGCGCGCATGGATGACACGACCGCCATTCCGACCGCCCGCGCGATCGTCGACGGACTGCTCGGCCGGTCAGCGTAATCGCTTCGCGCAGCGCAAGATTGCGCGCGATGCAGGAATGCATCGAGGTCACAGCTGGTTTCACGTGGAGCGAGGCACGTACATGATCAGTGCGACACCCACCAGGCAGACGAGCGCGCCGGTGATATCCCAACGGTCCGGGCGGAATCCGTCGAAGGCCATGCCCCACGCCAGCGAGCCCGCCACGAACACACCACCGTAGGCGGCGAGGATGCGCCCGAAACTGGCATCGGGCTGCAGAGTGGCGACGAACCCGTAGAGGCCGAGTGCGATCACGCCCGCGCCCATCCAGGCCCACCCGCGATGTTCGCGCACCCCTTGCCAGATCAGCCAGGCGCCGCCGATCTCGAACACGGCGGCCAGCCCGAACAACAGGATCGATCGCAGGACTGTCATAGTCGGCAACCCTAAGCGGCGGCCGGACCACCCGCGTCCCACGGTCCGGCCGGTCGGTATCTCAGTTCTGGTCGCGGACGGGCGCGGTCACGGAATTGGTCGACCCGTCGGAGAAGGTCAGCGTGATCGGCGTATCCGAACCGGTGCGCAGTGGGAACGCTGCCAGGGTCGAAATGGCTACGGCCGCGCCGAGCTTACGCAGGGTCGGTTCACGCACGGCAAACATGCTATGACGCACCGTCGTGGGTGCCGGATTCCGGTGGTGTGACCGGGGTCTCCACAGGATCTTCACAATCGGCGCGAACCATCTCCACGGCCACCTCCTAGTGTCACCAGCATGGAATCCAGCCAGCAGCGCGGCGCCCGGCGCATCCTCGTCGTCGAGGACGAACCGACCATCGCCGAATCGATTGCCGCGCGGCTGCGTGCCGAGGGCTTCACCGTGGACATCGCCCACGACGGGCCCGCCGGGGTCGCCGGCGCCGAGGCCGGTGAGCCCGACCTGGTGGTACTGGACGTGATGCTGCCCGGCTTCGACGGGCTGGAGGTATGCCGGCGCATCCAGGCACGACGCCCGGTCCCGGTACTCATGCTCACCGCCCGCACCGACGAGACCGATGTCCTGGTCGGCCTCGGCGTCGGCGCGGACGACTATCTGACCAAGCCGTTCTCGCTACGCGTGCTCACCGCCCGCATCCACGCCCTGCTGCGCCGGGTGGAACGCCACGCCGCACCGGGCGCGACCATCATCGTCGGCGACCTGCGCATCGATACCGACCAGCGCCGCGTCTGGCGCGCCGACACCGAAACCCAGCTCACCCCACTCGAATTCGAGCTCCTGGTGAACCTGGCGCGCCGCCCGCGCACCGTACTGGCCCGCGATCGCCTGCTCTCGGAAGTGTGGGGCTGGGCCGACGCCTCCGGCACCCGCGCCGTCGACAGCCACATCAAGGCGCTACGCCGCAAACTCGGCGCCGACCTCATCCGCACGGTCCACGGCGTCGGCTACGCCCTGGAGGCCCGATGAGCGTCGGCGACCGAGACCCGGATAGTCCGCGCTACGAAGGCCCGGCGGGCGCGGATCGCACGACGACCACCGGCGGTGTGCGTGCGCACGGTGCGGGTGAGCCGGGCGGGTCGCCCGCGGCGACCGGAAGCGCGCTGCGCCCCGGGAACCGCGGCGCGGGGAACGCGTTACACACGGGCGGGAATCGGTTCGCGGGGCGGATGCCGCGGCCACTGGATCGGGTGCCGTCGATCAAGGTGAAGCTGGGCGTGCTCATGGTGGGGTCGGGCGCGGTGGCGTTCGGATTCTTCGCCTCCCGCATCGGCTGGCTGCCGCCGAAGACCACGATCGCCGCCATGCTGATCGCGCTGGTCACCTCGCAGGTGCTGGCGCACGGTATGACGATGCCGCTGCGCGAGATGACGGCGGCCGCCAAACGCATGGCGCAGGGCGATTATTCGCATCGGGTGCGCGCCACCTCCCGCGACGAGGTGGGGCAGCTGGCCGCGGCCTTCAATCAGATGGCCGCCGATCTCGCCGCGGCCGATCAGCAGCGGCGCGACTTCATCGCCAATGTCTCGCACGAACTGCGCACCCCCATCACGGCGCTGGGTGTGGTCCTGGAGAACCTGGTCGACGGTGTCGCCCAACCGGATCCGGTCACCCTGCGCACCGCCCTCGCCCAGACCGAACGGCTGAGTCTGCTGGTCTCCGAACTGCTGGCCCTGTCCAGCGTCGAAGCCGGCGCGGTCGCCCTCGACGTGGAACCCCTTGCCCTGGAACCACTCCTGAAAGAGGTCGTCGCCGAGGCCGAGGTGATGGCCGCCGCCGTCGACCGCCCCATCCGCTTCACCATCCACCTCGACACCCCCGGCCTGCAGGTGCACGCCGACCGCGCCCGCCTGCACCAGGTCCTGCTCAACCTCCTGGACAACGCCACCCGCCACGGCCCCGCCCACGGCGAGGTCCGAATCCACGCGCACGCCTCGCACAATCGCCTCGTCCTCGATGTCGAGGACGACGGCCCCGGCATCCCGCCCGCCGAACGCGCCCGCGTCTTCGAACGCTTCACCCGCGGCGGCCGCGCCACCACCGGCGGCACCGGCCTGGGCCTGGCCATTGCCCGCTGGATCGTCGACCTGCACGGCGGCACCATCGCCGTCGCCGATCCGGGTTCCCGCATCCGCATCACCCTCCCGGCCCCCTAACCGACCCCTCCCATCCCCGCAGCCCGGCGCCCCGCGCGCTCCCGGGCCGCTGCCGCACACCCTCTGGAGGTCCGCCATGCCCGAAAACCCGTCCCTCGCAACAGGCAATCCGCCATCACACGATCCGGCCTCCCTCGACGCCTCGACCCCCGCGGTGGTGGGCGGGCCGCCGATGCGGCCGGTCCCGCAATTCCGGCGTCCGCCTCCGCGTCACGTGGTCGTGCCCGTGCACCGGGGCATCGTCCCGGCGATCGCTGTCGCGGGTCTGGCCGCGGCGGTGCTGATTCCTTTGGATCGGCCCGGTATCGGCTGGTTGCTCACCGGTCTCGTCTTCGTGGCGGTGGTCTGGGCCGCGGATCGTGCTGCTCGCCGCGCATTCGTCGCGGGTCGCAAAGCCGAGCTCGTTGTGGACGCCGAGCCTGGTGAAGCGGAGGGGGTCGAGGAGGAGTCGGAGCTCGTGGGTCCGGGCGCCGGGTCCGAGCCGGGCAATGAAAGGCGTTCCGGGACTGCCGAATCGATGGATTGCGACGAGGACGAGTGGCCCGAGGAGCGCCCGGCGCGGCGCTGGGGGCGGTGGTGGTGGAGCGTACTGGCCTTGGGCCTGTTGGGGATCGGCACGTTGCGGGCCGCACCCTGGCTTTTCGTGCTGTGCGTGCTCGCGGCAATGGTGGCCGGATCCATGGCGGTGGTGGGCCGGCGGTCGGTGTACGGGGTATTGGCCGATGCGGTGGCGGTCACGTGTGCGGCGGTGGTGTCGGTGCCGTGGGTGTATCGGGCCGCCGTGCAGGTGCGGGGGCGGAGAGCGGTTATCGCTCAGCGGGTGTGGATGTCGGTGCTGGTGACCGCCGGCCTGCTGCTGGTGTTCGTGCCGTTGCTGGCGGGCGCCGACCCGGTGTTCGAGCACCTGGTGGCGGGGATACTGCCGCGAGTGGATGTGGCGTCGCTGGCGCGGTGGGGAATGGTATTCGGGCTCGGTGCGCTGGGGACCGCGGGGGCGTTGTATCTGCTGGCCGGGCCGTTGCCCGCGGCCGCCGATTTCGCGCAGGGGACGGACGCCGGGGACATGAATGCTGTTGCGTGGCTGGGTCGCCGGCGGCTGTCGCGAATCGAGTGGGGGATCCCGGTGGTGGCGTTGACCGTCGTGTTCGCGGTATTCGTGGCGACGCAGCTGGCGGTGTTGTTCGGCGGGGACGGGTACGTACAGCGGACCGCGGAGCTCACCTATGCGGAGTATGCCCGGAGTGGGTTCTGGCAGCTGTCGGTGGTGAGCATGTTGGCGCTGGTGGTGATCTCGGTGGTGCAGCGGGTGGCGGCACAGCAGTCACCGTCGGAAAGGGCGTGGCTGCGGGCCGGTCTGGCGGCGGTGAGTGTGCTGACGCTGGTGATCGTGGCCTCGGCCCTGCACCGGATGTGGACCTATCAGCAGGCGTACGGGTTCACGGTCATGCGGTTGCTGGTGGAGGTGTTCGAGCTGTGGATTGGGTTGGTTTATCTGCTCGTGCTCGCGAGCCTGGTGACCTTGCCCCGGGAGTGGGTGCCGCGGGCGGCAGTCGGCCTGGCCGCGGCGACGCTGCTGGTACTGGCCCTGATGAATCCCGAAGGGCTGGTGGCGGATCGCAATGTCACCCGGTGGCAGGACGGCAAGAACTTCGACTCCGACTACCTGAGCGGCCTGTCACCCGACATCCTGCCCGCGCTCGACCGGCTGCCGCCTGCCCAGCGCGACCCGATCGAGCAGTCCATTCGCGCGCACGCCGCGGATGATTCGTGGCAGGGCTGGAATCTCGCGCGAGAACGGGCGCGCCGATGAGCGTTTCAGCCGAAGGTGACCGGGGTCCAGGTGCTCCCTGCGTCGTGGGTGACCAGCATCCGCGTGGGCGCTCTGTCCGCGCCGGGGCGGGTGAGCAGTGCGAAACCGGTTGTCGTGGCGGGGAACCAGCCGTTGTCGACCCGCTCGGCGTCATCCCCGGAATAGGTCGTGTTCCACGTTTCGCCGCCGTCGGAGGAGGTCAACACGTGATTCTCGACGCCGGCCACCAGGTGCTCGCTGTCGGCCGGAATCAGGACACTGCTGCGGGGAATCGTCGGCCACAGCTGTGCCGTCTCGGTGAAGTCGGCGCCACCGTCGGCGGAGGTGAGCAGTCGCAGGGTGGGGGCATCATCGCTGTAGGGTCCGAGCCGGCCGCACAGGGCGATCATCCGGGTGGGGGAGGCGGCGTGCCAGTCGGCGGGCCCGTTGCCTCCGCAGGGCAGCTTCCAGATCTTCCAGACGCCGTCGGTGAGGCGGGCGCCGCTCTCCCCGCGGTTGTCCACGACCACCCAGGCCCGATTGCCCATGACCTGCAGGGCCGGGGACGGGTCGGGTCCGCCGCCGATATCGGAGGGGATGTTCGTTTCGGTCCAGGACTCGTCCTCCGCGGAGGTGGTGTGCAGCCGCATCCGGCCTTCGGTCACGTCGACGACGCGGATGGTGTCGTCGCCGGCGGACGCCGACCAATGGCTGCCGACGAGATCGGGCGGCGTGGCATTGCGCCAGGTCGCACCGTCGTCATGGGTGGTGAACAATCCCTGTTCGGACGCGACCCAGCGGTTCGGTCCCTCGGCGTAGACGAGGCGCCGATGAGCGTCCTCGCCACCGAGCAGCGTTGCCGGGTTGTCGACCCGCTGCCAGGTGCGCCCGCCGTCGCTGGTGTGCTGCACCGTCGCGCACACGGCGGTCGCGCAGGGGAGGTCGTGGCCGGTCACCCAGCCTTCCATGGCCGTGCTGAAGTAGAGCGATTCCGGTTGGAAGCCAACAGGATTCGCCATCACCGCCGAGCCGGGTGCGGGGGATTCCCCCGCCGGCGCCGCCGTCGTGGTCCCCGGCGCCGCGACCGGTGACGGTTCGTCGGGCCGGATGGTCAGGGACGCCACCACCGCGGCGGCGGCAACCGGGACACCGATACCCACGACACCGGCCAGGAAGACCGGCTTCGTCCAGAACCCCACCGGGCCGGACCCCCTTCACAGATGTTCGGGCCGATGGTCCGAGCATGCTCGGCGGGCCCTGCGGCACAACGGGTTCGAGTATGCCCGCTGACCCCGGGATTCACCTACTCGCGGGCCGTCGTGCGGCGCCGGCCGGTGGCGCGGTGTCAGCCCTGTGCGCGTTCGCTCGCGAGCAGGGCGGCGGTGCGGCCGATGAGGTCGAAGGGGATCGGATCCTTCAGCGGAAACTTCAGCGTGCCCTTGCCCGCCACATAGGGGGCGATGGCCTGCGCGTACGCACTGTCCCCGACCGGGACCGGGTAGACGGAGATGTGCTTCTTCCAGCCCGCGAAGTACATGACCGCCTTCCCGTTGACCTGCACGGCCGGGATGTCGTAGCTGATGGTTTCGGTGCTGCCGGGAACCGCGGTGCGCACGGCCGAGCGCACGTGTTCGAGCACCGCCTGCGTTTCGGCGGGAAAGCCGGTGACGTACTCCGCCACGGATGTCGCTGTCGCCATGCCCGGCCACCCTCTCGCGATAGGTTCAGTCGCGCAATCGGTCGAGCAGACCGATAGCGGTCTCCAGCATCTCGTCCACCGTATCGGTGATGTACATGAGATCGACGAAGAAATCGTCGTATCCGGTCTCGGCGTGCACGGTTTCGATGGTTTCGTCGATGAGCGACGGATCGGTGCCCGCCGCGACATTGACGCGCAGCACGGTGCCGATGGCTCCCGGATCCCGCCCGGCCTGTTCGGCGGCCCGATCGATGACCGTGCGCAGCTTCAGCAACTGCCGACCCCAGCCGGGCGGACCGGGTACGGGGACCACCGGCAGCCAGCCGTCCGCGCGCCGGCCGATGCGTTCGAGCCCGGCGGGGTTGAAGGCGCCGAGATGGATGGGCGGGCGCGGGCGCTGCACCGGCTTCAGTTCGCTGCGGTGTTCGGGGACGGTGACGAACCGGCCCCGATAGCCGGCCGGGTCGGTGGTCCAGATGGCTTCCAGCGCATCGAGAGTCTCGTCGAGGCGGGCGCCGCGGTGCGTGAACGGCACGTCCGCGGCCTCGTACTCCTCGGGCGACCAGCCGATGCCGAAGCCGGGCAGCAAGCGCCCTCCGCTCACCACGTCGATGGTGGTGAGGGACCGGGCCAGGTGCACCGGGCGGTGCAGGGGCGCGATGAGCACATTGGTGCCGAGCCGGACCCGTTCGGTCGCGGCGGCGGCAATGCCCAGCAGCACGAACGGGTCGAGCACCGAATTGAATTCGTCCGGAATGGTGTTCTTGCCCGCGTACCCGACCTTCGGGTTCGTCGCGGCGAGGAGTCGTTCCCCGACCCAGAGGCTCTGCGCGCCGGCCTTCTCGACCTCGGTGGCGTAGTAGGCGACCTGCGCGCCGTCCGAGGCCTGCGAACCGTGCTGGGGGAGTGAGAAACCGATCTTCATATTTCCGTCCTACCAAATGCGCATAATTTTCCGGTCATGACGGCGTGGCCAGGGTGTTTATGTGATTTCCGGGCGTGCTGGCCAGGATGGGCGGGTGGGAGAAGACAAGAATCGCATGCTGCGCGGCGAGCTCTACCGCGACTCCGACGTCGAACTCGTCGCCGAGCGCCGCCGCTGCCAGGGACTGCTGGACACCTTCAATTCGACTGCGGCAGGGCAGGATTCGGCACGCCGCGCCATCCTCGAGGACCTGCTCGGCGACATCGGCGAGGGCTCCTGGATCATGCCGCGCTTCCAATGCGACTACGGCTATCTGATCCGGATGGGCAGCAACAGCTTCCTCAACTACGACGCCATCGTGCTGGACTGCGCCCCGGTCACCATCGGCGACGACGTCTCCATCGGCCCGCGCGCCCAACTGCTCACCGCCCTGCATCCGATGGAGGATCACGAACTGCGCAGGCAGCGCTGGGAGACCGCGGCCCCCATCACCATCGGCGACAATGTCTGGCTCGGCGGTGGTGTCATCGTCTGCCCGGGCGTGACGATCGGCTCGAACACGGTGGTCGGTGCGGGCAGCGTCGTCACCCGCAGCCTGCCCGAGAAGGTTTTCGCCGCAGGCAATCCGGCCCGCGTCATCCGCGGCCTCTGACACCACCTGCCCGGTGCCGGCGGCGGGCGCCTCGATTCGTGTCCGGCCTCGTCGGTGCCGCTATCCGGGGAGTCCGGCCAGTTCGGTGCAGACCCGGCGCAATCGGGTGGCGGTGGCGTCGTCCTGGGCGGCGCGGGAGGGTGCTTTGACCCGGTCGCGCTGGAAGTAGCAACCGGAGACGGCGGCCACGTCGGGGTCGGTGGCCAGGTAGGTGAGCGTGCGGCCGCCCTCCTCGGCCGAGATCATGAACGCGCGTTTGCCGAGGGCCAGCGCGGGGCGGGCGAACCAGGGTGCGGCGTTCCAGATGTCGGTGGCGACCACACCCGGGTGGAAGGCATTGGCGGTGACGCCCGTTCCGGCCAGCCGGCGCGAGAGTTCGCGCACGTAGAGGATGTTCGCCAGTTTGGCGCGGCCGTAGGCGCCATTGGGGCTGTAGCCGTGCCGGAAGCCGAGATCGTCGAAGTCCAGGGTCGCCCCGTAATGCATGGTCGAGGCGGTGAACAGGACGCGGGCGGGGGAGTCGCGGCGCAGCAGATCCAGCAGCAGTTCGGTGAGCAGGAAGCCGGCCAGATGATTGACCGCGAAGGTGGCCTCCACCCCGTCGCCGGTTTCGACGCGGTGCATGTGGAAGGCGCCCGCATTATTGGCGAGCACGTCGAGGCGGTCGTAGCTGTCCCGTACGGTGCCGGCGAGTTCGCGCACGGCGGTGAGGGATCCGAGATCGCACTGCAGGGTGTCGACCGGTCCCGCAGCGGTGCGGCGCACCAGATCGGCGGCGGCGGAAAGCTTCTCGGGATCGCGTGCCACCATCACCAGCCGATGCCCGTCGGCGGCGAGCTGACGTGCTGCGGCCAAACCGATTCCGGAACTGGCCCCCGTGATCAGCATGGTCTTCATGCCCGGCGAGCATGCCACACCGGCGGCACGCTGTCGCGCCACGGCACCGGGCCGTCACCGGGTGATAACGAAAGTCTCTGGCGTGCAACGGAATAGCGACTTGTGCGGGCGCACGATCCGGTGCGTCGAATTCGTGCATTCTGCCGTCTCGACAGCGAGCGCGAAAAACCCGATACTGTCTGAGACAACGTGTCCGCATGGTGGCGGGCAGAATCGGCAAAGGAGCCGACCATGGCGCATCCGCAAGACCTCCCCGCCTCCGCCCTCCCCGCGCATGGCGCGCCACTGCCACCGGACACCCGCTTCCCCATCGGGCCCGTCATCCACCCGCGCATCCGCATCGACCGCGGGCTCGGAATCCGCATGAGCGACGGCACGATTCTCTCCGCCGACATCACCCGCCCCGCCGACCGGCACGGCACCGTCGTCGCGGCACCGCTCCCGGCGGTCATTACCATCACCCCCTACAACAAGACCCTCATGACCCGCGCCAACCCGCTCATCAACGCGGTCTCGGCACTGGGCCCGCTGGTCTACCGGGCGGTGCCGCCCTCACCACACGGCCGCGCCGGCGGCCGCGAGATGGTGCGCGCCCTCGGCGGCGGCGCCCTCGAATCCATCCGCGCCAACCGCACACTCGTCTCCCGCGGATACATCCACGTCGCCGTCGACGTGCGCGGCACCGGCACCTCCACCGGCCGCATGGAGATCATGTCCGCGCGCGAACAGCAGGATCACCTCGAAGTCCTCGACTGGGTGCGTGACCAGCCGTGGTGCAATGGCGACCTCGCCATGACCGGCATCTCCTATCTCGCGCTCACCGCCCTGCAGACCGCCGGGCATCGACCCGCGGGACTCAAGGCCGTGTTCGCGCTCGTCGGCTCCGAGGACCCCACCCGCGATCTCATCCTCACCGGCGGCACCCAATCCATGTTCACCCTGGCCTGGTTCGCCGCCGTCAACGGCGGCAAATGGCTGCCCTCGGTGCCCGGCCTGATGAAATCCGGTGCCGCCGTGCGCTATCTGCGCGACCGCGTGGCCAGCCCGTTCACCCGGTTCACCGATATCGCCGGCGCCATGATCGACGATCGGCATCCCGAACACTTCTACAACGCCGACGCCCGCGTGCGACGGCCGCAATTGGAGAACTTCACCGCCGCCACCTGGATCCACGCCGGCTGGCACGATGTCTTCGCACGCTCGGCATCCGCCCTGCACAACCGCCTGCAATTGCCCGAGGGCGCAGCACAACTCGTCGTCGAGGACGGCTATCACATCAACCCCGGCAGCGGATTCGGCTCCGACGAGAACCCGCAGCGGCTCGACGAACTGCAATGCGCCTTCTTCGACCGCTGGGTCAAAGGCATAGACAACGGCATCGACCGCTACGGTCCCGTCACCCTGCACCAGATCGGCGGCGACTGGGTGAGCCGCGACCGATTCCCGCATCCCGCCGCCCGCGTGCACCGCTGGTACCTGTCCGGTCAGAGCAGCGGCGCCGCCCCACACGCCGCCACCGACGGGTCACTGCGCGAACAGCCCGACCGCTACCCGCATCGAATCCGGCTGCCGCGCAAGCGGCCCAGCATCGTGTCCCAGACCAGCACCTGGATGCTCATGGGGCTACCGACCTTCCTCGGGGAGAACTGGTTCCTCGACGACCGCACCCATGAGGAATCGGCCGTCACCTTCACCAGCGACGCCTTCGACGGCGACCTGCTCATCTCCGGGCCCGTCAGCCTGCACCTGCGCGTACTCGCCGAGGGCGCCGACGCCTTCTGGGCCGTCACCGTCTGCGACGTCGCGCCCGACGGGAAATCCGCCGTCATCACCCGGGGTGCGCTGCGCTCCACCCGGCGCGCGCTCGACGAGACCGGAAGCGGCTACCTCGACGGCGAACTGGTCACGCCCGAACATCCGCTCTCCGCCGACACCGTGCTCCCGGTGAAACCCGGCGTCCCACACGAACTCGACATCGACCTCACCCCCACCGAAGCCGTACTGCGGGCCGGGCATCGCCTGCGAGTGGCCGTCGCCCGCACCAGCTGGCCGCGCTACTTCCTCACCCCGGTGGTCGCCCGCACCATCAAGAAGCAGTCCATCCTGCTCGATCCACGACACCCCAGCCGCCTCACCTTCCTGGCCACCCCCGCGCACACCGGAATCGAGCGCCGACCGGCCTGAAAACGATTGCCGCAGCACAGAACCGTTCACACGCCCGGATCGAGGGCCCGGAACGGCCGGTGACCGCCCCGGGCCGGATGCTCGGAACTCGCTGTGCGGCAATGATGCGGCCCGTACCGTGGGCGCATGGAGCCGGTACTCGTCACCGGTGCCGCCGGGGGTAGGCAGGGATCCACCGGACGGCATCTCACAGCGCAATTGCTCGGACGCGGCATCCCGGTCCGCGCACTCGTCCATACCGACGACGTCCGCGCCAGCGTGCTGCGCGCACTCGGTGCCAAGGTCGTGGTCGGCGATATCCGCGACTACGCCACCATTCGCGGCGCGCTCGACGGGGTGCGCTGCGCGTACTTCACCTACCCGGTCACCGACGGGCTGCTCGACGCCGCGGGCGCCTTCGCGGTCGCGGCCCGCGAAGCCGGCGTCGAACGCGTCGTCTCGATATCCCAGCTCGCCGCCGGCCCGCAGGCGCTCACCCCGCGCATGCGCCAGCACTGGGTAGCCGAACAGCTCCTGGACTGGGCCGGCATCGGCGCGATCCACCTGCGCGCCGCCGTCTTCCACGAGAACCTTGCCCGCATCGCCGATACCGGCGACGGCAACACCCTCACCATGCCGATGGGCCCGCCGCACACCGAACTCCCGCTCGTCGCCGCCTCCGACGTGGCCCGCGTGGCCGCCGCCCTGCTCGCCGACCCGCAACTCGCGGCCGACCCGGTCATCCTGCTCGCCGGCGACGTCCTCACCATCGAGGCCGCGGCCCACGCCCTCGGCCGCACCTACCGTGACACCGATCCGGACGACTGGCACCGCTGGGCCCTCGAGTTCTACGGCAGCCGCCACGCCGCCGAACACCTCACCAAACTCTGGGAGATCTTCCGCCTCCTCGGCGAAGGCACCGGCCTCTACCAGGTAACCCCCGATATCGAGCAATACGGCGGCCACCCCCCGATCACCCTCGCCGACTTCACCATCCACCGCCCCGGCCACTGACGAGGTATACCCGGCGCCGCCACCCTCGTTCGTCCGCGAGAAGTACACCAGCGAGGGGATTTGCCTGATTCCGCCTCGGTGGTGTGCTTCTCGCGGCGCAATCGTCGTGGGTGACGGCGGGGGCGGGCGTGATTCATTACCTCGGGAGTAATAGTCCGGGGCGTCGCTGGTTCGTACGATCGGGGCATGCATACACAGACGGCAGGGGATCTGCTGCGGCACTGGCGGGTGGCGCGGCGGCTCAGTCAGCTCGAACTGGCCGGGCGCGCGGAAACCTCCACCCGGCACCTGAGTTTCATCGAGACCGGGCGCGCCACCCCCAGCCGGCAGATGATCCTGCACCTGTCCGATGAGCTGGAAATCCCACTGCGCGAACGCAATCGGATGCTGCTGGCCGCCGGATACGCGCCCGTCTACTCCGAATCAGCATTGGACACCCCCGCCATGGAACCGGTCCGCAATGCCGTGCGCCAGATACTCACCGGGCACGAACCGCATCCGGCGCTGGCCGTGGACGCGGGCTGGAACATGCTCGATGCCAATGCCGGGATCGCCCTGTTCCTCGAAGGCATCGATCCGCGCCTGCTCGCGCCGCCGGTGAATGTCCTGCGCCTGAGCCTGCACCCCGACGGCCTCGCCGGGCGCATCACCAACCTCGCGGAATGGCGAGGCCACTTGTTCGAACGGCTGCAGCATCAGATCGACGCCAGCGGCGCACCCGACCTGATCGCACTGCTCGCGGAACTGCGCGGCTATCCGGGCGGAGAGGAAGCCCCGGGACTGCCCGCCCCCGACCAGGCCGTAGTGCCGCTACGCCTGCACCTCGACGGGTACGACCTCGCGTTCATCAGCGTCACCACGGTTTTCGGCACCCCCATGAACGTCACCGTCGCCGAGTTGGCCATCGAAGCCTTCTTCCCCGCCGATGCCGCGACCGCCACCCTGCTGCGCGAGCGACTCGCCATCCAGGCCGACTAACCGGTCCGTATTCCCCGGCTGTCCGGGACACCATGCCGCACAATGAGACTCCATGGACCTGCCCGCACACCTGCGCCGGCTCCTGGGTGAACCCATCGACCACCTGGAACCCCTCGGTCACAGCCACGCCTGGACCCTGCACCGCGCACACCTACCCGACGGTCGCGCACTCTTCGTGAAAGCCCGCACCGATACGGGCCCGGATGCCGTCGGAGTCGGTGCAGGCGTAGGCGGAACCACCTTGGACGGAGTCTTCACCGCCGAGGCCGCCGGGCTGCGCTGGCTCGCCGCCGGCAACCCCGATCTGATAGCCCCGGTCCTGGCCTCCGACAGCCATGTACTCGTATTGCCCTGGCTGCCAACGGAAGCCGCCTCCGCGACTGCCGCGGAATACCTCGGTCGCGGCCTGGCGCGGTTGCATGCCGCCGCCCCCGCCGGCTATGGCGCGACCTGGCCCGGCTTCATAGCCACACTGCCGCTGGACAATTCGCCGAGCCCGGGGGAGTGGGGGACCTGGTACGCCGAACACCGCCTCGCCCCCTACCTGCCCGCCGCCGCCGAGGTACTCGGCCGCGACGGCGTCCGCCTGATCGAGCGCGTCATCGACCGCATCGGCGATCTCGCCGGTCCGGCGGAACCGCCCAGCCGCATCCACGGCGACCTGTGGTCCGGGAACGTCCTGTGGGGTTCCGGCCGCGCTGTCCTCATCGATCCCGCAGCCCACGGCGGCCATCGGGAGACGGATCTGGCGATGCTCGCCCTGTTCGGTGTGCCCTACCTCGATCGCATCCTGGCCGTCTACCAGGAAGCCGCACCCCTGAGTTCGGGCTGGCGGCAGCGGATTCCACTGCATCAACTGCATCCGCTGCTGGTGCACGTGGTCCTGTTCGGTGGGTCGTATCGCGGAATGCTGCTGGCCGCAGCAGCCTCGGCCCTGGCGGGCTAGCTGTCGGCGTGCAGGAAAAACATCGATCGGATATGTACATGGAAATATGCGCATCTACGCATGTTTGCTCGGAAGGTCGATGCCGTACCGCAGGGCTCGGAGTAGGGGAGTGGAGTGGGATAGCGTCGGCCGGATGGAACTGCAGCGCATCCATCACGTCGCGATCATCGCGTCGGACTACGAAAAGTCGAAGGCGTTCTATGTCGAGATCCTCGGCTTGAAGGTGATCGCCGAGCATTATCGGGCCGAAAGGGATTCGTACAAGCTGGATCTCGCGCTGCCCGATGGCGGGCAGATCGAGCTGTTCTCGTTCCCGTCGCCACCGCCGCGGCCGTCCCGCCCCGAGGCCGCCGGCCTGCGCCATCTGGCCTTCCTGGTGTCGGATGTGGGGGAGGCCCTGGCCGAGCTGGCATCCCGCGGAGTAGTGGGGGAGGAGATCCGCGTCGACGAGTACACCGGCAAGCGTTTCTCCTTCTTCGCCGACCCGGACGGCCTGCCGCTGGAGCTGTACGAGGCGTGATCGCCGGCCACCTCCTCCGGGAGGTTCATCAAGTCAATTAGGAGATGGAAATATGCGCATCTAACTATGTGTTTGCGTATCAAAGACACTTCAGTACACCAGTCCACCCGCAGCCTCCTGACCTCACTCATCACCTATCCGCACAGAAGCGGGGAGGGGTTGGGCCACTGGGCTTTCGATGCCGCGCGGCCGGGTGGTTTCGGGCTCCCATACGATGGGCGGCATGACCAAAGTGCTCCTGAAGACCTCTGCCGGGGATATCACCCTGGAACTGGACGAGGCGAAGGCACCGAAGACCGTCGCGAACTTCGTCGACTACGTCAAGGCGGGCCACTACTCGGACACCGTGTTCCATCGGGTGATCCGGGGCTTCATGATCCAGGGCGGTGGGCTGACCGCGAACATGCAGCAGAAGCCCGCCCCGAACACTGTCGAGAACGAGGCCTCCAACGGCCTGAAGAACGACAAGTACACCGTCGCGATGGCGCGTACCTCGGCCCCGCATTCGGCCAGCGCGCAGTTCTTCGTCAACACCAGCAACAATGATTTCCTGAACTACCCGGGCCAGGACGGCTTCGGCTACACCGTGTTCGGCAAGGTCGTCGACGGCGCCGCCGTGGTCGATGCCATCGAGGGTGTGCGCACCGGCAGCAAGGCCGGCCACCAGGACGTGCCGGCCGAGGCCGTCACCATTCTGTCGGCCGAGCTGGTCTGACGCAGTCCGCCACTACGCGAACGTAATACGCGCCGGGTTCGAGAGTCGAACCCGGCGCGTTGCGTTTTACAGGGGTGTGCGGGTCAGGCGTCGAGGACGCGTGGCTCGCGGTTCACGACGGGCGGCAGCACGGACCACGGGAAGTTGATCCAGCGGTCGGTGTGCTTCCACACGTATTCGCAGTGCACTTCGGTGCGCGGCTTCTCGTAGATGACCGCGCAGCGGACCTCGCGGACATGCTTGATGCAGAAGTCGCGCACCAGTTTCAGGGTCGCGCCGGTGTCGGCGACGTCGTCGGCGACGAGGACGGTGGCGCCGGTGAGGTCGACGGCGCTGGGCACGGGCGGCAGCATGACCGGCATGTCCAGGCGTTGATCCACGCCGGTGTAGAACTCCACGTTCATGACGTGGAGGTTCTTCACGTCGAGGGCGTACCCGAGGGAGCCGGCGACGAAGAGTCCGCCGCGGGCGATGGAGAGAATGAGGTCGGGTTCGAACCCGTCGTCGGCGATCTGCTGGGCCAGCTCGCGGCCGGCCGTGCCGAATAGATCCCAGGTGAGTTCTTCCCGATCGCTCATGCGCGGTCCTCTCTTACGGGTGGTGGCTGATCGTGTACCAGAGCAATGCCAGTGTGCCCAGTGCGAAGATCGGGACCAGGATGAGGGTCTCCATCTTGTTGCCGGTGCGTTCGATGATCGGGAAGCGCGTGCGAATCTTCAAGGGCCACAACAGCCGGCAGCCGCGGTCGGTGAGGCAGTCGCCGACGAGGTGGGCGAGCGCGCCCAAACCGACGGAGAACGGCAGCCAGGCGGGTTTGTCGCTGATCCAGTGGTCGATGGCGAAGGTGCCGCAGGCGGCGAGTATCACGACGGTGCCCCAGGCCTGGGGTCGGTCCCCGGTGGGTGCGAAGTTGAGCGCGCGGATGGCGAGCGCCAGCAGGAAGAACGACAGCGCGAGGGTGAAGTAGCGGCCCAGCCAGTGCTCGCCCGCCCAGGTCCCGTAGGTGACGAGGGCGACGAAGGCGAAGGAGTGGGTGCCGTGGCGGTGTCCGCCGGAGATCCACGAGATGAAGCGGCAGGCGTAATGCGAGATCGGCCCCAGCACATGGGAAATGGTCCCGTTGGGGTGATCTGCGTCGGGGAGCAGCGCGGCGCCGGCGGTGAGGAAGGTGCCCATGAGCAGGTCGACCGCACGGATGGGCCCGGCTTCCATCACCGGATAGGTCAAGAGTGTGAGCGGTAGCGCCGCTGCCGCTGCCGACCAGGCGAGCGCGCCGCTGGTCGCGTGAGAATGTCCTAGCACCGCGGAAACGTTAGCCCATCTAACTGGGCCGATCGCCGATGTCCGGCGGGGACGCCTTCGAAAGTGCTTGCGGCCACACTTGTTTGACTATCACATGGTAAGACCGGGCCCGCCGGATTGGACTCGAGGTGAGTGAAATAGTCTCGGGTGGAACACGCTTTCCGCTCAGAGAGGAACGGGCAATGCCGGTAGCGTCCGCAGTCAAGGACCAAATCCAGCAGATCGGTGGAGGATTCATGTTCTCCCGGGAAGCGCGGGCCTTCGCCGCGAGCACCGGCGTGGACGGCTTCCTGCCCGGCTACACCCGCGGCCGCGGTGGCGTGCTCGGCGAGGTCGACGCCGATGTGGTGACCGCCGCCTTCGGCTTCTTCCGCCCCGATACCGTCCGTGCCGCATGGGAAGCCACCTCGGCCATGCCCGCCGCGGCAGGCGCTGCCGGGTATCTGAAGGCGTGTCAGGACTTCGGCCGCCGCAAGCTGGCGGATTTCGACGGCGTAGCGCGTTTGGCGGAGCTGCTCGGCCGGGTGGTGGACGCCGCGACTCCGGTCGGTGTGCCGCTGTTCGCCGGCTGGCGGGCCCTGCCGCGGGCCGAGGACGCACCCGGTCTCACCTTGCAGCTGATCCACACGCTGCGGGAGCTGCGCGGCGGCCTGCACCTGGTTGGTGTGCTGGGCAGCGGCCTGGCTCCGCTGCAGGCGGTCCTCATCGCGGGCTCGGCGCTGACCGCGGGCCCGGATCAGGCCCGCAACTTCGGCTGGCCGGAACCTTTCGAGGAGATCACTCCCGAACTCAAGGGCCGCTGGGTCGCGGCGGAGAACATCACCGACGACCTCATCGCGCCCGCCTTCGCGGTGCTGTCCGAGGCGGAGGGCCAGGAGCTGGTTTCGCTGCTGAACGACTGCCAGGCCACGGTTTTCAGCCGCGGCTGATTCGTCAGCGCTGCAGGAATTCGAGGGTGATGCGTTCGAAGGCGGTCTTGGCCTCGTACATGACCCAGTGCCCGCAGTGCGGGAACACGTGCATCTCGGCTTCGGGGATGAGTCGTAGCGGGATCAGCGCCATATCCGGCGGGCACTGGCGGTCGTTGGCGCCCCAGGTGAGCAGGGTCGGCGCCTGTACCTTGTGCAGCATGGACCAGTAGGGCGGGTTGGGGGAGCCGGCCAGGAACTGCTGTTGCAGGGCAAGGGCTTCCGAGCCGTACATGGCCTTCAGCGCCTGCTGGGCCTCGGGCCGGATCGCTGCGGTCCAGCGTTCCTCGATGAGGTCGTCGGTGATGAGTTTCGGGTCGTAGATCATGCATTCCAGCCATTGCTGCAGGCGTTCGCGGCTGGGCTCGTCGGCGAAGTGCTGCAGCAGGCGGGTGCCCTCGCTGGGGTCGGCGCTGAACACGCCCGCGCCGACGCCGCCGATCGAGACCAGCTTGTGTACCCGGTCCGGGTGGCGCATGGCCACATTGACCGCGACCACGCCGCCCATCGAATTGCCGATCATATGGGCGGAGTCGATTCCGAGGGCGTCCATGAACCGGGTGACCGCGTCGACCGCGGTGAGTACGGGGTGGCCGGGGACCGGGTCGCTCACGCCGAAGCCGGGGAATTCCAGCACGTAGCAATGGAAATGGTTCGCATAGAACCCGAGGTTGCCACGATAATTGCGCCAGCCGTTCACGCCGATGCCGGAGCCGTGCAGCAGGAGCAGGGGAGGCCCGTCACCGGCCTCGTGGTAGCGGAGGATGCCCTTGTCGGTGGCGATTTCCCGTTTGGTGCTCTCATATGTCACATCCACTCCGTCAGGGTAGAACACGTTACAGTCAGGAGGGTTATGTCCGAGGCCGGAGTACTGCGGGTCGTACAGCTCAATATGGGATCACTGCTCGAACCGAACTGGGACGAACGACGATTCGAGATCCTGGCCTGGCTCGACCGGCTCGACCCGGACCTCGTCTGCCTGCAGGAAGTGTGGGAGGACCGCGCCGAACCGGGCAGCAATACCGCGGGCTGGCTGGCCGAGCACGCCGCACCGGGCCGCTGGCACTGGTGCTTCGGCGGATTCCCGATCCGGGAACTGATCCGCGGGGACCGGGATCTGCTGTTCGGCTCCGCCATCCTCAGCCGCTGGCCCATCGACCGGCACGAACTGGTGCTGCTACCCGTGGATTCCGCACCGCCCGACCCGCACCCCTCCTGGCGGATGCGCGCGGAACTGCTGCACGCGCACACCGGCGGAATGGACGCCTTCAGTACGCATCTCGCACCGCCGCCGGCCCAGGCCTACCTGCGGGTGCGGCAGGTGCAGGCCATCGACGAAGCGATCCGCGCCCGGCATCGCGCCGACGGACCGCTGCCCGCGGTCCTGTGCGGCGACTTCAATGCCAAACCGCCCTCGGACGAGATGCGGTTCCTGTGCGCGAACGCCGTCCTCGACGGGCACAGCACCCACTACCAGGACGCCTGGCACGTCATGCACCCCACCGAACCCGGGCACACCCTCGACCCGCTCACCAACCCGGCAGCGCGGTCGCTGAACGTCCCGCCGCAGCGCATCGATTACGTGTACGTGGGCGACCCGTTCATGCGGCCCGGCGGCGCCGGCCGGATCCTGCGCGCCGACTTGGGTTTCCACGAGCCGCTCACCGGAATCCTGGCCAGCGACCATTATGGTCTGGTGGTGGACGTGAACTGGCCGCAGAAACCCGCGCCGTGACCACCGTGCCGGATCGGGTGCTGGTCTCCGACGGGGGCCTGGCGAGCGAGCTCGAGGCGCGTGGGCACGACCTGTCCGACCCGCTGTGGTCGGCACGGTTGCTCCTCGATGCGCCGGGTGAGATCCAGGCCGTGCACGCGGCCTACTTCCGGGCGGGCGCGACGATCGCGACCACGGCCAGCTATCAGGCCTCGTTCGACGGGTTCGCCGCACGCGGCATCGACCGGGCCGGCGCCGAGGTATTGCTGCGGCGCAGTGTCGAACTGGCGCAGGCGGCGCGCGACGAATTCGACGACGGCCGGACCCGGTGGGTGGCGGCCTCGATCGGGCCGTACGGGGCGGCGCTCGCCGATGGTTCCGAATATCGCGGGCGCTACGGGCTTTCGGTGGCCGAACTGAAGTCCTGGCATCTGCCACGACTGGAGGTGCTCGCCGCGAGCGGGGCCGATGTGCTTGCGCTGGAGACGATTCCGGACATAGATGAGGCGGAGGCGCTGGCGGGACTGCTCGACGGTAGTGGGGTGTGCGCCTGGCTCAGCTACAGCATCGACGGGCTGCGCACCCGCGCCGGTCAACCCCTGGCCGAAGCGTTCGCCGTGGCCGCCGAGGTGCCGGAAATCCTCGCGGTCGGCGTGAACTGCTGCGCGCCCGGAGATGTCGCGGCGGCGGTCGCGCTGGCGCGGGAGGTGACCGGTAAGCCGGTGATCGCCTATCCGAACAGCGGTGAGAGCTGGGATGCGGGGGAGCGCTGCTGGACCGGAGTAGCAGCATATTCGCCGGAGCAGGCCCTGGAGTGGATCGGTGGGGGAGCAGCGGTGGTCGGTGGCTGCTGCCGTGTCGGGCCTGCCGAGATCGAGCGGCTGGCCGCGATCGTGTCGAAACGCTAGACCTGCTGGTCGGAGCGGGATGACAACTGAGAAATAATTACATGCAGACATGCGCATGTATTACTGTTATCGTCGTCGGTATGACGAGAGCAGCGAACCCTCGGTTATCAAAAGATCGCACAGAAGACCGCCGCGATCAGGGCGCCGACCACGGGCACGGCAACAGCCTGTTCGGGCCACGCGCCGAGATGATCTTCGCCATCGGCTCGGGCATCACCTACACGGCGGGGATGGCGACCAAGTACCTGATCGACAGTCCATCCTGGATACCGGCCACGCTGTTCCTCGCCACTTACGTGCTGGGCGGTTTCTTCACCGTTCGCACCGCCTACGAGACCGTGCGCCGCGGCCGGTTCGAGGTCGACTTCCTCATGCTGATCGCCGCGGCCGGCGCGGCCGCCGTCGGCAAATGGGCCGAAGGCTCGGTGCTGCTGTTCCTGTTCAGCCTCGGCCACGCGCTAGAGGAGTACGCCATGAGCCGCGCCCAGCGCTCCATTGCCGCGCTCGCCGAACTCGCGCCGCGCACCGCCCTGGTACGCCGCGCGCCCGATCGGGTCGAGGAGGTCGACGTCGACTCCCTCGAGGTCGGGGATGTGATTGTGGTGCGGCCGAATTCGCGGCTGAGCGCGGATGGGATCGTGATCGCCGGGACCAGCGCGGTCGACGAATCCTCGGTCACCGGCGAGAGCATTCCCGTCGAGAAGCAGGCCGCGGAGGATCCGCGGGCGGCGCTGAAAGCCCGTGGGCCGCTGCCGGAATCGCAGCGCGTATTCGCCGGGACGCTGAACGGCTCCGGCGTGCTGGAGGTGATGGTGACGAGCCGGGCCTCCGACAGCATGCTGGCCCGGGTCATCGAGATGGTGCGCTCGGCCGACTCGCAGAAGTCGCCGACGCAGCGGTTCATCGACCGCTTCCAGATGTTCTATGTGCCTGCGGTGATTCTCGGTGTGCTCGCCGTCATCGGTTATGGCGTGCTCGCGTTGAGCGAGCCGTTCGCGGTCAGCTTCTACCGGGCCATGGTGGTGCTCGTGGCCGCGAGCCCCTGCGCACTGGCCATTGCCACACCCAGTGCCGTGCTCGCCGGTGTCGCTCGTGCCGCACAGGCCGGGGTGCTGGCCAAGGGTGGCGGGCCCCTCGAGTCGCTGGGCCGGGTGCGGTCCATCGCCTTCGACAAGACCGGGACCCTCACCTGGGGTCGTCCCCGGGTCACCGATATCGAGCCCGCGACCACGGAGCTGCGAGAGCGGCTGGTGACCACGCTGGTGGCGGTCGAATCCTTCAGTGATCACCCGCTGGCCGCCGCGATCACCCGCGACCTCGCACCGCAGGTCCCGGTCGGGGTGGAAGAGACTGCTACCGAGGTGAATTCGGTGACCGGACGCGGTGTGACCGCGCTGGTCGAGGGTCAGGCCACGGAGATCGGCAACCTCACCATGTTCGCCGAGCTCGACCCCGATGGCGTGCCCGCGGATGTGCGTGCCATGGTCGATCGCCTGCACGCGGCGGGCCGCACCACGATGATCGTGCGTCGCACCGGCGTCTACCTCGGGGTGGTCGGGGTGATGGATACGCCTCGTGCGGAAGCCAAACCGGTGATCGAGCAGCTGCGGGCCATGGGCATCGCCGATATGGTCGTCATCTCCGGTGACAATCAGCGGGTCGCCGATTCGGTCGCGCAGGGCCTGGGCCTGGATGCCGCGCACGGTGGGCTGCTGCCCGAGGATAAGGTCACCAAGATGGCCGAGCTACGCGAGCGCGGCGGCGCGGCCATGGTCGGGGATGGTGTGAACGATGCTCCCGCCATGGTGAATTCCTCGGTCGGCATCGCCATGGGGGCGAGCGGTTCGGCGGTCGCCCTGGAGACCGCGGATGTGGCGCTCATGACCGATGACATCGGCCGCCTGCCCTTCGCGGTGGCCTTGAGCCGCCGGACGGCGGCCATCATCCGCCAGAACCTGACGGTGGCGCTGGTGATCGTGGCGGGCCTGGTGCCCGCGACCTTGATCGGCCTGCCGATCGGCCCGGCGGTGTTCATCCACGAGGGCTCGACGCTGCTGGTGGTGGCGAATGCGTTGCGGCTGTTGCGTTTCCGTCGTGGTGCGGAGCATGCGGGCATCGAGCACGAGGCCCGGCCGAGCTAGTCACGGCAAGCCCGCAGCATTCACGACGCTGGCGCACAGTGTGCACCCAGTGAGTTCACAGAGTTGGCGCGCATTCTGAGGTCCGGTCGCTCGTCACGGGAGGGAAACTCCCTCCCGCTGACGAGCCGAAGGACAGGAACCTCATGGCGTCATCGCATCCCAGCCTGCGCGCCGGCCGCACCGCGACGGCCGCCCTGGCCGCTCTCGCCGTCGCTGGCACGCTCACCGCCAGCGCCGTCGCCTACGCCTACACCCCGGGCAGCGACTCCGGTGATGGCACGGTCGGCACTTCCCAGTCCACCACCGGTACGTCGACCGGCACCAGCACATCCACCGGCACCGGCAGCGTGAACCTCGGCACCGGATCCGGCACCGCCCACACCCGATCGCACGGTTCATGACCGCTACCACTCGCTCCGGCCGTGCAGTCCGCGCCGAGGCCGGACCCGACCACGTAGCGGCCGCCGAATGGCTGCGCCCGGACTGGACCTCGATCCTGATGCGGGAGCGCGTGGTTGCCGTGCCCGCGCGGGTGGTACTCGACCTGGGAGCCACTGCGAAGGCGCTCGCCGCCGATCGATGCGCGGCCCTGGTTGACGAGCACTGCGGCTGCGGGGTGCTCGTCAACCTGGGCGGCGACATCGCGACCGCCGGCCCCGCTCCGGCCGGCGGCTGGCAGGTACTGGTACCCATCGGGAATGGCTCCGGCTCGGACGGCCAGTGTGCGGCATATGACGGAGGATCGCCGGCCGGTCCGGACAACGCGCACGGCGAGGATCAAAGCTGATGGGGCAGGCCGGAATCGACCATGCGCTGTGGGCCTTCGGGCGCGGCAGCGGGATCACCGCACTGGTGTTGCTGACGGTGGCGATCGCGAGCGGGATCGTCGCTCGTTCCGGGCGGGCGGTGCTGCTGCTGCCGCGCGCGGGGATGGCGGTGTTCCATCGGGGAGCGGCGCTGACCGCGACGGTTCTGGTGGCGCTGCACGTGCTTTCGCTGCTCGTCGATCCGCATGCTCAGTTGCGGCTGGTCGATCTGGTGGTGCCGTTCGGTGGTACCTATCGGCCGCAGTGGGTGGGGTTCGGGACGGTGGCGGTGGATCTGCTCGCCGCCGTGGTCATCTCGGGGCTGTTGCGGCATCGGATCGGGCCGCGTGTGTTCCGGGTCGTGCACTGGGCGACGTATGTGCTGTGGCCGATCGCGGCGGTCCACGCGGTCGGGGCCGGAACCGATGGTCGCCGGCTGTGGCTGCTGGCAGCGCTCGCGGGCTGCGCAGTCGTTCTGATGTGTGCGGTGAGCTGGCGCGCCGGAAAGCATTTCACCGAGTACCGGCAGCCGGAGACCTCCGCTGCCGGGTATCGACTGTCCGTCCCGGCGTTCGAGTTGCCGGGCGTGACCGCAGAACCTGCCCGGCCGCTCGGGGCCGGGCAGTACCTCTCTCGTACACAGGTCAATCAGCGGGTCGAGCGAAAGGTGTGGGAATGATCGGGCATGCACCTCGGGTGCTGGGCGTGGACAGTGGAATTCGGCTGCTGGCGGCGGATACCCCACAGCTGAATGCGCACATGGACTGCTACGGCCCGCTACCCGCTGTGACGCCGGCACTGATCGACGCCGTCGCCGAAGCGGGCTTACGGGGCAGAGGCGGGGCCGGGTTCCCGATGGCGCGCAAGCTGGCGGCGGTGGCCTCCGGACGCAAACCGATCATCGTCGCCAATGGCGCGGAAGGAGAACCGGAGAGCCGCAAGGATGCCGTATTACTAACGCGCGCACCACATCTGGTGCTGGATGGATTGTTTGCGGCAGCTGCGGCCGTCGGGAGTCGCAGCTGCCGCTTATATGCCCCTGCGGCGGTGCTCGAGTCGGTCCGGCGGGCGCTGGCCGAGCGGCGGGCCGCGGGATTCGACGAACCGGAGGTCGAGCTGACCGCCGCGGCCGAGACGTTTCTGGCGGGGGAGAAGACGGCCGTACTGAACCGGCTCGCCGGGCGGGCCGCGGTACCGGGTGACCTGCTGTTCAGCACCTCGAAGTCGGGGCTCGAAGGCCGGCCGACGCTGGTACAGAATGTGGAAACCCTTGCGCACCTGGGGTTGATCGCACGGTTCGGGCCACACTGGTTCCGTACCGCCGGGACGGACGACGAACCGGGCACCATGCTCATCACTTTGACCGGCACCGCCCGCGAGGGTGTGTTCGAAGTACCCGCCGGGATCGCCTTACCCGAGGTGATCTGCGGCTTGGGCGGCACCGAACCCACCGGGCTGCGAGCGGTGCTGATAGGTGGCCGCCACGGCACCTGGGTCTCCGGCGGCGCACTCGCGCACACCACCCTCTCGGAGGCCGGGCTGCGGCACGTGCACGCCAGCCCCGGGGCGGGCGTGCTGCGCGTATTGCCGCGCGGGCAGTGCGGGCTGTACCTGACGGCCGCCATCACCGGATATCTCGCCGAGCAGAGCACCCGCCAGTGCGGTCCGTGCCGTAATGGATTACCGCGCCTGGCCGCCGGTTTCGCCGATCTCGTGCACGGCGACGGCAATGCCGGGGAACTCGAGCATGTGGCGGAGCTGGTGGAGGGTCGCGGCGCCTGCCATCACCCCGACGGCACCGCCCGGCTGGTGCGCTCGGCGCTGACCGTGTTCGCCTCCGACATTCAGTTGCACCGCCGCGGTACCTGCGAGACAGCCATGCACGCCAAGCGAATCGGAGCCCTGTGATGACCACGGCACGCCTGCACATCGATTGGACCCGCTGTGACGGCCGCGGCCTGTGCAGTGAACTGCTGCCCGAGCTGCTCACCCGCGACGACTGGGGTTTCCCGCTGAGCAGCGACCACCGTGACCCGGTGCTCGATACAGGCCAATTACCCGTGGCTCGTGACGCTGTCTCGTTGTGCCCGCGCCTGGCCCTGACCCTCGCGCCACCGAACTGACACCTGGCATGATCGGCGGGGAGCACTCAGGACGGGGAGGACATGCCGACCGCGACATCCGAGCGAATCCGCCGGCTCCGCACACTCATCGACCATCCACGCACCGGCGCCGCCGAACGTGCTGCCGCGCAGCGCATGCTGGACCGGATCCTGGCCCGCGCCGCCGCCGAGACGCGCGTCGTGGGGGATCGCAGCTACGGTGACCGCCACGACCGGCCCGGCCGGCATGCGGGGCTGTCGCGGATCGCGGACATGATCGGCGAGGACATCGCGCTCGCACGGATCTTCACCCTGCCCGGTGAACCGGGAGAACTGGACCGGCGCAATATGATTCGCGACGCGCCCGCGGGAATCACCTACCGTGTCGAGTCGCCGTTCGATATGAGCATCGTCATCACCGTCGACGGAGTGCCCGGGGAGTGGGCCGGGATAGACGATCTCGTCGCCGAACTCACCGCGCTCATGGATGCCTACAACCATGACGGCACCGACACCGGCAAACGTTTCTTCGGCACGGTGCGGGTGCACACCGCAGGGGAGTAGCGCCCGCTACCGGATACGCGAACGCCCCGCGAACCGAATCCGGTTCGCGGGGCGCCGCATGCCATATGCCATTCTCAGGCTGTCACTGCCCGGTGAGAATGTCTCAGACCAGGTCGAACCGGTCCAGGTTGGCGACCTTCGTCCAGGCCTTCACGAAGTCCTGCACGAACTTGGCCTTGTTGTCGTCCTGCGCGTACACCTCGGCGATGGCCCGCAGCTGCGAGTTGGAGCCGAAGACCAGGTCGACGCGGGTGCCGGTGCGCACGACCTTGCCGGTGGCGCGGTCGGTGCCCTCGTAGACGTTCTCGTCCGAGGTCGGCGCCCACTTGATGCCCATATCGAGCAGGTTGACGAAGAAATCAGGCGTCAACGAGCCCGGGGTCTCGGTGAACACGCCGTGCTGGGTGCCGCCGTGGTTGATGCCCAGCACGCGCAGGCCACCGATCAGGACGGTCATTTCCGGCGCGGTCAGGGTGAGCAGGTTGGCCTTGTCGACGAGCGCGAACTCGGCGGGCAGGCGCTGGCCCTTGCCCACGTAGTTGCGGAAGCCGTCGGCGGTCGGCTCGAGCGCGGAGAAGGACTCCACGTCGGTCTGCTCCTGGGTGGCGTCGGTGCGGCCCGGGGTGAACGGCACCTCGACCTCGACACCGGCGTTCTTGGCGGCCTGCTCGACGGCGAAGCCACCGGCCAGCACCACCAGGTCGGCGAAGGAGATCTTCTTGCCGCCGGACTGCGCGGCGTTGAAGGACTCCTGGATGCCTTCCAGCACCCGGATGACCTGCGCGAGCTCATCGGGCTGGTTGACCTCCCAGCCGGCCTGCGGCTGCAGGCGGATGCGGCCGCCGTTGGCGCCACCGCGCTTGTCCGAGCCGCGGTGCGAGGACGCGGCCGCCCACGCGGTCGAAACCAGCTGCGCGACAGACAGGTTCGAGTTGAGCAGGCGCTCCTTCAGGTCCGCGATCTCGGCGGCGCCGACCAGCTCGTGGTCGACGGCGGGGATCGGGTCCTGCCACAGCAGGGTCTCGGCCGGCACCTCGGGTCCGAGGTAGCGGACCTTGGGGCCCATGTCGCGGTGGGTGAGCTTGTACCAGGCCTTGGAGAATTCCGCGGCCAGCTCTTCGGGGTGCTCGAGCCAGCGGCGGGTGATCTGCTCGTAGATCGGATCGATCCGCATCGACAGGTCGGTGGTGAGCATGGTCGGCAGCTGCTTCTTCGCCGAGTCGAACGCGTCGGGGATGATCGCCTCGGCGTTCTTGGCGACCCACTGGTTGGCGCCGGCGGGGGACTGGGTCAGCTCCCACTCGTAGCCGTAGAGGGTCTCCAGGAAGGAGTTGTCCCACTGGGTCGGGGTCGGGGTCCAGGTGACCTCGATGCCGGAGGTGATCGCGTCCTTGCCGACACCGGTGCCGAAGCTGGAGCGCCAGCCCAGGCCCTGCTCTTCGAGCGGGGCGGCCTCGGGCTCGGGGCCCACGTGGTCGGCCGGGCCGGCGCCGTGGGTCTTGCCGAAGGTGTGGCCGCCGACGATCAGCGCGGCGGTCTCCACATCGTTCATGGCCATGCGGCGGAAGGTCTCCCGGATGTCGACCGCGGCGAGCAGCGGATCCGGGTTGCCGTTGGGGCCTTCGGGATTGACGTAGATCAGACCCATCTGCACAGCGGCGAGCGGGTTTTCGAGATCACGCTTGCCGGTGTAGCGGGCGTCGCCGCCGAGCCACTCGTGCTCGGGACCCCAGTACACGTCCTCTTCGGGCTCCCACTGGTCGACGCGGCCGCCGCCGAAGCCGAAGGTCTGGAAACCCATGTCCTCGAGCGCGACATTGCCGGCGTAGACGATGAGGTCGGCCCAGGACAGCTTGTTGCCGTACTTGGCCTTGACCGGCCACAGCAGCCGCCGCGCCTTGTCCAGGCTGGCATTGTCGGGCCAGGAGTTCAGGGGAGCGAAGCGCTGCATGCCCGCGCCGGCTCCACCGCGGCCGTCGTTGATGCGGTAGGTACCGGCGGCATGCCAGGCCATCCGGATGAAGAAGGGGCCGTAGTGACCGAAGTCGGCGGGCCACCACTCCTGCGAGTCGTGCATGACCTCGACGATGTCGGCCTTGACCGCGGCCAGATCGAGGGTCTTGAACGCGGCGGCGTAGTCGAAGTCGCCGCCGAAGGGGTTGATCTCGGCCGGGTTCTTCTGCAGCAGCTTCAGGTTGATCTGGTTGGGCCACCATTCGCGGTTGGCGTTGCCGCCCTCGACCGGGGGCTTGAGGCGACCGAATCCAGCGGGGCAACCGGCTTCGGGCTCGGTCTGGGCCTCTCCGATGGGCGGGTGTTCCTCAGGCACTGTGATTCCTTTCGGGAGTGGGGGATTGGGCTGTCGTGCAGTCGGGGCACAGGCCCCAATAGATGACCTCGGCCTCGTCATAGTTGAATCCGTTGGAATTCGACGCGGTCAGGCACGGTGCGTCGCCGACGGCGCAATCGACGTCGGCGATGGCGCCGCAGGTGCGGCACACGATGTGGTGGTGGTTGTCGCCGACGCGGGTCTCGTAGCGGGCGACCGAACCCATGGGCTGAATACGCCGCAGCAGACCGGCGGCGGTGAGCACCCGCAGTACGTCGTACACGGCCTGATGCGAGACCGTGCCGAGGGAGGACCGGACCTTGGCGAGGATGGTGTCCGTATCGGCGTGCGGGTTGTCATGGACCGTGCTGAGCACCGCGACTCGCGGCGCCGTCACACGCAGAGCGGCCTCGCGCAGCTTCCGCTCGAAGTCCGTACTGGTGGACATGTTCCGAAGTATGACTGATTCCAGTCTTGGGGGGAGACGTTTCAATGAACAGGTACGGGGCGGCGGGGAAGGATCCGGCTTGGAGGATGCCACGATCTTGTTCTCCACTAGTTGACATAATGTAGATTATCGGCGCTTTTACGGCCTGGGTGGGAAGATCAAAAAGTGCTGTGCCACAAACGTATTCACGTGTGCGCCGCGCCTCCGGTTCGATGCCCCGCCGGCCTCGGGTCGCCGCGCTGCGCTGCTGCTGTCTTCGGGCGGCAATCACGTGCACCCCTACCGGAATATATTTTCCGTGCACCCCCTGGTTGACCGGAAAATTTCCGAATGGAGCATTCGGCCCGATCGGGGCTCCCGGTACTTTCCCCCGGCACTCCCCTGAGTCTCCGCATACCCGCCGTCAATACGTCACAGTGACGGAATAATGTAAGGGTGGGAAGCGTCATCGGCGAATCAGGTGAACGCTACGAGGTCGACGAAACACCGTTTCGGGACATTGACGGACGATCGGTGACCTACCGGTGCTGGGACAGCCGAGGACGCGAACGGGTATACCGCCGCTACACCGAACCCGTCGGGCACGGCCGCTGGATACGCGGCACCACCGTGCACGGGCGCGCCGCGGTCTGGGCCGAGGAATTGCACGGGCCCGTCGCGGAATCGGCGATCGGCTGGCCCATCGATGTGGTGGCACTGGGCAATTCGGTGGCCGGAATGATCGCACCGGTGGTGCCCGCCGGATTCCGGCTGCGCGACGGGCGCTTCCGGACCCTCGAGGATCTTTGTGCACCCGCACGCAATCCGCCCGATGCGGCGCGGCGGGTCGGCGTGCTCATCCGGGTGTGCGATCTGTTCGTCCTGCTCGAGGCCGCGCAGTTCGGGCACGGGCATGTCGAGCTCGACGAGATCGCCTGGCGTGACGAACCATTGGACGCCTATCTGCTGCGCGCGGACCGATTGCGGCCCTACGGCGCGGGATGTGACGGCGACGGGGATCGGCTCACGCTGGCGGTGCTGATCTATCAGGGACTGTTCCTGGGGCCCGCGGACCGGCAGGGCGTGTACGAGGCGTGGCAGGTGCCGGGCGGGCTGCCGGCGGGGCTGGATATGCGGTTGTGGGTGCTGTTCGATCGGGCGTTCACCGGGGAGAACCGGCCCGGACCGGTGGAATGGCGCGACGGGCTCGCGGCGGTGTATCTCACGCCGGACGGGAGTTCATTTCTGGCGCAACCACTCAGCGTGCTCGATGAGTTCGGTGAGTACTTCCGGGGCACGATCATCGGGCAGGTGGCGGCGGTGCCGCCGTATGTCGCGCCGCGGCCGAGGCGGCGGCGCGGGTGGTCGGTGGGCCGGATCGCGGCGGTGGCGGCGGGGATCATGCTGTTGCTGGCCGTGGCGGTGGGGCTCGGGATGGGTGCGGCGGTGCTGGCCAAGCGATCCGGGCATCAGCCCGCGGCCGGTGATCCGGGAGCCACGACCTCGGTCCGGTTGAACACCGCGGCCGCCACGGTGGTGACGTCCACCGCCGTGACGTCCACGGTGCTGGTCACTTCCACTCCCGTGGTGACGACCTCGGCGGTCGCGGCTGCTCCCCCGGCGCAGGATCGGTATGCGGCGGTGGTGCTGGCCTACTTCGATGCGATCAACCGCCACGATTACGACTCGGCCTGGAATCTGGGTGGCGATGTCATCGAGGGCGGCAATCGGGCGCATTTCCCGCACGAGTTCGACACCCTGTCCCGCGATGCCGTCACCGTGTTTCCGACCGGTGGGCCGACGGTGTACGCGCATCTGGATGCGTATCAACTCGACGGCAGTGTGCAGCATTTCGACGGGTACTACGTGGTGCGGGGTCCGTCGATCGTGCAGTGGAACATCCACCCGTCCAGCTGACCGCTCCCCTGCCGCCTCCGGATCACCCCATGAATACGTCACGGTGACGTATCTCGGTGTGCCTGCTGGTCTACGCAAAAACCCGCGCACCCCACACTGCGGGACTTACTGTCTGGAAAAGCGAGCGGTGAGTGGATCGAGATCTGCGATGAGCGAACAGAATACGTCCTGTGCGGCCTTCCAGCGCGTGGCGGCCATCGACCCCGGCGCCGTCGCGGTGCGATCGATCGGCGGAACCCGGCAACTGACCTGGAGCCAGTACGCGGCACAGGTCCGCGACGTGGCCGCCGGACTGGCCGCCCTTGGCATCGGCCGCGGCGACACCGTCGCCTCCATGATGGCCAACCGGGTCGAGTTCTATCCCCTCGAAGTGGGCGCCCAGCACACCGGCGCCACCTCCTTCACCGTGTACAACACCCTCTCCCCCGAACAACTCCATTACGTGTTCACCAATGCCGGCAATCGGGTCGTGATCTGCGAAGCCCAGTATGTGGACCGCATCCGGGCCTCCGGTGTGCCGATGGAAACCATTGTGTGCGTGGACAATCCGGTACCGGGCACGCTGTCGGTGGCGCAGCTGGTCTCGCTCGGGCGCTCGGACTTCGACTTCGACGCCACCTGGCAGGCCATCACCCCCGACGATATCGTCACCCTCTGCTACACCTCCGGCACCACCGGCAATCCCAAGGGCGTCGAAATCAGCCACGCCAACCTGGGATTCGAATGCCGCACCTATGCCTCGGTCATGCCGGTCGAATTCGGTGACCGCAATGTCTCCTACCTGCCCACCGCGCACATGGCCGACCGGGTCATGAACCTGTACCTGCAGCTCTACTACGGCACCCAGATCACCGTGGTACCCGACCGCGCCGACCTGCCCGCCGCACTGGCCGACGTCCACCCGACCATCTGGGGTGCCGTCCCGCGCGTCTGGGAGAAACTCAAAGCGGCCGTGGAATTCTCCGTCGCCACCGAAACCGATCCGGCCCGCAAGGCCGCATTGACCTGGGCGCTCGAAGCCGCCGGCCGCAAGGCCGCCGCACAACTGGCGGGCGCCCCGCTCGACGACACCCAAGCCGCCGAATGGGCGCGCGCCGATGACCTGGTGCTGTCGAAGCTGCGCGCGAAACTCGGCCTGGATCAACTGAAATGGGCGCTGTCGGGGGCTGCGCCGATCCCGCCGGAAACCCTCGGGTTCTTCTTCGGCCTCGGCATCCCCATCTCCGAAGTCTGGGGCATGTCCGAACTGACCTGTGTGGCCAGCGTCAGCCCGCCCGCGGAAGCCCGCCTGGGCACGGTCGGCAAACTTTTGCCCGGGCTGGAAGCCAAGATCGCCGACGACGGCGAATACCTGGTGCGCGGGCCACTGGTCATGCGCGAATACCGCCAGGAACCGGGCAAGACCGGTGACGCGCTGGACGCCGACGGCTGGCTCTACACCGGCGACATCATCACCGAGGACGCCGACGGCTACCTGCGAGTGGTCGACCGCAAAAAGGAACTCATCATCAACTCCGGCGGCAAGAACATGTCCCCGGCCAATATCGAGAACACCATCAAGGCCGCCACTCCGCTCATCGGCGCGCTCGCCACCATCGGTGACCGCCGCCCCTACAACACCGCCCTCATCGTCATCGACGCCGAATCCGCCGCACCCTACGCCGCCGCCCACAGCCTCGGCGACGACTCGGTCGCCGCGCTGGCCGCACATCCGGAACTGATCGCCGAGATCGCGCGCGGAGTCGCCGTGGGGAACGCGAAACTCTCACGCGTGGAACAGATCAAACGATTCACCATCCTGCCCGCCTTCTGGGAGCCCGGTGGCGACGAGATCACGCTGACCATGAAACTGCGGCGCAAGCCCATCGCGGAGAAGTACGCCAAGGAAATCGACCGCATGTACAGCGCCGAGGTCGAGGACGGCGTACACGAACCCGCCGCCGGCCCGGCCTGACCCACTCGCGGTCGGTCGCGAGGCACCTGCTCGCGGAATCGGATTCACCCGCCTGCTCGCGATCCCGGAAAAGTCCGGTGATCGGTCGATGCCGCGTGCGTATAACTGGTTATCAGCACAGGCGCTGCAGCGCGGCGCGCAGGTGAAAGCGAGACCTGATGACCGAGGAATACTCTGCCCTCCCCGAGGACAGCCCCAACCCTGCTCTCGAACGCCGAGCCGCTGATGCCGAGCTGTTCAAACTGCTGCATACGCAAGGCTTCACGGGACCGGAGTGGGAATGGTTCCAGGCCGAAGTGGCGCGCTATGCCGTCGCGGTACTGCACGCCTGGTTGAGCACCGGGCATATCACGATGCAGCTGCGAGCGCACAAGGTGCGGCTTACGCTGTATCCCAGCGAATTGCGGCGCTTCGCCCTCGAGGACGAGTTCCGTCACGGCGTGGTGGATACCACGGTCGCCCTGGCACTGCACACCTTCCGGTCTCGCTGCCTCGAAGACCGTGGCTGGCGGCCCGATGGTGAGGCCAATCTCAAGACCTACCTCATCAGAGGGTGCCTGTACGCGTTGTACGACGAGATCAGGACTCAGCGCCGCAGTGAAGAACGCTACAACCGGGCCGTGGCAGCAGTGGCACACCACGAATCCGCCCGCCCCGACGAGGACCGCTACAGCCTCGACGACTCGGTCCGCCGCATCACCGGCCACGACCTGCTGCGGCACGAACTACGCAAGCTCGAGCCACGCGACCGCCACATTGTGTGGGGCAGGGCCGCGCGCAAGACATTCCACGAAATCGCCGAATTGTTCGGTGAACCCTCGGCGCGAACCGTCGAACGCCGCTGGGCCCTGCTCCGAAACCAGCACGACTGGATTCGCCGCCTCGACGAGGACGCACGATGACGAACACCCACGACAACGAACGAGGAATGACCGTGAACGACAGTGGTTGCCACGACAGTGACCGTGCAGTACCGGGCGGTGATCGGGCGAACCCGCAGCGCTGCCCCGCACCCCCGCGCATCGCCGCATTGTTCGAGCGCTCCTCCTTCGGCACCGAAGGCGCTCGGGCGGTCCGCGCCAGCGTCCCATCCACCGCCGCGGCACGGCCCTCGCGGCGTGCTCACTACCGCGACGCCGGTATCGACGTCCGCGACCACGCCCGCTACCTCGAGTCGCTGGAGATCACCGACCAGGACATCAGCGGCTCGCGCACACCCGAATTCGCCTTCCGTACCCCCGGCCACGGTGACGTGCGCGAATGGCAACTGAGTTGGTTGCCCGGCCGTCGCCTGACCCGCGCTCAGGCCTTGCACGGCATGGTCCTCGACAACATCATCTGCGATCCGGACCTGTCCGCGGACCCTGAGGCCATCGACTTCGCTTCGGCGGCGGCGGCCGACCTCGACCTGACGCTGGCCGAAGCCTCCCTCGCGATCACCGAAGGAGTACTGCTCCGGCGCGGCAGACTGACTCACCGCGAGCTTGCCGACTGTCGCGGTGCGAGCATCGAACGATGAGTGACAGCAGGGGGGAAACATCATGTCCGAGAACGCTTTCCGGTCGGGTGAACCGGTCGCCACCACACTCTCACCGGCCGTCGCTGACCCTGTCGGTCTCCCGGCACCACCGTGTGTCGTAGTGCAGCGTGTCGTCGTACAGCCGGACCTTGCGGCGCTCGAGACCGTCTCGACCGCGAACGAGCCCTGTCGCGGCATCGGGAACTGCTCCGGTGCAGGCGATACGTCCTGCCCGTCGCGGCCGGTCGACGAACCTCCTCACCAGCCGCGCACCAGCGATTCGGGCGAGCATTCCTGGACCTGGCAGACCATCGTGCTGGTGGCGGGATTGGTGGCCATGAGTTACGGGTTCGCGTTCGGATTGGTCGATTGCCGTGGCACCGCACCCTTGGCCGCCGCCGCGGCGACGTTGCTGCTGGTGTCGGGCATCATCACCTGCGTAGTGCCGGGACGGGCCAGCAGCACCACGCGCCGCATCGTGCGGGCGCTGCTCACCCTGCTGGATGGACGCAACAGGTAGTACGGGGCTTCGGGTAGTTCGGGGATTCGAGGGAAACGTTGAGACATCTATCCCGTTGTGCGCAGCGGCATTTCATGTCCAAAACTCCGGGATTTGCCCGCTGCCGACGCTGTGACCTGGGGTGAACAGTCCTCGACGGCGGAACGAGCGGGCGATTTCGCCGGTGCACGTCGTTGGCGTTGTGCGCATTTGTATTTTATGCCCCCTCCGGCATGCCAATAGCGTCGCATTCATGGATTGGAACTTTCGCTCGGCCGAAGAACTTACGGCCGCCTTGCATGCCGGTGAAGTGACGTCGGTGGAACTGACCGAGGAGGCGATCGATCGAATCGAACGCGAGGACAAGGCGATCAACGCGATCTGTGTGCGCGACTTCGATCGGGCACGCGAGGCCGCGCGGGCGGCGGATCAGGCGCGTGCGCGCGGCGAGGACCGGCCGTTGCTGGGGATTCCGGTGACGGTCAAGGAGTCCTACAACATGGCCGGACTGCCCACCACCTGGGGTATGCCGCCGCATCGGGACTACGTGCCCGCCGAGGACGCGGTGCAGGTGTCGCGGATCAAGGCGGCCGGTGCGGTGGTGCTCGGCAAGACCAATGTGCCGCTGGGGTTGCAGGATATCCAGAGCTTCAACGACATCTACGGCACCACCAACAATCCGTGGAATCACGCGCGCACCTCGGGTGGATCCTCCGGCGGGTCGGCGGCGGCGCTGGCGGCCGGATTCGGTGCTCTGTCCCTCGGCTCCGATATCGCGGGCTCGTTGCGCACTCCCGCGCATTTCTGCGGCGTCTACGCGCACAAGCCGTCGCTCGGGCTGGCCGCGCCGCGTGGCATGGTTCCGCCGCCCGGGCCGGCCCTGCCGGTCGATCTCGATCTCGCCGTGGTCGGCCCGATGGCGCGTACCGCGCGCGATCTCACGCTGCTGCTGGACGTGATGGCCGGACCGGACCCGTTGACGCACGGTGTCGGCTACGACCTGAAATTGCCTGCCGCGCGCCACGATCGGCTCTCCGAGTTCAGCGTGCTCGTTATCGAGGACCATCCGCTCATTCCGAGCGGGGCCGCGGTGCGGGCCGGAGTGAACCGGGTGGCCGATGCGCTCATCGACGGCGGCGCCCGCGTCACCCGGCACAGTCCGCTACTGCCGGATCTGGCCGAGGCCGCCACGCTCTATATGGAGTTGCTGATCTCGAACTCCGTGGCACGTTTTCCCATCGACTCCTACGAAGTGCTGCAGACCCGAGCCGCCGCCCTGAGCGCCGAGGACCGCAGTCTCGACGCTGCACGACTGCGCGCCATGGTGTTCACCCACCGCGACTGGCTCGAGGCGAACAATCGCCGCGAACTGCACCGCCACGGCTGGCGGCAACTGTTCACCGAATTCGATGCCGTGGTCTGCCCGATCACGCCGACTCCCGCGTTCCCGCACGACCACCATCCCGATCCACTCACGCGCCGCATCGACGTCGACGGTGTCGCCTACCCGTACTTCGATCAGCTGGTGTGGGCCGGTGCGGCCACCATGCCGGGCCTGCCCGCCACCGCCATCCCCACGGGCCTGTCCCCCGAGGGCCTGCCGGTGGGGGTGCAGCTCATCGGCCCGATGTTCGAGGACCGCACGCCGCTGCGGCTGGCCGAACTGCTCGAAGAGAAGCTGGGCGGCTTCCGGGCACCGTAGGACGGTCACCGGATCCGGGTGGTGTGACAACCGCCCCTTATAACAGAGCAGTTGCTCTGTTATGGTGAAGGCATGCCGAGGCCACGCCAGTACGATCCCGAAACGGTGCTCGACGCCGCGGAATCACTGGCCGTGGCCGGCGGACCGGCCGCGGTGACCATTCGCGCGGTCGCCGCGGCCACCGGCATGTCCAACGGCGCCATCTACCACACCTTCGCCTCCCGCGCGGAACTGCTGGCGCGCACCTGGATTCGCGCCGCACAACGATTCCTCGCGGTCCAGGACGAACTGAGCGGTGCACACACCGGCGTGGACGCCGTCATCGCCGCCGCCGACGCACCGGTCGAATTCGCGCGGCGCTACCCGCAATCCACCCGGCTGTTCTTCGCCGTGCACAGCACCGACCTGACCACCGCCGAACTGCCGGACTCCGTGTGCGCCGAAGTCGAAGCGCCGCAACGTGAACTGGTGGGCCTGATGAAACGGCTCGCCCTCGACCTGTGGGGGCGACGCGATGCCGCGGCCGTCGACACCCTCACCATCTGCCTGGTCGACTTGCCGACCGCGATCCTGCTCGACCGCGACCGGCTCGCCGACCCCACCGCCCGCGAACAACTGCGCGCCGCCGTGCGCGCCGTGCTCACGGTCGGACCCGCACCGAAATAACCTCTCCCCGAAGGAAACCGCCATGCCCTCGCTCAGCTACCTCGACAAGATCGCCGTCCTCGACCTCGGTGACAATGAGAACCGGTTCAGCCCCGAATTTCTCGAACAGGTCGGCGCGCACCTCGACACCGTCGTCGCCGACGGCGCGCAGGCACTGATCACCACCGCGAGCGGCAAGTTCTACTCCAACGGCCTGGACCTGGACTGGCTGGGCGCCAATGCGGACCAATTCGGATCGTATGTCGGGCAGGTGCAGTCGCTGTTCGCGCGGGTCCTCACCCTGCCGATGCCGACCGCGGCCGCGCTGCCCGGGCACGCCTTCGGCGCGGGGGCCATGCTCGCCATCGCACACGACTTCCGGGTCATGCGCGAGGACCGCGGATACTTCTGCTTCCCCGAGGTCGACATCCACATCCCCTTCAGCGCGGGCATGGCCGCGCTCATCCAGGCCAAGCTCAGCCCGAAGTCGGCGGTCGCCTCCATGACCACCGGACGGCGCTTCGGCGGACCCGACGCCCTCGCCCACGACATCGTCGACGCGATCGCGGCCGCCGACGCGGTCACCGACACCGCCGCCGCACTGCTCACCCCGCTGGGCGCCAAGGACTCCGACACCCTCGGCGCGATCAAGAACACCATGTTCGGCGCCGCCGTCACCGCTCTCGCCACGGTCTGAGCGGCCGGAGCGGTTGGCGGGCGGGCCACACCGATACACCGCAACGGCTCCGGCCGAGCGGTCACGCTGGTAACCGCCTGCGGCCCACGCCGTTTCGGCCCGGGCCGCCCGTGCGGCGCGCAGGTGGCGGTCGTTCAGCGCGCCGAGCCGGCGGCGTACACCGCCAGCCGGACGCGGTTGTCGCAGCCGGTCTTGTCCATCAATGTGGCGATGTGTTTCTTGACCGTCGTCACACCCAGGTGCAAGTGCTCGGCGATCTCCTGATTGCCCCAGCCGTCGGCCACCAGCGCCAGCACCTCACGCTCGCGCGCGGTGAGATCGATTGCGGCAGTATGGTCTTGCCGCCGCGGGGCCGTGACGGCGCGATCGACCAAGCGGCGCAGGAGGGCCGGGGAGAACAGCAACTGCCCGTCCACGCTGCGGTGGATCGCGTCCAGGAGATCCGCGGGCTCGGTGTCCTTCACCAGATATCCGCACGCGCCCGCCGCCAGTGCGGGGAACAGGTGCTCGTCGTCGTCGAAGGTGGTCAGCACCAGCACCTTCGACGACGGGTGCGCCGCCGTGATCTGCCGCGTCGCCTCCACACCGTCCATACCGGGCATGCGCAGATCCATCAGGATCAGATCCGGGCGCAACTCCGCGGCCGCACGCACCGCCGCGACACCATCGGGAGCCTCCCCCACAACTTCCAGACCCGGCGCGGATTCGATCAGCATGCGCAGTCCCGCACGCACCAGACGCTGATCGTCGACCAGCAACACCCGGGTCATCGCGCCACCACCGGCAGCCACGCCTGCAACCGCCAGCCCTGCGGTAGCGGCACCACATCGACTGTGCCGCTGGCGAGTTCGGCACGCTCACGCATACCGATGATGCCCTGACCGGTGAGCAGCGCCTGCCCGGCCGGAGAGGTGGCATGTGCGGGATGGGTGGTCAGGGCGGGCTGGTCGGTGCAGGCGTTGCGCACCTCCAGATCGATCCCGCCGGTAGAGCCGGCCACGGTGATGTGTACCGGTTCGCCGCGATCGGCATGCTTCATCGCATTGGTGAGCGACTCCTGCACCAGCCGCAACAGGGTCAGGCGCCCGATCGCATCCAGCCCGGCCGGGATCTCGCCGATGTGTGCCTCCACCGTGAACCCGGCCTGCCGCACCCGGGACACCGCAGCCTCGATCTCCTCACGCACCGAACCGGTATCCAGCAACGCCACCTCGCCCAGCATCGGATCACGCAGCGCGGCCAGCAGGCGGCGGATATCGGCGAGCGCGCCCGCGGCGGTGGCGGCCACATCGTCGAGGACCTCCCGCACGCGCGGGTCCGGATCGGCCAGCACCGTGCGAGCCACCTTGACCCGCAACACGATCGAGGCCATATGGTGGGCGACCATATCGTGCAGCTCGCGGGCCAGGGCGGTGCGTTCTTCGGCGCGCGTACGGTTCTCGGCATCCGCGGCACGCAGGCGCAGGCTCGCCGTCAGCTCGCGTTGCCCGCGCAGATACAGACCCAGCAGCAGCGGCAAACCCACATAGGCGACCGCCTGCACCACCGTGGCGCCCCGCCACATGCTCGGCTCGTGCCCGCCCCACTGCCCGGCCACCACCGCCACCGCCCACACGGCCGTCGCGAATACCGTCGCCCGGCGATCCCCGCGCATCACCACCACGACCAGCGCCGCCGCCCCCACATACGGGACCAGGCCCGAGGGACCCCACGCCGGAATCACGAACATCGGCAACGCCAGCGCCGAGATCGCCAGCGAGATCGGCAGCGGCCACCGATCACACCACGCGAACAGCGCGCACGCGGCCAGGGCAAGCACCCAGTAAACGATCGGGACCCGGTACTTGCCAGGGAAGGTGCTCACCGCGAGCAGAGCGGGCGTCAGCAGCAGCGGCAGAAAGCGCCCGGCCCGCCACAGCTCTCGCGGCGTACGGAGGTCCATCACGAATCCACCGTAGAGAACCCGAGACTCGTGCGCCGCAGACGGGTCGCGTTAGCAGATCGTTTGCTCACCCGCAAGATGCCCGAGGCCGCGAAACCGGCGCGCGAATGCGGCCGCACGGAGGAACCGCGGGCCTGCGTGTTCGCGAAGGCTGGTCACGACCCCCGCAATCCGGGGACCGCCAGCCATTTCCGAGGAGCCTCAGTGATCTCGAGACGACGACTGCTCGTCGCCGCCGCCACACTGCCGCTGGTCACGGCCGCCGCCGGCTGCGGGCGCACCCCTGCCCGCACCGCCGCCGGCGCCGCGACCACCCGGCCGCTGCCCGTGCCGCCGCTGGCGCCCGCCACCGTCGGCGCCGACGGGGTGCGGCGCTTCAGCCTCACCGCACAGGCCGGGGTCAGTGAGATCGTGCCCGGAAAGTCCACGCCCACTTGGGGATACGACGGCGCCATGCTCGGGCCGACCCTGCGCGCGCACCGCGGCGAGACCGTCGCGGTGCAGGTGCACAACACGCTGCCCGAACCGACCAGCGTGCACTGGCACGGCATGCACGTGCCCGCCGACTGCGACGGCGGACCGCATCAGACCGTCGCGCCCGGCGGAGACTGGCATCCGCAATGGCGTATCGACCAGCCCGCCGCCACCCTCTGGTACCACCCACACCCGCACGGCACCACCGAGAAACACGTCTACCGCGGCCTCGCCGGGCTGTTCCTGCTCGACGACGCCGGCACCGACCGGCTCGACCTGCCCCGCGACTACGGCGTCGACGACATCCCGCTGGTCATCCAGGACCGGCGGCTCACCGCCGACGGGAAACTCGACGAAACCATCACCGGCGATTTCGGGCTGCTCGGCGACACCCTCACCGTCAACGGCATCAGCGGCGCCCACTTCGACGCCACCACCGGACGCGTGCGGTTGCGCATGCTCAACGGCTCGGCCAGCCGGCTGTTCAACCTCGGCTTCGACGACAACCGCCCGTTCGGCCTCCTCGCCACCGACGGCGGACTGCTCGCACAACCGGTGCCGCTCACCAGGATTCAGCTCAGCCCGGGGGAACGGGCCGAGATCGTCGTCGAGCTGCGCGGCGCGGACACCGTCACCCTGCGCGCCTTCCCGGTCGAGCTGCGCGCCGGCATCGACCGGCCCGCCCGCTTCGGCTTCGACGACACCTTCGACGTGCTCGCCGTGCGCGGACCCGCCCGCCCGGCCGCGGCCCCGGCCCTGCCCGCCACCCTCACCGCCATCACGTCACCGGCCGCACCCGATGCCGCCGTGGACCGCACCTTCGACCTGAAATGGTTCATGATCAACGGCAAGAAGATGGACATGAACCGCGTCGACCTGACCATCACCATCGGCGCCACCGAGGTCTGGCAGGTCCGCAACCTCGAGGACTGGCCGCACAACTTCCACGTCCACGACGTCCAATTCCTCATCCGCGGCATCGACGGCCAAGCCCCGCCGCCACAGCTGGCCGGCTGGAAGGACACCGTCTACACCGAACCCGGCCGCACCTACGAACTCGCCATGCACTTCGCCGGCCCCGCCAACCCCACCTACCCGTACATGTACCACTGCCACCTGCTGCACCACGAGGACAAGGGCATGATGGGCCAATTCCTCATCCTCGACCCCGGCCGGCAACCCGACCTCGCCGCCCTCCCCGCCGCGGACATGCCCCCGATGAGCGACATGCCCATGGGAGACGCGCCGATGAACGGCATGGATGGCATGGGACACGGCACGCACGGCCACTGAGATCGAGCGCGGCCCGGCTTCCGGTCGGCAGCCGTGGGAAAAGGTAACGGCCACAGCAGGTATCGAGCCCGGACCGGTCTAACCGGTGTGATCGGTCCCCTCGTGGGCGCGCAGGTGCGGTAGCAGATGTGCGGCCACCGCGTCCGGCCGCTCGGCCTGCAGGAAATGCCCGCAGTCCGCGAGTACCGCGTGCGTGGCCCCCGCACGATGCGACAGCAGCCGGCCCATGTCCACCGACAGACAACCGTCGCGCGCACCCGCCAGCGCCAGGGTCGGCAGATCCGCGGCCGGGGCCATGAGCAGCTGCTGGAACTCGCGCGAGGGCGCCCGCGCGACGGTGAACAGCGAACGGTAGTAGCGCGTCGCCGCCCACCCCAGCTCGGTATCGGTGAAAACCGCTGCTGTGGGCGCGAATTCGAGATCGGTGAACTCCCAGCCCGGCGACCACCGCCGCCACAGCCACCGCACGAACGCCGCATCATGACGTGCCAGCAACCGCGCCGACGCCCGCGCCTGCATGACCGGGATATACGCCGACAACAGCAGCTGCCGCGGCAGATACCGCAAAATCCCCGGCTCGAACCCGCCCCCGAACGACGGAATCGCCAGCAGCGACAGCGAAAGCCACTGCCGCGGCTGCTGTTTGGCCGCCACCATCGCCGCGAACGCACCCCAATCATGCCCGACCAGATGCGTCGGCGGCGCCCCCAACTCCGCATGCCAGGCCGCCACATCCGCGGCCACCGCCATCAGGTCATACCGGGCTCGCCGATCCGCCGACCCCCGCGTATACCCGCGCAACCACGGCGCCAGCACCTGATACCCCGCATCCACCAGCGCCGGAATCACCCCGTCCCACCCGTGCGGCGTATCGGGAAACCCGTGCAACAGCATCACCAGCGGCGCATCCGCCGGCCCGAACCCCCGCGCCGTCAACTCCAGCCCCTCACGGCGCAACGTCAATGTCGACTCGCTGAACCCCATGACCCAACCCTCTCCGGCGATCGAACAACCCGCCCCGCCACGCTAGAACATGTTCCTATTTCCGGCACCCCCTCCGCCCCGATCCACCCCCTCCACCCCCGGTACCGAGATCGACACCTCAGACCGGGCCCCACCCCGAGCACCGAAACCCCGGCCGCCGAGCATCTTCCGATCCCCGAAACCGTCGCTCGCGATCACCCGGGATCACCCCCCACGCCTGCGTATGCGGCGGCCGCAAGCGGATTCCATGGTCGGGGCGCAGAGCCTGGCGGCAACGAGCACCGCCGCAACGAGTACTGCCGCGCCGAGGTCGTGCAGAGCCACAGGGCGGTGCGGGCGGGCGAATCCCGGTGCACCGGAGTCCGTTCCGTCTACCGGCGCCACTGATGATGCACCTGGGTAGTGCAGACGATCGCCGCGGCCGGCGGAGCTGCATGCCGGACTGCCGCGGGCAGATTCGAGCCATGGCTGGTCGGCATGTGTGCCCGCTACACCCCGCGCCACACCGGTGGGCGCTTCTCCACGAAGGCGCGCATACCTTCCGCCGCGTCCTGGGAGGACAGGGCGGCCGCGGCCGCGCGGCCCTGCAGGTCGAAGGCTTCGGTGGTGGACCAGTCCGGGGATCGGTCGATGATCTGCTTGCTGGCGTCGATGCTCAGCGGGGCGTTCACGGCGACGCGTTCGGCCAGGGCGAGGGCGGCTTCGAGGGCCTTGCCGGGTTCGGTCACCTGGTTGATGAGGCCGATCTCGGCGGCGCGGGCGGCGGTGATCGGGTCTCCGGTCAACGCCAGTTCCATGGCCAGGGCGCGGGGTAGTCGCTGGGAGAGGCGTAGCACGCCGCCGCCGACGGCGACCAGGCCGCGTTTGACCTCCGGAATGCCGAATGTCGAATCACTGGCCGCGACGATCAGGTCCGCGGCCAGGGCCAGTTCGCAGCCGCCCGCCAGCGCCGGGCCCTCGACAGCGGCGATGAGGGGTTTGGCCGGTGGGCGGGAGACGATGCCGAGGATGCCGCGTTTCTCGGTGATGGGGACCTCGCCGCGGGCCGCGGCCTTGAGATCCATTCCGGCGCTGAAGTATCCGCCCGCACCGGTGAGGATGGCGATGCGGGCATTCGGGTCCGCCTCGTAGGCGTCGATGGCGCGTTCCAGGCCCAGAGCGGTGGCCAGGTTGATCGCATTGCGGGCCTGCGGACGGTTGATCGTGATGATCATGACGTGGCCGCGGCGCTCGATCAGCACCGGAGCCGGTGGCGGCGCGGGCAATTCGACCCGGTCGGCCGACGATACGGTCAGGCCCTCCTCCGACACCGTCACCGGCAGGCCCAGCAGGTCGTCTTCACCCAGGCGTGCCAGTAGCGCGGAATCGGTGCTGCGCAACAGGACTCGCTCACCCTTGGGTGTCAGCAGGCTCACGATGGCGGCCTCGGGGTCACCGTGGCGGTCATAGGGCAGGGTGTAGGCCTCCACTACCGCCTCGCCGGTGTACTCGGTGCGGGCCGGGCGCGCCGGTGGATGCTCGATCACCGGGGTCAGGTGCCGGAACGCCTGTTTGGGCGGGGTCGCCGAATACACGCCGAGGGCATGCTTGGTCAGATACCAGCCCAGCGACGAAGCCAGGCCGAAGGATTCGGGCTCGGCGCGCAAACGCGGCACCAGGCTCGCCACCGCATGCCCGCCGTAGTTGTTGCCCGGCCCGCCACCGAAGGTCAGCCCGCCCGTCACCGTCAACGGCCGCTTGGGGTCGTCGGAGGGCAGGCCCAGTTCGCGTGCCGCGATCTGCACCGCCACGGGGAAACAGGCATACAGATCCACATGGGTGAGCTCCTCGGCAGTGACCCCGGCATGGCCGAGCACCGCCGCACCGAGCGTGCGGATGGCCGGGGAAGCCGCCAATTCGGTGCGCTCACTGACGAACCACTCATCGGTCCCCGAAGCACCGGAATGGATGAACACCCACTTGTCCTGCGGGATACCCGCCGCCTCCGCGGCCGCCGCACTGCAGAGGATGAGGCCACTGGCCATATCCACGGTCAGGTTGGCGCATTCGAGCTTGGTGTAGGGCGCCGAGATCAGGCGATTGGCCGCACTGGGCGTGGCGATCTCGGCGGGCGTGAACTCCTGCGGCTGCCAGGCATACGGATTCCCCGCCGCCACCGCCGAGAACCGCGACCACAACTCGGCCACCGCCTGCGCATGCTCGGCCGGCGTGCGCCCGAGCCGCTGCCGATTCGCGGACTCCAGCAGCGCATACATATTGATCGGCGCCAGCAACCCGGCCGTGGTCTCCGCCGCATTGTTCGCCGGCTTGTCGATCCCCACCGTGCGCGTCGGGTGCACCGCCGGATCCTGCACCGGCCACGACAATTCGATCCCCGCCCGCTGCGCCGCCGCCTGCGTCGCACCCGCTTCGGCCCCGGTCACCAGCACCACGTCGTACTCGCCCGCCGCGATCGCCGCCGCCGCCTCGTTCACCACCAATTGCCCGCCGTCCCCACCGAAGGGACTCGACTGCACCGTCTCCGCACTCAGCGCCCCGACCGCCCCCGCCACCAGCGCCCCGAGATCGCGGTACTGCCACGACGTCGGCGCCACCGCGAACACGGCATCCGCCGCCGCGAGCAACCGCGTACCCGCCCCGGATTCACTCGCATCGGCCGCGGCCCGGCGCAGGGCACGCACCGCCAGTGTCGACGGATCCACGTAGGCCGGATCGGGTGTGCGATCGACAACTTGGCCCACCCCCACCAGGACCGGGGTATTGGGTGCAATGACGACGCCGGAAGCCTTGTGCCGCACCGCCTTACGAGGTGCGCGGCCGGCGGGACCGGAGGCGGCGGTGGACAGGGCGGCCGGGAGGGCGGACAGGGAATCGCGCAGGGCCTCACCGAGGCTGCGGGCCACCGTCGCGCCGAGGGGGCCTTCGATCGGCTGGCCGGCCAGGCCCGCATCCAGATACACCGTGGATCCGGAACCGCTCGGGGCTACCGAGATCCACAGACCCAGCGACAGGCCCTGCGGGCCCGCGCCATGCAGTTCGAGGCCGGTGCCGGTCACCGCGGCGACCGTCCAGGCCAGATCCGCGGGGATACCCATGAACTTGGCCACCTGCACGTATTGCAGGCCGGGTTCGGCCTGGGCGGGCGGGTCGCCGCGCCAGCCGCCGTGGAAGGTGACCCACTCCGGGATGTGGTGCAGCGCAGTCAGATATGCCAGCGTGGCGGCCGGATCGGCCGCGACGGGCTGCTGGGCGTGCGCGGTGCGGGTGAACTCGGCGAGCCCGGCCGGAGGCTGATGTTCGCCCAGGTCGGCGGGCGGTTCGGGGTGCGGTGCGCGGCCGGTCAAGCCGGCCACCAGCTCACGGGCGATCCGCGGGTCGCGCCGTATCGCGCCGAGCAGCTCGCCGCCGGCCCGCACCTGCTTGCGCAGCGCGCGGCCCTGATCGAAAACCGCACGGAACCTATCGGATCCGGGTACCTCGGTCACCGTCACACCTCCTCGTCGAGCGTTCGAGGCCCACCGTAGCGCGCGGCTGCCGCTCGCCGGAATGGCCGAACGGACTTCGCACCCCCGGCAATTCGGCCGAATACAGCAACCACGCCTCTCTTCCGCCCGACATTGCGTAAGCGTAGGCTTACGGTTCGTGGAGACTTACCAAAGCACCGCGCTGGATGCCCTCGGGGATCCGACCCGGCGAGCCATCTTCGAACGTCTCGGCCGCGGACCCGCCGCCGTCGGGCAACTCGCCGGCGAACTACCCGTCTCCCGACCGGCCGTCTCCCAGCATCTGAAGGTGCTCAAACAGGCCGGACTGGTCCGCGACGAGGCCGTCGGCACCCGCCGCGTCTACCGCCTCGACCCGGCCGGCATCGACGCACTGCGCATGTACTTCACCCACTTCTGGTCGACCGCGCTGTCGGCGTTTCGCGAGGAAGTGAACCGACAGGCCCGCACGGGCCACACCGAGGAACCAGCACCCGAACCCGCCGGAAAGGCAGAGCAGCAGCCATGACCCAGCAACTCGACAAGAACACCGTCCGCGTCGAACTCACCGTCGACGCGGACGCCGACACCGCCTACCGCGTCTTCACCACCGGCATGGACAGCTGGTGGCCGCGTGACCACCACATCGGCGCCGGCCCGCTCGCCGAAGCCGTCGTCGAACCCCGCGTCGGCGGCCGCCTGCTCGGCCGCGAAGCCGACGGCACCGAATGCGCCTGGGGCACCGTCCTGGTCTGGTCGCCCCCGGCCCATTTCGCCTTCACCTGGGACATCACCCTGCAATGGCAACCCGAAACCGACACCACCCGCTCCAGCCGCGTCGACGTCACCTTCACCCCTGTCGACGCCACCCACACCACCGTCACCCTCGTGCACTCCGGCCTCGAAAACCACGGCCCCGGCTGGCAATCCATGCTCGACGCCGTCGCATCCCCCGACGGCTGGCCCTCCCTCGCCGACACCTACGCCAAGGCCGTCGCCGTCGCCTGACCCCGAGCTCCACTGCGCCCCAAGACATCCGGGCCCCACAGCATCCGGGCCCGACCCACAGACCGGCATGCTCCGCCGCGACGGAACACGCAGAGAGGGGCGCGCGCCAATGGCACCCGGTAGCCGCGACGCGGTGCCCGGGCGCGCCGCGGAGCAGGTCCGTGGCCCCGTCGAGGATCACCTCGCGCTCGCGGCAGCACAACGCCGACGCCGCGGACCCATGAGGGATCCGCGGCGTCGGCGTCGAGCGTGGACTACAGCCGGATGCCCAGCAAGGCGTCCACGGCGTCCTTGATCAGGCCCGGGGCACTGCCGTCCGGGCCGCCGTAGGCCAGGGACTGCTCGGCCCAGCTGTCCACGGCGGCAATGGCTTTCGGGGTGTCCAGGTCATCGGCCAGATGCTGGCGCAGGCGGGCCACGGTGTCCTCGGCCGCCGGTGCGGACGACAGCGCCACCGCGGCGCGCCAGCGGTCCAGCCGCGAGAGCGCCTCGGCCAGTACCTGATCCGACCATTCGCGGTCGGCGCGGTAATGCCCCGCGAACAGGCCCAGCCGGATCGCGGCCGGATCGGTGCCGGACCGGCGCAGCGTGGAGACGAACACCAGATTGCCGCGCGACTTGGACATCTTCTCACCGTCCAGGCCGATCAGCCCGGCGTGCACATAGTGGCGGGCGAAACGACGCCCCTTCACCAAGGCTTCGGCGTGCGCCGCGGAGTACTCGTGATGCGGGTAGATCAGGTCGCTGCCGCCGCCCTGCACATCGAATTCGGTGCCGATGCGGTTCAAAGCGATTGCGGCACACTCGACATGCCAGCCGGGCCGGCCCGCACCGAACGGCGCCGGCCACGACGGCTCATCCGGGCGCTCGGCCCGCCACAGCAGCGCATCGATCGGATCGCGCTTGCCCGGACGGTCCGGATCGCCGCCGCGCTCGGCGAAGAGCCGATCCATGGTGGCCCGGTCATAACCGGACTCGTAGCCGAACTGCTCGGTGGCGTCGTGCCGGAAGTAGATGTCCGGGTACTGCGGATCGTCCACCACATACGCCGCGCCGGAGGCCAGCAGCTTGTCGACCAGATCCACCACTTCCTGCACCGACTCGATGGCGCCGATGTAGTCGCGCGGCGGAATCACCCGCAGCGCCGCCATATCCTCGCGGAACAGCTCGATCTCACGGGTGCCCAGATCGCGCCAGTCGATGCCGTCACGCGCTGCCCGCGCGAACAGCGGGTCGTCGACATCGGTGGTGTTCTGCACGTAGTGCACCTCGTGCCCGCCGTCGCGCCAGATCCGGTTCACCAGATCGAAGGCCAGGTAGGTGGCGGCATGACCGAGATGGGTCGCGTCATAGGGCGTGATGCCGCAGACGTACATGGTGGCGTTCTTCCCCGGGGTCACCGGGCGCACCTGCTTGTCGGCGGTGTCGAACAAGCGCAACGCTGGTCCGGATCCGGGGACGGTCGGGACAGCGATATCGGACCAGGACTGCATGGTTATGAGGGTAATCGGATGAGGAATGCGCGCATTGTTCACCCCGGTGCGCTTGTGCGATGCGACACTCTCCACCCCGGTGCCGACCTGCACTTTAGTACCTCACCGGCGACGGTCAATGGTTGAAATCATGATGCTGGCAACGACTTCGGCACGACCGCGGGCAGCGATGGCGTCAGAACGCCGGCCAGGGGATCGGCCGCTGCGAACCGGGCAGCGGCAACACCGGATTCTCCAGCAGCGCCCGCCCGCGCGCCTCCAGGGCGTCGATCTCCGCGTCGGTGAGGTGTTCGGCCAGCCGCTCACCCAGTTCACCGGGCAGTGCCTTCACCAAAGCCGTGATGTCGGTGAGCAATTCACCGTCGACGGCTTCACCGGCCCACCCCCACAACACCGTGCGCAGTTTCGGTTCGGTGTGCAGGCAGATCCCGTGATCCACCCCGTACACCCGCCCGTCCTGTCCGGCCAGGGCGTGCCCGCCCTTACGGTCGGCATTGTTGATCAGCACATCCAGCACCGCCATGCGATACAGCTGCGGATCCTCGGAATGGATCAGCGACACCGGATGACCCGCCGGATCCAGCGCCCGCAGCACCTCCCGGAACCCGTCGGGCACCTGCCCGGCCGGGCACAGATCCACCGGATCCGGGCCCTCACCGTCCTCCACGACGTCGATCCAGCGTTGCACCATGCCCGCACCCAGCGGGCCCTCACGCAGGATCGTCTCCGGAATCACGCCCCAGCCCAACGCATCCGACACCAGATACGAGGCCACCTCACGCCCGGCGAGCGTGCCGTCGGGGAAATCCCACAGCGGCCGCTCCCCGCGGACCGGCTTATACACCACCCGCAGCTCTGTGCCGTCCTCGAGCGGGGCCTCGCACACCAGCGTCACATTCGATGCGGTGGTGACCTGCCCGATCACCGTCAGCTCGGCGGTGCGTAGCAAGTCGTTCACTGCTATTCCTCGTCGTCTTCGATACTCGTGGCGCCGAAGATATCGCCGCGCTTGTAACCGTTGGTGCGAACACACATGTGGCCCTTGGCCGACAGCGGTTCCCCGCACAACGGGCACGGCGGACGGCCCGCCGCGATCACCCGTGCCGAGCGTAAGGCGAACTCGCGCGCCTGCACCGGGGTCAGGAACACCCGGACCGCGTCGGGCCCCTCCTCGGTGTCGTCGAGTACCACCGATTCGTCCACCTCGGTCTCGGTGATGGCCAGTAATTCCACCACCACCGCATTCGCGTCGGCATCCCAGCCCAAACCCATGGTCCCGACCCGGAATTCGGCGTCGATCGGCGTCATCAGCGGCGCGGTGTCGGCCACATCCGACGGTTGCGGCGGCACCGGTGTGCCGAAACGCCGCGAGACCTCGTCCAGCAGCAGACCCATCCGATCGGCCAGCACCTTGACCTGCTGCTTCTCCAGCAGCACGCTGATCACCCGCGGCTCCTGCACGGCCTGCAGGTAGAAGGAGCGGTCGCCCGGCTCGCCGACGGTGCCGGCGATGAAACGATCGGGGGTGCGGAAAATATGGATTGCTCGGCCCATGGCACCTCCTGAAAGTTCGTTCACACTAAGAATCGGGGTGTTCCGTTACCCCATTATCCGTACTTGCGGTCATACCCGTTTCGCCGCCGGGGACCGGCCCGGATCTGGATTCGCCGCCGGTGCGCGGCGAAATCGCCGCCAACCCGGACAGATCGGTGCCCGTGTCGTTCACCCGCCACACGTAGGGGGCCGTCGCGGTGTAGCGGACCACGCTGATCGAGGCCGGCTCCACCACGATGCGCTGGAAGCCGTCGAGGTGGATGCCGAACGCGTCGGCCAGAATCGACTTGATGACATCCCCGTGCGTGCACGCCACCCACAACACATCCCCGCCGTGTTTCATGGCGAACTCGCGGTCGTGTTCGCGGATAGCTGAAACCGCGCGAAACTGTACCTGCGCCAAGCCTTCTCCGGAAGGGAACACCGCACCCGAGGCGTGGCGTTGCACCACCTTCCACAGCGGCTCGGTCACCAGGTCCGCCAGCGCCTTGCCCGTCCAGTCGCCGTAATCGACCTCGAGCAGGCGTTCGTCGGGTTCGGCTTCCAGGTTCAAGGCGTCCGCGAGCGGGGCGACGGTGCGCTGGCAGCGCAGCAGTGGCGAGCACACGATGCGCTCGATGGGCAGCGAGCCGAGTCGCCGCGCAATGGCCTGCGCCTGTTCGCGACCGCGGTCGGTCAGATCGACGCCCGCGCTGCGGCCGGCCAGGGTGTGGGCAGTGTTCGACGTCGAGACGCCGTGCCGCAACAGGATCACCGTCACCGGAACAGCCTACTGGCTAGGTCGCGGAGACGACGCCGGTCGCCAGCAGAGCCATCACCAGCACCCCGAGCACGATGCGATAGCCGACGAACCAGTCCAGCGAATGCCGGGTCACGAACTTCAGCAGCCACGCCACCGACGCATACCCCACCGCGAACGACACCAGGGTCGCCACCGCGATCTGCGCACCCGACGCATTCAGGCCCTCACCAGCGGGTTCGAACGCATCCGGGAGCGAGAACAGGCCCGAGGCGACCACCGCCGGAATCGCGAGCAGGAACGAAAACCGCACGGCCGCCGCACGAGTCAGCCCGCAGAACAGGCCCGCCGAACTCGTCGCCCCCGAACGCGACACGCCCGGGATGAGTGCCAGGCACTGCGCCAGACCCATCAGCAGCCCGTCGCGGGTGGTCAACTCTTCGATGGGGCGGCGCTTGGCGCCGAAGTACTCCGCGGCCGCGATCACCAACGCGAACACGATCAACATCGTCGACACCAGCCACAGATTCCGTGCGCCCGTACGGATCTGGTCCTTCAACAGGAATCCGATCACCCCGATCGGGACGGTGGCAATGATCACATACCAGCCGATACGATAGTCCAACTCGCGCTGCGTGTCCGGGTTCGGGCCGTACTCGATGCCGCCGTCGCCGGTGTAGACCGGCAGTTGCGTGGTCGCCATCTCGTGCACCGGGACCGGTTGGCGCGCGGGCGCGCTCACCTTGTGCCACATCGTCGTGCACCAGGCCACGAGGATGCGCCGGATATCCCTCGCGAAGTAGACGAGCACCGCCGCCTCGGTGCCCAGCTGGGTCACCGCGGTGAACGACGCGCCCGCATCGTCGCCGAAGAACACCGCCGACACGATGCGCATATGCGCCGACGACGAAATCGGCAGAAACTCCGTCAAGCCCTGCACCAGACCCAGAATCAGGGCCTGCCCCCACGTCATCGCCTCGCCCACACGCCCTCCGGTCCCGAATCGTCCACTGCCCGAGCGTGATCCGCACACGCCCGCGATCGGCGGCGCGCCCACTCGCCCGCGCAGCGCCGCAACACGGCAGCGACCCTACCCGGCCCATGTCCGAATTCGGACATGCACGGCCGGGATCCGCGACCCGCAGACGCCTCTGCGCAGGCCGCGGCCCACACTCCGGCGCGCCGCAGGACCGGCCCGCCGGTCCCCGTGCGCGCCAGCACGGTTCGTTCCGCGGGGCGGTCGCGTGTGTCGCCGGTGGCGTAGCCGAGCAGATGCGACCCGTGCGCTTAGGCTGACGCGTGTGACGAAAGTGCAAGCGCGGTGATGGAACAGCGAACCGTGGGACGTAGTGGGCTGCGCGTCTCGAGACTCGGCCTGGCCACCCACACCTGGGGCAGGGAAACCGACGCCGAGGACGCGGCCGCCCAGCTGATGGCCTTCGCCGAGGCCGGTGGAACCCTCGTCGACACCTCCCCCGCCTACGGAGACGGTGCCGCGCAACGCATCCTCGGCGACCTGGTCCGTGAACTCGGACGCGAGGACCTCGTGCTCAGCGGCAGCGCCGGGCACACCCCGGTCCGTGTCGACGCCGCCACCCCGCACCCGGTGCCCACCCGCTGGATCGTCGACGCGTCGCGGCGCACCATGATGCGCCAGCTCGACCAGACCCTCGCCCTGCTCGGCACCGACCACCTCGATCTGTGGACCGTGTCCGCCTGGGACCCGCACACCCCTCTGGAAGAGATCACCGACACTCTGCAGTGGGCCGTGCGCACCGGGCGCGTCCGCTACGCCGGCGCTCGCGGCTACGACGGCTGGCAGCTGGCCACCCTCGCCGCCGCCGCACCCCTGACCGCCGCGCAAACCCAGTACTCGCTGCTCGCGCGCGGTGTGGAACATGAATTCGTGCCCGCCGCACAGCATCACGGCATCGGCATCATCGCCACCGCACCCCTGGCCGGGGGCATCCTCACCGGCAAATACCGTGACGGCGTCCCCGCCGACTCGCGCGGCGCCGACGAGGCCACCGCCGCCGAGATCACCGCCCGCCTCGACGACCGCGCGGTCCGCGTCGTCGATGCCGTGGTCACCGCCGCCGACGGGCTGGGCACCTCACCGCTCGCGGTGGCCCTGGCCTGGATCCGCGATCAGCCCGGCGTGGCCAGCATGCTGGTCGGGGCCCGCGATATCGGCCAGCTCACCGGCATCCTCGCCGCCGAAACCCTGGAACTGCCCCGCGCCATCGCCGCCGCCCTCGGCGACGTCAGTGCCCGCACCGAATGAGGGCCGCATCCGGCCGGAAGGCATGATCGGGGTGTCCGCACCGCTTGCTCCGGTCGACAGGCCGGAGGCTAGCCTTACCTGCATGAGGTGTTCCGTGAGTGCCCGATCGGCCGTGCTGTTCCGCGCCCTGCTCGTCCTGCTGGGAATCGCGCTGGTCGCCGGCACCACCGCGTGCGGCACCACCACCTCGAGCGCGCCCGGTCAGCAGGGGCCCGCGACCGCGTCCATCGGCGACCCCAACCCGGTGCCCATCGGACCGGATCCGACCCCGGTGCTGCCGGTCACGGTGAAGAACTACGACGGCAGCGATGTCACCGTCACCGACGCGAGCCGCATCATCGCGGCCGACCGGGACGGGACGCTCGTGCAGACCGTCATCGCGCTCGGCATGGGCTCGAAACTGGTGGGCCGCTCCACGAATGCGCCGTCGACCGTCAGCGGCCTGCCCGTCGTCAGCTCCGGATCCGGCCAGCTGAGCGTGGAAGCCATTGCGGCGCTGCGGCCCTCGGTGTTCCTCACCGATACCACCAGCGCCACCCCGGTCATGCGTGATCAGCTCGAGGCGCTGGGCATCACCGTGGTCTACATGGATCCGAATCGCACGATGGACGGTGTCGGCCCGCAGATCCAGGCCGTCGCGGCCGCGCTCGGCGTGCCCGAGGCCGGACAGAAACTGGCCCAGCGCACCCGCGACGAGATCTCCGCCGCCACCGCCTCGGTGCCAAAGCAGGACAAGCCGCTGCGCATCGCGTTCCTCTACCTGCGCTCCACCGCCATCACCATGATCGCCGGTAAGGGCTCGGGCGCGGACGCGCTGATCGGGGCCATCGGTGGCGTCGACGCGGGCACCGCCTCGGGTATCAACGAACCGTTCGTCCCCATCACCAGTGAAGCCCTCATCGCCGCCGCCCCCGACGTCATCCTCGTCATGACCGACGGTCTGGCCTCGGTCGGGGGCGTGGACGGGCTGACCAAGATCCCCGGTATCGCCCAGACCCCGGCCGGTAAGAACAAGCGCGTCGTCGACATGGCCGACAATGTCGTGCTCAGCTTCGGCCCCAACACCGGCCGCGTCGTCGGCGCCCTCGCCAAGGCCGTCTACGGCGACCACACCGCATGAGCCCCACCCACCCCGGCTCGGATCAGCAGCACCCCGCACCGCCAGACCAGGACTCGGATCTACCCTCGAATCCGATTGCCGCTGCCCCCGATTCATCGGCGGCGGGGCGGGAAGCGCGCGTCGACCAGGTGCCCGCAGCGGGGCAGGTCGCCACGCAGCGAACCCGCCCCGGAGCCGCGGGCCCGGACACCACCGCGCAGCGCACCGAACCCGCTGCCACGGCCCCGGATGGCACTGCGGCGCATGCCAACTCGCACGACGTGCAATCCACGGCTGCCGGTAGCAGTGAACAACCGCGTAGCGTCCCGGGCGACAGCGCGTCCTCGGTCGCGGGCGACCACACATTGTCGGTTGCGGGCGACCACACATCGTCGGTCGCGGGCGACCACACATCGTCGGTCGCGGGCGAGCGTGCATCGTCGGTCGCGGCGGCCTCGGGTGAGATCGGCGGCGGGCGGCGGTGGTCGCGGACCGCGGTGTTCTTCGCCGCCGCCCTCGCCGGACTGATTGTGCTGGCACTGATCTCGGCGGCGGTCGGGCAGGTGCCGACCACGCCGGGTGAAGTCGCGGGGGCGTTCTTCCATCGGATCGGGTTGGACTGGGGGCCCATGCCTCATCACCCGGCCGGCTATGTGACGTTGTGGGAAGTGCGTTTCCCGCGGGTCGTGCTCGCGATTCTGGTGGGTGCGGCGCTGGCGACAGCGGGTGCACTGTTGCAGGGCGTGTTCGCCAATCCGCTTGCCGAGCCCGGGGTTATCGGTGTCTCGGCGGGTGCGGCGGTCGGTGCGGGGGCCGTGATCGTGGTCGGGGGTGCGTTCGTGGCGGCCTGGTCGGTCGCGGCGGGGGCGTTCGTGGCCGGGCTCGGCACGACGCTGCTGGTGTATCTGCTGGCGCGCTCGGGTGGGCGCACCGAGGTGGTGACGCTGGTGCTGACCGGTGTGGCCATCAATGCGTTCGCGGGCGGGCTCATGTCGTTCCTGCTGTTCACCGCCTCACCGGCGGCGCGGGATCAGATCGTGTTCTGGCAGTTGGGCAGTCTGAACGGGGCTACCTGGCAGTCGGTGTATGTGGTTGCGCCGCTGACGTTCATCGGGGTGGTGGCGGCGATATTCATGGCGCCCAAACTGGATCTGCTGGCGCTGGGGGAATCCGCGGCCCGGCATCTGGGCGTGGACGTGGAACGGTTGCGGCGCAATGTGATCGTCGTGGTCGCCGTGCTGGCCACCGCGGGTGTGGCGTTCACCGGGATCGTATTGTTCGTCGGGCTGATCGTGCCGCACCTGGTGCGCATGATGGTCGGGCCCGCGCATCGGGTGCTGATCCCGCTCAGCGCCATTGTCGGCGCGGTGGTGCTGCTGGCCGCCGATATCGGCGCGCGCGCCCTGGTGCACAATGCCGACCTGCCGCTGGGCATGCTGACCTCGCTGGTCGGCGGGCCGTTCTTCTTCTGGCTGCTGCGGCGCACCCGCGCCCGGTCGGGAGGCTGGGCATGAGCACCATGCTGCGCGGACTGTCGGCGTTCACCCGCCGCCACGAGCTGCCCGCCACCCCGGAACCGGGCGCGGTCACCTTGCGGGCACGCGGGGTCGGGCTCGAACGCGGTGCCGGGCGGCGCGTCCTCGACGGCGTCGACTTCGATGTCGTCGCCGGGCGCATCGTGGCCCTCGTCGGCCCCAATGGCGCGGGCAAATCCACCCTGCTCGCCGCCCTCGCAGGCGAACTCGAACCCGGTGCCGGCACCGTAGAACTCGACGGGCGGTCCCTGGCCGAGTGGGCACCGGTCGACCAGGCCCGCCGCCGGGCCGTGCTGCCACAGAACCACACCGTCGGATTCCCCTTCACCGCACGCGAAGTCGTGGCCATGGGCCGCGCCCCGTGGGCCCGCACCGACCGCCAGGACGACGACGAGGCCCGCATCGCCGCCGCACTGGCCGCCACCGATGTGGAACACCTTGCCGGACGCCACTTCCCGGCCCTGTCCGGCGGTGAACGCGCCCGCGTCGCCCTGGCCCGCGTCCTCGCCCAGGACACCGCGACCCTGCTGCTGGACGAACCCACCGCCGCACTCGACCTCGGCCACCAGGAACAGGTCCTGCAATTGGCCCGCGCGCGAGCCGCCGCGGGTGCGGCCGTGGTCGTCGTGCTGCACGACCTCGGTGTCGCCGCCGCCTACGCCGATCGGGTCGCGGTCCTGGAGTCGGGCCGCATCGCGGCCGACGGCCCGCCGCGCGAGGTGCTCACCACCGAACTGCTGACCCGCGTCTACAAGCATCCGGTCGACGTGTTCGATCACCCGGTCACCGGTGCGCAGCTGGTGCTGCCCGTGCGCGGCGGTGAGTGAGCGCGCCCGCGATCATCCCGGCACTTACCCGCGCTTCAGCGCCAGACCAGCTTCAGTACCGCCGGCGTCAGCAGCATGCGAATCACGGTGGCGTCCAGGACCAATGCCGCGATCATGCCGTAGGCGATGTACTTCATCAGCACCAGATCCGAGAAACCGAACGCGCCGGTCACCACGATGAGAATCGCTGCCGCCGAAGTGATCACACCGCCGGTGTGGGCGATGCCGTAGCGGATCGCCTCCGCCGGCGCCGCTCCCGCGGCGCGCGCCTCGGCCATGCGCGACTGCAGGAACACCTCGTAATCGGTGGACAGCCCGAATAGCACGGTCACGATCAGCACCAGCACCGCGAACATGAGCGGCCCGGCCGTGAAATCGAACAGCCCCGACCCGTGCCCCTCCACGAACACCCACGTCAAGATGCCGAGCGTCGAGCCCAAGCTCAGCGCGCTCATGACCACCGCCTTGAGCGCCAGCACCAGCGACCGGAACGCCGCGTACATCAACGCGATCGCCGCCACGACCAGGATCAACGCCAGCAGTGGCAGTCCGTGGATCAGGCTCTGGATGCTGTCGCGTTCCAGTGCGGGCACCCCGCCGACCATCACCTTCACCCCTGGCGGCGCGTGGATACCGCGCAGTGTCGCGATCACCGAATCCGCGTCCTGCTTGTCCTTCAGCCCGCTGGCCAGCACCGTGACCGCATCCTTGGTCGGCGCGGCCGGATCGAACGGCCCGGTCGTTTCGGCGGCGGTCCGCTGATTGGCCTCGTACCGGATATCGGAGAGCTGCTGCTGATTTCCGCCCACCACAACCAGTTTCAGCGGGTCGGTACGGAACTGTGGGAACATCCGATCGAAGTCCTGCTGGGCGACGCGCGCCGGATTGGACGCGGACAGATACCGTTCGCTGAGCCCGCCGAATTCGATACTGCGCATGGGCAGGATCAGCACCAGCAATCCCAGCACGATCGGCACGATCACCAGCCACGGCCGGCGCATGGCGAATTGTGCCAGCCGCGAGAAGAATCCGGCGTCGATCTGCTCGGCGGTACGGATGCTCGCCAGCCGATGCCAGCCCCACAGATCGATGCGCCGCCCCACGATGGACAGCGCCGCCGGTAGCGCCGTCACCGACAACACCGAGGCGAGCACCACCGAGGAGATGCCCCCCAGCGGCACCGACCGCAACACCCCGTTGGGGAAGATGAACAACGCGCCCAGGCTCACCGCGATGATGGCCGCCGAGAACAACACCGTGCGACCCGCCGTGGCGACCGTGCGCGCGGTGGCTTCCTCCACGCTGCGCCCGGCCGCCAGTTCCTCGCGGAAGCGGGTGACCGCGAACAGCCCGTAGTCGATGGCCAGGCCCAGGCTCACCAAAGTGACCACCGCGGAAGCGAACACGTTGACGTGGATGTAGCCGGTGAGCAGCCGCATGATGCCCTGACTGCCCAGGATCGTCATGCCGCCGATGAGCACCGGCAGCAGTGCGGCGATCACCCCGCCGAACACGAAGTACAGCAGGATCGCCACCAGCGGCAGTGCGATCAGCTCCGCGCGGTGGATGTCGTTCTGCATGCCGGTGTTGATGCCCTCCACCACCGGTTGCATGCCCGCCAGCTGCACGGTGGTGCCGCCGGGTCCGGAACCCGGTGTCCCGGCCTGGAATTCGCTCTTGATGGCCAGGTAGTTGTCGACGGTGGCGGTGCCGCCGTCGCCGCGCAATCCGATAGCGGCGAAGGCGTGGGTGCGCGAGTCGTCAGCGAAGCGGCTCATCATGGCGCCGTCCCAGTACGAGTCGATCTTGAGGATCCGGTCGGGATGCTCGGCGAGCAGCCGATTCAGTTCCCCCGCAACGGCATCGCGGATCGGTTCCTCGTCGAGGGTGTGCCCGCGAGGGGCGGTGTAGAGGGCGATGAGATCGCCGTCGGTGTCGCGGCCGAAGGTGGAATCGGCGAGTTTCGAGGCGGCCACCGATTCGCTGGAATCGTCGAACCAGCCCTCTTGCGTGAGGTGTCTACCCAGGTCACGGCCGTACAGTCCGGATCCCAGCACAGCGAGCACGAAGATCGCGAACACCACGAACCGGTAGCGGTGGATCAGACGCCCCCACCGTAGGGATCCGGCCTCGGCCATTACCCGCAGGCCGTGGTCTTGTAATCGGCCGAGCGCAGAATGCCGCAGAGATCGTTCTTGGAGATCTTCCACCGGTTGTCGAGGTAGACGAAGTGCACGACCGTGGTGCGCACATCGGTGCCGGAGCCGTCCTTGTCCAGGCTCAGCGTGGCGGTGAGGGTGCCGTCGTGATTGTCGAAAACGGGGTCCTTCACGCCGTACACCGCCCGCGGATGGTCCTGCAGCGCCTTGTACATGTCCGGAATGGCGTCCTTGAACGCTGCCCCGTCCTGGATGAGGTCGGTGCGGTCACTGTCGGGCAGGTTGGGATCGAGCGCGGCCTTGATCTGCGCGTCGAGCTGCTGCGCGGTGGGAATCGGCCGGTTCGCGGCGCTGGTGGCGGCCACCGCCGAGGACGAGCTCAAGGCGGCGTACGCCGAGGAGCGGGCCGCGGCCACCGAGGCCTCGCTGTCGTCGCTGCTGCACGCGGTCACGGCGGCGCCGATCACGGCGAGAGTCAGGGCGGCGGCGGCCGTTCGTCGAAGTCGCATCGATTCCTCGGGTGCTCGAACTGCGGTTGTGTGCCGTTAGTTTGTCACGCGCACGCCGCGACGGTGATTCGCACCTCATCGGCCCCGCCGTTGTGGCCCGGCGCGCGGGTCGGGCCGGTTCAGATGCCGTCGAGGACCGCGGCCAGCCGGCCGAGCAGGGCGCGCACGGTGGTGGTCTCACGCGGCCGGGCCGCGGGCACCGGGATGGCCTGCGGGATCAGGTCGCGGACCAGGGCCACGATGCTGCGTTCGTCGTCCAGGTCGATATCGGTGACGCGGGCGACGGCGATGGCCTGCACGTCTTCGGGTGCGGGCACCGCGGTGTCCAGATCGACCCGATAGATCTCCAGCGTGAGGGTGGCCCGATTGGTGCGGAATGCGAAGGATCGTCCGTCCGCGGTGACCCCGAAACCGTGCGCGTACCGGCCCACGGTCACGTCTTCGACGGCGAAGCCCGAGGTGTGGTCGCTCATCACCAGAAACTCCCTGACACTTCCCACTATTACGTTCCACGGTAACCGCAGGCACCGACAACGGCATCGAACCCCCATGTCACGTCATGCGACCGGAGTCCGAAGTGTGACGGCGCGCCGAACCGGGCACCCCCTCCACCGGGCGTGGTCGTGGACCATGGTCAGATTAGGGAGCACGCATGATTACGTCGGTCAGTTCGGTCAGTTAAGGAGTTCGCTGCATGCGCCGTCGCGGCTGGATCCGGTCGGCCCTCGCGGGCGCGGCAGTGGTGGGCTTGCTCGCCGGATGTTCGTCCAACGGTGGTGACAGTGATCATCCGACCATCGACCGGGTGCCCGCGGCCGCGGCGCCCGCGGTCACCGTCACCCCCGCCGGGTCGGTGACCCCCAGCGCCGCGATCACCCAGCTGCTCTCGGAACCGGCGACCGGCACCCTGGTCGAGGTCACCGACGGCGCGAATGCGCTGCGGCTGAGCGCCGATGGCGCCACCCGCACGGTGAATCTGCCCGCCAAGCCCGCTTCCCTCGCCCTCGGCAAGCCCGGTGAGGTCCTGGTTGCCGTGCCCGGCAAGGTGATCCGCGTGGACGTCGCCTCCGGCAAGACCAGTGAGGTCGGCGTCGACGGTGACGTGCTGTCGGCGGCCCTGCGCGCCGACGGCACGCTGGTGGCAGGCCTGGCCGATGGCAAGGTGCTGCTGCTGGACGCCAACGGCGCTGTGCAGCACACGATTTCGGGTCTGGTCTCCGCGGATGCGGTGGACGCGAGCGACAATCAGGTGGTGGTGCTGGACCAGCGCCAGACCACCATCACCCAGCTCGATCTGCCCGCGCACCAGCTCGGTTTGAGCCTGCGCGCCGGTGACGGCGCCACCCACATGATCGGCGATCACTTCGGCCGGCGCCTCGTCACCGACACCAAAGGTGGCGAACTGCTGGTCTACACGGCCGATCCTTTGGTCCTGCACCAGCGTTTCCCGGTAGGCTCTTCGCCCTACGCACTCGCCTACGATCAGCGGTCCGAGACCGTGTGGGTGACGCTGACAGGCAGGAACGAAGTCGTCGGCTACGACTTGTCGACGGGTATACCGGTAGAGGTAGGGCGCTACCCGACGGTGCGCCAGCCGAACACGGTGACCATCGACAGCCGCACCGGTGACATGTTCGTGGGATCCGGGACCGGTGACGGTCTGCAGCGGATTCCTGCGGACCAGCGGAAGAGAGGGCAGTGATGGCGCAGGCCTCACGATCTGGGCGCGGTTCGCGCCAATTACCGGAAGGCTGGGAGGAAAGCAGCGACGAGTGGGAGTATTTGCCGCTCCGGTTGCCTCCCGGCGTCAATCGGGTCACCGCGTCCATGCGATTGACCATTCACGCTGAATTCAGTGGCTGGGAGCTGTCGCGGGTGCGTGCCTACACCGACGGTTCGCGTCGGGTGTTACTGCGCCGCCGCAAGAGTTCCCTGCTATCCCCGACACCCGAGGCGGTGATGTAACCCGCATGTCTGAGCGCTTGTACGCCCTGCTGTTGAAGGTGATGTTCCTGCTCCCGCCGGAACGCATCCATCATCTGGCATTCGGTGCAATGAAACTGGCCACCCGGTTCGCGCCGGGTCGCCGGCTGACCGGCAGCCTGCTGGTCTCCGGCGATCCGATCCTGCGCACCCGGGTGTTCGGCGTGGATTTCCCCGCGCCGCTCGGCCTGGCCGCCGGTTTCGACAAGAACGCCGAAGGCGCCGACGCCTGGGGTCCGCTCGGTTTCGGCTACGCCGAGATCGGCACCGTGACCGCACAGGCACAGCCGGGCAATCCGGCGCCCCGCTTGTTCCGCCTGCCCGCCGATCGGGCGCTCATCAATCGCATGGGCTTCAACAACTTCGGCGCGGCCGCGGCGGCCGATCATCTGGCACACCGCCTTCCCGGCGGTGTGCCGATCGGCGCCAATATCGGCAAGACGAAGGTCATCGAACCCGAGGACGCCGCAAGCGATTACGCCATCAGCGCCAAACTGCTGGGCCCGCTGGCTGATTTCATGGTCGTCAACGTCAGCTCCCCCAACACCCCCGGCCTGCGCGACCTGCAGGCCGTCACCTCCCTGCGCCCCATCCTGCAGGCGGTACTCGACGCGGTGACCGTCCCCGTGCTGGTGAAGATCGCCCCCGACCTCTCCGACGAGGACATCGACGCCGTCGCCGACCTCGCCGTCGAACTCGGCCTGGCCGGAATCGTGGCCACCAACACCACCATCCGCCGCGACGGCCTCGCCACCCCCGCGTCCGACGTCGCAGACTGCGGCGCCGGCGGCCTGTCCGGCCCCCCGGTCGCCGACCGCTCCCTCGAGGTCCTGCGCCGCCTCTACGCCCGAGTCGGCGACCAACTCGTCCTCATCTCGGTCGGCGGCATCGAAACCGCCGACCAGGCCTGGGAACGCATCCTCGCGGGCGCCTCCCTCCTGCAGGGCTTCACCGGTTTCATCTACGGCGGCCCGCGGTGGGCGCGGCGCATCCACCGCGGCCTCGCGGACAAACTGCGCGCGCACGGCTACGCGAGCCTGTCCGACGCGGTGGGCGCGGAACACAAGGCCCGCGCGTAGTTCTCCGCCTTCCCTGTGCGGTGGCGCATTCCGTGCGATGTTGCATCGAATGCGCGAAACGGGGTGTGCCAGCGTGTGATCGGCGCACGCTACCTCGGGCGTGGCGCCTCCGGGACATCCGGCCGGCGCTGACCGATGCGGCGACGGATGGTGCGGCGACGGGTGGTGCGGTGCGCGCGGTCGTACAGTGCCGACCTTTGTGCGGCGCGGAGTTTGCCACTGCGCCTACACCGATGGGGGCGCCACGGCGGGCGCTGTCACCCCCATCGGTGACGGGACCGGGCGCCCGAGGTGGCGGGTACCCAGTCCTGCCGGCCGCCTGTCCTCGGGTGCGGCCCGGCCGGTTCGGGTTCCGCGTCCCACTCCACCGCGTCGGCCCGCTCCATGCGTTCGTTCATCCGCTGCACGAGCACGATCACCGCGTGCTCGACCGGGATCCCCAGTCGTCGCGCCCGCACGGCCGCGCGCAGGTGCGCGGTCTCCTCGTACACCATGTCCGGATCGGAGAGGATCTCGTCCAATTCCATTCCGGCCCGTGCCTGTTCGCCTGTCAGCCGGAGCTCCGGCAGCCAGCTCAACCGCCACGCCCCCGATTTCCCGGCCACGCGAATCGCGTATTCGGGACTGACGTCACTGGTCATCGCCCGCGTGCTGATCTGGATCGTCACCGCTGGGTCCTCCTGAGCCGTTCCGGCGAGCGCCGGGGTGACCGCCGCCTCGCCTCGTTGTGCTCCCGCCCGGGCGGTCGCCCGGAACGGGGATTGCTCTTTCATCGAAAGCCGATCGGTTGGTATTTCACGGCCCCCTCCGAGCCGTGCCGCCGCGTGGTGAGTTCGCCGATAGTCTGCTGATCCTCGTCATAGGTGGTCACGACCCCGTCCCCCTTTCTCTCCTGCGCCGCTGCAGCACCGTCATCACCTGCTGCACGGTCGTTCCGAGCTCCGCCGCGAGATCGGCGGCGCGCCCGCCGGGCTCCTCGCCGGTGCTGCACAACTCGGTGAGCTCCATTGCGGCCCTGGCTTGTTCGCGGGTGAGCAACGGCTCCTGCCGCCAGCTCAGCTCCCAGGTGGCGCCGTCGTCGTGCGCGGAGAATCGCCGCGCCCATTCCTGGACGACGCTGCTGGTGATGGATCGGGTGCTCTCGTAGATCACGACGGTCTCCCTGTGGTGAGGGTGTCGCCATCGCATCGTGTGCGGGTTCTCCGGGGATGCCTGACACCGGCTGATCTCGAAGCGTGATCAGCCGGTGCCGCCGTGGTCGGCGCGCGATATGCGCGGCCCGAGCGAATGGCGAGGAGTCGGATTGGGGTTGTCGGATATCCAGGCGGACAAGACCGTCCACCTAGTCGACGGCGGCCGCGATTTCCTGCTCCGCCTCGGTCTCGTTGCCCGCCGGTCGCCTCCGCCGACGGTGCCGAACCAGGAGAACCATTCCGAACACCGGACCTCCCGAAACCCTCAGATGGGGTGTGGGGTACATCGCCACCCCCAGTATGACAAATGCCGACCCGAAGTGGCATTTGCCTTTCCGCCAAGGGGATTGACGTTTTACCAGGTCGATAAACATGTAACTGCGGTATCGTTGGGATGAATGACACGGAACGACATCTCTCGCAGAGCCGAACCTGCCACGGCGGCAGCGGATCCGGCTGTCGTCGCCGTGCGTGGTGTGCTCCGGAGCCTCCGCAAGCGCTACGGCCTCAGTGCGGACCGCATGGATACCACCGAGATCGACGCCTCGGTCATCCTGCAACTCAGCGTGGTCCGCCGATACGCATTCCTGGGCCGCACCACACCGGAAAAGGCGCTCCGGGAGGCGATCCGGCACGTCGCGCGCAAGCTCACGACCACCGATCAGTTGATAGTCGATGCCGAACTGTGCCTGGAGCTTCTCCGAGATGATCCGCCTCCGGGGATCGACCTCGAGAAGTTGTACTCGGGGGAGCTGACCGACCGGCGCCGCTACCTCACCCTGCACTGGCGGCTGCTGCACGAAATCCTGGGTGCCACAGAGATCTCGCGGCCTCCGAGCCTGCGGACGGTGCGTGGGGGGCCGGAGACCAGAGCCTTCACCGCTCTGGCAGTGCTGCTGATCTCCGAATCGGATCCCGATGCCGCCGAACGAAACACGGTCACGATTATCGGCGACGCCGTGATGGACCAGATTCTGAAGGTCGATCATTTCCCGGCACCCGGATCGTCGATGTGGGGCGAGTCCGCTCGTCGGCCCGGAGGCAAGGGCTTGAATCGGGCTGTCGCCCTGAGAGAACTGGGACTGGACGCGCGCCTGCTCACGGTCGTCGGGGAGGACGCCGACGGGCAGACGATTCTCGATTATCTGAAGGAGAAACGTGTCGACACCAGCCTGATCAAAGTCAAATCCGGCACGAGCACGCCAGTCACCACCGTCATCTCGCCCGGGGATGGTGAGTACGCATCTATTGCTGCCAGAGAGGGCCGCACGCATTTGATGCCCTGGGACCTCGATGCTGCGTCGAATCGACAGGCGATCATCGATGCCAAGGCAGTCCTGCTGACCTTCGAACAGACCGATCCCGTCATCGAGAAGGTCCTCGAACTGCTCGACGGACTGCAGAAATCGACACCGCCGGACGAATGTCCGTGGCTGATCGTGAATGTCTGCCCGTCCCGTGAACTGACGGCCAGGGTATTGCGATGCCTGAGTGCGATCGACTATCTCGTCGGCTCCTCGGACGAATTGGCGATGCTGTGTCCTGACCTGCCGCGCGATGATGTCGCACATGCACTGCTGGGCATGGGTGTCGGCGCCGTTTGCGTCGTCGAGAAGTCTCGATGCACTGTCCATCGGCAAGGTGCGACACAGGTGGACGTCACCCGATACGCGACCAATCTCCCGAGCGTCGCCGGTGCGGTCTCGGCGTTCTCGTCGGCACTGACCTACCGGCTCGTCACCGGTGACCGTGCCGCCGACACCGCCGATTTCGACTGGGCAACCGCAGCCATGGCGGCGTTGACGCGGACCGCCGCTCGCCGGCCGGCGACGACGAGCATTCCGGAAAAGATGCCGTCGGCGCAGTTGATCGAGCAGGTGACGGTCGACCACCGCGAGAAATGACGGCGGACGACGACAGTCAGCGTGGGTTTGCCACAGCAACGCCGTAGCGAGGGTTAGCATGACGCCGCCCGTCGTGCACTGCGGCCGATGGGGTGCGATGCTCTTCTCCGTCCCGACCCGGAGGCTTGTGTGACGACAGAAGCGGTGCCCGTGCTCCAAGCAGGGATTCCCGTGCCCCACGATGAACACACCGACACGGCGCACATGTTTACCCGGCGTGGTCGGCAGATACGCGTGCGGGTGGAGGAGGTCGGCGTGGGCGCCGGCCACGCCCTCATCTTCGGTGACGTTTCCGACGGCTGTCTGGTGCGAGTGCATTCGCGGTGCTTGTACGGGGAAGCCTTGCAGTCCGACGACTGCGACTGCGGCCCGGAACTTGAGATGGCGTTGGATCTGATCCAAGCTGAAGGGCGCGGGGTCCTGCTCTACCTCGAACAGGAGGGTCGTGGTGCAGGGCTGATGGGTAAGGCGAGAGGGTACCGGCTGAGCCAGCAGGAACACCTGGATACCTTCGCCAGTTATGCACGGCTCGGCTATCCCGCCGACCACCGGTCCTACGCCGATGCCGCCGATACGCTGAAAGGATTGGGGCTGCAGTCGATTCGCCTGTTGACGAATAACCCCGACAAAGTCGGCCAGTTGACCCTTGCGGGTCTTCGCACACACCGTGTCCCGCTGCACATTCTTCCTCCCAACAAATCGGTCGAGCTGTATCTGCAGGCTAAGCGTGACCATCGCGGTCACCGCCTGCCCGAGCACTGGTGGGCATACCGCGTCCTGTACGGAGCGTCGACGGCTGCCGTCCTCGCCCTGGCGAGTGTGGCCATCGTCGCGGTGACCGAAATGTTCACCCGTGAGGCGATGCACGGAGTGGATCGAGTGCTGCCGACCGCGATCGGGTTGATCGTCGGCCGGTGGGCCTGGCAGCGGATGGGCTTGCTGCGAGCCCGTATTCGACTCCAGATCGGACGGTTCATCCGCACGCGTGACGCGTAGAGCGACGTCGCTGTTCCACCGCTGACCGTGCGCTCGATGTCAATTGTCATCGTCGAATCTCGTTTCGCAGCAGCACTTCTGGAGATCATGCGAATCAAAGCGCTGAGGCCAGTTTGACTCTTGTCAAATTGATATGCCAATTTCGCTGTCTGATATGTCAATTGACATAACCTGAAGCAGCAATACTTGTCTGACCGGCACCGCCGGTGATCGTTCCGCAACGGTGGAGGTGCGAGGGAATGACCGACACCGAGTCCGGTCCGGAGGTGCTCGCCATGCGGGACCTGCTGCGGCGATTGTGTACATGGTCGGGATTGACGCCCGACCGGCTCACCGAGTCCGCGATCGATGCGAACGCACTACTGGCGCTGCGAATCGTCCGAGAGGAATCCGCGCGAACGGGTACCGAGCCTCGTTACGCCGCGGTCGAAATCATCCGCGAGCTCGTCGAGCGTCTGCCGGTCACACCTCGTATCATCGCCGACGCCGAACTGGCGCTGGGACTACTACGGAAGAGTCCCGTCCGCGGCATCGACCCGCACCTGCTCTACGCTCCGAACCTGGGTGCCCGCCGGGATTTCCTGGTCACCCACTGGCATGCGCTGCACAAGAGCTCAGGCACGGAACGGATCCCGCGCGCCCCCACTACGCGATCATTGCGTGCCCGACCGGAGGACGAAGCCTTTACCGCGCTGGCAGCGTTGTTGATAGCAGCGTCCTCGGGCACTGCACCGTTGAAGATCAGTGCGGCGCAGCGTGATATCCGCCCTGGAGGCATCGGTTCGGTGGTCGTAGTGGGCGAGGCCGTGATCGACCGGATTCTGCGGGTGCGCCGACTACCCAGTGCTGGAACCGCCGAAACGGGTCACCTCATGCGGCATCCCGGTGGAAAAGGCTTCTATCGGGCTATCTGTGCCGCCCACCTTGGGCTGGACGTGCAATTGATCGCCGTGGTCGGATCCGATGCCGACAGCTACAGAATCCTCGATTTCCTCGGCGAGCAGAATGTCGGCACCGGCCTGGTGAAGGTCGTGGCCAATGCGTCCGCGCCCGAAACCGATGTCACGGTGGCCGACGACGGCAGCATGACCTACATTCCGATCGCGCAACGCGTGCGCCTGGACGGAGCAGACCTGCGGGTCCCGGCGCGTCAGCAGGCGCTCACCACAGCCGATGTCGTTCTCGTGACCTTCGAACAGCCGGCCGAGGTCACCGTGGAGACGCTTCGGACCGTGAAAGCCGTGCGGCGAACCGGCGGTCGGGGCCCGCAGGTGATACTGCACCCGTCGCCGCCGGTGAATTCGGCCGACCAACTGCGGGGACTGCTCGGAGTGATCGACGCGGTCGACTACGTCATCGGCACGACATGGGAATTGCGCACGATGCTGCCCGACTCCGAAGGGCTGACGAATCCCGACGTGATCGCTCAGCGGCTGCGCGGCCTGCGAGTCGGGACTGTCTGCCTGCTGGAGAACTATCGGTGCACCGTCCGCTCCGATTCGGTGCACACCACCATTTCTGCTGCGCAGGCTGCCTCGCTGAAGGACTCCCCTGGCGCCCGCTCGGCATTCGCGGCTGCGCTGGCCTACCGATTCGTCCTGTCGCGCCGTGCAGCCGATATCGAGGACCTGCGCTGGGCGACAGCCTCGATGATCGCCACACAGAACTACATCGAATCCCCGGGGGTGATGCCGACAGTGGACGAGATCGACAGTGTCCTCCACCTGGCCGTCGAGGAGGCATGAGGAAAGCGGCCGTGTCATCTCCGTATACGCGGCGATAATGGCCAGAGGTCACATGCCAGGGCGGAGCAGCCGTGAAAGAGCTTCAGGCAACTGCACATTCGTTGTCTCGTAAGGGGCGCGAGTTGCGTGTGCGCGTCATGGAATTGAGCGATGGGCATGTGCTGGTGTTCGGGGCCCCTGCCGATGGGTGTCTGGTACGTATCCATTCGCGGTGCCTCTACGGGGATACCTTGCAGTCCGATGACTGTGATTGCGGGCCCGAACTCGACATGGCAATGGACATGATTCAGGACGAGGGCGGGTGTGGGGTGCTGATCTATCTGGAACAGGAGGGGCGGGGGGCGGGGCTGGTGGTGAAGGCTATGGGGTTGCGGACCGGTGAGCAGACCGGGGCCGACACCTTCGACAGCTATCGAATGTTGGGGCATCCGGTGGATTCCCGGTCGTACACGCATGCCGCTGCGGCGTTGTCGAAGTTGGGTTTCCGGTCGGTGCGGTTGATGACCAACAATCCGGACAAGGTCCAGGCGTTGCGGGATGTCGGGCTGATCGTGCAGGAGGTTCCGTTGCCCACGAAGCCGCGCAGTGAGCGCGCTCGTTTGTATATGGAGTCCAAACGCCGCATCGCGGGCCAGCGGTCGCAGGTACACGGGCCGGGGCCGGTGTGGAGGGTGTAGCGGGCGACACGTTCGCGATTTTCTGGCTACGCTGAGTGAGCCGCGCCACATGGTGCGTGCCCACGGTGTGAGTCGGGTTGGTCGTTCTGGTGGACGGCGGGGTTTGCGCTGGGGTTATGGGTGCGTGGTGTGTGGCGGGGGAAGTGAGAGGCGATCGGGAAAAGGGCTTATGACGACGAACATCGGCTATGCGCACCAGTCGGGCAAGACGGTTTACACGATTCCGGAGGCGTTTCAGCAGACGCTGACGTTGCGGCCCGGGCAGGTGGCGTTGCGGACGGTGGGGGGTACCAGGACCATCACGTGGCGGGAGTACGGGGAGCAGGTGCGCGGGATCGCGGCCGGGCTCGCGGGGTTGGGGGTGGGGCGCGGGGACACGGTGGGGCTCATGCTCACCAATCGGCCGGAGTTCAATCTGGTGGATACGGCGGCGCTGCATGTGGGGGCGACGCCGTTCTCGATCTACAACACCAGTTCGGCCGAGCAGATCGCGCATCTGTTCACCAATGCCGAGAACAAGGTCGTTATCACCGAACCGGCCTTCCTCGACGCGGTGCGCGGTGCGGGTGTCGAGCTGGAACATATTGTGCTGGTGGAGGGGTCGGCCGAGGGCACGATCACCCTCGCCGAGGTGGTGGCGGCGCCCGCCGCCGATTTCGATTTCGAGGCCGCGTGGCGGGCGGTGCAGCCCGGGGATGTGGCCACCCTCATCTACACCTCCGGCACCACCGGACCGTCCAAAGGGGTCGAGCTCACCCACAGCAATGTGGTCGCTCAGATCGTGGGCCTGGTCGCGGGCCCACTCACCGTCGGCCTCGATGACCGGTCGGTGTCGTATCTGCCGGCCGCCCATGTGGCCGACCGGATTTCGGGTCACTGCGCCAACCTGTTCACCGGTGTGCAGATGACCTGTGTCCCGGATGCCCGTGAGATCGCCGCTGCCCTGCCCGATGCCCGCCCGACCGCGTTCTTCGGCGTGCCTCGGGTATGGCAGAAGATCAAGGCCGGTATCGATGCCAAGCTGGCCGTCGAGCCCAGCCCGGTGAAGAAGGCGCTTGCCCACTGGGCGCTCGGCGTGGGTGTGCAGGCCGCGCGCGCCGATCTGGCCGGCAACGGCCGCGGCGTGCTGCTGGATGTGCAGCACAAGCTGGCCGACGCGCTGGTGCTGTCGAAGTTGCGGCACGCGCTGGGTTTCGACGAGTTGAAGGTGGCCGCCTCGGGTGCGGCCGCCATCCCGCCCGACACCCTGGAATACCTGCTGGGTCTGGGTTTCACCGTCACCGAGGTGTGGGGCATGTCGGAGACCAGCGGCGTCGGCACCTACACGCCGCTGGCCCGCCCCAAGCCGGGAACCGTTGGAATCGCCTTGCAGGACACCGAACTTCGCCTCGCCGAGGACGGTGAGCTGCTGGTACGCGGCCCGATCGTCACGCACGGCTACCGCAAGATGCCGGAGAAGACCGCCGAGGCCATCGACGCCGACGGCTGGCTGCACACCGGCGACGTGGCCACCATCGATGCCGACGGGTACGTCACCATCGTGGACCGCAAGAAGGAACTGATCATCAACGAGGCGGGAAAGAACCTGTCTCCCACCAATATCGAGAACACGGTGAAGGTCGAGTCCTCACTGGTCGGTCAGGTGGTGGCGATCGGTGACGCCAAGCCCTACATCGCCGCGCTCATCGTGCTCGATACGGACACCGCGGTGGTGCGCGCCAAGACGCTCGGCATCCCCGACGCCGACCTGAAGGCGCTGTCGGTGCGCCCGGAGATCGTCGCGGAGATCCGCTCCGCGGTCGCGGTCGCGAACACGAAACTGTCGCGGGTGGAACAGATCAAGCGATTCGTGATCCTGGATCAGGGCTGGGAGCCCGGCGGTGACGAACTCACCCCGACGCTCAAGCTCAAGCGCAACCCGATCGCCGGCAAGTACGGCGCCGAGATCGCCGCCCTGTACACGACGCCGGCGCCGGAGAACATCATCAACATGGGCTGAACCGCCCGGCACGAAGCGATAGCGCCGGCCTGCGGTGATACCGCCCGGCTCGAAGTGAATCCGGCTGTGGCCCTGCACCCCTCGTGCAGGGCCACAGCCGATCGCCGCCACGGCCACAGCCGATCGCCGCCACGGCCACAGCCGATCGCCGCCACGGCCACAGCCGATCGCCGCCACGGCCACAGCCGATCGCCGCCACGGCCGACGTAATCACAGGCAAGGCCCCACCGGATCGCACTGGCGCGGTGATAACGGATGAGCGCCTCACCCACGCAGCGCGGCCGCTGATACCCGATCCAGCTGCGCACGCATCGCCGCCCCCACCCGGTCCAGCTGCGCGTGACTGTGTTCGGCGGTGTCGTATTCGACCTGAATGGTCATCCGATCGCCGACGGTGAAGATGGTCATCTTCGGCGGCATGCTCGCGGCCATCGCGAACACGTCGTCGCGGACCCATTCCACGCCCGCCGGGATCGAATGCGCGGGCAGCCGGCCGATATTCGACAAGGCGATGCTCGGGCCACCGGTCAGGATGGCCGTGGTCGCCGGGTCGAGCGGCCGGTGCGATGCGCGCATGAACAGCGCCGGGAAGCGAGTGTCCAGCACCTGCCGCATGCCCGCCTCGACGGCGTGCGCGAGCTCGAGCGGATCGGCGTCGCGATCCACCAGCGCGGGCGTCCCGGCCCCGGACGCGCAGTTGAGAATCGTGGCGTCCGGCAAGGGCGGTGCGAGCACGCCGCGCAGGTCGGCCGCGTGCCCGCAGATCATCGGCAGCGCGCCCGGATTCGCGTCGAGTTCGGCGCGCACGGCCGCCAGCGCGGCCCCGCCGAGCAGGCTGTTCACCGAAACCCCTTGCTCGCGTGCGATGTCCACCAGCGCCGTGGTCTGCGCCGCGTCCAGACTGATGCGCCGCAGGGCGAGTCGCCCGTCGGGATCCTCGACACCGTCGAGCGGCAGGGTGCGCGGGGCGGCCTCGGGTCCCAGGCTCGCGGCCAGCCGCAGCACCTGGCCGAGGAAGCCGTCGATCTCGTCCTCGGTGATGACCTGCGCCAGTTGGATGTCCACGCCCGGCACCAGCTCACGATCGGAATCACCCACCGGCAGTGGCGATCCGGCCAGCTGCGCGGTGTAGCGCCGCCACATCTCATCGAGCAGTGCGAAGGCCGAGCGGCCGTCGCTGATGCCGTGGTGCAGGATCAGCACGATGCGGGTGCAGTCCGCGCCGTGCAACAGCACCGCCCGGAACAGGCCGGCGCCCCAGTCCTGGCGGGTGTTCACCAGCTCCCGGTATTCGTCTCCGCCGCCCGCGCGCACCTCCAGCGCGGGCACATAGGTGTCGTCGGTCTCGAAAACCTTGGTGCCGTCGGCGTTCTCGATCACGCGGCTGCGCAGCAGCACATGCCCGGCGGCGAGTTCGCCGAGCACTCGCCGCAGCAGTTCCGGGTCGATGCGGCCGCGCACGGTGCTGCCGATGAATAGCGGCATGCCGCCGATGGGCACGCTGCCCAGGCGAGTGTCGTGGCCGAAATAGCCGATTTCGAAGGGGGACAAGGGGCGTCGCTCGGTCATGGTTCGAACTCCCGTGTGGTGATGCGCTGACTCCTCGAACCATACACACGTTTCAAACAACTGTCACAAACGTATGTTTGAAACCAATGTCACAAACATGCGTTCCACAGCGCTGCTACCCTGGGCGCGTGGGAACCCGAGAAGATCTACTGGCCGGCGCCAAACAGTGCCTGGCCGAACGCGGCCTGGCCCGTACCACCGTGCGCGATATCGTCGCCGCCTCCGGCACCAACCTGGCCGCCATCAACTATCACTTCGGCACCCGCGACAAACTGCTGAACCAGGCCATGCTCGAGTCGACCGCCGAGGCCGTGAGCCACCTGCTCGACACCCTGCCCGCGGACACCGAACTCGATTCGGCAGGCCGGCTGAGCAGCTTCTGGACCAAACTGCTGGCCTCGTTCGTGAGCGACCGCGCCATCTGGTCGGCCAATGTCGAATCCCTCGCCCACGCACTGCACTCCCCCGAGGTGCGCGCGGAAATCGGTGCGGCGCAACAACTCGCCCGCGACGGCCTGTCCCGCGACCTCGGCAACGACAACCCCGAGGTCGGCATGTTGCTGCAGAGCCTCATCGTCGGCCTGCTGGTGCAATCGCTCGTGAACCCCGACCACGCCCCGACCGCCGAATCCATCGCCTCGGGCATACGCGCCCTGGCCGACCTCTCCACCCCCCACTGACCGCTTCGCGAGTGGGAACTCATGGAGTAAGCCACTCGCGAAATGCCGCAACAGCTTCCCGCTCGGTGAAAGGCCGGGCTGGAAGCGCGTGTGGCCCCGAGCGATTCGCTCGGGGCCACACGGACGTGGTGCGGTGTTACTTCTGTTCGTGCGTGCCGATCAGGACGGCGCGGCCGATGGCGTTCATGAACAGGTTGAACCCCAGGTAGGCCGGGGAGGAGTGCGCGTCGACCTCGAGGGCCTCCACACCGACCGCGTGCACCACCACGAAGTAGCGGTGCGCGCCGTGCCCGGCAGGCGGGAAGGCGCCGGTGTATTCGCGCAGGCCCACATCATTGGGCAGCACGACCGTGCCGGCGGGCAGGCTGCCGCCCTTGCTGCCCTGCCCGGTCTCCAGGCTGGTGGTGGTGGCCGGGATATTGGCGACCACCCAGTGCCAGAAGCCGGAGGCGGTGGGTGCGTCCGGGTCGTACACGGTGACGGCGAAACTCTTGGTCTCGGCGGGGAATCCGGACCAGCTCAGCTGTGGGGAGACATCCTTGCCGCCGGCGCCGCCGAGGGCGCTGACCTGGTCGAGGTGCAGCGGCTTGCCCTCGCTGATGTCGGTGGAGGTGAGGGTGAACTCGGGCAGCCGGGGCAGCGGCGCGTACGGGTTGTACGAATAGTCGGGCACGAACGGTCCTTTCGAGTCAGCTGTGCAGCAGGAAGTGTTCCAGCACGCGGGTGCCGAATTCGAGCGATTCCACCGGAACCCGCTCGTCGACCCCGTGGAAGAGCGCCGAGAAGTCCAGGTCCGGCGGCAGTTTCAGCGGTGCGAAGCCGAAGCAGCGAATGCCCAGGCGCGCGAACGCTTTCGCATCGGTGCCGCCGGAGAGCATGTAGGGCACGGTACGCCCGTGCGGATCGTGGGCGAGCACCGCATCGTTCATGGCGTCGACGAGGTGGCCGTCGAAAGTGGTTTCGTAGGAGTCGAGTTTGGTGATCCACTCGCGTTCCACATCGGGCCCGATGAGGGCGTCGACCTCACGCTCGAATTCGGCCTGCCGGCCCGGCACCACCCGGCAGTCGACGACGGCCTCCGCGGTCTGCGGAATGACATTGGCCTTGTAGCCGGCCTGCAGCATGGTCGGGTTGGCGGTGTCGCGCAGGGTGGCGCCGATGATGCGGGAGATGGTGCCCAGCTTGGCCAGCTGGCCTTCGATATCCGGGCTCTGCGGATCGAAGGACAGCCCGGACTCCTCGGTGACGGCGGCCAGGAATTCGGCGACCGAGTCGGAGACGACCAGCGGGAAGGTGTGCGTGCCCAGGCGTGCGACGGCCTGCGCGAGGATGGTGACGGCATTGTCCTCGTGCAGGAACGAGCCGTGCCCGGCGCGGGCCTTGGCGCGCAGGCGCATCCAGCCCAGGCCCTTCTCGGCGGTCTCCACCAGGTACAGGCGGCGTTCGCTGCCGTCCGGGCGCGGCACGGTGAGCGAGAAGCCGCCGACCTCGCCGACCGCCTCGGTGACGCCGTCGAACAGGTCGGGCCGGTTGTCGACGAGCCACTGTGCGCCCCAACGCCCGCCGTTCTCCTCATCGGCGAGGAAGGCCCACACGATATCGCGCGGCGGCACCGTGCCCTCGAGTTTGAACTGGCGGGCGACGGCCAGCATCATGCCGACCATGTCCTTCATATCGATGGCGCCGCGTCCCCACACGTAACCGTCGCGGACCGCGCCGGAGAACGGGTGCACGCTCCAGTCGGAGGCTTGGGCGGGCACGACGTCGAGGTGCCCGTGCATCATGAGCGCGCCGCGGCTGGAGTCCGCGCCCTTCAACCGCGCGAACACATTGCCGCGCCCGGGCGCCCCGGATTCGACGTATTCGGTGGTGTAGCCGGCTTGGTGCAGCTGATCGGCCACCCATTGCGCGCATTCGCGCTCGCCCTTGGTGGTTTCCAGTTCGCCGGTATTGGAGGTGTCGAACCGGATCAGCGCGCTGACCAGGTCCACCACTTCCGAGACGGCGCGGGAGGTGCGGGTTTCGGCGGTTTCGGACACGTCCCTTTCCTACCACTTGGCGGACGAGCCGTGCCCGGCCGCCGTCCGCATACTCCTCCCCCGCCGCAGGTGAGCAGCCGCGCACCGAGTTGAAATCACCCGTCGCACAAGCCTTCCCACCCTGTGAGCCCGCAGGTCGGGCGCTCGGGTCAGCGGAGCAGGCGGATGGTGGTGGTGAGGGTGGCGAGCAGGGGGTCGAGGCGCTGGTCGGTGACGCGGCGTTCGAGGAGGTCGGAGTCCAGGCGGGTGCTGGTGGCCCAGAGTTCGCCCAGGCGGGCCTGGACGTCGACGTCGGTGGCGGCGAGCAGCCACAGCAGCGGCGCCCACAGGCGGGCGGCCTGGGCGATGGCGGGGAGCATTAGCAGGGTGGGGGTGTCGAGCTGGGTGAGGCGCAGCCCGGCGCGTCGGCGGACTTCCTCGGGGGTGCGGGCCAGTGGTTCGAGGACGCCGCGCCAGACGGCGAGATCGCTGGTGCCGTCGACGGCGGTGACCATGGGTTCGGCGATATCGGCGATGACCGGGTTGAGGGCCAGGCGGGTGAGTGCGTTCTGGCTGAGATGGCCGAGGAAGCGCAGCATCTCGGGGGTGGCGTCGGCGCCGATATAGGTGGTGAGCAGGTCGGCGATGGCCGAGGGCGGGGCGACGTCGAAGAGGATGTCACCGACCGCTGCGATCACATCGGGTTCGCAGCGCGCGAACACCGACAGCGCGGCGAGCCGTAATTCCTTGGAGCCGTTGATGATCGTGCCCAGCATCGCCGGTAATCGCTGCCCGGGCCCGGCGAGCAGGCAGCGCACGACGGCACTGATGCTCTCCCCCGAATAGGCATAAGCCGCCGAACGGATCAGGCCCTCGTCATCGGGCACACCCTCTTCGACCGCCCGGATCAATTCCGGTGTCGCATAAGCGAGAAACGGCCCGGCGGTGATGTAGTCGCGCCGCTGCAGCAGTTCGTTGACGATGGCGACGACCGGTGGAGCGGGCGCGTCGTCGGCGAGCTGGCCGACGGTGCGCGGGTCCAGAAAAGGCGCGCAGTCCGCGGCATACTCGACCTCCATCCGCAGCAGCGCCTCCACGGCCTTGTGCGGATATTGCACGCCGATGGCGCCGGCGGCCCGCCCGGTCATGGTGGGCGGCACGAGCCGCTGCACGATCGGCAGCGAGATACTCAGCGGAATGATCGGCACCAGTTTCGCGATCCGCTCGAAAACCGGTGTGTGCTGGTCGAAGAGGGTGGCGGCGCTGCGCTGCTGGAGTTCGTGCAGTCGTCGCGGCCCGAGTTTCTCCAGGTGCGCGATGCGGTCGACGGGGACGTGCAGGGTGCGGGCGAGCAGCACGAGCTGGGCTCGGGTGACCAGATCCGTCATAGGCCGGGCCGGGTCGTTCTGGCTCGGCAACCCTCGAATTCGGCTGTGGCAGACATGTTTTCCCCGTTTCCCGGCCGTCTGGGTCAGATGCCCCGGTATTGACCGCCCATCATAGGGCGGTAATCCGGCCGAAAAATCCAAAAAGGTCCATACTCCCTGCCCACGGTGCTGCCGGCCGTGCGGCTTCCCCGCCGAGTGGCACCTGAGCGTCATGACACGCCGCGGATCCGCGCGCTCAGGTGCCACTCGCCGATGCAAGCGCGATGCCAGCACAGTGCAAGGGCGCAGCAATCGGGGGTGGGCACAGTCGGAGTCATGAACGAGACACACGATGTGGTGATTGCCGGAGCCGGGCCGGTCGGACTCATGCTGGCGGGCGAATTGCGGCTGGCGGGCGTGGATGTGATCGTGCTGGAACGACTTGCGGAACCGGACCTGACGATCAAGGCGGGGTCGATCAATGTGCCCACCGCGCAGGCGCTCGGGCGGCGCGGACTGAGCCCGGAACTGGCCGCCGCGCAAGAGGAAGGCCGCCGGCAGATGGCGAAGTTCTTCGCCGGCGCCGCTCCGCGCTCCGGGGCCGCGGCGCCGACGATGCCGAAGCGGCAGGGCGTGGGCGCGCATTTCGCCGGGATCATGCTCTGGGCCGACAATCTCGACCCCGAGGAGCCGGCCTTCGCCGATCTCGGGCCGGCCGCCGACAATCGCGTGCTGTCCCAGCAGGACATCGAAGCCATCCTCGCCCGCTGGGTCGGCGAGCTCGGGGTGCCGGTGCGCCGCGGCGTCGAGGTGCGCGGATTCACCGATGACGGTGTCGGTGTCACGATCGACACCGGCGCGGGCGCCATCCGCGCGAGCTGGCTGGTCGGCTGCGACGGCGGCCGCAGCACCGTGCGCAAACTGGCCGGCTTCGACTTCCCGGGCCTGGGCCCCGAGATCACCGGCCACCAGGCCGTGGTCGAGATGACCGGGCACGAGAACGTCCCCGTCGGCTGGCACGACACCCCCACGGGTGTCTATGTTCTCGGCCCCATGCCGGGCCGGTTCCTCACCGTGGAATTCGACGGCCCGCCCGCCGACCGCGACACCCCGATCACCGCAATCGAACTCGAGAACAGCCTGCGCGCGGTCACCGGCGCCGACATCCGGGTCAGCGCGGTGCATTCGGCGACCCGTTTCACCGACAACACCCGCCAGGTCACCGAGTACCGCAAGGGCCGCGTCCTGCTGGCCGGGGATGCCGCGCACGTGCATTCACCGTTCGGCGGACAGGGATTGAACCTCGGCATCGGGGATGCGGTGAACCTGGGCTGGAAGCTGGCCGCGGTGGTGCGCGGTCGGGCCCCGGAAGACCTGCTCGACACCTACACTCGCGAACGTCACCCGATCGGGCAGTGGGTGCTCGAGTGGACCCGTGCGCAGATCGCGGTGATGCGCACCGACGAACGCAGTCGCGCCATGCGCGGCGTGCTCACCGAGTTGCTCGATTCGCGGTCCGCCACCACGGCGATCGCGAAGAAGCTACTCGGTGTCCTGCAGCGCTACGACCTGGGCGATGACCATCCCGCGGTCGGCAAGGCCACCCCCGATTTCACGCTGGCCGACGGCACCTACGTCTCCGATCATTTCGCCGCCGGCAACGCCGTTCTGTTCGATCTCGCCGACAGCCCGGCGCTGCGCGCCGCAGCCGCACCCTGGTCGGATCACGTCCGCGTGGTCACCGTCAAATCCGTTGAGGCACGCGAACTCTCGTCCCTGCTGGTCCGCCCGGACGGCATCGTGGCCTGGGTGTCGCCGGACGGCCGCACCGACGGCCTGGAGGCCGCCCTCGAGCGCTGGTTCGGCCGCCCCGCACGGTAACCCGGCCCGGCGGCGACCCTGGACGTGCGGGACCCGGGTCCTTGCCGTGCTCGAGGCCGCCGATCGGATCGCGCCGCTAGGCGACCCCGTGCACGCGCTGGGCGCCGATGCGGTCGATGCGGCGTTTACCCCACTCGCCCAGCGCGGCGAGGGCGGCGTTGAGGGCGCGGCCCTCCGCGGTCAGCGAATACTGCACGCGCGGAGGGATTTCCGCGAACACTTCGCGGTCGACGATGCCGTCCTCGGCGAGTTCGCGCAGGTGCTGGTTGAGCATCTTCTCCGAGACGCCGGGGAGGTTGCGGTGCAGCTCGCCGAAGCGGCGGGTGCCGTGGGCGTGCAGTTCCCACAGGATCAGCGACTTCCATTTGCCGCCGAGGACGTCCATGGCGGCGTCGATGCCGCAGAAGTATGGCCCTGATCTCTTTTCGCCCATGGTCGCCTCTCCTAGCTGGATACACACCTTCCGGTCAGTAGCTGCGGGGAAAGTGCGTACTTGTGGGGCAACACCGTAACCGGGAGTCTCGATTCCAGCGCGCGCCACCATCGACCACGGATTCGACGAGGAGTTGACCGGTTATGACGAAGACCCAGTACGGCACGGTGACGGTGCTCGGGCTCGGCGCCATGGGGCGAGCACTGGTGCTCGTGCTGCGGAAGGCGGGCGTGGCGACCACGGTGTGGAATCGCACGCCGGGCCGGGATGCGGAAGTGGTTGCCGCGGGCGCGGGATCGGGTGACTCGGCGGCTGCGGCGGTGCGGGCGGGTGAGTTGGTGATCACCGTGCTGTTCGATCACGCCTCGGTGCACGAGATGCTGGATCCGATCGCGGCCGAATTGCGCGGGAGGCAGTGGCTCAACCTGACGACGACCTCACCGGAGCAGTCGCGGGAGCTGGCGCTGTGGGCGGCGGCGCACGGAATCGAGTTCCTCGACGGCGGAATCATGGCGGTGCCGGCCATGATCGGCGCCGACGGGGCGGCCGTGCTCTACAGCGGCTCGCGCAGCGTGTTCGAGGCATATCGAGGGCTGCTGGAATTGTTCGGTGCCGCCGATTATTTCGGCGAGGACGCCGGTGCGGCGGCGGTATGGGATTTCGCGCTGCTGGCGAACATGTACGCCATGTTCGGCGGGTTCTTCCAGGGTGCCGCGTTGGCCGGCGCCGCCGGGATCAGTGCCACGGACTTCGCGGCCCGTGCGGTCCCGTGGGTGAGTGCCATGACGCATACGCTGCCCGCCTATGCGCGCATCATCGATTCGGGTGACTACACCGCGGAAGTGTTCCAGGATCTGGTCTTCACCAAGGCCGCCCTCGAGGCGCTCACGACCGCGGCCCGTGACGCCGGGGTCACCACCGAACCCCTGGACGGCCTCACCGGCCTGGTCGATCGTCAGATCGGGAACGGTCATGGCGCGGCCGCATTCGAGCGCACCGTCGAGGAACTACGCCCCGCCGCACGCTGATCCGGCGTTATTGCGTGATCTGCAAGGTTGCGGCGAGTGTCGTGAGCTGGTCGGTGAGTCCGAGGTCGGCGATGCGCAGTTCGATTTCGTTGCGCTCCAAGGCCGGCAGGGCCGACCACAGTTCGCCGATGCGGGATTGCGCGTCGGGTTCGGCGGCGGCGATCACCTTCAGGGCCGGGGGCCACAGGTGTTCGGTGGTGAGGATGGTCGGCAGCTGGGCCAGGGTGGCGGTGTCGAAATGTGAGACCTGGCCGGCGATGCGGCGGGCAGTCGGTGTCGGGGTGCGTTCGGCCAGTTCCAGGAGTCCGCGCCAGACGGCGGGTTCGGTGTCGCCGTCGAGGACGGTGGTGACCGCGTCGATGGCCTGCGGGTCGGCGACGATGGGGTTGGCGGCCAGCAGGTCCAGGGCCGCGGGGCTCAATCGGCCGATGAAGCGCAGGGTTTCGGGGATCGCGCCCGCGGCGATGAAGGTCTCGGTGAGGTCCGCGATCTCCTCGGCGGTGCCGACGTCGAAGAGGATGTCGCCGATGGCGGCGATGACATCGGCATCGCAGCGCGCGAACACCGACAGTGCCGCCAGGCGCAGTTCCTTGGACCCGTGCAGGATGGTCTGCACGAGTTTCGGGATGCGCCGGGCCTCACCCGCGAGCAGGTGGCGGATGATGATGCTGATGTTCTCCCCGGAATAGGAGAACGACGCCGAGCGGATGAGTCCCTCGTCGTCGTGCACGTCCTCTTCGACGGCGCGCACCAATTCCGGTGTGGCATAGGCCAGGAAGGGGCCGGCGGTGATGTAGTCGCCGCGGCGCAGCAGTTCGTTGATGATGCGCATGACCGGTTCGGTCGGTGCGATATCGGCGAGCTGCCCGACACTGTGCGGGTCCATGAAGGGTGCGGCCTCGGCGGCGTAACCGGGGTCGAGCATGCCGACGGCCTCGGCGGCCTTCCGGGGATGGTCGACGCCGATCGCGCCGGCCGCGCGGCCCGCCATCACCGGTGGCACCATGCGCTGCACCAGTGGCAGCGAGATGCTCAGCGGGATGATCGGCACCAGCAGGGTGAGCCGGGAGAAGGTCTGATTGTGCTGGGCGAAAATGACTTTCGCCAGGCGTTCCTGCAGGTCGTGCAGGTTCGCGGCGCCGAGCTTCTCCAGGTAGGCGAGGCGGTCGGCGGGCACGTGCAGGGTGCGGGACAGCAGTTCGAGCTGCGCCCGGGTTACCAGATCGCTCATCGCCTATCCCAGCTTGTTCCCGAACATGATCTTCTTCGCGGCCGTTCGCAACGGCCACGGCAGGGCGCCGACGGTCTTGTCGACCGCCTCCACCATGGCGGTGGTCTCGGCCTGCTGTGCGTCGCGGAACATGCCGAGCAGATCGGCTGTCTCCTGATCGGTCAGCAGATCCAGCGCGGCCACCGGCCCACCCAGCGCCTGCTCCAGTTCGGCTCTCGCACCCATGACGTCTCCCCTTGTCCCCCGCCCCGTTGTGACAGCGGGTGCCCCCACTTGATCACAGATTTCGCTTACGCGACAAGGGATCAGCAATGGACATTCGAGTCGAAGCGGGAATTCGGGTCGATCACCCCAATTCGGCGGCGATCGCGTCGGCCGCCCGCAAGGCGAAAGCCATAATGGTGACCTGCGGATTGACCCCCAGCGAGGTCGGCACCACCGACCCGTCGGCGATATACAAGCCGCGCGTGCCGAACACGCGATGCTCGAAATCGACCACGGCCGTCCGCGCCCCGGCGCCCATGCGTGCGGTGCCCAGCGGATGCGGGCCCAGCAACCGGAAACTGCGTGGCCCGATCGGGGTCTCGGCCACGGCTCGTGCCTGGGCCAGGGTGCGCACCGGCGCCGAACCCGCGATCGGCAGCGCGACCTGCTGCGCCCCGCCCAGCAGGAACAGCTCGGCCAGCTTCGCGCACGCATGTCGCAGCGCCTCGCGCACGCGTGGTGTCACGCTGTAGCGCACCAGCGTCCGCCCGCCGGGCCCGTGCGAGACGCTGCCGGTCCCGGTATCGCGCACCATGGCCCCGAACTGTTCGGTCCGCGCCCAGGCATTCATCCACTCGGTCAGCAGCGCGCCGTGGAAAGGCAGTGCCGCCGCGGCGAATTGCGGCGGCACCACGACGCCTTCGAAGGTGACCAGCGGATCCCCGAGTCCCGTCACGTGATACCCCTGCGGAATCCCCTGCCACGGCGTGCCCGCATCCCCCATCAACGCGACCGCGCTGAGCGATGGATGCACCGACAGGTTCCGTCCCAGCACCGGCAGCCTGATCCCATTGCGGCGCAACAACAGTGGCGTCAGCAGCGTGCCCGCCGCGACCACGACTGCCCGCGACCGGATTTCGAGGGTCCGCGGCGCACCGTGGGAATCCTGGCCCTCCGCCAGCACTCCGACCGCCCGCGAATCCGACATCAGCACCCGTGTCACCGTGAGGTTGGTGTACAGCTGCGCGCCACCCTGCAACGCCCGCGGCACCCAGCTGACATTGCTGCTGCGCTTGGCATCGGTCGGGCATCCGTACACGCACTGCCCCTGCCCATCACAGCCGGTCGCATTGCGCGGCAGCGGCCCGTGCGCCGCGCCCAGCGTCTCCGCACCCGCCCCGATGATGTCCGCGATCCGCCCCAGATACTTCGGATCCGCCTCGGCGATGCCGAGTTCGGTCGCCACCTCGTCCAGATACGGCCGGAACGCCTCGGGCGTGAAGTCCGATGGAAAGCCCAGCGCCAGCCACTCGTTCAGCACGGCGTCGGGCGTGAGGAAGGCGGTGCCGGAGTTGATGACCGTGGTCCCGCCCACCAGCCGCCCTGTCGCGATGCCCAGTACCGTATTGCCCAGGGCCACATTGAAACCGCCGTCACGCCAATACTTCTGCGTGCGCTCGCCGAGATCGCCGCGGAACTGCGCCCGCCCCGCGTACTCGCCCTCCTCGACCAGCACCACGCCCAAGCCCCGTTCGGTGAGCCGCGCGGCAACAGCCGCACCGCCCGCGCCGGTGCCGACCACCACCACATCGCAGTCGACGACCTCCCGGCGCGAAAGACCGTCCGGGGTGGTCACGTTCGCCATCCAGCCCGGCGTCTGTTCGAGCACGGTGTCGAGATACCGCGGCGCCCCGAGCGCATCGAGGTAGCGCCGGTCGGCGAAATGCGCCACCCGCAGCGAGGATTCGACCGCTTCCACTGCGGGCTCGAGCGCTGGATTGCGCCGCGCGGCCGCGAGCACGGCCTGCCGCGACGTCTGCGGCAACCGGGCCAGGCCCTTGCCGTGCCGTACCCGTGCGGCGGTATCCAGACTCCGCAGGGCCCACCGGATTCCGGACTGCATGAGCGGGGTCATATTGCCGACATAGGAATCGAGCCGGGCAACGGAGTCCGTACCCACCGGCGGCACCATCCCGCCGGGCACGATGAGTGCCTCACCCAACGCGTGCAGGGTCGTCAGCTGGCGGGTGGTGAACGCCTGCACCGGCCGGGTGCCGTCGGGCAGGTCCGAACGCAGTGACGCCCACGGCCGGAACGAGCCCAGGAACCGAGGGAGATCCTTCGACTCGAACCGCATGCGCCCGTGCGCGATCTCCCGGCCCGCACACCACAGCGTGGTGTCCAGATTCGTGAGGCTCGCGTACGGGCGACGCAGCCAGCGCACATCCTTGTGCCCGGTCAGCCGCCAGGCGCGCCCGTCGTCATCGCGGAAATCCAGGTCGTAGGTCATGAGCCGTTTCGTCACCGGCAGCGCCACCAGCGTCCCGGTGACGGCGACCCCATCCACCCACGGTGCGGCACGGACAGTGCCCGTCAGCCGGGCCCGCCCATTGGTGACGAATCCGAGCGCCCGCCCGGATTCGCTGCGCAACTCCATGACCACGGGATGGGCGTGTCCCGCGGCGTCGTAGAGCTCACCGCTCATGGTCTCGAAGAAGGTCAGAGGCATGACTGTTCTCTCAGACGACGGGGCGCACGGCCGGAACCGGCTGTGGAACAAGGAATTCCAGCGCGCCCCCATGCGCGCTGCGCAATTCGAAGGCATTGCCGTTGACGGGTGCGACATGCACCGACACCGCGGCGGTCTTGGAATTGAGGCAATAACTGGTGGCCCGTGCGGGATTTCGGTAGGCCAGGCACACCATCTGGGCGGGATCGGCCACCATGTGCACCGTGGCGCTGCCGTCGCGCCCGCGCATGCGCAACGTCCACTCCGGGAAGGCCAGCCGCGGTCGCTGCCGCCACAGATCCACGATCCGATCGAATCGGTATTCGTCGTCCCCGCGCCGCACCACCAGCATGGAGATCAGCGGCGACACCCGCCCGCCGATCCGGGTCCGCCCCGACGCGCCCTCCATCACCGCGAACGGCGCCCCGTCGCCCGTATCGGTGAAAATGGCCTGCCCCCAGGCGTATTCGGGGCTGTGCTCACTGCCCCAGTTGTGCCCCTGCATGCCGTGCCAGCCGTCGAGATCCCAGCTTTCACCGTCCCATTCGAGCCGGCCGGAAAAGGCCGCGACCGGAAAGGGACTGACCAGCTTGTTGTTCGGTACCGGCGCGTCCAGTAGCCGCGCGGTGGGCAGCATGCACAAAGGCTCACCTGAACCCGGCACCTTCTCGAACGCGAGATCCCAGTCCACGATGGATGTTTCGTCCCGCAATGTCCCCCGCGTCCGACCGCCGGATCCGTGCAGCATCATCCGCAGCGGCCCGATCGACAGCTCCTGTTCGACCGTATCGGGCGCGACCGCGCCGAGATCGAACGCGGCATCGGCCAGCGGGACGTCCCGGCACCATGCGTGCACCCGCTTCCCGTCGAACACGCTGCACCAAGCCTGCGCCACTGCGGTCCCGTCGCGCCCGGTGAGCACTGTCGCCTTGATCCACACGGCCCGCGGTGCGGCCGGATCGTTGGCCCGCACGAACCACGATTCGACGTGATCGGCTGCCGGCCGCAGCCGGGAAGCATTCTGCGCGATGGCGTTCATCGGCATCCTTCGAACGTAATCTTGGCCAGGTGGCCAAGTGGTCAGACCAATATAGCCATCCGCACCGCGACGTCAACAGGGCGATGACCCCGAATCCTCCGCCCAGGCGCCCCGCACCGGGCCGGATTCGGGCGAATCCGCAGAGCGCGGCACGGGCGGTCGAATTCTCCGCCCAGGCGCCGCATCAAACGGCACGCATGTACGCCGAGCGCCTGACCTGGCTGTTCGAGCGGCCGAGGCGCCGGCGACCCGGCTGTGTGCGACGGGACGCGGAGCCGAAGGGAGTCAGGCGTCCTGCCGCCGCGTCTCGCGCAGGAGGCTCTCGAAGCCGGTGGCGGCCAGGGCGAGCAGCTCGTCGGCGGCGGTGCGGGCGGCCGCATCATCCCCGGCGACGACGGCCGCGGTCAGGGCGCGATAGTGGCCGATGCTGCCGACCTCGGGCGCCATGACAGTGGCCAGAGCAGTGACGGCGGGTTCGTAGACCGCACGCAGATCGTTGTAGAGCAACCGATAGACGATGGAGTCCGCGCCGTCGACCAGGTGATCCCAGAAGGTGAGGGCGTGCAGCTGCTGGGCGACCGGATCATGTTCTGCGGCAAGTAGATCCAATGTCACGCCGAGGTCGCCGGCCAACGCCTCCCCAGCGCGCTGCGCGGCCAGCGCCGCCACCTCGCGTCCCAGCGCACGGCGGGTTTCGAGGATCGATCCGATGACAGCGGGATCGGGTTCACCCCGGCGCAGCAGCAACCGGGGCAGCATGTCCATGCCCGCGTGCCGGCGGAAGTCGCGGACCGTGGTGGACCCGCCCTGCCGTACCTCGACCAGCCCACTGTGGGCCAGCCGCTGCAGTGCTTCGCGCACGGTCGGCCGCGAAACCCCCAGCGTCTCGGCGAGTTGCCGTTCGGCGGGGAGCGTGGCGCCGGGGCCGAGTTCACCGGCCAGGACCTCGCCCGCGAGCTGGTCGAACACGGTGTCCGGGACCGTGCGCCGATCGATCCGCTTGAATGCCATGCCGGAACGCTAGGTCCGCGCCACGCAACAGGTCAAGCGGTCTGACCAGTGGTGCGCCGGATGCTCGCTGCGAGGATCGCATTCCGGCACCCCGCAGCCTGCGTTCCACCGGGCCGCAGGCTGCGTAATCCGGTATTCGGCAGGGTTGGCCGGTTCTTCTGCTGGAGTTCACGCGATGTTGGTCGCAGGGGCTGCACGGGTGGACCGTTGAACTGCCACGATCGGCGCGTGCGCATCGTGCAGCTGGCTAATTTCTACGGTCCGCGTTCCGGGGGGCTGCGCACCGCACTGCATCACCTCGGTGCCGGGTATGTGGCGGCGGGTCATGAGGTCGTGTTGATCGTGCCGGGACCGCGCCGCGCCGAGGAGGCGCTCGCCTCGGGGGTCGTGCGAATCACGGTGCCCGCGCCCGCGATTCCGTGGACGGGCGGCTATCGCGCGGCGCATCCGCGCCGGGTGGCGGATGTGCTGTCCGGGCTGCGGCCCGATGTGCTCGAGGTATCGGATCGCCTGACGCTGCGCGGTTTCGGCCGCTGGGCCGGTCGCCGCGATATCGCGAGCGTGATGATCTCCCACGAACGCCTGGATCGCCTGCTCGGGCAGGTACTGCCGGGCCCGGCCGCCCGCCGCGCCGCCGACGCCGCCAATCGCCGCACCGCCCAGAGCTACGACATCGTGGTCTGCACAACCGAATTCGCGCGCGAGGAGTTCCAGCGCATCGACGTCCCCAATGTCGAACTGGTCCCGCTCGGCGTGGACCTGGACATGTTCCGCCCCGACCGCCACGACGATCGCCTGCGCATCGATCTGGGCGCCGCGGACTATCCGCTGCTGGTGCACTGCGGTCGCCTGTCGGTGGAGAAGCGGGTGGATCGCAGCATCGAAGCGGTTGCCGCACTGCGCCGCACGGGCCTGGACGCGCGGCTCATCGTCGCCGGCGACGGCCCGCGCCGCGACGCCCTGGAACGCCGTGCCCGCACCCTGCCGCCGCTGCGCGACGGCCTGTCCTCGGTCCATTTCACCGGATTCATCGACGACCGCATGGCGGTGGCCACCCTGCTCGCCACCGCCGATGTTTCCCTGGCGCCCGGCCCGCACGAAACCTTCGGTCTCGCGGCCCTGGAGGCCCTGGCCGCCGGCACCCCCGTGGTGGCCAGCCGCTCCTCGGCCCTGGCCGATATCGTCACCGCCGATTGCGGAGCGGTGGCCGCGGACGATCCGCGCGCCTTCGCCGCCGCCGTCACCGATGTGCTGTCGCGCCCGGCCGCGCAGCGTCGCCAGGCCGCCCGCAGCCGCGCCGAGCAGTTCACCTGGCCCGCAGCGGTTTCCAGCATGCTGGGCCTGCTCGGTTCGGCCTGAACCCGATCCGCGGGGAAATTGCTCGCACATTGGCTCGATTTCCCGCGATCCCGGCCGGTGAAGGTATGCATTGTGTTACGAAAATCTGTGGTAGGTACCGCAATACGGGCCGCCCCGGTTACGGCCCGGACACCCATCCTGCACGCGGGAAAGCGGGCGGTTGAATATCGAATGAACAGATCCTGTGGAAGCCGCCGCACGGCTGCCGAGGCCCGAGACTATCCCTCGTGAGCGCTGAGTTCATTGTCCTTTTGATCGTGATAATCACTGCCCTGGGCTTCGACTTCACCAATGGTTTCCATGACACGGCGAATGCGATGGCCACCTCCATCGCGACCGGTGCATTGAGCCCGAAGGTGGCGGTCGCCATGTCGGCAGTCCTGAATCTGGTCGGTGCGTTTCTGTCCGTGGAGGTCGCCAAAACGGTCTCGGGCGGGCTGCTCAATATCGGAAACGTCCATCACATGGCCCTGCTGCACGTTGTGTTCGCGGGCCTGGTGGGCGGAATTCTATGGAATCTGATCACCTGGTTGCTGGGAATACCGTCGAGTTCCTCGCATGCTCTCTTCGGCGGATTGATCGGTGCGGCCGTGGCCGCGCTCGGCGCCAGCGGCGTCATCTGGACCGGTAATCAGAGCACCGGTCTGATCAACAAGATCATCGTCCCGGCGGTGCTGGCGCCCTTCGTCGCCGTGCTGGTGGCGGGCCTGGGCACCTTCGTGATCTACCGCCTGACCCGCACGTCGAATCAGGCCAAGGTGTCCAAGGGCTTCCGCTGGGGCCAGATCGGCTCCGCCGCGCTGGTCTCGCTGGCGCACGGCACCAATGACGCGCAGAAGACCATGGGCGTCATCTTCATGGCGCTGGTCGCGCACGGCACCTACACCAACAGCGCCTCCATCCCGGTCTGGGTGAAGGTCTGCTGCGCACTGGCGATCGCGGCCGGTACCTATCTGGGCGGCTGGCGGATCATCCGCACGCTCGGCAAGGGCCTGGTGGAGATCGACTCGCCGCAGGGCTTCGCGGCGGAAACCTCTTCCGCGGCAATCATTCTCACCTCGGCGCAGTTCGGCCTGCCGCTGTCCACCACGCAGACGGCGACCGGTTCCATCCTGGGCACCGGGCTGGGCAAGCCGGGTGCGGAGGTGCGCTGGGGCGTGATGGGTCGCATGACGGTGGCCTGGCTGCTGACGCTGCCGCTGGCCGGTCTGGTCGGTGCGCTGTGCTGGTGGATCGCCGACGCGATCGGCGGACTGGCCGGTGTGGGCGTGGATCTGGTCATCCTGATCGTGCTCGCGGGCTATATGTACCTGCGGTCGCGGCGCAATCCGGTCGACACTTCCAATGTCAACGCCGATTGGGACGAGGGGCTCACGCCGCCCGCCCCGCCGGCCAAGACGTCCGTGGCGGCCTGAGGAGTCCGCGAAACATGCATACCTTCAACGCCATCGCCAAGTCGCTGGGCGAGGTCACGCTCATCGCGCTCGCGCTCGGGGTCGGGGTCCCGGTGATCTTCGGGCTCGGGGTGCGCTTCTGGGCCGCCGAACCCGTGACGGTCAACGGCGCGCCCGCGACGCAGCGCAATCAGCTCACCCAGATCCTCGCCTACGTCCTGTTCGCGATCGCACTGATCGTGGTCGTGGCCGGAATCCTGTACATCGCCAAGGATTTCATCAGCCAGACCTTCGATGTCCAGCTGTTCGGCGCAAAGAAGAAGTGACTACATGACGACGAACCGCTCCCTGCTCGCCACCATCCTGGACTGGCTGCGGGCCGGCTACCCGCACGGCATTCCGCGGGAGGACTATGTCGCGCTGTTCGCGGTGCTGCACCGCAAACTGACCGACCAGGAGGTGGAGGAGATCATCGAACAGCTGGTGACCTCCGATCACGAAATCGACCGGGCTCAGATCGAACACGCCATCTCGCAGCTTGCTCTGGAGAAGCCGGGCGAGGACGATGTGAACCGAGTGGCCGCCCGGCTGGCCGCCGGTGGCTGGCCGCTCGCCGATCCGTTCGACGCCTGAGTTGCGTTCTCGCACAGAGGAAGCGGAGATTCATGGCCTGGTCCGACCTGCTCGCACGCATTGTGGATTGGCTGCGTGCCGGCTATCCGCAGGGGGTGCCGGAGACGGATTACGTGCCACTGTTCGCCCTGCTCTCGCGGCGGCTGTCCGAGGACGAGGTGCGTGAGGTGGTGAGCGCGCTGGTGCAGCGTGGTGCGCTGCCCGCCGACAAGGTGGATGTCGGCGTGCTCATCACCAAACTCACCGACGAGATGCCCCTGGAAACCGATGTGGAACGGGTGCGCACGCATTTGCAGAAGGGTGGCTGGCCGGTCGGCGACGGGTGGTCCGAGTCTTCGAACTGAGAGACTCGGGGCGTCGAAGATGATTCGGTGAGACCCGCCACACCGGCCGAAAATCCGATCATTCGAATGATGAAACAGAACGCTGAAGAATCATCTTCAGCGTTCTGGCATTGATCTCGCAGAATCTTCATACTTCACTCCAACGGCGGCAGTCGCCCCGACGCCCGAGACGACGCACAGGAGTGAAGAATGAAGATCGGTATCCCCCGCGAGGTGAAGAACCACGAGTACCGGGTTGCCTGTACCCCCGCCGGGGTGCACGAGCTGGTCACCCGCGGCCACGAGGTCTACATCGAGACCGGCGCCGGCATCGGTTCCACCTTCGACGACGCGGCCTACACCTACGCCGGCGCCCGCGTGCTCGACACCGCCGACGAGGTCTGGAACATCGCCGACCTGGTCCTGAAGGTGAAAGAGCCCGTCGCCGAGGAGTATTCGCGCCTGCGCCGCGATCAGGTGCTGTTCACCTACCTGCACCTGGCCGCCTCCAAGGAGTGCACCGACGCCCTGCTGAACTCGGGCATCACCTCCATCGCCTACGAAACCGTCACCGGCCGTGACGGTTCGCTGCCGCTGCTGGCCCCCATGAGCGAGGTCGCCGGCCGGCTGGCCCCGCAGGCCGGCTCCTACCACCTGATGCGCAACGGCGGCGGCCGTGGCGTGCTCATCGGCGGCGTGCCCGGCGTGCGGCCCGCGAATGTCGTGGTGCTCGGCGCGGGCGTGTCCGGCCGCAATGCCATCGCCATCGCGCAGGGCATGGGCGCGAATGTGACCGTGCTGGACCTGAACATCACCCGCCTGCGCGAGATCGACGACATGTACCATGGCAAGGTCCGCACCGTCATGTCCAACCGGCTCGAGGTGGAGAACCTGGTGCGCGCGGCCGATATGGTCATCGGCGCGGTGCTGGTGCCCGGCGCGAAGGCGCCCAAGCTGGTCTCCAATGATCTGGTCGCGCAGATGAAGCCGGGCTCGGTGCTGGTGGACATCGCCATCGATCAGGGCGGCTGCTTCGAGGATTCGCACCCGACCACGCACGCCGACCCCACCTACCGGGTGCACGATTCGATCTTCTACTGCGTGGCCAATATGCCCGGCGCGGTCCCGCACACCTCGACCGTGGCGCTCACCAATGCCACGCTCCCGTACGTGGTGGCGCTGGCCGACAAGGGCTGGCGCACCGCGACCGCCGCCGATGCGGGCCTGGCCGCGGGCCTGAGCACCCACGACGGCGTGCTGCTGTCGGAGTCGGTGGCCGAGGCGCACGGCTACGTCGCGCAGAGCTCGGCGGCCTGACCGGTCCCGACCCCGCGGATCCGGTGCCCGGGTTGGGTGCACCGGATCCGTACCACCTTGCGCCGCAGTCGGATTCGCTCGCAGACTCGAATCCGCGTGCGTTGCGCGAGGACCCGGAGCGCCGGCGCCGGCCTCGGAACCCGAGGGCGACGCCGGCGCTCCGGTGTCAGGAGAGCGCTGTGTCAGGAGACGGTGCTAGGGCCGCCCTGGCGCACATGCTCGAAGATGAGGATCGTCTCGGTCGAGGCGACCGCCGGATGCGCACTGAGATTCTCCAGCACGAATCGGCGCAGCTCACCGGAGTTCGCGGTGGCGACATGGATGAGGTAGTCGTCCGCGCCCGCGATGAAGTACACGTTCTCCACCTCCGGCAGCGCGGCCATCTGGTCGCCGAACTGGGCGAGGTGGCTGCGCGCCTCGGCATGCACCCGCACCGCGATCATGGCCTGCAGATCCCGGCCCAGCGCGGCGGGATCGATATCGGCGTGGAAACCGCGGATGACGCCGCGCTCCACCAGCGCGCGCACCCGCCCCAGGCAGGTGGACGGTGCGATACCGGCCTTGTCGGCCAGGGCATTGTTGGTCATCCGCCCGTCGCGGGCGAGTTCGTCGAGCAGTACCCGGTCGATATCGTCGATCGCCGCCGGTGTCGAAGGAACCTTCTTCACAGGTGCACTGTATCGAAGATTATTCACGCACTTTCCTCTCTCTCATCAAAACTTCGAGATCGTCCGGGTCGCGGACGGTCTCGAACAATCGCCGGTTAGGCTCGCTGCGTGGGTACCTACTGGCATGCGGTCACGCCGCCCCCGGTCGCCTGATCGGGCGCACCGGCTGATCTCCGCTTCGCACTCCGGCTGATCCGTTCGCGGCAGCCCGGATACCGTCGTGCGCCCGTTTCGATTCCCTTCCCCACCGGAATTCGACGACGGAGTACCCGACTGTGCCGAATCACCTTGCCACGACCACACTTTCGACATCACACACCACCCCGCGCCGCGGCCCGGCGGCCATCCTGGCCGCCGCTGTCCTGTGGGGCAGCACCGGAACCGCCGCCTCGCTCGCCCCGGCCGGAACCCCCGCGGCCGCCATCGGCTCGGCCGGGCTCGCCCTCGGCGGACTGCTGCTGTTCCTGACCGCCCACGGAGATCGCCTGCGCGGCAACGGGTCCGCGCGCCTGCGCTACCGGCGACCCGAACGCCTGCTGCTGGTCCTCGGCGCGTGCGCGGTGGCCGGATATCCCGTCACCTTCTACCCGGCGGTCGCCCGCACCGGCGTCGCGGTCGCCACGGTGGTGGCGCTGGGCAGCGCCCCGGTCTTCGCTGGATTGCTGACCTGGGCCACCGGCCAGGGCCGCCCGAGCCCCCGCTGGACGGCCGCCACGCTGCTGGCCGTAACCGGTTGCGCCGTACTGGTTCTCGGCCCCGTCCTGCTCGAACACGGTGCGGGCCGCAGCGGCAGCATCGACGTGCTCGGTATCGGCCTGGCGGCCTGCGGTGGCCTCACTTACGCGGTCTACTCCCTGATCGGCGGCAAGCTCATTGCCCGCGGCCACGATTCGTCCCGGGTCATGGGCGCCATGTTCGGACCGGCCGCCCTGCCGGTGCTCCCGGTGATACTCCACGCCGGATTCGCCTGGCTCGCGACCCCCCGCGGCGCGGCCGTCGCCGCACACCTGGCCCTGCTCACCACGTTCCTGGCCTACCGCCTGTTCGGGTACGGCCTGCGCCACACCACCGTTGCCGTCGCCACCACCCTGACGCTGGCCGAACCGGCCGTCGCGGCCGTGCTCGGGGTGAGCGTGGTCGGCGAACGACTCCCGCTGGTGTCCTGGTGCGGGATGGCGATTCTCGCGGCGGGATTGGTGGTGTTGTGTGCGGGTAGCGTGCGACAGGTGGACGCAGACAGTGACCCGATCGCGCCGACCCCGGAGGTCAGCGCGATCGCGAACCAGGTTTTCGGCAATATCGCCAACAAGTGGGCCCTGCTGGTCATCGACGTGCTGGGCGCCGAAACCCTGCGGTTCGGCCAGATCAAGGCGCGCGTGGAGGGAGTGAGTCACAAGATGCTCACCCAGACCCTGCGAAACCTGGAGCGCGACGGCATCATCGAGCGCACCCCGTACGCGACCGTGCCGCCGCGGGTCGACTATCACCTGACCGAGGCCGGGCACGAACTGCAACGGACCGTCCACGGCCTCTGCCACTGGACGCGCAGCCATCTCGACCACATCTCCACTGCCCGGGCGCGTTTCGATTCGGCCGGCTCGTAGTCACCTTCGGGTTCCTTACTCACAAAATAGTGCGTTATTGCTGGTCAGCCGCATCTTTCCTACGGTTCGAGGATGACCATTCTCAAGACCTACGCGCGACTGTGGACCGGGAACCTGGACGAGGCCCTGCCACTGCTGACCGAACTCGTCGGCGCCGCACCGGATCTGCGCCTCGAGTTCGGCCCGGTGGAACTGGCCGCCATCGGTGACTTCCTGGTCATCGCCGGTCCCGCGGCGGCCGCGGCCACGCTGCCCCCGGCGACCACCACCGTGATCGTCAGCGACCTCGAGCAGGTCCATCGGACACTGTCCTCTCACGGTGCGGAAATCACCTTCGGCCCGGCCGTGGGGCCGACCGGGTCGTATCTGTTCGCGCGCCACGCCGATGGTTCCGAAGCCGAGTACGTCCAGTGGAAGCCCGAACTCGAAAACCGGATCCTGCGCTGATATGGCAAGCGGCCGGGTGGGTTGCGGAGGCATACCCACCCGGCCATCCGGGGAATATTGGCGTCGGTTACTCCCCGGAGTCTTTGGGGGTCAAGCAGTTTCGGCGACGGCCGGCGGCGGTGCCGTCTGCGCCAGTTTGGAATGGGTGCGCGAGTAGCCGAAGTAGATGACCAGGCCGACCACCAGCCAGGACACGAACCGCACCCAGGTCTCCCACGGCAGCGACCAGATCAGGTAGATCGAGAACCCGATGCCGACGATCGGCACCACCGGCATGAGCGGCAGCCGGAATTCGCGATGCTCGTCGGGGCGGCGATAGCGCAGCACGATCACCGAGATGCTGACCACGATGAATGCCATCAGGATGCCGATATTCGTCAGCTCCGCAACGGTATTGATGGGCAGCAGGCCCGCCAGGACAGCCGAGCCGATGCCCACGATCCAGGTCACCCGGGTGGGCACCTTGCGCACGGGATGGGTCTTGGCGAACCAGGCCGGCAGCAGACCGTCGCGGCTCATGGCATACCAGACGCGGGTCACGCCGAGCATGAAGGTGAGCACCACGGTGGCGATGCCGACGATCGCGCCGATCGCGATGATGTTCGCGACGCCAGGCAGGCCGACCGACTTGAAGGCCGTGGAGAATCCGCTGGTCGGGCTGATCTCGGTGTACTTCTGCATACCGGTCAGCACCAGCGTCGCCAGCACGTAGAGCACCATGGCGATGGCCAGCGAGTACAGGATCGCCTTGGGCAGATGCTTTCTCGCCTCGGTGGATTCCTCGGCCGCGGTGCTCATGGCGTCGTAGCCGAATACCGCGAAGAACACCGTCGCCGCACCGGTCCACACCGCGCCCGTGCCGTACGGGAAGTAGGGCGAGTAGTTGGCGCTGTTGATGTGGAACACGCCCAGCGCGATGATGAGCAGCACGATCGCGACCTTGATGGCCACGAAGAACGTCTCGAACCGGCCCACGCTGCGGATACCGCGCGAGAGCACCCACGCGGTGCCCAGACAGAACAGCATGGCGAACACGTCGACCACATGCCCGTCGCCGGTCCCGGATGCGCCGAGCATCCAGTGCGGCAACGTGATTCCGATCTGGTCGAGCAGGAAGTTGAAGTAGCCGGAGACGCCGATGGCCACCACCGCGGCCACCGCCACGTACTCGAGCAGCAGATCCCAGCCGATGAACCAGCCGGCCAGCTCACCCAGGGAGACATAGCCGTAGGTGTAGGCCGAGCCGGCCTTGGGGACCATGCCGGTGAATTCCGCGTAGCACAGCGCCGCGCAGGCGCTGGCCACACCGGCGATGAGGAAGGAGACGAGTACCGCGGGCCCGGTGGTCTTGTTGGCCACCGAACCGGCGAGCGCGAAGATGCCCGCACCGATGATGCCGCCGACGCCGATGGCGGTGAGCTGCCACAGTCCGAGGTGTTTCGAGAGCTTCTGGTCCTCGGCGGTGTCGTCCTCTACCTCTATGAGGGGTTTGCGGCGCAGGATCTGACCGCGCAACTCCGCAATCGACATGCGGCATCCTTTCGTTCTTCCTCCGCGCCCTGCCTCGATGCAGTAACGCAGGTCACACAAGAGCCAGCTCAGCTAATACGACCATGTGCGAGGGTGTGATCGGCCGATTAGTTAAATAAAGTTCAGCAGTGTTGTCCGAACGGCCAACGACCGGGCGTCCAGTCCGCACTCCGACGGGACGCCCCGCCCGCTCAGCGCCGCGCGCCCGGCCGCAGCGACCGCAGGAAGAACGCCAGATTGGCCGGGCGTTCGGCGAGCCGGCGCATGAAGTACCCGTACCACTCGTCGCCGTAAGGGACATAGACACGCAGCTGCTGCCCATCGGCCACCAGCCGGCGCTGTTCCTCGTCGCGGATGCCGTAGAGCATCTGGAACTCGAACTCGTCGGGCTTGCGCTCGGCGGCCGCGGCGGCGCGATAGGCCGCCTCGATCATGATCGGATCGTGGGTGGCCACCATCGGGTAGCCGTCACCGTGCATGAGCACCTCGAGGCAGCGCAGGTAGGAACCGTCCACCTCGGCCCGATCCTGGAAGGCCACCGTCGCCGGTTCGCGATAGGCGCCCTTGCACAGCCGGATCCGTGAACCCGGGCCGGCGAAGTCGCGGCAGTCCGATTCGGTGCGCCGCAGGTAGGCCTGCAGCACGGTGCCCAGCCACGGGAAGTCCACGCGCAGTTCACGCACGATGGCCAGGGTGGAATCGGTGGTGGTGTGGTCCTCGGCATCGACGGTCACCCACACGCCCGCCGCCATGGCGGCGGTACAGATCTGGTGGGCGTGGTCGCGGGCGATGGCATGCCCGTCGTGCGAAAGGGATTGGCCCAGGGCGGAGAGCTTCAGCGAAACCTCCAGCGGCCGAACCGATTCCGCCGACTCGGGGAGCTCCGCGAGCATGCGCAGCATCTCCAGATAGTGCGAGACCGTCGCGCGGGCCTGGCGGATATCGGTGGTGTCCTCGCCCAGATAGTCGATGGTGACGAACCGGTCGCTACCGCGCAGGTTCCGGATCGCGGCCGCCGCCTGCTCCTCCGACGACCCGGCGACGAAGCGATCCACCAGCTTCCGGGTCGCGGACATACCGCTCACCGACCGCTCCACCCGCGGTGAACGCGAGGCGGCCAGCAGCGCGGGACGCAGCACATTGGTGAACATCAGCGCTCCTCCGCGGCGTTCACGGCCTCGCCCGCGGCGACGGCCTGATGTGGGTACCGGTGGTCGGTCGGCGGGACGAAGGTCTCCTTGATGGTCCGCGCCGAGGTCCAGCGCAGCAGATTCTGCGGCGATCCGGCCTTGTCATTGGTGCCCGAGGCCCGCGAACCGCCGAACGGCTGCTGGCCCACCACCGCGCCCGTGGGCTTGTCATTGATATAGAAATTGCCCGCCGCGAAGCGCAACCGCTCGGTCGCCCGCCCGACCGCGACCCGGTCATCGGCGATGACCGCGCCCGTGAGCCCGTACGGCGCACCACGATCCACCAGGTCCAGGGCCGATTCGAAGCCGCTCGCGGTGCTGTCGTCGTAGACGTGCACGGCCAGGATCGGCCCGAAGTACTCGGTGCGGAACGCCTCGTCGCCGGGATCATCGCCGAGCAGCACGGTCGGTTCGACGAAGTATCCGACGCTGTCGTCGGCGCGCCCGCCGGTGAGCACGGTCAGGCCGGACGTGGCCTTGGCCCGGTCGAGGGCGGCCGCATTGCGGTCGAAGGCGCGCCGATCGATCAGCGCCCCACCGAAATTGGTGAGGTCGGTGACATCGCCGTAGTTCAGCGCCGACACCTTGTCGACGAAGTCGCCGGACATCTTCTCCCACACCGACTTCGCGACGAAGGCCCGCGAGGCGGCCGAGCACTTCTGCCCCTGATAGTCGAAGGCGCCGCGAATCAGGGCCGTGGTCAGCACATCCGGATCGGCCGAGCTGTGCGCGAGCACGAAGTCCTTACCGCCGGTCTCCCCGACCAGCCGCGGATAGGTGTCGTAGCCGGCGATATTCGTGGCCACCGACTGCCACAGGTGCTGAAAGGTCTTGGTGGACCCCGTGAAATGGATACCCGCCAGCCGCCGGTCGGCCAGCGCGATCTCCGAGACCTCGGGCCCGTGACCGTGCACCAGGTTGATCACGCCGGGCGGCAGTCCGGCCGCTTCCAGCAGTTTCATGGTCCAGTAGGCGGCCACGGCCTGGGTCGGCGACGGCTTCCACAGCACGGTATTGCCCATGAGCGCCGGGGCGGTCGGCAGATTCCCGGCGATGGCGGTGAAGTTGAACGGGGTGATGGCGTAGACGAAGCCCTCCAGGGGCCGGTACTCGACGCGGTTCCACACGCCCGGCGCGGAGATCGGCTGCTCGGCCAGGATCTGGCGCGCGAAATGCACATTGAATCGCCAGAAATCGACCAGCTCGCAGGGGGCGTCGATCTCGGCCTGGTAGGCGGTTTTCGACTGGCCGAGCATGGTGGCGGCGGCAATGGTCTCGCGCCACGGGCCCGACAGCAGATCGGCCGCGCGCAGGAAGATCGCCGCGCGATCCTCGAACGGCATCGACCGCCAGCCGGGTGCGGCGGTCGCCGCGGCCTCCACCGCATCACGCACATCCTGCGGCTCGGCGATGGTGAGGGTGCCGAGCACGGCCGAATGCCGGTGCGGCTGCACCACATTCACCGTGGCGCCGGATCCGCGCCGGTGCGCGCCGCCGATCACGTGGTGGATTTCGGTGGGTGTCGCCGCGAGTTCGGTGAGCTTGGCCTGTAGCCGGGCGCGTTCGGGGGTGCCCGGCGCGAAGGTGCCCACCGGTTCGTTGACCGGCGTGGGCGGGGTGGTGACGGCGTCCATGCTTCCTCCTGCGAACTGTGGTTCGGACCACACGGTGATTACGCGGAATTCAACTCGGCTCAGCCGTCACGGGATTGAGCCGATCGGCCAAAGAAGTGATATTCCTGTTGTACGGTCGGCTGAACGGGTCACCGGCGTGAGCGGGCTCGGGGAAAGCCGGGCCCGAGGAACGGAACGGAGGTGTGATCATGGCCGCGGACGATCCGGGCATCACACTGCGCGAACTGCTGGGCGCACTGGGCGGCACCCTCGTCGACCTGCTCGGCGCCCCCGCGGGCGACACCGTGGTCATCCGTTCCGTCGCCCTGGTCGACGCCTCCGACCTGGCCCTGGAGACCGATTCCCGCGCACCCACCCTGGACATGTACCTGCACGTCGGCATCGCCGAAGCGGACGCGGTGGCCTGGCTGCGCGATATGGTCGCCCGCCCGTCCGGGCAGCGCCCGCGCGCCCTGCTGTCCAAGACCGCGCCCGACTCCCCCGCCCTGCGCCGCGCCGCCGACCGCGCGGGCGTGGCCGTGGTGGCGGTGCATCCGCAGGCCCGCTGGGATCAGGTGTTTCCGCTGATCCGCAGCATGCTGGACCGCTCGCGCAGCACGCCGGGCGCGGAGGATCGCGATCTGCTGGCCACCGATACCGACCTGTTCGGGCTCGCGCAGATCGTGGCCCAGAATGCCGGCGGGATGGTCAGCATCGAGGATGCGCACTCCCATGTGCTCGCCTACTCCGCCTCCAACGAGGCCGCCGACCAGATGCGCATCCAGTCCATCCTCGGTCGCGAGGGGCCGCGCGAATACCTGCGGGTGCTGCAGCAGTGGGGCGTGTTCGACCGGCTGCGGCAGACCGACGAGGTCATCGACCTGCCGCCGCATGACGAGCTGGGCCTGAAACACCGCCTGGTGGTGGGCATCCGGCGGCCCGGCGCCGGTGGTGCGACGGGTTCGGGTGTGCTGGGCGCCATCTGGCTGCAGGAGGGTGAGCGGCCGTTCAAACCCGGTGCGGCGGAGGTGCTCCGGGGCGCCTCGGCCATTGCCGCCCGCATCATCTCGCGCAGCCTGGATGCGCCGTCCACCGAGGCGCTGCTCATCCAGCGGCTGTTCGGGGCGCGCGGCAGCGGCGTGGATGTGCCGTCGGTGGCGAGTGCGCTGAACATTCCGGTGACCGGCCCATCGGCGGTGATCGGGTTCGCGCTGTCCGCGGATTCACCTGCGGAACAGGATCTTTCGGCCCTGGGCAGCACCATGCGCCTGCACGCCAGCGCCTTCCGCCGCGATTCGCTGGCCACCGTCATCGGTGACCGCGCCTACGTGCTGCTGCCGCGCTACCAGTCGGCGCGGTCGGTGACCGCATGGACGCGGCAACTGGTGGACCAGCTGGAATCGGCGCGCGCCCTGATCCTGCGCGCCGCCATCGCGATTCCCGTCCCCGACCTGACCCAGGTGGCCCGCGCCCGCCTCGAGGTCGACCGAGTGCTGGACAGCACCGCTGCCACCTTCCCGCGCGACCGCATCACCACACTGGAGGAATCCCGCACCGCGGTGCTGCTCGGTGAGATCCTCGACCTGCTCGCCGCCCGTCCCGAACTGCACGATCCGCGCCTGGACACGCTCCTCGACTATGACGCGAAACATGCAGCGAGCCTGCGCGAGAGCGCCGAAGCCTATCTGCGCGAACACGGTGATGTGCGCGCCGCCGCCGACACCCTGCGCATCCATCCCAACACCCTGCGCTACCGGCTGCGCCGCACCGCCGACATCACCGGCATCGACCTCGACGATCCGGCCGACCGCCTGCTGCTGGAACTGCAACTGGCCCTGCATCATCGGCCGGGTCGCGCGCCGCAGACCGGGGGCTAACGCAGGTCACGTGGACGGTGCGGGCGTACGAGCGGGCGCAGGGTGATGACCGGCGGATGCAGGTTCGCGGGCGTGCGGTCACGCGCGAAGTCCGGTTCCAGGGCCAGGATCCGGGTGAGCAGCCGGTCGTGTTCGGGTTCTTCGGCAATGGCGGCGGTGGCATCGTAGACGTCGGTGCCGATCTCCACGATGACTCGGGGATTGTGGCGAATATTGTGATACCAGTCCGGTTTCCGGGCGCCGCCGAGCCCGGTGGCGATGACGGCGGCCCGCCCGTCGATATCGAAGAACTGCAGTGGGCTGGTGCGGCGCAGCCCGGTGCGCGCGCCGACGGTGGTCAGCAGGATGAGGGTCTGGCCCTCGAACCGTCCGCCCACTCGCCCGCCATTGGCGCGGAAGGCCGCGATGACCCGGCGCTGGAACTGATGGTAGTCACTGTCGGGGAGGGCACCGAGATGGATGACCACATCACTCCTTTCGTCGGGTTCGCGGCGGCCGGTTCATGATTCAGCAGGTGGACGGTGATGGTTCGCCGCGGAAACGCGCATCGATCCAGCCGACCGCGAACGGTGCGCCGAGCACCGCTGTCGTCAGATGGTCCGGTGTCGGGAACAACTGGGTCTGCACCGGCACGCCGGCCGCGCAGTAGTGGTCCATCGTGTTGGTGATGGAGTCCACCGGGATCAGAGCGTCCTTCGGGGAATGCCATTCGAAGAGGGGGATGGTCGGGATGCCGTCGAACAGTTCGAGGCTGTTCTCCTCCACCACTTCGCGCGCGCCCCGGTCATTGAGCAGGGAGAAGGACCGGGCCACGTCCGTCACGGCGTGCCCGGCGCCGGCGAGCAGGATGTCATTGGTGCACCCGTTGGCGATCGAGTTGCGCATGGCCAGCCCGGCCGCGTTCATGCTGTTGCTGACCGGGAGTTTGCTGGGGTATTCGCGTTCGAGCCCGATGGCCGCGGCCATGGCGAGCCCGAAGGCCGGATGGTGCTGATAGCCGAGGCCTTCGATCATCTTGACCAGGTTCATCGGCACGCCGCCGACGGCGGCGCCGACCATATGCAGATCGGGTGCATACCGCGATTGCAGTGCCGCCGCCCACGAGGTGGCCATGCCGCCGCCCGAATAGCCCATCATGGCAACAGGACTCGTGGCCAGCTTCAGTTCGGGCACGTGCTGTGCGGCGCGAATGGAATCGAGGGTGATCAATCCGCCCAGTTTGGCTGCGCCGTAAGCGAAGTTGGGGCCGAGGTGATCGGGCAGCGAGACGGTCCATCCGCGCCACAGCAGCACATTGAGAACCGGCGCCTCGCGCACCACCAGGCTCGGGTCCTTGGTGTAGAGGATGTGCGAGACAGCGCATTTGGTGCCCAGGCCGTTGATGATGTGCTGATAGGACAGCAGCGGTCCGCCGGGGGCGGCATTGGGCGGGCGCAGCACCGTGGTGGTGGCCGCGATGGGACCACCGGTGGAGTTGGTGGACCGGAACTTCACCAGCGTCACACTGATGCCGGGGAAACCGAAGATGGGCGGCATCGGCCGGGTGGCCAGCACCTCGCCCGGTGCGTGCGCCGCGATATCGGCCGGCGCCGAGAAGAACGGGTCCGGATCGGGCGCCGGGTAGAGGGGTGCGGCATCGGCGGGCCCCGCGCCGAGCGCCATGAGCAGGGGCAGGGCGCCGAACACGGTGAGAAGCAGCGGACGGGACATTCTGGCTCCGCGACGGATCACGGCTGTCAACACGTTGTGCGCACCTCCGGACGACACTGGGTTGCCGAATGCTTGCCCTTTGCATCATCGGAGTCCGGACAGGTCATCTGCCGCCAAGACACGCCGAAATCGGCGACAAATAGGATGGCAGGGGTGAACCGCCCCTTCGACAAGGAGTCAAACGTGGCAAAGATCCCGACCGTCACCTTGAACAACGGCCTCACCATGCCGCAGCTGGGCTTCGGCGTCTTCCAGGTGCCCGACGCGGAAGCCGAAGCGGCCGTGTCGACCGCCCTGGCGGCCGGCTACCGCAGCATCGACACCGCCGCCATCTATGGCAATGAGCAAGGCACCGGCGCCGCCCTGGCCGCCTCGGGCATCGCCCGCGCGGACCTGTTCGTCACCACCAAGCTCTGGAACGGCGCCTCCACCAAGTGGACCGCCGCGGCCGTCGACCGGGAATTCGACGCCTCACTGAACCGTCTGGGCCTGGACTACATCGATCTCTACCTGATCCACTGGCCGCATCCGATGCGCGAGGACTATCTCACCATCTGGCGGGCCTTCGAGGACATCGCGCGCAGCGGCCGGGCAAAGGCCGTCGGCGTCAGCAACTTCCAGCCCCCGCAGCTGCGGCGGCTGATCGCCGAGACCGAGCTCGTGCCCGCCGTCAACCAGATCGAACTGCATCCGCGCCTGCAGCAGGCCGAACTGCGGGCCCTGCATACCTCCCTGGGCATCGCGACCGAGGCGTGGTCCCCGCTCGGGCAGGGCAGTCTGCTCACCGACCCGGTGATCGGCAAGATCGCGGCCAAGCACGGCCGGACCGCGGCGCAGGTGGTGCTGAACTGGCATCTGCAACTGGGCAATATCGTGATTCCCAAGTCGGTGACGCCCTCGCGCATCCGCGAGAACCTCGACGTCTTCGACTTCACCCTCGACGATCAGGACCGCACGCTGATCGCCGGGCTGGACGTCGGTACCCGGGTGGGCCCGAACCCGGACACCTTCGATCCGAAGTGAGCGTCGTGCCGATCACGAAGTTCGGGCTGGGCACGGCCGCGGTCGGGCGGCCCGGCTACATCACGCTGGGCCGTGACCTGGACCTGCCGGCCGACCGCAGCGTCGAGGCCATGCGCGCCCGCACCCATGCCTTGCTCGATGCGGCGTGGTCGGCGGGGGTGCGGTATCTCGATACGGCCCGGTCCTATGGCCGCGCCGAGGAATTCGTCGGTGACTGGCTGGCGGGAGCGCCGCCCGAGGTGCTCACCGAGGTGCGGCTGGGCAGCAAATGGGGCTACACCTACACGGCGGACTGGCAGGCCTCGGGCGTGCCCGTGCACGAGGTCAAGGAGCATGCGGCGGCGGTGTTCGAGCGCCAGATCAAGGAGACCCGGGCCGCGCTGGATCGCAATCCCGATGTGTACCTGGTGCATTCGGTGACCCCGGACAGCCCGGCGCTCACCGACCCCGAACTGCTCGAGCGGCTGGCGGTGCTCGCCTGGGAGGGCGTGCGGGTCGGCCTGTCGACCAGTGGTCCCGGGCAGGCTCAGGTGCTGCACGCGGCGCTGGGGGTGGAAGTGGCGGGGCGGCCGCTGTTCTCGGCCGTCCAGTCCACCTGGAACCCGCTCGAGCCGTCCGCGGGTCCGGCGCTGGCCGCGGCGCATGCGGCGGGCTGGCTGGTGGTGGTGAAGGAAGGGATGGCGAACGGCCGTCTGGCCGACCGCAATGCGACCGGGCCGGACACCGCCGCCCTGCGGTCGCTGGCGGACGATATCGGGGTGTCCTGTGATGCGCTCGCGCTGGCCGCGGCCGCCGCCCAGCCCTGGGCGGATGTGGTGCTCTCGGGTGCGGCGACCCTGGATCAGCTGACCTCGAATCTCGCTGCCGCCGATATCGACCTGTCCCCCGATGCGCTGTCCGAACTCGCCGTGCTCGCCGAGCCGCCCGCCGCCTATTGGCGGACCCGCGCCGAATTGCCCTGGGCCTGACGTGATTGCCCTGGGCCTGACGTGATTGCCCTGGGCCTGGCGTGCCTTCAGTTCTCGCCGGTGTCGGGCTTGGCGCGGGTGCGTAGTACCTCGATGCCGATCGGTATCAGGGATACCACCGTCCACACCGCCAGGGCCGGGACCAGATAGGAGTTGATGTCGTGGGGTCGCCAGTTCCCCAGTAGATACCCCAGCATGATCACCCCGTCGGCCCACAGCAGCCCGCCGAGCGTGTTCCAGAGCAGGAAGCGGCGCGCCGGCACCCCCAGCGCGCCCGCGACCGGGTTGAGCATGGTGCGCACCACCGGCACGAACCTGGCCATCACGATCGCCTTGCCGTGCCCGAACCGCGCCAGAAACCGTTGCGCACGTTGCACTCTCGCCGCCGTGAGCCAGCGTGATCCGGGTCGCGCCAGCAGTCGCGGCCCCACCCGCGCCCCCAGCACATACCCGATCTGCGCCCCCGCGATCGCGCACACCGGTGTCCCCACCAGCAATGCCGGCAGCCACAGCCGATACCCGAACACCGTCAGCGCCGATTGTGAGGACGCCACCCCGGCCAGCAGCAGCACGGTATCGCCGGGCAGAAAGAACCCCACCAGCAGCCCGGTCTCCGCGAGCACGATGGCCCACACCCCCACCACCCCGGCCACATCGATAACCGACCGGGCGTTCAGTACGTCCACCCTGCCGACACTACGTCGCGTCGTAGCCGCATGCCCGTGGCCGATCCCACCGGGTTCCCTGGAAGATAGAGCGCTGATCGGCATCGGCGGGGGCATTGCGCCGCTATGGTTTTCGAGTATGGCTCGTTTGCCCGGATCGCGATCGCGTGCGGTGTTCGCGGTATTGTCGATCGCCGCGATACTGCTCGCGACCGGCTGTTCCAGCAGTAGTAATTCGTCCGCCAATCGGGATCTGTGTTCGCCGCCCGGGGTGAGTTTCGCATCGGCGGCGCCACCGAACCTGGCGGCGGGGCCGACCGCGGGGGTGGACCGGTATACGACGGCGACCACGCTGCCGTTGAGTCAGATCGATGTGAAGAAGCTCGATCTGATCACGCCGGGCACGCTGAGCGTGGGCACGCTGTCGGATGCGCCGCCGAGCGTGTGCGTGAATTCGCAGGGCACCTACACCGGTATCGACAATGAGCTGCTGAAGGCGATCGCGGCGAAACTGGGTCTGCGGGTGCAGTTCTCGGGGACCGAGTTCGCGGGCCTGCTGGCGCAGGTGGCGAACCGGCGCTTCGATGTCGGCGCGGCCAGCATCACCTCCACCGATGCGCGCCGGCAACTGGTCGACTTCACCAACGGCTACGACTTCGGCTACTTCTCCCTGGTCGTCCCGAGCGGCAGCGCGTTGAAGGCGTTCACCGATCTGCACAAGGGCCTGCGTATCGGTGTCGTGCAGGGCACCGTGCAGGAGGAGTACGTGGTCGGCACGCTGCACCTGGATCCGGTGACCTTCCCCGACTTCAATACCGCCTACGCGAATCTGAAGACCGGGCAGCTCGACGCGTGGGTGGCGCCGTCGGGGCAGGCGGCGGGCGCGATCAAGCCCGGTGATCCGGCGCAGGTCGTGCAGAACACCTTCAGCCTGCAGAACTATGTCGGGTTCGCGGTGCGCAAGGGCAATCAGCCGTTGACCGACGCGCTCAATTCCGGGCTGGACGCGATCATCGCCGACGGCACCTACGCCCGCATCTACGCCCAGTGGGAGCCGCGGCCCTTCCCGCCGGGCTGGAAGCCGGGTTCGAAGGCCGCACCCATGCCGGTGGTGCCCGATTTCGCGAAGATCGCCGCCGAACACGCGGCCGCCAAAACCGCTCCGCCACCGCCGAAATCGACGCTGGCGCAGTTGAAGGACACCTTCCTCGACTGGTCGCTGTATCGCAAGGCGTTCCCGGACCTGTTCGAGACCGGTCTGCCGAATACCTTGATCCTGGCGGCGGTCTCGGGTGTGCTCGGCACCGTCCTGGGCATGCTGCTCGCGGTCGCCGGGATCTCGCGCACGCGCTGGTTGCGCTGGCCCGCACGGGTTTACACCGATATCTTCCGCGGCCTGCCCGCGGTGGTGACGATCCTGATCATCGGTCTGGGCTTCGGTCCCGTGGTCAAGGGCGTCACCGGCAACAATCCCTACTGGCTCGGCGCGGTGGCGCTCGCCTTGCTGGCCGCGGCCTATATCGGCGAGATCTTCCGGTCCGGTATCCAGTCGGTCGAGTCCGGTCAGATGGAGGCCGCGCGGGCGATCGGTTTCGGCTACCGCCAGTCCATGACGCTGGTGGTGATCCCGCAAGGCGTGCGAAGGGTGCTGCCCGCGTTGATGAATCAGTTCATCGCGCTCATCAAGGACTCGTCGCTGATCTACTTCCTCGGCCTGCTGGCGACGCAGCGTGAACTGTTCGCCGTCGGACGCGATCTCAATGCGGAGACCGGCAACCTGTCCCCGCTGGTCGCCGCCGGACTGGTGTATCTGCTGCTCACCGTCCCGCTCACCCACCTGGTGAACTACATCGACCGCCGGTTGCGGACCGGGCGCGCCGAGGATCCCACCGCACCGGTCGAACAGGCCGCCATCACGGAAGGTCGCGGAGCATGACCGAGCCAACCCCGCAGCCGGCCGGTCCCGCGGACCGGCCGGACAGCGCATCCCTCACCGGCACCGCCCTGCACCTGACCCTCGGCCACAATCACGTTCTGCAGGGTGTCGACATCCACGTCGACGCGGGCAAGACCACCACCGTGATCGGCCCGTCCGGTTCGGGCAAGTCGACCTTGCTGCGCGTGCTCAATCGCCTGTACGAGCCGGATTCCGGCGATGTCCTGATCGACGGCAAGTCGGTGCTCGGCGAGAATGCGGATCGCCTGCGGCAGCGCATCGGCATGGTGTTCCAGCAGTTCAACCTGTTCCCGCACATGACCATTGCCGACAATGTCGCCCTGGGCCCGCGCAAGTTGCAGGGCCTGTCGAAGGATGCCGCGCGCGCCCTGGCGGCCGAGCAGTTGGAGATCGTCGGCCTGGCGGGCCGGGCCGACGCGCGCCCGGCGAATCTGTCCGGTGGCCAGCAGCAGCGCGTCGCGATCGCGCGTGCGCTGGCGATGAAGCCGAAACTCATGCTGTTCGACGAGGTCACCTCGGCGCTGGACCCCGAGCTGGTCAAGGGCGTGCTGGCATTGATGGCCGAGCTGGCCTCGGCCGGTATGACGATGATCGTGGTCACCCACGAGATGGCGTTCGCCCGTTCGGTTTCCGACCGCCTCGTCTTCATGGATCGCGGTCAGGTCGTGGAATCGGGTGCGCCGGACCAGCTTTTCGACAATGCGGAGACGCCGCGCCTGCGGCAGTTCCTGTCCCAGGTGCTGTGACCGGCCGCCCGCAGGGCGGACGACCGGTCACCACCTCGGCCTACGCCAGTGCCCGCTGGAAGAGCGGTCCGCCGACGGGCAGGACCTGACGTCCGCGCTGGCCGTTGATCACACCGGCCGCGGAGGCGTAGAAGGCCGCGGCGGCGGTGACCACGCCGACATACCCGCCGATCTTGATCAGCGTGGTGGGCGTCGCCGCGTTGCCCGCGGCGAAATTGCCTGCGAACAGCAGGATCTCGGTGGCCTCCAGGGTCAGGAACACCGCGAAGACCGCGGCATTGACCTGGGTGGCGAAGAGCATCATGTAGGTGTTGAAGATGGCGAAGGCGAGCAGGATCCACGCCAGGTCGTTGTGCGTCTGCGCGACCGAGGTCGCGTGCGGCGCCGCCAGCTGGATATAGAGGCCGAGGCCGATCCAGAAGCAGCCGTAGGTGGAGAAGGCGGTGGCGGCGAAAACATTGCGGTTGCGGAACTCCCACATGCCTGCCAGGAGCTGGCCGAGGCCGCCGTAGGCGTAGGCGTAGCCGAGCCAGGCGTCGGTGCCCTGTGTCCAGTTGGCGTTCTTGGCGGAGAGCAGGAAGGTGGTGAGCCCGAAGGCCGCGAGGCCGAGTGGGGCGGCGTCGGCGGCCGGAGTGGCGATGATGGGTTTGTCTTCGGTGACAGTCATGAGCGGGTTCTCCCGACATCGAATGCGCAGCGGATCCGAAAGGTCCGTTTCGAGCGTAACGCGCCGGAAACATCCGTATACGCCGATTCGGTCGGCCGATACGTCTGCTACGCAGGGTGATTCGGGTCCTCGCTGGTTTCGATGCGGGGGTCGGCGAACAGGCCGATCCCCGCATCGTCCGCGACGGTCAGCCGCGCCGCGGCAGCATCCGTGACGCGTAGTGCGTAGAGGTGCTGCGCGGGATCGAGGGCGACCAGACCGAACTCGGTATCGATATCGCGCACGCTGAGCCCCAACGCCTGCAATGCGGCGGCGAGGGTCGCGTCCTGCGGGAGCCGAATCGTCAGCAGCGGCATACCTCCGACGCTACGCGCGGTCGGCGGTCTGCTGCAGTGCCGTGAGCAGTGCCGCGGTGTTCACCACGCCGTAGCCGTAGTCATTGTCGAAGTCCGCGCTGCCACGACGGGTCGCGGTGCTGCGCAGCAGGGCTCGCAACTGGGCGGGCGGCAGTGCGGTGGCCGACCACCGGGTGCGAATGGCCGCGACCACGCCGGCCGCGACCGGGCAGGCCGCCGAGGTGCCGGTATCGGGTTCGCCCGCGCCGAAGGCGGTGGAGCCGAGAAAGTGTGTGTAGGAGCAGATATCGGGTTTGTTCGCGCTCAACCGGCCCGGACCCTGCGAGGAGTAGCCGACCCGGGTGCCGGTGTCGTCGACGCCGCCGATGCACAGCACGCTCGGCGACGAATTCGCGCCCCCGATGGGCTGACTCGTATAAGCGCAGCGCTCGTCCGGGCAGTCCCGCCCGCAGTTGCCGGCCGCGAAGACGATGTCCGCCCCGGCGGCCTCCAGCGAGCCGACGATGACATTGAACGGATGCGACGGATTGTCGGAGTAGTTACCGGGATTCCCGACCGGGAAGTCCCACTGCGGCGAGAACGCCCCCCAGCTGTTGCTGATGACCAGTGCGCGGGTGGCTTCCGGCTGATCGGACAGGACGGTCCGCAGCTGCGCGTAGGCGGCGACGGCATCGGACAGCAGCCCGTCCATGACGGTGCTCCCCTGCCGCGTGCTCTGCAATACCGGTATGTCGAGCAGTGATGCCTGCGGTGCGGCGATCATGGTGTCGAACGCGCACATCGACCCGTGCGCCACCGGGAACTGCCCGGCCGTCCCGGTGACCCCCGCCGGATTCCAGCTGCGCTCGGCGTCGATGATCGGCGCCGTCCCGCGCACCTTCCCGACGAATGCGGCATTGATTCCGGTATCGACGATGGCGAGCGCCACGCCCGTCCCGGTCAGCCCGGCCGCGGTGAGCTGGTCGACGTTCAACCGGGATTCGATATCCTGCCAGGTTCCCACGGCCGGATCGCCGCCGCAGGTGAGGGTGGTCTCGATGACCGGATCCGCGAAAACCCCGGTGACCGAGCGGGATCGCTGCAGCTCCCGGATTCCGGCCACGATATCGTCGTCCGGAATCTCGCCGCGCACCAGCACCGACGCGTCTTCCGCCGCCGAGGAGTAGCTGGGCCGGTCGTTCTCGGCGGCCACGGGCCCGACCGCGGGCACCATGATCGGCGCGTACGCGTCGTCGAGCACGAACCCGCCCGCCGCGTCGAGAATGTCGGAGGAACGAACGGTGACCCCGGGATCTGCCACTGCCGCAACCACGTCGGCCGCCGGGCGAAGTTGAATCAGAAGGCGCATACCCGCCATCCTGCCGCGCATGGCGAACTTCCGCGTGCCGGTCGTGAAGATCAGGTCGAACGCGCGCGGTCGGCGGTCATGGGGAACGAGCGCCGCAGTACCAGCGTGATCCCGGCAAACGCGACGGCCAACGCCGCTGCGCCGAGCCAGAATTGATTGCCGTGCCCGATATCGGTCAGCCAGCGGTACACGGCCACACCCGCGCCCGAGCCGAGCGATTCGCCCAACGCGGTACTGATGGCGAACAGGCTGTAGCCGACCGCCCGGCTCCGCGGGTTGATCAGGCCGACGATCATCACGTTTCCGGTTGGCACGAACAGCATTTCCGCGAGGGTGAACAAGGCGACGAAGACGATCGCGCCCACATAGCCGGGAACCAGATGCGGGGCGAGGAACGCGAGGGCGAACACCCCATACGAGACGGCCACGATGATGATCTGCCTGCCGCGGGTCAGCCGGGTGGCCAGCGGCGTGATCCCCAGCTGAAGAGACACCACCAGCAACGCATTGAGCGTGTAGAGCCAGCCCAGCTTGCCGGCCGCATGCAGTGTTGTGGACACGTACACCGCCAGCACATTGAACAGCTGACCGTAGAGGAACCAGTAGAACCAGTTGATCAGCAGGAACCGCCACACGCCGGGAGCCGCGAGATTATCGAGGTAGGCGCGCAGCGAGGAGGTACGCGCAGGCGGTTTCTCGCCCATATCGACCGTGCCGCGCCCGGCGAAGGACAATACGCCTGCGGCGCAATAGAGTCCGGCGACGCCGAGCAGCACCAGCCCGTGCTCATTCCTGCCCACGAAGAACAGCGCCACCGGCGAGGCGGCCGCGGCAGCGCCGTTCACGCTGATGCTGATGAGCGAGAACAGTTTCGACCGATCCGTGCTGCGGTCGCTGACGGCGGCGGAGAGCTGTTTGACGGCGAGCGCATTGATGGAGATCCCCACCCCGGCCACGGCGAGGGACAGCACGGTCATCGCCATTCCGGACGAGAACCGCAGCAGCATGAACCCCGCGCCCGCCAGCACGCACCCCAGCAGCGAGGACCGCGCGGCCGGGATCCGATCCAGCCAGGGCGCCAGCGGCAGATTGGCGATCTTGTTGGTCAGCGAGAACACCATGACGAGCACCGCGATCTGCCCGCCGTCGAACGAGGCCGCGGTGAGCGTCACCACCAGTGTCGACATGACGCCGTAATAGCCGAGGTAGATCAGCAGATAGAGGGTGACGACATGCGCGGTCGCCCGGCGTGCGGCGCGGGCGTCGTACGCCGTCGTGGTGGTGGCGCTCGCGGTCATTCGAGGGCTTCCGTCTTGACGCGCACCAGATCACGCGCGGCTTCCGCATTGGCCACCGCATCCTCGACGTCGTCGCCCGTGCACAGCACGTACCCCTGTCGCGAGTCCGAGGACGCCAGCGATCCGAGCTCCTGGCCCGCGCGCAGCGTGCACACCACCCGCACCACCCCGTGCGCCTGCTCGGCCACCGCGACATCGGCGACATCCAGCACGCGCACCTGCTCGAGGCCGAAGAACCGGATCGCGGCTGCCGCGGCCACCGGCGTGCGCGGCGGCCGCGGCAGCCCGCAGAGCAGGGCGATGCTTTCGGCGAAAAGATCGACGCCACTGACCATTTCGCACAGTTCCCACACCTGGTCGCCGCCGATGCGGGTCTGCGACTCGATCAGTTTCGGACCGGTCGGCGTCAGCTTGATCTCGGTGTGCGCGGGGCCGGTGGTCTGGCCGATGAGGTCCAGGAATTCCTGGATCAGACCCTCGACCGAGTGGCGCGGTGCCGGGTCGAGCCGGGCCGGAACCTGATGTCCCAGTTCGACGAAGCGCGGTGCGGGTGTGGTCAGCTTCTCGGTGATCATGGCGATCTCGTGCACGCCGTTGTGCGAGATCGTCTCGATGCTGAATTCCGGCCCGCGCAGGAACTCCTCGGCCAGCACCGGACCCGTGGTGGTGGCGCTGGTCATGGCCCACCGCTGCGCGAGTTCCGCGGCCGACTCGACGATGAAAACGCCCTCGCTCAAACCACCGTCGCGGGGTTTGAGCACGATCGGCGCGCCGCCGAGGTCGTGGAGGAAGGCCCGCGCCTCGTCGAGGCCGGCGCAGACCCGGTAGCGCACTGGGCTCAACCCATTGCGTTCCAGCAGTTCCCGGGTCCTGGTCTTGTCGCGGGTAGCGAGCACGGCGGTGAGATTGTCCCCGGCGACGCCGAGTTCGGCCGCCACCCGCGAGGCCGGTTCGAGTCCGTACTCGGTGTAGGACACCACCGCGTCGAACGGGTCGATACGGTGCCAGGCCCGCGAAATCGCCAGCAGCTCTGCCGGATCGAGATAGTCGAGCACGGCGTAGCGCTGCGCGGCGCGCAGTTGCCGCTCCTCGAACAGTTCGGGCAGCTGCACCATGGAGAACCGGACGCCGAGCTTCTCCAGCTTGCCCACCACGGTGCTGCGGCCACCGACCACCAGTACGTGGCTCATGGGCGCAACCTCGACAGATCGAGGCCGAGGCGATCGGCGAACACCCGGCTGCGCGACATCAGGACCGGCACCAGATCGGGATGGGTGTGCGCGACCTCGTCGTAGTTGAGCAGCAGGGCCAGCAACTCGTTCATCCGCTGCTTGATGTGGATCCGCAGATTCGCCTCGTCGAGGCATTTGCGGCCGAGCCCGATCGAGTTCTCCAGCAACTCGATTCGATGGAACCACCCGGCGGGCAGATAGAGCAGATCACCGGGTCGCAGATCGAAGCGGTGCAATTGCGTCTCCGGCGCCTCCAGCAGCGCCTGCCAGTCGGGCTCGCCGTCCGCGCCGCGCCGCAACTGGGCCTGCGGGCCCATCACATGCCAGCGTTTGGTGCCCACGAGCTGTGCGTGCATCACGTCGACGGAATACGAATCCTGGTGCAGGCGAGTGACTCCCCCGGTCTGCCCGAGCCACAACTGGTGATTGGTGGCGGCGTCGTCGCCGTAGAGGTTGCGGCGGAAGTCGTACTGCGCGACCTCGAGTTCCGGCATATCGGCCGCGAGCTGCGGCGCGTTCGCCTGGAACAGCCACTCCTGCAAATACAGTGGCGATTCGGTATTGCCCTCGTTCTCCTCGAGCTGCCGGACGAAGTCGGGAAAGGTGACGCGGCGGGCCTTCTGCGAGTTGTAGCTGTCGACCACCACCTCGACATCCGGGCACAATCGCGCGAGATGCTCGAAGGACCAGGTCTGCACCGCCGGCCAGTCCTTGACGAAGCCCTCCAGGACGACGGGCCGCATGGCCGCGCGGTAATCGCGGTCGAAGTCCTCCTTCGACAGCCCGCCGCGGGTCTCGAGCACCGGTATCGATTCGAATGCCGCCGCCAGCGGGCCGGAGGTGAACCCGGCCTCGACGAGTGCATGGCTGTCCGGGTCGGGCCGGCGCAGCAGGTTTTCCTCGATCACCATGACGATGAGCCTTTCTGGAGTGCAACGGAGGGCGCGGTGGCGAGAACCGCGAGAATTGCCTGGCAGACCTCGGCGCGGGCGAGGTCGTGGCCGGGCAGCCAGCGATGGATGAAGTGATCGCAGTCGAACCACAGGACCTGAACGGAGCGGGCGCGTCCCGCATGGGCCAGATATCCGTCGACGACCTCGGGCCGCGCGACCTGATCGTTCGTGCCCGCGACGATCAGCAGGTCCCCGTCGAATTCCGCCAGCCCGGCGAAGGCCGGGGAGTCCGCGTAATTACCCGGCCGGGCCTGTGTCCCGTCGAACGGGTGATGTTCCGCGCCTGCGGGATAGGCGGCGGGCACGAACAGGATCAGGGCGCGCGGCCGGACCTCGGGGACGATGCAGGCGGCCAGGTGCGCTCCCATGCTGGTGGCGATCAGCACCGGCGGCACACTCTCATCCAGGTGCGCTACCGCCGCGAGCGCCTCGGCCCGGCGCCCGGCCAGGGTGGATTCCGCCAGTATCCCGGTGCTGTCGCCATTGCCGGAGAACTCGAATGTCAGTGACCCGTAGCCGGATTCGGCCAGCTCGTCGAGCAGGTACCGGATGCCGTGCCGGGTCGCCGTCGGGCCGAGCCCGTGCAGGTACACGATGCGCGGCGGCCGATTGTTGTCGGTCAGCACTTCGGTGGCGGCGAGGGTGTGCGCACCGGCCGTGATGAACAATTCCTCGGTGATCATGATGCGGTCCCGGTGTTCTCACGATTCCAGGGCGGACAGGCGTTCGGCCCGCACCGCCGGCCATTCGGCGCGCAGCATGCTGTAGTAGACGACATCGCGGCGGCGTCCACCCGGCATGTAGTTGAAGCTGCGCAGCACCCCTTCCTCGGTGGCGCCGATGCCGGCCAGGCCCTGCTTCGCCGCGGCATTGAGCACATCGGTCTTGAATTCGACTCGCTCGCAACCCAGTTCGTCGAAGGCGTGATCGAGCAGCGCCAGCTTGGCCGCGCGATTGACGCCGGTGCGGCGCGCCGAGGTGGCCACCCACGACCAGCCGATCTCGAGGCGGCGATCGGCCTCGGCCAGATTCCCGTACGCCGAACTGCCCACGACTTCGCCGGTCTCGCGGTCGATGATGGCGAACACGATGCGAGTACCGGTCAGCGTGTCACGCACCGCGGTCTCGATGAACCGGTCCAGATCGTCCGCCGTCGTGATGCGCGTGACGAAGTACTCCCAGATGGACTCGTCGAACACGATGCGCGAGAACGCTTCCCGATCGGTGATCCGTATCCGCCGCAGTTCGACCCTCCGGTTGGTGAGAACCAGATCGGCCAACTTGCCCCAGCTCATGCGCGCTCCTTGATCTGTTCGATGACCAGCAATGTGTTCGCCGCCTCCGGCCGCCCGGCGTAGATCGCCTCGAGTTCGGCCGCGTAGCGGGTGTGGATGGTGGTGCGTTTCGGTTTGAACTGGTCGGTGAGCAGCCCGTTGTCGAAGGTGAACGGTTCGGCGGCCAATACCAGCGCGTGGATGCGCTGCTCGGGCAGCAGGGTGTCGTTCAAGGCCGTGACGAACCGCCACAGGTCGCCGCGGTCCGGGCCGGGTGAGGCGGGTGACACCACCGCGGACAGGAAGGGCCGGCCGTTGCCGTACAGCACGCACTGGTGCACGGCCGGATGCTCACGGAGCTTGTGCTCGAGCAGCGGTGACAGCACCCCGTAGCCGGAGCTGACCGAGATGACATCGTCGACCCGGCCCTGCACGAACAGGAATCCGTCCTCGTCGACGTAGCCGAGGTCGTAGGTCTTGACCTCGCCGGTGGGCAGGAACATCTTCTCGTTCGCGCCCGGCGCCGACCAGGTGTAGCGGGTATTGATCGGATGCTTGCCGCCGACGATGAGGACGCCGTCGGCGTCGAATCGGACCGTCTTGTCCGGCAATACCTTTCCGACACTGCCCAGCCGGAACTCCCCCGGATGGTTCTTCGACACGATGCACGTCTCGCTGAGCCCGTAGCCCTCGTACAGCGGCACGCCATTGTTATTGAAGAACTCCAGCATCGTCGAGGAGGCCGGCGCCGAACCCGTCCACAGGTAGCGGATCCGACCGCCGAGTTCCCGCTGGATGATGTCGCGGTCGACCGCGACACCGGACGCCTGGATGCGCGAGCGCACCTCCTCGTAGAAACCGGGGACGCCCATGATCACCGTCGGCGACGCGACCCGGGCCGCCTCGGCCGCCCGGGCGAGGGGCACGATGGTGACATCGTGACCGAAGACGAGCGCCGAATAGATCCAATACCGTTGCTGGACAAGCCAATTACCGAGGAAGGTGAGCAGGTTGTCGCCGTCACCGTGCGCGAACATCTCCTGCACCGCGTGCATGGAACTGTTCAGGCTCGCGACGGTCGCCTCGAGTCCCTTCGGCATACCGGTACTGCCGGAGGTGAACTTGATCGCGCAGATATCGGCGGGATCGTAACCGCGGTGCAGCGGATCGTGTTCGAGCGCCTCGTGATCGGTTCCGCCGCCGGCCCAGTCCGCGATCACCGACAGATCGCGGACGGGACCCTCCGCGCCCGCGCCCGGGGTGAACAGGACGGCGAGCCCGAAGCTGTCCACCAGCTCTTCTGGATCGAATCTTCCCGGCGCGAAACCCGCGGTGACCGCGCCGAGTTTGAGCACGGCGAGATCGAGCAGCACCCATTCGAGGCTGTTGGGGGCGAGGATGCCGACCCGCCCGCCCGGCCGGATGCCGAGCTCGCGCAACCGGAGCGCGACCGATATCGCCCGCGCGTCGAGTTCGGCCAGCGTGATCGAACGCAGCTCGCCGCCGCGGAAGTAATGGAGGTGATGATGGGTGTCGGTATTGCGTTGCAGTGCAATAGTATTGACGATGTCGATCATCTCGCCTCCGCCGCGTGAAAGAAGTCCGCGTCCAGCGTGATGACGGTGCCCGCCGCAACCAGCTCGACGGTGGCGGGCCAGCCCGTCTGCTCGCCCAGGCCCAGCGCCGCGGTGAGGGTGGCGGCGAAGCGCGGCATCACCGGTGTCGCGCATGCCGCCAGCAGCCGGGCCGCGGCCAGCTCGAGCGCGACCGCGGTGCGGGTCCGGTCCCGCCAGTCGTCGATCCCGGCCACCAGGTGTTCGGCGGCCGCGAAACCGGCGGCGTCCTCGACGATCCCGGCCAACTCGGATGCGGCTCGGGTGAGGGAGAACCCGTCCTGCCCCAATGCGGCGGTGATCGCCGCGCGCCGCGTCGAGAGGCGATCGAGGAAGGCCACCTGCTCCGGCGTCCAGACGCCCGCGTCGGGCGCGTGGCCGCCGTACAGATAGCGGATCCGATCGTTCAGGTCGTGCAGCCAGCGCTGCCAGGTACCGAGGAGCACCTCGTGCCGGACCCGCTCGTACTCGGCGGGGTCGAAGTTGGTGCGCCTGCCCTCCGGGCGAGTGCTCGACAGGAAGAACCGGATCGCATCGACACTGTCCGGCGTGAGCACGTCCTTGCCCCAGACGGCGTGCCCGCGGCTGGTGGAGAACTTCTGGTTGTGCAGCAGATAGAACTCGTTGACGTGGTAGTCGATATCGGGCTCCCACTCCGGGAAGGCGAGCTGGTACAACACCGGATACAGCACCGAGTGGTAGAAGCTGTTGTCGTAGCCGAAGAAATGGACGATCTTCCAATCCGGTTGCGGCGCATCGGCCTTCCATCCGGTGCCGAGCCGCGTGCCGAGCGCTTCGATGCCGTGCAGGAAGCCGTACGCCATCTCCGGCCAGACCCAGATGACCTGCCCCTCGGCGCCGGGCTCGCCCGGCGGCACACCCCACGACGACGGATGTGTGATCGGCAGGTCGAGGCGTTCCCGCGCGAGGACCCGGTGGGCCAGCTCCCGCAGCCGCGCGGGCACGCGGCCCAGGCCGTGATGGGCGGCGACCTCCTTGCGGAACTCGTGCAGCGGCAGCGAGAAACGGGCCGCACTCCCCTGTTTCGGCGGTTGACCGGTGCGCCGCGTTCGGGGATCGATCAGATCGGCGCAGACGTTCGGTTCGCCGCACTGCTCGCAGATGTTCCCATTGGTGGTCTCCCCGCATCCGGGACAGCCACCCGCGACGGCCGCCTCGTAGAGGTACCCGCCGGAGAGCTCATCGAAAAGAGCAGGGGCCGCACGGAATTCGGTGGCATCGGCCGCGGCGACGCGGGAGAAGAACCGCCGCAAGCCCTGCCGATAACCCGTATCCGTGCCGGTGACGGTGTACTGCGCGACGTCGATGTCCAACAGCCGCAGCGTCTCCGCGATCTCGGCGGAGAAATGCGCGGCCGTGTCGGCGGGCGAGGTGCCGTCGCGGTGCGCGCGGTCGGCGACATAGCTCTGGAAGTCGTCGCTGCCGGTGAGATGCCAGGCGTCGACGCCGTGCAATCGCTGGAATCGCACGAACACATCCGCGCCGAGATACGGCCCGGAGAGATGTCCCAGGTGCAGGTCACCGTTGGGGGTGGGCGGGGTGGAGAACACGAACACCGGGCGTGCGCCGAACCCGCGCCGGTTCGGCACGCTCGCCGCCACCCCGGCGGCGACCGGATCCCGCCAATACAGGTCGTAGAAGATCAGGTCGTCCGCACCGGTGTTCTCGATGACGTGGGTTTCGAACGGGTCGAATCGCAGTACCGTGCCGGGTGATACGGGGTTGGCGACGCCGTCGACGGCGATCTCGCCGGTACCCGCGACGATGATCACGACCTCGATCTCGTCGTGTCCGTGTGCGGTGCTGCGGCCGCCGGGTGATACCCGGCCCCACCCGGCGCCCGGCCCGAAGCCGGAGTCCGCACTCATGTCTATTCCGAAGGCCCTGGACAATTCGACAGGGTTGTAGCGGGTGACGATCACGCGCTGATCCTTTGTTCCGATTCGATGCCGAGCAGCTCGGCTGTCTTGGCGGCAATGGCCGGGGCGAGGCGGTAGCCGGAACCGTTCGCGGCGCCGGCGAAGACGAGCCGGCCGTGCGTATCGAGCCGCTGTATCAGCGGCTCCCGGTTCGGGCTGTAGGCATCGCAGAACACCCGGCCCGCCACGATGCGCTCGGCCAGCGGCGGGACGAGCCGCGCGAGCTCCGCGCGGCCCTCGGCCAGCGTCGCCTCGTCGAGCACCGCGGGCTCCTCGGGATTCACGTCCCAGCGCCGGCTGGTGTAGCTGAACAGCCAATGGCCTCGGTGCCGCACCGGTAGCAGGAAGGCGTCGGCATCCTGGAACACGATCAGCCGGTCGCCTGTCACCGGCACTCGGTCCACATGCAGCGCGACGACCTGCTTGACCCGAATGCCCAGCGGTGCAACGAGTTCGCGCCACGGGCGAGCGCCGACCCAGGGCCCCGGCGCGAGCACGACCCGGCGGGCACTGAGCGACTCGCCATTGCTGAGCCGGAGCTCGACCGCGTTCGGACCCGGCAGGACCGCACTGACGGCGATGCCCTCCCGGATTTTCACCCGTGGCCGCAGTTCGCCCGCCAGGGCGACCGTGAGCGCGTGGACGTCGGCGTACTGACACCCTTTACCGGTCCAGACACCCACTCCCGCGGGCAGATCCAGGCCGGGCACCCCCGTCGCACGAGTGAGCTGTGCGGACGGGAGATAGCTACCGGTCGAGTCCTCCGCCTCGCGGGCCACCAGCGACATCGCCAGCGGGAAGATCGGCAGGGACGGCGTATCCCGCAGCAGTTGCTCGTAGTAGTGGTGGCTGAACTCGGTCATCTCCCGGACTCGCGCGGTGGCCCCGCGCGGGAAGTGGACACCGGCCGATCGCCTGCTCGCCCCGCCGCCCACCAGTTCGCGGTCGATCACGGTGATTGTGAGATCGCCTGCACGGCAGGCCAGTTCGCGTGCGATGAGGCAGCCGATGATGCCACCGCCGAGCACCGCGATATCCACGTCGGTCATCCGCACACCACCTGCGCCGCGTCCTCGGGACCGAGCTTGGTCGACCAGTCGATGAACGATTCGCGCTGTTCATCGCTGCGCTCACCGCGCAACTGGTCCACGACCCGCTGACTGCGCCAGGCGATCAGGCTGAGATTGCGGTCGGCCAGACCCCGCTGCCGCACGGCGGCGTTCTGCACGAAGATCCGGCGATCCGCGGGACCGTCCCACTGCGCGGCGAAGTTCCGATCGATCCGGAACTCGTCGCCTTCACGGTCGAGCCGGTGCGCGATGGGGTCGAGGAAATCCATGCGCGCCGGGCGGAAACCGGTCGCCCAGACGATGACATCGGCGTCGAGCCGGCGGACGACACCGGGATGATTGTTGTTCGCCACCTCGACTTCCCACTTGCCGTCACCGCCGGTCCGGACCGTGCGCACCTCCCGGTTGGGGTACAGCGCGACCAGATCGTGGGCGCCCTCGACGAACCGCAGCAGATAGACGCGCTGGTAGATCTCGCGCAGCGTGGACTCGGAGATACCGTCGCTGGCGAGCAGCTGGCGGGCGTTGAACTCCTGCCGCACACCGCGATCGAGGGTGAAGAAGTACTCCGAATAGCTGGGCCCGAAGAAGTCGTTGGTGAACGGTGAGTCATCGATCGGAAAGTAGTTGGGCCGCCGGCTCACCCAGGACACCCGGCGTGGCCGGTCCCGCTCCGGCCGGTTGATCAAGTCCAGGAACACTTCCGCGCCGGATTGCCCGCCGCCGATCACGCAGACCCGCCGGCCGCCCAGTTGCGTGCCCATCGTCATGATGTCGCTGGCGTGGAACTGCCGATCCCCGAGTTCCGCCATGTCGGGCACCCAGGCCCGGCTGCCGACGCCTACCGAGATATTGTTCGCGGTCAGCGTCCGCTTGTCGGTCCGGATGGTGAAGGTCTCGTCGAAGTCGACGGCGAGCACCTGTTCACCGAATACGACATGGGGGTTCCGATCCGCGGCCCATTTCAAGTAGTTACGGAATTCCTGCCGGGGCACGGCCTCGAATTGCGCATTGATGAAGTGATAGATCTTCCCCTGCGCGTGCAGATAGGAGAGGAACGAGAAGCCGTTGGTCGGATCGGTCAGGCTGACCAGATCCTTCAACATCGAAACCTGCAGTGTCGCACCGGGTACCAGTTGCCCGTCGTGCCAGTCGAAGTCGGTCTTCTGGTCCAGGAACAGGTTCGTGATGTCCTGATGATCGTGCAGCAATGACGCCAGGCTCAGGTTGGCCGGGCCCACACCGATTCCGATGCAGTCGTAATGCGCGCACGGCGAATCGCCACTCATCAAACGGACCTCCATGGTTTTCGGATTCGCCGCGGGATCGATCCCCGGCCACAAACGTATTCACGTGGGCGCCACGCCTCCGGTTCGATACCCCGCCGGCCTCGGGCATCACCCCATTCGACAGATTCGAATCTGTGCCGTGAGATGGAACGATGTGCCTTGTCACGGCGCAGCAAGATTAGGGAGGTGTGACGAAGGAGTCAATACCTCACTACGAGTTATGAATTCGGAGGCCGGATCAGCGCTGCCCCGCCTCGGTGGCGCGGGCCAGGAACATGCGATGAGCCGTCGGTAGCATGGTCGCCGACAGTCGCCAAGGTTCGCGGGGGTGAAGATGACTCGTGCGCTCGTGCTGGGCGGGACCGGGGTGATCGGCTCCGCGATAGCCCGCCGACTACTCGCCGCCGGTTGGGCCGTGGATCTGGTTGCCCGCGACCCGAACCGGCTCCCATTCGATCTCGCCGCGGCCGGAGCGCGGTTCATAGCGGCCGACCGCCACAATGAGGCCGCATTGGCCGCCGCCTACGGCCCAGGTGCGGACCTGCTCGTCGATTGTCTCTGCTTCAGCGCCGATCACGCCCGCCAACTCCTGCCCTTCGCGAAGGACGCAAGCTCGACGGTGGTCATCTCCAGCAAGGCCGTCTACGTCGACGACGCGGGCCGGCACGTCAATTCGGCTGTCGCGCCACGATTTCCGGGCCCTATCCAGGAAACGAACCCGACCCTCGCTCCCGGCACCGGCGACTACAACACCCGGGACGGCTACGGCGCCAACAAGGTAGCCGCCGAACAGGTGCTCCTCGACAGCGGCGCTCCGGTCACAGTCCTGCGCGCATCGAAGGTCCACGGCCGCGGCGCTCGGCCGCCACGCGAGTGGTATTTCGTCAAACGCGCCCTCGACCGGCGTCCCCACATCCTGCTGGCCGGGTACGGTGCCGGCGCCGACCATCCCACCGCGGCCGCCAACCTCGCCGCGTTGGTGGAAACCGTTGCAGCCCATCCGGGTTCCCGAATTCTCAACAGCGCCGACCCGGACGCGCCCACCGGCCGCCGGATAGCCGGAATCATCGCGGACCGACTGAACCACGCCTGGACCGAAATCTTGCTCGACGAAACCGCCGACCCCACCCTGGGCAATCATCCTTGGAACGCGTGCCCGCCGATCGTCCTCGACACCACCGCAGCCCTGAACCTCGGCTATCGCCCGGTCGGCGACTACGCCACCACGGTTACCGAAGCAATCGATCGGCTCGTCGAATCGGCGGTGGCCTCCCCTGCCGGCACCTGGCACGCCGCCGGCATCGACCAGGACTTCTTCGCCGATTCCTTCGACTATTCAGCCGAGGATGCCTCGCCCCACGTCAGCCCGCGTTAGCGGTGCACTCGGTGTGCACGATCAGCACATTCGGACTCCCGGCGCTGATCGAAGCCACATCGGGCGCCGCGAAGGCATTCACCGCGGCGCTCTCGGCTTCCTCGCGTGTACTCCCGATCCCGCCGAGTAACTGACTGCCGCGGCGGGCGACAGACCCGCATCCATCGACGAACCGGGCCACCACGACACAATGCCCGAACCTGCAATGCTGCAATGCCGCATCATCGGATTCGCTCCAGCCGGTGCGATCGACCGCCCACATGACTCGCCAGACGCCGCCGAGCGTCTCGGTCGCCAGCGATCCGTACAACCGCCCGTCCGGCCCCGGCTCGGCGCCTGCTACGCCGGCCGTGGATCCGCCGGCCGCAGCGGCAACGATTGCGACAACACCGAAAACCTTGTGCGCCAGTACCATTGCCGTCGCTCCTCGCTTGGGGATCGGATCTGTGCGGATGCCGCAGGCCTAGAGTAGCTAATTGTCAGCTAAGTCTGTGCACCGCCACTACTCAGTGTTACTATCTAGCGGTAGTCAGTAGTACTGAGTAGTGTGAGGTGGCAGGTTATGACGACAATGCAAGCACCGGCGATCCAGGTGCAGGGCCTGGAGAAGTCGTACAAGCAACTGAATGTGCTACGCGGCGTGGACTTCGAAGTGGCGCGCGGCAGCATCTTCGCTCTGCTCGGATCGAACGGGGCGGGCAAGACCACTATCGTGCGCATCCTGTCCACGCTGCTCACCGCCGACGCGGGGACGGCCAGCGTCAATGGATTCGATACCGCCGCCGAAGCGGCGCAGGTGCGCGAATCCATCAGTCTCACCGGACAATTCGCGGCCGTCGACGAAATCCTCAGCGGGCGTGAGAATCTGGTGCTGATCGCCCGGCTGAGACGCGTCACGAACCCGGGCATGGTGGCGGATGAACTGCTGGAACGCTTTTCGTTGACCGATGCGGCCGCCCGGAAGGTGTCGACCTACTCCGGTGGCATGCGCCGTCGCCTCGATATCGCCATGAGCCTCATCGGCAGCCCGCCGGTCATCTTCCTGGACGAACCGACCACCGGACTCGACCCGCAGGCCCGCATCGAGGTCTGGCAGACCATCGAGCAACTCGCCGCCCACGGCACGACGGTGCTGCTCACCACCCAATACCTGGACGAGGCCGAACAACTCGCCGACCGGATCGCGATCCTGCACGAGGGCCGGATCATCGTGAACGGCACCCTCGACGAGCTCAAACAACTGCTGCCACCCGCCAAGGTCGAATACGTCGAGAAACAGCCGACCCTCGAAGACGTCTTCTTCGCCATCGTCGGCGACGCGAAGGAACTCCGATGACCACCCATTTCTTCGGCGATACCGCCATCCTGCTCGGCCGTTCGCTGCGGCACATCACCCGTAGCGTCGACACCATCATCACCACCGCGGTCACGCCGATCGCCATGATGCTGATGTTCGTCTACGTGTTCGGCGGCGCGATCCAGACCGGGTCGGGCAAGTACGTGAACTACATGCTGCCCGGCATCCTGCTCATCACGATCGCGTCGGGCATCGCCTACACCGCCTACCGGCTGTTCCAGGACATGCGGAACGGCATCTTCGAACGCTTCCAATCCATGCCGATCGCGCGGTCGTCCGTGCTGTGGGCGCACGTGCTGACCTCGCTGGTCGCCAATCTGGTCTCGCTCGTCGTCGTAGTGGGCGTCGCACTGCTCATGGGCTTCCGCAGCGGTGCGAGCGTGCCGGCCTGGCTCGCGGTCGCCGGCATCCTGATGCTCTTCACCCTGGCGCTGACCTGGCTGGCCGTCATCCCCGGCCTCACGGCAACCACCCCGGACGGCGCGAGCGCCTTCTCCTACCCGCTGATCTTCCTGCCGTTCCTCAGCTCGGCCTTCGTGCCCACCGGGTCGATGCCCGGCCCGGTCCGCGCCTTCGCCGACCATCAGCCCGTGACCTCCATCGTCAACGCGATCCGTCACCTGTTCACCCAGCAGCCGGTCGGCTCCGATCTCTGGATCGCCCTCGCCTGGTGTGTCGGCATTCTCGTGGTGGCCTATTACTTCTCGATGGCCATCTACCGCCGCAAGATCTCCTGAGATCTACCGCCACGCACGATCGGAAAGCAAAAGGGCGGTTCCGGCTGATGCCGGAACCGCCCTTTTGTTCTGTGTCCGGAGGGGGACTTGAACCCCCACGCCCTAATACGGGCACTAGCACCTCAAGCTAGCGCGTCTGCCATTCCGCCACCCGGACCGGTGGTGCTCAGCAAGGTTATCGGATGCGGCCGTCTGGACCAAATCCGCTGTTTTCGGGCGGTTTCACTCTCGGCCGGGTGCGGTGAGAGTGGTTGCCGCCGGGCCGAATTCCGACCCGGCCGGCGGCACCCGAACTCAGTGGGTCAATGCGTCCAGCAGCGCGGCGCGCTGCCGGGAACCCAGGCCACCGATGCGGCGATCGGCGGGGATTTCGGCCTCGTCCATCAGCTTGGCCGCCTTGACGGGACCGATGCCCGGCAGTGCCTTGATGACCGCGGCGACCTTGGTCTTCTTCACCAGGTCTTCCTTGTCGGCGCGCTTGAGCACCTCCGCCAGGCTGACCTTCCCGCCCTTCACCTGCTGGATCAGCTCCGAGCGAGCCTTGCGAACCGCGGCCGCTTTGGCCAGCGCCTCGGAGCGTTGTTCGGGGGTCATCGTGGGCAGAGCCATATGTCCTTACCTTTCACTCGTTCGCTGGTACGTCGGCCACGAGTAAACATGACACCGGGCCTGGTACTGCAACGACACACCGCGCGGACCAGGGGAAGCGGTCCAGCGACCGGCGAAAAGAGGCCATTCGATACAGGTCGGGCGACCAAAAGTTTGCTGGGGTGGACACCTGGCAAATCGGGGGTTCACCGGGGGCTTCTGGTACTACCGTGGGCCGCGACACACGTGCGCACCGGTGAAAGGCGGGGCAGATGACGGGGTCGTATTCGTACGCCGAGCCGGTCACTACCGAACCACCCCTGGCAGAGCGATACGACAGCGCCGAACCCGTGACCTGGAACGGCGCCGACGTCTATCCGCTCTACTCCGAAGCGGTGGGCATCTCCCCCACCACCGTGACGCTGACATTGCGCTCGGCGTCGCTGCGGTTCGGGGTCCGGAGTCTCGGTATCGGCCTTTCCGTGGACCACGGGCACGTGCTGCTCGAAGGCCGGCAGTTGCGGGGCGTCGACGTCTGGAGCGACGCCATGGAAGGCGGCATCGGCCTGCAGGTCTGCCCGACCGGACCCGAGGCGGGCATCACCCTCACCCCGGTCTGGGTGGACGCCACCGACGCGACCGTCTCCTGGTCCGGCAACTACGGCATGGTCATCACCCGCGAACGCACCGGCACGATCCTGCACTGCAGCACCGGCGTCGGCCCGCCCGATTTCGGGGAGCTCGTCGTCGAACTCGCCCTCACCGACACCCCGCCGCCGCCCGAACCACCCACCGAGGCCGGCCGGTATCGCGATGCCCTCTACGAGCTGGCCGTCGCCATGCACGGCCGTGGCGAAGAGGACCAGGCCCGCCAACTCTGGGCGCAGGCAGCCGGTTTCGGTCATCTCGGCGCGGCCTACGACCTCGGTGTGGTCCGGTACCGCGGCGGCGATTACGCCGAAGCCGAACACTGGTGGCGTACGGCCGCCGAAAACGGCGACCTACGCGCGATGGCGGGCCTCGCCGAAGTCCTCGCGCGCCGCGGCAATGTCAGCGAGGCGCGAGTCTGGCGCGCCGCCTGCGCCGGCGAATCGCAGTAGACCCGACAAGTGCAGTCGAGGCAACTACGCGGACTGTGCAATTCCGGGGCGGCGCAGGCTCTTCCGGCTAGGCCGGAACGGTCGCGCCGCCATTGCGGTAGCGCCGCAGGTACTCCCCGGTCAGCGAACCCGGATGCGCGAGCAGCGCACTCGGCGTACCGGTGAAAACGATCTCGCCGCCGTCTTTTCCGCCATCGGGCCCGAGGTCGATGACCCAGTCGGCGTGCGCGACCACATCGAGATTGTGCTCGATCACCACCACCGTATTGCCGCGCTCCACCAGCCCGTCCATGAGCGCGAGCAGCGTATCGACATCGGACATGTGCAGGCCCGTGGTGGGTTCGTCGAGCACATAGACACTGCCCGTGTTCTGTAGTTGCGTCGCCAGTTTGATGCGCTGGCGTTCACCGCCGGACAGCGTGCTCATGGCCTGCCCGAGGCTCAGATAGTTCAGCCCGACCTCGTTCATGGTGCGCAACTTGGCATTCAATGCCTTCTTCGGGAAGAACTCGACCGCGTCCTCGGCCGCCATCTCCAGCACGTCGGCAATCGATCTGCCGCGCAAGGTGAGTGCGAGCACCTTGTCCGAGAAACGCCGTCCGTCACAGGATTCGCAGTGCGTGGTGACCGGATCCATGTAGGCGATCTCGGTGATGATCACCCCGCGGCCTTCGCATTCCTGGCACGCGCCATCGGAATTGAAGCTGAACAGCCCCGCCGGCTCACCGGTGGCCTTGGCGAACAACTTGCGGATCGGATCCATCAGCCCGAGGTAGGTGGCGGGTGTGGAGCGCGAACTCGCCGCGATGGCGGACTGATCGACGAACACCGATTCCGGGTAGCGGGCCATGAATTCGTCACGGATCAGGCTGCTCTTGCCCGATCCGGCGACCCCGGTGATGGCGGTGAGGATGCCGGTCGGGATCGTGACCGTGACGTTCTTCAGGTTGTGGGCATCGGCGTCGGCGATGGTCAGTTCGCCGGTGGCGGTGCGGAATTGCTGCTTCACCCGGAACGTGCGTCGCAGTCCCTGCCCGGTGAGGGTGTCGGCGTCCCGCAGTTCGGCGAAACTGCCGGTGAAGACCACGTCGCCGCCGTGTGCGCCGGCGCGCGGGCCGACATCCACGATGTGGTCGGCGATCTGGATGACGTCGGGATCGTGCTCGACCACGAGCACGGTATTGCCCTTGTCGCGCAGCGCCTCCAGCATCCGGTTCAGCCGTCCGACATCGCGCGGGTGCAGCCCGACGCTGGGTTCGTCGAAGATATAGGTCATTCCGACCAGCGTGCTGCCGAGGTGCTTGATCATCTTGAGCCGCTGGCCCTCACCGCCGGAGAGGGTCGAGGTCGCCCGGTCCAGGCTCAGATACCCGAGCCCGATATCGGCCACCCGGCCCAGTGCGACGCGGGTAGTGTCGGCGAGCGCCTGTGCGGCCGGATCGGTCACCTGCCCGAGCACCTCCACCAGGTCGGTGATCTGCAGCGCGGTCCATTCGGCGATATTGCGGCCGTTGATCTTCGTGGCCAGCGCCTTCGGGTTCAGCCGGGCGCCGTGGCAGGCCGGGCACACGCCCTCGGTGAGGAATTTCTGAATCTGCCGGCGGGTCTTCTCGCTCAGGGCGGAGGTGTCGCGTTTGAGCTGGGATCGGGTGAACTTGTCCGCCAGCCCTTCGTAATTGGCTTTCCAGGTGCCTTTGTCGAAGGCCAATTCCACTTTACCGCCACTGCCATGTAGCAGTTCATGCCATTCGGCGTCGGTGTAGTCGCGGAGTTTCTTGTCCGGGTCGAATCGGCCGGAGCTGCCGTACATCTGCCAGGAGCCGCCGCCGGCGTTGTAGCCCGGCAACAGAATTGCGCCCTCGTTGAGCGATTTCGATTTGTCCACAAGTTTGTCCGGGTCGGCGGCGACGGTCATTCCCAGTCCGTCGCATTCGGTGCACATGCCTTGCGGGGTATTGAAGGAGTACTCGTGGACCAGCCCGCCGGAGGGTGTGCCGAAGCGCGCGAACAGGGCTCTGATCAGCGCGTAGATATCGGTCATGGTGCCGACGGTGGAGCGTGGCCCGCCGCCGACCGCCTTCTGGTCGATGATGACCGGCGCGGTCAGGTTCTCGATGGCCTCGGCGTGCGGGCGTTCGTAGCGGGGCAGGAAGTTGAGGAGGAAGGCCGGGAAGGTGGCGTAGAGCTGCCGTTGTGATTCCAGGGCGATGGTGTCGAAGACGATGGACGATTTGCCGGAACCGGACACTCCGGTGAATACGGTGATCTTGTTCTTGGGGATCTCGATCGAGATGTTGCGCAGGTTGTGCTCGCGGGCGCCGAGGACCCGAATCGTGTCGGGAGAGGCAGTGGGCATAACGACCACCATGCCATTCGTACCCCCCGAAACGTGCGGTGAATTGTGACACAAATCACAGTTCTGTCGGTGAATATCAGGGTCCAGCCAGGATTGCCGGACGATGACGGCCCTCTACAGTGGCGGTCGATCATCGAGGCCCGACCAGAGGACAACTCATGAAGACCATGCGATGGACGGCCGTCGCAGCCGCCCTGCTCACCGTCACCCTGCTGACGGGCTGCACCGAAGTGAAGACAGCGCTCAACAAGGGCGGCGACACCAAGTGCAGCGACTACGTCAAACAGGACGCCGACACCCAGCGCATGACCATCACCAAATTCATCAAGCAGCAGACCGGTGACGACCACGAGCCTCCCGGCACTCAGGTCGACCTCTCCATGGCCGCCGTCCAAACCCTCTGCCAGGTCCAGGCCAACGGCGACACCCCTATCAAGAACGCCGACATAGCCGGCATCTTCATCAAGAAGTGACGGCCCCATTCCCCCACCCGCGCACCACCTTTCACGCTGGTCAAGCCCCGATTTCATTTTTCGGTGAAGCCTCGGCTAATCTTGTCCAGCATCACCGGTCCGGGTGGCGGAATGGCAGACGCGCTAGCTTGAGGTGCTAGTGCCCGTATTAGGGCGTGGGGGTTCAAGTCCCCCTCCGGACACCAGCGAAAATGAAGGCCGTTGCGACGCAACGGCCTTCATTCGTTCTCCGGCCGGTCGCCCTGCGTCGGTGCCGGGTGAGCCTGCAGTGCTGTGAGTCTCCCCAAAATCGGTGGCAACCGTACAGGCAATTGATTAGGCTAGGAAAGTATTGGGTTTCCCGGCCACGCCGACGACGTCGTAAGGCTTGTCCTGCAGCCGGAGCGTCCGCGCTCTCGCACACTGATCCGACCGCCGCTCCTTCCCGCGGCGCTGGTGCCGGACGGAAGTCTGCCGGGCCGTGTGCGCGCCGCTGTCGACGCTCCCGCAGAGCAGGCGATATCCGAGGCCGAACACCCAAGGGCGGCGGCCGCTTTCACCTCTTCGGGCGGTAGCGGTGCAGGGCATGGACTCCCACACCTGTAGTCCGTCGCACCCTAGGAGGCAGACCTGTGAGGCCGGGAGTAGTAGCGCCGCCCCAGTCCGAAATTCGACACACTCCCGGCGACGCTCCCCCGCGCAGCACCTTCGGTTCCCTGCGAATCCGCAACTATCGCCTGTTCTTCACCGGCCAGGTCATCTCCAATATCGGTACCTGGATGCAGCGGATCGCGCAGGACTGGTTGGTGCTCAGCCTCACCGGATCCGCGGCCGCGGTCGGCATCACGACCGCACTTCAGTTCCTGCCCATGCTGTTGTTCGGGCTCTACGGCGGCGTGCTGGTCGACCGGCTGCCCAAACGGCCGCTGCTGGTGTTCACCCAATCCGCGATGGGCGCGACCGGGCTCGCACTGGGCATTCTCACCCTCACCGGTCACGTGCAGGTATGGCATGTCTACGCAACCGCGTTCGTGCTCGGTCTGGTCACCGTCGTCGACAACCCGGCCCGCCAGACCTTCGTCTCGGAGCTGGTCGGCCCGGAACAACTGGCCAACGCGGTCAGCTTGAATTCCGCGAACTTTCAATCCGCGCGGCTCGTCGGCCCCGCGGTCGCGGGTGTGCTGATCGGGGCGATCGGCAGCGGCTATGCGTTCGTGTTCAACGGCCTGTCGTTCCTGGCCCCGATCGCGGCGCTGCTGCTGATGCGCACCGCCGAATTGCGTGCGGGCGAACGCGCTCCGCGCGGTAAGGGCCAACTACGCGAAGGACTGCACTACGTCGCGGGCCGTCCCGAACTGATCTGGCCGATCGTACTGGTCGGCTTCATCGGGACCTTCGGATTCAACTTCGCAATCTGGCTCACGGCCTTCACTCACAATGTCTTCCATTCGGGCGCACAAACATACGGCCTGCTCAACACTCTGATGGCGGCAGGCTCACTGGCCGGTGCACTGCTGGCGGCGCGGCGCGCCACCTCCCGGCTGCGCATGCTGATCGCCGCAGCGCTGATCTTCGGCCTGCTCGAGATCGTGGCCGCCATGACCCCGTCCTTCTGGCTGTTCGCGCTGCTGCTGATACCGATCGGCATGTTCGGCCTGACGGTGAATGTGACCGCCAACTCCGCGATCCAGATGACCACCGACCCGGCCATGCGCGGCCGTGTCATGGCGCTGTTCATGATGGTTTTCACCGGCGGTACCCCGATCGGTGCACCCCTGGTCGGCTGGATCACCGACACCTACGGCGCGCGCGTCGGCTTCGCCGTCGGCGGCGCTATCTCCGCCCTCGCCGCGCTGGTCATCGGCCTGATCCTCACTCGCATCGCGGGTCTGCGACTCCGCGAACTGCACCTTCGCTCCGCGTGGCGGGAAGTGGTGAATCCGGCACCGCGGCACCACGATAGCGATCCTCGGCCGGCGGAGGCAGATTCCGCGACAACGGTGCACACCCGATCGCGCCCGCCGGTCGCGGCATAACCGGGCCCGAATCAGCGCCGTGTAAGAGCGGATCCGGGTCGCACCGGATGCGGCGTGGCCGGATTGTTCGGTCGCCGTAGCGGATTCGCTGGGCCGCGCCTGCCGCCAGGGGCAGGCGCGGTCGCTGGGCTAGGCGGCCGGAGCCGGCGCTGGGGCTGGGGCGGCGGGGTTCACGCAGTAGACACCGGGGCCGGTGCAGGGTGCGAGGATCGTGGAGAAGTACTGGTAGGCCGACCACAGGCCGATCGGGCCGGCGACGAGGGCGGCGCCCAGCAGGCCACCGACCGAGCCGATCAGGGCGACACCCGCGATGCAGCCGATGATCGCGCCGGGCAGTAGTCCGGCGAACAGGGTGGTGACGCCGGCGCTGACGGATCCGACCAGGGCGCCCGCGCCGCAGCCGACCACACCGCCGACGATCGCGCCGATGACGGTCCCGGTGAAGGAGGCCAGCCACGCCCGGGTGCCGAAGTTCTGCAGTTCTTGCAGGTCGCGTGGGGTGAACGACTCCGTGATCGGCTTGGCGTTCGCGACATCCGTCGGGATGTCCTGGCTCTGGGCGATGGCGCCGGCGGTGACGGTAGCTGTGGCCGGCGTGCCACCGGACAGGGCCGGGGTCATGCGCACCGAGTGATCGCCGAACTCGGCGGCGATCGGGAAGACCAGATCGTCCTTCCGGTAGGTCAGCGGTAGCGAGGCGACCGTGGCGCCGCTGCCGTCCTGGACGATGACGCTGCCGTCGACGGCCTTGAAGGTATCGCCGTCACCGGCGACGATCACCGAATTTCCGTCGCGGTCCACCGTGAATCCGGCACCGTTCAGTGTCGCCGTCTGATGGGACGGGACCACCTGCGGCTGAAATGCCGGATTCGGGTCAGGGTCCGCACCGGCGGTGCCGCACGCGATGCTCAGGGTGCCCGCCAGCAGCACCGCTCCCGCGGTGTATTTCCTCATCGACCGTATTCTCTTTCTCTCTGAATTCCTGATGGCCACCGGCTGCCGCAGAATCGACCGCCGCCCTCGCCGTCAAAGCCGCTGGTGGCCTGGATGATTCGATCCCAAGTCGGATAAACCGGAACATGGTTTCGATCACCGGGAATTCAAAAACCCGTAAAACAACGGGCGGCCGATTCGAATCGGCGTGCGCAATATTGTGTGGAGGTATAGGAGACCGTTTCGGAAATCCTTACGATCAGAACGATTCTGGCGAGCGGCGGCGTCCCGTGTCCGCGCGCCGGCAACCGACCGGCTGCGCGCGGCCCAGGCGGTCGGACACGGTCGGACACGGTTCGAGCCTTCCGCAGGAAACCCCTCGCTCCGGCCGGTCGGCGGATTAGCCTGTGCGGGAGAGGTTTGTGGTCGGCCAGGCGATTGAAGTGGTGATCGGATGAATGGAGGTAACCCGCTGAATCACCCGCACACGTCTCGTATATACGACTACTTCCTCGGCGGTAAGGACAATTACGAGGTCGATCGGCAGGCGGCGGAGGAGATCCTGACGGCCTGGCCGTCCATCCGTATCGCTGCCCGGGTCAATCGGCAGTTCATGCACCGCAGTACCCGGTTCCTGGCCGAGTCCGGGATCCGGCAGTTCCTTGACGTCGGCACCGGGATCCCCACCGAGCCCAACCTGCACCAGATCGCGCAGCAGACCGCACCGGACTCCCGGGTGGTCTACGTCGACAACGATCCGGTGGTCCTGGCACACGCCCGCGCGTATATGACGGGCAATACGCAAGGGGCGACGACCTACATCTACGGTGACGTCACCGAGCCGAAGGCGATCGTGGACGCCCCCGAACTGACCGATGTTCTCGACCTGTCCGAGCCGGTCGGACTGAGCATGATCGCGCTGCTGCATTTCGTCGAGGCCGATGTCAACCAGATCGTGTCGACGTTCCTCGACGCCTTCGCGCCCGGCTCATACCTCGTAATCTGCACCATCACAGCCGATTTCGCGCCGGAGCAGGTGAATGCCGCGCAGAACGTCTACCGCGTCCGCAAACTCCCCGCACAGGTCCGGACCCGTGACGAGGTCACCGGATGGTTCGCCGGCCTCGACCTGGTGGAACCGGGCGTCGTGCCCCCGCACCGGTGGCGGCTCGGCGAGTCGGTCGAGATTCCCCCGACCTTCGACGCCACGGTGTCCTGCTACTGCGGTGTGGCCCGCAAGCCCTGAGCGGGTCCCGCTCAGTGGGGCAGCAGTGCGAATACGGCCTCGACCGGCGGGCGGACCATCTGCTCGACCGGCGGGGGCAGCTGCCGCAGGAACTGCTCGACCGGCTCCGGGAGCGGACGCGCGGGGGCCGGCGCGGCGGGAGGCGCGGGCTGCACCGGTGCGGCCGAACCACGCGGGTTGCCCTTGCGGTCGAATCCGCGCTTGTCATAGCCTGCGCGGTCGAATCCGTGGCGGTCATAGCCGTGGCGGTCGCGGCCGAAACTGTTGAAGCCGGACTTGTCGAAGCCATCGCGGTCGTATCCGAAACGGTCGAAGCCTCCGCGGTCGAAGCCCTTCTTGTCCCGGCCGGAGTTGTCGAAGCCCTTCTTGTCGAAGCCGTTTCGATCGTAGCCACGCTTGTCGAAACCGGTCTTGTCGAACCCGTTCCGGTCATAGCCGGTCTTGTCGAACCCGTTCCGGTCGAAGCCGTTCTTGTCGAAACCGCTCCGGTTGAACCCCGTGCGGTCGAAACCGTCGCGATCGAATCCCCTGTCGTCGAACCGGTCTCGGATGTGATCCCGCCGACTGGACGTCGAGTCCCTGGAATCGTCCTGGCTGAGCGTAGAGGTGCCGGTCGACCCGTCCGCCGGATCGGCGAGGGCCGGCGCGGCCATGATGGCGGGCGCCATCACGACCGTCGCGACCGCCGTGGCCCGCAGCCCGCGGCGGTGAGGTTTTCGAGCAATGGATTTCTCGGTCATTGTTTACACCCTTCGAATCGGGAGATCCCAGCGGGATCGTCCCGACCAAGGTATGGCCCGCATCCGGCCTGCCACGTCGCCCGGAAGTGCTGATCTCGGCAGCCGATCGGCTGGAGTTCTCGTAGCCATCCGGTGTATTCCAGCGTTTTCCAGGCTGGGCCGGGCGGTGTCGCCGGTTGTGATGTGCTCGGTACGTGGGGGCGAGCAACCATCGGCGGCGGCAGGCAATGCGTGGCACGAGGGGTATTACGTAACCGAAGTCGTCGCCGATGGTTGCGATGGGGAACGCTCTTCGAAGGACGACAGCGGGAGTCTGCTCACGAAGTTCGGCGCACCTCGTGGTCCGTCTGGACATACCGACCGCCCGGGCTCTCGGTCATTCGCTGTCTGATGCGATCGACCGCCTGGGCGTCACCCAGCTGCAGGTATTCGGTGAGGGCGTGCCGCCAGTGCCGTCGCGCGGTCGGCCAATCCGATTGGGCGGCAGCGATTCGCCCCATGCCCTCCTGTCCGCGCGCCTGCTCGAGGATGCTGTCGGCGGCGCGTCCGAGCCGGGTGGCGCGCTCGAAGGCCTCGGACGCCTCGGGCAGCATTTCCAGCCCGGCGTAGGCCTCCCCCAGCACATTGCATGCCATCGCCTCGTCGACGTGCAGGTCGATCGCCCGGAACAGCTCGATGGCGGCGAGCAGTCTGCGCACCGCGGTCGTGCATCTCCCGAGGCAGACCTCGATATTGGCGGTATCGCGCAGCAGGATCGCGGTATTGCGCACATTGCCGAATTCGGTGGTGTACGCCAGCGCCGTAGTGCTCAGTTGCAGGGCTTGTTCGAACTCGCCGCGATGGACGTGGATCCACGCCTGATGGGCCATGGTGGTGTGTTCGCCCTGTGCGTCGCCGATGGCCGCGAACAGGGCGCGGGCTCGCTCGTACAGCCGGGCCGCGGCGGTATCGTCGCCCGTGCTCAACCTGACCAGGCCGAGGTTGTTGCAGGTGATCGCCTCCGCGTAGACATTGCCGGCCCGTACCGCGGCGGCCAGCCCGAGTTCATGGGTTTCGATCCAGAGATCCATGTCATTGGTGATGAACACGAATTCCCTGAGTGCGAAGGCGAGTTGCCAGCACTGGGCGTCGAGTCCGGCGTCGAAGGCCGCATGCGCCGCGGCCGCGAGGTTGTCCCGGTTCGCCGTAAGATCATGCACCGCGCTGTGATAGTCGTTGTAGCGGTAGGGGTTTCCGCTCGGCGCGGGAGTCATTCCGTCGCGGTGCCGGTCCGGGGTCAGCAGTCGATCGGCGGCATCGGCTCGCGCCAGATAGTGACCGACGATGCGAGACGTGGCCTGCCGCACGACATCCGGCCCGAGGGTCGTCGTCGCCCGCCGCTCGGCGAAGGCCCGCAGCAGGTCGTGATAGCCGTATCTGCCGGAGAGCGCCACGTCGAGCAGGTTGGCCTCGACCAATCGACGCAGCTGCCGTCGAATCTGACCATGGTCGGCTGCGGCGAGCGCGGCGGCGGCGTCGGGGTCGAAGGCCGGTCCCGGATGCACACCGAGGAGGGTGAAGGTGCCGGCCAGGTCCGAGGGCAACCGGACGACCGACTGCTCGAAGAGGCTTTCGAGATCGCGATCGCCGTCGTGGAAGACGGCGATATCGGCCGGGGCCGGCCAGGGCTCACTGCGCAGGACGGCGGCGGCGATCCTGATCGCCACCGGCAGGCCGTGGCACTGTGCGGAGATCAGCCGGCGTTGCGCAGCGTCCGGGATCTGTTCCGGGGCCAGATCGGCGGTCAGTCCGTCGAGCAGTTCGACCGAATCCCGCGCCGACAGCGGTGCGATCCGGATATGGCGGGCATCCTCGAGCCCGTTGAGATTGCTCCGGCTGGTGATCAATACCGCACAGTCCCCTTCCGCGGGCAGCAGCGGCTCGACCTGCGCGGCGTCGAAGGCGTTGTCCAGCACCAGCAGCAGCGATCGGCTGCGCAGTTCCGCGCGCAACAGCGCCGTGCGCCGATCCTGATTCGCCGGCACCGCCGCGGCGGCAATATTCAACTGCCGCAGCAGTTTGTCGGCCGCCTCACCCGGCGAGAGCACGGGCTCTGCCGCATAACCGAGCAGGTTGACGAACAAGCAGCCATCAGGGAACTCGGCCTGCAGCGTGCGTGCCGCGCGCACGGCCAGCGTGGTCTTACCGACGCCGCCGAGACCGGATACGACACACAAGGTGACGGCGTCGCGCTCGCCGGTCAACGCGGTCCGGATCCGCTGCAACTCGGCTCCCCTGCCGTACAGGTGCGGGGTATCGCGCGGCAGATCGGCCGTTCCGGCGGGGAGGCGAGGCCCCGGCTCGCGGAGACGCGCCAGTTGCACGGCATCACGCAGGGCGGCAAGGCGTTTGGCCTCCTCCCGGCCGATCCGCACGTCGAGCAGCAGGCGGTCGAGCACCTCGGTGGCCGGCAGGGTGGTGCCGTTCAGATAGGCGTAGACGCTTCCGGTAGCGACATTGAGCCGCTTGGCCAATTGCGCCCGGTTGACCCTGCCGTGCTGTTTCTCCGCCCGCAGCATGGCGGCGGACAGTTCGGAAACGAACTGCCGCATCGCAGTTTCCGCTGTGCGTCCGTGCGCCCGCTTGCCAGCCACCACAACCTCCGGCCCGAAGCTCACCCGATTCCGGGTGACTCCCTCCGAGTGTGGTGCAGTGACACGATCACGTCCACGGTCTGTTCGGCAATCGGACGACCTCGGAGTTGGGTTGTGGCCGTGCGTGGATCGGCTGTCTGGTGATGACCCGGAGCAAATCCTCCGCCCCGTCGACGGTGTATTCGGAAACGACGTAGAAGTCGGCGATGCCGGGTTGCAGGAACAGCGGGATCTCGGCGGCCGAATGTCCGGGCAGCACTACCGGCAGAATCTTGCCCAGCCAGGTGTCGCGGTCATTGTGCAGCTGATCCATCAGCACCGACAGTTCCGACTGCATACCGCGATTCGCGAGACCGCCGAGCTTCCCGTCCGCCACGCGTTTGCAGTCCGCCGATGCGATGACGAGCACGAAATCCGCGGCGGTGATCTGATCGATCGCCCATAGATACCAGTTCCGCCTGCGATCGAGATCCCAGCGGTCCACGTGGACGTCGAGTCCGCAACGGGCGGACAGGAATTCGGCGAAGTGCAGAACGGCCTCGAGGTGCGCCTGATCGTCATGGGTGTAGGAGATGAACACCCGGGGCGTCTGCGGCGGTCGTGCGGCCGGGCGTTCCCGGCCGGGCCGGAGGGTTCTTTCGAGGACGGACATCGAATCCGGCAGTTTCAGCACCACGTTCGCCGGTTCGGCGGTGGGCTCGTAGAGCTGGGCCGCCTCGGAACCGGCGCTCAGATCGAATCGGGCGGTGATATCGACCGCCAACTCCGCGCAGCCCGCCGGCACCACGAGGGTCGCCCACGCGGTATACGCCCCCGGCCGGACTCCGCCGGCGCTCGCTGCCGTATGCCGCCAGCGCACCTCGGGCCCGCCGATGCCGAACAGATCCACCATCGGATAGGTCACCGGCAAACTGACGCCGACGCCGGGCGTGAACACCAGAAAAGGGTCCGGCACATACGATTTCGGCTGTTGTGGCTCCAATACGCAGCCCGGTATCGCGTCGACGACGACCGCGGCCGACATCGCGAACCCGACCTCGAACCAGGACGGGCCCGGTGCGCCCGGCTCCAGCAGCAGGTCGTAGTTGATCTTGAGCAGGTAGGCGTCCCGGTCACTGAAGTTCTCCGGTCGCGGCGTCACCCGATGGATCTGCCAGCCGCGCATCTGCAAGGCCCCGAACGCGATCAGGCAGGATGAAGTGTGCACAGCGCGCTGGCCACCGTCGTCCAGCAGCAGCCGGACCGCGATCGGTATCTCCTCGTCGAACGGACTCTCGATCGGCATCGCGCGGAGCCCCCTGTCGTGCCGGTGATTCCGGCTACCAGAATAGTGCTGTCAGGCCCCGGCATGAAGGTGTGCGGCCCAGTAGGCCGGTTCGGGAAATTTCTTGCGTACCTTGTGAATCGCGCGGTGCAGGGCCGCCGCGGCGCCGCTCGCGTCGATCGGCGTGCCGGGCTCCGTCGCGGTGGTCAGAGCGTCGTAGAACTCGTCGGCGATCCGGACCGCGAACCGATGGTTCACCGCCCACAGGGTGCCGATGACGTGCGGGTACCCGGCCAGCTGGAATGCCGAGGAGAGGTGGATCGCCTCGTCGATGAGCCGGGTATCGATGGTGAGGGCGGTTTCGCACGCCGAAAGGTATGCCAGCTGGGCGTGTTCGAGGTGAATCGGAGCCAGTGCCGCGACCGTGAACCGGTCGGTACGGTGATCGTGCAGCAGCAGGCGACTTTGCGAGGGGTCGGCGGGATCACTGGCGCCGTGGCAGGCGAAGTGCGCGATCGTGCAGGCGGGAAGCAGCGCCAGCACATTGGATTTCGTCGGCACCGTGTCCGATGGCGTGGCGGCGAGGTCCGCGGGATCGGGTTCGACGAGAGTCACCGATTCCGGCAGCCGGATCGCGAGCTTGCGTGTCTCCTCGGACAAGAAATCGAGCCGATCATCACGACCGGGAGTGGTCGGCATCATCACGATCAGCGCGCGTGAAAGCGCGGCGGTGACGTGCGGCGCTCGGCGCGCATGCCGCAGGGCGGCGATGGTCGGGGTATACGACGAGACGACCCGGTCGATCACGGTTCGGGCCGCCGGTCCGGGTGGGTCGGTGTGGTAGCCGGCGGCGTGGATGGGCAGCAGACTCAGTAGTCCGCCGGGCATCCACCAGATACGGGGGCCCGCTGAGCCGGGCGCGGCCGGCTCGTGATGCACCGTATCGAGCACGGGGCTCGCCGCAGCGTTCCACAGCCATTCCAGGATCTGACTCAACTGTCCACGCGCGGTGTGCCGTTCGAGCATGGTCGTACCCCGCTGGGCCACGGCCACGGCGCGATGGAAGGCGATGGCCTGCTCGGTGACCAGTTCGGCGGACAGGTCGGGCAGCCGCAGGCCGGTGATGCCGTCGGCCGACAGTAGCAGTGCGTCGCAACGATATTCGCTGATATTGAACGCGACGATCGGCCCGTGCGCGGCCGCGGCGAGCAGCTCGTCCCGGGTAGGCGGTAGCGCGAAGGACGCGAAACCGTCCAGTTCGCGAATCCGGCCGAGCAGGTCCTCGAACTCACCAGCCAATTGATGGCGGTCGGGTGCGGCGTACACCGCATCGTCGAGGCTCCGGTCGCGATCGAGCAGGTCGCGGAGTTCGGTGAAGCGATCCGCCAGATCCTGGTGCCGCACTGCGAGGTCGGTGAGATCGCCGCGGACGTGCAGGGCCTGGCTGAGCAGTACGCCACGCCCGGCTTCCAGCAGTTGCAAGGCGATCTCCGGTCGATCGCGCTCGGCGATGTCGGGATTCCACAGCGCCAGGGCCGCCGCGTCGGCGGCGAGTCCGGCGAACCCGCCCAGCGCATACTGCTGATCGGCCCGCTCCAGCGAACGAGCCGTCACCTCCGGCAGCAGCCGGACGGCGCCTTCGAACAGTCTCGCCGCCCGCGCCGGATCGGATTGCGCGACCAGCCGCCCGGCAGCGCGAGCCGCTCGAATACGAGTCGACGGTGCAGCCCCCGCCGTGTCCACCGCCTCCTGAAAAGCATTGACGGCCTGGTCCAGATCGGCCTGCATCTTGCTCTGCTCGAACCGGCTCTGCAGCGCGTCCCCGAGGTTGGACAGATATACGGCTCGGTCGGGCCGTTCGATGGCACCGGCATCCACTGCCTTTCGCCCCACCGCTACGGCCTCATCCAGGTCGGCCGGCACCCCCATCCGATCGAACCTGATCCGCAGTGTGCTGCCGAGATTGGACAGGTACATCGCCCGGTCCGGGTAGCCGATAGGGCTGGCCTCCACTGCTTTTCGGCCCACGTCCACCGCTTCGTCGAGATCACCCGGCGCGCCGGCCGCTTCGAATCGGGTGCCCAGCGCATTGCCGAGGTTGGACAGATACATCGCCCGGTTGGGGTGCTCGATGGGGCCGAGGTCCACCGCTTTTCGCCCCGCGTCCACCGCTTCGTCGAGATCGGCCTGCGACCTCGTCCGATCGAACCTGATCCGCAGCGCACTGCCCAGGTTGGACAGGAACATGGCCCGGTCGAGTGCGTGCAGGCTCGGCGCGGTCGCCGCGTGCCGGTACAGCTCCACTGCCTCGTTCAGATCGGTCAGCGCCCCTGTCCGATCGAACCGGCGCTGCAGCGCACCGGCCAGGTTGGATTGGTACCGTGCCCGGTTCGGATGGTCGACATCGCCGGCGGAAAGGGCTTTTCGTCCGATCGTCACCGCCTCGTCCAGATCGGTCCGCATCCCGAGCCGCCCGAACCGGGTCTGCAGCACGCCGCCGAGGTTGGACAGGATGGATGCCAGGTCCGGGTCATCGGCGGCGGCGCCGTCCACCGCCTGCCGCCCCACCCGAATCGCCTCGTCCAGATCCTCCGATGCGCCCGCCCGCTCGAATCGGCGCTGTAGCGCGCCGACGAGATTGGTTTGATAAGCCGCGCGATCGGGATTGCCGGCTGCGGTGAGGTCGACGGCCTCCCGGCCCACCCGGATCGCCTCGTCGAGATCGGTCAGGGTCCCCCGCAGCTCGAACCGGACCCGCAATGTGTCCCCGAGGTTGGACAGATACGTTGCCCGCGCCGGATGGCCGATAGGGCTGGCGTCCAGCGCTTTTCGCCCCATCACCGCCGCCTCGTCCAGATCGGCCGGTTCCCCGGTCTGCCCGAACCGAGTTCGCAAGGTATACGCGCGGTAATTGGACAGCGCACCCGCATCCATATCGCGGGTGTGTTCGTCGTCTGCAGGCACTTTGCCGCCGCCCTCCGCGGAGTATTCGACGATTCGTCGCACGCGCCGGCCGACCGTCCGGTCGTCACGACGTGGCGCAGGCGGATTCGGGCGAGGAGACTGTAGGCGTACTGCTGAAATCGTCCCGAGGAGCAAATGTTATGGCACCCGACAAGCCTTTCGGGATCGATCCGGAAGATTTCGAACGCGCATTACGGGAGGCCGGGATCGATATCCGTGACCTCCTGGGCAAGGCCAGCGAGTACATCGATCGCACCAGCATGAGCACGGTGGCCTCGCTGCTCGGTCAGTTCGTGCAGCCGGAGCGCACGCGGCCGCCGAAACCGGAGGGCGAGACCGCCGGTGAGACCGGCAGTGGCGTGTGGGTCATCTACAGCATCGACGAGGACGGCGGCGCGCGAGTCGAACAGGTCTTCCCGAGCGAGCTCGAGGCCTTGCGCGCGCATCGCGACAATACCGACGAGCGTCGTCGCGTGCGGTTCCTGCCCTACGGTGTCCCCGCCACCGCACTCGACACACCCTAGGGATCTCGGCGCAGGCTGCGTGGCAGCCCGAAGTACGGGAACAGCGCGGTATCGCCGAAGCGAGTGATCGCGCTGACCTGTGTGTCCGCGAGTGTGAGCACGAGCAGCCCGTTGGCGCGGGCAATGGATGTGTGCGCGATGTGCTGGTAATAGCCGAAAGCCGGTTGACCGTTCGCGCGGACCGGGACCAGCCGCACGGCGGGTCGCTGCCGCCACAGCCGGGTGAACAGGGCCGCGATCTCGTCCGGGCCGATGCACACCAGCGGTTCGGGCGGCATGGCAAGGCGCGCATCGGAAGTCAGCAGGGCGATCAGGCCCGCGACATCGGAATCGGCGAACGCGGTGGCGAAGCGATCGACCAGATCCCGCTCCCCCGCCGGTGGCAGGCGCCGCGAGGCGGTTGAGCCGGCTCGCTGCGGTAGAGCCGCCCGGGCCCGCTGTAAGGCGCTGTTGACCGCGGCCGGGCTGGAACCCAGCATGTGCGCGACCTCCGCGGCGGGAAATCCGAGCACGTCACGCAGCACCACGGCGGCACGCTGCTGCACCGGAAGATGCTGGAGCGCCGTCACGAAGGCCAAGGCCAGGGTCTCCTTCGCCTCGTATTGTGCTGCGGGTCCGGGCGCCGCATCGGCCAGGGTGCCGAGCAGATCATCGGGATAGGGTTCTGCCCAAGCGATTTCGCCGGTCGTCACCGGCCTGCGGCCGGCATCACGTAATGCGTTGAGGCACTTGTTGGTTGCGATCCGGTACAGCCAGGACCGGATCGACGCTTCACCCCGGAACCGGTCGAGGCCGCGCCACGCGGCCAGCAGTGTCTCCTGTACCAGGTCCTCGGCATCCTGCAGCGACCCGAGCATCCGGTAGCAGTGCAGGTGCAATTCCGGCCGATAGCTGTCGACCAGTTCGGCGAAGGCCACGCCCTCGTGTACCGCCGGCTCACTCATAAGGGTTACGACACCGCGCCGACCGGAAAGTCATCGGTGAGTGCCGCGGTCCGCCCGGGTCATTACTCAGGACCGTTCCGAATCGAGCAAGGAGCAACCCGTGTCACTCGCTGACAAACATGCCATCATCTACGGCGGCGCCGGAGCCATCGGCGGCGCCGTCGCCCACGCCTTCGCGGCCGCGGGCGCCACCGTCCATCTCGCCGGCCGCGACAAGGCGGCGCTGGACAAGATCTCCGCCGAGATCGCCGCTGCCGGCGGCAAGGTCCACTGCGGTGTGATCGATGCGCTGGACGAGACGGCCGTCGCCGAGAATGTCGAGGCGATCGCGGCGGGCGTTGGTCACCTCGATATCTCCTTCAACGCCATCAGCGTTCCGCAACCCGGCGTGCAGGGCATCCCCTTGACCCAGCTTACGGCCGCCGGTTTCACCGACCCGGTCACCACTTACACGCGGGCGAACTTCATTACCGCGACGGCCGCGGCTCGCCAGATGCAGAAGCAGGGTTCCGGCGTCATCCTCACCGTCACCGCCGACCCGGCGCGCCATGGCACGCCGCTCATGGGCGGCATGCCCGCGGCCTGGTCGGCCATCGAAGCCCTCACGCGTGGTCTGTCGGCCGAACTCGGTTCCAGCGGTGTCCGAGCGGTCGGTATCCGTTCCCAGGGCATCCCCGAAACCGAAACCATCGCAACGGTCTTCGGCTTGCACGCCCAGGCGCTGGGCATCGGCGTCCAGGACTTCCACGCCATCATCGAGCAGACCAGTCACCTGCGCCGCCTGCCCACCCTGCGCGAAGTCGCCGCTACCGCCACATTTCTCGCCTCCGACGCCGCCGCCGCGATCACCGGCACCATCGTCAACCTGAGCGCCGGCAGCGTCTCGGACTAGACAGAACTGCCCGCAGCCGCGCGGAATTACCGCGCGGCTGTTCTGGTTGGCGCTGGAGAGATCAATCCAGGAGGGTCAGATGAACGCATTCAACGAGAACGTGATCGCCGAGTTCCGGGCCAATGGCGGCCGGGTGGGCGGAACCTTCGAAGGCCAGGAGAACCTGGTGCTGATCACCACCACCGGCGCGAAATCGGGCCGGCGGATCACCAACCCGCTGGTGTTCGTGCCCGACGGTGAGCGGATCGTGCTCATCGCCTCCAACGGCGGCGCCGACAAGCATCCCGCGTGGTACCACAATCTGCGCGCCAACCAGCAGCTCACCGTCGAGCTCGGGACCGAGACCTATACGGGCAAGGCCGAATTCATCACCGGCCCCGAACATGACGAACTGTACGAGCGGATGATCGAGCTCATGCCGGTGTTCGCCGAATACCGTGCCAACACCGGCCGTGAGATCCCCGTGATCGCGGTAACCCGCCAATCGGCCTGACCTCAGCCGCGATTGACGCTCGGCCGTAGCGCACCGGTGCCCAGACCACTCGGACGCAGGAACGTCCGCGCCGCCGGCGGGCGATACCGGTCGATGAGTTCCTGCTCGCGGTATCTGCCGGTTCCTCTGTGCCAGTGCAGGATTCCGGCCATCCAATCCTGCAGTTCGGCCGCGCGCTGATCGAGGGTCCGGCGGGTGGCGTCGTCGAGCTCGTATTCCTCGTAGAGGATGGGCAGCTCCTGGGCGACCACCCGCTCGAACTGCTGCAGGCGCGCGGTCATCAGGTCATTGACGATGGTGACGGCCCGGTCGCGATCGCATTCGAAGAAGTTCTGCATGACCCGGACGGCATTGTGGAACTCGCCTTCGAACTCCGTCTCCTTCTGGTACGAGAACAGATCGTTGAGCATGACCGCGTAGTCGGCGGCCGTATTCTCCAGATTCCGCAGGGTCTGGGTCCGGTAGACCTGCGGCGGGACCAGGTTGCCGTGCGAGATCCGGGACAGCGCCTGGGTGAGGTCCGAGCCGAAGGTGTCGCGGCGCATCTCCACGAAGTCCACCGGGTCGGGGATCCGGTGCAGGTTGTGGTTGACCGTCTCCCATTCGCACGCCTCGAGGAATTTCGCCACGGCCGAGCGGAATTCGTGCTTCTGGTCGAGGTCCATCGCCAGGGTGGTGCGCGACCACAGATCGGCCAGGCCCAGCTCGAGCGGATTGGCCGGGACGGCGGTGGCGACATCGTCGGGCATGAATTCGTGGAGTCGCCGGACCAGCAGCCGGGATACGGCGATGTTCCTGGTGGGGAATACGACGGCGGGATAGTAGTCGTCGACGTAGGTACCCCAGGTCAGCCACTCGCTGGCCAGATCCAGTTCGTCCTGGTCGGCATCGGGATCCAAGCCGGCCGCGCACAGGGCGAAATCGAAGTCCCGCAGATCCTTTTCACTCCACAGGTTGTGATCCGCGAGCTCGGGGGGATCGATCATCCCCATCTGCCGTGCCCACGAGACCACGTGCTCGCGTGCGGTGTCGAGCAGCGGATTCAGCCGGAGCGTGTAGGGCATGTAGATCTCCGGCAGCGGCGTGGGACCGACCGCGGTGAGGGGTGCGTGCAGGAAGCTCTTGACCCGCTTCAGCCCCGCCCCCTCGGCGCCGCGTGGAATCCGTAATGCGGAGGTGCCCAGCCCACTCGGCGCGAGCAGCTCGGCGAGCCGGCGGGCGGGCGCGTCGGCTCCGGCCTGCCCGCCCTTGTTCATGTACCGGCTGGAGCGCAGATGCCATTCGTGCCCACCGGCCTGCCAGTCCTGTAATCCCTTGGCGTACAGCGAGACATCGGCCTGTTCCTGCGGTGCGGCGCCGTATTCGGTGAACAGCAGCGGCAATTCGACGAGCGCCGTGTTCTCGAACTGCTGCAGTCGTGAGGTCAGCGTGTCGTTGACCAGGTTCGCGGCGGTCTGGGTGTCGCAGCCGAGGAAGCGTTCCATGACCAGGATGCCGTTGGCGTTCTCGCCCTCGTTCTGCACCTCGCGCTCATAGGAGAAGATGTCGTTGCGCAGGTGCACCGCGTCGGCGAAGGTGTCGCGCAGTACGCGCAGCGGCCGGGTCCCGGCGAGATCCGCGGGCACCTCGGCGTGCACGGCGTGCTCGACGAGGTTGGCCGACCAGGGCGCGCCGCCCACCTTGCGCCGCATCTCGATGTATTCGATCGGATTGGCGACCCGGTCCTCGGTGATATTGGCCAGCTCCCAGCGGGATTCCTCCAGCAGCGCCGCGGTGGTCTCGGCGAATCGCCGCCGCCAGTCGACCGACATCTCCGGCACGGTGCGCGGCCACAGGTCGACCAGGCCGCGTTCCACCGGATTGGTGGGTTCCGGCATATCGATGCTGTCGATAGGCATGAAATCGCGCAGCCGGCGCAGGTACTCCCGCGCTCCCGCCGAGTCTTTCGTCTTCTTGAACAGTTCGAGGAAGTGGTCGTCGAAATAGAAAACCCAGACATACCAGTCGGTTATGAGGTTGAGTTCGGCACTGTCGCAATCGGGATGGGTATACGCGCACAACAGCCCGTAGTCGTGCCGTTCGAGATCGGTCTCGTCCCAGATATGCCTGCCCTCTTGCGGTTCGAAGAACCCCATCTGCGCCGCCCAGTCGCGCGTGTGCGCGCGGGCGGCCTCGAGATGCGGATTCAGCCTGGCCGGATACGGCATGTAGAAGTCGGGGAGTTCGAAGGGCTGCATGGCACTTCCTTCACAGGCACGCAACGCTGATGGAAGGTGGCGAACGGTGGGGGACGCCACTCACCAGCGGCGTCCCCGCATCCAGCGGTCGAGCAAATGCCGTCGAGCTCAATCCTGCCGACGCGCGACCTGAACGTTGTCGAGTACGCCCAGCGCGTCGGGAACCAGTATCGCAGCCGAGTAGTAGGCACTGACCAGGTACGAGATAATCGATTGGTCGTCAATGCCTTTGAAGCGCACATTGAGTCCGGGCTCGTACTCGTCCGGGATGTTGGTGGCATGCAGACCGACCACACCCTGATCCTTCTCGCCCGTGCGCATGGCGAGGATCGAGGTGGTGCCGGTGTGGCTGATCGGAATCTTGCTGCACGGGAACACCGGTACGCCCCGCCAGGACGGCACCCGATGCCCGTCGATCTCGACGGGTGACGGGTACAGCCCGCGCGCATTGCACTCGCGGCCGAATGCGGCGATCGCCTTCGGGTGTGCCAGCAGCAGTTTCGTGCTGCGGCGCATGGCCAGCAGATCGTCGAGGTCGTCCGGGGTGGGCGGACCGGAGTAGGTGTCGATGCGGTACTTGTGATCGGCGTTGTGCAGTAATCCGAATTCGGGATTGTTGACCAGATCGGATTCCTGGCGTTCCCGTAGCGCTTCGATGGTGAGCCGCAACTGCTGCTGGACCTGATCCATCGGATCGTTGAACAGATCGGCCACCCGGGTGTGGATGCGCAGCACGCTCTGCGCCACGCTCAGTTCGTATTCGCGGGGGCTGAGCTCGTAGTCGACGAAGGTGCCCTGCAGCAGCGGTTCGCCGGAGTGTCCGGATTGCACCTCGATGCTGGCCTCGCCCTGTTTGTTCTGCGGCTGCGCCGCCGCGGCGGTGTACTGCTCGAGATGCCGGCGCAGTGCCGGTGTGCGGTCGAACATTTCGTTCAGCTCGCTACGCGGCAGTACCAGCACCGTGACCGCGGTGAGCGTCTTGACGGTGACCGGCCAGATGGCGGAGGCGTCGACGAGCACGTCCTCACCGAAGTAATCGCCGCCCGCCAGAATGCCGGTGACCTGCTGCTCCCCGTATTCCCCCACACCGATCTTCGACAGCTTGCCGTGCACCACGAGGTACAGCTGATCCACCGGGTTGCCGAATTCGGCGACCACTTCACCCGGTTCGTAATCGGATTGTTCGAACAGATTCGACAGGGTGGACAGTGCCTCCTCGTCATCGAATGCGCGCAAAGCGGGCAATTCTCGCAATTCCTGCGGGATCACCCGGGCCTTGCCATTGTCGGTGAGGAATTCCAGTTCACCGTTGCCGAAGGTGTAGGTGAGCCGCCGGTTCACCCGGTACACGCCGCCGTGCACCTCGACCCAGGGCAGCATGCGGGTGAGCCACCGCGAGGTGATGCCCTGCATCTGCGGTTCGGATTTGGTGGTGTGCGCCAGATTACGGGCCGCTGACGTACCGAGACTCTTCTGTGCCTGATTTTCGATTTGAGCGGGCGTTTCGATCGACATGCGTCATCCTTCTTCCCACACGATGCGCACGACCGCGACCGCCTTGGGCACGCCGCGACCGGAGGACTCGCCGCAGACGAAAGGCTCTGTGCGGCAGTGCATTCTGGCAAGCATTACGGTACGACGCGATCACCCGCGACGTGCGGATTTCGTCGAATATCACGCTCGCGCCGAAAACCGGAGGGTCGGCTAGTTTTCGGGGCGGCCGCGAGTTTCGCTGTGGCCGACCCGGACCAGACCCGATTGATAAGCGAGCACCACCAATTGCGCACGGTCCCGGGTACCGAGTTTGGCCATCGCCCGATGGACGTGCGTGCGCACGGTCAGCGGGCTCAGATACAGCTGCTCGGCGATCTCCTCATTGGACTTGCCGGCCGCCACCTGCACCACCACTTCGCGCTCGCGCACGGTGAGCGCCTCGAGGGTCTGCCCGGAACCGGCGGGGGCCTGCACCGGCTGGGCGAGGAAGCGGGCGATGAGGGCCCGGGTCGCGGTCGCCGACAGCAGGGCGTCGCCGCGGGCCACCGTGCGGATCGCGGACAGCAGTTCGTCCGGGCCGACATCCTTGCCGAGGAACCCGCTCGCACCCGCCCGCAGCGCTCGGGCCACATAGTCGTCGATGTCGAAGGTGGTCAGAATGAGGATGCGGGTGGCGGACAGCGCACTGTCGCAACAGATTTCGGTGGTCGCGGCGAGCCCGTCCATACCGGGCATCCGGATGTCCATCACCACCACGTCGGGCCGGGTGGCCCGGGTGAGTTCCACGGCCTGTGCGCCGTCGGCGGCGACACCGACCACTTCCATATCCGGCGCGGCCTCGATGAGCAGCCGGAAGGCCGCCACCAGCAGGGTCTGATCGTCGGCGAGCAGGACTCGGATCGTCACGCGGTCCGCTCCCCCGCGTTGCGCATCTCTCCCGCGCCGCGCAGCGTTTCCACGGTGTGCAGCGGCAATTCGGTGCTCACTTCGAATCCGCCTTCCGGTCTGCGGCCCGCGAACAGTCGTCCGCCCATCGACAATGCGCGCTCCCGCATGCCGAGCAGTCCGTAACCGGTCTCCCCGGGCACACCGCCGCGCCCCGCGTCGATCACCCGAATGCGCAGGCTGCGACGCGAATACGTCAACACTACCGACGCCGACGAGGTCCGCGCGTGCTTGGCGACATTGGTCAGCGCCTCCTGCACGATCCGATAGGCGGTCAGATCCACGCCCGGCGAGAGCGGCCGCGGTTCCCCTTCGATCGTGACCGATATCGAAAGGCCCACGCCCGCAAACGATTCGACGAGCCCGGGCAGCGTGTCGAGGCCGGGCGCCGGCTCGAGCGGCGCCTCGGCATCGCCGGATTGCCGCAGCAGCCCGACGGTGGCCTTCAGTTCCCGCAGGGCCGACGAGGTGGTTTCCGCCAGCTGGGTGAGCATCTGCTGCGCCTGATCGGGCCGAGTGCTCAGCACATACGAGGCGACTCCCGCCTGCGCATTGGCGAGGGCCATGTGGTGGGCGACCACATCGTGCAGCTCCCGCGCAATCCGCATGCGCTCCTCGTCGACCCGGTGCCGGGCCTCGTCCTCACGGGTCCGTTCGGCCAGTTCGGCCCGCGCCTCCACGGCCGCCACATAGTCGCGGCGACTGCGGACCGAATCGCCGATGGCCCCGGCCAGCAGCACCCAGGCGCCGAGCCCGATCGTCGGCCCGGCCACCGGCACGTCCTTGCCGAAGGCCACCGACACCACGACCAGGATGATCGCGGCGCCCACCGAATACGTCCGTGCCGTATAGCGATCGGTGTGCGTCGCCAGCGCGTACAACGCGACGGTGACCGACCCCAGCAGCAGTGGGGTGAGGGGCGCGGTGAGCGCACCGATCACGACGCAGCACGACATGGTCACCACGACCACCGTCCGGGGCCGGTCGCGATTCCACATCAGTGCCAGGCATGCCACCGCGGCGAGCACCAGGACCGCGACCGACGGTGTGCGGTTCAGCAGGAACTCCCCGCCGTGGACCGGGGTGCTCATGCTGCCGATGACCGAGAGCCCGAACGTCACCACCACGAGCGCGGCGTCGATCGCATGTGGACTGCGCCGGCAGCGCTCTCTCCATTCGGCTCTCATGCGGTCGTACCCCTTCCTCCGGTTACCAGCCATGATGCCCGGCCGGTCCGGGCTCACGGCGCGACCGGTACCGCCTCGCGTTCTTCTTCGACAGCATCCTGTGCGAGTCCGCTGCCCTCGATATCGATCGCCGGCAGGATCTTCGCCAGCCGGCGCGGCAGCCACCAGGCCCGGTCACCGAGCAGTGCGAGCACCGCCGGCACGATCGTCATGCGCACCACGAAGGCATCGAAGAACACCGCCGCGGCCAGGCCCAGGCCCATCATCTTGATCATGGCCTCGCTGGTTCCGATGAACCCGCTGAACACCGCGATCATGATCACCGCGGCCGCCGTGACGACCCGCGCGTTCTGCCGGAATCCGGTCACGATCGACTCGTGCGCTGATTCGCCGTGCACGTAGGCTTCCCGCATCCGGGTGACCAGGAACACCTCGTAGTCCATGGCGAGACCGAACACGACTCCGATCATGAAGATCGGCATCATGCTGACCACCGGACCGGTCTGGTGCACACCGATGACATCGGCCAGCCAGCCCCACTGGAACACGGCCACGATCACGCCCAGCGCCGCCGATACCGACAGCAGGAAGCCCAGCGCGGCCTTCAACGGCACCAGCAGCGACCGGAACACGACCATCAGCAGCAGGAACGCCAGACCGACCACCACCGCGAGGTACGGGATCAGCGCGTCCGACATCTTCTGCGAGACATCGATATTCATCGCGGTCGTGCCACTGACCAGCAGGGTCGCGCCGGTATCGGACTTCAGTGCGCCCGCCTCACCACGGATGGTGTTGACCAGATCCTTGGTCGCGTCGGCGCTCGGCCCGGTGGACGGTGTCGCGATGAACATGGCGGTGTCACCGGCCTGGTTGAACCGGGCGGGCGAGACCGACACCACGCCGTGCGTCCCGGAAACCGTTGCGGCGACCCGCTGTACGGCCGCCTGCGGGTCGGCGACGCCCTGGACATCGACCACAACGGTCAGCGGCCCGTTGAAGCCGGGGCCGAAGGCGCGGGACAGATCGTCGTAGGCGCGGCGCTGCGTGGTCGATGTCGGCTGCGATTCATCGCCCGGCATACCCATTTTCAGATCCAGCAGGGGCGCAGCGAGCACCGCGAGGCCGAGGACGCCCAGCAGCAGCACCGGCAGCGGCCGGCGGACGATGAATCGCGCCCAGCGCGTACCCATCGGCGTCGCAACGGATTCCGGCGCCGGCATCGGCTGGGGGCTGCGGAGTTTACGCGGCAGTACGAGTCGCTGGCAGAAGCCCAGCAGCGCGGGCACCAGGGTGAGCGCGACCAGCACCGCGACCGCTACCGTGCCGGCCGCCGCGAGGCCCATCTTGGTCAATACCGGGATGCCGATGACCGCGAGCCCGGCCAAGGCGATCACCACGGTCAGGCCCGCGAACACGACCGCCGACCCCGCGGTCGCGGTCGCTCGTGCCACGGCCTCCTGCGCGTCACGTCCCTGTGCGCGTTCGGTGCGGTAGCGGGACACGATGAACACCGCGTAATCGATGCCGACGGCGAGGCCGAGCATCATGGCCAGCGTGGTGGTCGTGGTCGACATGCCGATCGCCATGATCGCGGCCATGCCCGCGCCGATGCCGATGAGGGCGGTGAGCAAGGGCAGCCCGGCCGCGACCAGTGAGCCGAAGGTGATGATCAGCACCACGGCGGCGAGTGCGATGCCGATAACCTCTGTGGCGCCGCCCATTTCGGGCTTCGCCTGCAGTGCGTTACCGGCGATCTCGACGGACATGCCGTCGGTCTGCGCGTGTTGCGCGGCATCCTTCAGCACGGTCGTGGTGGCGGAGGTGATGTCGGAGTTCTTGGCGCTGTAGTTGATCGAGGCGTACGCCGTCGACCCGTCCGGGCTGACCGCATGCGCCACAAAGGGATCGACCGCGGACCCGAACTGCGGTCCCGCCGACACCTCGCCGATCGCCTGCTCGATCAAAGCCTTGTACTGCGGCTCGCTGACCTGATGACCCTGCGGCGCGACGAATACCAGGCGCGCGCCGGCGCCGTCGGCCTTCGAACCGGGGAACCGCTGGTTCAACAGGTCGAAGGCCTGCTGGGACTGGGTGCCGGGCATCGAGAAACCGTCATCGGCGGCCTTGGGCGCCGCACCGGCGGCGAGCCCCAGCCCGACCAGTGCCGCTATCCACAGCAGGGCGACATACCGTCTTTTCCGGAAGGCCAGCCGGCCGAGCCGGTACAGAAATGTGGCCACGAATGCAGCTCCCATCGGGGTCGGGGACGGACTCTCCGATCCTTCGTGGCTCATCGGGTAATCGGCATCGGCTCTGCGCAGGCCGTGCGCCTACTGCATTTGCAGTAGCCGGTCCGGCGGTTTCCGCCACCTTGTTGTCATCCGCGGCCAGGCCCCGGCCGATTGCCTTCGGACTGCTCATTGCCCGGAAATCGCTATGTACTGTGCGGTACACGACGCGGACGGCCCGCCTCGCAACCGTCAGACCAAAGGACCAGCCTCGATGAAGCGTTCGATCTTCGCCGCCACCCTGAGCTGCGGACTCTCGGTGTTCGCCGCCGCGACCGCGACCGCGGACCCCGCCCCCGTCGCGGGCGGCGCATTCGACTCCGGCAGCGCGGACAGTGGATCCACCAGCGGCTCCGCCTACAGCCTGCCCACCCAGTTGGGCTCGAGTGTGGCCGGTGCGAGCATCGTCCACTTCAACACGCCCACGTTCGACAACTTCTTCGGCGGCGATCTGACCGCCATCCCCGGCGTGCCGCCGGTGGTCGCCGGTTTCATCGCCAACACCACCTCGGGCACGCCGTGCAATACCGGCCGGGTCATCTTCAAGCCACGCGCCGGCGGCGAGGAGGTGCACGAGGTCAGCCCGTTGAACTGCCTGCTGCCGATAGCTCCGTGGGTCGTCATCGGCAATCAGCCGACCAATGCCTACGCCGCGTTCTGCACCGAATCCGCGACCGGCGAAACCCGCCACCCCATTGCCTGCTACCAACTGCCCTGAGCCGCAACCGTGGCGAGCAGGGCGGTGAGCAGCGTTTCGACGGCGGCGCGGGCGGCGTCCGGGGACAGGCCCTGGTGGCGGCGCAGCACTTCCCAGCTCTCCCAGGAGGCGGCCGCGTAAGCGGCCTCGCGCGCGGCCGGTGCGAGGCCGTCGAGTTCGGGGAGGCTGTTGCGCAGGTGGGCGCGCAGCGCGCCGCGGCTCTCCCCCAATCGCTCCGCGAGCACGGTGGATTCGTGCTCGCGTAGCAGGGCCGCCCGGCGGGTGCCCGAAATCCGTTCGTACAGTTCGGCTCTCAGCTCGACCAGGGTGTGGATTCGGGCGCCGATAGCGCCGGTGACGGGGCGCAGCAGGGGTACCCAGTGCCGTGTCATCTGGGTCTGTGCGGCATCGGCATAGAGTGATTCGAGATCGGCGAAGTGGTGGAACACCGATCGGGTCGCGACGCCGGCGCGCTCGGCCACGACCTGTGCGGTCGGCCGCAGATTGCCTTCTTCCATGAGTGTCAGTACGGCGTCGAGCACCGCCTGACGGTTCTTCGCCGAGCGTGCGGTGCGTCCGTCCATGAGGTCAGACGATAGAACAACTTGCAGGCTTAGTGCAAAAACTCTAGGGTCGGCACCATGCACGTATTGCGGACCGCCGAGGAACGCTTCTCGGACCTGCCCGGTTTCCCGTTCTCACCGCACTACGCCGAGGTCGCCGCCGGAGACGGCAGCGATACTCCCCTGCGGGTGCACTACCTCGACGAAGGCCCGCCCGAAGGTGAGGTCGTTCTGCTGCTGCACGGGGAACCCTCGTGGAGTTTCCTGTACCGCACCATGATTCCGGTGCTGGTCGCGGCGGGGCGGCGTTGCATCGCACCCGACCTGATCGGTTTCGGCCGCAGCGACAAGCCCGCCGACCGCGCCGACTACACCTATGCCCGCCACGTCGAATGGATGCGGGAAACGCTCTTCGACCACCTGGATCTGTCCGCGATCACGCTGGTCTGCCAGGACTGGGGTGGTCTCATCGGATTGCGACTGGTCGGGGAACATCCCGGCCGATTCGCCCGCGTGGTCGCGGCCAATACGGGCCTCCCCACCGGCGACGGCCGGCTCACCAAGGCCTTCGCCGCCTGGCAGCGGTTCTCGCAGGAGACACCCACCTTCGCGGTCGGCAGGATCGTCGGCGGAGGCTGCCGCACAACGCTTTCCGGCGAGGTGCAGGCGGGCTATGACGCCCCGTTCCCCGACGAGACCTACAAGTCCGGCGCCCGCGCCTTCCCTCTGCTCGTCCCGACCGGCCTCGACGATCCGGCCGCCGCGGCAAACGCGAAAGCCTGGGAGCAACTGGCCCGTTTCGACAAGCCGTTCCTCACCGCCTTCTCCGACGGCGACCCGATCACCGCCGGTGGCGACCGCATTCTCCGGGACCGGATTCCCGGCGCAGCCGACCGGCCGCACACCGTGATCGAAGGCGGTGGCCACTTCCTCCAGGAGGACAAGGGCCCGGAGCTCGCGACCGTGGTCAACGACTTCATCACCGCCACTCCGGCACCCTGACCACCCGAATCACCCGACCGGAAGGCGGCACGACCTTGTCGATCAGCAGACGTGGATTCCTCGGCAGCGGCGCCATGGCCACCGCGGCGACCGCCGCCCTGGCGGCCGGCAGCCCGAAGGCGAATGCCCAGCGGCGCATGGACACTCACCCCGACAAGCCGAACATCCTGGTGGTGATCGTCGACGAGATGCGCACGCCCATGTGGTTCCCGGACCGGGCCATCCTCGACACCATCCTGCCGAATATCGCCGCGCTGCGCGACAAGTCGGTCTCCTTCGAGCAGCACTACACCGCCGCCAACGACTGCACACCGTCCCGCGGCGTCATGCTGACCGGCCTGTACTCGCACCAGACCGGCTGCCTGTCCACCTCGACCTCGGACCTGTCGGCGGGCTTCCCGACCTGGGGCACGATGCTGCGTGAACAGGATTACCGGACAACATGGTGGGGCAAATGGCATCTCGGCCACTACGCGGACACCACCCCGGGCGGCCTGGACCGTTTCGGATTCGACGGCGGCACCTACCCGTCCCCGAACGGTGCGCCCGAGCAGGGCCTGCAGATGGACGGCCGGATCGTCGATCAGTTCGTCGACTGGTTCAACAACGATGCGGGACAGGGCCCTTGGTGCACGACGGTGTCCCTGGTCAACCCGCACGACGTGCAATGGTGGCCGCGCTTCACCCGGCGCACCCTGGCCGACAACAACATTCCCCGCTGGATGGACGACCTACCCGGCAATCACGAGACCCTCGACCAACTCTCGCGCAAGCCTCGGCTGCAGATGGCCCTGGTGCAGGTCTCGGCCGCGACCTTCGGTGTGGCGCCCTACAATACGCCCGGCGCCGACCGCGACTGGATCGACCTGCGCAACCTCTACCTGTGGTTCCAGCAGCAGGTCGACGTCCAGATCGGCCGCGTCCTCACCGAATTGGAAACCCGCCCGGAGGTGGCGGCCAATACCGTGGTGATCTTCACCTCCGACCACGGCGATTACGCGGGCTCCCACGGCCTGCACGGCAAGGGCGGCGCGGCCTATGACGAGGCCATCCACGTCCCGCTCTTCCTCTACGACCCGCGCGGCTACTACACGCCGTCTCCCGGCACTCGCAGCCAGTTGACCTCCAGCGTCGACCTTTCCGCCCTGCTGCTGACGATCGGCTCCGGCGGCAACGCCTGGCGCAACGACGCCCGCTACACCCACCTGGCCGGCCGCCACGATATCGCCGCGATCAGTCGTGATCCGGGCGCGCCCGGCCGCCCCTGGATCATCCACACCACCGACGAGCACTCCATCGAGGAAGCCGCGGTCCGCTTCAACCACGACGCCCCCGGCCACCTGGTCGCAATCCGCACCGCCGACGCCAAATTCGTCCGGTACTCGCATTGGGTGCAGGGTTCGTCGCAGATCGACGCCGCCCAGGACGAGGAGTACGAACTCTACGACTACTCGACCCGCGACGGCGCACTCGAACTGGACAACACCGCCGCCACCGGTGGCGCCCTGCGCGACACCATGAACCGCCTGCACGACCACGCGGTCGAGTCGGAGCTGCACGAGCCGCTTCCCGGCTATCTGCAGCAGGCGCAGGACGAAGGCTGGGCCAACTACAACGCCGAGACCGCCAAACCGTTCGGTGAACAGCTCGGCGACTTCCTGCGCGATGGTATCGGCGCGAACTAACCGCGGTTGGCCACGGCCTGTTTGATCAGGACGCGGCCGAAGTCCGACATGAGGCCGGTGCCGCGATGCGCGTCGTCGAGGATATCGGTGAACGCGGAGACGAAGAGGTCGACTTCGCGTTCACCGATGGTCAGCGACGGGATCAGCTTGATGACTTCGAGATTGTCGCCGGAGACCTGGGTCAGGATGCGGTGGCGGTGCATGAGGGCCACCACGACCATCTGCGCGAACAGGCCGACGCGGGCGGCTTGCAGTGCGGCCCAACTGGTTCGGAGCCGGAGCGAACGAGGGCGGCCGAACTCGATGCCGATCATGAGGCCGCGCCCGCGCACGTCGGACAGCAGTTCGTAGCGGTCGGTGAGGGCGGCCAGCTGTTCCCGCAGCGAATCGCCGAGCCGGCGGGCATTGGCCACGATGTCCTCGTCCTCGATCACCCGCAGGGTGGCCAGTCCGGCGGCCATGGCCTGGGCATTGGAGCCGAAGCTGGCCGAGTGCACCAGGACTCGATCCATCGACGAGTACACCTTGGCGAAGATCCACTCCTTGCCGAGGGTGGCGCCGATCGGAATGTAGCCGCCGGACAGGGCTTTGGCGGCGCAGACCAGGTCCGGTTCCACGCCGGGCTCGTTCTGATAGGCGAAGAAATCGCCGGTGCGGCCGATCCCGGTCTGCACTTCATCGGCGATGAGCAGCGCCTTGTGCTTGTGCAGCAACTCTTGTGCGGCCCCCAGATAGCCGGGTGGCGTGGCATGGACGGTCTTGCCCTGAATCGGTTCGACGATCAGCGCGGCGACATCGCCGCGGCGCAATTCGCGGTCGAGTGCCGCCAGGTCGCCGAACGGTATGGCGGTGTCGGGTAGCAGCGGGGCGAAGCCGTCGCGGAACCCGGACTCGCCGTTGACCGACAGCGATCCGGTGGTGAGCCCGTGGAAGGCGTGCTCGCAGTACAGGATTCGTGGTTTCCCGGTCGCGAACCGGGCGAACTTGAGGGCGGTCTCGACCGCCTCGGTGCCGCTGTTGCCGAAGAACACGCGGTCCAGGTGTGGCGTGTAGGAGAGTAGTTGCTCGGCGAGCAGGCCGGGCAGCGGTTCGCAGGTGAAGCGGACCAGATCGGCCAGTTCGAGGTCGAGCACATCGTGCAGGGCCTGCCGCACCACCGGATGGTTGCGCCCCAGCGCGATGACCCCGAATCCGGCGAGCATGTCGAGGTACTCGTTGCCCTCGGAGTCGTACAGGTAGGGCCCGCTGCCGCGCTCGTACACCTTGTCGAAGCCGATGGTGTGCAGCATGCGGTTCAACTGCGGATTCAGGTAGCGGTTCTGGAGTGCGTAGCGTTCGCCGCCCCGCGCCTTCAGTAGTGCTCCGAGGTCGAAACCCTCGGGCGGAGTGAATGTTTCGTCAGATGTCATGGCCGGGTTGTTCCGATTCTGCCGCGAGCGCGAGCGCTTCTTCGACCAATGCCTCCACGATCTGCGATTCGGGCACGGTCCGGACGACCTGTCCGCGAACGAAGATCTGACCTTTGTGATTGCCGGCCGACACCCCGATATCGGCTTCGCGGGCCTCGCCCGGACCATTGACGATACAGCCCATCACGGCCACCCGGATGGGATGCGGGAACCCCTTGAAGGCGGCCTCGACCTGCTGGGTGAGGCCGAAGACATCGACCTGGCAACGCCCGCAGGTGGGGCAGGAGACGATATCGAGGGTGCGGGCGCGCAACCCGAGCCCGGCCAGCATGTGATGGCCCGCCTTCACCTCCTCGACCGGCGGCGCCGACAGCGAGACCCGCAGCGTGTCCCCGATACCGTCGGTGAGCAGGATCGCGAAGGTGACGGCCGTTTTCGCGGTGCCCTGCACGAGCGGCCCGGCCTCGGTGACGCCCAGATGCAGCGGGTAGTCGCAGCGAGCGGCGAGCAGCCGGTAGGCCTGGATGGTGACCAGCGGGTCATTGTGTTTGACCGAGATCTTCAGATCGGTGAACCCGTGCTCCTCGAACAGCGCCGCCTCGCCCAGCGCGGATTCGACCAGCGCGGGCGCGGTGGCCCGGCCGCCGTGGCGCTCGAGTATGCGTTTGTCGAGCGATCCGGCATTGACGCCGATGCGGATCGGCGTCCCGGCGGCCTGCGCCGCGCGGGCGATCTCCTTCACCTTGTCATCGAACTTGCGAATATTGCCGGGGTTGACGCGCACTCCGGCGCACCCCGCATCGATCGCGGCGAAGACGTAGCGCGGATTGAAGTGGATATCGGCGATCACCGGAATCGCGGAGCGGCGCGCGATGATCGGCAGCACATCGCAGTCGTCCTGCGAGGGGACGGCGACGCGCACGATATCGCAACCGGCAGCGGTCAATTCGGCGATCTGTTGCAGCGTGGCGTCCACGTCCGCGGTGACGGTGGTGGTCATCGATTGCACCGAGATGGGTGCGTCGCCGCCGACCGGCACCGACCCGATCTGTATCTGCCGGCTGTGCCGCCGGCGTTTGACCACCGGCGCGGTGGGTTCGGACAGGAAGACAGTCATGGGGTCCTCACAGCGGGATCATCGGGCCCGCACCGAGGCGGACAGCCGTTCCAGACAAGATGCGGCAATGCCGTCGCCGGTCAGACCGTGATCGGCCAGGATGCGAGTGCGGGAACCGTGCGAGAGGAAAGCGGTCGGCAGCCCGAGCGCATACACCTGCTGCCCGCCGGCCTGCGCGACCGCGGTGATCAGGTGCGCGCCGATCCCGTTGTCGGCGATGCCGTCCTCGGCGCAGACCGTGAGCTGATGCCGGGCGGAGAGCGCGCACAAGGCCGGCTCGAGCGGCCACACCCAGCGCGGATCCACCACGGTCACGCCGATCCCGCGATCGGTGAGCAGCCGGGCCGCCTCCAGACAGGGTGTGGCCATCGCGCCGACAGCCACCAGCAGCACATCGAGGGGCAGATTCCGGCTGCGATGCAGGATATCCATGCCGTCCATCCGCGACAATGCCGGAATATCCTCGCCCGCGGTGGCTTTGGGATACCGCACGGCGGTCGGCCCGATGTGGCCGACTGACTCGTGCAGCAGTTCACGCACCCGCGCCGCATCCCGCGGGCACGCGATCCGCAGGTTCGGCACGGAGGTCCCCAGCGCCAGATCCCACATGCCGTGATGGCTGGCGCCGTCCGGACCGGTGATGCCCGCTCGATCGAGTAACAGCGTGACCGGAAGTTCGTGCAGCGCAATGTCGAACAGCAATTGATCGATGGCGCGCGTCAGGAAGGTCGAGTAGACCGCGACGACCGGATGCATTCCGGCCGAGGCGAGTCCGGCGGCGGAGGCGAGCAGATGCTGTTCGGCGATCCCGGAATCGAAGACCCGATCGGCCTCGTCACGCGAGAACTCCCCCAGCCCGACCGGCAGCCGCATGGCCGCCGTCAGCGCCACCACATCCGGGCGATCGCGGGCCAGCACGGCGAGTTCGTGCTCGACGATATCGGTCCAGCTGAGCGCCGCGGCGGCGCAGGGTCGCCCGGTCACCGGATCGATCACGCCGCAGGAGTGCATGCGATCGGCTTCGTCGTTCTCGGCGGGCGGGTATCCGCGGCCTTTGACGGTGAGCGCATGCACGAGCACCGGCCGCCGCCGGGCCCCGGCTTCCCGAAGGGCGTCGCACACGGCGGCGATATCGTGTCCATCGATCGGCCCGAGGTACCCGAAACCCATTGCCTCGAACAGATTCTCGCCGTCGAACGTGCCGTTGCGCAGCCGGTCCAGATGGGCGGCCAGCGCTCCCACGGTGGGGTCGTAGGAGCGCTGATTGTCATTGAGCACCACCACGACCGGCCGCCGGGCCGCCCCGATATTGTTCAGCCCCTCCCAGGCCACCCCGCCGGTGAGGGCGCCGTCACCGATGACGGCGACCACCGTGCGCTCGTGCTCGCCGCGCAGTTCCAGCGCCTTGGCGACCCCGTCGGCCCAGGCCAGACTGACCGAGGCGTGCGAGTTCTCCACCCAATCGTGCGGTGACTCCGCCCGATTGGGGTAACCGGAGATCCCGCCGGCCTGCCGCATGGTGTCGAAGTCCGCGCTGCGGCCGGTGAGCAGCTTGTGCGGGTAGGCCTGATGTCCGGTGTCGAACACCACGACGTCGTCCGGGGAGCGGAACACGCGGTGCACGGCAATGGTCAGTTCGACCGTCCCGAGGGAGGCGCCGAGATGTCCGCCGGTGGCGGTGACGGTCTCGATCAGTCGTGCACGCAGTTGTTCCGCCAGCGCGGGGAGCCGGTCCTCGGGCAGGGCGGCGAGGTCCTCGGGTCCGGTGATGTCGATCGTCATGGTGTCCTCCTCGGCCTAGCTGACCGCGGCGCGAATGGTTTCCCGCAGCGAGGACAGGGTGGCGACCACGGCCGTGGGCTCGTATCCGCAGTGGGCCATGCAGTTCTCGCAGCGCGGATCATTGCCGCGGCCGAAGGCGCTCCAGTCGGTGTCGTCGATGAGTTCCCGATAGGTTGCCGCATACCCGTCGTCGAGCAGATAACACGGGCGCTGCCAGCCTTTGAGCGAATAGGACGGGATCGCCCAGGCCGTGCACTGGTAGTCCACCTTGCCCTCGAGGAAGTCGAGGAACAGCGGAGAGTGGTTGAGCCGCCACCGTTTCCGCCGGCCCTCGGCGAACGCCTTCGCGAACAGCTCGTGCGTCTCCTGTACCCCGAGCCAGTGCTCCTGGTCGGGCGCCTTCTCATAGGCGTAGCCGGGTGAGATCTGCATATGGTCGACTTCGAGCTCGTCGTTGAGGAAGTCGAGCACATCGATGACGTCCTGCGGCGAATCCAGGTCGAAGAACGTGGTATTCGTCATCACCCGGAAGCCGGCGGCCTTGGCCTGCCGGATGGCCGCCACGGCCTCGTCGAAGACGCCGTCCTTGCAGACCGAGGCGTCGTGGCGTTCCCGCAGTCCGTCGAGGTGGATCATCCACGCGAAATTGCGGTGCGGCGCGAACTTGTGAATGTGCTTGGGCAGCAGCACCGCGTTCGTGCACAGGAACACGATCTTGTTGCGGTCCAGCAGCTGCCGCACGATCTCGTCGATCTGCGGGTGCATGAGCGGTTCACCGCCCGCGATGGACACCATCGGCGCCCCGCACTCCTCGATCGCGCCCACCGCCTGTTCCACCGGCATGCGCTGGCGGAGCACGGTGTGCGGATGCTGGATCTTGCCGCAGCCCGCGCATTTCAGATTGCACGCGAAGAGTGGCTCCAATTCGACGAGAATGGGGTACTTTTCGCGGCGCAGGACTTTCTGTTTGACGAGATAGGTTCCCAAGCGCAGGGATTGACGGAATGGCATGGCCATTCAACTCACCTCCCGAGGCGGGTCGATGCGATTGTGCACGTCGGTCACGGTGACCGCGCTGACCTGTACCGGGCCCAGCCCGGACAGGGCGTTCATCAGTTCTTCCGCCAGCAATGGCGGGGCCGCGGCATCGGTGACGATCCCGATGCGGCGCACGCCGCGCAGCAGGCGCAGTTCGAGTGCGGCGACACTGTCGATCGCGTGCACCCGGACGCCTTCGGCCGCAGCGACTTCGGCCGGTCGTCGTTCGGGGTTGCCCGATGCGCCGAGCACGAGGACGAGATCGGTGCGGCCCGTCAGGTCCGGCACGGACTCACCGAAGATCACCTCGTGCTCCCCGACCGCGGCCGACCATTCGTCGAGCACGACGGCCGCGGAACGGAGCGCCCGGAGCGCGAGCACCCCGCGCCACGGCGTACCCGGACGCAGCAAAGGTGCCGCGGGGGTATCGACGATGGCCCGCACCACCGCGGTCTGCCCGGTGGGGGCATCGGTGGCGAGGAAAGCCGATTCGGTGTCGACCGCGATCGCGCCGGTCTCGGCGAGCCGGGCCCGGTCGGGGCCGTCGATCACGTGCTCGGCGGAATAGACCGGGCCGAGTGTGGTGCGCAGCCCACGCCTCCGCAGCGCGCTGTGCAGTAGGAGCCCGGCCGGGCTCGGCAATACCGTTGCGGCACTGCGGATCTCCTGGGCGACGACCAGGTCACCGGGTCGCAGCGTGTGATTCAGTGCGCCCGCCACGCCCACGACCGCGATGGGTGTCGAGTCGGGCCAGGACGGCCGGTGTTTCGGCCCGCGCCCGGTCCGCACCACCGGCGCCGCGACGGCGCCCCACAGCGTCGCCCGCTCGGAACGCAGCGGGGTGCAGACGATTCCGGATCTGCTCATAGGCGTGGCTCCTGTCGTAAGGACAGGTAGCGGCCGAGCGCCCAGATCGGGAAGACGAGCCGGTACATGTGGTAGTTGATGTAGAAGTCGCCGGGGAATCCGGTGCCCGTGAAATGGTCCTCGTCCCAGCCGCCGTCGGGCCGCTGCGTTTCGATCAGCCAGGCGACGCCGCGCTCGACGGCCTCGGCCTCGGGGGCGGCGGCCAGCAGAGCGAGCAGTGCCCAGGCGGTCTGGGAGGCGGTGGAGACCCCGCGGCCGATCCAGGCGGGATCACGGTAGGACCGCAGATCCTCACCCCAGCCGCCGTCGGAATTCTGGTGCGCCGCAAGCCAATCGGCGGCGGCGCGGATCGACTTCGAGCGCGGATCCACGCCCGCGGCGACCAGCGCCGGGACCGCGGCGCCGGTGCCGTACACATAGTTGGCGCCCCAGCGACCGAACCACGAACCATCGGTCTCCTGGTTGTCGAGCAACCAGCGCACCCCGCGCCGGCACGACTCCTCGCCGGCACGGCCGAGCACGGCCATCATCTCCACCACATGGGCGGTGACATCGGCCGACGGCGGGTCGATCACCGCACCGAAATCGCAGAACGGCAGCTTGGTCGGCAGAGTCGAGGTGTTGTCGGCGTCGAAGGCACCCCAGCCGCCGTCCTGGGACTGCATGCCCACCGTCCACTCGGCGGCGCGATCGATCGCTGTCCGTAGCCGTTGCGGGTCGGGCGGTGTGACCCGGTGCAGCGCGATGACGATCTCGGCCGTGTCATCGGTGTCCGGATACACGTCATTGGCGAATTCGAAGGCCCAGCCGCCGGATTCGAGATTCGGCCGCCGCACCTGCCAGTCGCCGCCGCCGCTGATCTGCTCACTCAACAGCCACTCGGTGGCGCGCAGCACTGCCGGATCATCGCCGGGCACACCGGCTTCGAGCAGTGCCGCCATCGACAGCGCGGTATCCCACACCGGTGACTGGCAGGCCTCCAGCCGTCGAATCGGACCGTCGGGGGTGTCCTCGTGAATGACGAACCCGTCCAACCCGGCCAGCCCCGCCCGCATGGCGGGATGGTCCAGCGAATAGCCCATGAGATGCAGTGCCAGCAGCGAATACACCCACGGCGGCTGAATGCCGCCCCAGCCGCCGTCGGCCTCCTGCCGGGCGAGAATCCACTCCGCGGCATGCCGCATGGCCAGACTGCGCACCGGCGCGATCGGGCGGCGCGCGTACCCGTGCAGCACGCCGTCCAGCCGCTGGAACAGTCCGGCGATGCTGGTAATAGGCGCTTGTCCGGGTCGTGCCGCGCCACTGCGCAATTCATCGATCCCGAACGGCAGCGGTCGCACCGGCCGCAGGGTGGCGACCACGGTGAGCGGTACTACGGTCTGGCGCGCCCAGCAACCCCAGTCGTAGATGTTCAGCGGGAACCACGACGGCAGGAAGATCATTTCCGGTGGCAGATTGGGCAGCTCGTCCCACGCCTGCAACCCGAACAGCGCCAGCCAGATCCGGGTGAACACCCGGCTCTTCTCCACCCCGCCCTCGGCCTGCACGAAATCGGCGGCGGTCCGCATGTGCGGGGCCTCTGCGGCGTCGCCCGCGAGCCGCAGCGCGACCCAGGCTTCGACCGTGGTGGACAGGTCACCGGGACCATCGTGGAAGGTGGCCCAGGTGCCGTCGGCCCGCTGCTGGGACCGGATCCAGCGCGCGGCCGGTTCGGTCACTTCCGGGGTCGAGATGCCCAGAAAAGCCCGCAGCAGCAGATCTTCCGCGTCCATGGTCACATTGGTGGCGAGTTCGCCCTTCCACCAACCTTTTTCGTGCTGCTGAGCGCGCAGGTGGCCGACGGCCGCCCACAGCGCCTCCGAGGCGGAGGCGGCGGGATCCGCCGGAGTGAGGTCAGGTCTTGTAGCGGTCATCGTCAGGCACTCCGTTCGATGATGAAGTTCGCCAGGTCGATCAGTTCGCGGCGGTAGTGGGCGCGCAGCGGCACACCGGCCAGCGCATAGGCGGCCGCGCGTACCCGGCGGCGGGCCTCGGCCTGCGCCCAGCGCCTTCCGCCGCCGGTCTCGACGAGATCGGCGGCCTCCTGCACTTCCTGTTCGGTCGGTTCGCCGGGGCGCGCGAGCCAGTGCGCGAGTTGCCTTCCCGCGTCCCCGCCCGCCTGCAAGGTCCAGGTCACCGGCAGCGACTTCTTGCGCGACCGCAGATCGGAGAACACCGGTTTGCCGGTCACCTCGGGTTCGCCCCAGATGCCGAGCAGATCGTCCACCAGCTGGAAGGCGAGCCCGACGTTGTATCCGTAGTCACCCAGGGTGCTGACGGCGTCCGGTGGCGCGTCGGCCAGTACTCCCCCGACGAGAGCACTGGCCGCCAGCAGTGCGCCGGTCTTGCCGCGGGCCATCTGAATGCATTCGGCCAGGCTCACATCGTCGCGTTGTTCGAAACCCACATCGGCGGCCTGGCCCTGGATGAGATCGCGGGTGGCGGTGCCGAGAATGCGGGCGGCCGGAACGGTATGCGGGGAGCCGGAATCGAGCAGTACTTCGTGGGCGAGGGAGAGCATCGCGTCGCCGGCGAGTACCGCGATGGCATCGCCCCACACCGCCCACACGGTGGGCCGGTGCCGCCTGGTGGCATCGCGGTCCATCAGATCGTCGTGCACGAGGGAGAAATTGTGGATGAGCTCCACCGCGACCGCGCCCGGTACCGCGCAGGCATCGTCGCCGCCGACCGCATTGGCGGCCAGCAGGACCAGGCGGGAGCGAATGGATTTGCCGCTGTCGGCGATCACGGGTTCGCCGTGCTCATCGGACCAGCCGAGGTGATAGGCGACCACGGGCCGGATGGCGTCGTCGAGTTCGTCCACGGCCTTGCGCAGTGCGGTCCGCACCGCGTCGTGGCCGGAATCGATTCCTGTCAGGGTGGTGACCGTCATCGGAGCTCCTCCGGAACGGGTGTACGGGACTTCGTCGATCGGGTGGCGCCCAGCACCGAACTGCGCAGCAGCGCAGTCGAAGCCACCCCGGCCTTCTCCCAGGCGGACAGGGAGAGCCGGCGGTCGTACACCGCCACCGGGTTCGCCAGGATGCGGGCGTTCAACTGCCGGTAGATGCCGGCCATGGCCGCGCAGCAGGCCGCGCTGCGTGGATCGAGTTCGGGCAGTAACCGCAGGCCCAGGCAGTACCAGTCCTCGGCGCGCTCAGCGGCGTGCCGGATGAGCGCGGCCAGGCGACCGTCCGGATCCCGCAGCGCGCCACCGGCATCGAGTTCCAGGCGGACCCCGAATCGATCCAGTTCGGCCTGTGGCAGGTAGACCCGGCCGTTGAGTAGATCCTCGCGGATATCGCGCAGAATATTGGTCTGCTGCAAGGCGATTCCGAGCTGATCGGCGAACAGCGGCGCGCGCGGATCGCTGCCGGTGCCGAAGACCGACAGGCACAGTCGCCCGACCGAGCCCGCGACGCAGCGGCAGTAGCTGGTGAGTTCGCCGAAATCGGCGTAGTCGACGCCGTCCACGTCCATCTGCACGCCGTCGATCAGCTCGTCGAACGCGCCGAGCGGGACCGGATAGCGTTGCGCCGCATGAGTGACCGCGGTGATCACCGGATCGCGGGTGGTCTCCGGATCGTGCAGGGATTTGCGGACCGCGGCCAGCGCTTCGTTCTTGGCGCCGGGCGCCAGGTCACCGTCGCCGATATCGTCGATGCGCCGGGCGAGCGCGTACAGCGAACAGAGCGCGGAGCGCTTATCGGGCGGGAGCAGCCGGATGCCGTAGTAGAAGTTCTTCGCCGCCGTGCGGGTGATCTGCTCGCAGGCGGCGTAGGCGGTGTCGATCGAGTTCACTGTATCGCCGCCGCTCTGCCTCTGGTGAGCAGCGACAGCATCGACCGGACCACATCGGTGCGGCGCGGCCGCACCGGGCGGGTCCACACATCGCCGTCCGCGGCGCGCAGGGACCGGGCCGTCGCATAACCGCCCGCGATGTATCCGGTGACCGCGAGCCGGGCCCAGCCGGTGAGCCGGCCCGTCAATGCCGATCCCTCGTCGAGCAATGCGGTGGCCCGGTCCACCTGGCGTGACACCACCGCCGGACCGCCGGGATCCTTGCCGGTGCCCAGTCGCTCCGCGCTGACCCCGAATTCGTCGAGGTCGTGCTGCGGCAGGTAGATGCGCCCGGCGGCATGATCTTCGGCGACGTCCTGGCAATGCTCGAGCACCTGCAGGGCCGAGCACACGCGATTCGACAGCGCCGTGTTCTGGGGGGTGGACTGGTCGAACACCTGCAGTACGAGATGTCCCACCGGATCGGCGGAGAGCCGGCAATAACCCATGAGATCCTCGAAGGTCGCATAGCGGTGTACGCGCTGATCGATCAGGTTCGCCTCGATCAGTTGCTGGAAGGGTTCCTGCGTCAGCCGGCAGTCGGCGACCGTGGTAGCCAGGTTCACCAGCACCGGTTGCTGCGGCCGGGCGCCCGCCCAGATACGCGCGAGATCGGCTCGCAGCGTGAGAAGTTGAGCGGTTCGATCACCGGCCGCCTGATCGCCGACATCGTCGATCCAGCGTGCTGCGGCGTAGATTGCGTGCAGGTGACGGCGGGGTTCCCTGGGCAGGCAGCGCAGTGCGACCGGAAAATTTTCGTCTTGTTCGGCGGCTCGCAGGCGGCGAGTTCCGACTGTCGCGCTCATCACTCGATGATGAGCGTTTTGCCCGGACCGAATCTTCAAGCAGTCGAGTGATTTTGGTCGGTCGATTTTGTCACCGGGTGATAATGATGTTCGGAGGAATTCGAATGACCAAGGCACAGAACGAATCTCCGGAGACCCTGGCGGCGCTGGCACGACTCGCCAGGGAACTCGACGCAACCATGCCGCATCTCCTCGACGAAGTCCGCGACCTGCTGGTTCACGAATGGCCCGAGTTCGCCCAGTTTCTCGACGAGAACCATCCCGAGGTCGACGATGCGGGCGTGCTGTTCGTACACCGCCTGCTCGATATGGCCGAACACGCCCGCGGCCGCGGACGCGAACACACCCAGGCCCGCTTGATGTTCGAGCAGATCGGCCGCCAGCAGTTCCAGGACGGCAGCGAACTCTCCGACCTGCTCAGCGCCTATCAGGTGGGCGCGAAGGCCGCGTGGCGGCACGTGGCCGAAACCGCATTGAAGCTGGACCTGGGCCCCGAACAGCTGGCCGCACTGGCCGAAGCCGTCTTCGACTTCGTCGACGAGTTCTCCACCGCTTCGGCGCACGGCTTCGTGCTCGAACAGTCCGCGTCCAGCATGGCCCGCGAGCATCGCCGCGCCGAACTGGCCGAACTACTGCTCTCCGGGCGCTCCGACCGCAGCGGACTGCGCGCGGCGGCCGAACGCGCGGGCTGGCCGCTACCCAGTACCGCGGCCCTCGTCCTCGCCGATCCCGCCGACGCCCCGGCGAGCACGATCATCGAACGACTGGACATGAACACGCTGCCCATCCGCCGGCCCGATCTGACCGGTGTCATCGTGCCCGGTCCCGTCACCGATGAGCGGGCCCGCCACCTCACCGACATGCTGAAGGGCCATGCGGTCGTGGTCGGCGGCTTCCTGACCCTGGACCTGCTGCCGGTCGCGCTCACCATCGCGGAGACCGCGCTGGATCTGCGCAAGGCCGGGGTACTGCTCGACAGTCCGGTCCGGGTGGGCGAGCATCTCGACACCGTGATCGCCAATCGCGATCAGCGACTGCTGCAGGTGCTGCGGGACCAGGTGCTGCAACCGCTGGAAGCGGTGCCGCAGGGCACGCGTGACCGCTTGGTGGAAACCCTGCGCAGCTGGCTGTGGAACATGGGTGATCGGCAGGCCATGGCCAGGGAATTGCACATCCACCCGCAAACCGTCCGCTACCGGATGGGACGGCTGCACGAACTCTACGGCGGCCGCCTCGACGATCCTCGCGAACGTGCCCGGGTGTTCCTGGTGCTCGCGTGGAGCAGGCCCGCGAGCTGACCTCCCCGGGTGGCGATCGGCAGCCATCCTCACTACGGTGGGGCGGGTTATCGGTAGCCCGGACTCGTGGGGGTGTGGATGTCGTTGTCGACGATCGAGCAGGTCGCGGCCCCGAATCAGGTTGCGCCGCAGCGTCGCACGATACCGCTGCCGGTGATCTGCGTGGTGTCGATACTGGGCGCGCTGGCGGGCTGGTACTACCTCGGGCAGGTACTGGCCGCACGCGGGACGATGCTGCATCTGGTCGACCTGGGCACCTATCAGATCGCCGGCCACCGGGTGACCGCCGGAATCTCGGTGTACGACACGCCTTTGCGCGGGCATACCCGCGGCGTCTGGGAATTCGTCTACACGCCCTTCGCGGCCTTGCTGTTCGTGCCGCTGGTGTCACTGCACGGGGACGCGTTCACCTGGGTCGGTGGGCTCGGGAATGCCACCATGCTGCTCGGATCCGTCTGGGCCGCACTGGCGATCCTCGGCTATCGGCGCGATCGGCGACTGCTGTGGCTGGGGCTGCCCATCACCGGGCTGCTCATGCTGTGCGAGCCGATCCGCGAGACCATGGCGTTCGGTCAGATCAATATCCTGTTGCTGCTGCTCGTTTCGGTGGACATGGCATTGCCCGACTCTTCCAGGTGGAAGGGCATACTCACGGGTATTGCGGCCGGAATCAAGCTGACCCCCGCCTTTTTCATCCTCTACCTGCTGGTGACCCGCCGATTCCGGGCCGCCGCCACCGCATTCGGCGCGCTCCTCGCCACCATGGTGGTGGGTCTGGCTGTGCTGCCGAAGGATTCGCTGACCTTCTGGAGCGGCGCCTTCGCCGATCCGGCCCGCGTCGGCGTGCCGCAGAACCCGCAGAACGAATCGCTGCGCGGCATGATCGCCCGCGCGCTGAGCTCGGGCACCGGCTCCCAACTGCTCTGGTTCGCAGCCGCTCTCATGATCGCCGCCGCCTGCCTGATCCTCGCGCGCCGCCTCTCCCGCACCGGCCGCGAACTCCCCGCCATCGTCCTGTGCGGCCTCACCAGCACCGTCGTCTCCCCCTACAGCTGGATCCACCACTGGGTATGGCTCGCACCCATGCTCATCTACCTGGGTGACCTCGCCTTCCGCCGCCGCGGCCTCCTCGCCCCCGCCGGCCTGCTCGTCGTCTTCCTCATCACCTCCGGCGGCGTCTTCGACCTCCTGGACCTGCACTACGGCAGCGTCTTCGACATCCCGGGCAACTCTCCCCTGGCCTTCCTCGCCCACAATGCCTACATCTGGCTCACCCTGGCTCTCTTCGCGGCAGCAGCAATCTACCTGCGCCGCACCCCCGTCCGGCCCGAACCGGTGCCGGTCGGCGCCGATAGCTGACGTCTGCTAACTTTTGCCCTGCCGTGGGGTATTCCCGCGGCCGATGAGGTGCAGCGAAGTCCGGTGCAAGCCCGGTACTGTCCCGCAACGGTGAAGCCCCTGCTCGAGGGGACGAGTCCGGTCGCCTGATCCCATCGACAGCACAGGCTCCTCGGATGAAGGACAACCATGATCTCGCGGTTGGCCGCGCTCAAAAGCAGTTTGGACCCGCGCGAACGGCTCCGGCTGATCGTGATGACCGCGGTGATCCTCGCCATGAACGTGCTCGGATGGGGGATCTTCGTCCTGGCGATCATGCCCCACCACTTCCGGTACGACGGCCTCGGAGTCGGCCTCGGCGTGGCCTTCACCGCGTGGACGCTCGGCGCACGGCACGCCTTCGACGCCGACCACATCTCGGCCATCGACAATGTCACCCGCAAACTCATGTCGGAGGGCAGGCGACCGCTGGCCACCGGATTCTTCTTCGCGCTGGGGCATTCGTCGATCCTGGTCGTGGTAGGCGCGGGCATCGTCGTGGCGACCAAGGCCGTCTACGGCGCGATGGTCGACCCGAATTCGAGCTACGAGACGATCGGCGGCACCATCGGAACCAGTTGTGCCGCACTGTTCCTGTACCTGATAGCGGTGCTGAACCTGATCGTCCTCGCCGGCATCGTCAAGGTCTTCCGGTCGATGCGCCGCGGCGAATACGACGAGGCCGAACTCGAACGCCAACTGCAATCCCGTGGCCTGATGTACCGCTTCTTCGGCCGCTTGATGAAATCGATCACGAAGACCTGGCAGATGTTCGGTGTCGGCATGCTGTTCGGCATCGGCTTCGACACCGCCACCGAGGTGCTGCTGCTCGCCGCTACGGCCACCGCGGCAACCCAAGGCCTGCCCTGGTACGCGGTGCTGGCCCTGCCCCTGCTGTTCGCCGGTGGCATGACCCTCTTCGACACCATCGACGGCATGTTCATGAACGTCGCCTACGGCTGGGCCTTCGCCGAACCGGTCCGCAAGGTCTACTACAACCTCATCGTCACCGGCCTGTCCATCTTCGTGGCCTTCATCATCGGCACCATCGAACTCTGCCAGGTCCTCTCCCAGCAACTCCACCTCGACGGCGGATTCTGGGACTTCATGAACAACTTCGACACCAACAAGGCCGGCTTCATCATCGCCGGCACCTTCATCGTCGTCTGGATTCTCGCCGTAGCCGTCTGGCGCTTCGGCCGCGTCGAACAGCGTTGGACCACGCCCAGCGCCGAGGCCATCGCCGAATCCCCCGCCGACGCCTGAAATCAGCGACCGGCCCGCGGATTCTTACGGGATCTTGTCAAGGCTCTACCGCCGCTTTGCCGGGCGCCATCCAGGATGGTCGGTGTGCCCGGGGATCCCGGGTGGCACGGCGAAAGGAGCTGGGGATGAACAACATTCGGCGCGATGGTCTGCCGGTCGACGTGACGCGGTATTGGGCCGGGCGGCATGTGGTGATCACCGGTGGGAGCAGCGGGATCGGGCTCGAAGTGACGCGGCTGGCACTGGCGGCGGGAGCCCGTGTGAGTGTGGTCGCGCTGGCCGATCCCGCGCTCGCAGGACTCTCGTCGCACGCGGAGGCGGAGACCGGAAGACTGGCGGTTTTCGCTGCCGACGTGACGCGGCAGCACGAGACGCAGGCAGCACTGGAACTCGCGCGTGCGCATCACGGCCGCATCGCAGCATTGATCGTGTGCGCGGGGATCGCCAAACCGGATTACTTCCAGCGGCTCGAAACCCGTGATTTCGAAAAGCACATGGCGGTCAATTACTTCGGTGCGTTGCACGTGATTCGAGACGCCCTGCCCGATTTGCAGAGCGCCGAGCGCGCGAGCATCACCGTCATCTCCTCGATGGCGGGCGTGCTGCCCTGTTTCGGCTATGGCGCTTACAGTCCGAGCAAGTTCGCAGTCCGTGCACTGTGCGAGGTGCTGCGGCAGGAACTGAAGCCCGGCGGAGTGAGTGTCACGGTGGTACTCCCACCGGATGTGGACACCCCGCAACTGGCCGCCGAAGCCGCCACCAAACCCGCCGAGCTGGTCGCGCTCAGCGGCACCGCGCCGATCACGGCCGAGGCCGTCGCGCGAGCACTGTTGATCGGCGCCGCCCGCGGTCGTGTCACGGTCGTGCCGTCGATGGCTGGTCGTGTGGTCCAGTGGCTCGTCGGCGCCGCACCACGAGCAACCGCCTACCTGATGGACGCCATCATCGCCCGCACACAACGTGGATCGGCATCGGCCGCAAGGGCGTAAGCGCTACGTGGCCGTCGGTTCGCCGACGGCCATCATGGTGGCCTGCATGAGGGCTATCGGGCGGGTGGGGTCGGAGTCCGCGGTGACCTCGGCGGTGCAGATGGTGAGGGTGCGGCCGGAACGGACGACGGTGGCGGTGGCGAGAAAGCGGTCGCCGACCGCGGGACTCATGAGGTTGGCCTTGAATTCGACCGTGAGGATGTCGCGGCCCGGAGGTTGCAGGGACATGGCCGCGTAGCCGCAGGCGGAGTCGGCGAGGGTGGTGATCGCGCCCGCGTGCACGAAACCGTTCTGCTGGCACAGGTCTGCGCGGAAGGGCAGTTCCAGGGTGACGCGGCCGGGAGCGAGGCTCGCGACGCGGATGCCCAGGGTGGTGAGCAGGGTCTGCCGGGCGATGCTCTCGCGCAGCCGCGCTTCCTGGTCGGCGTTCAAGGAGTCGTTCACGCTGTCATTGTGCTTTGAAAGGGTTTCGAAAGGTTCTGCTGCCAGCCTGTAGCCATGTTCGAATCCAGGGTGGCGGCCCTGACGTGTCTGTCGGCCACGGCGCTCGCACTGAGCGCCGCGACAGCGCACGCCGACCCGCAAACCATCGAGTTCCAGTCGCCGACCGGCAATATCGCCTGCCTCATGACCGGCTCGTCGGCCCTGTGCCAGATCGCCGACTTCAGCTACACGCCCCCGGTGAAACCGGCCGACTGCCATGGCAATTGGGGCGACGAGTTCTCGGTGGACGCCGGCGCGACGACCCAGCTGCACTGCCACACCGACCGCCCGGTCGAGGCGAACGCCCCGGTCCTCGCCTACGGTCACCAGCAAACCATCGGAAACATGTTGTGCCGCATGACCGTCGACTACGTCGAATGCCGCGACAACCAGCCCGGCGGCCACGGCTTCCGCCTCAGCCGGGACTCCTACACCCTCAGCTGACCGCATCCACCCCTCCTTGTCGGTGGGTTGCGCCAGAATTCTCTGCAGGCAATCGATGCGGAGGAATCCGGGAGGGGCGGGCATGGAACGCGGACTGTTCGCGGAGGTGGTGCTGGGACGGCTCGACGCACTCGGCATCGCCGATGTGGAATACGACCCGGCCAAGTTCTCGGTACGTCAGGGCGATGGCCGGAACATCTACCTGGGCAACCTCTTCCACGAATGCGAGGGTGCGCCCGAGTCCGACCGGGAACGGATGATCGACCGTTTCCTCGAGGCCATGACCGGCTCGGAGATCACTCCGGACGATTGGGCGGCGGCCCGTCCGCTGCTGCGCCCGGTGCTACGACCGGCGACCTACGGCATCGACGACGGCGCCGCCCTGAGCCTGCTGTCCCGGCCCGCACTGCCCTTCGTCAGCGAGTTCGTGGTACTCGACCTCCCGCGCACCCGCGCCTACGTCTCACTCGACCGCGTACGCGAGTGGAACATCGACCCGGCGGAGGTATTCGCCGTGGCCCGCGCGAACCTGGCCACGGTCGCCCGCCCGGGCGTACCGGACCCCTCGAAGTTCGTCCGCTTCATCGATACCGGCGACTCGTATTTCGGGTCCTGGCTGCTGGTGCCGGGCTGGCTGGCGAGCTACGCCGGTGACGGGCACCGCCCGGTGGCTTTCATCCCCGATGACGACACCCTGTTGATCGTCCCCGATGACCCGGACCTGCTCGCGAAGGTCTACGAATCCGTCGAGGAGCAATACCGCGAGTCCGCCCGCCACATCTCTCCGCAGGGCTACACCGTCGACGAACACGGCACGGTTGTCCCCCTCGACGAACTGCCTGCCCACCCGGCCCGGACCCGCGCTCTGCGCGCCCGAGCCGGCCTCGCCGCCACCGAGTACGTGGCCCAAACCCGTTTCCTCACCGCGAAACTCGACAGCGACCTGGACCTGCTGCCGTTCAGCGATATCGAACCCGCCTACGTCGCCCCGGTGGACTTCCGGAACACCGCCAGCGGCCCGGCCACGACGACAGTGTGCGGTGCGGGCGTCGAATACCTGCTCCCGGAAACCGATTACGTCTACTTCGTTCGCCGTGACGACGAGGGCGAGATCGACCTCATCTGCACCGTCCCCTTCGACGCCGTGGTCGAGATCCTGGGACTGGTCCCCGTCCCGGGACTACACCCGCCGCGCTTCGAACTACGCCGGTGGCCCGATGACGCAGCCCTCGCCCGCTTGCGCGAGCGCGCCGTGACGCTGTAGCGCTCCGGCTCACCGTCCGGCGTAGACGTCCTCGACGTAGCGCCCGCTGTCGCACAGCCGTTGCCGCCAGGCGGCGGCCTCCTGCGCGCTCGCACCGGTGAAACGAGTACAGAGCTGTTCCACGGCGGCCCGGACAGCCGGGGCCATACCTCGGCCGTCGCCGGAGACATAGACCGCGGCGCCGTCCTGGAGCAGCTTCCAGATCTCCTCGGCGTCCTCGGTTATGCGGTCCTGCACGTACTCGCGGTCGGCGCGCGAGAAGGCCGGGCGCAGGCTGATCACGCCGGCGGCATCGGCCGCGGTGAGCTCTTCGCGGTGCATGAAGTCGACATCCGGTGCGGCGCAACCGAAGTAGAACACCGCCGGAGCCAGGGCATTCGCCGCTGCGGCGTACAAGGACCTGTCGGCGATGGCGCCACGGAAGGGTGCGAGACCGGTACCTGCCGCGATCATGATCACCGGGGCGTGGGTGTCCGGTGCGATGCGGAAGGATTCGCGGCAGGGCTGGACGGCCGCGAGGACACTGTCTCCCGGGCGCAGGCGATCCAGGTAGCGGGAGGCCACGCCGTCCGAGATCACCGAGACCATGAGTTCGAGGTGCCGGGCGTCCACGCCGGGTGTCGAGGACACCGAGTAATGGCGAATTCGCATGGACGGCAACAGACCCAGCAGGACCGGCCACGACAATTGACCATGGAACGCCGGGTACTGCTCGGCGACCTCGACGAGGGTGGGCAGGGCGCCGCCCTGCCCGGACAGCGCGAGCAGCCGTGCCTGCTCGGGCGGGCAGGGGTTGTGCCTGGCGAGGGTGCGCAGCTGGGCGGGCGACAGCCGGTCGCCGAGTTCCACGTAGCGGGAAAGCAATTCGGACACGGTGAGGGGGCGATCGATCGGCAGTGCACGGCCGGCCGCCCCCTCCGCCTGGATGCCGAGCAGGCTGTCCGGCTGAACCCCGAATGCCGCGATGGCCCGCGCCACCATTTCGGGACCATTGACCGGCAGCACGGCGACGTGATCGCCGGTGCGGTACTCGACACCATCGGGCAGCCGCAGCTTCAGGCCGCGCTTGATCCGGCGCAACGGATGCTGCCGGTCCGACAGGTCGAAGGCCTCGGTGACCGTCATGGCCTGCACGTCATGGTGCGCGGCGAGGGTATCGGTTGCGCTCCCGCGCAATTCGATCACGCGATAGCCGTGCCCGGTGGCGCGCCGATCGGTGCCCGCGGTGGCGGTCGGGTCTCCGTACTCCGCGAGCAGCCGTTCGGTCAGCGCGGCCTGGAAGACCTCCAGATCGCCGGCGGGATCGGCCGAGACATCGACCTGTCCGCGCGCCAGCAGCCGCGTGCCGCCGAGTTCGCCGAGCCGGGTGTCCAGCAGCGTGGGCACCCGCTGATAGGTGTCGGCCCAATTGCGGTCGCCCACACCGAGTACCGCGAAGCGTACCTCCGGTGCGATCGCAGGATCGGTGGACAGCCACGAAACGAATTCGGCCGCATCATCGGTGGGCTGGCCGTTGTAGGAGGCGGCGACAATGACCACCGGACCGTCAGCGGGCAGCCGCGCGGCGACGCTGTCCAACGGCGCGACCGTGGTCGCGCAGCCCAGCCGCTCCCCCAGCCCGGCCAGATCGCGCGCGAATTCGCGGCAGGTGCCCAGATTGGAGCCGTGCAGCACGGTCAGTGCCACTCCCGCGCGCACCCGCGTCGGCCGCACCGAATCCGGCTGCCGTACCGCGGCTTCCGGCGGTACGACGGGCAGCCGCCGCTCGTCGGCGGTCCGCCGCCGCAGCTTCAGCGTGAACCCTTCCGGCTTCACCGTCAGCGTCTGCCGCACGCTCAACCGGTAGTCGGTGTGATCGAGGAGCCGGTAGCGATGCACCAGCATACCCAGCACCAGCACCGCCTCGTGCAGGGCGAATTGCCGTCCGATGCAGGCGCGTTCACCGGTGCCGAAGGGCTTGAACGCATTGCCGGGCCGCCCCGCGACCGCCTCGGGCGTGAACCGCTCCGGATCGAAGCTCTCGACATTGTCGCCCCACACCGGATCCCGATGCAGCAGCGGCGTCATGACCTGGATCCCGTCACCCGCACGCAGCGGATACCGGCCCGCCAGCAGTGTGTCCTCGCGGGCCACGCGCCGGAATCCGGGCGCGGTGGGCCACAACCGCAGCGACTCTTCCAGCACCTGATGGATGTAGTGCAGTTTCCCCACGTCGGTGTAGGACGGTTCCGGATCGGGATCCGCGCCCCACAGCGCGTCGACCTCGGCCTGCGCCCGCTGCAGCACGGCCGGATTCTTGGCGAGATAGTAGAGCGCGAACGACAGCGCACCGGAGGTGGTTTCGTGCCCGGCCACCAGGAATGTGATCACCTGGTAGCGAATATTGGTGTCGGACAGCGCTTCTCCGCTGGCCGGATCGGTCGCGTTGAGCATGAGCCCGAGCAGGTCGTCGGTCGAGGTGTCGCCGGCCGCCCGCCGCTCCCGGATGATGTCGTCCACGATGTCGGCCTGCTGACCGGAACTCGCCTGGTAGGTCTCGAAGGCCTCGGTGTCCCCCATTGCCTCGGGTTGCTGCACCAGTCGCTGGGTGTAGGCCAGATTCCGGTCCATGGCCTGCACGAACGGGTGTGGTTCGGTGCGCGTGAAGGATTCGAAGTCGAACCCGAACCCGGCCAGCCCGATGGTGTCCAGGGTGGTCCGGGTCATATCACCGGTCACCGTCACCGCGCGACTGTCCTCGGCCGCGGTATCCCAGGTGCGTACCAGTCGTTTCGCCACGGTGAGCATGGCCGGGTGATAGGTGCGCATGGAGCCCAGGGAGAAGGCGGGCAGCAGAATATTGTGCGCCTTGGCCCAATTCGGTTCGTCGCTGTAGGCGGTGAACAGTCCATCGCCGGTGCCCTGCCGCAGCAATACCAGTGCGGGCCCGGGCTGCTTGAAGAACCGCGTCTCGTCACTGAGATCGTCGATCAGATCGAGCGAACCCGCGAAGACGGTCCAGCCCCCGAGCGGATTCCGCCGCGCGAACAACGGCCCGTGCCGCCGCCCCAACTCCAGTACCTGTTCGGTCGGATTGGAGGGCAGCGAAGCATCGGGTTCGACGACGGGAACGTAAGGCCGTGGATCCTCCACCAGGCTCGGCAGTGCCTCGTCGGTGGGCGCGGCCGTACCGGGTTCGCTCGTCATACGGGTCATGCCTCCATGGAACGTGCACCCCGGAAGAGCCCGCAAAGTCCGGTTTCCTATCACCCCGATAGTCCCGGACTATGCCTTGACCTGGAAATGCCCGCAGCGCTGGAAGAATCGGTGCTCATGGAGCGACGTCATCTCGAGATTTTCCTGGCCGTGGTCGATCACGGCGGGTTCACCAAGGCCGCCGAGGCGCTGTACATGGCGCAGCCGTCGCTCTCCCAGACCGTGCGCACGCTGGAACGCGAGCTCGGCTGCTCGCTGTTCACGCGCGGCCCGCGTGGCACCGCACCGACGGCCGCGGGCCGCGCCCTGGTCGAGCCCGCCCGCAGCATCCTGCGCGGCTTCACGGTGGCCGGTGAGAGCGTTCGTGCGGTGCTGGGCCTCGAGGGCGGCCGCTTGGATATCGCCGCCCCGGCCGGTCTGACCTTCGAGGTGCTGGCGAGCCAGGTGGGCAGGCTGCGCTCGGAGCATCCGCTCATCGAATGCGTCATCACCGAGGTGCAGGACGACACCCAGGTGGTGCAACTGCTCACCGAATCGGCCGCCGAACTCGCCTTCCTCTATCTCACCGACTACAGCGTCGTCGGCCAGACCCCGGGCATCGAAGTGCGGCCGCTGGGCCTGCAGCAGATGTGGCTGGTCGCGCCTCCGGGCTCGGATCTGCCGGAAACGGTCCCGTACGGCCTGCTCCAGGACCTGCCGCTGGTGATGCCGATGGACCTCGGCCCGGGCGCGGCGCTGATGATGGCGCAGGCCCGCAGCAATGGCCTCGCGCCCCGGCCGATGGTGACGGTCGAGAGCCCCGGCGCGCTCGCTCCGATGGTGCTGGCCGGGGCGGGCTGCACCCTGCTGGCCCGCCACTCGGCGCAGTCGGCGGCCGCGCTCGGCGCGGAGATCCGGCAGTTCGAGCCCGGCCTCGAGCTGAAATACGGTGTGGCACTGCGCACCACACCGCTCTCACCGGCCGCGGCCATGTTCCTCGACTACGTCACCGGGTTCTCGGCGCGGGATTGATCGATCAGGCGCCGTCGCGATAGCGAATCACGAAGCGGCGCAGTATCTCCTGCGGCACGGTGATGTGCTCGCGGTGGCCGAGCTCGGTCAGATAATCGGCTTCCGCGGGATCGAAATAGCCGTCGTTCCGATAGATTTCGATCCGCAACGCGAGTCCGTGGCCGTCGAGTTCCGGATGGAATTGGGTCGCGTACACATGCTCACCGACCCGGATGGCCTGCACCGGACAACCCGCCGACCGGGCGAGCAGCACCGCGCCCGGCGGCACATCCTGACAGGCTTCCTTGTGGCCGCCGAACGCACGGAAGCTGCGCGGCAGCCCGTGCAGCAGCGGATCCGCGTCGGCGGCCGCGGCCAATTCGATGGTCTGCGCGCCCGGGGTCTCGCTGTAGCGCTCACCGCTGACCCGTCCGCCGAGCACGTCGGCGAGCATGCTCAACCCGTAGCAGGCGCCCAGATACGGGAAGTCCCGGCGCACGACATCGATGAGCAGCTTCTTGAGCTTGGGCTCGAACACCCGCTGATACGGGTACTTCTTCTCTTCCGGACTGCTCACATTGCTCGGCCCGCCGCCCACGATCACCGCCGCGTAATCGTCGAGCTCGACATCGGGGAAGCCGTGGTTCATCTCCACCCGCGTCACCTCGTCCGCCCGTAGCCCGCTCGCGGCGAGGATGGCGTGGTACTCCTGCTCGGAGGCGGCCGGCTCGGGTCGCAGCTGCAGCAGTAGACATGGCTTGACCATGGCTCACATTCTCAGTGGTGAGCGGCCTGCCGGGTGGGAAATCGTCGACCTCGAGTGGACTCGAGGTTGCAGGCCGGCAGGCATGACTCGAGCCGAATTCCGGAATGCCGTATACGACAACGACACTGCGCCCTGGGTGATCGGCGAACCGCAGCCGGCGATCATCGAACTGGAGAAGTCCGGCGCGTTCCGAGGACGTCGTAGCCGAGGCCGGTCAGCAGGATGGTGTGCTCCGTCGGCTCTGATCCTCGTCGAGGGCCTGCAGGGCGGCGTACAGGTCGATGCGGTCGTCGAGGCGGGACAGGTCGCGTCCGGTGAGCTTCTCGACGCGCTCGATCCGATAGTGCACGGTATTGACGTGCAGGAAGAGCGCCTCGGCGGTGCGGGTCCAGGACCCGTTGTGGTCGAGGAACGCCTCGAGCGTCGCCCGCAGTTCGGCGCGGGACGGATCCGGATCGAGCAGCTCGCCGAGCACCTGCCGGCTGAAGGTGGTCCGCACCGGATGCGGCACACCCGCGAGCAGGCCGCCCAGCGTGGTGAGGTCCGCGACGGTGGTGACCGCGCGACCCAGGTGTGCTCCCGCCCGGCACGCGTGCGCACTGCGCACCAGGCTGTCCCGCAACCCGGTCAGCGCATCGGCCGGATCACCCAGCCCGAGATGCAACTCCGTCTCAGGATCACACGACTGGACGAGTTCTTGTAGCGAAACCAGATGCGCGGCAATGTCTTTGATCTCCGGCACCACCGCGACCGCTTGCCGCCCGTGCACGCCGACCGCGATCGGTTCGGTGCCGAGATGCGCCAGCACCTCCCGCAGCGCGGCCGCGGCCGCCCCGGCCCGGTGCGGTGTGGTGACCGCCGTGACGACGCGCTGCGGCACCCAGCCGAAATCCGGGAGAACCACGGTGGCCGAAGAGTTTTCGACCTCGCCGCGATCGAGCTGCGTCACCAGCTCCCGCATGGCCTGATCGCGCCGATCCTGTTCCTCCACCGCGACATCGCGATAATGCCGCAGCATCCCGGCGACCTCCTGCAGCAGCCGCGGCGGCGCCTGCGGTCCGGGCAGGTGCAGATACCAGGTGTCATAGGGCGAATCCGCCGATCCCACCGGTTGATTCGCCGCTTCCCGCCGCAACCCGCGCACTATCGTGGCGGGCGGCTGCGCCGGTGTGCCCGAGGACCGCGCGATGGTGCGCCCGCTGGCGGTGACCAATGCGCACGGTAGCCCGCCCAGATGAGCCGCGATCCGGTCGAGCACCTCGCCGGGCGGAGCCTGCTCGCGGATCAGCCGATCCAGCGCGCGCCGCACATGCTCGGGCAGCGACGAATGCGGTGAGGCGGTCAGCGCACCCCAGCGGCGCAGATAGATCTCGTCGGTGATGGTGCGGAAGGTGGTCTCCGCGGACACCGCCGCGAGCACGATCCCGTTCTCCCGGCAGGCGTCCACGATCTCCTCGGGCAGCCCGTTGTGCCGCACCACGCCGGCCAGCAATGCCACCGCGCCCGCCCGGCGTAATGCCGTCACGAACCGGTCGGCCCGCTGCTTCCCGCCGCGGGCGGTCCACCACACCAGCCCGCTGAGCACCACTTCACCCGATTGCACGTATTCGCTCGGGTCGAGCAGGTCGGTGGCGGTGACCCCGCTGATCTCCTGCCGCAGCAGGTCGGGTTCGCCCCACACCAGCTGCAATCCGAGCGTCTCCAGCCGAAGCAGCTCATCGACCCGCATGATCTGCTCCTTTCGCACGCCCGACTACCGACACCGCATGGTAGATGCTTTGCCCGATATGAGCGAAGCGCTGGTGGATCATCCGAAATTCCGCGCCGCCGGACCGGATCTTCGTGTGCCGACGCCGATGGCAGCCGTGTGACGACGGACTTGAATCGAAACGATCAGCGATTCGAGGAGTGCTGCGGTGGATCTGAACACGGTGCTGGAGGTGTGCGATGCCCGGGATTTCACGGGTTGGCGGACGGGTGATGCCTATGTCGGCGGCGGCACCTATCTGTTCTCCGAACCGCAGCCGCACCTGAACCGGCTCATAGATCTGAGTCGGCTCGGCTGGACACCCATCCGATGGCTGCCCAACGGCAATCTGGAGATCGCCGGCACCTGCACGGTGGCCGAACTGTTCGAGTTCACCGATCACCCGCTGTTCGAGCAGTGCTGCCATGCCTTCCTGGCCTCCTGGAAGATCTGGCATATGGCCACGGTCGGCGGCAATCTCTGCAACGGTCTGCCCGCGGGGCCCTTGATCTCGCTGACCGCCGCCTTGGACGGCGAGATCCTGCTGCGCTCGCCGGTCGGCGTGCTGCGGTGGGTGTCGGTGCACGAATTCATCACCGGCGCAGGCAAAAAGGTGCTGCGGCCGGGCGAGGTGTTGCGCTCGGTCACGATTCCCGCGGAGGCGCTGAACCGGCGCACCGCCTTCCGGCAAGCGTCGCTGTATGGTCTCGGCCGCTCCGGTGCGCTGATCATCGGCACCCGCGACCGCGCGGGCGAGCTGGAGATCACCGTCACCGCGGCCACCACCCGCCCGATCCGCGTGCGATTCCGCAACTGGCCGAACGCAGCCGAGCTCCGGACGGCGATCGACAGCGCGGTCCGCCCCGGCGAGTGGTTCGACGATATTCACGGACTCCCGGAATGGCGCAGGCATATGGCCCTGCTGCTGGCCGAGGAGATCAGGAGAGAACTGGCATGAGCTTCGAAATCCGAGTCAACGAACAGCCTTTCGACGCGGAACCGCGGCCGGGCCAATGCCTGCGCACCTACCTGCGGGACCGCGGCTGCTTCGGCGTGAAGAAGGGCTGCGACGCCGGCGACTGCGGCGCCTGCACCGTGCAGGTCGACGGTAAACCCGTGCACAGCTGCCTGTTTCCGGCCTTCCGCGCCGAGGGGCGCAGCGTCACCACGGTCGAAGGTCTGGCCAAGGACGGCAAACTGCATCCGATGCAGCAGCGGTTCCTCGACGCGCAGGGCTTCCAATGCGGTTTCTGCACAGCGGGTTTCCTCATGACCACCTCGGCGCTGACCGCTGAGCAGCAGCAGGACCTGCCGCGCTCATTGAAGGGAAACCTGTGCCGCTGCACGGGTTATCGCGCCATCGAAGACGCGATCCGCGGTGTCCGGCACACCGAGGATCCGGAGGCGGGCGCGGCGATCGGGCGCAACCTCGGCGCCCCCGCCGGCCCGCTGGTCGTCACCGGCAAGGCCCGCTACACCTTCGATATCGACATCCCGGACCTGCTGCATCTGAAGCTGCTGCGTTCCCCGCATGCCCACGCCCGGATCATCGGCATCGACACCACGCCGGCGCTGGAAGTGCCGGGCGTGCACGCGGTCTTCACCCACCATGACGCCCCGGAGAAGCTCTTCTCCACCGCCCGCCACGAACGGCCGGAAGAGGACCCGTTCGACACCCGTGTCCTCGACGACGTCGTCCGCTACATCGGGCAGCGTGTCGCCGCGGTCGTCGCCGACACCGAGGGCGCCGCCGAGGAGGGCTGCCGCCGGATCGTGGTCGAATACGAAGTGCTGCCGCACGTCCTGGACCCCGAAGCGGCCATGCGCCCCGGCGCGCCGATCGTCCACGACAAGGACGCCGCCGTGGCGCGCATCGCCCGTCCCGAGAACAACGTGGCCGGCGAGGTGCACGGCGAGGTCGGCGATGTGGAAGCCGGTTTCGCCGCCGCGGCGGTGGTGTACGAGGAGACCTTCCGCACCCAGCGGGTGCAGCACGCCAGTCTCGAAACCCACGGCGCGGTGGCCTATTACGACGAGGACGACCGGCTGGTGGTGCGCACCAGTTCGCAGACCCCGTTCCTCACCCGGCGCGCACTGTGCGATCTCTACGATCTGCCGCACGATCGCGTGCGGGTGCTGGCGGGCCGGGTCGGCGGTGGTTTCGGCGGCAAGCAGGAGATGATCTGCGAGGACATCGTGGTGCTCGCGGCCATGCACCTGAAGCGGCCGGTCAAACTGGAATACACCCGCGCGGAACAGTTCTACGGCGCCACGACCCGGCACCCGTTCACCGTCCGCGTGAAGGCCGGCGCGAAACGAGACGGCAGCCTCACCGCTCTGGAGGCGCGCATCGTCTCCGACACCGGGGCGTACGGAAACCACGGTCCCGGCGTCATGTTCCACTCCGCCGGTGAATCCTTCGGCATGTACCGCTGCCCGAACAAGAAGGTGGACGGGTACGCCGTCTACACCAATACCGTTCCCTCCGGGGCGTTCCGCGGCTACGGGCTCGGTCAGGTCGTGTTCGCGATGGAATCGGTGATGGATGAACTGGCCCGCCGCGTCGGCATGGATCCCCTGGAATTCCGCGCGCGCAATATGATCGGCCACGGCGAGCACATGGTCTGCCCCGGCGGCCACGATGACGACCTGTTCATCGCGAGCTACGGGCTCGGCCAATGCCTGGATGTCATCCGCGCCGCGCTGGCCGACCCGTTCCCCGCCGCGCCCGAAGGCTGGCTCACCGGAAACGGTTTCGCGCTGTCCATGATCGCCACCACCCCGCCCAACGGTCATTTCGCCGATGCCCGGCTCACCCTGCTCGCCGACGGCACCTACGACCTCGCGGTCGGCACCGCCGAATTCGGCAATGGGACCACCACCGTGCACCGGCAGATCGTGGCGCAGGAGTTGTTCACCACCGTCGACCAGGTCAAGGTCCGCCAATCCGATACCGATGTGGTGGGTCACGACACCGGCGCGTTCGGATCGGCGGGAATCGTGGTGGCCGGCAAGGCGACCCTGCTCGCGAGCCGCGCGCTCGCGGCGCGGTTGCTGACACTGGGTGCGAAGCAGCTCGGGGTGGCGCCGGAGGTCTGTCAGCTGACCGAGCATGCCGTGGTGGCGGGCACGCGGCGCGTCTGGCTGCCGGTGTTGCACGCCATCGCCTCGATCGAGGGCGAAACCCTCTCCGCGGACGGGCATTTCGGCGGTACGCCCCGATCGGTCGCGTTCAACGGCCAGCTGTTCCAGGTGGCCGTCGATCCGGACTCGGGTGAGCTGCGCATCCTGCGCAGCGTGCATTCCGCCGACGCGGGCAAGGTCATGAATCCCATGCAGTGCCGCGGCCAAGTGGAGGGCGGTGTCGCGCAAGCCCTGGGCGCGACGCTCTTCGAGAACGTGCGCATCGACGAGACCGGAGCGGTGAGCACCGCCGCCTTCCGCCGCTACCGCCTGCCCGCCTTCGCGGATGTCCCCCGCACCGAGGTGACCTTCACCGACACCAGCGACGAACTCGGCCCGCTGGGCGCGAAATCCATGAGTGAGAGCCCCTTCAATCCCGTGGGCCCGGCCCTCGCCAATGCCCTCCGCGATGCGACCGGAATCCGTTTCACAGAGCTTCCCGTCACTCGCGACCGCATCTGGCTCGCCCTGCACCAGAAGCAAACTCGCCGCACCACTCCCGCGCTCGCCGCGGCGCATCCCACCCTCACCCGCTCGGACCTGGCCAGACTCGTGGACGGCCTCGCCGACGACCTGCGCGACTAGCCTCGACGCGCTCGCTCGCCGGCGACCGCGCGGTCCGTCCCGGGCGCCGAAGCGCTGCCCGAACGTTGCCCCGACACACCAGAACGATTGTCGGGGCGCGCGACGGGCTGTCACAATCAGCGCAGGGCTCCGGCGTCGACCACTTGTGGTGCAGGTCCCTGTGCGGTCACCGAGGCTGGTGGTGGACGAAAGGCATCGTCGTGGTCATGCGAGTTTTCGGGCTGTCGTTTGTGGTCAGTGCGGTGGCGCTGCTGATAGCGCTGATCTATGGAGGACCCCACGCGATGGCGCTGGCCGCGATCCTGGGTGTACTGGAAGTGTCGCTGTCCTTCGACAATGCCGTCGTGAATGCGACTGTGCTGCAACGGATGAGCCCGCTCTGGCAGCGCATGTTCATCACGGTCGGCGTGCTGATCGCCGTCTTCGGTATGCGATTGCTGTTCCCGCTGGCGGTCGTCTCGATCGGCGCCCACCTCGATCCGCTCAAGGCGCTCGATCTCGCCTTGAATCCACCGGCCAACGGCGCCGCGTACTTCCCCGACGGCCGGGCCAGCTACGTGACCCTGCTCAATGACGCCAATCCCAAGATCGCCGCCTTCGGCGGCATGTTCCTGCTACTGCTCTTCCTCAACTTCGTGTGCGCCGAACGCGAGATCACCTGGCTCTCCTGGCTGGAACGCCCACTGGCCCGCCTCGGCCGCTTCGATATGTTCGCCGTGGTGGTGGCACTGTTCGTGCTCATCCTCACCGCCGGCGTGATCGCCCCCGACGACAAGGCCGACGTGGTCATGGTCGCCGGCGCCCTCGGCATGATCACCTACTTCGTCGTGGACGGCCTGGGCAACTACTTCGACACCGACGAATCCCCCGGCCCCGCCCGCGCCACCTTGGCCACCGGCCGCGCCGCCTTCTTCCTGTTCCTCTACCTGGAAGTCCTCGACGCGTCCTTCTCCTTCGACGGAGTCATCGGCTCCTTCGCCATCACCGCCGATCCGATCATCATCGCCCTGGGCCTCGGCCTCATCGGCGCCATGTTCGTGCGGTCGATCACGGTCTACCTGGTCCGCAAAGGCACTCTCGCCCAATACATCTACCTCGAGCACGGCGCCCACTGGGCCATCGGCACCCTGGCCCTGTTGCTCCTCTATTCCACCGGCCACCACCTCGACCAGCTCTTCACCGGCCTCATCGGCGTAATCATCATCGGCGCGGCCTTCCTCACCAGTGTCCTGCGCAACCGCCGGGAGCGATCGGTACCAAGCGACGACCTGGTAGACCAACTCCATTCGACGTGACTGGTGTAATGTCTCCTCCAATGGCTCGGCCATTTCCCGGGGATCCCTGAAAGTATCCGTAACCGGCGGTTACAGATAACTACGTTTCTCCCCCGCCCGGTAGTTCACCAGCGCGGTCATCGCGGGCTCGGCGTCTCCGTCGTGCAGGGACCGAATCCTTTGTAGGGCAGCGGCATCCGTGCCGGTGAGGCGTTGGCTCAACCGCTGGTGTTCCACCCAGGACGGGGAAAGGAAGGCTTCTACATGGCGGATGGGGTCGGTGGGATCGGCGTACCAGGCCCAGTGCATGGCGCCGTCTCGGCGGCGGGCTCGGCGTAGGTCGGGGATCGCGGCATTCAGGGCATGCCGGCGGTCTTGGGGGATGCGGTATTCGACGGTCAGGAGAATGGGGCCGTCGTCGGGGGCGAGGGTGATCGGGGTGTAGGCCTCGGCGATATGGGCGCTTCGGACGTCCACCGATTCGGATGCGGTCAGGCGGTAACGGCGGCTGAGAACTGTTTGGGCGGCCAGCGCCAGAGCGGCCAGCGTCAGGGCCGTGGGAAGCCCTGCGGCGGTGGCTGTTACACCCCAGCCCGCTGCGCTCAGGGCGTAGCCGGCTTGGAAGACCAGCTGGAAGACCGCCAGGCCGCGGCCGCGAATCCAGCTGGGGAGCACCGATTGTGCGGCGATATTGAGGGTGGACATCACACCCATGCCCGCTACCCCGGCGACGAAAAGTACCGGGAGCGCGACGGGGAAGGTGGTGAGCTGCGCGATCGTCAGCATGCAGGCCGCGTAGAGCAGGCTGAAGAGCACGGCGATGGCATCGGGATCGAAGCGGCCGCGTACCCGCGGGAGCACGAGGGCGCCGCAGACTCCCCCGACCCCGAGCGCGGCCAGTAGCAGGCCGTACATGGATGCGCTCTGGTGCAAGCGAACTCGGGTGACCACGGCCAGCAGCGCAGGCATCGCGCCGTAGCAGAGGACGAAGGCGGCCGTGCGGATCAACACCGCCCGCAGCTCGGGGGCGTTCGCCACGTAGCGCAGGCCGGTGCGGATCGCGGTGGTGAGATGTTCCGGGGGCAGCGTGCTCGGTGCGACCGGACGGCGCCAGAGATACACCACCGCAAGCACTCCCAGGAACGAGAGCGCGTTCAGCAGGAACACTCCACCGGAACCGACCGCCGCCACCAACAGACCGCCGATGGCGGGTCCGATGGCCTGCGAGGCGGTTACGCCCATCGAGTTGAGTCCGATTGCCGCGGGCAGTTGCCCGGACGGCACGAGCTCGGGGGTCACCGCCGTGAACGCCGGCATACCCAGCGTGGCGCCGATACCCAGGAGCAGCGTGGCCGTGAGCAACAGGGCCGGGTTCACCGTGTGCGCGAGGGTGAGCACCCCGAGCAGCGCCGCCACCAGCAATTGCCAGGCCTGGGTGAACAGGATCAGCCGCCGCCGATCGAGGATGTCGGCCAGTGCCCCGCCCGGCAGGGCCAGCGCGAAACTCGGGATCGCACTCGCCGTGGACAGCAAGGCCACCAGGGCTGCGCTGCTGGTCAGCGAGGTCATCAGCCAGGATGCACTGACCAGATGCATCCAGGAACCGATATTGGAGGCGATGGACGCGATCCACAATGCCCGGAAGGTGCCGGTGCGCAAGGGCGCCCACGGGGAGGTCTGCTCGCCCTCGGTCGTGCTCATTCCGGAAAGAGTACGGCCGGTGCGAGTTTCATGAGCGCTTGTTCGCGCCCGGCCGAAGCGGAATCGGCCGCTGTCACGATTTCGGGGCCTGCGCCGTCTGTTCGCCGAATCCGGAACGAACGAGGACGGCCATGGCATACGACACGCGAACCACCCCCGCTCACGATGCACCCCAGCAGGCCCCGCCCGATCCGCGCCGCTGGTCCGCCCTGGCCGTGGTGCTGGTCGCGGGATTCATGGATCTGCTCGACTCGACCATCGTCAATGTGGCGGTACCCAGCATCCAGCGCGACCTGAAAGCCGGTTACGCACAGGTCGAATGGATGATCTCGGGCTACGTGCTGGCCTTCGCCGCGGTACTCATCACCGCGGGCAGGCTGGGCGACATCCACGGCCGGCGGAGGATGGTGCTGATCGGCCTGGCGGGCTTCACCCTCGCCTCCGCGCTGTCCGGGCTGAGCACGAATCCGGACATGCTCATCGGCGCCCGATTCCTGCAGGGCGGCATGGCCGGAATCATGGTGCCGCAACTGCTGGCCATCGTGCGGACCGCCTTCCCACCGGGTGAGCGGGCCCGCGCGGTCGGGCTGTACGGCGCGGTCGGCGGCTCGGCCACGGTCTGCGGGCAGCTGCTCGGCGGTCTGCTGACGCAATGGAATCTGTTCGGACTGGAGTGGCGGACCATCTTCCTGGTCAACCTGCCCGTCGGGCTCGCGGCGACCATTGCCGCCTGGTTCGTGCTGCGCGAATCCCGTTCGCCCGCCCCCACGCGCCTCGACCCGTGGGGTGTGGTGCTGTCGATCACGGCGGTATTCCTGCTGATCTATCCGCTCACCGAGGGGCGCCGACTCGGCTGGCCCGCATGGATATTCGCCATGCTGGCCGGTTCGGTGCTGGTGTTCGCGGTCTTTCTCGCCCATCAGCGGCGGTTGCCGGCACGCGGCGGTGTGCCGCTGGTGGAACTGAGCCTGTTCCGGTCCCGAGCCTTCGCCGTCGGGCTTTTCGCGTGGCTGCTGTTCTGGCTGGCGCTGGGCGGTTTCTTCCTGGCGTGGACGCTGTACATGCAGGCCGGGCTGGGCTGGTCGCCGATGCACGCCGGGTTCACCTCCGCCGTCGTGGCGGTCGGCGCGGGTCTCGGCGCGGCCACCTCCGCGGAGCGGCTGGTCCCCCGCTTCGGTCGCCGCGTCTTGGTGGCCGGTGCGCTGATCAATGCCGCCGGGTTCGGTGTATACGCCTGGATCGCTTGGTATTACGGGACGGCCGTCAGTTCCTGGCAGATGGCCGCGCCGCTGGCGCTATCGGGTCTGGGCCTGGGTCTGGTGGTCGCACCGGTCATCGATCTGCTGCTCGGTCAGGTCCCGGCCGGCGTGGCCGGATCGGCCTCCGGACTGCTCAATACGGCGCAGCAGCTCGGTATGGCGATCGGCGTGGCGGTTTCGGGCGTGGTGTTCTTCACCCTGCTCGATCACCGGCACTCCTCGTCGAGCAGTTTCGCCCTGGTCCTCGGATACACCGCAGCGCTGCTGCTGGTAGTAGGCGTGAGTTTCCTTGCACTGCCGAAGAATACGAACGAATAGGAGCTTGTCATGCGAGTAGCAGTGATCGGTGGAACCGGCGGTCTGGGCGCGACGGTCGCGGCCCGGCTGGTGGATCGCGGACATCCCGTGCGGATCGTGAGCCGTACCCGGCCCGAGCGGGTCGAGCCGGGTATCGAGCATCGCGGTGCGGATCTGGCCACGGGTGCGGGCCTGGCCGAGGCCCTCGACGGCATGGACGTCGTGGTGGATGCGGTGAACTCGCAGAAGCAGACCCGCGCGGTCCTCGTCGACGGGGTGAACAGGCTTCTGACCGCCGAGCAGGAGGCCGGAATCGGGCACCATGTGGCGATCTCTCTCGTGGGATGCGACCTTGTTCCCATGGCCTACAACACCGCCAAGGTCGAGCAGGAGCGCCTCGTGACCGCCGGTCCCGTGCCGTGGACCTTGCTGCGCGCGACCCAGTTCCACGGGTACCTGGCCACGATGTTGTCGGCCGCCGCCAGGGCGCGCATCACCCCGCGATCGGGCGCCCTGTTCCAGCCCGTCGACATCGCCGCGGTCGCCGACGAACTTGTGCACGCCGTGGAGTCCGGCCCGGCGGGCAGGCTGGCCGATATCGGCGGGCCGGAGGCCCGCACCCTGACCGAGCTGGCGAACCAGTGGCGGCAAGCGCATCACGGCACGCTCGTCCCGCTGCGGATCCCCTTACCGGGCAAGGCCGGTCGCGCTTTGCGGGCCGGGGCGGGTTGCCTGGACGACACCGGCCGCCCGGTGGGCGGCGGCTTCGCCGAATGGCTTGCGGCGGAATCGGATCGGGTGGCGCGCTGATGGATGCGGCAGAGCTGGCCGAGCTGTTCGAACGCGAACGCCCCTACCTGCGACGACTGGCCTACAGCACACTCGGCAGTCTCACCGAGGCCGACGATGTGGTGCAGGACGCCTGGATCAAGTTGCAGCGCAGCGATGTCGGCGCGATCGAGAACCTGCAGGCGTGGCTGGCGCGCGTGACCGGGCGGCTGGCGCTGGATCAGCTGACCTCGGCTCGCGCCCGCCGCGAACGCTACACCGGCAACTGGCTGCCCGAACCCGCGGTGGGCCAGGACGATCCGGCCGACCGCGTCACCCAGGACGAGCGGGTGACCACCGCCCTGCTGGTGGTGCTGGAAGCGCTGACCCCGGCCGAGCGCACCGCCTTCGTCCTGCACGAGGTCTTCGGTATGCCCGCGGCGGAGGTCGGCGAGGTGGTGGGCCGTTCACCGGTGGCCGTGCGGCAGTTGATCTCTCGTGCGCGCCGTCACGTCCGGGAACGCACACCCCGGTTCCCGCCCACCCCCGATGAGCACGCCCGGGTCGTGCTGGCCTTCAGCGCCGCCTGGCGGGCGGGTGAGTTGGGTGCGCTGCTGAGTGTGCTGGATCCGGACGTCACCTTCACCGGTGACGGCGGTGGCAAGGCGGTGGCGGTGCTGCACCCGGTGCTGGGTGCGCGGGCCGTGGCCGAGATGCTCACCGGCTGGGCGATTTCAGCGCACGCCCGGCCCGCGGGTACGCGGGGTTCCGGCGCGATCGTGGCGGTCAATGGCCGGCCGGGGTTGGTGATCGCCGATGGTCCGGAGATGGCGGTGTTCTCCTTCACCATCGACGACGGCCGCATAGTCGCCATTCACGCCGTGCGAAATCCGGACAAACTTCGCAATGTGCCGCCACCTGGTGAGGAGGATTGGTTCGGCTGATCGGCGGTCGCGCAGAAATTACGGCAAACTGCACCAGGGGTCCACGCTGAAGGTCCACTATGAATGCGTTTGCTGCGCCGGTGTGAGTTCGGACCGGTTGGAACTTTCGGTGGCGCAGCGTGGTCGACGCCGAGAGGGGCACGAACTCATGTCGACGATCCAGCGCACGAAACTGACCAAAGACCAGCGCAACTCGTTCATCGCCGCACAACTCGGCTGGACGATGGACGCCTTCGACTACTTCCTGGTCATCCTCGTCTACGCCGATATCGCCAAAACCTTCCACATCGGCAAGGGCGAAGTCGCATTCATCACCACCGCGACCTTGATCATGCGACCCGTCGGGGCATTGCTCTTCGGTCTGTGGGCCGACCGAATAGGCCGGCGAATACCGCTGATGGTGGACGTCGGCATGTATTCGATCGTCGGTTTCCTGTGCGCCTTCGCGCCGAACTTCACCGTCCTGGTCATCCTGCGCATGATCTACGGCATCGGCATGGGCGGTGAATGGGGTCTCGGCGCGGCCCTGGCCATGGAGAAGATCCCCGCCGAACGGCGCGGCTTCTTCTCCGGCCTATTGCAGGAAGGCTATTCCTTCGGCTACCTGCTCGCCACGCTGGCCTCGCTGCTGGTCTCGAACTGGCTGGGCCTGTCGTGGCGCTGGCTGTTCGGACTGTCGATCATCCCCGCGCTCATCATCCTGATCCTGCGCGCCCGCGTCCGCGAATCCGAAGTGTGGGAGCAGTCCAAGGAGAAGCTGCGCGTCACCCAGACCCGCGTCCGCGACATCCTCACCAGCCCGGCCGTCATCCGCCGGTTCATCTACCTGGTGCTGCTCATGACCGCCTTCAACTGGATGAGCCACGGCACCCAGGACGTGTACCCGACCTTCCTGTCGGCCACTTCCCATGGCGGCGCGGGACTCTCGACGGTGGCGGCCAAGTGGATCGCGGTCATCTACAACATCGGCGCCATCCTCGGCGGCCTGATCTTCGGCAGCCTCTCGCAACGCTACGGCCGCCGCTACACCATCATCTTCTGCGCGGTCCTCGGCTTGCCCATCGTGCCGCTGTTCGCTTATTCGAAGACCGCGGCCATGCTGTGCCTCGGCTCGTTCCTGATCCAGGTCGCGGTGCAGGGCGCCTGGGGCGTCATCCCGGCCCACCTGTCGGAGATGTCCCCGGACGCCATCCGCGGCTTCTATCCGGGCGTGACCTACCAGCTCGGCAATCTGCTTGCCTCGCTGAACCTTCCGATCCAGGAGCGGCTCGCCGAATCGCGCGGCTACCCCTTCGCCTTGGCGGTGACCGCCGTCCCGGTCTTCGTAGCGGTCATCTTCCTGACCGCTATCGGCAAGGAAGCCAAGGGGATTCGATTCGGATCCGCGGATACCTCGGCGGCCCCCGGTCCGCAAGCGGCCGGGGGTACCTAACCGGATCGACTTCAATGAGCGGGAATCTCCGCCTCAGGCGGCGATGATCGAATCGCCATCGAGCGGATCGTGATCCTTGCCGGTCTGCATCCCGGCGACCTCGGTCTCGAGGATGCGCAACGCCCGCGGCACCACCAGCTTGCGGCCGATGAGGAACCAGGCCACCAGCAATACGATGCCCGGCAGCTGCCCGGTCAGCCCCGATGTAATCAGGGAGCCGGCCGGGTGGCTGTAGATGATCACGATCCGTAGCACGGCATCGGCGAGCAGCACGCACCCGAGGCCCGCGGTGACACCCCGGTAGACGAGGCGGAACGGGCGGGAGATCGACCAGCATCGATCGAAGGCCGCGCTGCGGATCGGATCGCCCTGGGTGGCAACCGGTTTCAATGCCTCCCGCATGAAGGGCCGGGCCGATACCGCGCTCACGAGGAAGAAGGCACCGGCGACCGCCGTGTAGAGCGAGGCCCTGGCCAGTACGAACCGGGCATCGCCGCTGATCGAGCTGAGGATGATGGAGGCCGTCAGCTCGGACAGGATCAACATGGCCAATCCGTCGACACGATGCGCCTTGTCGCGCAGCCGGGTGCGAATCAGATCGCCGAGGCAGATCGCACCGCTCGCCACCGCGGCGGCGGGCATGACGGCGGTATCGCGGAGACCGGCCGCGTGCGCGCCGATCAGGACCGCCACCGGCAGCACGGTCGCGGTCAGTGCCAGCCGCCAGCGGAATTGACCGCGGACCAGCGGCCCGCCGAAGGCCTTGCCCGCCAGCAGAATGCCGCCGATGGTCAAGCGCAGCGCGGCCGACAAGCCGGTCGGTGCGAGCAGAAGCAAAGCGATGTACGGCAACAGCAGGTCGACGGCAATGTTGCCGATCGCCGTGATGAGCGCTCTGGCTCTGCCGGGTGCTCGGATATCGGACATCGGAAGTCCCCCAGGATTTAGCTCAGTGCCTGATTGGCTTAGTAACTAAGATAACCAGAGACTAAGGTACATTGGGGGCATGACGCAAGACGATTCCCTCGACGCCGAGGCCGCGACCTACCTCGGCCGCGAGTTCGCCGGCGCGATAGTGAACTTCCACGACATGGTGGGAAAACTGATGGGGCTCAGTGCGGTCGAGCACAAATGCGTCGACACCCTGCGCCGGCTCGGGCCCGTGCCCGCCGGCGTGATCGCCGAGCACACCGGCCTGACCACCGGTGCGGTGACCGGTCTGGTGGACCGGCTCGAGAAGACCGGCTACGCCCGGCGCATCCGCGACCCACAGGATCGACGCAAGGTGATCGTCGAACTCGTTCCCAACGAACGACTCGACGCCCTGCTGGGCGAGATCTTCGGACCGTTCGGCGCGGACATGGGCGCAGCCGCCGTCGGCTACAGCGCAGACGAGCTGCGGGCGATCCTGAGCTGGTTGCGCAAGGTCACCGACGTGCTGATCGCCAACACCCACCGCCTGTCGGAGATGCAGTCGACCGCCGACGCACGTCGGTGAGCAGACCGGCGCAGATCCGCTGCCGCAGCGATTCCTCTGCGCGGCAACGGATCTGCGGTCGTATGGCTCAGCGGTCCCGGTAGGCCACCAGGTGCGCCAGCGCCATGAGATCGTCCGCCGCGGTGTCGGCGGGCAGCGCTTCGACCGCGGACTCCAGCGCGGTGGCCGCACGGCGCAGGGTGCGCTGGCGACCACCCGCCTCCTCGATGAGGTCGGCCGCGCGCGCGGCGCGAGCCGGTGTCATCGGGTGGCGGCCGTGATAGATGCGGGCCAGCTCGCGGCCCGGTCCGGTATCGGAGGTCAGGGCACAGACCACCGGGAACGACTGTTTGCGGTGAATCAGGTCGCTGTGCGCGGGTTTTCCGGTGACCGCCGGATCACCCCAGATGTCGATGGCATCGTCGACCAGCTGGAAGACCAGCCCCAGCTCGATCCCGAAGGTGTGCATGGCCGACACCATCCGATGATCCGCACCCGCGCACAACGCTCCGAGCGCACAGGCACAGCCCAGCAGCGCGCCGGTCTTACCCGCCGCCATCGTCAGATACTCGTCCACGCTCACCAGCGGCCGGCCCTCGAAGGCGCAGTCCTCGTACTGCCCGCGGCACAGCGTGACCGTGGCGCGGGCCAGCCGGATGACGGCTTCGGAGGTGACGGTTTCCGGCGCCCCGTCGGACAATACGGCCAATGCCAGCGCTTGCAGTGCGTCCCCGAGCAGGGTGGCATTGGTTTCGCCCCAGACCCGCCAGACGGTGGGCCGCCCGTGCCGCATGGGGTCGGTGTCCATGACATCGTCGTGGACCAGTGAGAAGTTGTGCAGCAGTTCCACCGCGGCGGCGGCGTGCACGGCCTGCTCGGCGCTGCCGCCGCAGGCGGTGGCGGCAGCGATGGTGAGGGCGGGGCGCAGGGCCTTGCCCTGGGTGCCGCCGGCGATCGGCACACCCTGCGGATCGCACCAGCCGAAGTGGTATCCGGCCAGCCGATCCAGGGGGTCGGACAGGGAGGCGACGGCGGCTCGCAGTATGGGTTCGATGGCGCGACGCGCGTCGATGAGCTGCTTGCGCGCCCGGTGCTCGACCGACCCGTCGTGCGGGCGCGGTGTGGATTCCGGTGCCCGCGGACAGGTTTCGGTGTGGCCGGCCAGGGTGGCCTCGGCCGCGCGGGAGAGGCCCCAGCGCCGTTTGCCGTCCGGTCCTTGTCGCACAGTGGATATGGTCGGTTTCGATGCTCGCATAATCGGCCCCGCTCTCTCTGGCGCGGCCCCGCAACCCCGTGGCGGCGATCGGACGACCGTGCTTAGAAGAAGCTCATGGTCCCATTGCAACCCTGACGCTAGGGGTTGTGTGGGGGTTTCAGTTCGGCAACGCCGGGTTTTCGGCCACTTCAGGTGAGTGGCAGTCCATGTTCTAGCGCCTCTTGCGGGGCGCTGGTATAGCGTGCGGCCTGATAGTGATAATCGTGGTTCGCTCTGACGTAAAGCGTGTAATTGCGTGCGGTGGCGAGGGTCTCGTCCCGCTCCCGACCGGTGAGACCGGCGTCCTTCAGCTCCGCCGGTAGCCGGTCCAAGGCCTCGGTGACGCGCTGGATACACTCGGTGAGCATGCCGTTGACGAGTTCCAGGGCTCGAGTCCGGTTGTGCCCGAAGTGGTATTCCGCGAGCAGTACCGAATTGTAGAGGTATCCGGAGGCCTCGTCGGAGGCGATCGAGAGCACGTCGTTGAACAGGCCCATGTGCTCGACCGCGGCCTCGCGCAGGCTGCGCATGGCCGGCAGGTGCCGGGCGGCGGCGGACATGTCGACCCCCTCGGCGATTTCGCTGATATCGAGAAAGACGAACAGCGCCACACCGTCTCGGCGATGCGCGCGGTAGGTCTCCAGGTCCGGCAGGTTGCCGGACAGTCGCCCCACGGCCTCGGTGTAGTAGGTCCACAGCCAGGCCCGGATTTCGCTGCGCACGCTCTCCCGCCAGTCGGGAGACCTTCCGCGGCACAGTCTTTCCCAGAGATCCTCGAAGGCTGCCGCCAGCACTCCGGAGACCGGTCGGATGCCGTCCAGGACCGCTTCCAGCGACCGCACCGCATCCAAACAGCGCTCCGGGTCCGGTATTTCGATATCGAACTGGTCATCAACGATGAAAGCCCATGCGGTGTACTGCGTCAGCAGCGTGAGCTCGTCCGATTGTGCCCGCGGGCACCACAATGCATACATCCGGGCAGGCCGGGTTCGCTCCATTCGACGCCGTGTCAATTCGGAAGGGACCAGGTCATAGGCCTCGAGCCAGGCCCACATACCCGCTTCGGCCTCGGCCTCCGCCGGGTTGACCCCCTCCGGATCGAACGGCATGAAGAATTCGATCGCTTCCATCGAAACTACCTATCCCTCAACCATTTTACCCATCCCATCGTAACCAACTAGACATTTCGGACACGCCCGCAACACGGTTGCGACCTGATGACCGGGATAGAAGTTGCGCCCCCTGACCCGTTACCGAGTCAAATCCGGCAGGACGACCAGCCGCTGCGCGCCATCGAACAAGGTGCGCTCCGCCACCCGGGTTGCTGCGAGGGCTGCCAGAGTCGTTGCCGCCAAGAGCATATACATGACCACGATCTGATAGCGGATCGCAGTGAGCGGATCCACACCCGCCAGAATCAGACCCGTCATGGCGCCCGGCAGACTGATGAGCCCGACCACCTTCGTCGAATCGATCGCGGGAATCAAGGCCGTGCGCAAGGCCGAACGCTGATTCGGCAGGAACGAGCGGTGCGCCGAAAGACCCAGTGCCAGCCGCGCTTCCACCGCATCGCGCGCCCGGCGCACGTCTTCCACCAAGCGGCGCAGCGCAATTCCGGTCGACTGCATGGCCGAGGACACGATCATGCCGCCCACCGGCACCACCACCCGCGCCTGAGTCGAGATGACATGCAACAGAATCAGCGATACCAGGGTGATCGAGGAACCGAAGGCGACACCGATGGTGGCCGACCGGTTCGCATGCGGCAAACCCGCCCCGCGGCGTCCCGCCACCTGACCGGCAATGACAACCATGAGCACCACCCAGCCCAGCGCCCCCGGTAATCCGGTGTGCCGGAAAACGATCAGCAAGATCGCGCCGACCGCCACCAGCTGCACACCGGCACGTACCGCAGCGACCAGCAGATCGCGTGTCAGATGCAATTGCTCGCGGTATGCGATTGCAGCCGTACCCACCACCAGTACGAGCGATGCGGCCACTCCCGGCCAGTCGGGTACCGCCAGCTGCTGGGTCACGGCCGCTCTCCCATCAATGTCACAGCGGCCGCTGAATTGTCATCCCCGCTGATCGCCGCTGTGGTCATCCTTGTTGCTCTCGCGCCGTCGCGCCGCGTGTCAGGCGTCCTTGCGCGAGTGTCCACACTTCGTCCGCGACCTCGGCGACGAAAGCCGAATCGTGACTGACCAGCACCACACTGCCGCCATCGGATACATGGGTGCGAATCAGCGCCGCGATGGCGACCGCGGAGTCACCGTCCAGCGCAGAGGTCGGCTCGTCCAGCAGCAGTACCTCGGGCCGCACGGCCAGTGCCCGTGCGAGACACACCCTTTGCGCCTCGCCGCCGGACAGCTCGGCACACCGGCGCGCCCCGAATTCCCCGGGCAAGCCGGCGCGGACCAGCAGTTCACCGATGAGCTCGGCGTCCAGGGGCTGTCCGACCTGGACCTCCTCGGTTACCGTGTCGGTCAGCAGGATCGGACGCTGCTGCACCAGACCGACCCGGCGGCGCAAATCCAGGACATCGAGCTCGGCCAGCGGTTGCCCGTCCAGCAGTACCCGGCCGCTGTCCGGTTCGCCGAACCGATTCAGCAGCCGCAGCAGCGTCGTCTTGCCGGCGCCACTGGGCCCGACCACCGCGGTACACCGCGCGGCCGCGAACGTCGCGTCCACATCGGCCAGCAAGCGTGTGTCCCCGTGTCCGACGCACACTCGCTGCAATGCAATGCTGGGCACCAGCCCACCTTGCCGCACACCGCGGCCCGGCGCAGCACCGGGGCCACATGTTGCACGGAACGCAGCCGAAGGTGTACCGATGGCGGGCGAGCTAGTGAATTGAGAAGGGACGCCGATGCCACCCGGATATCGCCGGTGGGACGACATATGGACGCAGGACACCGATGTGTTCGAGGCGATCCCGGACGACTATGTACCTCCTGCGTCGCCTGCGGAAGTGCAGCGGGTGCAGCCCGCGCGGAGACCGGGGCGGGCGGGCCGCTACGCGATCATCGGACTATCGGTGACGTTGATGGTGCTGGTCGCGGCGACCGGAATCCTGCTGGTGCGCCGGGGGACCCAGAAGGCCGCGCCGATCATCAGCTCTCCCATGGTGCCGGTCACCATGACCGCGCCGCTCTCGGCGCCGTTGCTGCCGACCACGACCGTGCCGCTGACGACGACGGTCCAGAAGACCACCACCACAACCCCGTCCAGGACCACCACGACCACGACGACGACCACCACGACCACAACTACCACCACCGATGCCCCCGCGGTACCGGCCGTCGGTGTGTCGTGTGACGCGGACGCGCAGGGCACCTTCACCTTTGCTCCCGACGGCACGCGACTGCTCTGCTCGGGAGGTACGTGGAACAACCCGGGTCCGGTTGCACCCGGCACGCACGAAGCCAAGGAACTGTGCAACTACAAGCGGGACAAGATCGGCGTCGATGCCGCCGGGCAACCGGTGTACTGCGTGCACGTCGACGACGGCACCAACAGCACCTACCTCGGAGAATGGCGGCTTCAGCGCTGAACGCGGCGCAGGCCCTCGGCCAGTTCGGTTCCCGTGGGGGCGGTCTCGGGGTCGATGAGGTATTGGGCGGCCACGCCGATCAGCAGCGCTTGATAGAGGGCCCCGACCGTGCGGGCATCCTCGCCGTTCTCGGTGGTGTCGTCTTCGGCGCTCCCGAAGAGGCGGGCCAGGCCCGCACGGGATTCCCGGGTATCTCCGGCCAGTTGGGCTCGGGTCTCCTCATGTGACAGGGCATCGAAGGTGGCGGCCCACAAGCCGCGATTGGTGGCAATGGACTCCCGGACCGCATCCCACCGGGCAGCGAACCGGTCGGCCGCGTCGTCGTCGGCGGAGTCCTCGAGCGCCTTTTCGAGTTCCGCACCCCATTCCCGGGTGGCATCGCCGAGCGCGGCGGTGAGCAACGCTTCCTTGGATCCGAAGTGGTAGCCGATGGCCGCCATGCTCACCCCGGAGGCGGTCGCGATGTCCCGCACGGTGGTCCGGGCATAGCCCTTCTCGAAGAGGCACTCCCGCGCGCCGGCCAGCAGATCCTCGCGATTTCCCATGGCCGCAACCCTAGTGCAGAAGCCTTAGACGTATGTCTTGCGCGTTTGAACCAATGCTCGAACCGCGGCGGCGAAGTCCTTCGGCGTCGTACGCTTCAGCACCGTTCCAGATTGTGAATAAGCACTACTCGGAGGCTCGCATGCTGTCCCTGCAGGAGATTTCGGACCGCTTGGAAATCGAGGACCTCATGGTCCGCTACTCGCACGCGGTCGACACCCGGCAGTGGGAACTGCTCGACGAGATCTTCACCCCCGGCGCGCACATCGACTACACCGCGATGGGCGGGCCCGCCGGTGACCTGGCGTCCACCAAGAAGTTCCTGGCCACCGTCATGCCGAATTTCGCTGCCTTCCAACACTTGATCAGCAATTCGTCCATCCGCGTGGACGGCGACACCGCCACCGCCCGCACCATGTGCCACAACCCCATGCTGGTGACCGGTGCGGACGGGAAGAGCAATCTCATGCTCTGCGGGCTCTGGTACCTCGACACGTTCGTGCGGGTCGCCGGCGAATGGCGGATCGAGCAGCGGGTCGAGGAGAAGTCCTATATGTTCGTCGCGCCGGACGCCGTGCCCACCAACTGATCGAAAAGGTCGCGGTAGCCGCGCAGGGCCTGCCGCAGGGCTTCGGTATCGGTATTTTCGCCGTGAGACCAACCATTCTCGATGGTTTCGCGGCGCTGGGCATAGCTTGCCGTCAACTGCCGCAGCGCTTGCTCGACGAGTTCATCGGCCTGCGACACCGCCTCCCGTGGATCATCGACGAAGTGGCCCTGCGCCTCTCGCCACTGTTCCCGCAGCCGCTGCAACTCCCCCGCACCCGGTGCCCCACCATCGGCCGGTGGGATATCACGGACGGGGGTCTGTCCGTTTTCGGTCTCCGCGGCCACGGTGTTCTGCATGGCTTCGGTGTCGTTGCCGGATTCGATGTTCATCGCTTGTCCTCAGTTCTGCTGTGTCCGGTGGCGGCCGTTGCTCTGGTTTCCCTCGAGCAGATCGACGAACAAGGCGCGGTAGTTCACCAGGGCCGAGCGCATATCCTCGGTCGACACTTCCCCGTGTCCGGCACGTCCCGCGATCTCGTGCGCGGTCCGATACCGCGCCAGTGGCTGCGCGTGCTCGACCGAAAGGTCGGCCAGCTGCTGGTCGTAACTGTCCGTCGGATATCCGCGCTCGCTCATCACTCGGGTGACGAGCTGGTCGGCCGAGCTGAGGGCGGCGGCCGGATCATCGACGAACCGCTCCTGGGTCATCGCCCACTGCGTCCCGTACCGCTGCCGCTCGTCCTCGGAGAGGTCGTGCAATTCCAGCTGCTGATGCCGCTTTTCGCGTTCGGTCAGCTCCCGCTCCGCGTCCCGCCGATTCGGCGCCTGCTGAACCGTCCGGTCGTATTCCGGCCCGAACTTCTCCCGCAGCCGCCGACTCCGCAGCCGCGGCCGCAGCGCCAGCCCGATCCCCGCCAGCACCACGACCACCACCACGACAACGATCACCGTCATTACGCCCGACATCCGTTTCCTCCTGGCCGAGTTCGTCATTCCCCACCGCAATGCCTCACCCGGCTCGGTTCAAACGCCTTTCAGCAGTTCGATGACCGGGGCGAGTTTGTCCATGTTGGGTTCGAGGACGGTGATGTAGTTGAAGCCGAAGCGTTCTCGGCGTTCCAGGAGGGTTTCGGCCATCTGCTGGTGAGTGCCGAGGAGGGCGATGGGCAGGCCGTCGGGGTCGTCGGGGAAGTCGGCGCGCAAGCGGGCACTGATCGAATTCAGCATTTCCTCGTGCTCGGCGTGGGTCGCGACGACCTGGACGAGGATATTGAATTCCACTGTGCCGGAACGGGAGCCGAGCAGGCCGCGGACGTAGTCGGTCTTCTTGGCGGTGGTGGCGGAGTCGGCGACGATGATGCGGCCGTCGTCCGCGGTGCCGCCACCGCTGAAGGCGATGATGTCGGCGTGTTCGGCCGCCAGGCGGAGCAGGCGTTCACCCCAGCCGGCGAGCAGCAGTGGCGGGCCGCCGGGGGTGGCCGGTTGCGGCTGGTACGCGGGGTCGGTGAACAGGCGGCGGAGCGTCGTGACGGTGTTCTCGAGGTGGGTGAGGCGTTGGCCCGCGGTGGGGAACGGGATTCCGGCGGCTTCGAATTCGGCCTGTACGTAGCCGGCGCCGAGGCCGAGTTCGACGCGGCCGTCGGTGAGCTGATCGAGTCCGGCCACATCGCGGGCCAGCAGGACGGGGTTGTAAAAGGGCGTGTTCAGCACGAAGGTGTTGAGCCGGACGCGTTCGGTGACGTCGGCGGCGAGCATGAGGGCCGGGAAGGGGGCGGGCAGGCCGAGATGATCCGGCGCGCCGATGACGTCGTAGCCGAGTTGCTCGGCGCGGCGGCATTTCTCGATCCAGGCGCTGCGGGACTGCGGAAGCATCATGTTCACACCGAAGCGAAAGGGAAGCACCATCCTTCTTGTCTACCAGTCGAATCCGGCGTGGATTCGATCCGGTGGCGGACCGGGGCGAAGGCTGCGAAGGGCCATCGGGGGAATTAACGGACCCAGTGTGGCGAATGCGGCACGCGGGGCGGGAGGGGCGCGCCATCATGGGGTATTCGCTGATCCGGCTGCGCTGCGAGGAGTTTGCGCCATGACACAGCTGCCTGCCCCGTCGCCCCAGCGTGCGGAGTTGGAGAAGGCGTGGGCGCGGTGGGCGACGGCCATGGGGCGGGCGCAGGGCGAGCCGGTCCTGCGCCATGAGGTGGTGGAGTCCTGGGAGCGGTCGCTGCGCACGGTGGATCCGGCGCGGGCGGTGGCGCCGGCGACCGATCGGGACGAATTGGGTGCGCGGTGGGCGGATTCGCCCCTGCGCACCCCGGTGACCGAGCTGTCGGGTGAACTGCGCTCCATTACCGAGGATGCCGGCATGGTCGCGGTGGTGACCGATGACGAGGGCACGGTGCTGTTCAGCTGTGGCGACCGGTCGGTACGGCAGCGGGCCGAGCAGGTCAATCTCGCACCCGGCGGATGCTGGGACGAACCGTATATGGGCACCAGCGGCGTCGCGCTCTCGTTGCATACCGGTCGCCCCGCAACTGTCTGGGCGGCAGAACATCTGGTCGAGGCGCTGCACGGCTGGGTCTGCTATTGCGCGCCGATCCGCGCCGCGGACGGGCGGCAGTTGGGCGTGCTGGACCTATCCACGTATTGGGATCGCTCGCATCCGCTCATCCTTACTACTGTGCGCGCCCTGGTGACCGCGATCGAATCCCGGTTACACAGCGAGTCTTCGCGGCCCACCGACCGCACGCGGCTGGAGTGCCTGGGCGTACCGAGGCTATATAAAGAGGGCAAGCAATTGCCCATGCGGCCACGGCAACTGGAGATCCTGGCGCTGCTGGCGCTGGAGCCGGAGGGTTTTACGCCGGAACGCTTGCACGAGGCCGTATATGGTGACCGCTCGGTTTCCTCGAGCACGTTGAAGGCCGATGTCTCCCGCCTGCGTCGCGCCACCGACGGCCGCATCGCGGATCGCCGCTACATGCTGGTCGAGCCCCTCGCCTGCGATGCCGTCGAATTGCTGAACTCGCTGGAAGCGGGCGACCTCACCACTGCTGTGCGGCTGTATCGCGGTCCGCTGCTACCGGATTCGGACGTGCCCGGCATCGTGCAATGGCGTGAACATCTGGATGTCTGCCTGCGCACCGCCGTGCTCGCCGACCGCAATCCGGACCATGCCCTGCGGTTCGGGCAACGCTGCCCGGACGATATCGAAGTGCACGAGCACGCCTTGCATTTGCTGGCCCGCGGTGACAGCCGTCGCGCGCTGGCGGCGGCCCGTCTGCACACCGCGCTGCGATCTTGATCCAATCGCTGTTGACTCACCAACATTTCACCAACTGAACGCCAACCTTCCGCCAACCTTCGCAGTTCATAGTGACCGGCGTCACCGCAGATGCGATCAGGAGCCGCGCCATGATCTACGCCAAACCCGGCACCGAGGGCAGCATTGTCAGCTTCAACCGCCGATATGACAACTTCATCGGCGGGGAGTGGAAAGCCCCGATAGAGGGTAGATATTTCGACAACCCCTCCCCCGTCGACGGCGAAATCTTCTGCGAGGTGGCGCGATCGACCGCGCCCGATATCGACCTGGCCCTGGAGGCCGCGCATCGGGCGGCAGAGTCCTGGGGTGCCACCGCTGTGACGGATCGTGCCAATATCCTCAACAAGATCGCCGACCGCATCGAGCAGAATCTGGAGAAGCTCGCGGTCGCCGAAACCTGGGAGAACGGCAAACCGGTCCGCGAAACCCTCGCCGCCGATATTCCCTTGGCCGTCGACCACTTCCGCTACTTCGCCGGAGCGGTGCGCGCACAAGAGGGTTCGATCTCCGAGATCGACGCCGACACCGTCGCCTACCACTTCCATGAACCGCTCGGTGTGGTCGGTCAGATCATCCCGTGGAACTTCCCGATCCTCATGGCGGCCTGGAAGCTGGCGCCCGCACTGGCGGCCGGCAACTGCGTCGTGATAAAGCCCGCCGAGCAGACCCCGGCCTCACTGCTGCTGGTCATCGAGCTCATTGCCGATCTGTTGCCGCCCGGAGTCGTCAACGTGGTCAACGGTTTCGGCGTGGAAGCCGGCAAGCCGCTGGCATCGAGCCCGCGGGTGGCGAAGGTCGCCTTCACCGGTGAGACCACCACGGGCCGGCTCATCATGCAGTACGCGAGCGAGAACATCATCCCGGTCACCCTGGAACTCGGTGGCAAGAGCCCGAACATCTTCTTCCCCGATGTCCTGGCGCACGATGACGACTTCCTGGACAAGGCCGTGGAAGGTTTCGTCATGTTCGCGCTGAACCAGGGTGAGGTATGTACCTGTCCGTCGCGGGCGCTGATCCATTCGTCCATCTACGACGATTTCATTGCCCGCTGCATCCAGCGCACCAAGGACATCAAGGGCGGTAGCCCGCTCGACGATTCGACCATGATCGGCGCGCAGGCCAGTAACGACCAGTACGAGAAGATCCTGTCCTACATCGATATCGGCCGCAAAGAGGGCGCGAAGGTCCTCACCGGCGGCGAGATGCGCAAGGTCGAGGGCTACCCGAACGGGTTCTACGTCGAGCCGACCATCTTCGAGGGCCGCAATGACATGCGGATCTTCCAGGAAGAGATCTTCGGCCCGGTGGTGTCGGTGACCCGCTTCGACAGCGAGGCGGAGGCGATCGCTCTCGCCAACGACACCCTCTACGGCCTCGGCGCCGGCGTGTGGAGCCGTGACGGCAATACGGCCTACCGCATGGGCCGGGCCATCAAGGCCGGTCGCGTATGGACCAACTGCTTCCACGCCTACCCCGCGCACGCCGCGTTCGGCGGCTACAAGAAGTCGGGCATCGGTCGGGAGAACCACAAGATGATGCTGGACCACTACCAGCAGACCAAGAACCTGCTCGTCTCCTACTCGGCGAAGAAGCTCGGTTTCTTCTGAGCCGCAACCCCTTCCATCCGAGCGTGCGCACCTGAGCGAGGGGACGAGATGAAATCAGGTTCCGTGTCGCGGGTGACGATCACCGATGCCGCGGCCGAGGTGCTGAACGGACTCATCGCCCACCACGGGCCGGTGATGTTCCACCAGTCCGGCGGCTGCTGCGACGGCAGCTCACCCATGTGCTACCCACTGGGCGAATTCCGGGTGGGCGCGGCCGATGTCCTGCTCGGCCGCCTCTTCCCGGACACCTCGTTCTGGATGAGTGCCGACCAGTTCGAATACTGGCGCCACACCCATCTGACCGTCGACGTGGTGCCCGGCCGCGGCAGCGGCTTCTCCCTCGAAGCACCCGAGGGAGTCCGATTCATCATCCGGTCCAGACTTTTCACCGATGCCGAAGCGGCAGCGCTGGAAGCGGCTCCCGCTCCGCCGCGCGGCGCGGACCTGGCCGGATGAGCGATGGCGCGGCCGGTTTCTCCGGGCCGGCCGCGCCGTCTGAACCAGCGGTCAGAGCGGTTTGCGCGCTCTGGCCAGCAAGGCCGTCGAGGACAGCTCCGTACCCGGGGTGAAATTCGCGGTCAGATACTCGATCATGGCCTGCTCCTGCTCTTTCCAGGTGGCCTCGTCGACGCGGGCACGCAGCAGGCTGACCGGCGCGCTGCCCCGGGAGGCGGCGTCCCAGAGCTGTTCGACGGAGTCGAAGGTATACGAGCCGCTGAACGGTTCCACGCTGATATCGGTGAAACCTGCTGCGGCGAGCTCCTTTTCGAGAACTTCGGGGTTCTCCAGGCCGTTCGGGTCCGGCGTGCGGGGAACGTATCCGGGGATGCCGGCCCGATAGGTCTCGGACAGCAGGGTCATCAGCGGTGACTGCGCGGTCGGGGCCCAGCTGGACACCACCGCGACGCCGCCTGGGCGCAATACCCGGAGGATCTCCGCGAAACCCTTTGTCTTGTCGGGGAAGAAGATGACGCCGAACATCGAGAATGCGGCGTCGAAGCGGTTGCTCGGGTAATGCAGGTCCTGGCCGTCGCCGATGCCGGTGAGGACATTGGTGGCGCCCGTACGCATCACCGTGTGCCGTAGCCGCCGGATCATCGCTTCCGCGAAGTCGACCGCGACGACTTCCTGCACTCTCGGCGCGGCGAGCAGTGCGAGGGTGCCGGGTCCGGTGGCGATGTCGATCACGCGCGCGCTCGGGGCGGGATCGGCGAGTTCGAGTGCTCGCGCGGCGAACGGCCGCAGCGTCCGGGCGGTCACCTCGTCGTAGTCGTCGGCGATGGCGTCCCAGGGCCCGGGAGTGGCCAGTGGATTCTGCGGCATTGGTCGCCCTTTCGACGGGTACAGTGTACGCACGCCGGATCGGCGGACCAACGACGGTGTGCGGCAACGGATTGCCGCACACCGCACCGTATCAGCGACCGGGCAGGAAACGGATGCTGCGGGCGATCGTCATGAGCAGCGGCTGCCACTTGTCCTGCGGCAGGAACGCCGGCGCATCCAGATTCATGAAGCGGGTGACCACGACCGTCTGCGGTTCGGTGAACTTCAGCAGACCGTCCGTCCCGTGCCGGCGGCCCACGCCGGAGATACCCATACCGCCCATGGGCGCGCCGGTGGTACCCCAGGCCGGGGCATAACCCTCGTCCACGTTCACCGTTCCGGCGTGCAGGCGCTCGGCGATGCGCTCGCCCTCGGCCTTGCTGCCCGCCCACACGCTGGCGTTCAGACCGTATTCGGTGTCATTGGCGCGGGTGATGGCCTCTTCCACGTCCGCGACCGGGTAGATCGACACCAGCGGTCCGAAGGTCTCGTTGCGCCCGCACTCCATGGCATCGGTGACATCGGACAGCACGGTCGGCTCGAAGAACAGCGGGCCGAGATCGGGCCGCGCATTCCCGCCCGCGAGCACCTTCGCGCCCTTGGATACCGCGTCCGCGACGTGCTTGGCGACGGTCTCCAGCTGCGACTCGGAGATGAGGCTGCCGATATCGGCCGAGAAGTCGTAGGCCGCACCGAGTTTCGCCGCCTTGACCGCATCCACGAACTTCTGCGTGAACTCCGCGACCACCGACTGCTCGACATACATGCGCTCGATGGAGATGCACAACTGCCCCGCATTCGAGAAGCAGGCCCGCACAGCCGCTTTCGCGGCCTTGTCGAGATCCGCGCCCCGCGTGACGATCATCGGATTCTTACCGCCCAGCTCGGCCGAGAACCCGATGAGCCGCCGGCCGCACTGTTCGGCGAGCGTGCGCCCGGTGGCCGAGGATCCGGTGAACATGAGGTAGTCGGCCTGCTCGACGATCGCCGTGCCCACCACCGTGCCGGGCCCCGGCACCACCTGGAACAGATCCTTCGGCACCCCTGCCCGCGCGAACAGTTCGGCATTGGCCAGCGACGAGTAGGGCGTCTGGCTGTCCGGCTTCACGACCACCGCATTACCCGCCAGCATCGCGGGAATCGAATCGCCCACCGACAGCAGCATCGGATAGTTCCACGGCGCGATCACCCCGACCACACCCTTGGGCACGGTCCGCACCGAAGCCCGGTTGAGCAGCGGGAATGCCCCCGGAACGCTGTGCGGCGCAAGCAATTTGGGAGCGACCCGCGCGAAGTATCGAGCCGCGAAGATCAACCCCATGATCTCTTCCTGAGCGGCCCACCGAGCCTTACCGGTCTCGGCTTGCACCACATCCATGAGGTATTCGCGATTCTCGACCACCAGTGCCCGGTACCGCTCGAACACCTCGGCCCGCTCCTCGGCCGACCGCGCGGCCCACCCCGCCTGCGCCACCCGAGCTCTGACGACGGCCGCCTCGACATCCGCGGCGGTCCCCACGGGCACGGTCCCCAGCGTGTTACCGGTGAACACCTCGGTGATCGCGCGCTCGTCGTGATCCTTACTCGCGTTCACCGCCGAGAACGTCCTCAGACGCTCGAACACTGCGGCTGCCGGCACCGGCATCGTCGCCTCCTGGTTTACAAGTTACTGTCGGGTACACACAATCTACCCCGCCCCAAGATCATCAGCCGCCGACCGCCCGATTCCGGCCGCTCACACCGGCCTCGTGACCGGAAATGTCGCTCGCGGCCGCAGCCAAGAAGCCGCCTCGGACCTTTCGGTCGGGGGCGGCTTCTTGCTTGACCATCAGTGACGAGGTTCGAGCGTCAGCACCAGAATTCGGCGAGCTGCTCGGCCACGGCCTTACCCTGCTCGTAACCGGCCCGAGCGGACGGCGCACGCCTCGACAGATCCATCAGATCGGTGCCGAATGCGTTGAGCGAGTCGGTGTTCGGCAAGATGGTCTCGACTCTGCTGCCGCCCGCGCGGAGTTCGTCGACCTGCGCGGCAAGCTGCATACCCCACTCCGACGGATGCCGTGTCCTGCCACCGAGTGGCGACAGCACCAGCACCCGCTCGTATCCGGCTGCCAGATCGGCATTCTCATTGCGCCGGTAGCCGCCATCGATGTACCGGTTGCCGCCGATACCGAAGGGCGGGACACCGAAACCATTGGAGGTGCTCGCGGCCACGGCATCCACCAGCTCGACCCCGCTGTCCCGGCCGAAGGCCACCGGTTCACCGGTATCGGCATCAACTGCTGTGATCAGCACGTCTCGTTCCGGCCAGCCCTGGCTGGGCAGCCGCGTAGCGACTGTCGCCCGCCACCGCGCTTGGCTGGAACCGTCCGACGCCGCATCCATCTCGAGCGCAGCCGCCCCCATTCTGCGGCGCATATCAGCCGGATCCACTGCCGCAGCAATGATTTCGCCCGTTATCTCCATATGGTTCGCCACGGGTCCCCCCGGACCGGTCCGCTGCGGAGGTACCGCGGCAAGGATATCGGCGAACAGTTGAGCCGGACCGGCGCCGGTTATCTGCGCCGCAGCCGTCGATCCTGCCGAGGTACCGATGATCAGATCCGCCTCGGTCACATCCACCCCGGCATCCAAGAGACCGGCGACAACACCGATCAACCACGCATTACCAGCGGATCCGCCACCACCGAGGACCAATGCGCGGTCACCGACAACGCGAGGTGAAGAAGAGTTCGTATTCATGGGAGTCGCCTTTCGCGATTTGCCTGTCGGGCACTCCCAGTAGCGACTACCTCGGCCGCGCGATCGTGGACAGCAGGGGAGCACCCATTACGGATACTGCATTCATGGGACTCACCTCCTACCGATAGCTCACGATCGCCGAAACCCTAACACGCCCCCACCGGCCCGGCTCGGGCGGCACCGGATACCGCGGCAACAGGCCCGTACACCAGGCATGATCGTTGTCAGGACTCTCTTTCTGCTGACAGATAGGCCGGGGCGGGGCGGTGGCCGGACTGTTTTCGATGGTTGGCAAGCTTGTCCCTGTTGCGTTCGTTTTCAGCGCGGGTGCGGTGTTCGCGGGTCGGGGGATCATCGCGGCGGAGGCGTCGAAAGCGTTCAGCGAGTTCGCGTTCCGGTTTGCTATTCCCGCTTATCTGATGGGCAGTCTCTATGCCGCAGACCTGCGGCGGGTGTTCAACCTGGCTGCGCTCGGAGCATATGCGGCGACCGCTGTCGTTTCTGCGGGCGTGGTCGCGGGTGTTGCTCGGCTGCAGGGGCATGGCCGGCGGGAGACGGCGTTGCGGATCATGGCTGCTTGCCAGGTGAATACCGCCTATGTGGCAGTTCCCGTCTTCGGCTTGTTGTTCGGTGATGTGACCCCGATCTTTCCGGTCATTCTGCTGCAGGTTTGTGTGCTGACCACGATCGTCATCGCGGTCATGGAATCTGTGCCCGGCGACGGCAGCCACGACGCTCCATCGACCAGAGCTGGGGTGCCGGGCGGAGTATGGGCAGCCTTGACGACGCCGCTCGTCTTGGCTTGCTGGGTGGGGATCGCCGCGAACGTGGCGGAAATACCCGCTCCACACTGGATCCTGGACAGTCTGTCCATGGCTGGATCCGCGGCCTCCCCGGTGGCGCTGTTCGCCCTCGGGCTGCATCTGGGGGGCGCTGGACTGCGGTTGCGCGGCGCCGGCCGCGACGAATATTGGCTCATCGGCTTCAAATGTCTCGCGTTCCCACTGCTGGCTTTCGCCATCGCGCACTGGGGATTCCGCCTGACCGGACCGTGGCTCGCGTACATGGTGATCCTCGCCGCGATGCCGAGCCCGCAGAACCTGTTCATCTTCGCTCAGACCTATGACACCGAAGTCGATCTCGCCGCGTCGGCCGTGGTGAAGTCCACGATCGCGGCCCTGATCCTGCTGCCGCTGTGGGCAATCTTCGTTCCCGGCGTTCAGCGGGGATGACAGTGGAGCGGTGCGCTCACCACGAGGGAAGTGAGGTGTTGCAGTAAGGGGCATGGACATTCCGACCAGGCGGGTTAGCGTTGGATTCATCGGACCGTGCGCCTGAACACGGGACGGTGGGGCGAGGGGTTGGAAGGGTTGAGATCAGGAAAGAAGGCACGAGATGTTCGGCTGGTTCATGTGGCCGTGGTCAGGCTGGGGATGGCACCCGGGCTGGGGATGGCATCGGCATTGGGGCGGTTGGGGATCCTGGTAGCTGTCGGGCCGCACGGTCAGCCACTACTCGTTCACCAGCACCGGAATCGATAGGACCGCGGCTGATACGGCCGCGGTCGCCGGGGGCGCGGTGATCTCGAAGTCCAGGCCGTCGTCGTGCGGTGCGTGGGGGCCGCCGGTGGCGTGGCCCTCGTCGGAATGCTGGAAGATGCCGGTGCCCAGCAGGTGTCCGGTGCTGTCGTAGAACGCGGCGTGCACTTCCAGCGCCAGAATCTCACTCACCTCGGTGGTTACCGCGAGTTTGCCGCGCACCGTCGGCCCGTCGAGCCGGGTCGCGGTGACCGCGACCCGATCAGTGAACGGTCCTGGCGCCAGGCGTATCTCGCCCGGAGCCGCCGCCACGGCGGCGGCGGGAGCGGCGACCGGTGCGGGCGATGCCGCCGAGTAGGAGCTCACCGTCGGGGTGGCGATAGTGGACGGCGCGCAGCCCGGCACCGCGGCCGTCACGAGGACGGCCGCGATCACGAACGGGGCGGAAACAGCTACTCGCGCAGCTGCTGTGCGTCTCACGGCAGCAGGGCCTTGTGCATCTTGGTGTACAGAGAGGTGTTCTCCTGGCTGGTCGCGAACACGTCCGCGCCCGGGCCGTAGGCGTAGATCTGCACATCGGCGCCGGTGTGGTTGCCGGACAGATAGGTCAGCCACAGGCTCGCCTCGGGCGAGCCGTCCTTGACGTCGGCCGGGTCATCCGGCGTCCGGAAGGTGGCCGGGGCGAAGTTGCGGGGGTCATTGGAGCCCGCGCCATTGACGAATCCGCCGGAGCGAACCGGATCCTTCACATTGTCCTTGGCGTCTCGCGCCGGCTTGCTGTTGTTGGCCGAGTTACCGGCGTCCGCATTGGCCGGGGGCGCAACGGCTTCGGCGTTGGTGAAGCTGCCCTTCTCGATGATGTTGAAGCCCGCGCACTCGTGGTCGGCGGTCACCACGACCATGGTGTGGCCGTCCTTCTTGGCGAAGTCCATGGCGGCGGCGATGGCGTCGTCGAAGGCCTTCACCTCGTCGAGTGTCTGCGCGGCGTCATTGGCATGCGAGCGCTTGTCGATCTGGGCGCCCTCCACCTGTAGCAGGAAACCCTTGCCGTCCTTGCGACTCGACAGCAGATCGATGGCTTTGGTCGTCATATCGGCCAGCGTCGGCTCCTGCTTCTGTGGCGCGGAGTCCGGCAGCGCATTGCGGGCGTTCGTGACGGTCAGATTCCCGCGATTGAACAGCCCGACCACCTTCTGCCCGGCAACCGACTTCAGATCCGCCGCGGTGGCCACCTTCTGGCTGTCGGCGGTCTGCGCCTTCAGGGCCGGATCGCCCATGCTGCCCAGCACCTGATACCCGTTGTCCTGCAGCGCCTTCTGGTCATCGGGCTCGAACCGCGCCAGTCCCCCGCCGAAGATCACATCGGCGGTGTTGTTGCGGGCGATCTGCTCGGCGATCGGCGTGATGAGCGTCTTGTCCGCGGGCGACGCCTCGTAGCTGCCATCGGATTTCTTGGGCAGGCAGGACGATTCGCTGTAGACCGGCCCCTGGCAGCCGCGCAGCAGGGTGTGGCTGAACATGGCGGCGGGGGTGGCGTCGGTGATCTCGGCGGTGCTGACATTGCCGGTCGCGAAGCCGGCGGACTTGGCCTGTTCCATGAGGGTCGGCACGGATTTGCCGTAGGCGTCCACGCCGATGGCGGCGTTGTAGGTCTTCACGCCGGAGGCCCAGGCGGTGGCCGCGGAGGCGGAGTCGGTGACCAGGGACGGCTTGGCGCTGTTGGGTTCCACCGCGTAGGTGGCGACGGCGCCGAGGTAGGGCAGCTGTTCCATGGCCAGGCGCCCGTTGGCGCCGGCGAAGCGCTGCCGGGCGGCGGTGACGTGGGTGCGTCCCATGCCGTCGCCGAGCAGATAGATGATGTTGCGCACGTCGTTGTCGGCCTTGGTATCCGATCCGCATCCCGCGATCAGGGTCGCGCCCACGACTGTGGCCGTGGCGGTCGCGGCCGCGCCGAACCAGGCGCGTTTCCTGTGCTGCACTTCGTCTCCTCCGTCATCGCGGCGCGGAACTGCGCGCGCGGCCCGGTGTGCCGGGCGCGGCCGAAGTTAGTGCTGGATGTTTGCCCGCTACCGACTCCCAGCTGTCTCCCAGCTTTCTCGGAGGTGAACTATTTCCATCCGGAATGATCGAGGAAGTGGCTACTCGAGGACATGCGGCCGCCGGAATGTCAAATACCTTCCCGCACAGAAGGACTCACACTGATTTCCAGGACGCAACGCGGCAACATCGCCGCAATGCGCTTACCGAAGCTGAGTGGCCGCACCCGGATTCTCGCAATTGCGCTGGTGCTGGTGCCGACCATCGCGATCGCCGGTGAGATCTCGGCCGGCAGCCCGGTTGCCCGGCGATCGCTGCGCGCGCGCCGACCGCAATACCTGCACCCGTCGAAAGCGCTGCTGGCACCGAACATCACGAGCATCGCGCTGCCCCGGCCGCTGCGCCCGGCCGCCCGAATCGACATCGAACCCACACCCTCCCCTGTCGAACGGACGGCACATCGCCCGGTCGTCGCGGACATGTCGGTGCCCCGAAGCGACCCGCCCGCCAACGGACGCGTGGTGCCCTCACAACTTGCAGGTCGGCCCCCGCTACCCCGTCGCCGGCGGCAGGCCGGTCTCGCGCCGGAACTTGCGCAGGACTTGCTAGTTGATCCGGTTCCGGCTGATGATCATGATCCGGCCGTTGCACGAGGCAGCGCGCCACAGTCCCCGGAACGCAGCCCCGAACAGGCACGAGACCTGTTCTCCGCCATCGAGAACGGCACCCGTCAGGGGCCGCCGCGCCGAACCCGGCGCACTCGATCGACCCATATCGAACCGACAGGAAGATGACGGTGAGCACCTCCCACGCTGGTGAACTCGACTGGCTCCTCGACGATCTCGTCGACAAACTGGCGGGCGTCCGCCACGCGGTGGTGCACTCCACCGATGGCCTGCTGCTCGGCCGCTCCTCGAACTTCAGCCGCGAGGACGCCGAGCACTTCTGCGCCATGTCCTCCACCCTGTACGGCCTGTCCCGCAGTGCCGGACACCGTTTCGACGGCGGCGCGGTCCGCCAGGCGGTCATTGAGCTAGACCGTGCGGTCCTGTTCGTCACCGCCGCAGGCGCGAACGCCTGCCTGGCCTTGCAGACCGGCGCGGACGCCAATCTCGGCATGGTCGCCTACGAGATGAACATGACCGTGCAGCGGGTCGGCACCTTCCTGTCCACCTCCCCGCGCCGCCCCGGCGATTTCGGCTGAGCCGCGGCATGTTCGGTAACGCGACCCAGCCGGTGGCAGCGCAGCCACTGGCGCAATCGGTCAAGATCCTCATCGCGGGCGGCTTCGGCGTCGGCAAGACCACCATGGTCGGCGCCATCAGCGAGGTCGCACCGCTGCGCACCGAGGAAGTCATCACCGAGAATTCCAGCGGGATCGACGATCTCACCGGTATCGAAGGCAAGAAGACCACCACGGTCGCCCTCGATTTCGGCCGGATCAGCATCGATCCCGGGCTGGTGCTCTACCTGTTCGGCACGCCGGGACAGGACCGCTTCTGGTTCCTCTGGGACGAGCTGTCACGCGGCGCGCTCGGCGCGGTCATCCTCGCCGACACCCGCCGCCTCGATGCCTCGTTCGCGGCCATCGATTTCTTCGAACGCCGCGGCATCGGATTCTGCATCGGCGTCAACTGTTTCGAGGGCGCGCCCGTCTACACACCGGGCGAAGTTCGGGACGCTCTCGATCTGGACGAGCATGTCCCAATCATGACTTGTGACGCACGAGATCGCGGCTCCTGCAAAGAGGTTCTGCTGACGCTCGTCGAATATCTGCTGGCCAGAGCGGGCGGCTGACTACCATCATTACGAAACATGCATAACTGAATCCGTCAAATCCGGGACCGCCCAATGGGATCCGTTCGGCAAATTGGTTGTGAACCCGTTACATTGTGCCGATGTTCAGAGCGAGGCTCGGGGTCCGGACCCGTGTTCTTGCCATCGCACTCGTCCCGAGCCTCGCACTGCTCGTGATCGGTGTGGGTGGCGCGGGATACCTGGTGGTGGAGGGCACACACGCACGAGATTGGGCGAATGCGCTCACCGCCGCCACACCGCTCTCCAAGGAGTTGGTGAGCGCGACCCAGCAGGAACGCCAGCTCACCATGGACCAGCTGGCCGGGGACGACCCGAACCCGAAGGGCCTGGCGCAGGCCCGTTTGCGCCTCGATGCCGCCCTGCGCGGCATGGCGTCGACCACCCAGCAGATGAACGATCTGGGCCCGCAGGGCGTCACCGGCGACGTCGGCGGCTTCCTCACCCTGAGCAAGTCGCTGGCCGCGGTGCGCACCCAGGTCGACGGCAACGCGCTGCCCGTCTCGGATGCCTACAACTTCTACGGTCACCTGCTCGACCTCATCTCCGTCGGCACCCGCGCCGTGGAGACCACCGCGCCCAACCCCGACATCGCCATGCAGACCGCCGACACCCTGCTGCTGGTGTCCGCCTCCGAAATGCTCTCCCGCGCCGCGGCTCTGGCCGAGGTACTGATCAACGGCGGCACCCTGCCGCCGGACCTGGCGGTCGAGTTCACCCGGGTGATCGGCGCCTACCGCGTCAATATGGGCAATATGGCCGGCGCCGACAATGGCGACGCCGCGGCGCAGGCGCTGGTCAAGAACGCGGACTGGCTGAAGCTCATCGGCATGGAGAACACGCTGATGGCCCGCGCGCTGGATCCGATCACCCAGGCGCCGCCGAAAGCCGGAACCACGGCAACCGTTGCGCCACTGACCTTCACGCCGCAGGAATGGACCGACACGGTCACCAAGGTCAACGACGCGCTCCTCGACCTGTGGGACACGAAGAGCAAGGACTCGCTGGCCACCGCCCGTAACGTGGCCGACGACAATGCCCGCAACTCCGCGCTCGCCGGCGGCGGCATGCTCGTCGTCGCCATCGGCGCCTTCCTGGTCTCGCTGGTACTGGCGAACCGGATCATCCGCCGCCTCAAGCGCCTCCGTGACCAGACCCTCATCCTCGCCGACGAGAGTCTGCCCGCGATGATGACGAAACTGCGCGAGGGCCAGCCGGTCGACCCCGAGACCGAGGCCGCCGTGCTCGACTTCGGCACCGACGAAATCGGCCAGGTGGCAAAGGCTTTCACGCACGCCCACGCCGCCGCCGTGACCGCCGCCATCACCGAGGCCCGCACTCGGGAAGGCGTCAAGGCAGTCTTCCTCAATATCGCCCACCGCAGCCAGGTCGTGGTGCACCGCCAGCTCGAGGTGCTCGACGAGGCCGAGTCCAAGCAGGAGGATCCGGCGCTGCTGGAGATCTTCTTCCGGCTCGACCACCTCGCCACCCGCGAACGCCGCAACGCCGAGAACCTGATCATTCTCGCCGGCGGTCAGCCCGGCCGGCAGTGGCGCAATCCCGTGCAGCTGGTCGAGGTCGTGCGCTCGGGTGTCGGTGAGGCCCTGGACTACACGCGCGTCAAGATCGCCCGGCTACCCGAGATGGCCGTCGCCGGCAGCGCCGTCGCCGACCTCGTGCACCTCGTCGCCGAACTCGTCGACAATGCCGCCCACTTCTCGCCCCCGCAGTCGCAGGTCGAGGTGCGCGGCAATGTGGTCGGCAAGGGCGTCGCCATCGAGATCATCGACCAGGGCATGGGCATGCCCGAGGCCGAACTCGCCCGCATCAACGACATGCTGCGCAACCCACCGGACTTCGGCGTCAGCACGCTGTCCGAGGACTCCCGCCTGGGCATGTTCGTGGTCGCCCAGCTGGCGGTGCGGAACGGCATCTCGGTGCGACTGGCCGAATCCGATTACGGCGGCGTGCGCGCCATCGTCCTGGTGCCCTCGGGCCTCATGGTCCCCGCGGGCCGCACCGGCGAAATGCCGGTGGTGACACGACAACTGGACCGGATGCCGGAGCTCGAGCCGAGCCCCGCCCTGCCGGAACTGCAAGCCCCCCTGCCCACCTACCATCCACCGACCTCCAGGTTCGACACCTCGACCGGGATTGCCGTGCACCACAACGAACAACCGGCCGAGCAGCTGCCGCCGTCCTTCCAGTCGCAGCCCCTGCTGCCCTCGTTCCAGTCGCAGCCGCTACCGCCCTACGAACCGCCCACCGAGCCGCGCCACTCGCGTCCGGAACCGGTTTTCCCCGCCCGCCAGGAACCACCGGCGCCGCCGGCCTCGGAAAACGGCTTCCGGCCTCGCGAATTCGGGAGAGCCCATTACACTGGCTCCGACGCCCGGCCCGCGCTCCCGCGTAGGCGCCGGCAGGCAAGTCTCGCACCGGAATTGGCGCAGGACCAGACGGTCACCGAATCGTCGGACCAGCCCACCCGCTCGGCCGAGCAGGCCCGAGACCTTTTCTCCGCCATCGAAAACGGAACCAGGCAGGGCCGCCGAGCCGAACCCGGTTCGTTCGCGCCTGAGTCACAGGCATTCTCGGACAGACAGGAAGGCGACGGTGACCACCTCAAACGCTGGTGATCTCAACTGGCTACTCGACGATCTGGTCGACCGGCTCGCGGGTGTTCGTCATGCGGTGGTGCACTCCACCGACGGACTGCTGCTGGGTCGATCCTCGGGCATGAGCCGGGAGGACGCCGAACACTTCGGCGCCATGTCCTCCACGCTCTACGGGCTGGCGCGCAGTGCGGGCAGCCGTTTCGACGGCGGCGGCGTACGCCAGGCGGTCATCGAACTCGAACGCGCAGTACTCTTCGTGACCGCCGCCGGAAGTCACGCCTGCCTCGCCCTGCAAGCCAATGAACAGGCCAATCTCGGCATGGTCGCCTACGAGATGAACCTGACCGTGCAACGTGTCGGCACCTACCTGTCCACCACCCCGCGCCATCACCTGGCCGGACAGGTCAACCCCCGATTGTCATGATGCCGCGGCCGGGGGAACAGCAGTGGTTCGACGATGCCGCAGGCCCGCTCGTGCGTCCCTACGCACGGACCGGCGGCCGGACCATGGGAGCGGGACACGATCTGGACATGCTCACAGTGGTGGTGGTGCCGAATATGGCCCCGCCGCTGCGACGTGTCGAACCGGAGTACGCCGACATCGTGCGGTTGTGCCGGTTGCCGCTGTCCGTGGCGGAGGTTTCGGCCGCCATGCGACTGCCATTGGCCGTCACGAAAATCCTTGTCGGCGACCTGATCTCCGACAATATCCTCAAGTTCCGGGCACCGGCCTCGCCCGAGGCGGCGCCCAGTGACCTCAACATTTTGCGAGCGGTACTCGATGGCATCCGAAAACTTTGATACCCAGCACATGGCCGCCTCGGTGAAAATTCTCATCGCGGGCGGCTTCGGTGTCGGCAAGACGACCATGGTGTCGGCGATCAGTGAGATCACTCCGCTGCGCACCGAAGAACTCATCACCGAACTCTCCGCGGGCGTGGACGATCTACGCGGCGTGGAAGGCAAGACCACCACCACGGTCGCCCTCGACTTCGGACGCATCACCATCGACCGGAACCTGGTCCTCTACCTGTTCGGTACACCCGGACAGGACCGATTCTGGTTCCTGTGGGACGAATTGGCGCGTGGTGCGCTGGGCGCGGTCGTACTCGCCGATACCCGGCGGCTCGACGGCTCGTTCGCGGCCATCGACTTCTTCGAACGCCGCAATGTCGCCTTCACGGTGGCGGTCAACTGCTTCGAAGGCGCACCCCTCTACACCCCGTCCGAAGTGCGCGACGCACTCGACCTGGACGAGCGCATTCCGGTCCTGCTCTGCGATGCGCGAGATCGCGGATCATCCAAGAACGTGCTCATGACCCTGGTGGAATACCTCATCGAGCGCGCGGCAGGCGCGGCCGCAGTGGGCTGATCACCCACTCCCCCAGCCGAATTCGGGCCCGCTCCCCACGAGGGAACGGGCCCGAATCGTCTTTGCGGGATCAGGGCGACGGGACAGTGAACGACTTGTCGTTCAGCGCGCCCGGCGCGATGTTCGGACCCTCGATATTGAACGTGTGGGTCTCATACGCGCCGAACGGCTTTCCATCAGCGGTCACATCGGTAAAAGTCACCGGGCTGTACCCGGGGACGTTGTACGGAATCGATTCCAGGACGGTCAGCGCACCGGTCGGGACCACCGAACTGTGGAAGGTCGCACCGTACTTCCACCCCTTCGTGGTGTTCGCGACGATCAACCGGTAGGACGAGCTGCCGTCCCAGGTCACGGTCGCCTCGATCGCGTCACCGGGGTCGGTGGCCGGGGTGCCCCACATCGTGTCCGGAACATTCGCATCCAGATCCGGTTCCCCCGCTTGATTATCGAAGGACGGAGTCTCGAAGAACCCCATCGGATGCGCGACGCCATCCTGGCAAACCGTGACGGTGCCGGTCTGGATAAGGGTGCGGTCCGTAGGGCCATTCATGCCGACCATCCCGATCCAGGTGGCCACATGGGGAACGAACGTCGTCCCGATCACCCCATCCGGTTGCGCCGCCATCCCCGGAATCTTCAAGATCGACGACCCGGTCTGCACGGTGTTCGACAGTCCCCCGATGGCCCCCTCCAACGAGGACGGGCAGTTGACGGAAGGCTGCGTCCAATGCGCGCTGAGCACGGAGAACGACGGTGCCACAGCACCGTAACCGCTGTAGACATTGGGCCCCGGCGACAACAACGGCGCCGGCGCATCGGCATGCGCCGGCGCCGCGAGACCGCCGATAGAGCAGGTGAGCAGGGCAAGACCGAGGCCCGCGAATCGATTCACGATCGCAGACTATGCGCTTTCCCCCTGAGCGCCAACGACTCCCGCTCCACGTGTCCCGATCACCCCCGCGGAACCGGCTTACGACCCGTGACGATCAACAGGATGTCCTTCGCAGGCAACGTCACCACCCGCCCGGACCCGACCCGCACATCCGCATCCTCCGCCCGGAACTCGATCCCCGAGAAATCGGCGCCGAAGAAGGCCAGGTTCTTAGGAGTGGAATTGGCCAGCACCAGCGCGATCCGCTCCGCCGGAGCCGACGCGAGCCCGAGCGGCTCGGTGATATCCAGCCCATGAACCACATCATGGCTCAACGCACCCGCAGGCCCACCTCCCGGCGGATTCCACGGTGTCCGAACATTATCGGCAAGCGATTGCAGCAACTCCCCTTCACTGAACCTCCCCGCATCCCGCCGAGCAGCCCGATCCGCATACCGATCGAACGAAAACCCGGCCCGCGCAAACCCGGCAAAAAACGCCGCCGCCCCGGTCCGGTACTGCAACGTAATGTGCGCGACGACCTCAGCCACCCGCCACCCCGCACACAGCGAGTCGGCATGCCACTGCTCACCCGTCAGCCCACCCAGCACCTCCACCAGCCGAGCCCGCTCAGCAAAGGTCTGTTCCCGAAGCTCTTCCACAGTCATCCAGAGCGCCCTTCGCCGCAGGAACGTTTCACTCCTTATTACGTGAGGTATTTGCCAAACTAATCGCACCACGCGGTCGCATGGTTCGGTCTGTGCCGTTCTATTGCTGTCCGGCTCTGTTGCATCGGTATCTGGCCGCTGACTCGGAAGCTCACGTAAGATGACGTCATGACATCATCGAACTTCCCGCTGCGTGGGCTCAGCGAAACGGACAAGTACCTGCTGCAGCGCGCTGCCGCACAGGCGGGGATGTCACAGAACCAATACGCGCTCAGCCGTCTACGCGCCGCCCTCGACACCGACCTGCCGGGTGCGCGCCACGCCTACGAACACCGTGACGAGTTTGCTGAACGCGCCATGCGCCGCCTAGGTATCGACCCTGAGTCGCCCGAATTCGCCAAGAACCAGGTGGAAGCCCGTGCTGTGCTCGCGCGCGCCGACCAGCTGCGTAGAGGAGAGACTGCGTGAGTGCTGCTGCCGGAATCATCCTTCTCGACAGCACTACCCTCACCGCCTACGAACGCGACCTCACCCGCCGCGCGCAGACCATCGTCCTCGACGCCGTGCTCGATGGCCGGCTGGTGCTGACCACCGCTCTGTCGGTAACCGCGGCCGCCGCCGAACTCGGCCACGATGCGCGGGAGCTGTCATTCCTGCTCAACGACCCCGAAAGCCCGCTGACTGTGCTGACGTTGGGCGAGAGCGCGCTCGACATCGGTTCGGCCGCTACCGAACCGACACTCATCGGTGTGGAGACCGCAGCCGTCGTGCACGAAGCGCGTGCGGTGAGTGCCATTGTGTTCACGTACGAGCCGAAGCTTTATCACGGGCAACCAGTTGATGTGGTCGACATGCGGCCTTGACCCCGGGCTATGCCGGAGCGGTGGCGGTGCCTGCAATATTGCGTTGAATGGCAATCTAATCGGCGCGCAGCGTGCCGACGCCGGGGAGACACGGAAGGACTCGGGAGGGCCGCGCTGTGCGGCATCGCGAGTCCTTCCGTAGCGGAGGGGCTAGTTCGGTTCGGCGTCTGCGAAGTCGCTGATCCAGCGGTGTGGGGGGCGGGGGGTGTTGGGCTCGCCGGGGCGGGTGACGCCGAGGGCGTGCCAGCCTGCGGCTACGGCTGCGTCTACTTCGTCGGGGTGGTCGGAGAGGAAGAGGATGTTGTCGGCGGGGACGCCGATGGCGCCGGCGATCTTCTCGTAGGAGGAGGGCTCGCGTTTGGGGCCTGCCGTGGAGAGGTCGAAGTGGCCGCTGATCAGTGGGGAGAGGTCGCCGTCGCGGGCGAAGGCGAACCAATCCTTTTGGTTGCGGACCGAACCCGAGGAGTAGATGTAGAGCTCCAGGCCGGCGTCTCGCCAGGCGCGGAGGACCGGCGGGACGTCGGGGAAGAATTCGCCGTGGAGGGCGCCGTTGCGGAAGCCCTCGGCGCAGATGATGCCTTGGGCCGCCTTGAGGGGTTCGGATTTCACGTCGGTGTTGAGCCAGTTGATGAGGATCTCGGCTACGCGGGCGGCGTCGGCTTCGGGCTCGCCGGCCTGGGCGCGGGTGGCCTCGATGATGGGATCGGCTGGGCCGTCCTGGTTTTCGGTCAGCCAGCCGGGGAGGCGGTCGCGGGTGTAGCCGTAGAGGTCCTCGCGGACGGAACTGGTCGGGCTGGTGGTGCCCTCGATGTCGAGGACGACAGCTTTGATCATGCCGCGGTCAGCTCGTCGAGGGTCGGGAAGCCGCCGGAGATCTTGTCGCCGGTGAAGTCGCCGATCCAGCCGTCCTCCTCCTCGAAGAAGCGGACGGCGACGAATTCGGGGCGGGTGCCCATGTCGAACCAGTGCAGGGTGCCCGCGGGCACCGACACCAGATCGCCCGCGGTGCACACCGTGGCCAGCACCTCATCACCCAGGTGCAGGTAGAAGCAGCCCTGGCCGTGCGCGAAGAAACGGACCTCGTCCTCCGCGTGGCGGTGCTCGTCGAGGAACTTGGTGCGCGCGGCCACGGCCTTGGCGGGCCACTCCGGATCGTCGTCGGACGGGTGGATACGGGCCACGTCGATGAACTTGTAGCGGCCGTCGCCATTGAGTTCACCGATGCGCGACTGGTACTCGGCCAGCAGGTCCTCGGTGCTGGTGTCACCGGACAGGCCCGCCAGCAGCGGCCACCGCTCGAAGGTGATGCCGCGCTTGTTCAGTTCGGCGGCGATCACCGCGTCATCGCTGGTGCGCAGCTTGACGTCGGCGGCGTCGCGGTCGGACATGATCTGCAGCAAGGTCATCGGAAGGATCCTCCTCGGATCTAGTTGTCGCCCAACGGAATTTCACGCCGCCCGGTCAGAGTCGTCAATTCGCACATGGCCTCGAGGCATTCGGCGCGATCCCGCGCCTGCGCCAGATTCGCACCCCATGCGGTGATCCCGTGGCCCGCGATGAACAGCACGGGCGGCGCATCCGGATGCTCGACCAGGTACTTCTCGATATCGACGCCGATCTGCGGCACGTCGGCATGGTTCGGGAACACCGGAATGTCGATCACATCCGGGCGCTCCCCGCCCAAGCCCTTGATCAGCTCGTAGCCCGCGAAACGCGTGGTGTGCACGCCGCCTTCGAACTCACGGATCGACAGCGCGGTGGAATGCGGCGGATGCACGTGCACCACGGCCTGCGCGCCCCGCGTGCGGTACACGGCGGTGTGGATCGTGGTCTCCGCCGAGGGCCGGCGCGAATCCTCGCGCACGGGCCGGGAATCCGCCACGGCCACCGTGACCATGTCCCGCGCGCCGAGCTCACCCTTGGACAGGCCGCTGGCTGTGATCACGGCCGCATCGCCCTGCCGCACCGAGATATTGCCGGCAGTGCCGGGCATCCAGCCGTTCGCGTACAGTCCGCGCGCAATGGCCGCGATCTCCGCACCCGCCGATGCCGTATCAGCGGCAACCGCATCGGTGCTCTCGGCCGCCGACCGGGCCACGGCCGGATCGCGCAGCACACCGAACTCGGTGACGACCGCGGTGACCAGCTCGGGCGGGGTCACATCGAAGGCCGGATTGAAGGTCTGCGTCCCCTCGGGAGCCGTTGCCACACCACCGAATCCGGTGACTTCGGCGGCGGCCCGCTGTTCGACGACGATGTCCCCGCCCCGCGCGGTGGTGATATCGCGGGTCGACTCGGGCGCGACCACGATGAACGGTATTCCATGATGCTTGGCCGCAATCGCCAGCATGTAGGTGCCGATCTTGTTGGCGACCGAACCATCGGCGGTGATGCGGTCCGCGCCCACGATGACCGCGTCCACCTGCTCCGTGCCCATCGCCCAGGCCGCGGCCGAATCGATGGTGAGCCGGTGCGGCACACCGGCTTCCGCCATCTCCCACGCGGTCAGCCGGGCGCCCTGCAGCAGCGGCCGGGTCTCGTCCACGATCACCTCGGCGACCTTGCCACGCTGATGCAACACCCGAATAGCGCCGATGGCGGTCCCCCATGCGGTAGTCGCCAACCGCCCGGTATTGCAATGCGTGAGCAGCCGCAGCGGCCGGTCACCGCACAACTGCTGCAGCAGATCCGCGGTATGCGTGGCGGCCGCCAGATTCACGCGGCCGTCCTCGGCCAGCAGTTCCAGCGCCTCGTCCTCCATGGCCTGCACACCCTCGGACAGCTTCCCCAGCGTCCGCTGCACACCCCACGCCAGATTCACCGCAGTAGGCCGGGCCGCCGCGATCCGCGCGGCCTCGGTCTCGACCTGCGCGGTATCCAGCACACCGTCGACGGTCGCTGCCCGCGCCGCGATCACCACACCGAACGCTCCCGACACGCCGATCGCCGGCGCGCCCCGTACGGCCAATGTCTTGATGGCATCGATGACCTCGTCGACCGTCGTGATCCGCAGCTCCCGCAGTTCGTGCGGCAACGCGCGCTGATCGATGGTGACCAGCACACCGTCGGCCCACGCGATCGAACTCTGATCCATCTACAACTGTCCTCTGGGTCGGCAAACACGGCAGGCCCGCTCGCAGGCGGGCACAAATCAAAGGTATCGAACCCCGCCAACCCCGCGACCGGCAGGTTTCGGATCACCCGAATCCGAATCCTCGACGTGACCTCCGGGATGTCCGAGTGCGCCCGGTGAGATCCGTTCTCGATTTTCGGCGGTGTCCGGACGGGCCGGCCGAATGCCGCGGATCTGGCGGCGGCGCACACCTTCGCGGAAGGTCTGCGTGCCAGGATCGATACCGCGTCGTGAGCGGCCCGGTGGAGATCGCCGCGCGGTCACCTCGGCGTTTCGGGTATGTACGGGTTAGTATCCCGGTATGGCTCGACAGCGTCGCACCCGCAAGATAACCGTGACGATGCCGGAGGAGATCGCCGCCACCCTCGATGATTGGCGCGACAGTGGCCGCATCGAGTCCGTCTCGGCGTTCGTCGCCGAATCCGTGCGCGTCCGCGTGAACAGAGCCGAATCGCTGGCCCGGCTCGAGACCGTGTTCGGTGGCCGCCCGCCACTGGACCTCATCAACCGCGCCCGAGCCGTGCAAGGCTTGCCACCCTTATCCGATGAGGAGGCGCCCGGCGACCACGCCGGCGCGGCATGACCCTCGCCGGCGCGACGCTGGGTGGCGTCGTCTTCGATACAGCCGCGCTGACCGCCTGGGCCCACCGCGTGGCATACGTGCAATCGGTTGTGTGGGCGACTGCGGATGCCGGCCACACCATCGTCGTCCCCGCCACCGCCCTGGCCGCGGCCCGCGCCCTGATTCCGGTGGGCCGCCTCGACATCCTCTCGGTGCTGCTGGATCTTCCGAATACGGTTATCCAGCCGCTGGATCGGCCCGCCAGTGATCAGCTGGGTGCGGCCCTGGCCGACCGCCCCGACGCGGACGCTTTGATCCCCGCCGGTCATGCCACCATCGAGGCGGTGAGCCGCGACTGGCCCTGCCTCACCGACCGCCCCGACACCCTCCGCAAACTCGACCCCCGCGTGCAGACCGACAAACTCCCTTGATACGCACGGCGTTTCGTTCCGGCTTGACCTGACGCAGCGTCAACCTCGGAGCATGGCAGGCATGACTACGACAACGACTCGGTTCGAGGTCCACCACGACGGTGTCACCATCCCGGTGTCCCGCGGTGGCCGGGGGCGACCGCTGATCTTGTGCCCCGGACTGAGTTCGAGCCAGGCCGATCTGCACGAACTGATCGTGCTGCTGCGCCGCGACCACGATGTGCTGACCTTCGACCTGCGCGGTCATGGGCTCAGCTCGGCCGCCGAGCGCTACACCTTCGACGCGTTTCTCGGCGATCTCATCGCCGTGATGGCGGATCTGCCACGCCTCGAACTGCTTTCACCGCCGGTGCTCGTGGGCTACTCATTGGGCGCGGACCTGGCCGTGCACTATGCGGCCGAACATCCGGACAGCGTCGCCGAGCTGGTGCTCATCGACGGGGCGAATCCCGTACCGGAACCGTTTCTCACCGAGGCAGACCTGCCGGAGTTCCGCGCGATGTGGGAGTCCCTCGCGGTATGGAACGAAGCGGCCGAAGGCACCGTACGTCAGGTGCTGCTCGGTGCGCAGCAGATCCTCGACCTGAATATCGAAGTGGATGCGGTGCGGTCCCGAATCCTCGATCGGTACCGCGAGATCGACTGTCCGATCAGCATGATCATGTCTGCCGCGATGGCGAGTGGAGGTGGTGATGAGCGTGCAGAGTGGCGTGATCGGAACTGGCGTGCGGGGATCGAGCGGCTCGTTCGCGAGCATCCGCACATCGTCACCACCTGGGTCGATGCCGACCATCGACTGGTCTCCACCCACGCACCGGAAGTCGCCCGCATCATCCGCAGCGTGAAACATCCAGTGATTCAGCATGTTTCGCTGACGGACCGGAGTTCCGGAAGACCGGCTTGATGCTGACCATCGGCGAGCTGGCGGCGTATGCCGGGGTGACGGTGCGCGCGGTGCGGCACTATCACGCGAAAGGGCTGCTGCCGGAACCGGAACGGGATCGGTCGGGCTATCGGAGATACGACGCCGGCGCGGTGGTCGAGCTGATCAAGATCCGGACCCTCGCCCAGGCCGGGGTGCGGCTGGTGCGCGTGCGAGAACTGTTGCGGGCCGGCGAGCAGGAGTTCGCCACGGCGATCGCGGAGGTCGACCAGCGGTTGCGGGCCGAAATCCGGGAGCGGCAGCGACATCGCGAGCGGATCGCACGACTCGCCGCCGGCGACAATCTGGCCTTGCCGCCGGAGGTGGTCGAGTTCCTCGACCGGCTGCGCGCCCTCGGGGTCGACGAGCGGATCGTCCGCGTCGAAGGCGAGGGGTGGATTCCGCTGGCGGCGCACTCACCCGAGCGGGTCTCCGAATGGATGGCACGCAAGCGGGAACAGATCGCCGACCCCCGGTTCCTCGACTTCTATCTCACCCTCGGCCAGGCTCTGGACCGGACGGAGGACGACCCGCGACTGCTCGAGGTGGCGGACCGGTTGGCCGACTACATCACGCAGGTCGCCGACGAGCAGGGCGAGGACTACATCGACGACGCCGATATCGAGGCGCCCTTCGTGGAGTTGCTGGATGCCTTGGTATTCGCCGCCGCGCCGCCCGCTCGACGCCTGATCGAGCTGTTGCGGCAGCGCGGATGGACCGGTTGGAGCAAGCTCGAACGCGTGCGATGAACGCCGCGGTTAGGCCCGGCCGAGGGCGACGGTCACATTGTGGCCGCCGAATCCGAACGAGTTGCTCAGCGCGTAGTCCGGATGCTGGTGACGTGGCTTGTCGGCCACCACATCCAGTTCCGTATCGGGGTCGCCGTGCTCGAAATTCAAGGTGGGAGGCACGATCTGCGCGCTGAGGGTGCGCAGGGTCAGGATCGCCTCCAGCGCGCCGACGGCTCCGATGGAATGGCCGAGCGCCGACTTCGGTGCGTACACAGAGGCATCCGGGCAGACGGCCATGATCGCCTTCGCCTCGGAGGCGTCGCCGATCTGCGTTCCGGTGGCGTGCGCATTGACATGTTCGATGTCCGCTCCCGAAAGACCCGCGGTGGCAATGGCTTTACGCATGGCGCGCGCCGCGCCGTCGCCATCGGGGGCGGTGCCGGTGATGTGGTATCCGTCCGAGGTGATGCCCGCGCCCAGCACCCGGCCGTAGATGTGCGCGCCGCGCGCCCGCGCATGCTCTTCCGATTCGAGCACCAGCATGGCGCCGGCCTCGCCGAACACGAACCCGTCGCGATCCCGGTCGAAAGGCCGTGAGGCGCGCTCGGGTTCATCGTTGCGGGTGCTCATGGCGCGCATCATGGCGAAGCTGGCGATGGGTACCGCGTCGATATGACCTTCGACGCCGCCCGCGACGACCATATCGGCCTCGCCGGTAGCGATGAGCCGCCAGCCGTGCGCGATGGCTTCGGAGCCGGAGGCGCAGGCCGAAACCGGTGCGTACACGCCGCCTTTCGCGCCGACGTCGAGTCCGATGGTGGCTGCCGAGCCGTTCGGCATCACCATGGGTACGGTCATCGGCGGTACCTTGCGGTACCCGCCCGCTCGCATCACGTCCACCGCGTGCATCAGTGCTTCCGCGCCGCCGAGTCCGGTGCCCACCGCCACGGCCAGGCGTTCGGCTTCCACATCGGGGGTTCCCGCGTCCCGCCAGACCTTGCGCCCGAGCACGAGTGCGAGCTGCTGCACGAAGGACATCCGCCGCTGTTCGATCCGGGTGAGTTGTTCGGCGGGCTGGGACACCAGTCGCCCGCCGATGCGCACCGGCAGGTCGTTCTCGCTCACGAAATCGTCGGTGAGCGGCCCGATTCCACTGTCCCCGGCCAGCAGGCGATCCCAGGTCGTGTCGAGGTCGGCGCCCAGGCAGGTGGTGGCCGCCATGGCGGTGACCACTACGGACCGCCGAGTTTCTGTACCAGTTGTTACAGCCATGCCGATATGGATACCTGTACCACCCGCTACAGTCAACCCGTGCCCCGTCCTCTCGATCACGCCCGCCGCGCCGAACTGCTCGCCGGTGTCATCACCTACATCGCCGAGCACGGCCTCATGGAACTGTCCCTGCGACCACTCGCCGAATATCTGGGCACCAGTTCGCGCATGCTCATCCACTACTTCGGCACCAAGGAGGCCATGCTCATCGCCGCCCTCGAGACCCAACGACCAGATATCGCGGCACTTTTCGAGGGCATAGACGATGCGGAAACCCTCCGCTCGCGGCTCGGTCACTCGGTCGTGCTGAACACCTCCGGCCGGGCCGGAACGAGTCTGCGCGTGCTGTTTCAGGTACTGGGTATCGCGACGGTCCCGGGGAGCCCGTTCAAGGCATACGCGCGGGAAGCGGTGGAAGTGGTGGTGACGGCGCTGGCCCGGGCGCTGGCCCGCATCGATCCGACGCTGCCCGACCCCGAGGCGTCGGCGACCTTGATGGTCTCCGGAGTCCGTGGCCTGATCCAGGATTGGTGGATCACCGGCGACACCGATCGAGTCGATCGCGCCGTGGCCATGCTGGTGGCCCGCGCCGTCGGCTGAGGATCGCGCCGGACCCCTGCGGCTAGGCTGCGCGCATGCGGACCGAACGAGAGCAGCGGCTGATCGACACGGTGGCCTGGGTGCGGATCGAGGACGGCCGGATCCTCTGCGCCCGCCCGGCCGGCAAGGATGTCTTCTATATTCCGGGCGGCAAACGCGAAGGCGCCGAGACGGATCTGCAGACGCTCGTCCGGGAGATCGAGGAAGAACTTACGGTTTCCCTACTGCCGGAGACGGTTTCGCATGTCGGTACCTACGAGGCGCTGATCCCCGACGCCATCGTGCGCATGGCCTGCTACACCGCCGACTACTCCGGCGAGCTCGCCCCCAGCAGCGAGATCGAGGAGATCGCCTGGTTCACCTACGCCGATCGCCCGCACGTACCGCCGGTGGATCAGCTGCTGTTCGATGACCTGCTCGCGGACGGTCTGCTGGCCGAGTCCGATAAGTAGAACATGTTGTTGACATTGACCGGCCAGTAGTCGTCGACGGACTAGTCCGAATGTAGAACATGTTCTAGTGTGGTGAGAGCGACATTCCAGTGCCGGAAAGTTAGAGGAGCCCACCACACCATGCGTACCGAGATCTGCGATCGCCTGGGCATCGATGTCCCCATCTTCGCCTTCACCCACTGCCGCGATGTGGCCGCGGCGGTCAGCAATGCCGGCGGGCTGGGCGTGCTCGGCGCGGTCGGGTTCACCCCCGAGCAGCTCGAGGTGGAGCTGGAGTGGCTGGACGAGCATGTGCAGGGCGTCTACGGCGTGGACCTGGTCATCCCCTCCAAGTACGAGGGCAAGGGCGTCGACGGCCTCACCCCCGAAGAGCTGGAAACCAAACTGGCGGAACTGGTTCCGCAGGGCCACCGCGATTTCGCGGAAAAGCTCCTCAACGACCACGGTGTCCCCCACCTGCCCGCCGAGGAGCACCACAACCAGCTGCTGGGCTGGACCGCCACCACGGTCGCCCCGCAGATCGACGTGATCCTGAAGCACCCCAAGGCCAAGCTGGTCGCCAATGCGCTGGGCACCCCGCCCGATGACGTGATCAAGCAGATCCAGGATTCCGGCCGCCTCATCGGCGCGCTGTGCGGTTCGGTCAAGCATGCCCTCAACCACAAGCGGGCGGGCCTGGACTTCGTGGTCATGCAGGGCACCGAAGGCGGCGGGCACTGCGGCGAGATCTCCTCACTCGTGCTGTGGCCGCAGGTCATCGATGCGATCGGCGATATGCCGGCGCTCGCCGCGGGCGGTATCGGCAATGGCCGTCAGGTGGCCGCCGCGCTGGCCATGGGCGCGGCCGGCGCCTGGACCGGCTCGCTGTGGCTGACGGTCGAGGAGGCGAATGTGCCGCCCGCCCAGATGCAGACCTACATCGACGCCTCCAGCCTCGACACCGTGCGCTCGCGGTCCTGGACCGGCAAGCCCTGCCGCATGCTCAAGAACGACTGGACCGAGGCCTGGGAGCGCACCGATACCCCCGACCCGCTGCCCATGCCGCTGCAGATGATGGTCGCCCTGGACGGCGTCAAGCGCGGTCACCGCTACCCCGAGGCCGCCAAGGACGTGAACTTCAACCCGGTCGGCCAGGTCGTCGGCCTAATGAACAAGGTCGAGCGTTCCGCCGATGTCGTGCAGCGCCTCATCGCCGAATACCTGGAGGCGTGCGACCGCCTCAACAAGCTGAACAACGCCTGACCGGACCGTGATTCGGCGCCCGCCGCGGTTGCGGCGGGCGCTGTTGTCTGTCCGGGCGTTTCAGGCGAACCGGTAGGTGAGCAGCGTGAGGGCGTCGCCGACGGCGCGGATGGCATGGCGGCGAAGCGGTTTCGGGCCGCCCGTATCGCCGAAGAGCCGCGTACCCGCCCCGATCACCAGCGGAAAGACGAGCAGCCGAATCTCGTCGACGAGGTCGTTCGCCAGCAAGGTGGGTACCAGCCCGGCACTGGCGTAGGCGACGATCTCGCCATCCAGGTTCTGCCTCAATTTCGAAACCGCCTCGACCACATCATCTTTCACGATCCTCGCCGAAATCGAACCAGCCGCCGGGCACCAATCCCTCGTCCCCGGCCGGATCCTGGATGACTCCGTCGATCGAGACGTTCGCGCTGACCACGATTCTTCCCATGTCGGTTCTCCTTCGATACTGATATCGGACTATCACTGAGGTAGAAACCGCGGCACCGGGAAACTGGGCGCGCGCGGGCCGCCCAGTTCTGCCTCCGGCCGGTGTCCGTACACGGTGGACGTACGCACGATGCGGAAGAGGTGACGCGACGGTGATGACCGGCGATCTGATGGCGCGAGCCCGCGGCGGGGACGGCGAGGCCTTCCGCACGCTGACCGAGCCGTACCGGTGGGAGCTGCAGGTGCACTGCTACCGGATGCTCGGCTCGTTTCAGGACGGCGAGGACGCACTGCAGGACGCGCTGCTGGCCGCGTGGCAGGGCCTGGACGGGTTCGACGGCCGCGCCTCACTGCGCACCTGGCTCTACCGGGTCGCCACCAACCGTTGCCTCAACGCGCGTCGCGCCGCGAGCCGCCGCCCGGCCAAGGAGTGGACCTTGTCCGACGTCGAAGCGCCCGAGCCGACCCGGCTGGGCGAGATCACCTGGCTCGAGCCGTTTCCCGATGCCTTGCTCGAAGGCGCCGACGCGCCTTTGGGTCCCGAAGCCCGCTATGAGCAGACCGAAGCCATGTCCCTGGCGTTCATGACGGCCCTGCAGGTCCTGCCCGCCCGCCACATCGCCGTCCTGCTGCTACGCGACGTGCTCGGGTTCCGCGCGCGCGAGGTCGCCGAGATGCTGGATTCGACCGTCGAATCGGTCAACAGCGTCCTCAAACGAGCACGCGCCGGGCTGCAACGCCGGCTTCCGGCGGCCGCAGGCGAAGCTCCGGCGCCGGGCTCGCCCGCCGAGGAGGCGATCGTCGAGAAGTTCATCCGCGCATACCAATCCGCGGACATCGACGCGCTGGTGGCCCTGCTGACCGACGACGTCTTCCTCTCGATGCCGCCGATGCCCTTCGAATACCAGGGCCGCGAGGTCGTCGCCCGCTTCTGCGGCACGCTGTTCGACGCGGGCCGCCGGGTGGATCTCGTCCCGACGCGCGCCAACGGGCAGCCGGCGTTCGGGCTGTATCTGCACGGCCCCGACGGCGTTCGCCACGGCACGGGTTTCCTCGTCATCACCCTCACCGGCGACCGGATCAGCGCCATGACCCGATTCGAAAGCAGCACGTTCCCGTGGTTCGGGCTCCCGCGCTCGCTCCCGAGCCGATAGCGGCGGCTTTCCCGGGAGAGCGATCACGGCGTGTCGTTCGCCTGCGCGCCCACTCGGCGGGGTTGCCGGGAGCGGACGGGGCGCCGGGCTACGGTGTGGCATGGGCTGGGGCCAGAAGGTGTCGCGAGCAGGGTATTACGCCTTGCTCGGGCTGCCGGATGCCCTCGCGCCGACGGGGGTTCGGGCCCGGGTGACCCGACGGGTGTTCCGGAGTCGTTTCGAATTGCGGGAGCCGGGTGCCGGGCGTGCCGCGGCGCATTCGACGCTGGCCGCGGCCGTGGGGCTGATTGCCTGGTTCGCGGTGTTTCTGGCGGCCTCGGCGGCAGTTCGGGGTGTGCTGTATCCGGTCGTCGCGGCGCACGAGTACCAATCTTCCTGGGGTGGGCCGACTTTGGCCGGAGCCTGGGCGGTGCACGCGGTTCTCGGGGTCGGGCTGCTGCCGCTGTGGTGGTTTCTCGTGGCCGGCCTCGGCGTGCTGCAATTGCGGCTGACGCAGCGACTGCTCGGCCGCACCGGACCGTGGTGGCCGATCCCATTGGCGGTGCTGCTATTCCTGGGCAGCATTGCGGTTTTCATAGCCTGGCTGCATCAAATCTGAGCGACAGTGTGATGCGCGTCTCCAATCCTCCCGTGCGACTTGCCGTTTCGTGCCGCGGATTGCGACTGTGTTCGGAATATGTTGCAGAAGAAGCCATCAGGCCTACGGAAACTGATCCTGCCCATAGCAATTGCCGGGCTACTGGTATTGACGGTCCTCGCGCTGGTCGTGGTCGGCAAGCCCGCCACCCAGACGCCGGATGCCGCAAAGCCCGATTCGAAGGATCCGGTGCCCGCCCAGGACGTCACCGCCCTACTACCCAAACTGGTTGTCGGAGCGGAAGGCTCGATGACCGGATACAGCCGCGACAAGTTCCCGCATTGGGACGTCAACCGGCCCGTGCACGGGTTCGGTGACCAGTTCGCCCAGTACAGTCGCTGCACCACCCGCGTGGTGATGCTGCTGCGCGATGCCGTCGGATCGGTTCGCCTGGACCCGAAAACCTGCGAGTTCACGGTCGGCACCGGCGGCGGCTGGCGCGATCAATACGGCGTCGCCGACCGCAAGACCGGCGAGCTGAAGCCGTACAAATGGGTGACCGACCCCTCGGGTATGGACGCGGATCATATTGTCCCGCTGGCCGAAGCCTGGCGCTCGGGCGCCGCCGCCCTCGATGACGAGACCCGCCGCCGCATCGCCAACGACGCGATCAACCTGGTCGTCTCCGATCCGACCGCCAACCGGTCGAAGGGTGATCAGGATCCGGCGAACTATCTGCCGCCCGGCAACTTCCGGTGCGCCTATATCTCTCGATATGTCCAGGTCAAAGTAAAGTACGCGTTGACCGTCGATTCCGCCGAACAGGCCGCACTGCGCACCGCCGTGGGCGACTGCGCCCGTCGAGGAGGATTCAAATAGCCGAGATCGTCGAGCTCACCGCCGCGGCTGCCGTCATGACCGAGGAGGAAGGGACGGTGTCCGGCGCGCTCGATGTCACCGTCGACGATCTGGGTCGGGGGTTGGTGCGCTATCGCGCCACCGACACCTGGCTGACCATAGGCAATCTCGACGGTGAGCCGCCCCGGACCTGGGCTGCGGTCGGCGACCTGGTGGCCGCGATCGAAGCGGAGATCGGTGCGCGGGATTTCGCGGGCAATGTCATGCCCTTCGAGGCATTACCGCTGGATGAGCCGTTCGAGCAGCAAGAGCAGACCCACAATGACCATCGCGATCCCGGAAACCCGTGAGATCCAGCGCGACACGCTCGGTTTGACGGCCAGGATATAGCGCGCTCCGAAACCGATGACGGTATAGAAGAGACCGCAGGTGGCGACGAAGACCAGCCCGAGCGCGGCAAGCTGGATCGGCAGCGGCCACGCTCCACGCTTGTCGCTGAACTGCGGCAGCATCGCAAGGAAGACCAGCAGGCCCTTGGGATTCAGCCCGCTCACGCCGATGCCGCTGAGAACGCGGCGGGCCGCAGAACCTGCGGCACCCGATGAACCGGTATGCAGGGCACCGGGTTTCCGCAGGATCGAAACACCGAGCCACAGCAGGTAGGCGCCGCCCGAAACGGTGAGAACGGTCAGGAACAAGGCCGACGAGCCGATCACCGCGCCGACCCCCACGGCGACCAGCAGGGTCAGACCGAGATATCCGATCATCAAGCCCAGCACCGCGGGTGCGACCGTCCGGTCCCGTGTCCCGGTCGCGAGGACGAACGCCCAATCCGGTCCCGGCACGACGATCAGCAGGAACGCCAGGCCCCAGAAGGCCAGCAGCAGATTCGGATTCACGGGTGCCTCCCGACGCCGGCCACGATGCTGTCGACGCTATTGCCGAAGCGCCCGAAGAGGTTCCCATGTTTTGCCCGGCGCACCCGGCGGCGTGGAAGGATCTTCCCGATGGACGCCGTCGACCGGAAGATTCTTGCCGAGGTGCAGCGGAACGGCCGGGTGACCATCACCGAGCTGGCGTCCCGCATCGGGCTGAGCGTGTCGCCGACCCACCGCCGCCTGCACGAACTCGAACAGTCCGGGGTGATCCGCGGCTACCGGGCGCTCATCGATCCCGAGGCGGTCGGGCTGAGCTTCGAGGCACTGGTATTCGTGACAATGCGACAGGAAGACCGGGACACCCTGCTCGCCTTCGAACAGGCGCTCGCCGCGATCCCCAATGTGCTGCAGGCGCAACGACTCTTCGGAGACCCGGACTATCTCGTCCGAGTCCGCACCCGCGACCTGGTCGCCTATGCCGACCTCGAGGACAACACCCTCTCGGCGCTGCCCGGCGTACAGCGACTGAACTCGACCCTCGTCATGAAGCAGGTCGTGACGGACCGCGCCATCCCGACCTGACGTCGCCGCTCAATCCGTCCGGCGAGTCGAAGCCGCGATACCCGCACCGAGAAACGTGATGACGGCGATGATCGACCACAGCACCACGTAGGCGTGTTCGCTCGGCACCGGTTGACGCGCATGGGCTGTCGCGATGCCCGGCAGCTGAATGGCACTGAGCACCGACGCCGCGGCCGCCGCACCGACTGCTCCGCCGATGGCGCGGGAGTTCGTGTAGAGCCCGATCGCCACACCGATCCGCTCGGGCCGGGTGGCCTCGGCGACCAGCACCGGCATGGCCGCCACCGCGAGCCCACCGCCGAATCCGGCGATCAGGTGGCTCACTACGAAGATCCACACCGCGCCGTGATAGCCGGCAACCAGCACATAGCCGACCCCGACCAGCACGAACCCGAGGGTCGTCGCACGCTGGAACCCGCCGAGCCGAGCCGCGACCCGCGTGGTCAGCAGGGCGGCGAGCACGGCGGCGCCGACCAGCGGGATGCTCAGCAGCGAGATGCCCATCGCGTCGAAACCGAAGCCGTATCCGGTGATTCGCGCATGCGACGACAGGAAGGTGGCGTCTGCGGCCTGATTGCCGAAGTAGAACACGCCGAAAATAAAGGTGCAGCCCAGCACCGGCAGCATGCGGCGATCGAGCAGTTCTGTCAGGTCCACCAGCGGCTGCCGGACCCGGCGTTCGAACAGCGCCCACCCGGCAAGCGCCAGCAGTCCCAGGACAATCGGGACGATGGTGCGACCCGAGCCCCACCCGTGCCGTTCGGCCGCCGAGACGCCCAGCAGGACCGCTGCCATCGACACCGCGAGCCCGGCCGCGCCCACCCAGTCCATCCGGCCGGACCCGCGCGGCGGTGACCACGGCAGGACCCGCGTGTACGACAGCGGAATACACAGCACCGCAAGCACGGTGGGCACCGCCAGCACCCAGTGCACCGAATGCACCGACTTCGACAGCCCGCCCACGAGCAGTGCACCCACGAGGATTCCGGCCGGCAGCGCCCCCGCGATCCACGCGATCGCCGTCCGAGATCGCTCCACCGGCAGCAGATCCCGGCACAGGGCGATGACCAGCACCGCGAGGGCCGACTCGGTGCCCTGCAGGACCCGTCCGGCCAGCATGATCGGCATGCTCGGTGCGACCGTGACGAGGATCGAGCCGACGGCCAGCCCCACAATCGCAATCCGGAGCATCCGGCGATGCCCGTACAGATCGCCGAGCCGCCCGAAGACCGGAACACTGATGGCCGCGGCCAGCAGCTCAACGGACACGATCCAGTTCAGATCGGCAGTGCCGGTTTGCAATTGCGCCCGGATATCGGGCAGCAGCGGCGTGACTTCACCCTGCATGATGCCGTTGACGAAGTCGAACACCAGCAGGGACACGATGACGGCGGTGGCGGGAACGCGCGCTACCGAGGAGTTCTCCTCGGCGGTGGGCGGCAAAGCAGACACGTGAGCAGAATGCCGGTCTCTCCTCGGCTTGCCCGCGATATGCAGACAATCGATGAAAGCACCTCTGCCCGTGCAGGAATCGGTCAGCGGGTCGCGTCGATACCGAGTGCGGCGCGGAGGCACGGCCGGTTGGCTCGTAGCGTCGTCAAGAGTGTGAACGATTCCTGCGTATCAAGCGCGGGGATTTCGTCTTTGCTGCAGGCTTCAATCCAATTCGGGTGTGATGTGGACCATACGTGTCACCGACTCAGCTCCCTGGCGGTCGGTTGGATACACGGAAGGTCACCACATGAGCATGCGGACTCTCACCGCGGTCACGTTGCCGGTCATCGCCGCTGTCGGGTTGGGCGCCGGATCGGCGGGTGCTACCCCTGAGCCCCCGATCAGGCGGCGATCCACTACACAGTGAGCCGGTCCGGCGACTCCGCGGTGCTGACCGCGCCCGGCGCGCACTTGACCACCGTGAGTAATCAGCTGGTCATCGAGGACGCCGACGGCAATATCGCCGCGGCCATTCCGCTCGCGTACCGAATGGATGCCACCGCTTACCCGATCGCAGTGCACATCGACGGTGATACGGCCACCCTCACCCCCGGGCGCAGCGCCGGCGTCGCGGTCTCCGACCCGGCGCGGCCATCGGATATGGTGCCCGCCACGCAGCTGAATTCGGTCGCCGAAGCCTTCGACCAGCGCGATCAGCAGGCGCTGCTGGTGCTCTCGCAGCGCGACACCGTCGGCAGCGTCACCAGCGCGGTGCTGGGCGCGATCATCGGCGGCGGAGCGGGTTGTCTGCTCGGTGCGGCTGTCGGCGCCACATCCGCCGCTTTCGCCACACTGCTGGCGGGGTTGCTGCCCGGCGCCGCGATCGGCTGCCTGGTGGGCATGGGAACTCTCGGCCCGATCGGTGCGATCGGCGGTCTGATGCTGGTGGGCGGACCGGTCCTGGCATGGTCCGCGTTCCAGTACTTTTCGACCATTCTGTCGCCGTGCACCACGCCGACGGCCTATTGCCAGGATCCGGCGGCTGCGCAGCCCAAGCCCTGACGCCGGAGCAGGCGGCGTCGGGTCCTAATCCTCTACGGTCGCAAGGCTTTCGGAACGTTGCTTGACCCCGTCGGTCATGCCCTGGAAGCCCTTGCGGAGTGCCGTGCCCATGAGGCCGCCGACAACCGGGCTCAACGGACCTTCGAGCTGGAAGTGCGAGTCGTAGCGGGCGCGACCGTCGCCGAGCGGCGTGACGGTGTGCGAGCGCTCGCTGCGCAGCAGTCCGAGCGGCATCGGCTTCATGGCGTAGCTGAATTCCTTTCCGGGCGTGTGGGTCCGGATGAATTCCTGCTGGGCCCGCGGCTTGGGCCCGCCCAGCCGCACCTGCATATCGATCGGGGAACCCGGCTCCAGGGTGGTCTTGCACTCGGGAACGAAGGGGTTCCACTCCCCGTAGTTGTCCACATCGGTGAGCACCTGCCAGACCAGCTCGGCAGGTGCCTCGATCTCAACGCTGTAGTTGATGACGATGGCCATGAGGGCACAGTACTGACACGGGTTCCAGAACGTACGGTCGGCTCATGACAATCGCTGATCGCTACCCCGTCCTGCACACTCCCGCTCGCTGGGAGTGGGGCGGCCTCGACGTTCGGTTCTCCACCGACCTACCGCCGGACGAGCTGGTCACCAACGTCCACGTCATCTGTTTCGTCGGCGACCGAATCGTCTTGTGCCGCGATGATCGTGACGTCTGGCTGCTGCCCGGCGGCACCCGTGAGGAAGCGGAATCCGTGCACGACTGCGTTGTTCGTGAACTCTACGAAGAGGCCGGTGCGGAACTGGCGGGCCCGATCCACTGGATCGGCGCCCACTACGCCACCACGGACCGCCCGCTCCCCTACCGCCCCTGGCAGCCGCATCCCCACAAGGCATGGCTCTGGTCCACCGCCGACGTGGTCCTGACCGGCGCCCCCACGAATCCCGATGATGCCGAACAGATCCTGGAAGTCCGGGCCTTTCCGGCTGCCGAGGCCGTTCGCATCTCCGCCAGCGACGGCCCGCACCTGCCCGAACTGCTGACCCTGGCAATGGAACTCCACCACGGCCGCTGAACCGCTACGGGCACAAGGCGTGCTTCACCAGGGTCAGGTAGTCGGGCTCCTTGTCGAAGGGGCCCGTCATGGCGACGGTGACGGCCCGGCCCTGGTCGGAGGCGCCGGAGATGGTGACGAAGCCCGCGATTCCGCCGGTGTGACCGAAATACTTTGCCCCGCAGCCCAGGTCGATGGCCCCGATTCCCAGGCCGTACTGCATGGGAATGCCCGGTGCGTCCTGGGTGGCGAGCATTTCGTCCAGTTGTGCCTGTGCCACGATGTGGCCGGCCAGCAGGGCGAGGAAGAAGCGGTTGAGGTCGGAGCCGGTGGAGACCATGGCGCCGGCGGTCCAGGCCACGGAGGGTTCCTGGCGAGTGACATCGGTGCGGGTGCCGTCGATGACGGCATAGCCCTCGGGGTGCGGACCGCGGATGTCGAGTTCGCGGGTATTGGGCAGGTACGTGCCGGACAGCTGGTTGGGGGTGATGATGCGGCCCTGGAGTTCGTCGGAATAGGGCCGGCCGGTGACCTTTTCGACGATCATGCCCGCGACGATGTAGTTGGTGTTGGTGTACTTGAACCGCGAGCCGGGCGGGAACTGGGCCGGATGCCGCAGGGCTATCGCGACCTCCTCGGCGGGAGTGAAGCTGCGGCCGGTGACCGCGGCCTTGTACTCGTCGATCTCGGGGAAGTCGGTCAGTTCGGGCAGTCCGCTGCGATGCTGGAGGATCTCGCGGACGGTGATGGCGCGGCCGTCGACGCCGTTGCCGTTCAACAGTCCGGGCAGATAGGTGTCGACGGAGTCGTCGAGCTTGATCTTGCCCTCGTTCACCAGCTGCAGAATGATCGAGGCGGCAAAGGTTTTCGAGATGCTGCCGATGCGCACCTGCTCCGGCGGGGTGATCGGCATCGGCACGTTCTTGCTCGAATCCGCGAGGCCCGAAGCGAGCGTGACCGTCTGGCCGTTCTCGGTGAGCGTCGCGATCACGCCCGTCATGCCGGACCGGGTGAGGCCGTCGATATCGTCCCGGACCTGCTGAACTCTTGTGGAAGACACCGCGACCGGGGTGCTCGACACGGACTTCGGTGAGCTGTCGTGCACGGTGGAACACCCCGCGACGGCCAGTACTGCGAGCACGGTCACTGTCGGCAGGATTCGCATGATCCGACCGTAGGCACTGGCACCGCCGCCGACATCCGGGCCGATCCCTGAGCGCAGCCCTGAGAAACCCTGGGCGGAAACCCTTCTCAGGGCGGATGCGGGTACTACGCGGCGGTGATGGACAGGTCCGGTCGGCCCAGCGCACGCGCCAGGTGCTCGGCTTCGGCTTTCAACTCGGCGAGGGGCGCCGGCGCATTGTCGAACATGGAGACGGCCACGGTATCGCCGGTGGCTTCCCAGGTGCCCGCAATCCGACCGTCCACCAGGACGAGCGGCGAGATCCAGCCGGCGGCGCGACTGACCTTGGCCCGATGGTCACCGGGCAGCAGGACGGTATCCGCGGTCCCCGGACCCAGCACGTACTGATCGAACGGGCCCAGCAGATGGACCGAGGACGACGGCTCGGTGGCGGCCAGGTCATCGGCGTCCTCGGTGCGGATGTATCCGGTGCGGCCTTCGACATCGACCGCGGTCAGGCTGTCGTCGAGTTCCGAGAACCATTTGCGCACAGTGGTTTTGCGCAGCTGTCCACGGGTGAGCCAGGCGTCGAAGGTCTCGGGTGCGGCAGGCCCGTATGCGCCGAGATAGGCGTCGATGAGCACGGGCGCCGCCGTGTCCGGGTCCGGAATGCCCGGCCAATCGGGCAGCAGATGAGCAGGATTGGTGAAGGTGACGGTGTTGCCGTCGGCGGGCCCGTGGCAGAGCGCACCCTGCCAGGCCAGCGGCTTCAGTACCGCACCCCAGCCGGATCGGAGCTGCTCCTCGAGCGGGTGGAAACGCTGCTGCGCGAGCAGCGCGGTGACCAGCTCCTCGCGGGTGAGAATCCGATCGGAGAGGATATCCCCGACGGCATCCACCATTGCCGCGATGTCCTGCGGCGAGGCCCCGAAGTTGCGCTGCCAGATGGCTTTCTCCCAGGTCCGTGTCGAACCCATGAGAGACAGCGCCGCCGGGGCGAGGTCGGGTGTCAGAGCGTGCAGGGTCCCGCGCATGGCCCAGGTCTTGATTAGCGTCCGTGCCGCCAGCGCCTCCACCAGTGCGCCCGGCAGCCCTGCCGAACGCCGTAGCGCGACAGCGGTTTCCGCCGACGAGGTCACCTGCGCCTGCACCCCGCACAGGCGCCGCGCCACCCCGGCGGCATCCATTTCACCACGCGGATCGACGAACTGCCGTCGCATCCGCCACGCGAACACCTGATCCCAGCTGACCTGCACCCGCACCACCCTACGAGCCGGCACCGACAATCACTTCCGTCCCGGCCGGTGTCGTGCGCCGGTTCAGAGGCGTTCGATGATCGTGGCGTTGGCGAGTCCGCCGGCCTCGCACATGGTCATCAGTCCGTAGCGCCCGCCGCTCTGTTCGAGGTGGTTCACCAGTGTCGTCAGGATGCGGGTCCCCGACGCGCCCAGCGGGTGCCCGAGCGCGATCGCCCCGCCGCGCGGGTTCAGTTTGGCCACATCGGCTCCCACCTCGTGCGCCCACACCAGCGGCACCGGCGCGAAGGCTTCATTGACCTCGTAGGCGTCGATCTCGTTGATGGACAGCCCGGCCCGGCCGAGCACCTTGCGGGTGGCGGGGATCACCGCGGTGAGCATGAGCAGCGGATCGTCACCGGTGACCGCGAAGGAATGAAAGCGCGCCCGCGGCCGCAGCCCCAGTTGCGCGGCCTTCTCCGCACTCATGATGAGCGCCGCCGAAGCGCCGTCGGTGAGCGGCGAGGAATTGCCGGGCGTGATCGACCATTCGATCTCCGGGAAGCGGGCCTTGAATTCCGCGTCGGCGAAGGCGGGCTTCAGCCCCGCGAGTCCTTCGACCGTCGTGGTGGGCCGGATGGTCTCGTCGGCGGCCAGGGTTCCGGCGGCCACGATTTCGTCCTCGAATCCCCCGGCCGCAGCGGTTTCGGCCGCGAGCCGGTGCGAGCGGGCGGCGAATTCGTCCAGTGCGGCGCGGTCGAACTTCCAGCGTGCCGCGATGACCTCGGCGGCAATGCCCTGCTGCACAAGACCGTTCGGGTAGCGGTGCGCGATCGGGCCCCGATTGGCGTCCTTGCCCTGGGCATTCGAGAACATCGGCACCCGCGACATGGATTCCACGCCGCATGCGATGGCGATGTCGTAGGCCCCGGCGATGACGCCCTGGGCGGCGAAATGCGCGGCCTGCTGAGACGATCCGCACTGCCGGTCCACCGTGGTGGCGGGCACCGCTTCCGGGAAGCCGGCCGCCAGCACCGCGGTGCGCGAGATATTGAAGGCCTGCTCGCCGCTCTGCGTGACACAACCGCCGATCACATCGTCCACCAGTGCGGGGTCGATTCCAGTGCGTTCGACCAGTGCTTCAAGGACCCCGGAGAGCAGGGTGGCCGGATGCACTTCGGACAGTCCACCACCGGGTTTGCCTTTACCCGACGGGGTGCGGACGACGTCGACGATGACGGCGGAGGTCATGGCTTCTCCTTGTTCACGCGGACCGGACCAGACGAGAATTCCGGTTAACATTCGCACTGTACCGCACCGTCCCGCGCCGGTCAGCCCGGTGATTTCCGGTCAGGTTTCCCTCAGGATTCGCACCCGGTTTCCTTCAGGAATGGTTGCTAGCGTGTTGCCTTGTGACTTCGCCCAAGAGCGCTGCCCGGGAACCGTTCTGGAATCTGGATATGCGCCTGTCCGTAGTACTGTCCACGCTCGCCGGCTTCGTCGGCGCCGCCGCCTATGCCCACTCCGCCGGTTACTTCGTCACCTTCATGACCGGCAATACCGAACGCGCGGTGATCGGCACCTTCGTCGGCGACTCCACGATCGCGCGCGGCGCCGCTTACATCATCGGCAGCTTCGTACTGGGCGTGTTCGTGGCTTCGGTGTGCCGTCGCTTCTGGTGGAGCAATCACCCGCACGGCGCGACCATGCTGACCACCCTCGCCCTGCTGGCGGCCTGCGTCAGTGATTACATCCAGGAGAGCACCCAGACCGGTATCGGCCTGCTGCCGATTCAGTTCGTCGCCTTCGGAATGGGCTCGCTGAATACCTCTTTCGTCAAGAACGGCGAGGTGTCCATCCCCGTCAGTTATGTGACCGGCACCCTGGTCAAGCTGACACAGGGCATCGAACGCCATCTCGTCGGCAAGGGCTCGGTATACGACTGGCTGGGCTACGCCGTGCAGTACGGCGGGTTTGCCCTGGGTGCGCTGATCGGTGGTCTGGTGAGTCTGGCGGTGAGTGGCCGGTTCATGCTCGACGCCGCCTTGATCGGGTCGGCGCTGGTGGCCATGTACACCTGGCGGGCCGATATCCGGTATGTGCGCTGGACGGAGAAACGCCGGGGTGAAGCGGGCGCGTAACCAGCCGGCGAGCATCACAAGTGCGCACCACACCGGACGAATAAGCGCGTAAAGCGGACTAGCTGGGCATATCCTCCAAAACATGACTACCAGCAAAGAGGTTTTCGAAGGGCCGGTTCATGCTCTGGCCCGAAGCGCATGGCAGTCGATCCTGGTCACCGGTCTCCTCTCGGTGGTGCTGGGCATTCTGATTCTGGTCTGGCCCGGACCCACCCTGGTTGTCGCCGGTGTCCTGTTCGGCATCTATCTGATCATCTCCGGTGTTTTCCAGTTGATTGCTGCCTTCGGTCTGCACGTCAGTACCTGGATGCGGGTGCTGACGTTCATCACCGCCATCCTGTCGTTCATCCTGGGCTTCTTCTGCTTCCGCAACGAGTTCCAGGCGATCGGCCTGCTGGCACTGTGGATCGGCATCACCTGGATCTTCCGTGGCACCGCATCCCTGGTCGCCGCCATGTCGGAACCCGCAATGCCCGGCTCGGGCCGCGGCTGGGCGATCCTCTTCGGCATCGTGCTGATCGTCGGTGGTGGCCTGCTGATCATCGAACCCTTCGCCTCCATCACCACCCTGGTGGTCGTGGTCGGCTGCTGGTTGATCGCCATCGGAATCTTCGAGGTGGTCAGCGCCTTCCAGGTCAAGAGCCGCGCGAAGGATGTGCCGTCCGGCCTGTAGTCCGCACCTTCACGAAACGAAACCGGCGGTCGCCTCCCCTGGCGGCCGCCGGTTTCTTTTGTCCTGTACTACCTTTCAACGGAGGCGCTTCGGCCGCTTGTCCATCAGGCGCAGGATCAGCGGCGTGAAGATGAGTTGCATGGCCAGTTCCATCTTTCCGCCGGGCACCACGATGCTGTTGGGCCGCGACATGAACGAGTCGTGCAGCATCGACAGCAGATACGGGAAGTCGATCACCTTCGGATCCGCGAAACGGATCACCACGAAACTCTCATCGGCGGTCGGAATGGTGCGCGCGGTGAAGGGATTGGAGGTGTCCACCGTTGGTACACGCTGGAAGTTCACATAGGTCCGGGAGAACTGTGGACAGATGTGCTTCACGTAATCCGGCATGCGGCGCAGGATGGTGTCGATGATGGCCTCGCTGGAGTAGCCGCGTTCGTTCTTGTCGCGGTGGACCTTCTGTATCCACTCCAGGTTGACGATCGGCACCACGCCCACCAGCAGATCCGCGAACTGGCCCACGTCGACGCCTTCGGAGACGGCCGCGCCGTGCAGGCCCTCGTAGAAGAGCAGGTCGCTACCCGGTGCGAGTTCTTCCCAGGCGGTGAAGGTGCCGGGTGGCTGGCCATAGGGTTTCGCCTCGTAGTCGTCGTGCAGGTACCGGCGCACCGCGCCGACGCCGGTCTCCCCGTAATCGCGGAACAGGGCCTCGAGTTCGGTGAGCAGGTTCGCCTCGGGTCCGAAGTGCGAGAAGAACAGATTGCGGCTCTGTTCGGCCTCGGCCATGGCCAGCGCCATCTCGTTGCGGTCGAAGCGATGGAACGAATCCCCTTCCACGATGGCCGCATTGATGCCCTCGCGGCGGAATATCTCCTGGAAGGTTCGCGTGACGCTGGTCGTTCCCGCACCGGACGACCCGGTGATCGCGACCACGGGATGTTTGACCGACATGGCACCTCCTGGATTGTCAGCCGCGGGCCGAACGGAACAGTGACCGCGACCCGAAGAGCGAGGCATCGAAACTGGGCCCCTCCTCGGGTTCCCGGTGATACCGCTCGATCCGCGCGACCTCGTTGCGCGAGCCGAAGATCAGCGGAATGCGCTGATGCAGCTCCTCCGGCCGCACTTGGAGGACGCGTTCGTGCCCGGTGGTGGCCGCTCCCCCGGCCTGTTCCACGATGAAGGCGATCGGATTGGCTCCGTACAGCAGCGACACCCGCCCCGGCCGCGCCGGATGACGGGTATCGCGCGGATACATGTAAAGCCCGCCGCGCGTGAGGATGTGGAAGGTGTCGGCCACCAGCGACGCCACCCAGCGCATATTGAAATCCCGCTCCCGCGGCCCGTCCAGACCCTGCAGGCATTCCTGCACATACCGCCGCACGGGCCGCTCCCAGAACCGCTCATTGGCCGCGTTGATCGCGAAACCCGAAGTGTCCTCGGGGATTCGCATGCGCGGATGGGTGAGCACGAAGGCCCCCACCTCCCGATCCAGCGTGAACCCGTCCACCCCATTGCCGGTCGTGAGCACCAGCATGGTCGCCGGCCCGTACAGCGTGAACCCCGCGCACACCTGCTGTACGCCCGGCTGCAGGAAGTCCGCGCTCACCGCCTCGCGCCCGTCCTCCGGCGCGCGCAGCACGCTGAAAATCGTTCCGACAGGCAGGTTCACATCGATATTGCTGGACCCGTCCAGCGGATCGAACACCAGCAGATACTTGCCGCGCCGGTATTCGCTGGGCACCGGATGGCAGCCGCGCATCTGCTCGGAGACCAGCGCGGACAGCGGTCCGGTCCACTGTGATTCGGCCACCATGATGTCATTGGCGATGGCATCCATCTTGCGGTGCACGGTAACCGGCAGGTTCTCCGCATCGGCGGCGCCCAGGGAGCCGACTATCGCTCCCCGGGTGACCTGATTGGCAATGATCTTGGTGGCCGTGGCGAGCACATTGAGCAGCGCCGAGAACTCGCCGGACGATCCGGGATGCCGGTGCTCCTGCTCGATGGTGTAGCGAGTGAGGGTCTTCAATCCTTCGGGCATACTCCTGCTCAATTCCTCATGGGGAGGCCCCCTCCGCTGCGGGGGCGTCCGCGAACACGCTGCTGCCGTAGACATCGGCGCCGGTCAGCGTGATCAGATCCGTGCGGCTGACCGGGCGGTGCAGCTCCACGAGTCGTTTGGCCTGCCGCAGCCGGCAGCGGTCCAGGGCATTGCGGACGCTGCGGGCATTGGCGAAGCGCGGGCGGGCCATACGGAGTTCCAGATAGTCGGAGAAGGCGTGCACGGCGTCCTCGTCGAAGCGGAAGTTCTCCTGGCGCACCATGAGTTCGGCAATGGCCACGAGTTCGGCGTGGGTGTAGTCGGGGAATTCGATGTGATGCGCGACGCGCGAGGACAGGCCGGGATTGGCGGAGAAGAACGTCTCCATGCGGTCCGGGTAGCCGGCGAAGATGACGACCAGGCTGGTGCGCTCGTTCTCCATCTCCTGCAGCAGGATTTCGATGACCTCCTGCCCGTAGTCGCGTTCGTTCTCCGGGCGGAACAGGTAATAGGCCTCGTCGATGAACAGCACCCCGCCCGCCGCCTTGGCCAGCGCCTCTTTGGTTTTGGGCGCGGTGTGGCCGATGAACTGGCCGACCAGATCGTCGCGAGTGACGACGTGCACCTTGGGTTTGCGGATGTAGCCGAGCGCGTGCAGCATCTCGGCCATGCGCAGGGCGACGGTGGTCTTGCCGGTGCCGGGGCCGCCGGTGAAGCTCATGTGCATGGTCGGGCGGGTGGCCTGCAGCCCGAAGCGCTGCCGGGCGCGATCGATGAGCAGCAGTGCGGCGATCTCCCGCACGCGGCGTTTGACATTGGCCAGCCCGACCAGTTCGGCGTCGAGCCGGGCCAGGGTGTCCTCGACGTCCTTGCCCGCGATATCGGTGGAGAGATCCAGCAGCGCGTCGTCGGGTAGTTGGCCGGCCGTCGCGTCCTCCGATCGGGGATCGTCGACGGCCGTACCGTGCAGCGGCGCGGAGTTCGTGGCCCCGGGCCGATGCATCTGGAATCCGCCCGCGGGCCGGCGGGTTGCAGGCTCCCGGCCGTCCGCGGGACGTTCCGCGCTCACGATATCCTCCTGCTCCGAAAGCCGTTCAGCCGCCGTACCTTTCGCCCGGCCGGTCGTCGAGCGCGTAGGCGTGGAAGCCGTAGTGCTGGCGGCGGTCGTCGGATTCGGTGCGGTCGAGGCGGAAGCCGGGCTCCACCGGCGGGCGCTGCACGATGAAGCTCAGCGCCGTGGTCTGCCGGGTGTAGGAGGCGTCGTAGGCGTTGACGCGAATGTAGTGCCGCGGGAACGTGGCCCGGCAGGCATTGATCTCGGCGAGTACGCCGTCGGGTTCGTCGAGATCGAACAGCGGGATACCCCACATCTCCCAGTAGGAGTTCCGCGGGTGCGGATCGTCGGTGTACTCGATGGACACCGGCCAGTTGTTGAGCAGCGCGTACCGGACCTGCGCCGCGATCTCGGCGTCGGTGAGATCCGGCAGGTGCGAGAAGGTGCCCTGGCGCAGATGCATTGCGGTTTCCTGTCTTCCGGGCGCTCAGCGCGACGCGGTCGGGATGGCGTCGGGGGCATCGGTCGAGGTGTATTCGAAGGTGATGTCTCCCCAGACCGCGAGGGCCGACTCCAGCGACCGGCAGCCTTCGGCCGCCTTGCGCAGCACCTCCGGGCCCTCCTTGAGCAGATCGCGACCCTCGTTGCGGGCCTTCACGACTGCTTCGAGCGCGACCCGATTGGCTTCCGCACCCGCGGCGATCCCCATGGGATGACCGATGGTGCCGCCGCCGAACTGGAGAATGACATCGTCGCCGAACAGGTCCAGCAATTGGTGCATCTGGCCGGCATGGATGCCGCCGGAAGCGACCGGCATGACGCCCGGCAGGCTTGCCCAGTCCTGGTCGAAGAAGATGCCGTTCTGCGGATTCATCGGAATGTGGTTGTCGCGCAACGTGTCATAGAAGCCCTTGACGGTGTGCGGATCGCCTTCCAGCTTGCCGACGACGGTTCCCGCGTGCACGTGATCCACGCCGATGAGCCGGCACCACTTGGCCAGCACCCGGAAACTGACCCCGTGCGTCTTCTGCCGGGTATAGGTCGAGTGCCCGGCGCGGTGCAGATGCAGCAGCATGCCATTGCGGCGCGCCCATTTCGCCATCGACTGCATGGCGGTGTAGCCGACCGTCAGGTCCATCATGATGATGCAGCTGCCCAGTGACTTCGCGAACTCCGCGCGCTCGTACATGTCTTCCATGTCCGCGGCCGTGACATTGAGATAATGACCCTTCAATTCTCCCGTTTCGGCAATGGCGCGGTTGACGCCCTCCATCGCGTAGAGGTAGCGATCACGCCAGCGCATGAACGGCTGCGAGTTGATGTTCTCGTCGTCCTTGGTGAAATCCAGTCCGCCCTTGCAGGCTTCGTACACCACGCGGCCGTAGTTGCGGGCCGACAACCCGAGTTTGGGTTTCACTGTCGCACCCAGTAGCGGGCGACCGTATTTGTTCAGGTATTCCCGTTCCATAACGATTCCGTGCGCCGGACCCTGAAAGGTCTTGACATACGCCACGGGAATCCGCATGTCCTCCAGTCGCAATGCCTTGAGCGGTTTGAAACCGAATACATTGCCGATCACCGAGGAGGTGAGATTGGTGATCGAGCCCTCCTCGAAGAGATCGAGATCGTAGGAGACGTAGGCGAAGTACTCACCCGGCCGGCCCGGCACCTCGTCGATCCGATAGCACTTGCCCTGGTAGCGGTTGTGCGCGGTGAGCCGATCGGTCCACACCACGGTCCAAGTGGCCGTGGAGGATTCGCCCGCCACCGCCGCGGACGCCTCGATCGGATCGACGCCCTGCTGTGGCGTCACGCGGAACACCGCGAGCACATCGGTGTCCTTGGGTTGATAATCGGGCGCGTAATATCCCATCGACGCATAGGTCTGCACACCCGGATCCCACCGGCCACGCTGATCATCGACAGATCCGGCCATCATTCCTCCTGCGAACCGGGTTGGGCCACTTGCGATTCCCAGGATGCGGTAGACGTTAACGACAAACAATTCGATTGTTTCTGGTCTCGCTCAACCATTTCGTCGTGTTTGCTACCGTCTGAAGATGGGTACGGTGAGCGCGGTTCGCATGGAAACCTTTCTCGCCGTGGCCCGGCACAGCAGCATCCGCCGCGCGGCCGCGCAGTTGCACATCACCGAGGCCGCCGCCTCCGCCGCGGTCGCGCACATCGAGAAACAGTTGGACGCCAAGCTGATCGCCAAATCGGGGCGCGGTATCGCGCTCACCGAGGCGGGGCGGGTATACGCGGATTACTGCCGCAGCATCCTCGGGTTGATGAAGGAGGCGCATGCGGCGGTGCGTGAGGCGGAGACCGGGCGGTTGCGGATCGGCGTGGTGGCGACCGCCGGCGAGTACGTGCTGCTGCGGCTGCTGGCCTCGTTCCGCAAGCGGTACCCGGATATCGAGCTGGGGCTGTCCATCCAGCCGCGGGATGTGCTGTTTCTCGAATTGACCCATCACGAAACGGATCTCGTGGTCGCGGGCCGGCCGCCGCGGGATGCCGGGCTCGTGACGCGGGCCCGGCGTCCGAGTCAGCTGGTGGTCGTCGGCGCGCCGGGGGTGTGGTCGGATCCGTTCGAGGCGACGTGGCTACTGCGGGGCACCGGGTCGGGCACCCGCGATACGACACTGGCGTTGTTCGATCGCCTGCAGATCCGGCCGCCCACGCTGACCCTCGGCACGCACGGTGCGGCGCTGGCCGCGGCCCGTGAGGGGCTGGGCATCACCCTGATCCACAGCGATGCCATCGAGCACGACCTCCGCAGCCGGCACCTGGAAGTACTCGCCATCGAGGGCACGCCATTGAATAGGCCCTGGCATGCCGTCACCACCCGGACGCCCACGCCTACGGCGCGACTGTTCCTCTCGCACATCACCGATCCGGATCGAGTCGGCGGCAAGGCATTTCGCGCGGCGTAGCCGACCGATTCGGCTACTTATCCGCAATCAGCTCGTTCGAGCTATCTCTTGCTCAGTCGAGCAAATGCCTCTACAGTTTTGCTCATGCAAGCAAGAACCAGCCTGAGCAAGCAATCCGAGGGGCGGACCTTCACCGAAGCCGCGCGCCGGACTCAGATCGTGGATGCCGCCATCGAGGTCATCGCCGATCAGGGCTACCGCAATGCGTCCTTCGCGAAGATCGCGAAGCAGGCCGGGCTCAGCAGCACCGGCATGATCTCCTACCACTTCCGTGGCAAGGGCGATCTCATGCGCGAGGTGGTCGAGCATGTCATGGGCGTCGCAATGGATTTCGTCGTCGCCGAGCTGGCGCCCGTGCAGGGCCACCGCGAACGCCTGCGGGCCTACTTCGCCGCCAACCTCGCCCTGACCGAGCAATATCCCAAGCACATGCGAGCGATCTCGAATATCGGTGTCAATGCCGGCCAGGACGACCCGCATCTGTACGGCCTCATCGACCAGCTCGAGGCCGGCGCCGATGTCCAGGTCGAGCGTATACGGGACGGCCAGCGCGCCGGGGTGTTCCGCGACTTCGACCCTGTCGTCATGGTGATGGCCATCCGCAGCGCCATGGATGCCGCCATCGGCCGCGCCGGCGCCGACCCTTCCTTCGACTCGGCGGCCTGCGCCCGTGAGCTCGCCGACCTCTTCGACCGCGCCACCCGGAAAGAAGCATGACCGTGACCCACGCCGCCACCTCGGAACAGACCCTCACCCTCGATGCCGCCGCCAAGCAGAAGCGCGCCGGCCTCCGCAGACACATTGCGCGCCAAGTGATCCTGGAGATCGCCCTCCCGATCGGCGGCTACTACGTCCTGCGCGGCATGGGCGTCGGCCCCTGGCTCGCGCTGATCGCGCCCGCCCTGATCACCCTCCCGTTCCTCATCTACGACGCGGTACGCCACCGCCGCCTCGACACGGCCGCCGCTTTCACCCTGGCGATGATCGTGCTCGCCACTGTGATGGCGATGATCACCGGCGACCCCCGCACCCTCATGGTCCGCGACAGCTGGATCTTCGGCTTCCTGGGCCTCTGGGCCCTCGGCTCGGTGTTCACCCAGCAGCCCTTCATGCGGATCACCGCCCGCGCCGTCGTCACCGCCAAGATCGGCGAAGCCGGCTACCGGGAATGGGATGCCCGCTGGGACACCGACTCCCGGTTCCGCTACCACCTCCGCGTGCTGAGCGGCGTCTGGGGCGCAGGCTTCCTCCTCGACACCATCATCCGCGTCAGCCTGGCCTACACCCTCCCCCTCGACTCGATCCCCCTCGTCACCACCCTCCAATGGCTCGTCGTCCTCGCCATCCTCATCACCTTCCACGTCGTCTATATCACTCGCCACGACCTCAAAGCCTGAGATACCCTGCGTCCCATGACCGAATCCGCATGCCAGCCGGTGAGAATGCCCCACTGACGGGCCCACCACGCTGCGCGGACATTCATTCCGAGGCCCTGAAACCGGGGCCTCGAGTCATGTCCGTGGCCGGAGCCCCCCGACTCCCGGATATCTCGAGCCGTTCCTGCCGGATCTGTCGGCGCGGATCACCGCGCAGTGCAACACGAGAGCGGGTGGGCTTCCGCCTCCGGAACCGGTCCAGCCGCGGCTGGACGGGCCTAGGCTGGATCGGAGGCGAACAGGTTCCAGCGCATGACGCGAGGAGGATTCATGCTTCCCGAGCCGATCAAGGCCACTGATCTGAATATCTACGGGTCCGATGTACTGACGTGGAGCCGGGTCAGCCGGGCTGCCGAAGCGAGTATCGGGCTGCCCGAGACGCCGCAGTTTCTGAGCACCGTGGGTAAGGATGGGCGGCCGCATTCGGCGGGGATCGGGAGCATTTTGGTCGGTGGGGCCATCTACTTCACGAGTGGGCCGGGGACGCGGAAGTCACGGGATCTGGAGGCGAATCCGTGGTGCACGCTCTCGTATCGGCTGCTCGAGGTGGATCTGGTGCTCGAAGGAGACGCGCGCCGGAATACCGATCCCGCGGTGATCGACGCGGTGACCGCTAAGTATCGCGAATCGGGTTGGCCGGCAGAGCGTTCCGGGGATGCCGTCACGGCTCCGTACAGCGCGCAGAGTGCCGGGCCGGGGCCCTGGAATCTGTATCGGTTCACGCCGCGCGCCGCGACCGGTGTCGCGCTCACCGATCCGCACGGGGCGACACGGTGGCTCTTCTCCTGACGCTATCCGGCGCGGACGCGGTCGCGGAATGCCTTGGGGGTGAGGGTGGTGTGGCGGCGGAAGAACTTGGTGAAGTTGGTGTCGTCGAAGCCGAGGCGGTGGGCGATCGTGGCCACCGGCAGGTCGGCGTGTGCGAGTAGGCGTTTCGCCTCCAGGACCACGCGTTCGTCGATGAACTGTTTGGCGCTGATCCCGGTGGCGGCCTGACTCGCCCGGGACAGGGTCCGGGGTGCGTAGCCGAGTTGTTTTGCATACCAGGCGACATCGCGATGCGCGGCGTAGTGGCGTTCGACGACGGCGCGGAACTGCGGGAACAGGTCATCGGCCGCGTGCGGGGGCTCGGCCTCGGGCAGGGTGCGCAGGATCGCTGTCTGCAACAGGTGCTGGAGCAGTTCGGCGCGCAGTGCGGGCCGGTCCGCGTCGCTGTCGCGATATTCGACGGCCAGATGGTTCAAGGCCAATTCCACACGCGGCCACGACTTGTCGGATACCTCCCAGGCTGCGGGACCGAAAGCGTCGGCGGCCGCGCGGGCGGCCGCACCGGGTCTGAGGAAGTCGGGCCGGAACAACACCAGCACGCCCTCGACTTCCTCGAGGTCGTCCCACTGATGAACAACTCCGGGACGTAACCACACCGCAGCGCGTACGGTCAGCGGGTGGCCGACGAAGTCGGCCGTATACCGGCCACGGCCTCCGGTGACCACGCCGAGCACGTGAAAATCCGTGCGCTGCGGGTTCGTGCGCCACGACCCGGGGAAGGCGCTCCGCAGGTGCGCGAAGCTCATCACTTCGACGCCGTAGGGAGCGTCGGCGGGGCTCGAGTACAGCGCCGCCCGTATCTCCCGCTGTCCACTATTGACCATTGCTAGACCTGAATCGACCTGATTCCACCGGGCATTTCGCCGATATCGTTGTTCGCGTAGGAAAAACCAACCATATCGAGAAGGCTAAAGCAATGGCTATCGCAACAATCGACGGAGCCCGCATCCACTACCTCGACTCCGGTGCGGATGCGCCCGCGGTGATATTCAGCCACGGCAACCTCATGAACGGCGAGATGTGGGCCCCGCAGCTCGACCAGCTGACCGGCTACCGGACCATCGCCTGGGACGCGCGCCTGCAAGGCCGCACCGAGGACGACGGTAGCCGGTACACCTACTGGCGTTCCGCCCAGGACCTGCTGGGACTCCTGGATCACCTGGGCATCGAGCGCGCCACCCTGGTCGGCCACTCGCAGGGCGGCTTCGTCGCCCAGCGCGCGGCCCTGCTTGCGCCGGAACGGGTTTCGTCGCTGGTGCTGATCGATACCACGTACACCGCATGGCCCGCCGAGGCGATGGCGCAAATGGGCCAGATCCGGGATCTGTTCACCGCCGGAGGCCCGGAAGCCGTCGCGCCGATCCTGCTGCCCATGCTGCTGGGCCGGGCGGATCTGCACCCGCAGTGGGAGGCGGTGTGGCGCACACAGTCTCGTGAGCGGCTGTCCGGCGCCGTGAACGTCCTCATGAATGTGGACGACCTCTCGGCCCGTATCGGCGAGATCACCGCACCCGCCCTCGTCATTCACGGCGAGGAAGACCAGCCCGTCCCGTTGGCCGCCGGCCGCGCGCTGGCCGCGGCGCTGCCCGGAACCCAGGATCTGATCACGATTCCCGGTGTGGGCCACACCCCTTCGCTGACCCATCCGGATCAGGTCAACGGCCCCTTGGCGGCATTCCTCGCCCGCACGGTCGCGGTGGCATGACGCTCATGCGGGAGGGTCGCCGCTCGGGCGTCCCTCCCCCTCCAGGGTGACGGCAATGCGCTGCAGGGCAATTCGATCCTCGGCGGCGAGCCGATCCAGCAGATGCCGGCGTACGGCCGTGGCATGCACCGGCCGTAACCCGGCCAGGGCCTGCACCCCCGCCGCGGTCAGTGCCACTTCGACACCGCCCCCACGGCGTTCGCGGCTGATCAGCCCTCTGGTCTCCATTCGCGACAGTTGATGCGACATCGCCCCCTTGTGCAGCTGCATCGAATCGGTCAATACCTGTTGCCGCAGCCGTCCGTCTCCCAGATCGGCCAGCCGCGACAGCACCCCGTAGTCCGCACCGGATAGACCCGATGCCGCCGTGATGTCCGCCGAAACCCGCCGCGTCACCTGGTCGCCGAGCAGTTTGCAGGCATGCCACACCGCCATGTCCTCGGCGCTGAGCTCTGTCATGCGGAACATTCTAGTTGCTATAGCAACCCACTCGTCGTAGCGTGGTTGCTATGACAACTCCAGTAATCGTGACCGGCGCATCCGCCGGCATCGGCGCGGCAATCGCACGTCACCTGAGCCGCGCCGGCCACGATCTCGTACTCACTTACCGCACCCGGAAAGAACCCACGCTGGATCTGGTCGCCGAGATCGAGCGCGCGGGCGGGCAGGCCGTCGTAGTGCAAGCCGATGTCACTGTCCGCGCCGACGTCAGAGCCGTATTCGACATCGCCGAAAGAACATTCGGCCCCGCCTACGCCCTGGTCAGCAATGCGGGCGTCTCGAAGGTGCGAACCATCGCCGACACCGACGATCACCTGATCCAGGAACTGCTCGGCGTGAACCTGCTCGGCGCCCTCTACGGCATGCAGGAGGCCGCCACCCGCCTCGCCGAGGGCGGCGCCATCGTGAACATCTCCTCGACCGCCGTACAGACCGCCACACCCGGGCTGGGCGTCTACCTCGCCGCCAAGAGCGGCGTGGAGACTCTTACCCGGGTGGCCGCAAAAGAATTCGGCAACAGGAAGATTCGCGTCAATGCCATCGCGCCGGGCCTGATCGACTCCCCCATGTTCCGGGACGGCAAGACCGAGGCCGATCTCGAACGCTTCACGGCCCTGGCCCCGCTGCACCGCCTCGGCAGCAATGCCGAGATCGCCGCCGCCGTCGCCTACCTGCTGCATCCCGGCGCCTCCTGGGTCAACGGCCAGGTCCTGCGCGTCAATGGCGGCGTCGCCTGACTCGATAGGTAACGCCCACATGGCCAGTAGGCAAACGGCCGTCTTCGCGCGCTCGCCTGCGGCTCAATGACGGGAGACAGCGCCTCGATGCGCTGAACCGGCGATTAAGACCCTGTGAATGCCACGAGGTAGCTGTTGCGAGGGCCGGCTCGCCTCGCGAGACTCTGCCGGGTGGAAGCATTGCTCGCGACAAAGCCGGGGCCGGATGCCGATTCGATCCGATCGAATTCGCCCGGGACCGGCGCCCCGGCCCCCGCCCGCGTCCGGGAGCGAGTCGCGCTCGCCGTCCTGCTGCTGGGCACCGCGGGCGCCTACCTGTGGCGGATCGGCGTCAACGATATGGCGGACAACTTCTATGCGGCCGCCGTCTGGTCCGGTACGCAGGACTGGAAGGCGCTGCTGTTCGGGTCGATCGATCCCGGCAACTTCATCACCGTCGACAAGCCGCCACTGTCGCTGTGGGTGATGGGAATGTCGGCCCGGGTCTTCGGATTCGGGAGCGCGAGCATGCTGGTCCCGCAGGCCCTCATGGCCGTCGGTGCGGTGGCGTTGCTGTATGCGACGGTCACGCGCGTGGCCGGCAACCGGGGTGCGGGCCTGCTGGCGGGTGCGGTGCTGGCCGTTACGCCGGTGGTGGCGTTGATGTTCCGGTACAACCACCCCGATGCCGCCATGGTCCTGCTGATGACGGCCGCCGCCTACTGCGTCGTGCGTGCCGTGCCGACCGCGAATGTGCGGTGGCTGATGTTTGCCGGCGTCGCGCTGGGGTTCGCCTTCCTGGCCAAGATGCTCGAAGGACTCATGGTGCTGCCCGCGTTCGCGCTGGCCTACCTGATCGCCGCACCGGTGGTATTGCGAAGCCGCTTGCTGCATCTGGTGTGGGCGACGCTGGCGCTGATCGTCTCGGCGGGTTGGTACGTGGTCCTGACCATGCTGTGGCCGGCCGCGTCTCGGCCGTACCTGGCTGGCTCGACCGACAATTCACTGCTGAACGTCGTCTTCGGATTCAACGGCTTCGACCGGATGCTCGGCCGCGGTGCGGGCGGACATACCGGCGGGCACATCTCGCTCCCACCCGGGTATCGGATCCCGCCGCAACTGGTACAGAGCTTCAATGACTTCGGACCCGCCGGCCCGGCGCGACTGTTCCACGGCGAGAGCGGATTTCAGATCTCCTGGCTGCTCCCGGCCGCCCTGGTGGCCTTCGGCCTCACCCTGGTATCGCGCCGGCATGCTCCCCGTACCGACACGATCCGCAGTGGCGCACTGATTTTCGGTCTCTGGATGCTGACGGTCGGGCTCGCGTTCAGTCTGGCCGGTTCACTCGAACACGCCTACTACGTGGTGACCATCGCGCCCGCGATCGCCGCGACGCTCGTCATCGGCGGCCACGAACTGTGGCGCCGCCGCGACGAGGTGTTCGGCCGGTTGGGCGCCGCCGCTGTCATCGCGACGGCCGGCATCTGGGGTTTCCTGGTGCTGCAACGCAATCCCAGCTGGCACCCCGAACTGCGCGGGACACTGGTGATCGCAGCCGTCGCCGCGGCGCTCGGCCTCGCGGCGACCACCCTGCCGATCCCGGCCATAGTTCGCCGCCCCGCCACCGCGATACTCCTCATCGTCGGAATCATCGCGGCACTGAGCGGTCCGGCCGCCTACACCGCCGCCACACTCCCCCAGGCGCATTCGGGCCGCAGCCCGGTGGTGGGCCCGCCCCCGCCCCCGGAGACCGGCTTCGCCGCCATCATCCGAACCCAGATGCGTAGTTTCGCCGACGGCGGCGCCTTCACCGATCAACGCATCCTGACCATGCTGACCGGCACCACCACCGATTGGTCGGCGGCCGTGGAACGTTCGTCCGTCGCCGCCGCCATCGAGCTGGCCAGCCGCACTCCGGTAATCTCCATCGGCGGCTTCGCCAATACCGACCCGGCACCCACCCTCGAACAGTTCCAGCACCTGGTGCACACCGGCCGCGTCACCTACTACCTCGCCCAGGAACTACACCTACCCCCGACATGGCGAGTCGGTGACGCCCCGCTCCGTACCGAGCCGTGGACCGCCGCCGAACGCCGCGATATCGCCGACTGGGTGACCGCGAATTTCGCGGCCACCCGAATCGGCTCGGTCGCGGTCTACGACCTGACCGAGCCGAAGAACTGAGTCTCGACTCAGCCCAGGACGGATTCGGTCGCAACCTCGGACTCCGCTGCGGTAGCGGCGCGGCCGGGCAGGAACAGCGTCGGCACGATGGCCAGCACCGCGAATCCCAGTACCCACCAGAAGGTTTGACCGTAGGCAGTCGCCAGCTCGTGCGGAATCGCGTGCCCCGGGTGGGCGGTCGCATTCCCGATCTCGTGCTGGAGCACGATGAACATCACGGCGCTACCGACCGAGAACCCGAGTTGCTGCACGATCCGGATCGCGGTGCTGGCCCGCGGAATCGCCGCCCGGTCGATCGCTCCCAGCGCCGCGGTCATGATCGGCATCAAGGTGCCGCCGAGCCCGAATCCACTGACCACCTGCGCCGCCGCGAGCAGATACGCACTCGGATCCGAGCCCAGGCGGGTGAAGAACGCCGATCCCACCGCGGCACAGATGATCCCGACCAAGGCGATGGTCCGGGGCGAAACCCGGCTGGAGACCTTGCCGATGAGCACGAACGAGATCGCCATACCGATCCCCATGGGCGCCATCGCCAAGCCGGCCCGAGCCGCGCTGTCACCATGAACCTGCTGGTAATACAGCGGAAGCAGCGCCATCGCACCGAACAATACGATCCCGCAGGCGAAGATCGCCGCCGCGGCCGAACCGAACGCACGCGTCGCGAACAGCCGAATATCGATGAGCGGCAACGAATTCCGCAATGCGTGCAGGGCGAACCCGAGCAGCATGGCCACCCCGGCCACCAGCGGGATCAGCACCTGCCAGTGGCCGACTCCACCCCGCTGACCGGCTTCTGCCAATGCATAGACCAACGCCGCGAGCGCGGGTGACAGCAGCAGCAACCCGAGCAGATCGAGCCGGCCGCCGGCTCCCGAGGCGCGCTCGACCGGAATCACTCGCCACGCGAATACCAGCGCGATCAGGCAGATGGGCAGGTTGATGTAGAAGATCCACCGCCACGACAGGTTGTCGACGATCATCCCGCCCAGGACCGGGCCCAGTACCGGCCCGAGCATGGTCGGGATCCCGATGACCGCCATCAACCGCCCCATCAACGGCCCGGCTGCCTGCCCGAGGATCGCCATCATGAGCGGCAGCACCATACCGCCGCCGAGTCCCTGCACGATCCGGAACGCGATGAGGCTGCCGGGCGACCAGGCCAGCCCGCACAGCAGTGATCCGGCGACGAACAGGATGAGGCTGGTCATCCAGACGGTGCGGGCGCCGAACCGTTCCATCGCCCAGCCGGACAGCGGGATCACCATGGCCGTGGCGAGCAGGTAGCCGGTGCCCACCCACTGGATGGTGTTCAGGGTCGTATCGAATTGGCGCAGCAGGGTATTCGTCGCGATATTGGTCATGGTCGCGTCCAGCTGCATCATCACCGCCCCGAGCAGCACGACCAGCGCGAGCTGTAGCAGTGGACGCGGAATCCGGTCGGTTCGCTGGGTGTCGGAGGCCGAAAATGGCATGGCTCTACTTCCTCGGTAAATATTTACTGCACTGCCCTGAGCTGCGCCTCGATGCGCAGCGGGATTGATTTCAGCTGGACCGGGGTCCGGTCATGCCGTCGAGAAGTTGACTGATGATGAGGTCCCGCGTCACCGCGAAGCCGGAATCGGCCGCTTCGGTCTCCTCGGTGCGCAGACCTGCGCCCGGAAAGCCGAGCTGGGCCCCGCGCGGCGCGAAGGCGGTCAGGCCGAAGATCGCGGAAATGGCGGTGGCATGGGCGATTTCGATGGGTATGTCGGTGCGGAAGACACCCTCTTGCTGGCCGCGTTCGTAGAGGTCACGCAGGGGCGCTACCTGTTCCGTGGTCGGCAACGGCGCCGCCTTCCAGCCGTTCATCGACTCGTGCATGAACAGCCCCAGCCAGGCCGGCCGGGCCATGAACAGATCGGCGTAACCGGCCAGGGCCGAACGCATTCCCTCATACGGCGACATCTGCCCGGCCGCCTCGACGATCGGCAGCCACAACTGCGCCAGCTGCTCGAAGACGTCTCCCAGCACGGCCTTGTAAAGGCCTTCCTTGCCGCCGAAGTGGTGGTAGATCATCCGCTCGTTGACTCCCGAGCGCTGCACGATGGCCTGAATCCGCGTGCCGTGCAAGCCGCGCGCCGCGAACTCCTCGGTCGCCGCGGCCAGTAGCGAAACCCTGCTGTCGGACATGCAGTAAATGTTTACTTATCCGGGGTCCCCGCGCAACCCCCGGATCGGAATCAGTGGTTGTATCTGTGGATGTGAGAACTGATCTCGATCTGGCGGCCGTCCGGGCGTTCGTGGCTGCCGTGGATGAAGGGCAGTTCGGGTTTGCGGGCGATCTGCTCGAGATCAGTCAGCAGGCGGTCTCCAAGCGGATCGCCAAGCTCGAAACGCATTTGGGCACAGCATTGTTCGAGCGGTTGCCCGGCGGGATCGCGCTGACGGCCGCCGGGCGGCGACTGTTGCCGCATGCCCGGTCCTTGCTGGCCATTGCCGAGGAGGCGGCGGTCGCGGTGCGAGGCGATGCCGGACCACTGCGGGTTGCCGTACTCGGCGAGCGCGACGTGGCCATGCAGTCGATGCGGTTCTACCTCGATCGGAGCCCCGGAGCCGAGATCGACATCGTGCTGTCGAATGCGTTCGACACCTCACGGGATGCGCTGATGAGCGGGCGCGCCGACGCGGCCTTCGCCCGGAATCACGGCGGACCTCGCAGGCTGCCCGGCCATATTGCCGCTGTTCCAGCCTATTTGGAGCCCTTGCATCTGGTGGTGGGCAGGGATCATCCGTTGTCGGGACGCTCGGCCGTCTCCGTCGGTGAGCTGCGGGCGTTCACCGTGTGGGTGCCGGGCGCACGGGTGCCCTCGGAGTGGGCCGACTTCTACCGGGATCTCAACGCGCACACCGGGATCACCATCGATACCGACAAGCGCCGCGCCGATGACGCGCCCTCGGGGGTCGAGGCCATGTTCGATCGGATCGCGGGCTCCCCCACGCTGGCCACCTTCAGCGGCGAAGGGTTCCACAATCCCTGGCACCCGCATGTGCGGCGGGTGCCCATCGTCGATCCGACACCGGCGTATCCACATGCGCTGCTGTGGGACAGCACCAATACGCACCCCGGGCTTCCGGGCCTGATCAGCCACGTGCGCGGAAACTACAACAGTGATGTCGCACGGGACTGCTGGTTCCCGGAAGCCGATCGCGCCCTGTTCCTATGACTCGCCGGCCTGGAGTTCGGCGATGATCTCGATGCCGAGGGCATAGGCGGGAGCGCCCGCCGTGATGAGAGCGGTCTCGGCGACTCCGACCAGATCGGCGAGATCCGCGCCCGCGTGCAGCGCGCCGCGAGCGTGCAGGCGCGCGGGACCGGAGTGGCCGAGGGCCAGCAGTTGCCCGAAATGGACGAGCTGCTGAATGCGTCCGCCGAGGTGATTCTCGGCGAGCACGAGGTGCCGCAGCGCCGCGAACGTCTCCTCGGTATCGAGCCGGTCGAACGTACCGGCCACGCGCAGGCGGTCTTCTACGCTGAGCGGAACGGCGCCGTAGGTCGCGCGATACCGATCCCGCACGGCCTCAACGCGTTCCGTGATTGCATCGCCGGTCATGACGCGGCCCGTGCGATCGAGGCGCGCAGGGCCTCGAGGGCACCCGCGGGAAAGTCCACGGCCCCACCGATTGCCGCCGCGTCGAGCTCGGCCTCGGCACTCTCTTCGATCGCCATCAGCAGGTGGGCGGCGTCGGTCAGGGTCGGTCCGAAGACCAGCAGACCGTGATTGGCCAGCAGGACCGCCGAGGTTGTCGGGCGCTCCTCGAGGATCGCCGCGATACCGCGCACCGACACGTCCGACCCGCGCGGTCCCCATGGCACCACCGGAACTTCTTCGGCCTGCCCGAAGCGCAGCATCGGCTCGGTGTGGCACGGCAGTGGCCGGTTCGCCACGGCAAAAGCTGTCGCAGCGCGCGAGTGCGTGTGCAGCACAGCGCCCACGTGCGGCCGGGCGCGATAGACGATGCCGTGCATGGCCACGATCTCGCTGCTGGCGGACTGCAGCCGGCCCCCGGACACCTGACCGTCCAGCCCCAGGACGGCCACCTGTTCGGGCCGCAGTCCCCGCACGAATCCCGGCGTCAGCATGAAACGGTCGGCGCCGAGCCGTGCGCTCAGATTGGCGTGCCCCGAATGCGACATGACTCCCGCCGCGAACAATTGCTCGGCCGTCTCGACCAGCTGGTTCGCCAGTTCCTTCTCGACTTGGGTATCGGACATCTCTGCCTCCGAATTCGCTTGTCAGCGGCTGGTGAACCGCTGTTCTTCGTACAGGGACGACCCTCCACCTTGAACTAAGGTTCAAGTCAAGCGCCGAATTCGCACCCGGCCCGAGAGGACCCCTATGCCCATGACGATCGGCCAGCTGGCCGAGACCACCGGGGTGCCCGCCTCGGCCATCCGGTACTGGGAACGCCACGGCCTGCTACCGCAACCCGCACGTCAGAGCGGGCAGCGACGCTATCCGCCGGAGGCCGCGGAGCGAATCATGGTGCTGCGCAAATTCCAGCAGGCCGGCCTGACGCTGGCCGAGATCGCCGAGGTCCAGCAGGATCGGCCGCGCCGCGCGGCAATGCTCAGCGACAAGCTCGCCGAGATCGAACAGCGCAAGATCGACCTCGAGCATGCGCACGCGCTTTTGGCCCACGCGGTCCAGTGCAGTAAGAAGGACATCCTGACCTGCCCGACATTCCAGGAGCAAATGGCAACGTGGCATCGGCCCGCCCGGCGGTGACCGTCCACGTTCACGCACCTCTCGCGAATTCGGTTCTGCGGGCACTGTTTACGATGTCCGAGAGCAACAGCGAGGAGTGTTTTGGTGGATGCGACGTACGATGTGACCGCGCTGGTGGGGCATCACTACCGGGTCGACGATTACTACGAGGTGGGGCGGGAGAAGGTCCGCGAATACGCGCGGGCCGTACAGGAGGACCATCCCGCGCACTGGACCGAGAAAGCCGCCGCGGAGCTGGGTTACAGCGGTCTGGTCGCGCCGACCACCTTCGTGTCGATTCCGGCAATGCTGGCGAATCGCAGGCTCTTCGAGAGCGTCATCACCGGATACAACGGCTACCTGCAGACCGACCAGGTCTTCGAGCTGTACAAGCCACTGATCGCCGGGGACCGGCTGGTCAGCGATGTCGAGCTCGAATCGGTACGCCAGGTCGCGGGCAAGGATCTGCTGACCGTCAAGAACACCTTCACCGACCAGAACGGTGAGGTCGTGCACGTCATGCACACGACTGTCGTCGGCCTCACCACCGAGGATGTCGCCGCAGAAGTCGGCGACGCCATGTCACGCGTCGTCATGCACGGCGTCGAACTCCTCGCCTCGGCCACGAACCCGGAGGTCGCCGCATCCAACGGCAAGGCCACGGATTCGACTCCTCGGGCCGCGACAACCGTGTCCGACTTCAGCCGCACCCGGAAGCCGCAAACCGCAGTCCGATTCGAGGATCTCGCGGTCGGCTTCGAGCTCCCCACCCGCGAAGCGCGCCTGACCCGCGGTGATCTGGTGAACTACGCCGGCGTGTCCGGCGACCCGAACCCGATCCACTGGCACGACGAGATCGCTGCGCTGAGCGGCCTTCCCGATGTGATCGCCCACGGCATGCTCACCATGGGCCTGGGCGCGGGATTCATCACCGACTGGCTGGGTGACCCGGGCGCATTGACCCGCTACGGCGTCCGCCTCTCCAACTACGCGATCGTCGAAGCCAAAACCGCCGGCGACCTCGAATTCACCGGCCGCGTCAAATCACTCGACCCGGAGACCAGGACCGCAGTCCTCGTCATCACCGCGAAATCGGCCGGCCGCAAGATCTTCGGCCTCGCCACCGCGGACATCCGCCTGGCCTGACGCCCCGCTCGGACGCGACGAAACGCATTCGGCGGCATTCCCGGTCCCTCTGTGGAGACCGGGAATGCCGCCGTTTCGGCGTTTCTGTGTGGAAGCGCGCAGGTCGCAGCGGTGATCAGATACACAATTTCATTAGTTAGCCTTATGCAACTATATTGGACTCCTGTTCATATGTCCGATTCGGGAGGCAAAAGTTGAGTGCGGCCCCCACCACCGACGAGCTCGATGCCGGTGACGTCCAAACCATTCGCCGACGCCTCCGCGTCGAGCACGATCACCCGCGCTACAAGTGGGTCGCGTTGTCCAACACCACGCTGGGCATGCTCATGGTCACCATCAACTCGTCGATCGTGATCATCTCGCTCCCGGACATCTTCCGGGGCATCGACCTGAACCCGCTGGCCGCGGGCAATGTCAGCTACCTGCTGTGGATGATGATGGGCTTCCTGCTCGCATCCGCCGTGCTGGTGGTCATGTTCGGGCGGCTCGGCGATATCGTGGGGCGCGTCAAGATCTACAACTACGGCTTCGTGGTCTTCACCCTGACCGCCGTGGCGTTGTCATTCGATCCGTTCACGCACGGCAGCGGCGCTGTATGGCTGATCGGATGGCGAGTCATCCAGGGCATCGGCGGTGCGATGTTGATGGCCAATGCGGCCGCCATCCTCACCGACGCCTTCCCGGCCGAGCAACGTGGCTTCGCGCTGGGCATCAATCAGGTTGCGGCCGTGGCGGGTTCGTTCCTGGGCCTGCTGCTGGGCGGGCTGCTCGCGCAGTGGGACTGGAAGGCCGTGTTCTGGGTCAGCGTGCCGTTCGGCATTCTCGGCACCGTATGGTCCTACCGGTCGCTGCACGACAACGGTCAGCGCAGCCCGGGAAAGCTGGATATTCCCGGCACCATCACCTTCGCGGTCGGCCTGACCGCACTGCTCACCGGCATCACGTACGGCATTCAGCCGTACGGTGGTTCGAATACCGGCTGGTCCAACCCGTGGGTCCTGGCGGCGGTGTTCGGCGGTATCGCGGTGCTGGGCCTGTTCTGCTACATCGAGACCAAGGTGGCGCAGCCGATGTTCCACCTGTCCTTGCTCAAGAACCGCGCGTTCGGCCTCGGCAACCTGGCCGGGCTCATGTCCTCGCTGGGGCGCGGTGGCCTGCAGTTCATGCTGATCATCTGGCTGCAGGGCATCTGGTTGCCGTTGCACGGCTACGACTACGAGTCCACACCGCTGTGGGCGGGCATCTACCTGCTGCCGCTGACCGTGGGATTCCTTGCGGCCGGGCCGGTTTCGGGAAAGCTCTCGGACCGCTACGGTCCACGGTTGTTCGCCACCCTCGGAATGCTCATCACCGGCCTCACCTTCGTGCTGCTGGTCGTCCTTCCAGTTGACTTCTCCTACTGGGTCTTCGCGCTCGTCATCGCGCTCAACGGTCTCGGCTCGGGCATGTTCGCCTCACCCAATACCGCCGAGGTGATGTCCGCGGTGCCCGCCGCACAGCGCGGTGTCGCATCCGGTATGCGTGGCACGCTGCTCAATGGCGGTATGGCGCTGTCGATCGGAATCTTCTTCTCGCTCATGATCGTCGGCCTGTCCAGCAAGCTGCCCGGGGCCATGAACTCCGGGTTGCAGGCCCAGGGTGTGCCCGCGGACGTGGCCCACAATGTCGCGGGCCTGCCACCGGTGGGCAGCCTCTTCGCGGCGTTCCTGGGCGTGAATCCGATTCAGGCACTGCTGGGTCCGACCGGCATGCTGGATCATCCGGGCGTGCACAAGGACGTGCTCACCGGTCAGCAGTTCTTCCCGCACCTGATCTCCGGTCCGTTCCACTCGGGCCTGGTCGTGGTGTTCCTCGGCGCCGCGATTATGATGCTGATCGGCGCGGTGGCGTCGTGGTTCGCCGGCGGTGGGAAAGCTCCCGACGAGGCCGCGGAACTGCGTGAGGCCGCTCGCGAGGGAATCTGACCGATGATCGAGGAGGCCACGCTGGAGCCCACGAGTGTCGTCGATACGCCCGGTGAGGCGGCGGCGGTAGAGCAGCTCACCGAAGCAGCTGAGCTGTACCACACCATCAGCAGGCTGCTGCGTTCCTTGCGGCACACCGGCGATATCGGATCGCTGAGCCCCGGCTCGGCCTCGGCGCTGGCCTCTCTCGCCCGCTCCGGCCCCATGCGGCTGGGCGACCTCGCGAATATCGAACGAGTCAGCGCGCCAACGATGTCGCGCATCGTCACCAGCCTGGAGAAATCGGGCTACGTGGTCCGCGACGCGGACCCGGTGGATGGCCGTGCCCAGCTCCTGAGTGCCACTCCCAGCGCCCAAGACCTGGTCACCGGCCTCACCTCCGCCCGCATCCACCGCTTCGCCGCCGCCATGGAACATCTGGAGCCGGCGCAGCGCGAGACGCTGCTCTCGAGCCTGACCTCCCTGATCGAGGCACTCGACCAGTAGGTTCGCCGCTACCCTGGAAGTCGGTCGCGCACTTCGCGACCCGACGAAGGTGGCCGTGAAATGACCTACAACCTCCGCTCGATCGAGACCCGGCGCCCGAATGGTGAACCCCGTCAGCCGTGGAGGTAGCGGACCAGGTGTTCGCGTTCCGTCTCGAGTTCGGAGATCTGGCTCTTGACCACGTCGCCGATGCTGACTATGCCGACCATGCGGCCGTCGCGGAGGACCGGGAGGTGGCGGATTCGATGTTCGGTCATGGTGGCGTTGAGGGTTTCGACGTGGTCGTCCGGGGAGCAGGTGTGCACGGCGGCGGTCATGATGGAGGAGACCGGGCTGTCCAGGATGGCGGCGCCGTCGCGGTGCAGGCGGCGGACTATGTCGCGTTCGGAGACTATGCCGGCCATATCGGCGCCGTCCGGGGAGACGATCACGGCGCCGACATTGTGGGCCGACAGGACTCTCAGCAGTTCGCGCACCGTTGCATTCGGTGCAATCGTGATGACGCCGGTGCCCTTCCGGCGCAGGATTTCGGAGATACGCATATGTCCACCGCCCAACGCTCGGGACTATCGATGCGTACCAGCATCCCGCGAATCACCCGGCGTGACCAGCAACGATTGCGATGCGATGCCTAATCGGATGTGAGCGCATCGATGGCGGGCTCGATGGCCCGATGGAAGGTCGGGTAGGCGTAGATCATTTCGCGCAATGTACTGGTCGGCACTTGCGCGTGGATTGCCACGACCAGGGCAGCGAGCACCTCACCGCCGTCCGGGCCGACGGAGGTCGCACCGACGAGCACGCCCCGATCCGCGTCCTCGACCAGCTTGATGAAACCCTGATTGCCCACCTTGTGCAGCCAGCCGCGGGTCGACTGGGTGAGGTCCGAATAGCCGGTCCGAACTGTCAATCCCGCTGTACGTGCCTGCTCCTCGGTGAGACCCACCGCTCCGATCTCCGGATCGGTGAAGGTGACCCGCGGCACCGCGCGATACTGTGCCTCGACCGCAAGTTCGCCGAGGATATCGTCCACCGCGATGCGCGCCTGATACATCGACATGTGGGTGAACGCGCCCTCGCCGGTCACATCGCCGATGGCCCAGAGACCGTCCGCGGCCCGCATACGACCGTCGACCGGAATCGATTTCGCCGTCTCGTCCAGGCCGAGTGCACCGATTCCCAAGGCCGCGAGATCGATCCGCCGCCCGGTCGCCACCAGCAGCTGCCGTGCTCGCAGCGTCTCGCCATTGTCGAGCTCGAGGGTGAAATCGGTGCCGTCGTAAGCTACTTGCGTACCGCGCACACCTGCACGGACCGAAATTCCCTCGGACTCGAAGACTTTCGCGAGCAGTTCACTCGCCTCCGGCTCATCGCGCGGCACCAGCCGCCGCCCCGCCACATTGGTCACGGTGGCGCCGAATCGGGCGAAGATCTGCGAGAACTCGGCGCCGACCGGACCGCCGCCCAGCACGATGAGCGACTCCGGCACCGCGGTGGCCGCGACGGCCTCCCGATTGGTCCAGTACGGGGTCCCCGCCAGACCCGGCAGCGGCGGAACCGCCGGAGCCGTGCCCGGATTCAGGACGATGCCGCGTTCGGCGCGGAACACCCGCTCACCGTCCGCGGTCGAAACCGTCACCTCCCCGGCGGCGGAGATCCGGCCCCAGCCGCGCACGAATTGCCCGCCGGCCTTCTCGAATCGCTCCACCGCCGCGGTGTCGTCCCAGTTGTGAGTGATCTCGTCGCGAATCCGCGTCGCGACGGTGGTCCAATCCGCCTGCACCGCGGCCGTTCCCGCGAGCTCCGGCACGCGGCGTGCCTCGGCCAGCGCGCTCGCGGCGCGGACCATGGCCTTGGTGGGCACGCACGCGAAGTACGGGCATTCCCCGCCGAGCAGCCGCCCGTCGAGGCCCACCACCCGCAACCCCGACTGCGCCAATCGGGTGGCGGCGTACTCCCCGCCCGGTCCCATCCCGACTACCACGATATCCACGGTTTCGGCGGTCACAAGCACCCCAATCTCCTCGGCAAACGGTTCACAGCCAGGCTAATCGGCGCCGACCCCGCAGAGTCTGAACAGACCCTGACATCACCCCGGCGCGCGCCGGGCGTCGAAACTGAAAACCCGTCCGCCGAGCAGTACCTGACTCCCGGATTCCAGCACGACGGGATGCCCGGGCGCGGCGCGAATCCAATCCGGCCGCCCCGGCGGCCGGATGTGCGTGCCATTCGCCGACCCGCGATCCAGCACGGTGACATCCCACTCCGTCAACCGTATCTCGGCGTGCACCCGCGACATTCCCCCGGACGCATCCGCGATCCGAATGGACCGCGCGCCGCGTCGCACCGCATCGGACCGCTCGGGCTCGCGGCCGATCACCATGTCCGCATCGACGGCATACGCCGTCCCGTCATCGAGCCGCAAAACGCCCAGCGACGGCCTGATCCCCTCGCCGAACAGCGCATTCATCTGATCGATGCGCGCCCCGCAGGTCGTGCAGAACAGCAGCCGCGGATCGTTGAGATGATGGCGTGCACACAGCACTCCGCGCACAGTTACACCGACTGCCACCCGGTTCGGCGGCGCGCCCGGCCCGGAGGTCGCGGGCGCGACCTGCGAATCGCGTTGGCCGGGAGGTGGTTCGGCGACCACTGCTGGAACATCGTCCAGTACATCGGTGGCATTGTCCGGCTCGGTCGGCTCGACGACGGCCTCGACAGGCCCTCGGCCGGAAGGAATTTCGACGGGTTCGTTGAGCCAGACGACCGCGCCGCCACCGGGCATCCGACCATGGACGAGGGACCAGATTCCGGGTTCGGGGATGTCCTCGCGAGGAGATTCCTCGTCGACGAAGACGCCGGCCGCACGGCTCGGTGCCGGGCTCACGACACGGTCGATCGTGAATCCCGCGTCGCGCCCGTGCAATACCTCGTGCCGGTCGGCGCCGTCGAGCACCGCGGTGAGCCCGCCGTGCAGAAAGATCGCGAGCCCGCGTGTTCCAGGGGTGAGGACACCGAACTCGACGCGCTCCTCGTCCTCTCGATTCATGAGCCAGGTGCTCACCAACCGCGCGAAAGTGCGCCCGGTGCGCCGCGTTTCGCGGGAGGCGGCCTCCTGCACCATGCCTAGCAGCGTCTCGAGCACGCCGACGATATCGGAGTCGCCGGTGAGCGGCTGCGGATCGCGGTGTGCGACAACCACGACCACGCCGTCCACGCTGGCCACCAGGTGCCCACCGGGCACCACTTCCACCCGTCCGGTCATGGAGACTCCCCTCATTGGCGGATGCTACAGCTCGAGTTTTACGAATCGACTGCCGAAGGGGTTTCGTTCGGCCGCCGCATGCGACGCGCGCACGAGTTCGGCCGAAGCTGCCGCGCGGTTCCGGCCCGGGGACGTAGCATGCGGAGCGTGGCCGATGCGAAACGTCCCGCCGTGGTGCGGGTGCTCGTTTACAGCAGCGATTCCGATACCCGGAGCCAGGTAATGCTGGCCCTGGGCAGACGGCCGCACCCTGATCTGCCGCCCATCGAATACCTCGAGGTGGCGACCGGCCCGGTCGTCGTCGAGAAGATGGATGCGGCCGTGGTCGATCTGGCGATCCTGGATGGTGAGTCCGCCCCCACCGGCGGCATGGGTCTGGCCAAGCAGTTGAAGGACGAGATTGCCGACTGCCCACCGATTGTGGTGCTGATGGGTCGTCCCGATGATGCGTGGCTGGCGAATTGGTCGCGTGCGGAAGCCGCGGTCTCCCATCCCATCGACCCGATCCGATTGACGGAAGCGGTGCTCGGCGTCCTCAGGAACCGCATCGCTGCCTGATAAATCGGCCTGCCACCGCGCCTCGGTGGCAGGCCGATTTGTTGTCACGTGACGTGCGCGATTACGTCTTTTCGGTCATAAAAGACCGTTCCGAATTCGATCAAACACCATCGCGAATCGTCATGTATCTTGTCGTCTGAGTTGTAGGCTGTGCCGTAGCTCACACGAGCGCGGGCCTCGGTATCAATGACGCCATCGCCTCACTCCCCCGATCCACCGCATCTTGCTGAGCGATGCCCAGGGGCGAGTCTGGCCCGGCGGACGACGATGTCAGCCCGCGCCTCGGCAGCTGCCGTCCGTATTGCGTCGTCCAGCTCGCAGGAGGGGTAGTGCTGAAGTGAATATCGAGGTGCCGACTCTCGTACTCGGGGCAGTAGCCGCCGCGTTCGGGATCTTTTCCGTTTTCCTGGCGGCCTTCATCGGCCCCAAACGCAACAACCGGGCCAAGCTCGAAGCCTACGAATGCGGTATCGAACCCAGCCCCCACTCCGTCGGGGGCGGGCCGGGAAATGCTGGGGGACAACGTTTCCCGGTGAAGTACTACCTCACCGCGATGCTGTTCATCATCTTCGACATCGAGATCGTGTTCCTGTACCCGTGGGCCGTGCACTTCGACGCGCTCGGGGTGTTCGGGCTTGCCGCCATGGCGCTCTTCATTTTCAACGTCTCGGTCGCCTACGCCTATGAGTGGCGGCGCGGCGGTCTCAGCTGGGATTGACAGGCGCGAGGGGGAAATTCGACCAAGACGCCTCGCACCAGCGGGGTCGTCCGATCCGGGAGATGTAGTCCGACATGGGTCTCGAAGAAAAACTGCCCAGCGGGTTCCTGCTGAGCACCGTGGAAGATTTGGCCGGCTATCTGCGTAAGAGTTCGCTCTGGCCGGCGACGTTCGGCCTGGCATGCTGCGCGATCGAGATGATGGCCACCGGAGGCGGGCGATTCGACATCGCCCGCTTCGGCATGGAGGCGTTCCGCGCCTCCCCGCGCCAGGCCGATCTGATGATCGTGGCGGGCCGGGTGAGCCAGAAGATGGCCCCCGTGCTGCGCCAGGTCTACGACCAGATGACCGAACCCAAATGGGTGCTGGCCATGGGTGTCTGCGCATCCTCGGGCGGCATGTTCAACAACTACGCCATCGTGCAGGGCGTCGACCACATCGTGCCGGTCGACATCTACCTGCCCGGCTGCCCACCGCGGCCGGAGATGCTGTTGAACGCGATCCTGAAGCTGCACGAGAAGATTCAGGAGATGCCGCTCGGCGTCAATCGCGAGGAAGCCGTGCGTGCCGCCGAGGCCGCCGCGCTCGCCAGCCCCACCACCATCCAGATGAAGGGGCTGCTGCGATGACCTTCGATTCCCCCGCCGGCACGGAGAGCCCACCGGAGGCCGCCGCCGTGGAACCACCGAACGACGAAACCGCCGCCGAGACAACCGAATCCGCTGCGGCGGAGGAGGTCATCGGCGTCCGTCAGGGCATGTTCGGCGTCTCCGGCACCGGCGACACCTCCGGCTACGGACGCCTGGTGCGCACCATCAGCCTGCCCGGCAGCACGCCCGCGCCCTACGGCGGCTACTTCGACGAGATCGTCGCCAATCTCCGGCTGGCCCTCGGCGAAACGTTCCACCAGGCGCTGGAGAAGATCATCGTCTTCCGCGGTGAGCTCACCCTGCACGTGCACCGGGAGCACCTGGTGCTGGTGGCGAAGACCTTGCGCGACAACGAGGCCCTGCGCTTCGAACTGTGCCTGGGTGTCAGCGGCGCGCACTACCTGGACGACAAGGACCGGGAACTGCACGCGATCTACCCGCTGAACTCCATCACCCACAATCGCCGGGTGCGGCTGGAAGTCTCCGCACCGGACAGTGATCCGCACATCCCCTCGCTCTACTCCGTCTACCCGACGACGGACTGGCACGAGCGGGAGACCTACGACTTCTTCGGCATCCTGTTCGACGGTCACCCCTCGCTGACCCGCATCGCCATGCCGGACGACTGGCGCGGGCATCCGCAGCGCAAGGACTACCCGCTCGGCGGAATCCCGGTCGAGTACAAGGGCGCGCGCATCCCGCCACCGGACGAGCGGAGGACTTACAGCTAATGAACGACATCGATACGAAGTCCCATCCGGAGATCGACCCGCGACCGGAACGCACCGTCACCCTGGTCGGCAACGACTGGGACGAGATCTCCGCCGCCCTCGACGGGGCCGCCGAGGAACGCATCGTCGTGAACATGGGCCCGCAGCACCCCTCCACCCACGGGGTGCTGCGGCTCATTCTCGAAATCGAGGGCGAGACCGTCACCGAGGCCCGCTGCGGCATCGGCTACCTGCACACCGGGATCGAGAAGAATCTCGAGTACCGGAACTGGATGCAGGGCGTCACCTTCGTGACCCGCATGGACTACCTGTCACCGTTCTTCAACGAGACGGCGTACTGCCTCGCGGTAGAGAAGCTGCTCGACATCACCGACGACGTGCCCGAACGCGCCAGCGTCATTCGCGTCCTGCTCATGGAACTCAACCGCATCTCCTCGCACCTGGTGGCCCTCGCCACCGGCGGTATGGAGCTGGGCGCGCTCACCCCGATGCTGTTCGGCTTCCGCGAACGCGAGCTGATTCTCGACGTGTTCGAGAACATCACCGGCCTGCGCATGAACCACGCGTTCATCCGCCCCGGCGGCCTCGCCCAGGATCTCGCTCACGACAGCGTGGAGAAGGTCCGGGAATTGTTGCAGCTCATGCCGAAACGGCTGCGGGACATGGAGTTGCTCCTCAACGAGAACCCCATCTGGAAGGCCCGCACCCGCAATGTCGGCTACCTGGACCTGACCGGTTGCATGGCGCTGGGCATCACCGGTCCGGTGCTGCGCTCCACCGGCCTGCCGCACGACCTGCGCAAGTCCCAGCCGTACTGCGGTTATGAGAACTACGAATTCGATGTCCAGGTCGACACCGGCTGCGACTGCTACGGGCGCTACCTGATTCGCGTGAACGAGATGAAGGAATCGCTCAAGATCGTCGAGCAATGCCTGGACAAGCTGCGACCGGGCCCGGTCATGGTGGAGGACAAGAAGATTGCATGGCCTGCGGACTTGCAGCTCGGGCCGGACGGTCTCGGTAACTCCCCCGAGCACATCTCCAAGATCATGGGCACCTCCATGGAATCCCTCATCCACCACTTCAAACTGGTGACCGAGGGCCTGCGGGTCCCGCCAGGCCAGGTGTACGTGGCGGTGGAATCCCCGCGCGGCGAACTGGGCGTGCACATGGTCAGTGACGGCGGCACCCGGCCCTACCGGGTCCACTATCGCGACCCCTCGTTCACGAATCTGCAAGCGGTGGCGGCAATGTGCGAGGGCGGCATGGTCGCCGACGTGATCGCGGCCGTGGCCAGTATCGACCCGGTGATGGGCGGTGTGGACCGATGACGGAGATCCTGCTGAACCTGACCGCGCGGCCGATCCCGTACCCGCAAGAGGTGTACGACCGGCTCTCGCTGGAGGCCAAGGAGATCATCGAGCGCTACCCGCACTCGCGTTCGGCACTGCTTCCCCTTCTGCATCTCGTGCAATCCGTGGAGAGCTATGTCTCCGGCACCGGTATCGAATTCTGTGCCGAGCAGCTGGGATTGACCGATGCCGAGGTCACCGCGGTGGCGACCTTCTACTCCATGTACCGGCGCAACCGCACCGGCGACTTTCACGTCGGCGTGTGCACGAACACTCTGTGTGCCGTTATGGGCGGAGATCAGATCTTCGCGGAGATGAAGCAGCACTTGGGCATCAAACACGGCGAGACCACCGCGGACGGCGCGGTCACCCTGGAGCACATCGAGTGCAATGCGGCCTGCGATTTCGCGCCCGTGGTGATGGTGAACTGGGAGTTCTTCGACAACCAGACCCCGGAATCGGCCAAGGCGATGGTGGATTCGCTGCGGCGCGGTGAACAGGTGACCGGATCGCGCAGCGGGCTGCCGCTGTGCAGCTTCCGCGAGACCGCGCGCATTCTCGCCGGATTCGAGGACCAGCGGCCGGGCGCGACGGACGGCGAGGCCGGGCCGGCGACGCTGGCGGGTCTGGAAGTGGCCGAACAGCATTCGACCGACGGAGGGACCAAGTGACCACTGCCCTCACGCCCGTCCTCAGCAAGCACTGGGCCGAACCGGAAGGCTGGACGCTGTCGGCGTACCGGCGGCAGGGCGGATATCGCGCCCTGCCCAAGGCCCTGCGGATGCAGCCGGACGAAGTCATCACGACCGTCAAGGACTCCGGGCTGCGCGGTCGCGGCGGCGCGGGCTTCCCGACCGGCATGAAATGGGGCTTCATCCCGCAGGGCCCGGGGCCCGACGGCACCACCAAGCCGCACTACCTGGTGGTCAATGCCGACGAGTCGGAACCGGGTACCTGCAAGGACATTCCGCTCATGTTGGCCAGCCCGCACACCCTCATCGAGGGTGTCATCATCGCCGCGTACGCCATTCGCGCCTCGCACGCGTTCATCTACGTGCGCGGCGAGGTCCTGCCGGTGCTGCGCCGATTGCAGGCCGCGGTCCAGCAGGCGTATGCCGCAGGCTATATCGGCCGCAATATCCAGGGCTCGGGCTTCGACCTCGAGGTCGTGGTGCACGCCGGCGCGGGCGCCTACATCTGCGGTGAGGAGACCGCGCTGCTGGATTCCCTGGAAGGCCGCCGCGGTCAGCCGCGACTGCGTCCGCCGTTCCCGGCCGTCGCGGGTCTCTACGCCTGCCCGACCGTGGTCAACAATGTGGAATCCATTGCGTCCGTGCCGTCCATCATCGCCAATGGCGTGGACTGGTTCCGGTCGTTCGGCAGCGAGAAGTCCCCCGGCTTCACCCTCTACTCGCTCTCCGGTCACGTGACGCGGCCCGGCCAGTACGAAGCGCCCCTCGGAATCACCTTGCGGGACTTGCTGACATACGCCGGCGGCGTCCGCAAGGGTCACGCCCTGAAGTTCTGGACCCCGGGCGGCTCGTCCACCCCGATATTCACCGACGAGCACCTCGATGTCCCGCTCGACTACGAGGGCGTGTCCGCCGCGGGTTCCATGCTCGGCACCAAGGCGCTGCAGATCTTCGACGACACCACCTGTGTCGTACGAGCCGTCCTGCGCTGGACCGAGTTCTACGCCCACGAATCCTGCGGCAAGTGCACCCCCTGTCGCGAGGGCACCTACTGGCTGGTCCAGCTGCTGGAACGCCTCGAAAAGGGCACCGGCCACGAGACCGACCTGGACAAGCTCCTGGACATCGCCGACAACATCAACGGCAAGTCCTTCTGCGCCCTCGGCGACGGCGCGGCGAGCCCGATCTTCTCCTCCCTGAAGTACTTCCGCGACGAGTACGCCGAGCACATCCGCCTCGGCGCCTGCCCGTTCGACCCGGCCAGGTCAACCGTCTGGGCTGAAGGAGCGCGATGACACAGACAGTGAAGCCCGATACCGGCGGCGGCACGGTGCCCGTCGATATGGTGAACGTAATCATCGACGGCGCAACGGTTTCCGTGCCCGTGGGGACGCTGGTGATCCGGGCCGCCGAACTCGTCGGTATCCAGATCCCGCGGTTCTGCGATCACCCGCTGCTGGACCCGGTCGGCGCCTGCCGGCAGTGCCTGGTGGATATCGAGGGGCAGCGCAAGCCCGTCGCCTCCTGCACTCAGACGGTCAGTGAAGGCATGGTGATCCACACCCAGCTGTCCTCCCCCGTCGCCGCCAAGGCGCAGGAGGGAGTGATGGAGCTGCTGCTGATCAATCACCCCCTGGACTGCCCGGTATGCGACAAGGGCGGGGAATGCCCGCTGCAGAACCAGGCCATGTCCACCGGGCGCGCCGAATCCCGCTTCGACGGGGAGAAGCGCACCTACCCGAAGCCGATTCCGTTGTCCTCGGCGATTCTGCTGGACCGGGAACGCTGCGTGCTCTGTGCCCGCTGCACCCGATTCTCCCAGCAGGTGGCTGGTGACCCGTTCATCGAGCTGATGGATCGTGGTGCGCTGCAACAGGTCGGCATCGCCGCCGGGGAGCCCATGGACTCCTACTTCTCCGGCAATACGGTGCAGATCTGCCCGGTGGGTGCGCTCACGGGCAGCACCTACCGCTTCCGGGCGCGGCCCTTCGACCTCGTATCCAGCCCCGCGGTGTGTGAGCACTGTGCCTCCGGCTGCGCACAGCGCACCGATCACCGGCGCGGAAAGGTCATGCGCCGCTTGGCCGGTGACGACCCGCAGGTGAACGAGGAATGGAACTGCGACAAGGGCCGCTTCGCCTTCGCCTACGCCACCGAACGCGACCGGCTCACCACCCCGCTGGTGCGCAATTGGCAGGACGGCACCTTGCAGCCCGCCTCCTGGTCCGAGGCGATCCTCGTCGCGGCCCGCGGGCTGGCTTCCGCGCGCGGTAATGCCGGCGTGCTGGTCGGTGGCCGCGTGACCATGGAGGATGCGTACGCGTACGCCAAGTTCGCGCGAGTCGCGTTGAACACCAACGACATCGACTTCCGCGCCCGCGCGCACTCGGCGGAGGAGGCGGACTTCCTCGCCGCCCGCATCGCGGGCCGCGGCGTCACCGTCGATTACGCGGCACTGGAGCAGGCGCCCTTCGTGCTCCTCGTCGGCTTCGAGGCCGAGGAGGAGTCGCCGATGGTGTACTTGCGGCTGCGCAAGGCGGCCCGCAAGAACGGCACCGCGATCTACTCCATGGCGCCGTTCCCGTCGCGTGGCCTGGAACGTATGTCGGGCACCCTGATCCCGGCGGCGCCGGGTGCGGAACCGCATCTGCTCGAAGCCATCCGGACCGGTGAAAGCGACTCCCTCGCAGTGGATTCCGGGTGGATGCGGCAGATCGCCGCGCTGCTGCGGGAACCCGGCGCGCTGATTCTGGCCGGTGAACGCCTCGGCGATATTCCGGGTGGACTGTCGGCCGTCGCACGGCTCTCCGACGACACCGGGGCCGCGCTGGCGTGGATTCCGCGTCGCGCCGGCGAACGCGGGGCATTGGAGGCGGGCGCGCTGCCCGTGCTGCTGCCCGGCGGCCGGCCGGTCGCGGATATGAATGCGCGCCAGCAGGTCCGGACCGCGTGGAACTCCGGCGAACTGCCCGGCGAGCCCGGCCGCGATACCAATGCCATCCTCGCCGCGGCGCCCAGCCTGGGCGCCATCCTGGTGGGCGGTGTCGAGGTCGGCGATATGCCCGACCCGCATGCGGCGCTGGCGGCGATCGACGCCGCCGGGTTCGTGGTCTCACTCGAATTGCGGCACAGCGACATCAGCGAGCGCGCCGATGTGGTGTTCCCCGTCGCCTCCGCCATGGAGAAGACGGGCACCTTCCTCACCTGGGAAGGCCGTCACCGCCAGTTCGACGCCGCCCTGCGCGACGCCACCGTGCGCCGGGAGGCCGCGCCACTGCCCGAGTACCGGGTGCTCGACGCCATCGCACAGGAGATGGGCATCCGCCTCGGCCTGCCCGACGCGGCCAGTGCCCGAGCCGAATTGGCCGATCTCGGCGCCTGGGACGGCCCGGCCGCCACCACACCCGTGCACCGGCCGCATCCGATCGCGCAGCCCGCCTCGGGAGCGGCGGTGCTGTCGGCGTGGCGCATGCTCATCGACCGCGGCAAGCTGCAGGACGGCGAACCCAACTTGGCGGGTACCGCCCGCACGCCCGTGGTCCGTCTCTCCCCGGTCACCGCCGCCGAAATCGGCGCCACCACAGGAGATCCGGTGACGGTCGGCACCGACCACGGCCACATCACCTTGCCCTTGGTCATTACCGAGATGCCGGACCGCGTGGTGTGGCTGCCGATGAATTCTCCCGGCTCGGACGTGCTGGTGCAGCTCGGCACCACACCCGGCCACCTCGTACGTATCCGACGAGAGGACCACCTGTGAGCGATCTCAGTATGTTCGGCCACGATCCGTGGTGGCTGGTCCTCGTGAAATCGGTCGCGATCTTCATCTTCCTGCTGCTCATCCCGATGCTGGCGGTGTACGCGGAACGAAAGGTCGTGGCGTTCATGCAGATGCGCGTCGGGCCCAACCGGGTCGGGCCGCGCGGTTCGCTGCAGTCCATTGCCGACGGCGTGAAGATGCTCCTCAAGGAGGACATCATCCCGGCCATCGTGGACAAGCCGATCTTCATTCTGGCGCCGGTGATCTCGCTGATTCCGGCGGTCATGGCCTTCGCGGTGATCCCGTTCGGGCCGACGGTGTCCATGTTCGGGCACCGCACGCCGCTGCAGCTCACCGATATGCCGGTCGGGGTGCTCTACATCCTGGCCATGGCCTCGGTCGGCGTGTACGGCATCGTGCTCGCGGGCTGGGCGTCGGGATCCACCTATCCGCTGCTGGGCGGACTGCGGTCCACCGCGCAGGTCATCTCCTACGAGATCGCCATGGCGCTGTGCTTCGCGGCGGTGTTCCTGCTGTCGGGCACCATGTCCACCTCCGGAATCGTGAAGGCGCAGTACGGAACCTGGTACGTCTTCTTGCTGCTGCCGTCGTTCCTGATCTACGCGGTGTCCATGGTCGGTGAGACCAACCGGGCGCCCTTCGACCTCCCCGAGGCCGAAGGTGAGCTGGTCGGCGGCTTCCACACCGAGTACTCGTCGCTGAAGTTCGCCATGTTCATGATGGCCGAGTACATCAATATGGGAACGGTTTCCGCGCTCGCCACCACGCTGTTCTTCGGTGGCTGGCACGCACCGTTCCCGATCAGCCTGTGGGCGGGCGCCAACTCTGGCTGGTGGCCCGTGCTGTGGTTCGTCGCCAAGGTGTGCACGTTCCTGTTCGTGTTCATCTGGCTGCGCGGCACGCTGCCCCGCCTGCGCTACGACCAGTTCATGAACCTCGGCTGGAAGCTGCTGATTCCGGTGTCGCTGGCGTGGGTCATGTTCGTGGCGACGCTGCGGGTGCTGCAGAACAACGGGATTCACATCCAGACCGCCGGCATGGTGATCGGCGGGCTGCTCGTCTCGGCGCTGCTGCTGGGCGTGGTGTTGCGGGCCGGGCACGCCGGTGACGACCGCACCAAGGCCGCACCGGACGCGGACGCGACCCGGATGTACTCGGAGTTCCCGGTGCCGCCCATGCCGGCCGAACCGGCGGCGGCCGGGCCGAAACCCGGCCTGATGGAACCGCTCGGCGGCTTCTTCGTCACCGCCTCGACCATGTTCAAGAAGCCGAACACCGAGATGTACCCCGAGGTCAAGACGCCGACCGCGCCGCGCTATCACGGCCGGCACCAGCTCAACCGGCATCCGGACGGCCTCGAGAAGTGCATCGGCTGCGAGCTGTGCGCGTGGGCCTGCCCGGCCGACGCCATCTATGTCGAAGGCGCGGACAACACCGAGAACGAACGCTTCTCTCCCGGTGAGCGTTACGGGCGGGTCTACCAGATCAACTACCTGCGCTGCATCGGCTGCGGCCTGTGCATCGAGGCCTGCCCCACCCGGGCGCTCACCATGACCAACGAGTACGAGCTGGCCGACGACAACCGGGCCGACCTCATCTACGAGAAGCAGAATCTCCTCGCACCGATGGAGCCCGGCATGATCGCCCCGCCGCACGCCATGCACCCCGGCACCGACGAGGGCAGCTACTACCGCGGTGAGGTTCCCGGAGCGCCGAGCGAACTGGCCGGAACCGAAGGGGCGAAGCGATGATCGGCTACCTGGCGCAGGGCGCGCACGATGTGGTCGTCACACACACCTCCACCGGTGAGGCCGTGCAGTTCTGGATTCTCGCGGTGGTGGCGGTGCTGGGCGCACTCGGCATGGTGTGCGCCCGCAAGGCCGTGCACTCGGCGCTGTGCCTGGCGGCCACCATGATCACGTTGTCCGCGTTCTACATTGCGCAGAGCGCGTTGTTTCTGGGCATCGTGCAGATCGTCGTCTACACCGGCGCGGTCATGATGTTGTTCCTGTTCGTGCTCATGCTCGTCGGCGTGGACTCCACGGAATCGCTGAAGGAGACGCTGCGCGGGCACCGGCTGTCGGTGGTGTTCGTCGGACTCGGGTTCGGGATGCTGCTGATTTCGGGCATTGCCCGCGGTATGGGCGCCAACAGCGTCGCCGAGACCGGGCCGGGACTGGGTGGCAACGACACCATCGGCGCCCTCGCCGAACTCATCTTCATGCGCTACGTGTGGGCGTTCGAACTGACCGGTGCGCTGCTCATCACCGCCACCATCGGCGCCATGGTGCTCGCGCATCGGGAGCGGTTCGGGCCCCGCATGGATCAGCGTGAACAGTCCAAACAGCGCTTCCGCGAAGGTAAGCGGGTCACGCCGCTGCCGACGCCCGGCGTGTACGCCCGCCACAATGCCGTCGACACTCCGGCGCGGCTGCCCGACGGCTCCTTCGAGGAACAGTCGGTCAGCACCATCCTGCGGCACCGCCGCGATCGCGCCCACACCGAGGCCGTGGTGCTCACCGTCGGCGGCGCCGCTCCGGCGAATGGCAACGGCCACAACGGTAATGGTCACAACGGCAACGGTCACAACGGCAATGGCGAGCGCAACGGCAACGACTCCCCCGAGGAAGGCCAGCGGTGAATCCGGACAACTATCTGTATCTCTCGGCTCTGCTCTTCACGATCGGCGCCGCCGGAGTGCTGGTGCGCCGCAATGCGATCATCGTCTTCATGTGCATCGAGCTCATGCTCAATGCGGTGAATCTCGCCTTCGTCACCTTCGCCCGGCTGCACGGGAATCTCGACGGGCAAGTGTTCGCGTTCTTCACCATGGTGGTCGCCGCCGCCGAAGTCGTTGTCGGACTGGCGATCATCATGACCATCTTCCGCGCCCGTCGCTCGACCTCGGTCGACGACGCCAACCTGCTCCGGTACTGACATGAGTACCGCACAGATGATGCTCTGGCTGCTGCCGGCGCTGCCCCTCGGCGGCGCCGCCTTCCTGCTGCTGGTCGGCAAGTTCAGCGACAAGTGGGGTCACCTGCTCGGCTGCGCCATGGCGCTGGCCTCCTTCGGGGTCGCGGCCTGGGCGTTCTCCGACATGCTGGACCGGTCGAATGCGCAACGGGCCGTGCACTATTCGCTGTTCGAATGGGTGCCGGTCGCGGGATTCAAGGCGGACTTCGCCTTCCAGCTCGATCAGCTGTCGATGTGCTTCGCGCTGCTGATCACCGGTGTCGGATCACTGATCCACATCTACTCGGTCGGCTATATGGCCCACGATCCGGGACGGCGGCGATTCTTCGCCTACCTCAACCTGTTCCTGGCCGCCATGCTGGTGCTGGTGCTCGCCGACAACTACCTGATGCTCTACCTCGGGTGGGAAGGTGTCGGCCTGGCCTCCTATCTGCTCATCGGGTTCTGGCACGAAAAGCCCACCGCGGCAGCGGCCGCCAAGAAGGCGTTCGTGGTCAACCGGGTCGGTGACATGGGGCTCGCCATCGCATTGATGGTCATGTTCGCCACCTTCGGCAGCGTGGACTACCGGACCGTGTTCGGGGCGGTCGGGCATGCGGGCGGCGGGACCGTCACCATCATCGGGTTGCTGCTGCTGATCGGCGCGTGCGGTAAGTCCGCGCAGGTACCGCTGCAGTCCTGGCTCGGGGACGCCATGGAGGGTCCGACCCCGGTGTCGGCGCTCATCCACGCGGCCACCATGGTGACCGCCGGCGTGTACCTGATCGCGCGGTCCAACCCCATCTTCGATCTCTCCCCCGGCGCGCGAGCGGCCGTCATGGCGGTCGGTGCGATCACGCTGCTCTTCGGTGCGATCGTCGGTTGCGCCAAGGACGACATCAAGAAGGCGCTCGCCGCCTCCACCATGAGCCAGATCGGATACATGGTGCTGGCAGCGGGTCTCGGGCCGATCGGGTACGCGGCGGCCATCATGCATCTGCTCACCCACGGATTCTTCAAGGCCGGACTGTTCCTCGGGGCGGGCTCGGTCATGCATGCCATGAACGACGAGACAGATATGCGCCGCTACGGCGGGCTGCGGAAACTGCTGCCCATCACCTACGTGACCTTCGGGCTGGGATACCTTGCGATCCTCGGGGTTCCGCCGTTCGCGGGCTTCTTCTCCAAGGACCGCATCATCGAGGCCGCCTTCGCGCACGGTGGATTCGGCGGCATCGTCACCGGATTGGTGGCGCTGGCCGGTGCCGGCATCACCGCCTTCTACATGACCCGCGTCATGATCTTCACCTTCTTCGGCGAACCGCGCTGGAAGGAAGACACCCATCCGCACGAGGCTCCGGCCTCCATGACCGGGCCGATGGTCCTGCTCGCCTTCGGATCCGTCGCCTCCGGCTTCCTGCTCTGGTACGGGTCCGCGCTGCAGAACTGGCTGGCGCCGGTCGTCGGGATCGAGCACGCGGAACCGATCATCCCGACCTGGGCGATCACCTTCTTCGCCCTCGCCGTGGTCGCCGCGGGTATCTGGGTGGCCTACGACCAATACGCCTCGAAGCCCATCCCCGAAACCGCGCCCGCGGGAACACCGCTCACCGAGGCCGCACGCCGCGACCTCTACGGCGACGCCTTCAACGAGGCCGCGTTCATGCGTCCCGGGCAGCACCTGACCCGCTCGCTGGTCTTCGTCGACACCCGCGGAATCGACGGGCTGGTCAACTCGACGGCCGCGATCATCGGCGGCCTGTCCGCTCGGATCCGCCGCGTGCAAACCGGATTCGTGCGCTCCTACGCCCTGTCCATGTTCACCGGCGCGGCCCTGGTGGTCGCCGCCCTGCTGGCGGTGAGGTTGTTTTGAGTGACTTTCCTTGGCTGACAACGCTGTGGGTGACGCCGCTGGTCGGGGCCGCGCTGGTACTGCTGTTCCCCGCCAAATGGCGGACCGGGGCACGCTCGTTCGCGCTGCTGGTCTCGCTGGGCACGCTCGGGGTCGGGATCTATCTGGCGACCCGGTTCGTGCCCGGCGGGGATCAGTATCAGTTCGTCGAAAACCATGAATGGATACCGGCATTCGGGGCGGGCTACACGCTCGGGCTCGACGGTATCGCGCTGGTGCTGGTACTGCTCACCGCGGGACTGGTGCCGCTGCTGATTCTGGCCGGCTGGCAGGACGATCGCGAAGTCGGGACCGGGCGGCGGGTATCGCACACCTATATGGCGCTGACCTTGATGGTCGAGGCCATGGTGCTGATCTCGTTCACCTCCTTGGACATTCTGCTGTTCTACGTGTTCTTCGAGGTCATGCTCATTCCGATGTACTTCCTCATCGGCGGGTTCGGACCGCGGACCGGGGACGTGACCATCCGGCAGCAGCGGTCGCGGGCGGCCGTGAAGTTCCTGCTGTACAACCTGTTCGGCGGGCTCATCATGCTGGCTGCCGTCATCGGGCTGTACGTGCTCACCGCACGACAGAAGCTCGGCACGGACGGCGGCGGGACCTTCGACTTCCGCACCGTCATGGAGGCCGCCAACTCCGGGCACCTCGGGGCGGGGCCGGGGGTGCTGAACGCGCTGTTCCTCGGGTTCATGTTCGCGTTCGCGGTGAAGGCGCCGCTGTGGCCGTTGCATACCTGGCTGCCCGATGCCGCGGTCGCCGCGACACCGGCGAGTGGCGTGCTCATGATGGCGGTGGTCGACAAGGTCGGGACCTTCGGCATGCTGCGGTACTGCCTGCTGCTGTTCCCGCACGCCACATCGACTTACGCGCCATTGATCAGTGTGCTGGCGGTCATCGGGATCATCTACGGAGCGTTGCTGGCCATCGGGCAGACCGATGTCATGCGGCTCATCGCCTACACGTCGATCTCGCACTTCGGATTCATCATTCTCGGGATTTTCGCGCTCACCACGCAGGGCGGGACCGGGGCGACGCTGTACATGGTCAACCACGGAATCTCCACGGCGGCACTGTTCCTCATCGCTGGCTTCCTGGTGTCGCGGCGCGGGACGCGGCTCATCGCCGAGTTCGGTGGAGTACAGAAGGTCGCGCCGATCCTGGCGGGCACCTTCTTCATCTCCGGTCTGGCGACGCTCTCCCTGCCGGGGCTCGCACCGTTCATCAGCGAATTCATGGTGCTGATCGGCACATTCACGCGCTACCCGGTCGCGGCCATCTTCGCGGCCAGCGCGCTGGTGCTCGCCGCGCTGTACGTGCTGTGGATGTACCAGCGGATGATGACCGGGCCGGTCAAGAAGGGCAATGAGAAGCTCTACGACCTGCTGCCGCGCGAAATGGTCGTGGTGGTGCCGCTCATCGCCGCACTGCTGTTCCTCGGGGTATACCCGAAACCCATTCTGAACGCGGTCGATCCGGCAGTGGCGAACACCCTGACCACCATCGGACAGCACAATCCGGCGCCGGCAGTGCAGCCGGAAGCCGCCCAGCAGCCCAGCGGAGGTGCTCAGAAGTGAACGGAACACCCCTGATCCTCGCCGCGGTATCGAATGTGCGGCTCGCCGCCTCGGTGCCCGCACCGAGCATCGAATACCGCGACCTGTCGCCGATGCTCATCGTGTTCGGTGTCGCGGTGGCGGGCGTGCTCGTGGAAGCGTTCGCGCCCAGGCGAATCCGCTATCCGATGCAGTTGATACTCGGGCTCGGCGGTATGGGCGTCGCGCTCGGTGCGGTGATCGGCCTGCGCAATGTCCGTGAGACCGCGATGGTCGGGGCCGTCGCCATCGACGGGGTGAGCCTGTTCCTGCAGGGCACCATCCTCGTGGTGTCGATCCTCGGACTGCTGTTCATCGCCGAACGGCGCGCGGACCGGCAGCCGATCCTGCGCGAAGGACCCGGCACCTGGAGTGTGGCGGCCGCCCGCGGCGTCGACGCGTTCGCCCCGCAGGCCTCGGCCATGCCCGGCAGCTCCGACGAGATCGCCGCCACCCGAGCGGGAATCGCGACCACCGAGGTCTTCCCGCTCACGCTGTTCGCGGTCGCCGGGCTCATGCTCTTCCCGGCCTCCAACGACCTGCTGACCATGTTCATCGCGCTGGAAGTGCTGTCCCTGCCGCTGTACCTGCTGTGCGGGCTGGCGCGGCGCCGGCGGTTGCTCTCGCAGGAAGCGGCGCTGAAATACTTCCTGCTCGGGGCGTTTTCGTCCGCCTTCTTCCTGTACGGGATGGCCCTGCTGTACGGCTACGCCGGCACCGTCCGCCTTTCGGGCATCGCCGATGCGGTGACTCGTGATTCGAGCAAGTCGCACACCCTCGCCTTGCTGGGTGTGGCCATGCTCGCCGTGGGCCTGCTCTTCAAGATCGGCGCGGTCCCCTTCCAGTCCTGGATCCCGGACGTCTACCAGGGCGCACCCACCGCGGTGACCGCATTCATGGCCGCTGCCACCAAGATTGCCGCAGTCGGTGCCATGTTGCGCGTGCTGTACGTGGCCGCCCCCGGCCTCCGCAACGACTGGCGCCCCATCTTCGCCGCGGTAGCCATCCTCACCATGGTCATCGGCGCCATCCTCGCCATCACCCAGACCGACATGAAGCGCATGCTCGCGTATTCCTCTGTGGCCCATGCCGGTTTCATTCTCACGGCCCTGGTGGCGGCCAACACCAACGGCGTCTCCTCGGTCCTCTTCTACCTGGCCGTCTACGGCCTGGGCACCTTGGGCGCGTTCGCCGTAGTGAGTCTGGTCCGAGACGAAAACGGCGACGAAGCAACGTCTCTCCCCTCCTGGGCCGGAATGGGCCGCCACTCCCCCTGGCTCGCAACAATCTTCTCCCTCTTCCTCCTCTCCTTCGCCGGCATCCCCCTCACCAGCGGCTTCATAGCCAAATTCGCCGTCTTCGAGGCAGCCTCCTCCAGCAACTCCTCCTACCTGGTGATCATCGGCGTAATCAGCAGCGCCATAGCCGCCTTCTTCTACATCCGAGTAATCGTCCTCATGTTCTTCACCGACCCCCCAACCCCCACCCCCACAGTCGTCTCCCCCACCATGACAACAACAGTCATAGCCCTGACCGCCGCCACCACCCTGGCCCTCGGCATCTACCCCCAACCCCTCCTCGACCTCGCCAAACACGCCGCAACCTTCACCTCCTAACCCCCGGCCCGCCGCCCCCGCGGCGGGCCGCCCCATTTCCACGGTGTGTCCCCCCTCGTCTACGACGACACCGTCGACCCGCCGCAACTGCCCCCCACGATCGACCAGATCGAACGAGGCATGGTCACCACCTCCCTCAAACTCCCGAAGGAAATGCGCGACCGTCTCCGAGAGGCAGCGGCCGCCCACTGCATCACCCCCTCGATGCCCATCCGCCAATTCATCGACATGGGCCTCGCCGCTGAACAACTGGCGTCGGCGGCGGCAGCGGGAGAGCTGATATTCGGCGAATCCCTCGACGCGGATGAGGTGCTGCCTCCGGGTGAGGCACCACCTCGATCCGCACCGGATCGCCTGACCTGACTGCGGGCTGTCAGGGTTCGAGGTCTGTTGCGCCTTTGCCGGTTGGGATGTCCAGGGGGACGGAGACCTGGTCGTGGGCGATCAGCCAGGTGTTGTCGATCTTTTTGAGGCCGTAGGTTACGCGGACCCACATGCCGGGGGTTGGGGTTCCGTCGGCGAGAGTGCCGGTCAGGCGGGCGAAGGCGTGGGCGAAGGCTACGTCGGTGCCTATGGTGAAGGTCAGGTCGCGGATTTCGTAGGTGAGGGTGTCGAAGAAGGTGAAGACGTTGGTCCAGTTCTCGAGCTTCGCGGAGATGCCTACGTGCTGGAGTGGGGGCTCGATGTCGAAGGAGACGACGTCGGGGGTGTAGAGGTGTTCGAGGGCTTTCAGGTCTTTGGCGTGGAGGGCTTCCATTACCTTGTCGATGTGGTGGCGGAGCTGGGCTTCGTCCGCCTCGGCGGGGGTGGCGGGTGATTGAATGCTGTTCGGGGTGGTCATGTTCGGCTCCTCTGTGTGACGGGGTCATTAGTTCCGACGACGCAAGGGGCGGGAATGTCAGGGCGCCTCACATATCAGGGTGCTGATTCGTCGAATCGGTGAGGGACACGGGAACCGGAGGAGACGAATATGACCGACCCGCAGTTGGCCGCTGTGATCAGTGAGCGGCGGAAGTTGATCAATCTCGCGTATCGGCTGCTGGGGTCGCTGGCTGAGGCCGAAGATGTGGTGCAGGAGACTTATACGCGGTGGTACTCGCTGTCGGAGGAGCAGCGACAGGAGGTGGTGGCGCCGGGGGCTTGGCTGACCACTGTTGCCAGCCGGATCTGTCTGGATCTGCTCGGGTCGGCGCGGGCCCGGCGGGAACAGTATGTGGGCGAATGGATTCCGGAGCCGATACCTGGACGGTCCGAGTGGCTCGATGGGTCCTATGCTGCCGATCCTGCGGACCGGGTCACCCTGGATGAATCGATCAGCATAGCGTTTCTCGTTGTGCTGGATTCCATGACGCCGGCCGAGCGGGTGGCGTTCGTTCTGCACGACGTTTTCCGGTACTCCTTCGCGGAGGTTGCCGAGATCGTCGGGCGCACTCCGGCTGCCTGCCGTCAGCTCGCGTCCAGCGCCCGGCGCCGCATCCAGTCCTCGCAGGAGCCGTCGAGTGAGGAGCGTGCTGATGTGGTCCGGGATTTCAAACGGGCTTGGGAGACAAAGGATATCGAGGCGCTGATCGGGCTGCTCGATCCGCGGGCGATCGCCACTGCCGATGGCGGCGGGCTGGCGCTGGCCTTCCTCGACCCGATCAGCGGTGGCGAGCAAGTCGCCCGCGCCTGGATGGAGATCGCCGCGCGCAGCCCCGAGATCACGCTGCTGGAGCGCACGGTGAACGGCCAGCCCGGCCTGGTGGCGCAACTCGACGGCGTCATCGTCTCCGTCTACGCATTCGACGTTTCGGACGGCCGCATCACTCGAATCTGGGCGATCCGGAACCCGGAGAAACTACGGCCCTGGACAGCCGGTTAGTCAGGCGACTGCGCAGCTGATGGCGAGGATCGCGTTGGAGAAGCCGGGATTGGGGTCTTCGGTGTTGACGCTCATGGTCACCGCGGCCCCCTGCGGCGTGATGAAGGTGACGGTGCTGAAGCCGGGGATCCCGCCGGCGTGGCCCCAGACGTCCCTCGACTCTTTGCCACAGGACATTTGGAAGCGGATCAGCCCCAGCCCATAGTTCATTTCCGCCGTCATGGGCAGGGTTTGCTTCATTTGAGTGAGTTGTGCTGGAGGAAGCAGCTTTCCGGACAGTAGCGCGGTGAAGAAGTGGTTCAGGTCGGCGCCCGTGGAGATCATGGCGCCGGCGGCCCCCGCCCAGGCTGCTTCCATACCGGTCACGTCGACCCAGTTGCCGTCGACCTTGTGGTAGCCGAGCGGGTGCGGATCGCGCAGGGCGGTGTCGCCGGGCAGGGGGAAGTAGGTGTCGCGCAGCGCCAGCGGGTCGAGGATGCGGGTGCCGATCTCGGCCGCGAGCGGGTGGCCGGTGACATGTTCGATCAGCATGTCGAGGAGTACGTAATTGGTGTTGGTGTAGCGGAATTGGGCTCCCGGCTCGAATTGCGGGGGCATGGTCATCGCAATGCGGACCAGATCGGCGGGGGTGAAGTCGCGGTAAGCCTTGCCGTCCGATGTCTGATCCAGCTGCTGAGGCAGCTTCTGAGAGACGTCTTCGGGAGCGAAGTCCGGGAGCCCGCTGGTGTGCTGAAGCAGTTCGTGAACTGTGACGCGGGTGCCGTCATTGCCATTGCCCTGCACCACGCCGGGCAGGTACCGCTCGATCGGGGCGTCGAGATCGACCGCACCCTCGGCGACGAGTTGCAGCACAACCGTTGCGACGAAAGTCTTGGTAACGCTACCGATCCGGATATGCGCGCCCTCGGGGTAAGGCGCTCCGGTAGCGAGGTCACCGGCGCCCGCCGTAACAGTGTGCCGACCATCGGAACCGGTGATGACAGCCTGCGCCCCGGGTATCCCGGAGCGGACCAGAGCAGTCAGTGCGTCGGAGACCTCCGCGGGTTGCGGTGCGGTCGGATTCGGATTCGTCGTGGTCTTGCCGCAGCCGACGGTGGCCAGCAGTGTCGCGCCCAGGACGAGTGCGAGGGCCGCCCTGTGCCGGCCACGCCACCGAAATGTGCTCGCACGCATACTGTTGCCTCTCCATCACACGACCAAGATCCTTCGCATCCGACCGTAGGGAGGTAGAGCGCCCGGGCCCATCCGGTAACCCCCGGAGTTCACCCTGACCTTTCACTACACCTGGAGTCGTACTAGAAGACGAAGTTGCGCAGCGCCAGGAAGCGGAGCCCGCCGACTGCCGCCATGACCGCGATCATCGCGGTTGCCTGGACGAGATCGCCGAGGCCGGGAGCCCAGAAATCGAGCGCGGCCAGGGCGCCCGTGGTGACGACCAAGCCGATCAGGGCCAGGCCACCGGCCTCCCACTGTGCGGTGAACCAGGTGACCTGGGCGGCCGCATTGAACGTGAGCCGACGATGCAGCTCGTTCGCGATGATCGTGCTGACAATCGATCCGGCGATATTGGCGACCAGCGGATCGAGTCCGCTCAAGGCCGTGAACAGCAGCACGTAACTGATATTGCTGGCGCCGCCCACCAGCGCGAAACGGATCAGCTGGGCCAGAACATGATCACCGCGCAGGTACTCGCCTACCCGGGCAAGACCAGCCGGTCGAGCGGTGCGCAGCATCGGGAAGGCGCCGGCGCCGAAGGTGTTCTGCGGCCAGGGAGCGGCGATTGCGGTGCTGTTCATGGAACATACCGTCGCCGCTACCGCTGACACGGACCTGTCGTGGACCTGTCACGGACCTGACGCGGCAAGCTCGTCGAGGTCCCGTAGTGTCAGGACGCTTGCGGCTCGGCCTTGCTCACGACCGCGAGTTCGTGTTCGATTGCCACTGCCGCATAGTGCATCCCGGTCGCGCGCAACTGGGCGATGCGGCGGTAGACCGCGTCCAGACCGTAGTCCGAAACGACATTGGCGATCCCGATCCGCCTGCCATGGTCGACTCCGACCGATATTGCGATGGTGCTTGTCATAGTCACGGCTCTCCCACAGATTGCCCCGTGCCCCGCACCGACAGAATAGCGCAGCGCACGTGCATCGGCACGTGCGGAGGCCGAATGAGCGCGGTGTAATCGGTTGTGGCACACTCGGGTACGCGAAACAAGCGCCGACAGGGAGTCGCAGTGATGAACGATCGGACCGCCGCCGCGGTGCTCACCGACGGAGCCGGTCAGGACGAGGACCCGGCACTCCTGCGGCGAGTACTCGGCGCCCGCCTGCGACGATTGCGCGAAACGGCCGGGATCAGCGGGGACGCCGCCGGCCGGACCATCCGCGCCTCGCATTCCAAGATCAGCCGCCTGGAGGCCGGCCGGGTCGGCTTCCGCGCCAGGGACATCGACGACCTGCTGACCCTCTACGGCGTCCTCGATCCCGGCGTGCGCGCCGAGTACGCGCAACTCGCGAGCCGCGCGAACGCCATCGGCCGCTGGGAGAACGACGCGGACCTGATACCGCTCCGCCAGGACACGTACCTCGCGCTGGAGGACGCGGCAGCCATCATCCGCTGCTACGCACCGGGTTTGGTGCCCGAACTGATCCGCACCCCGTCCTACGCCCACACCGTCAGCGTCATCGCGCACCGGGAACCGGCCGCCGACATCCAGCGGCGTGTCGAATTGCTCATGCGCCGCCAGCACCTGCTCACCCGTCCGGGCGCACCCAAGGTGTGGTTCGTGATCGAGGAAGCCGCGTTGCGCCGCCCGATCGGTGGAAACGAGGTCTGGCAAACCCAATTGGAGCATCTCGCCGAGCTGGCGGTGCGACCCAATATCACCGTGCAGGTGCTGCCCGACTACGTGGGCGGGCCCGCCATCAGCAGCGTCCCCTTCACCGTGCTGCGTTTCGCCGCACCGGAACTCAGCGACCTCGTCCATCTGCACCACGCCACCGGCACGCAGTTCCTCGACAAGCGCGCCGACCTCGACCGCTACAACTCGATCTGGTCGCGGCTGTGCGTATGCGCCACCCCGCCGGAGCAGACCCTCGGGGTCATCGACGCCATCAGATCCAGCCACCCACTCGACGCCTGATCAACGACCGGAGCCAGAACAAACCTTATGCCTGACAACAGCATTGGCACGCCGCTGCCCACCGAGATCGACACCACCATCGCTCACGAGGCCCGCGTCTACGACTATTGGCTCGGCGGTAAGGAGAACTATCCGGCCGACCGGGCGCTGGGCGACATCATCGCCGGGCACATCCCCACCATCAAGACCATGGCCCGCGCCAACCGCGCCTTCCTGGGCCGCGCGGTCCGCTACCTGGTCAACGAGGCCGGGATCACCCAGTTCCTCGATATCGGCACGGGCATCCCCACCGCCGGCAACACCCACGAGGTCGCACAGCAGCTCGACCCCGCCGCGCGTATCGCCTACGTGGACAAGGACCCGATCGTGCTCGCGCACGCCCGCGCGCTCATGGACAGCACGCCGCAGGGCCGCACCCGATTCCTGCATGCCGACCTGCACGACCCGCGCTCGATCCTCGACCACCCGGCACTCGCCGAGACCCTCGATCTGTCGCAGCCGGTCGCCATCATGCTCGTCGCGATCATGATGTACTTCCACGACAACGATCATCCCGAGGAGATCATCGCGACTCTCCTCGACGCTGTCCCCGCGGGCAGCTACCTCGTAATCACCCACCCCACAGCCGATTTCGACCCCGAAGCCATGGCCGGCGTCGCCGCCTCGGCGCAGGCGTCCGGAATCGACTTCCACCCGCGCAGCAAGTCCGAAACCGCCGCGCTCTTCGAAGGCACCACCCTCGTCGACCCGGGCATCTCCCCGGTGGCCACCTGGCGCACCGACCTCACCGACCGTCCCGCCGCGGTCGAGGACGCCGACAGTGCCTGGTACTGGTCCGGAATCGGCCGCAAGGCCTGAGTTCCGTTCAGCCCACGGGATCGGAGACGAACGAAGCAGCGCCGGCCCATCGGTTCAGGGCCTCGTCCAGGCCGGTGCTGTCGGCTGTATCGGAAGCCCAGGCGACCACCCCGTCCGGGCGTACCAATACCCCGGCCGGCGTCGCATGGTCGTCGGTCACGCTGGTCACTCGCCCGTCCCAGGCCGCGGCGAGCCGGGCGAAGGCGCCGTCCGGGGTGCGATCGAGCAGCAGGAATCCGCCGCCGTGACCGTGATCTGCGAGGCGTGACCCGTCCCGCAGAGCCAGATCGGGTGCGAACCGGCCGACCAGCGGATGATCGCCGGGCAGGTCGAAATGCTGTGTGACGCCGGAGATCTGCTTGACCGCGAAGGTCGCGCCGTCCCGGGTGCCGAGCAGCTGAGCGATGACGTCGCGGAGCGCGGCGGACTTGGAATCCCCGCGCAGCACTCCGATCTGGGCCCGGGTCCAGTCCAGTACCCAGGCGCCGAGCGGGTGCCGCTCGGCCTCATAGGTGTCGAGCAATCCTTCCGGAGCCCACCCGGCGACCACGGCCCCGAGCTTCCATCCCAGATTCATCGCGTCCCCGACCCCGAGATTGAGCCCCTGACCGCCGAACGGCGAGTGCACATGCGCGGCATCGCCCGCCAGCAGCACGCGGCCCGACCGGTAGGTCGCGGCCTGGCGAGCATTGTCACTCCAGCGAGAAGCATTGCCGCGCAGTGCGGTCAGCGTGACATCGATGCCCGAGACCCGGCGCAGACTGGTTTGTAGCGCCTCGAGGGTGACCGGCGCCGAGCGGTCGGCCGGACTGCCGTCGAACTCCACGGTGACCAGCCGCCCGGGCTGCGGGCCGACCCGGTACACCCCCTGGGTCGTCCACGTCCACCCGTTCGCGAGCTGCTCCGGATCGGCGATATCGACGACCGCCATGTATCCGGTGAGTTCGGCGTCGGTGCCGGGGAATTCGATGCCCGCGAGCTTGCGCACGGCACTGTGCCCGCCATCGCATCCGACCAGCCACTTGCTGCGCAGCGTGCCTGCGGTGGTGCCGACCACCACGTCGTCGCCGGTGTCCTCGAGCGTGGTGACCTCGACTCCGCGATGTACCGGAATTCCCAGTCGTGCAACATGTTCGGCCAATATCGCCTCGAACTGCGGCTGCGGCACCAACTTCGCTCCGTCGACCGCGGCGTGCGCGGCCAGGTCGGGATCGGACCAGTCCACGAGGCCGGGATCGAGCGTCATGCCCGCGAAGTGCCCGGTGAACCGGGTATCGGGCGCGGGTCGGTCATCGGACTGCTCGCCGTCGGCCACGCGAGCGAAGGACCCCATCCGCTCGAGCATCTCGCGCTGCACCTGCTCGGCGGCGGGTCGCAGTCCGCGGCGATCGAGCGCCTCGGCCGCGGGCGTATTGATCGCCCCCGCCTTCATTGCTCCGGTCGGCTCGGTCAGTCGCTCGAGGATCTGCACCTTCGCGCCGGAAAGTGCCAGCTCCGCGGCGAGCACGAGGCCCACCGGTCCGGCGCCGACCACGGTCACGTCCATGTCTTGATTCATGTCGGTATTCACGAACACTGTTCTACATACGAACATCGTTCGTGTCAATGTATAGTGGCCGGGTGAACGCCAAAGACCGACGTGCAGCGCGCTATCAGCCGCCGAGCCCCGACACCGTCCCCAGGACGCGCGGACGCAAGGCCTTGATCACCGTCGAGCAGGTCGTCGACACCGCGCTGGACGTCGTCGCCACTGAGGGCTTCGAGGCCCTGACCATGCGAAAACTGGCGACCGCACTCGACACCGGACCCGCCTCGCTCTACGCCCACGTGGTCAACAAGGCCGACCTCGACGAGTTGCTCATCGGCCGGCTGTGCTCCGAGCTCGAACTACCCGAGCCCGATGCGGCGACCTGGCGGGACCAGATCCGCGACGTCTGCGTCCAGATCCGCGATCAGTACCTGAAGTACCCGGGCATCTCCCGCGCCGCGCTCGCCATGTTCCCCACCGATCTCGAGATCGTGCGCGTCAGCGAAGGAATGCTCGCGATCCTGCTCGCGGGCGGTATCGCTCCCCAAGCCGCCGCCTGGGCCGTCGACGCCCTGTTGCTGTACGTGGCCGCCTATTGCCTGGAGGCAGCGGTCGTCCGCCAGCGATCGGAACAGGACGACGCCGCATGGGTGCTGGACCGCGACGAACTGATCCGCCGCTTCACCGCCCTGCCGGTCGAAACCTTCCCCAACACGACGCGCTACGCGCCCGAGATCACCGCCGGCGAAGGCCACGACCGTTTCGACTTCACCCTCGCCGCGATGATCGACGGCTGCACCCGCCGCTAACCGGCCGTGGCGTGCCGGAGGTGGTCCACCTGCTCGGCAACCTCGTCGAGGCGGTCGAGGTCGTCGAGTGACCACGGCGCGGCGGTCTTCATCACCACGAGGTGATCGATGCCGAGATCATTGAATCCCGCTGCACGGCAGACGAGTTCGGCTGCTGTCTCACCGGGGCGCAAATGGGTGTTGACCGTCTTCTCGATCGCCCCGAACGGCCGATCGGCGGCGGCACAGTGGTCGGCGAGGACGCGGAGTTTATGGGTGATCGTCTTGCCGTTGTCCGGAATGTCGTAGAGATTGCAGGCCTGGGCGTACCGGGCCACCAATCGCAGCGTCTTCTGCTCACCGGAACCGGCGATGAGAATCGGCGGGTGGGGACGGGTTACGGAATTCGGCGAATTGATCGGTTGTTCGGCATGAAAATACTTGCCGTGGAACGGTTTCACGTCGCCCGACCACGCTTGCAGGGCGAATTGCAGAGTCTCCTCGAGGCGTTCGAATCGTTCCGCGGTCGGCGGCAGGAACATTCCGGTCGCTTCCGCTTCGAATTGGTGATAGCCCGCGCCGATGCCGAGCCAGGCCCGGCCGCGAGAGAGGACGTCGACCGTGGTCACCGCCTTCACCAGGAGTGCCGGCGCACGGAAGGTCGCCGCGGTCACCATGGTGCCGAGCCGGACCCGATTCGTGAGCGCGGCGAGGTAGCCGAGGGTGCTGTAGGACTCCAGGATCTCCTGGTCAGGTTCGGTTCCCGGGGCGAGCTGGAGCAGATGGTCGGCGACCCACACCGTGTCGATGCGGCCCTCGTCGGCGCGTCGCACCAGCCGCTCCAAGTCCCCGGGTAGCTCGGCCGGGCCGCTGGGCCACGAGAAGTTGGTGATACTCGAGCTGATTCGCATGGTGAGCTCCACTGAGAAGACCGAAGAGAGACATTCGTAAGTCTGGTCGGCCCGCTACGACCGCACATCCGTCGCGGCGCGTAACGAACGGGTACGCATGGCGGCTCTGGTGCGAAGTCCCTCCTCGAAGATCGACTACGACTTATGATGTCTGTGCTTTTCGGCAGTCTGCACGTTCCTTCGAATGTTCGAATGACTGGAAGGGGCATACGGTGAAACGCACCATCTTCGGCCGCATCGTCGCCGCCGTAGCGGTGAGTATGTTGATTTCCGCTCCGCTCGCGGTCACCGCGAGTGCCGCGGTCGTACCGATGCATCAGCAGCCGCCGGGATCGGCCGGTGGCCCGCCAGGGGATGGCCGAGATTGGCGCGACGGTGGTCCGGGCGATCGGGATCGGCACTGTGATCGCAACGGTTACTGGCATGACAACGACAACGACTCGTATGGTCGCCGCGATCCTCGTTGTGATCCCTGGTAATTCGCTGCGGATTGCTCGACCGGGGCCGGATGTGACACGAAAGCTTGTCACCCGGCCCCGGTCTGCGTTCGGTCAACGGTCCAGTTCGGACAGCACGGCGAGAATGAGCGCCCGCGCCTCACGACCGTAGACGGCGGAATGTTTGAGCACATCGAACATGCGGATGTACTGCACCCGTTCGGCCGGCCGCGTGACTTGAATGCTGGCCGTGGGCGTTTCGAGGGCCACCAGGTCGTCGTCGAAGATCCAGAACCCGGCGGAGGCCACCGCCTCCCGCTCGGTCATCAGCGGGATGATGCCCAGTGAAACATTGGGCAGGGTCATGAGTTCGAGCAATCGGCCCAGCTGACCGGCCTGGACTTCCGGAGTGCCGAACCAGGTCCGCAGCGCCTGCTCCTCGAGGACCACCGCGAAGCGTTTACCGGCGCGGGTGAGCACCCGCTGCCGTTCGATCCGCACCGCGACCGCCTCCTCGACATCATTGGGCGCGCCCAGGAATCGGATCCAGAACGAGAGCATGGCGGCGGAGTAGTCGGAGGTCTGAAACAGCCCCGGAATCACATTGTGCTCGTAGATGCGGAACACCGTGGTCTGCTCGTAACGGCGCAAGGTGTGCGCCCCGAGCACCCGCTTCATGCCCGCCCGGGATTCGCGGCGGAACTCCAGGTACGCCGTGTCCACAGCGTGCAGGGTGGCGAGCAGGTCCGCTACCTGATCATCGGCGTTGCACGCCTTGCACCATTCCCAGATGTCGCGGTCGGAGGGCGGCTGAACGCCGTTCTCTATCTTGGACACTCGGGTGAAATGCTGCCCGGTCGCCGTGCCGAGCTCCCGGATGGTGAGTGCCGCGCCCGTGCGCAGCTCGCGCAGACGTGCACCGAGTGCACGGCGCGCGTCGTGCGCGGCGCTAGACGGGTCGGTAGTCACGATGGGGAATCGCCAGTTTCCACACCGCCTCGAATGCGGTGCGGCACAGGCGGAGATCGTCCGGATCGCGCGAGAGGGTCTTGCCGGTCGCACGACCGGCGCCCGAATAGTGGAGGTAGATCACCAGTTCGCCGTCCACGAGGTAGAAGTCGTTGCCGGGCAGCGCGATCGAGGAGACCAGTCGGCGTGGCACCCATCGAATGTCCTCGCCCGCTTCCACCATGACATGCGCAATACCGTATGACCAGTGCTGGTATTCACTCAGTGGTTCGGACACGATCCGCACCCGCCGCACCGTGCGACCCGCCGCGACATGCCGCCGCACGGTCGCGCACCACGCACTCAGCCACTCCAGGTCGTCGGATTCACCATGGGACCATTGCCGCATATGCGGCAATTCCACTTCGGTCCCGTAGATATCGCGCATCTCGAGATGAAGTGCTTCCGTTCCGAATTCGATCAGCAGACGGTCGAACTCGTCATCGCCGATCGAGGCCACTGTCTCCCTGTTCGAAGAACGGAATCAGACGATCGGGAATTTCGACACATGATTCTCCAAGGGGGATATCCATTCGATCCAAAGCTTCCGGATCGGTGACGATCCACCCTTGAACCACCCACGAGCCCCGGTCCGTGCGATATAGAGTCGGAGAGCCGGACGGATTCGAACCAGGATCTTTCGCAATGAAGGTAAGCCGCATGAGCGATCCCCTGACTGGTGGTTGCGGACTGTTGCTCAGCGAGACACCTATCGTCACGCTGCCCGCACCAGGCGTCAAGTGCACATCGTGCCTGCTCCGATCCGGTGACACGCCATGCTGACCAGTCCGATCCGCCACTCGCAACTTTTCGCAACACGCTTCCGCTGCAGAGCCATCGGGCAATAGCGTTGTGATCAGCCCGAGCGATAACCACAGGAGAGCGGCGAATGCGGCCACAACCGTCAGCGATCGGATTCCTCCGGCACGACGTGTCCGGAGCACAACGGCAGTGGGACGAGGCCCAAATCCAGCAGCTCGCAAGAAGACTCGGCTACGACCTTTGTAAAACACTGGTATTCGGCCCGGAAACGGACCGGCCGATCCTGCGCGTGCGCACCGCCATCTCGCGAATGGAAGCCGACGCCGTGATCACGCCCAGCCTCGCGCATTTCGACGGCGAAGTACCCGAGGATGTCGTGCAGGTCGCCGACATCATCACGGTGCATCCGGAAAACACCTACGCGCGCTGGGTCGTCGCGCCCGGGGACTGAGCCACCGGGCGCGGATTCCTCTCCGGATGAGCAGGTCCGGTTTGTCACCGGGCCTACTCGAGCGGAGAGGAATCCCGTGCGCCCCGGGCTCTTTGGCAGAGTGTGCGGAACTCGGGGCGCGGCGGCGTGCGGTGCGGCACGGCGGTCGAGTGTCGGCTCATGGCATCTACCTCCTTTCTCATCGGCAGCACTGCGGCTGCGGGTCATTCAGTCAGTCGTTCAGTCGTTCAGCTGTAGAGCCGCTGCACGAAGGTCGCGATGTTCTGCCGCACGCGCTCGATCTTCTCCTCGGGCGTGATCAGGTCCTCGCGATAGCGCTGCCCGAGGGCGGGACGTCGCTTGTTGCGCGCGTACAACGAGCAGGCCAGATCGGTGCACATGAGGGTGCCGATCGTATTGCCGCGCCGCCCGGACTCCCCGGCCTTGGCCGCCGCCATGAGCGAAACGCCGTGCGCGGTATGGGTGGTCATGCAGATCGTGCACATCTGCGATTTGCCCGATCCGCCGGTCTCGTAGCGCAATGCGATACCGACCAGTTCCTCGTCCCGCGGGACGACCAGGTAACCGCGCCCGGGGAACGACGAGTCGGTCCAGCCGAGGAAGTCGAGATCATCCCAGGGGCGATCGTCGAGGTCCCGCGGCACCGGCAGGCGCTTGGTATCACCCTTGGAACAGTTCACGAACGACGATCGAATATCGCGCTCGGTAATGGGCTGCATGGTGGATCAGTACTCCTTCATCGATGGTGGACAAGCCGCAGCGACGCTACGACCGACCCGTTACCTTAGGCAACGGATTTTTCATCGATGCACCCAACCCCGCAGGTGAACAGCAGCGGAGGAGGACACCCGGCCCTCCCCCACCCGTGAATTCACCTGGCCTGCAGGATCTCCCGCACCCGCTTGGCGAACGATTCGGGGTCCTCCGCGAACCCGGTGTGCCCGCCGGCGAACATCTCCGGTTCGATTCCCAGTGCCGTGCACAGCGCCCGGGAGGTGCGATCGCAGAACAGGCCCGCGGACGCCTCGCCGATACCGATCACGACCTTGCCGGACGCCTTGCGCAGCCCGTCCAGGTCCGGCTCCCAACCGGAGGTGGCATGCAGTTCGTGCTCGTAGAAGAACCGCTCGTCGGCCAGCGTGCGGGCATCGCGTTCGCCGCCGAACATCTGCAGCATCGCCTCCTCGGGCAGGTTCAGCCCGGTCATGGCGAAGAACTTGCGGATCGCTTCGAGCACATCACCGGCGAGGTAGGTGGCGGCGATATCGTCTGTGATAGCGCGCAACTCGGCGCGGTTGTCCAGCAGTTCGCGCAGCGGCGGCTCGTGCGCGAGGATCGTGGTGACCGCCTCGGGATGGGTCAATACCAGGGCGAGCGCGGTGATCGCGCCACCGCTGGACCCGATCACGATCGCCGGTCCAGCATCGAGATTGCCGATGAGCCGGGCCAGATCGTCGGCGCGCAGTTCCGGAGTCGAATCCTTGGTGGTGTCGACATCGTTGCTCGCACCGTGGCCGCGCGGATCCGGCGTCAGCACGGTGAAATCGGAGGCGAGCAGTTCGGCGAGGGGGCCGAACGGCACATGGTCCATCGGCGAGCCGACCAGGGCGAGCAGCGGGCCGCTGCCGCGCACTTCGTAGTAGAGCGTGCCATCCGGCACAGCGAGGGTTCCGGAGGTGACTGGGGCGGGCGAGGTCATGTATTTCTCCCAGCGGTTCGATACGACACTGACAGCACTACAGACGGTACGACCGCCCCGATCTCATCGCCCCGAAACGCGCGCGATCAGACCGCTTTTCGAGGCTCGGGCAGGGCGCACGCCATGCCTTCGGCCATGCCCGTGGCCCGTACGCCGAGCCCCTGGTTGATCCGCGCGCGCTGGTTCTCCCAGGCGATGGCGGCCGCCAGTTCGGTCAGCTGCCCCTTGGTGAGCGTGCCGAGCAATCGCTCGCGCAACGGCTCGATATCCACCGCGGGCGTGACCGTCATCGCCTCCGCGAAAGCGACGACGAGCTTCTCCAGCTCGTCGAAGGCGTCGCTGGTCTCGTACTTCGGCAGCTCGATCACCTGCTGTTCGGTGATGCCCCGTAGTGGGCCAGGGTCGACCCGATATCCAGGCAGAACTGGCAGTTGATCAGCGCGGCCGTCTTGAGCTCGGCCAATTCCTTCAGATGCGGATCGAGCCGGTTCGACAGCATGAGCATGGTTTCGACGACCATGGTGCCGATCAGCACCTGCGGCCGGCGGATCAGCCAGCCGACGAGGTCGGCCTGATTCCGGCGCGCGCGGCGAAATGCCTTGATGTAGTTCCGGATTCGGGTGATTGCACGCATGCGTTCACTCCCCTTTGCGTGTCGCTGAGCTCTCCCTGCTTCGATCGTAGGCCGCAACGACGACGCGTAGTAGGTGCTTCCGCGGATTTGCGGGCCACACGAACCTATGTATATTAGGATTTAACCTAATCATCATAGGAAGGAGGGAATCGATGTCGCCCAGAGCCGGGCTGACCGCCGAGCGCATCACCGCCGCGGCGGCCGAACTCGCCGATGCCATCGGCTTCGACAACGTCACGCTCGCGGCCGTCGCCAAGAAGTTCGGCGTGAAGGACCCGAGCCTCTACTCGCACGTGCGCAACCTGCAGGATCTGCGCACCCGCATCGCCCTGCAGGCCGCGCTGGAGATGACCGACCGGATCGCCGCCGCGGTCGCCGGCCGCGCGGGCAAGGACGCGCTGATCGCCTTCGCCGGCGCCTACCGCGACTACGCACGCGCGCACCCGGGCCGCTATGCCGCCACCCAGAGCCGCCTCGACCCGGCTGCCATCGCCGACGCGCCCGGATCCCTCCGCAGCGTCGAACTGACCACCGCCATGCTGCGCGCCTACGACCTCGCCGATGACGACCTCATCGATGCGGGGCGCCTGCTGCGCAGCACTTTTCACGGCTACGCCACCCTCGAGACCAGCGGCGGATTCGGGCATGCGCGCGATACCGACGCCTCGTGGGCACACATTCTCGATGCCCTGCACCTCACGCTGACGCAGTGGCCGACCAAGGAGACGACACGATGACCGCCGCCACCCTGCGGGTACCGGGCGCGACCCTCTACTACGAGCTACGCGGCGCCGGGCCGCTGCTTCTGCTGCTGCCCGGCGGTGGCGGGGACGCGGCCGTCTTCGACCCGATCATCGAACCGCTGGCCGCGCAGTTCACCGTGGCGACACTGGATCCGCGCGGCTACTCGCGCAGCACCCTCGACCCGGATGCACCGCGTGAGCAGCGCGTCGAGGTGCAGAGCGACGACGCCTACCGCCTGATCACGCATCTGACCGACGAACCGGTCCAGGTATTCGGCGGTAGCAGTGGGGCGATCGTCGGCCTGGATCTGCTGGCACGGCACCCGGAATCGGTCCGCGGCCTGGTCGCGCACGAACCACCCTGTTTCGCGGTGCTCGACGATGCCGCACGGCAACGCGAATTCATCGACGAGGTGTACACGCTGTTCCGCACCGAGGGCCTCGCCGCAGCCGGTGCACGTTTCCTCGCCGGCATCGGCGGCACCCTGAAGCCCATGCCCGCCCCGGCGGACGCCCGCGCCGCGGCCATGCTCGAACGCCTGTCCGCGAACGCTGCGATCATGCTCGAACATGAACTGCGCCAGTTCACTTCGTACATGCCCGATCTCGAAGCCTTGAAAACTGTGTCCGACCGGCTGGTACTCGCGGCGGGCGAGGAGACCGGAGATCAGTTGCCGGCTCGTCCGGCCGCCGCACTGGCCGACCGGCTCGGCCTGACGCTCACCCGATTCCCGGGCGGGCACAGCTTCACCGATGCACCCGTGGCATTCTCGCAGCTACTGCTCGAAAATCTGCGGGCGCCCGGCACGACCGGCCGTCCGAATGCGTCGGTCGAAGGTGTTAGCGTCGGGCCATGATTACCGGCGCGCACACCATCGTCCATGCCACCGATGCAGAGGCGGCGCGGGCATTCTTCCGTGACGTCCTGGGCCTGCCGTACGTCGATGCGAACAATGGCTGGCTGATCTTCGAATCCCCGCCCGCCGAACTGGCGGTGCACCCGGCCGGACCGGCCGAGAACGGCCGCACCGAGCTGTATCTCATGTGCGACGATCTCGATGCCACCATGGCCGAACTGGGCGCCAAGGGCGTCGAGTTCACCTCGGGGGTGACCGAGGCGCGCTGGGGGCTGATCACCCACCTACAGGTGCCGGGAGCAGGCGAAATCGGGCTGTATGAGCCGCGACACCCGACCGCCTATGACCTTACCTGAGTTTTACCTCGATCTTCCCTGAGTGAAATATGAAGATCCACCAGGTCCCGTTCTAACCCTTCACGATTCGTGTTCCCCTGGGTACGTGGGATCCGCGGCAGGCGGATCCCGTGTGTGGACAAGGGGTAAGCGATGATCGTGGTGAGCGGTGCGACAGGGAATGTCGGAACCGAATTGGTGCGGGCCCTCGCCCGGGCCGGCGAACCGGTACGGGCCTTGATGCGCGACCCCGGAAAGGCCGCGCTGCCACCGGGAGTCGAACCGATCGCGGCGGATCTGACCTCGCCCGATTCCCTGGGCCCGGTATTCGAGGAAGCCCGCGCACTGTTCCTGCTCCCCGGCTATCCCGGCGTAGCGCAGGCGGCGGCGAAGGCCGGCGTCGAGCACATCGTGCAACTGTCGGGCGTCTCCGCGGGCACCGGCAATACCGGCAATGCGGTCACCCGGTACATGGCCGCCTCCGAACAGGAGGTCATCGAATCGGGCGTGGCCTGGACCATCCTGCGGCCCTGCGCCTTCGACTCCAATGCCCTGCGCTGGCTGCCGCAGCTCGCCACGGGCGACACGGTGCGCGTGACCTTCCCGCAGGTACGCACCGCCAGCCTCGATCCCTACGACCTGGCGGCGGTCGCGGCCCGCGCCTTCGCCGATCCCGCCTACCGCGGCGAAATACTGTGGCCGACAGGACCGGAGGCGCAGCTGCCGGCCGAACAGGTCACGGTGCTGGGCGGATTGCTCGGCCGCAACCTGCACTCCGTCGAGCTCAGTGATGACGAGGCGCGCGCCGACATGCTCGCCGACACTCCCGCCGAATACGTGGACGCCTTCTTCGAGTTCTATGTCGACGGCGTCATCGACGAATCGATCGTGCGCCCGACCGTCGAGGAGGTCACGGGCCGCGCCCCGCGAACCTTCGCCCAGTGGGCCAGAATTCACACCGACGATTTCCGCCAGGCCGGAACCGTCAGATAGGTCGCGGCCCGCAGCAGCCACTCGACCGGGCCGTAGGCGTGGCGCCGCAGCCACCAGGCGCTGAATCCCAGTTGCGCGGCGAATGTCACGACCGCGATGGCGAATACCCCGGCGGGCGGGACCTTGTCGGCCAAGGCCAGCCCGTATCCGGTGTAGACGACCATCAGCACCACCGATTGGCCGATGTAGTTGGAGGCCGCCATGCGCCCGGCCGGCGCCAGCCGGGCGACCGCGGCCGCCCAACGGGTACGGGTCAGCCAGATGATGCCCCCGATATAGCCGAGGGTCATGAACGGATTGGCCAGTTCCTGCAATCCGTACCAATGCGCGGGCATGTCCTTGCGGACCATCAGGTAGGCGTAGCTGATCAGCGATATCGGCACGCCCACTCCGAAACCCACCGTCAGCGCGCGCGGCACCCACCGCTGCAATCGCTCCCGATCCTCGAACACGCGATACTTACCCGCCGCCATGCCGATCAGGAACATGCTCAGTGCCGGAATGCCCTGCGCGAACCAGGTGAGCAGCATGAACTTCGGGCCGATCTGCTGCTGAATATGCAGGGTATCGACGAAGCTACCGGTGTAGGCGCGATGCATGGCCTGGAAATCGAAAAGGTCCCCAAGCCCGGTCATCCCGCCGGCGCCCGGCAGGAAGGCGAGCAGCGCGAAGGTGAAGTACAGGATCAGGCCGGTGATCAGGGCAGTCCTGGGCCGAATATTGCGCAGCAGCACCAGAATCAGGCACAAGCCGCCGTACAGCGTGAAGATGTCGCCGATCCACAGGAACAGCACGTGTGCGAGCCCGATCGCGAACAGCATCACACCGCGCCGCACCAGCCGCGGCACCGCCGGCGCGTCCGCCCGCCGGGCCGCCGCGATCTGCAAGGTGAACGAATACCCGAACAGGAACGCGAACAACAGATAGAACTTGCCCAGGAACAGCGCCTCGAGCACCGCCGCCACGAAGTGGTCCTGGGTGCCGTCGAAGGTCGGATGCACATGCGTACCCGTGCCATTGAACGAGAACAGCGCGGTCGCCATGAGTGCATTGGTGACGAGGATCCCGAAAAGCGCGAATCCGCGCAGACTGTCGACCTCGCCGATGCGCCGCCCCTCGGGCGCCGCGGATACCGGCGCTTCCAGCTGATCGGACATATCGTCACGGTACGGTTGGCCGACCACCCGGCACATCCGCCGAGGACCCTGATTCGCATTCGACCTCAGCGGTATTGACACCCACCCGGAGGTGTACGAACCCTGAGCCGAGAGGCGGTCTGCACGTACCGCAATCATGCAGCAACTGCCGGATCGGGTTCAGTGCGCCAAGATACGGCCCAGGGCGTCCCGTAGCTCACCGGCAGGATCTCCCGGCAGTCCCGGCACCCGCCAGGCCACGAACCGATCCGGCCGCACCAGAACGGCGCCATCCGCACCGATGCCGACACTGCCGGTCCACGCACTGTCTGCCACGCGAATCCGTACCACGGTGAGGTAGCCGGACTGCTCCGCGACGAGTCGTCCCGCCCGCTCCCACTCCTCGTCAGCGGTGAGCAGCGTGCAGCCGGGCCCGATCAGATCCAGTATGGACACCTGCCGGCCCTCGTGTTGTAGCCAGCAGTGCGGCAATCGTGAGCCCGGCGTGCCATCCAGGTCCAGCGAAACATCCTCGAACGACGGCAGTTCCGGATTCGGATCGATCACCGCGGCCGAGTCGTAGCGGTACCCGAGGTGCACCACGGGCGCGTTCATGACGCCGGCCGCGGCCCGTGCCGTCTCTGCCTCCGGCCCCGAGCCCCAATGCAGCCGCGGATCCGCCAGCCGCCTCATGGCCTGATCGAGGGTGGTGAGCGCCACCGGACGGCGCTCGGCCGTATACGTTTCCAGCAGCCCGGCGGCCGCATGACCGTGGTGCACCGCGGCGATCTTCCAGGCGAGGTTGTCGGCGTCCGCGACGCCGGTGTTCAGCCCGAAGGCGCCGAGCGGCGGAACGGCGTGCGCGGCATCGCCGATCAGGAACACGCGGCCCTGGTGGAACCGGTCCGCCACCAATCCGCGTGGCCGCCAGGGCAACCGGCTGACCACCTCCACGTCGTGAAGGTCGTCGCCGACTGCGGCGCATATCAATTCCAGGCAGCGGGCCTCAGTGAATTCATCGAGTGCGTCTCCGCACTCGATGTGCAGAACCCAGTCCTTGGCGCCGTCGATGGTGACGAGCATGCCTGTCACGCCGGGGTTTTCGATATTGCAGGTCACGAAGCGACGGCCGTCGAGGTATCGGGTCAGGTCGGCGCGGAACAGGATGCTCATCATCTGCGCACCGAGTGCGCCGGGCCCGGTGGTCTCGATGCCGAGCGCCGAGCGGACTTCGCTGCGCACGCCGTCGGCGCCGATCAGGTAGTCGGCCCGCACGACCTCTCCGGTGTCGAGGACCGCCCGCACTCCCGTGTCGTCCTGGGTGAAGGACGTCAGTCGCGTCGAATACCGCACGATCGCACCGCGTTCCCGCGCCGCGGGCAGCACCACGGAATCGAAGCGATCCTGCGGACAGGTCCCGCGAGTGCGTGCCGGGGTGACGTCCACCGAACCGCGCGCCCGCGCCATCGCCGGTGCGATAGGCATTGCGGCGAAATCCGCCTCGGCCAGGGTCCGGACGCTGACCTTGCCGAGCCCGGCGCTGACCATGTCGACGCTCACGGCGTCGAGCGCGTCCTGCAATCCGAGACCGCGCAGGATCTCGACCGTCCGCGGTCCGATGCCGGTGGCGCGCGGGTGCGCCGACGGCCCATCCTGCGCCTCCGCCACCAGCGTCTCGACTCCGCGGTCGGCGAGGAAGAGCGCCGCCCCCAATCCGACCGAACCGCCGCCGGCGATCAGCACCGGAATTCTGTTCTCACTCATGACAACTCCTTTATGGCTACATCGTATCCGTAATGGATACACCGTAGCCACAGTGTTATCGTGTCCGCAACGGGTAGAAAGGAACGCTGTGACCGACGAGCCGAAACCGCTGGTGTGGACCAAGGAACGCCGCACCCCCGCGCGCCGCGCCCCCAGCGTGGACCGCATCGTGCGGACCGCCCTGGACATCGCCGACGCCGAGGGTCTGGACGCCGTCTCCATGCGCCGCGTCGCCACCGACCTGGCGTCGGGCACCGCGTCCCTCTATCGCTACGTCGCGAATCGTGACGAACTACTGGACCTGATGATCGACGCGGCCCAGGGCGACGCCGATCTCCCCGGCCTCACCGGCGACTGGCATGCCGATCTCACCGCGCAGGCCCGTCACCTCCGCACCACCCTCCTGCGGCACCCCTGGCTGGGCCGGCAGCTCGCGGGGCGCCCTTCCTTCGGGCCGAATGCCCTGCGCCGCATCGACTTCGTCCTCGCCGCGGCCGCTCCCCTCACCGCCGATATCACACTCGCGTCCCATATCGTCGATGCCCTCTCCTCCTACGTCTTCGGCGCCACCAGTCACGAGCTGGCAGCACTCCACGCCCAGCAGCGCACCGGCCAGACCGAGGACCAGTGGCGCGCCACCGTGGCCCCCTACCTCCGCGAGGTCATAGCCACCGGCGATTACCCGCACTTCGCCCGCCGCATCATCGACGCCGAAGACGCCACGCCCACCGCAAGTTTCGAATTCGGTCTCACCTGTCTGCTGCAAGGGATCGGCCGATTCGCTCCCCCGCCGGTGGGGTGAGCTGTCTCACGGGCTGTCACGGGTGCCGGTTCCGCGGTGTCTTGTGTTCGAATCGCTGGAGACGAAGGAGGCATCATGATCGGCAGCAGTGCGGTGGTTGTGGTCGGGGGCGGATATGCCGGCGTCATGGCGGCCAATCGACTGGCGCGGCGGGACGGGGTGCGGGTGACACTGATCAATCCGCGTGGGCAGTTCGTCGAGCGGATCCGGCTGCATCAATTGGCGGGTGGATCCGATGACGCGGTGGTCGACTACAAAGACGTTCTCGCCGAAGGGGTTCGGCGGGTGGTCGACAGCGTCACGCGGATCGACGCGGGCGAACGCACCGTCACCTTGGCGACAGGCGGCACGATCGGATACGACTATCTGATCTACGCGGTCGGAAGTGGCAGTGCCGAACCGGCAGTCCCCGGCGTGGCCGAATTCACCTACCCCATGGGCGATCTGGAGCAGGCCGAGCGGCTGCGCGCCGTCCTGACCGCCGCGCCCGCCGACACACCGGTCACGGTGGTCGGTGCGGGCTCGACCGGCATCGAGACCGCCGCCGAATTGGCGGAAGCGGGTCACCTCGTGACCCTCGTGTGCGGTGAGGTGCTGGGCCCGTATCTGCACCCGCGCGGCCGGCGCTCGGTTGCCGAACGACTCGCCCAACTCGGCGTGACCGTCCTCGAAGGCCCCGAAGCGATGGTGACGGCCGTGACGCGTGACGTCGTGCACCTCAGTGGCGGTCACACACTGCGCAATTCGCTGACCATCTGGGCCGCCGGCTTCGGCGTGCCCGACCTGGCCGCCCGCAGCGGGCTCAGCACCGACGCCCTCGGCCGCCTCTACACGGACGACACCTTGACCAGTCTCGACGACGCGCACATAGTCGCCGCCGGGGATGCCGCCGCACCGTCCGGTCAGCCGTTCCGGATGAGCTGCCAAGCCGCGGTCCAGCTCGGCCCGCAGGCCGCCGAGACAGTACTCAGCCGACTCGCGGGCGAACAGCCCAAACCGGTCGACGTGAGCTTCGTTGGCCAGTGCATCAGCCTGGGCCGCCGCACCGCCATCTCCCAATTCGCCGGCAAGGACGACACCCCGAACAGGTACTACCTCGCGGGCTACGCGGGCGCCAAGCTCAAGGAGCTCGTCTGCAAGAGCACCATCTGGCAACTCGCACACGAGGCCCGCAGGCCCGGTGTCCTTTCCACTGCTCTCAGTGTTCGAAAGGCACCCCGCGCAGGTATTCCGGTACCGAATCGCGGATCGCGTGGACGTTAGGAGCCGACCCGTTCCCAGCCGCGGCGCGGCTCGTGGGCGCCCAGTTCCCGGGTGTCGCGGGTTCGGTAGACGATGTAGGGGCGGGTGAGGTAGCCGATGGGCGCGGAGAACACGTGCACCAGGCGGCTGAAGGGCCAGAAGGCGAAAAGGGCGCAGGCGCACATGATGTGGAGCTTGAAGAAGACGGGTGTGTCCACCATCAGTTCCGGCTTGGGGTGGAAGTAGAAGATGGATCGGAACCAGGGAGCGATGTCTTCGCGGTAGTTGTGCGGGTGGCCGCTGAGATTGCCGTATAGCGTCGCTGTGAGCCCCAGTGCGAGGGTGAGACCCAGCAGTACGTACATGATCTTGTCGTTGCGGGTCGTCGCGGAAAAGACCGCGCCTACGGTGCGGCGGCGGTAGATGAGGATGACCAGACCGAGGACCGTCGCGATACCCGCGACGGCGCCGAGGCTGTACGAGCCTGCGTGATACATGCTTTCGCTGATGCCGACCTTCTCGGTCCAGTTCTCCGGAATCACCAGCCCGATGACATGCCCGAAGAAGACGAAGATGATGCCGAAGTGGAACAGCGGGCTACCCAGGCGCAGCAGCCGGTTCTCGTAGATCTGCGAGGACCGGGTGGTCCAGCCGAACTTGTCGTAGCGGTAACGCCAGCTGAGCCCGACGATGAAGGCGGCCAGGGCGGCGTACGGGATCGCGACCCAGAGTAGATAGTCCACGGCTGTGAGATTCACCGACGTCCTCCGATCGGTTCCGGCATGCCGAGCATCGCGGGCGCCTGCGGCATTTCTGGCATATGAGAAGGCGGGCCGAAGGGCTCCAGCCCGACGCCCTCGTCCGGCGGCCCCGCGGCAATGAGCCGGGCGACGGCATCGCGTTCGGAACCGCGCAGCGGGGCCAAGGTCGCCGACACCGACTCCAGGACGCCCGTCCAGGGAGAATCGGCGTCCCGCAGCGCCATTCGCATGAACTCGATGCCGGCGCGATACTCCTCCAGCAGTTGCTGTCCGAGCCCCGGATGCGCGGACGCGAATTCCAGCATCACCGAGAGGTGGTCGGACAGTTCGTCATTGCCGAGCACCAGGCCGGCCGCCCGATAGAACTCCTCGAGCCGCAGCAACCCCATCCCGCGTTTGCGGGTGTTGCCGTACATGAACCAGGTCAGATACGGGCTGAACCGCTTGCGATGGTCGAAGGTATCGACGTATTCGGTTGCCACGGCCAGTGGCTCGGCGCTCGCGAGGCGAGTCAGCAACGGCTGCAATGGTGCACCGACTGCCGCCGGCAAGGCCTCGGCGGTACGGCGTAGCAGTGGCAGCGCATCCAGCAGCTGCGCATCGGGATAGCCGAGCAGCAGCGACTGCACCTGCCAGGCCGCCGAGCGTTGCGCGGCGGAGAGTTTCACCGCCGATGCCTTCCGCCATCGCGATCGGGCATGAGCCCGTCGGGCGTGCCGCGGCCATCCCAGTTGAGCAGGTTGACCCGCCCCTGCCCCGCCACCGAAGCGGGCGAGTCGGCGGTCTGCCGGTCCTGCAGCATGCGGAAGTTCTCCACCGCCACCGGTGTCGGATGCCCGGAGCTCTCCCCGAACGCGAGCAGCCGGTACATGTTGTAGATCTCTTCCTCGGTCATGCCGACCTTGGCGGCGATCTCCGGTCGTGGTTCGCGGCCCAGGTTGATATCGCGCATGTAGCTGCGCATGGCGGCGAGCTTGCGCAGCACATCGTTGACGGGCTCGATGTCCCCGGCGGTGAACAGCTCGGCCAGGTATTCGACGGGGATGCGCAGCGCCTCGATGGCGGCGAAGAGATTGCCGTGGTCCTCGGCGTCGTGCCTGGTGTCCTGCAGCGCATCCACTACCGGTGACAGCGGCGGGATGTACCAAACCATCGGAACCGTCCGGTATTCCGGATGCAGCGGCGTGATCGAATATCCGACACACGAACTATCCGAACGTACCGGCAAATTGCAGGCTAACGAGCTATTCCCCGGGGGTTGGAGCGATCCGCTAATACACCGTTGTGATTTACGAGACGACTTCCATCGCAGACCGTTCCAGCCGCGTCGACACGAGGATCTCGCTGACCCCGAGCGCGATCGTGAACAACCCGACCACGATCGACAGGCTCGTCAACGTCTCGAAGGTCCCCACCGCCACGATGATGCCGACGACCAGCGTCACCAACCCGACCACCTCCTGCCGCCCCGACCCCGCGAACCGCTCGGACCAAGCCGCCACGATCGCCTGCAGAATCCCCCGCACCATCCACCCCATCCCAACCCACAAGGCCAGCAACACAACCCACTCGCCACTGTGAAAACACCAGGCCGCGAGCACCCCCGACACCGCCCCGCCCAAAAACTCCAGCACCTTCAGCGCCGTAGCGATCCGCGCCCCGAACGCCACGATCAACTGCACGGCCACGGTGGCCAGCAGCACCAGTCCCGACAGCGTCGCGGCCACCGTCTCCGACTTATCAGGCCAAACCATCATGACCGCGCCCAACCCCACCGAGCACACCCCGGTCACCAGCAGTGCCTGCCAAGCCCAGTCAGCGAAAACCGCCGTACGCCCCTCGATCCGATTGGTGGGCATAGCAACATGCTATGCCCAGAGTTGGTCGTTCGTGCTGTTCCTGGCGTTGGTGTCATGATCGACTTCCCGTAGATTCCAACATAGCTCCTACTTTGGCCGGGTCGAGTTCCTCGAGGACGTCGGTGTTGTCCACTACCGGATGAACGTATCCGTTCGGATCCAGGTAGTGCCCGGTCACCATCGACGCGCCCTGCATGTGCCCCAATTGCGCACTAGCACGGCGTGCATCACCGGTTCTACCCGTGATATGGGTAGCTACGGTGTCGCGGAGATTGCCCCACGTCACCCAGTCCACACTCGAATCCTCCTTCGCTCGCCGCAGACCGGCCTCCCCGGTCGTCGGTCGCAGCATGCCGCCGCCCGACGATGTCAGGATCGGCTCGTCCTGGCTTTTCGGCGCTTGCTTGTTCTTGTAGGCGCGCAGCTTGGTGGTCAGCCACTCGGGCAGGGTGACGTAGTAGGCGTGGCCGCGTCGTGAACTCTTGCGCTTGTTCTGGCGGAATGCCCCACCGTTGAGACGTGGCTTCACCACGGTGCCTCCTACACGTAGCACCGCCTTCTTGACGGTAGGGTCGTCGAGTCCGGGGATGTCGGACCACTGCAGCCAGTAGGCCTCCCCGGGACGGATGCCGGTGCCGAGGATGAGCATGTACAGCATCTCGATCCATGGTGTGCGGGCGGTCCTTGCGCAAATCTGGCAGTACAGCTGATCGCGCTCCTCGGGACGCAGCGCGCACGGATCGGGTTCTCCGCGCTCGGGTTTCAGGACCTCGGCCATGGGACTGAATCTGAACAGTCCCGCCCGGGTGAGCATGCTGAAGGTGCCTTTGAGCACGATGTACTGGTGTTCGGCGATGCCGCCCACGATCTCGGCGACGTCCTCGAGATATTCGGACAAGAACACTGGCTGGCCGGCCTCGGCGATCGACAGCTCGCCCATCTCCGAGTCGAGCCGGATCGCATCGGGGTCGGCACGCGGACCCTCGGATCTGAAGGTGGCCGCCCAGTACAGGTCATGAGTCTTCTGAGTGATCTTTCCAGCGTCGACACGCTTCTGCGTGAGTTCGAAGAACCGCTTGAACGCCAGCGACATAGGATCGGTGTCTTTGAACCTGTGGCGCTGTGTCTTCCGCCGCGCACTCCCCTCGTGGCGTTTGCGTTCGAATGCCGTCCCCCATTCATCGAGGCACTCGTCGCGGGTGAATCCCTGTGCGCTGGTTCTTGTGTAGGTGCCATTGAATCTCCGGTGCCGGACCCGTTCGATCCGGTAAATCCCGTCCTCGCCCTGCGTCGGCTCGAGCACCAGATCCTTCGGCCGTGCGCCGGGTTCGAGTCGTTCGCGTGCCACCCGCGAATTCCCCTTTCTACGCTGATTCGAGTAGGTGCTCCTCGTAGGCGAGGACATCGGCTGTGCGATAGCGGTATCTGCCATTCGCGAGCCGAAAACACCGGGGCCCTTTGCCTAGGTGATGCCAGTTCGACAACGTCTTCGGCGAGAGCTTCCACCGCGCCGCGACCTGATCTCTGGTCATGTAGTCATCGGCGGTGGTCACACGAATCTCTGTGCCGGAGTGTGTGTTCGCAAGCCCCTGGGCGGTAGCCGCACGCTTGCGAGCCCCGTCCCGGGCGCGGGTCATGACAGATCTCCGCGTGGCAGGAAGTCGCGCACATTACGCATCGGCGGTCTCCGGCTGCTCGATTGCGTTGGCGAAGGTGATCTGGATACCGTCCATCGCGAGGATGGCATCCACGATCGGGGCAACGAGGGCACGGCCTACCGTTTCGACGACCTGCGCGCCGATCACCATCCGGCCGTTGACGCCGGAACCGTAGACGGCGTAGGCGGCAGCGATTTCGAGGTCCTCGCGCGAGACAGCGCGCCGCGCGGCGGGAGGCAGGTAGTCGGCCAGTTGGGATTCGTGGAATGTGGCAGTGGGGTGATCGGACATGGTTGTGCTGCTTTCGGTTTCGTATGCGGTTAGTGGAATAGGCGCCGCTGATACTTGACGCTCTTGTGGCGACGGCCCAGTTTCATCGGGCTCGTTGTGCCAGCCAGACCATGTACGCGACGACCACGGCGACGCCGGCGGCGATGTCGGCGAAATCCAAGGCGTCCTCGCGGGTCACTCGGTCACCTCCGGACGGATCGCTTCCGCTCTGCCGCTCCACCGAAAGTCAGGGACCTCGAACGTCACTAGCTCTGGCCGTGTGCCGTCGCCGAGGTAGAAACCCTTGGGCTTCGTTCGTCGGCGCGGCGAGCCCTTCTGGTACCAGTACGGACGCCAATTCTCGTCATAGAGGACAAGCATCCAGGGGCGTGGCCGCTGGGGTCGTCGGACCTTCATCCGCGGGAAAAACGCTCGACTACGTGGTTTCTGCCCGCTGCTCACTCGGTCACCTCGATCCAATCGGTGATGTAACGGCGCTGCTTTGGGATTCGCCGAGTTATCTGCCCCTGGAAGTTCTCGATCTCGCCGCCGCCGCGTTCCTCGATATGGGTCGGCAACATGTCGCCGAGGGCGTCGACGAACTTGGTCACCTCGCGGCGGTACTGCGGTGCCCAGTGCTCGTACGGTTCGTCCAGTTGGAACTGCATGCGGGCAAGTCGGTCGATGGCCTCAGCGCGGATCTCGTCGGGCGTGGTCATCGGCTGGATTTCCATGGGCTGAGGGTGCGGAGCATCGAGAGAGCCGACGTGACAAGGTTTGTCGGGGTCGGTATGACCGATTGCGAGACCGGGCGCACGCTGTCCGGGACCAGACAGCACGGGCAATCGCGATCACCACAGCCGGCTACTGCATGCCCCGCGGAGCCCTTGGCTTTGGCGTCCTCGAACTGCTGCATCCAGGGTGCCGACGGTTGTGACGTCATGGGCGGCTGGTTCATTCGGGAACCTTCCGGGTGAATGGAATCAGTTCGCTTGCAGGAAGATTCGTGATCGCCTGTACGTAGCCTTGGCTCGAGATCAGGCAAGCCGCGCAGGTGACGACCGAGCAGTAGCGGCCACCGTCGAGACGGCCGGCCTCGACGCGGCCTGCGACCGCGTTATCGTGGTCGCACGGATTGCCGACCTCCTGCAGCGTGGGTTCGGGCTCGTCGTAGTAACTGCGGAGTGCTTCACGGATCGTGTCGACATAACAGGCCGGGCAGTCAGTGTCGCCAGTGCGCCCCAGATGGTCGTGCTTCGGCTCGGGGTCGCCACCGAAATCGACGGCGTCGCGCAGGAGATCGCTCCAGTGGCTCATTCGGCACCGCCGTGGAAGAAGTCGCGGATGGCGCCCTTGTACAGGTGATCGGTCACGGCTTCGAAGTCCAAGGCCAGGAAATTCTTCGGCAGCTGTAGCGACCCGTCGATCTTGTTGTGCTGCATGAAGTAGCCCGATTCGCCAAAGCGGATGAGTAGATCGACCTCAGGTTCGTCGAGCTGGTCGACTTCGAGGACGAACGGCCGATCGATGAGGGGTTCGTTGATGGCGTCGAGTTTGTCGCCGAGGACCGCGAGAGCGGTCATGTTGCCGTCGACCTGTAGCCAGAAGTTCCAGGTTTCGCCCTCGTGGTCGCAGGTTTCGATGAATCGGCGGTAGGTGGTCATTACGCGCTCCCGAATCGGAAGGAGTCGAACGACTCCTCGTCATCGCCCACCCGGAATCCCAGCGTGTCCAGACGTTCCAGTTCCTCGTCCGTGAAATCGGCAGGGTTCGCACAGACGGTCAATTTGTCGTGCTCGCAGTGGAATGGGCTTATGTCGTTGTCGGGATGGCGCGCGAGGATAGTGATGCCTTCCAGCAGGTCGCGCCACGCCTCTGGCATCTGGTCGTTGGTCGTGTAGTCGCTCATCGGTTGTCTCTTTCTGCTGCGTCGATTGCTGCTTGGGCTCGGGCGCTGGCTGGGTGCTCGGCGTAGTCGTGGACATCGCGTCGGTACGTCGCGAGGTGCGGTTTACAGTCCAGGCACGGGATGCGCCGGCCTTCGTCGTCGTCGCCGAGCCAGCCCCGGGTGCAGTGGGGATTCCGGCACTGTGGGCGCTCCGTATCCCCATAGCGGTCAGGCATCGGGCACCTCGCTAACCGGGGTTATCGGCAGCCAGGCCAAGGCCGGTCGCTGGACTGCTTCGCCGGCGTTGATCTCGGCGTCGGCCAGCGCCCACATGCGTTCGCTGTTCCGCTGTGGCCCTTCATCACCGGAGAGTCGCCACCCGTACTCGGTCCCGATGACGTCGCTGCGCGGCACCACCAGGAACTCGGCCTCGATCACCCCCGCCAGATGCGCCGTGTAGCCGTGCTGTCCTTCGACGTAGGCACCGCACAAACAGAAACAGCTACGAGATGTCGCCCGATGCTCGGCGAGCAACATGCGGAACGCATCCGAAGTGTCACTCATCGATGTCCACCTCCAGTAGCGCTGACAGGCACCCGCAGTCGTCGCCGTCGCCGTGGTGGAATCCGATGCACCTGTCATCAGGGCAACCGCACGCGTCCCCCGTCCACTTGTCGCCCATGGCATTTCGCCTGCTCCCCTCAGCAACGCTGATACCGTGTGCACGCAGGGTTCCGCGGGCAGTCTCGTTCAAGGCGCTCACCGGCCACCCCCATCGGCTTCGTCCCATTCGGCAATCAGTTCCTTCGCCACCGCGTGCGGGCATCGCTCCCCTCGTTCCGGCTCCAGATAGCCGTGGGCTTGACATCCGCCGTGGTGGTCGAGCCAGCAGTCTCCGGAATCGGTAAAATCGACGACGAGGCTGCGGAGTTGAAGAAGCTCGGCGGCCAATGCCTTTTCGTTCGTGCCGGCACATACGAGTTCGTCGTCGCGGAGCTGGCACAGGCGCTGGCTCGGGATACGGTCAGGCACAGTCGCTCACCTCCGGCCGCTCGTCAGCCACCCGAACCTCGAGGACATGCCACTCGACATCGGGCACTTCGGTGGTTGCGTTGTGGAGGTCTTCGATCGCTTCGGCGTGCGTGAAGGGTTCACCGTCGAACAGGATCTGCCAGTGCTTGCCGTCGCGGTAGCCGGTGATGTAGCCGAAGCTCGGCCCCATCCGCTCCAGCTCGGCGATACGGGCATCTCGCATCGCTACGAACTGCTCCAGCTGGCTGTTGCGGGCAGCAACAGCCAGCCGCCAGCCGGCAGCCGCTTGGATCTCCTGGTCCAGCTCGGTGATGCGGGCGCGGAGGCCCTCGGCCAAGGCCTCGGCATGACCAACGCGCTCCAGCATGTCCGCGCGCAGCTCGGTGGCGTTGGCGCGGAACTCCCGAACCAGCCGGGGCAAATCGTCAAACAAGGTGTCGCCAGGCTCTCCGAGTTCTGTGGATATGGCGACGAGCAGGCTGGCGAGGCGTTGCAGCTCAGCAGCGCGGCTTAGGTCAGCCACGGTCCACCTCCGGCTGCCAGAGCACGGTCCACCGATCCGATGGCTCGGGGTCCGCGAGCATGTCGGCGACCGTCATCCATTGCGCGTGTTGGAAATCCAGGAAGTGGACGCGAGTGTCGCCGCCCAGCCACTCCCCGGTGGGGCCGTGGTCGACCGACCCGATATCTCCGTGCTGATGACGGATCACCGTGCCCGTCGGTTCGTTCGAGACCGCGGCGGTCTCGATGACGCGGCGCGCGGGCTGCTGCTCCAGCTCGGCGATGCGAGCGGCCTGGTCGATGCCGAGAGCGGTTGCCTGCCGAGCGGTTTCGGCATATCCGTCCTGATCGGCTTCAAGCTCGGCGATATGGGCGCGGGCCCGACCGGGCTCGATGATCAAGTCGTCAGCGAGGCTGCGGGCGGCAGTCTGGATGGTCTCGAACATGCCTTCACGCAATGGCAATTCCCGAGCCTGCTTCAGCAGCTTGCGGCCTTCGGCGATGAGGTCTCGGTCAGGCATCGTGGTTCTCCAATTCGTCGATGAGATCGGCGATTGCGCGCAGCGCCGGCGGCAGGAGTGCCCAATTCGCGAACGGTGCAGGCTGAAATCCGCCGTCGATGACTCGCCCCGCCACAGTCGGCCGCATATCGACCGGGGCGTCCGAGTGGTCAAGTAGCACAACCAATTCGCTCTGCCGTTCGGTGAGAGTTACGGTCGATCCGCTGGTGGTGGTGATAGTCCGGTCAGGCATTCGTCATCTCCAAAAGATCAAGAAGGTCAACAGGTTCGGGGTCGACGACCGGCTCAGGGTCTGCCAGCAGTCGGAGCACGAGCGCTTCCAGCGCCGGCGAATCGCGTGTATCCACTGGGTAGATCCGCGACCACGTCAAGGCTTGCTCACGCACCTCGGTGGGCAGCGAGTCACGCCAGCGCCGCAGGCGTGCGTAAGTCACCTTCGCTTCGGCGAGCAACTGACCCTGCCGCCACGTGTGGGGTCGGCCGTCCGGATACCACGCGGCCTCGATGAACTCGTGCCATGTTCCGACGATCGCCGTCTTGGTGAACTGGTAGTGGAATCCGTGCCCACCGCCGGACCTTTCGCCGCGGCGGAATCCTTCGACGGCATATTCGGGGCTCGCGATACATGGACCGACCGCGTCACGAACATTGACGAGCAGGGCACGTTCCGTCTTGGTGAAGGCGTGATCAGGCATCGCGGTCCTCGATCATGCCGAGCTGATGCATCAGGAATAGTTGGTCGCGAGCCATGTCCCGGAATTTGCTTTGGTATTCGTTCACCGTTAGCCCGTTGCCGATCGGGCCGTCCCACGGGAACGCACCCTCGGTATTGGCCAGTTGTTCGGCGACGGACCCAACCGTGTACGGCGGCAGCCACCTTGAGAAGCTCGCCACCTGCAAGGCGATCGCAGGCTCGATCCATTCGTCAGTGACCTGCGGATGATTCGACTTGAACGCCAGTTTCGCGGCGGAGATGTCGATACCGCGATTGGCGAGGATGCGCCGGCCGACCTCGACTGCTTCGCGAGGATTCGACCAGTCGCCTTCTCGGTCAGTCATGACTACTCACCGTCGGGTGCCACAGCACGGTGGCGGGGAGCGTGACCTCGGTGCTGTCGATGTCGTCGCGTCCGGTGCCGGTTGCCCACCATCCGGCGTGCCGGTCTTCGGCCATTTCGTCATAGGCGTTGTCGACGTCGCGCTCGAGAATCGAGCCGTCTGCGTCGCGGATGACCACGGAACGCGGGCGGTTGCCCTCGTCTAGGTCGGCGCAGATCGCAGCGACCGGTTGCAAGGCGTTGAGCTCGTCGAAGGTTTCGATGCGTCGAGCGGGCGGGCGCCAGCCCGCATGGAAAACGGCATCAGCGAGCCGGAAGGCAACGACCGCGGGAGCGTGAAACTGCTCGCCGGTAAGCACTTCTCGGACGATGGCATCAAGCTGGCCGCGGGGAGTTGGGTCAGGCATATGTGGTGTTCTCCTCGGTGGTGAGTGGCTCTTCAGCAAACGCTCGTTCCGTGTGGCTAGGCGCCACGCTCAGGGATGAAGGGGCCTCTGGCACGGTGGCAGCGCAATCCCGTGCCGCTGCCGCCGTGGCGAGCTCCGTGCGAATCCGCTCCAGCTCCTCTGGTGTCGGTGCAGGCGTGCGCTTCTCGCGCATCCGTGCCAGCTCGCGTTGGAACTCGGCGCGGCCGCGTTTGCCGGTCTCGCCGGAGTCGTGGGCGCACAGTGAGACCTGCGGGCCGTCGTCGGAATCGATGTGCAGGTAGCCGTCGTCATCGCACAGCCGACAGCTGGCGGCGGCTCGAGCGCGGTCTTCAGCGGCCCGACGGGTGCGCTCACGGCCGGCTCGGTTCTTCTCCGCGGCTGCGGCTGTTGCGCGCTGGTCTCGTTCGAGGTTGTGCGCCACCCAGCGTTTGCGGGCACCGGCGCACGCACCGCATGCGTCGGGGGTGCCCCCGGGGTGCTTCTCGCAGTGAGGCTTTGGGGGGTTCTCGGTTTCGCGCGGATCGATCTGCGCGGCGCCCCCCTGTTCCATGCTCCCTGTCCCATAAAGAAGCGATTTTTTTCCCGGATCGTGCGCAGACTCGTCGGAGAAAATCGTCGCGGTTCCCGGATCGGACTGTTGTTGCTGGTCCGGCTCGAAAGATGCAAACCCGTTACCGGATTCCGGGACCGGCTCTCTGCGCGACACCGAGATCGTCTCGGACTCCGCGATAATTTTCTCCGACTGGTCCGAGACAACGTCCGGATCAGGGTGTGAGGCACCGCGTTCCGGCGGTTCCGGATGCTTCGACCTGGACTTGCCAGGCTCCAATCGCTGATGGTCCTTCAACTTCGGAAGGAACAGATACGGATCGCCTTCGACCTCGTAGCGTTGCACCACGCCGGTCTCATCGAGTCGCCACAACATTCGATCAATGACCTCGGTAGTGAGGTCGTCGTCGTAGGGGAAAACCGCGCCCTTCACGACTACCGGGTCGGCCAGCGCACGCCCGTGCTCATCAGCCTGGTTCCACAAGCCCATGTACAACATGCGCTCGTCGCGGGTAAGCCTGCGCGCCAGCTTGCGGTCCAACCAGAACTCGGGCTTCACGGATCGGATGCGCGCCATCAGGACACCTCGCCGTTATGCGCGGATCGCCAAGTCCGGCGCGCCTCCTCAGCAGACTTCACGCCGCACCGTCTTCCGCCGGGTGATGGTCGCTCGTGACCGTCCCGCGCGTCACCAACACGTACGCGGTGACGATCGTGGAAGCGATCTCCGCGACTTCCACCTCGTTGCCCACCTGGCCGCTGCATGCGCGCCGGCCAAGACTCGCCAACCGGTCCGCGACATCGTTCATCCGATGCCCGCGATGCCCGGCGACATGCACGAACCGCAAATCCGTCCGGCCACACACCAACCCGGCGAACCGCATCAATGCCGGTTCACGACCGCCCTTCAACCGCGGCCGCAAGTCATAGCCCGGCGGCATCCGGTCGATCTCTCCGGCCTGCCACGCACGCAGGTAGTCGATGGCGTCGACACTGTCCACCAAAAACCGCACGCGCCGACCCGGGAAGTCCTCCAGCACCGCGCCGATCGCACGCAGTTCCTGAACCAGAGCACCGACATGGCCATTGGCGATCGGATTCAACGGCCCGCGCATACGCCGCCCGCCGATACCCCAGTGCCCGTTGTAGGTGACGTAGGCGTGACCGCCGATGTTGGCTTTCCAGCTGCCGTCGGTGGCCACGATCAGCCTCGTCGACCCGGGAACATGCACGCGCCCGCGGATTCCGCGATCACCGGCATACCGACGGCCCGGCTGTGCAGTGTGGGTGATCGTGAACGGTGCCGTCATGCCGCACCATCCAGGCCGACCGGGTACCCGTTGGCGGGATGCCACTGGCGAGATACATGCCGGCGTTCCGCTTCCGTCAACAGCACACTGCGATCCAGCACCGCGGTCACCCGTGCTGCGGGAGCATGAAACGATTCGATGGGATCCGCCGCGCTCGGCTTCCACTCCCCCACTGGGACAACCTGATACAGGTCCCCCGGGCGCCACAGGGATGCGAAGTGCTTGGCGTAGTGGCGATCCGGGGTCGCGAACACGCGATCGGAATCCCGCAGTCCGGCGCGACGTCGGCGCCGGTGGTGTGGCTCGAACAGATCTCCCGGGCGCAGGCCCGGACGGCCACCGAGGTAGAGGCGTCTGCTCATGCGGCACCGCCGAGGTTTTCGGTCGGGACCTCGATAGAGGGATACCGGGAGGCGCGCAGGACACGCTCCACCAGCTCCCATGCGCCGTCGCCGTAGCGGTGCCAGATTTGCCCGCGCCAAATCTCGGCGTCGTCCATACCCGTGATGGAGGCCCGGTAGGCGTTCACATCGCCGTCCGCTACTCCGGCGCCGGCGATGCGGGTGGCGTGCACGGAGCCGATGCGTTCGGTGTTGATGTACAGCTCGCAGTGCAGGCTCATACCGCACCGATCCTGTATCGGCGATCGAGTGAACGTGCCTGCTTGTCGGACAGGACTACCAGCCGGTCGTAGACCGACAACACCCGTGCCGCAGCACATCCCCACGAGGGCGCCGGGTCGTGCTTGCCAGTGCGGTCGGTCAGCTCGCCGAGCGGTTCCACCACGTAGAGAGCGCCGCGCGGGTAGCCGGCCGCGTAGATGCGGGCGTAATCGCGTTCGGTGGTGACGTACACCAGGCTCGGATCGTTGTCGTCACGGGCGAGAGGTTTGCCGCCTCGGCGCGCCTCGCAGGTTCGGCAGCCGTCGACCAGGTGCTGTTTGTCGTCTGGCTGCCGGGGCGTGATCAGATCTCCCGGCTTCAAACCGGGAACGCCACCATGCCAATACCTTTCGGTCTTCACCATGTCTCACTCCCGATCGTTGTGATGCTGCCGTCATCGGCGAGAAGCACCGGCCCGTGAAGACCGGAGATGATCGGCACAGTGAGCGGGTCGTCGCCGGGGCGCATGTGCCACCCTTCGGCGGCGGCATCGCCCGGGTGGACGGTCACCCAGCCATGGCATTTCCTGGTGCCGTCACCGCAGGTGGCTACACAGTTCGATGCCGACCATCCGCCGCCTTGGGATCGGTTGCGGCGGTGATGGACAGACTCCGCGCGCATGACCCCGCAGATCTCGCACCAGCCGCCGGAACGTTCGGCGACGAGCTTGCGGGTCGCGGCCTCACCCGGATTCTTCGGGCGTGGCGGGCGTGGTTGATGCTTGGCCAGCCGCTGCAAGGCGTGGGCGGCGATGTACTTGGGTTCGCGTTGGATCGTCATGCGCCGTGCACCCCGCTTCCGGCGAGGGCGATCTCGGATCGCAGTGTGGCGCCGTAGGTGCGGCCGACATCGATGCGGGTCTGCAGGGTCCGGACGGAGTTGCGGAGTCCGCGCACGGTCGCGTCGGCTACTTCAGCGGCCAGCCGGGCTTCAGCGGTCGCGACAGTCGCTTGCGCCTTGCGGGCATCGACGGACCCCTGTGCGCACAGGAACGCGTGTGCTTCAGCCAGTTTCGCTGCCTCTCGTGCGTGAACTGCGGTGACATCGGCCTCGTTGAGCTCGTTGGTGACTCGATCGAGTTGGCGTGCCAGGTCTGCGAGGTGCAGCACGGCTTCGTTCGGGTTGTGCGGGACGGCGTTCATGCCTCACCTCCGGGCTGCTGCCGGTAGTAGGCGGTGAGTGCTCTTATTGCTTCGACGTCGGCGGACGTGCCCAAGTGACCATTGCCGTCGGCGGCGAACCGATCGACAGCGTCGGCCGGCGCGATCCCCTGCTCAGTCAGTAGTCCGAGAAGTTCCCGTCGTGCATCGTCGGCGGCTTGGGGCTTGGTGCCGCGTCGCTCGTTCGCGTCGTGCAGGTCGCCTTTGTGCCACAGGTCCAGTGCTGCACCGAAACGCATACCCGCGTTGCGCAGAGCATCGCCAATCGCTTCCTTTACGGCATCGCCGCCGCGTTTTCCTTGGGAGTCGCCGTATCCGAGCCGGGTTACTCCGGACACGGTCAACCGGATCCACAGGCCGCCGTTCTCGTCGAACTGCGGCAGGCCCTTGGCGTCCAATGCCACTGGTTCCCAGTACCATTCAGGATCTGCGTCGAGTAACCGGTCAGTCAGTGCCGCGTGGCCGACGTACTCCAAGTGGACTGCGGGCAGCCCGTGGTATCCGCCGCATTCGTTGCACCGCCCTTTCGCCGAGTCCTTCTTGTAGGGCTTTGGCAGCAAGTTGATCTGGTTGGACGGGAACGGTTCGCGCATCCTCTGCAAACCCTCAGTGCACCGGCTGGTCTGCGGTTCTTCGGAGGTCATCGCACTGCCTCGATTCCCAATGCGATAGGCGACGCGGCGAGAAGCTCACGCACGGCATCCTTCGCGGCCTGCTCGAGGCGGACCGTGATGTAACCAGCGGGGGTGCGGACCTCGATCCCGGGCACCGAAGTTCCCGCCAGCGCCTTGGCTTCCATCTCCTGGTACAGCCAGCCGGGGATGGTTTTCACGGCTGTGAACAGGTCCGTGCGGCCGGCATCGGTGAGCACGGCCGCGATCTGCGCGGTGTCGCCCAGTCTGACCTCGGTGATGCACTCGTCCGGGCGCGTCTGAAGGATGTGCTCCGCAAGCCGCTCGTCATCCACGACCGCGGCTACCGGCTTCGGGTCGGACTTGCTGACGTTGCCGAGTTTGACGTCGTTGGCATCGCGGGCTGGTTCCGAGCTGCCCTTCTGAAACCGGATCACCGCCAGCCGCTTGGCCTTGTTCAACTCCTCCCCGACGAGGTCACTGATCGTCTTGAGGAACACGATCCGGCGGGCGAGATCCCCGCGAGGGATGTCGACGTCGTTGCTCATGCTGATGTCTCCGGTGAAAGTCGGCAGTGCTGACGAGAGGGCCGCTGTCATGACATGACCCGCTGCTGTTCGCGCTGGGCGCGCTCTTGCTTCTCCAGACGGCCGGTGTGAAATCCCCACAGCCGCAGCGTCTTCAGCGAGCGCCCTATCTCCTCGGAAAGCCACAGCGTGGCCTTCTCGTCGTCGAAACCCAGACAGTTGCGGGCGAACCAGTACTGTTCGTGTGCGTCGATCCGTCGTGCGTATGCGGCGACCGTGTGTCCGTGCTGGTGCACCCACTCGGCTGGCACCCGCTGGGACAGGGACTTCACACCCAGCGACGGCATATCGAGGTGGAGGATCCACTCATCGCCGTCAGGGGTCGCCTCGACCCGCAGTCCCTTGGGGAAAGTGGCCTTGTCGGTGTGGATGTCACGAAGCAGCCGCACCTGGGTCGGCGGCAGAGTGGGGTTCATCTGCTTCCTCTCGCTCATTGCTGGCCCTCGATGCACTGCTTGCACCGCACGAAGCCGTGGACCCCCAGGACCGTTTTGGCGGCCCGGCTGATGGCGAAACCGCATGCGACGCAATCGACATCGACAGCCGTTGCGTGTGCGGTGGCGATGTTGCGTTCGCCGACCTCGCTCACTCGGCACTTGCCGCAGGGCGCGTCGGCCGTGCAAGGGGTGGCGCTGTTGGGTGCGCCGACACGCTTGATGACCGGACACTTCTTGCACCGCAGCAGCCCACGCGCAGCCAGGACGGTGCCGATCGGCTTGCAGATCACCGAACAGCACGCCACACACCGCACGTCGGCCATCGCGGCTCGTGCGCCAGCGACATTCGCCTCCCCGGCACGGTTCAGCCTGCATTTCTGGCAGTCCGAATCGGTACAACAGCCTCCGCGCCGTGTCCGGGTTGTCTCGCCGATGCCGGTGACATCGGAGTAGGTGACACCTCTCATGATCTTGCTCACCACGTCCTTGGAGACTCCGAAATACGTGGCGACGCGCTTGTACTCGACACCGCGGAACACCTCGTCCACGACCGCACGCGCCTGCTCGGCGCTCAGTGCGCGCGGCCGTCCGCCGCTCACAGCGCACCCACTTCATCGGCCACCCAGTAGTCGTGGCCGCGATCCCACGCGTCTCCGTCGGGGTCGTCGTCTTCGTCGCACGATTCGTCGGAATCTTCGTCGCAGTCGTTGTCGGAGATCACCGGCGCGCCGGAGTACTCGCTGCGTGTCCCGAGTGCGCCTGCGAGCAGAACGCCCAGCACCAGACCGGTGGCAGGAAGCTCCCAGCCGCCGGCGACGAGTTCTACAAATTCCTTGGTGTTCACTGCGGTACTCCTACGATTCCTGCGAGTTCGATGCCGGCCTCACGGACGTCCGGGTTGTCCGCGGACCGGAGCGCTTCGGCGAAACGTTGTGCGCGGTCGAGTTTTTCGTCGCGATCACGGTCGTGAGCGAGATGTCTTTCGGCTTCTTCGAGCAGGTCATCGGACATGGGCGTTCACCGTCTCGGCGTCGTAGCCCGCGACACGCAGGGCTGCGGGATGGTTCGGGTGAGGAATGTGGGCGATGAACTCCCAAGCGAGCGGTTCACCGCTGCGATCGCACGGGTAGATGAGCGTGTCCCCCACCAGCGTCGAAGACGTCACGACGACAAAGGGAGTAGTTTCCCCGGCACCGAACTTCACCGGCGGCCAGACCGCATACACGGCCGCGAAGTCCCCCTTCGCCACTAATCCCGACGCCGGAATGGGAGTGAGCAGTGCAGTACCCATCACTGGTCACCGCCCCGGCGATCCCAATGCCAGTCGTCCCAGTCCGTGGCGGCCGGCACCTCACGTGTGGGGGTGTGTTCGGCGGGTGTGTGAAGGTGCAGGGCATGGGCGAATGCTTCGGTGAACCGTTCCGCGACCTCGATCTTGGGTCGGTGCGCTCGCGTCATCGTGTCACCGCCTGCGAGGGCGAGTTCGCTTGCAGCAGTGCGCAGTCGAGCTCGGTCATGCCGGACTCGGTGGACTCGAACTCCGATGTGCGGCGAGCGTGAGCCAGGGCGTTTCCCAGCGCGTTATGCAGGTGCTCGGCGTCGGCCAGTGTGAGTTGAGCCGTCGCTGCATAGTCGAAGGAGACAACGACTTTCGCCACCTCGGCGCTCCAGGCGGCGTCGAGATAGTCGGTGTGGTGCAGGATCGTGATGAAGGATCTCTCGCTCATGCTGCGGCCCCGCTCTCGGGCCAGTCTTCGATGATTGCGCGCAGGTCCCAGCCGATCTCAAAGGCCCGCGATTTGGTGTCCTGGGTTTCGTTCACCAGGGTGCGGAGGAACCCGATCCGCTCCGAGTCCGGCAGTAGCGCGAAGGTGCGCCCGATCGTCCACTCCGGCGTTCCGTCCGGGAACACGAGTAGACCGCCGACGTAGCGGAGGATCTGGTCCATACGCTGCGAGTACTCGAACGGTGTCATCGCTTGATCTCCTTGTCGATCGTGTTGTTTGCAGCGAGGGCCCAGAGGCGGTGCGCGATGTCGGCGGCACGCGTGCGGGGGTCTTCGTAGATCACTGTCAGTAAGTAGCCGAGTGCCCGGTGCTCGTAGAGGCGACCGACGACGCTGGCCATCTGGAATTCCACGGAAGCCGCTGGCTCGGTGGACAATTCGGCGAGGTAGGCTTCACACGCGGGTGAGTGGATTGCCATTGTGTAGACTTTCTTCTTGCAGTTCGGTGAATCTGCAGGCCGTCGGAGGTTGGGCCCTCCGGCGGCCAATCCCGTCTTCACGGGACGTTTTTGGAGGCGTCCCTGGTCTCACCTGAGACGAGGTGGGACCAGGGACGCGGCCCTCACAACCTCGAGCTACGTCGGCGGGCTGTGAGGAGGTCGGGGACGCGCCCGGGAGCACCGGCCAGGGGAAGCCGAGAGCGGCCACCGGACGCGTCCGTCCCTCGACGACCGGCGGGGAGGGGTAAAGCCGCCGAGGGAGTCCATCACTTGCTCGCCATGGTCACGGTCGGTGCGCCGTCGACGACTACCGTTGCGCTGGCTTTATCCCAGTGCGCGGCGCCGCCTTCGGTGTGCACGAACCCTTCGGCGTACACGACGTACTTGGTGCCGTCACCTGCCACGCAGGTCACGTAGGTGCCGCTGGAGTCACCGGTGAAGGTGCCATTCGGCTCCATCTGCGGCAGCGTGGTCAGTCCTGTTTCGCCGCGGCTCACGACCTGCTGAGGATTGGTCAGCTGACCGGTGGACGGCACCGGGAACCCGATCGAGGGACACACCTTGTACGGGGCGCTGCTGCCCTGCACGAAGAAGAAGCTCGTGGTGGCGACGCCATGGATCTGGGCGTTCTCCACACTGATCAAGGTCTGGCGATATTGGGAGAAAGTGCCGGCCGGGATGGGCTGATTGCGCTGATAGATATCGAGCTGGCTGGCGATCGCGTTGGTGTCCCTTTGGTTCACCGCGGAGGTCGACGAGCCACATGCCACGATCGTCGAGAGCACGGCTGTCGCGAATCCCGCGGTCAGCAGTGGACGAGCAAACCTGCGCATAATCGTTCTCCTACAGGGGGATTCAGCAGCTGAACGTGGTGTCGTGGGCGTAGAGGACGTCATTGGGGACGGTGTTCGGGGTCAGATCCAGATAAGTGGCGCAGAAGGTCGACTTCAGGGCCGTCTTCTGCCCCGGGTCAACCGCCAACCGGTACGCCTCGGCGGTGTCGCGGAGCTGACTGACCAGCGATGCCTGGTACGCCTGGGTGTGGGTGTTGACCTGATACCGGTTGTCCGCACCGTGCAGCGCGGTCCACCAGTGCAGTTGCCAGCCGCCGACGCACACTGCGGCGAACACTCCGATTGCGCCGGCGATGCCGGCCAACTTGAACGGGATGCGGTTCATTACTGGTCCTTGTCGTCGTAGAAGATCGCCGCAGCGAGCAGGGATAGGCCGGCGCAGCCGAGGCCGACCAGAAGGACGATCACGCTGCCGCGGACCCCGCTGTCGAAGCCGTCGGCGTCGATCCAGCCGGCGTGCGCGAGTGTGCTGGTCAATGCCAGCAATGCGCCCGCGCATGCGGCGGTGAGGACGGTGATGATCCGCGCGACCGGCCACGCTCGGCGGAAGCGGTTCATCGCGGCCTCCCGAAGAAGGCCCGCGCGATGAGCGGCGAGATAAGCAGCCCGATGATCGACCACACGCCGAGGAATAAGAGGACGGTGCTCATGCGGCACCGCCTTGCAGTGCGTCGTCGCGAAGGTCGGGCCAGCGTTGGGAGTCGAGGAACGCGTCGGACTCGACGCTCAGCACGGCGGCGAGCTTCTCGAGTTCGTCGATGTCGAACGGTGCGAGGCCGTCGAGCCGCCGACGCAGGGTTTCCCGCGGGATGCCGGAGCGCTCTGCTGCGGTGCGGACCGAGAGGTCCGCGTCTTCGATGACTTCTTTCACCCGGGCCGCTACACACCTCGACCAGGGGGCTGCATTACCCATATGGGGAGTTAGACGCCCCATATGGGGGGTTGGATTACCCATATGGGGGACTGTACGCCCCATATGGGGTGCAGGCAAGGGATGGTTCGGGCGCCCTTCGAACGGCGCAGTCGGTACGGATCTGGGCAGGTCAAATCTGTGATCTGCCCAGAAGTTGCCCCTGCCGCAGGGTGTTGAGCGCCCCAAATGGGGCGCTAAGCTACCTACATGGCTACGAGCGCACGCACTATCGGGGAGCTCACGCGGCTAATCGTCGCGGAGATACGAGCTGCCACCACTCGCGCGAGCTGGACCCAGCCCCAGCTCGCCGAGCGTTCAGGAGTTCCCTTCCGTACCCTCGAGAAGATCCTCAGGCTGGAAAGTGCCATCGATGTCGAGCAGCTACGGGCGATTGCCCAGGCATTCGGTATCACTCCCGACGAATTGATTGCCGCAGCGCGGCGCAACGGCGAGCTCTACAGCGTCGAGGGCAGCCTCATCGTGCCCGACGCCGGCGAAATCGATGAGCTGCTTGCACACCTGAGCAAGGAAGAGGATGACGGATAGCTGATACCTACGCTGGTCACCCAGCCCGCCGAGGACACCCACTTCCAGCCTGAGGTGCTGCGGCGCCCGTGCAGCCACACCTCCACGGCCATCGCAATCAGGCGCTTGAACTGCGTGGTGCCCAACCCTTCTCGCGGCACCACTTTCAATCGGCCGGCACCCAGGACGAAGTTCCCGACGATGAGCCATTCGTTGCGGATGGTCATCTTGCCGTACGGCGACAACAGGGCCACCCCGAGAGCGGCGAGATCTGCTGCGGTCAGAGCCGATTCGGCATTGGTTGCATCGAGAGCGTCGTCGCTCATTTCATTGCCATCCTTCAGTTTGTACCCCGACCCACCGCCCATGGGTGTCGCATATGCGACAGAATATTAGTTCGTGCGGAGCAACCTCGAAAGGGCCTTTGGAGCACCAACTTCCGGTGAATATCGGAGGCGAAGTCGGCGGCCATCGGCAAATGACTGGCGATCTAACTGGTTTTGATCACGAGACCGTCAAAGAGTGTGGTACGGCCACCTTTTGGTGTGTACAACCTGGATATGCGCAAGCAACTGACGGTATCGGCAATACCGATAGTGGACACGTCAGCTAACCGTGGGTCCCGCACTCGGGGATTGTGCAGCAAATACCCAGGAATTCAATTCTGGCGCAAGTCAATGACGCGCCATGCAACGCATGGGACATCCCATGCCAAGATCGCATATCGAAAGATGCTTCATCCCCCACGCCGCCCCTGCGCGCACTTCTGCGGCGCGTAAATGGACTACCCGCACTGGCGCACGTTTCAAACTTATGAGCTCAAACGAAATATGCCAGTGACCCTCGCCCGAGACCGCTTCACAGAGTTCTACCCTGCCAGCATCCGAGTTCGTAGCTGCGGCGATGTGGTTGTCCTGTGGTCCGCCGCAGACGCGCGTCCCGACCGACTGCCGTGGCCGCGTAGCGGAGCTGTCGCCCGCCCAGCGCTGCCACTCCTATACCGGCAGAATCGCCTTGGCGATATCTGTCCACTCATACTTGCGACGATCCCGGTTGAGATCGATCAACGCCACGCTGTCGACGTGCGCGCTAGCAGTGATATCAGCAAGCCCGTCCGACCCGAGCAGATCCTGGACATCCGCGATCGGAGTTGCGCCTGTCGAGTAAGCCAGCGTCAGGTGAGGCCGGAATTGGTCGTCACGTTCGGGCACTTGGCCGGCGCCCCACACGTCAGCGATCGCATCCTGTAGGACAGCTCGGATCTGCTCCAGGCCATATGGATTCGCCACCGGAAGCTGGATCGTCTCGGAGTCAACGACTGGCGGGCCGATCTGCACATCGAACCGCGGGCAGGCAACGAGCCGGTCCTGCGCGGCATCGGCCATCGCGAGAACGTCGGAGAGCTCAACCTCATCGGTGAAACCGATCCCCTGGATAGTCACGTGCAGACCACCCTCGTCGACAGGCTCCATCGTCGCGATCTTCGCCAGAGTGGGCGCGAAGCGCGGAACAAGCGCTCGCACCGCAGAATCTTGCTCGAAGGTGAGATGCCACGTGTAGAACGAACGCCCCAGGGACCATCCCGGACGCCACCACCAGTGATCCCGCGTCACTTCGTGGCCGTCGAGCATCAGAACCTCACTTTGCTCAATTGTCCAGTACAGGCAATGATCCGAGGTCCGAGTGACGACGGAACTCCGCGACAGAGTCTTCGATCGCCCGCACTCCCCGGGTTCCTTCTCCCGCTGCATCGCGCGCCATCCACGCTATCTCCTCAACACGCTGCATGAGGGGACCAACCCGATGCTCAGGAGGGGTAGCAGCGACCACCTCCAGTTCAGCTGTCACCACATCCAGGTCCCCGAGCATCACCTGCGCTTTGATCTGCTGACAACGCACCATTCGCTCCGAGCCAAGATTTCGTGAACTGACGGGCGTGCGCACGTACCCGTCCACCGCGGCCTGAGCGAACTGCAACGAGCGTGCAGGATCACCGAGCGAGAGACAGATATCGGCCCAGAAGCCGCCGGCGCGTTCGACCGAACACGAGAACGGCCCACCGAACGGATCTGCCGGCGGCTGCTCGGCGACCCGCGCTCCGATATCAACTGCGCCGTCCAAGGCCGACGACGCTTCCAAACCTCGATGAGCGAGAACAAGATCCAGAGCATGTGCGCTGGACAAAAACAACGCCGCGGTGCCGTTACGTGCATACCGAAGACCGTCTTCGGCGAAGCCGGCCGCCATCGCATAATCCTCACGCCAGAACGCCGCAGTGTGCTGCGATGCACGAACCCACGCCCGAAGGTCATCGTCCTCCGCGTTGTCGGCGAACACCCACGCCGTCCTCAAATGCTTGTCCGCCGCATCTGGGTGTCCCAGATCGACGGTGACCCATCCCAGAATTGCTAGCGCCCAGCCAGCGATACCGTAAAGCTGTGCACTATGGCGTGGTGACTGGCGCCCGCTCAACAACGTGATGGCCTTGTCTCGAATGGCGACTGTGCGCTGGAACAGCGGTAACGTCGGCTCCTTGAGGTAGCCGTGTGTCACCGACCGCAGATCAGCCCGCATGTCCTCGATGGTCATCGGACCCACATTGCTCGCCTCCGCCCACGCCAACAGCGCCGCAGACTGGTTCGCCGACTCCAGAACAGTTTCGAGCCCGGACTCTGAGCGCTGCTGCGGCAATTGAGTAGTTCCCGCGCCGACGTCCGCAGCTTCCGCTACGGACGTGAGCGCCCAACGGAACCGGCTTACCACGCCCTCCGGCGTCTTGGCGAGTGCCTCATCCAACGCGCGACGACTGGCAGCGTGCATCTTGGACGTTTGCCCGTTTTCCCAAAGACGGGCAGTCCTCTTCGTCACCTTCACGAAATCCGCGAACTCGCCAGGACTCATTCCCAGCACCTCGCGGAAGGCGCGTACTTCCCGAGCTGTCCACTCGAGGCCACCCATAGTGATGCGCTCCCCTGCAGTCGATTTGACTCGAAAATTACCCGCTTTTACCCACTTCGGGGCTGTTATGACCCGCGTTGTTAGGTGCAGTGTCGAGGGACACCCATACCGGGTGGCCTGGACCCCGAAAGGGGAAGACGTCGTCGACCGGACGATCGCTACCTGCGTTCGTAGCCAACCGGTCGGCGGCGTCCCGGCATCCGGGCATCACCCCACCGAACCGGACAGCAACCGAGGTTTCGATGCTGACGTCGTCGACTGTGATCGGCCTGATCATCGCCCTGCTCGCGATAACTGTTGGGGCGCTGAAACTTCCGCTCAAGGAGTCCAAATCCCTTGCCTCCACGCCCTTTCTACGGCACCGATCTGGGATCGAGTTTGGTCTGTCGCTATCAGAGCAATCGCACGACACCCCCGAGCGTCCGCTGAGTCCGATCGGGGCTTTCGGTGTGATGCGCACCCACCGACTTTGCCGCGCTGAACGCTGCCCGCGTAAAGCCGCAGCCCTCCTGGCACTTACTGGTATCGCTCCGATCAAGCCGAGGAAACGATGAACCACGACGCCCGACTGAAAGACCTGTGGGGACACCGGCACCGCTACTGCCACGACGCCTCCCTGCCGATGGGACTGGACGAAGCGCGATTCGTGCTGACTGCCCACGCCGGCCACGGACACGAATGCCTCCAATTCGCCGCCGCGATGGCACGATGCTCGGAGGTCAGCGCATGACCTCGGTTCAATCCGCCGACACACCAGGAACGACGCTCGCGCGGAGGCGGCGACGTGTTGTGGTCCTCGGCCAAGGCTTCGTCGGACTTCCTGCGGCGATGCTCGCGGTAGAGGCCGGTCACGACGTCGTGGGCTACGACACCGATACCCGCCGAGTTACCCAGCTCGAGAACGCCGTCTCCTACGTCAGCGATGTGAGCTCAGAATGTATCGCCGCAGCCCTCAGGTCAGGGCACTATTTCCCAACAAGCGACCCGGATGCGTTGAAGGACTTTGATGTTGCGTTGATCGCGGTTCCGACGCCGCTCGCCGACAATGAGCCCGACCTGGGTTGCATCGAGGCGGCCGCGATCACGCTCTCCTCCTACGTGCGGCGTGGTTGTTTGGTGATTCTTGAATCCACCGCCTATCCCGGAACCACCGAAGACATCGTTGCGCCATTGCTGACACATTCGGGACTGAAGCCGGGCCGCGACTTCTCGCTCGGGTACGCACCCGAGCGACTCAACCCGGGTGCTGGATTCGCTGAACTCGCGAAGGTGCCCAAGATCGTGGCCGGAGTCGACCACGAATCACGGCAGGCGGTCAGCGATTTCTGGTCCGAGTTGGTCAGCACGGTCGTGCCGGCCCGCACCATCCGCACCGCCGAGGTCGCCAAGCTGGTCGAGAACGCCTTCCGGCTGGTGAACATCTCCTTCGTCAACGAACTGGCTACACGCATGCAGTCCCTCGGTGTCTCGGTGTGGGAAGTTCTCGACCTTGCATCGACAAAGCCGTACGGTTACATGGGATTTCACCCCGGTGCAGGCGCTGGCGGGCATTGCGTACCTATCGATTCCGCCTACCTGGCATGGAGCCTGCGGAGAGTCTCGCGGCCCTCGGCGTCGATCGAGACGGCGATTCAAATCAATCAGCGCCAGCCCCGCTATGTCACCAGCCGGATCATCTCGGGCATCTTGCGGCGCAATCACACCACTACAGCCAGCAGATCCCGAATCGTTGTCGTCGGCGCTACCTACAAGCCTGATATCGCCGATATCCGCGATTCGGCGGCACTGAAGGTCGTTCACGAGCTCCGCCGACGTGGGGCCGACGTTGTGATCGTCGATCCACTCGTGCCCGATCTCGCGCATGTGCTGGCCGAGCTCACCCCCGAGCTGATCGCCACGGCATCCGCGGTCGCGCTACTGGTCGACCACGAATGCCTCGACTACGAACTCATCACCAGCGCCCGCTACGTGTTCGACGCCTGCGGCGCACTCCCCCCAGCGGCAAATATCGAACGTCTTTGAATCTCAATTGATTACAACGAAAGAGGAACTAATGAGCGACCAGCACATTCTTGTCTCGGGCGGCGCAGGATTCATCGGATCCCACGTGTGCATCAGGCTCGTGGAGGCCGGCCACAACGTCACCGCCGTCGACAGCATGCTCACCGGCCGGTCGGCCAACCTCTCCGATATCGCCGACAACCCACGATTCACCCTCCGCACTGCCGATATCAGCGATCCGGCCTCGATCGCCGAGCTGGAGCACGTCACCCATATCCTCCACCTCGCGAATCCAGCGAGCCCGAAAGCCAACACGCGCTGGCCTTTGGACACCATCCGCGCCAGCTCCCTCGGCACGCTGAATGTGCTCGATCTCGCCGCACGGACCGGGGCCCGGGCCGTGTGCGCCTCGAGCTCGGAGATCTACGGTGACCCGCAGGTTCATCCACAGGACGAGTCGTACCGCGGCAACTGCGATCCCGTCGGCCCCTTCAGCGCCTACACCGAGGGCAAGCGGGTATTGGAAGCAGCCGCGGCCGCTCATCGCAGGCAGGGCACCGACGTCGGAATTATCCGGCCCTTCAACATCTTCGGCCCCAACATGTGGCCCGAAGACGGCCGAGTAGTGTCGACCTTCTGTGCGAAGGTTCTCCGCGATGAGACCCTCGAAGTCGCGGGCGGCGCCCAGACCAGGTCGTTCTGTTATGTGGACGACTTCGTCGACGGGCTGATCAAGATGATGTACTCGCCCTCGTTCGGGCCGATCAACCTCGGCAACCCCACGACCGAGATCACCATCGCAGAATTGGCCGAACTCGTCTGCCGCACGGCAGGGACCGGTCAGGTGAAAATGACGCCCGGACGTGTCGGTGACACCCACCGCCGCCAGCCCAACATCGCTCTCGCCAGCGAAGTTCTCCAGTGGACGCCGAGCACCTCGCTGGAGACAGGCATCGAACGGACCCTGGAATGGATGGCCGACATACTCGATTCCGACGAAGCGCAGCACTGATGATGGCAACAATCACGTTCACTGTGCCACCGAGCTGGAGCACCGAAGCTGAACTCGATGAATTGACGTGCGAGGCACCAACAGTCGGTGCGGCGATTGAATGGTTCGCCGACCGCTACCCGTCCCTGCGCAAGCGCTATCTGACCGTCGCCGGCGATATTGCGCCGTGGGCTCTGGTGACTCTCGACCATGTCGATGTCCGGACACTGTCCGGTCTGAATACATGCGTCGCATCGAGCGAAGGCGAAATCGGGATCATCGCCGCGCTGATGGGAGGCTGAGTTGACTGCAATGATCGAGATCCCAGCCGCCCGAGTCCAAATCGGAGCACCTGACGATCACCTCGACGACCTCGCCAAGCGCCAGCGATACGGCCGCGAATGGTTCGAAGACGAAGCACCCCAACATGATTGCGACATTGCAGCGTTTCGAATCGACCGGACACCTGTCACCAACAGTGCGTTCAGCGAGTTCGCCGCCCAGACCGGCTACCTCACCAGAGCCGAGCAACAGGGGTACGGCCTGATCTACGGGCCCGAATACTGGCGGACCGAGCCAGGAATCTGCTGGCACAGACCGGCCCCCGGCATCAACGCTGTCATGCACCGACCCGAACATCCAGTCACACACGTGGATTGGACCGACGCCGCAGCGTTCGCCTCGTGGGCGGGCAAGCGCCTGCCCACCGAGATCGAATGGGAGTACGCCGCGCACGGAGCATACTGGTCGCCCTACCCATGGGGGCATGAATGGGACCCGAAACGGGTCAACTGCGCCGAACATTGGGCAGGCAGCATCGTGAATGCTGTCGGCGGATGGCGCATATGGTGGCAGACCCGCTATTCCGACCTCGGCTCAGCACCCGCCACCACCAACGTGGGGGCTCTCAGCCCGGCCGGCGACTCCGAGTTCGGCGTCGCCGACATGGCCGGCACCGTCGCCGAATGGACGGCCAGCACCTACGACTTCTACGACCCGCACAGAACCTACGATCCCTCGTTCGCCGCTGCTAAGCTCCACCGCTATCGCGTGGTACGAGGTGGTAGCTGGAAACACCTGCAAGCGCAGGTCCGCACAACCGAACGCATGGCCGCCATGCCCAGCTATTCGTGCTTCGACATCGGCTTCCGATGCGCCGCCGATGCCAGTCCCGACAACCGATAAGAAGGGTGCAGAATGCGCGTAATCATCACCGGCGGAGCCGGATTCATCGGCTCCCACCTACTCGACAAACTGGTAGTCGACGGACACCGGGTCAGCGTCATCGACAACCTGTCCTCCGGCGACAAAGCCCGCATCCCCGACACCGTCACCCTGCACACCCTCGATATCCGTGACGCTGCCGCGGTCGCTGAGATCGCTGCCGCCGAACGCCCAGAGGTCGTCTTCCATCTGGCCGCGCAGATCAGCGTGCGCCACTCGGTCGCCGACCCGTTCTTCGACAACGACACCAACGTGCGCGGCACCCTAAATATCCTCGAGGGCGCGCGTCCCGTCGGCGCGCGGGTGGTGCTCGCCAGCACCGGTGGAGCGATGTACGGCGACGGCGTGCCGATGCCGACGCCGGAAACCCAGCTTCCGAAAACCCAAGCCCCGTACGGCATCAGCAAATACTGCGGCGAACAGTACCTGGCCCTCTACAACCGCCTCCACGGCACCAACCACGTGTCCCTGCGACTGGGCAACGCCTTCGGCCCCCGCCAAGACCCGCACGGTGAAGCCGGTGTCGTCGCGATCTTCTGCGGCCTCATCGCCGGTGGCGAAACACCGACGATCTTCGGCGACGGCCACCAGACCCGCGACTACGTCTACGTCGCCGATGTGGTCCGAGCCTTCGCCGCCGCCGCGGACTACACCGGAAACGAGGAAGTGTTCAACATCGGCACCGGCCGCGGCACCTCGGTACGGGAGCTGCTCACCGCGGTGAACACCGCCGCCGGCACCGACATCGAAGCCCGATTCGCACCCGAACGCTCCGGCGAATGGAAACACGGAGCACTCGACTCATCCCGCGCCGCAGCCGAACTCGGCTGGACCGCCACCACGACCATCACCGACGGCATCCGCACAACCTACAAGCAACTCACGGCCTGACGCCGGCCGCCACAGGCTCCGAGGGCGCCACCTGCGGCACCCATCGGAGCCTGCCGCGCGCGGGGGTGCCTATTGCTCGAGCAACGGGGGAAATCATGATCGACTGGGCTCAACAGCGCGTACTGATCATTGCTCCTCATCCCGACGACGAAGCAATCGGCTGCGGCGGACTCATCAGCCGAGTCAAACGTGCAGGAGGCCAAGCCTTCGTCCTGTGGGGAACAATCGCCGACATCCGAGACTTCTCTGCCACCGGCCAATCCACCTCCGACCAGCGGCGGCGCGAAATGCAAGCCGCACAAGCCTTCTGGCCACTGGACGGCTGCCACCTGGCCTTCTCCGGCGCCCACTACAATCTGCGGCTGGACACCGTAGCGGTAACAGAGCTGATCGAGCTGATGGAGCGCGGCGATCATCCGTTGTCGCTGACCACGCTGCAACCTACCATCGTCGCTATCCCCGATCCTCGCAGCTACAACCAAGACCACGCCGCCCTCGGCGGCGCGGCAGTCAGCGCGCTCCGGCCCGGACCCAACACCTACCGACACCAGCCCGAACTCGTCCTCGTCTACGAAGAAGTCGGCGACCTCTGGAACGCCGACCAACTCACCGCTCCGCGCAACTTCTTCGTAGAACTCGACGGCGCCGACATCTCTCGCAAGATCGCAGGATTGCGCGTGCACCGAAGCCAGTGGCGCGACCATCCCCACACGCGCTCCGAAGAAGCCCTGCGCGGCCTGGCCGCTGTCCGTGGCGCCCAAAGCGGCCACCTGTGGGCAGAGGCATACCAGTGCCTGCGATGGCGCGCATAACCCTCACCAGCACTGCCCTGTCGGAGGAACTCATCTGATGATCGACCAGCCAGTGATCGGCGACGCATTCGGCGAAGCCCTCATGGAGGAACTTGAGCACGGCGACGCATTCGAAGTCGACGAACGCGACGACGGATACGTGAAGGTCCACCCGATCTCCCGCTATTTCGCCGACTACCCGGACTGGCCTGACTTGGAAGCGGCAGCCCTCGATAGCATCAGCGGCCGAGTCCTCGACCTCGGCGCCGGGGCAGGCCGCGCCACATTGGAATTGCAGAAGCGCGGGCAGCCAGTACTCGCCATCGACAGCTCACCCCTCGCCGTCGAAGTCTGCCGTCGCCGCGGTGTCGAGGAGCGCATGCTAGGAACGATCTTCGACATCCCCTCTCGGGACGAGATGTTCAGCTGCATTCTGATGCTCGGAGGCAATCTCGGATTGCTCCAGAATCCAGCTACTGTAAAAGAATTCCTGGCTGCGGCCTCCGCGTCGACCAGGCCGGGAGCACAGATCTTCGCGCTCGGCACCGACCCCTATCGCACGAAAGATCCAGCGCACCTGCAGTATTACGCGCATAACCGGGCTGCCGGCAGAACCGGCGGCCATCTCCGCCTTCGGATACGTCACAGGCACACAGCCACTCCGTGGTTCGATCAGTGGCTACTGTCGCTACCTGAGCTGGAAGCGGTGCTGGCTGGTACCCCGTGGTTCCTCGATTCCGCTTGCCGTGACGGAGCGCGCTACCTGGCTACATTGGCTCGCAGATAGGTAGTCCGAATGCCACTGTGATGACATCGCGTGCCAGAAGGGACGTACTGTCATCGACTGGCTATAGGCAGGGGCTCATTGCTGGCAAACTCGACCGGTCGGCAGCAGAGCCGAAACTCTGAAATCAGAGCGCATCTCTCGAGGGAATCCCGTTGTCCGAGAAGAAAAAGCCTCACCCGATCGCCGCATTGCTGGGCCTCGCTGTTGGCGTGGTGGTGGCATTCGTCGGATTCTCCAGTTGCGGTTCACACCATCAGGAATCGAGTGCCCAGCCCTCTACCTCCACGACGGTTGACCGTGCTGCCGTCGAGTCCGCGGTACGGTCCAACACGGACGCAATGGACCTGCTCTACATCGGAACCCTGGACAAAGACAGCATCCCGTACGCGAACAAGGAAGGCGCAATTGCCCTGGCGCACACGATATGCAGCGATCTGGACAGCGGAACGTCGGCGACCGACGTCGCGACCAAGCTGGCAGCTGTCAACAGCGTCTACACCAACGAGCAGCTGGGCGAGCTGATGGGCGCCGCCGTGCAAGCGTACTGCCCAGCCCATGTCCCAGAACTGGGCAATTGATCAACCGCTTCGGGCAAGTCACACCCCCAAGTCCAAACTCAACTGCTCCCCCGCTGGCCCGACTTCGACATCGGCGGCCAACGAGCCCACCGCACCCATGAGCGCTCTCACTCGCGGCGGATTCACGTAGTCCTTCCCGAACCATGCAGCCACCGCTCGCGGGTCCATCCCCGACCCCAGCAACCGCGCCTCGGCAGTCGCTCGGAGCCGGGCAGGATTCAACAACTGCTCCAGCTCGGCCGCCACACCGACCTGAGCCACAGCCCGACGCAGGCCACGATCATCCTCGAACCGGTGCCGACGTGCCGACAAGAACAGCGCGCGCTCGGACCGGATTCTCGGCTCACCACGCCGCCGTCCGGCAAGCACTGCGAGCCGCTCGGCCAGCCATCCTTCGAGGACCCGCGCCGTCGGACGCATCAACTCCCGCTCCCGCACCTGCCCATCCATACCTGTCAACCGAATCCACGCCGAGCGCGCCGAGATGAACACGTCATCGGCATTGAGCACTAGCAACTCCGAAGTCGTCGGCCCCACGTCCAGCCCCACCTCCACCAGGGCAACATCGCGCGCCGAACGCGCGGCCGCGGCAGCACGCACCCGCGAAACCTCCCGCGGAGAAAGCGCGCCAGGCGTCACCTGCTCCTTCGCTACCGGATCCACCCGCACACCCTCGAATCCGAGGAACTCGTAGAACACCCGCACCGCCGCCAGCGTCAGATTGTGCGTCGCCGGGAACTCCTCCAAATACGCCGAGATCGCCTCATCCCGCGCCGGCCCATCACTGAACGCATCCGGATGAGCATCACTGTGCGCCAGCCACTTCCGGAACCGCAGCGCCTGCTTGTAATACTCCTCGCACGTGCCATCGGTGAACGAACGCCCCGACAGCCACAACCAGAACTCATCACGATCCCGGCCACGTAGCCCCTGGGCCCCGGCCTCGCGCAGAACCTCCAAGTCGTGCCCGCTCAACGCCACAGCGCCCATGAGCCGCCGCCTCCCATGCTTTCCTCGGCGCCTACCAGAATCGCACGTCCCACCGACAAGTCCACTGCACCAGCACTTTTCGGACACCAGGAAAGCAACCGGTCGCCGAAAAGTGACGTGCGTCATAGCCGGAAATGCAAAAAATGCCCCGCTCCAACCGGTTTAGCCGGGAGGGCGGGGCTCGTCTTGTGAAGCATCAGAAGGTGGTGGCACTAGCCGCGGAATAGCCGAGGACGAAGATCGTGTAGGTAGGCTGATCGCCTGAATTCAAGTCCAAGGGCGACATCGGCGCACAACAGCTCTGTGGTTGTAGATAATCATCTGCGTGAGTGTGGAATTGGTGTCCATGATCAGTGCGCTTGCGGGTGTTGTCGGGTCACTTGGTGGCATAGTGGTTACGCAGCGGTACACGATCCGCGGCAAGCAGGTGGACGCCGAGAACCTGCGCCGCAGCGAAGCTGACAAGGCGAGATTGTCGATGTACGCCGACTACAACGCTGCGGCACGCGGTTACCGGACTGCGGCGTTGGATTTCGTCGAGGGCCGTACCGAAACTCTCGCAGCGGTTAAGGCGAGGCGGTCGGACTACCGCGATCTGTACGCTCGCGCACAGATGTCGCTGCCCGACCCGGTGCTGGCGGTTGCGTCGGAAGTGAGCAACTGCCTGGATCGCACCTATGACGCACTGTGCAGGCTCGATGCTGGCCACACTGACGTTTTCACTGCTGAGAGCCTGCTTGTATGGGTGAAGGGTCCTCTGAACGACGGAATACATCTCCTCAGGAAAGCCCTGCGGGTAGACCTCGGTACTTCACATGACGAGGACGATGTTGCAGACGCGGTGCGGCTTCTCTCTCAAGCGCGGCACGCGATGTTCGCACCCATGACACCAACCCCGATACCGAGCGGCCCCGGCCGCAAACCGGATTCGCGCGATCTGTAGTCGACAAGATCGACTGTCACCCCGGCAGGGCCCTGCCATGGTTGTTCGGGTAATGAGTTGCGCAGTCAGGGCAGGTACCGGCCGAGCATGGGCACAGCCTCGCTCGGGTGCCCGACGTCGATTCCTTCGACGACCTCCTGAAAACACCAACCGCCACCCGCCTCGTACACGACACCCATGATCAGGCCCAATGAGTTCACTCCGCGCACCTCGTAGCGAGCTATCTCGATTCCGGATGTGGCGTCGACGAGGCGGAAGTAGACGTTCTTGACCTGGGCGAGAAGCTGGCCGGAAAGACAGGTCACCAGAAACAGGACGCAGGTGATTTCCGGCGGCAGACGAGTCAGGTCAACGGTAATGACCTCGTCGTCGCCCCGACCCTCCCCGGTCATATTGTCCCCGTGGTGACGCACCGAACCGTCCACGGACGCCAAGTGCCCGTAATAGACGGCGTCGACCAGCCGGTCGCCCGCGTACAACAACGCCGACGCGTCCAAATCGATCGGGCGACGACGTTCGCCGAACCGCCTGTATGGCACCGGATCCCATCCCAATCCCATGCTGATGAATCCGAGGCTCCCGCCGCGATCGTCCCGAAGTTTGATCGACACCGGTCACGGCCTCCTGCCGCCTGGTCTCGGGTACGGAACGGATCGCGTCGTCGACCAGGCATATCGACGCCTCGCCGACACTGTCGCATGAATTGTCTCTCGCGCAAAGTGGAATTTAGTTGTGGGCGTTGATGATCGCGGCGACGCCGTCGGCCCTGAGATGAGTCTTGTCGGAGGCCTCACGGCGTGAGCCGTGCAAGCCGGCAGTCACCCCTGGTCTACTGCCAAGTGATTCCAGCAAACTGACATTGCGTGCCAATTGCGTAAGCTCGGGCTGACTTCGGGATCCAATCGTCGTGGAGTGCTGGCACGCTTCGCAGGTATCTTCCTTCGTCTCAAAGGTTCTGCGTCCATGCGTATTCACGCACTCATCGTCGCTATCAGCGCGACCATCGCCTTGACTGCCGCTTCTGCATGCAGCTCAGATCCCAATGCTGACAAGGAAGACCAGTTGTTGAGCCTGCTGCGCCGCGATGGTCTAAATCCACTCCACTTCAATGTGAGCTTCGGCAGCCTCGGACCAGGGATCTGTGAGGACTTGAAAACCAAGGATCGAACAGTGAGCACCGAAATCGACGATGTCGCCGATATCAGGGACTCCACCCAGCCGACGACTGCATCGCACCCTGTCCAGGACTCGATTTTCGATGCAGAGCAGGCGAAGGCAGTTGTCACCGACTCAATCGATGCCTACTGTCCCGACCTCAAACATATGGAGTAGCTACGCTGCGTTGATCGCTGAGGACAATCGGTCGATGTAGCCGCCGACGATGTAGGCGCTGGTGTGCTGTCCACCGAAGGCGTACCCCTCCATTAGTGCGGCGGTCTGCGACCACAGTCTCCAGGTGGCGATCGGGTGCAGGAGGGAGCCGATGTCGGTGGGCTGCCACCGGTTGGCGAGGACCCGGTCGATCAGGTCTGATGTCCAGCCGCCCAAGTCAGCGAAACTGAACTCGGACACCGCGTCCGCGAGAGTGCGCAGCGGGGAGTCGGCCGGGCATGAGGTGATGGCGTCCGCAGGGTTGGCTGCTTCCCACACCGGAATCCCGTCCGGCCACGGGCCGTGCTGTCCGGCGAGGCCGAATCCCACCGGCGCCGGGTCGATGGACGATCCTTCGGCGCGCAGCGGATTGGCGACCGTTGCAGCCCATGCCACTTCGCAGTCGGCGTACTCGCCTGCGGCTTTGGCTTCCAGGAACCGGGTCACGACCATGGCGCCGAGGCTGTAGCCCGCAATCCCGACGACGAGCGGGGTCGCGCGGATCGCTGCGGCGAGCGCCGTGACTCCGGCAGCGACGGAATCGTCTTCGGAGACGCCGGCGAGATCCTCCTGCGGGTTGGCCGGTCCGACGCTGGCGGAATAGTCCAGGTCGACGCCGATCGTGTACTTGGTCGGGTCGAGTTGTTCGGTAAGTAGGGGGAGCATGTTGGTGGTGCCGTTGAGCGGTTCCCCAGTGCCACGGCACGTGATGACGTCAATCATGGGTTTCTCTCGTGCGCATGGCTATTGGGAGACGAAGAGGATGTAGGTCGTTGTTGCGGCCACGACCACACCGCCAGAGTTGTCGCCCTTGGCGTACATGGTGATCGTGTCGCCCTGGGCGACGGAGACCCCGGTCATGGACAAGTTGAGGGTGCCGGTGCTGGTCGTCGATGCGGAGTTGATCGACGATCCGTTGTGGTACAGGTAGCCGACCGCGGTGGAACCGAAAGAGTTCGTGCTGATCACGCAATTGCTGGTGACGTTGATGACGCCCGCGTGGTCAACCACCAGGCTGCTGGAGACGATGTTTGTCGACGGATACGAGCCGTCGGCTGTCCAACCGGTCAGCTGCGCGGCCGTGCTGGTCGGGGTGCGGTTGGAGGTGAGGTACATGCGCTGCGAGGAGGGCTTCTTCAACGCCGCTCGGAAGAACTGCATTACAGCCACACGCCGATGAAGTCCACGGTGAGCCTCGCGCCGGGGGTGGTGCCGACGCTGGTCACGTTGCATTGCAGCCAGGTCCCGGCGGCGATCGACCACGGGCCCGACACGATCGTGTGCGTGTTGGCGACATTCCAGCCAGCCGAGGACACCGATGCCCCCGATAAGGCGCTGCCGGTGGAGGCGTTGGTCGTGTTGGTGTAGATCTGCGCCGCGCTCGTACCGCTGGCGTCCGCGGTGCCGATCCGGAATTGGACGGCCTGCAGCTCCATGGCCTGCGGCACGTACACGCCTTCGGGGAGATCTCCGTATCCCGTTGCGCGAGTACCGGTTTGCGCCACGTAGCTGAAATGTGCCGGAGTCGAGGCTTCCTGGTTGGTCCAGACGCCGCCCTTGTACACCAGGACCGCCGCGGCCAGGTAGTTGACGAGCTTGACCGAGGTCGTGCCGGACACGTTGATCACATCCGAACCTGCGGCTGCGATCGTGACCGCATTGGTGGAGGTGTCGGTCTTCACGATCGTGATGCGCGGCAGCGCGGGGGTACTCGGAGCGTTCGGCAATGTCACCGTGAACGCACCGCCGGAGGCCGAGCAGATGACGAGGTCGCCGGCGGCCGCGGTGTAGGCGGAAGTCTTCGTGGCCGTCGGGGTTTGACTCGGTGCGCCCCAGGTCGCATTGCCCGAGGAGTCGCTCGTCAGGATGTAGCCGTTGGTGACGGAGTTGGTGACCGCGAGATTGCCGGTGCTGGTCGTCCCGGCGACGGTGAGGTTGGAGGAGCTGGTGAAGTTTGGGACTCGGAATTGGCCGCGGCGCGCGACATTCCAATACTGCGGATAGTCCGAGTCTGCGAAATCCGACCTCAAGGTGGTGATGTTGTTGAACCCGATGCCCTCATAGTTCAAGCCGGCACCGGGGAAGGTCATCTCCGTCATGGTGCCGCCGGAATCGGCGTTGAATTCGCAGCCGATCACGCTGGGCTGTCTGCAATAGTTCCAGATGATGCCGGTCGTGCGGGCGGCGACCTTGCAGGCCGACAAGGTCATCGAGGACGGGCCGCCGTTGGTGGAATCACCGACGACCAGGGCGTAGTCGGTGCCCTCGAACCAGCAGCCGGTGAAAACCCAGCTGTTCGCGCTGCCGTCGATCCACACATGCTGCAACGTCGAATAGGGAGTGCTGCTGGTGCCGATGAATTCACATGCCACCAACACCAGACCAGCGGTACCGGAATTTCCTGTGCCCCAAACGGATTCGTAGCAGTTGGTGAACCTGCTGTTGGTGATTTCGTTCTGAATGCAGCTGGTCTTTACGCCGACACCCAGGTTGGCGAAGTGGGACGTGTGGATGCGGGTGTTGCCGGTGTTGGACGACAGCGACAGCCCGATCTGGCCCTGGTAGGTGGAGACGGTCTTGTCGGTGTGCTGGCCGCGGATGCGGACGCGGTCGAGCTGGCACAGGAAACACCCCGACATGCTGATGGCGGTCGCGCCGGCGGCTGTCAGGTAGATCGACAGCCCAGTGAAGGTGATGTCCTGGACGCTGGACAGGCTGAAAAGTGTTGAGGTGCCGGTGTATTGGATCTCGGAGTTGATTCCGTTGCCCCACAGTAGTGCGCCGGTGGTGATGGTCAGTGCACTGCTGACCTTGTAACTGCCGCTGGGGAAATACACCGCTGAGGAAGCGGCGAGGGCGTTGTTGATCGCGGTGGTGTCGTCGGTAGCACCGTCACCGGTAGCGCCGAAGTCCTTGACGGACACGAACCGCTCGCCGCCGGCCGGAGCAAGCAGTGTGGCACTGCTCAGTAGAGACATCGATTATCCGTTCTCAGGAGGAGACGGTGCCGGTCAGGACCATGACGACCGCGGAGGCGGTGCCCGCATAGCCGGAGATCGCGTCTCCGGCGGTGAGCATGGTCCCCGACAGGTACGGGGTGAGGCTGAGGGTGTCGTTGGCGGCGAGGGAAAACCCGTGGACCACATGGTGACTCGCGCCCGCGCTGCCACCGGAGGTCACGACACCGACGTAGACGGTGACCGTGGACGAGGTGACGTTGCACAGCACGGCCGTGTTGATCCGGGCGGTCGACGATGCCGGGCAGGTGTAGACGGCAGCGTCGCTGGTGGACAAATAGCCGGAGTTGAGGGTTTGCGGCGTCATCGTGGTCGCCAGGAGCACGTTCGTCGACACGGGTTCCTCTATTCAGTTGTGCGGCAGGCGGTTATAGTGCGGACTCCTCGATCGGCACCGGCGCGAACCACCATCCGAAAGCGTCGTTGCGTGCTGAGAAGTTCTGATACTGGGGGGACTCGGTGACGAGGGCGAACGCGGCGGCATTGTTTCCTACGACGACGGTCAGTTGCCCGCTGCCGGTGAATGCTCCGGCCTCGAGTTCGGACCACAGGACCGCGACGGCGGCAGTGCCGCTTCCGGAGCCGTTGGCGGCCATCAATACGAACGTCCCGTCGGCGGCGGTGCCGACGCCCGAGAACGCGGCTGCCAGCGGGACCACCACGGTCGCGGATAGCGTGCCAGCCCCTGAGGGTGCCGCGGTCTCCAGCACAATCGCATGTGCGGTGGCGGCCAAGGTCCCCTGGCCGGAGAACTCGGCTTGGGGCTGGACTGCGCCGACGAAGTTGCCGATGGCACCGAACTGAGCAGGAATGCTCACCACCATCGACGCGGTACCGGTGCCCGCGAAGGGCGGTACGATGCCTAGCTGGGCCGCGAGAGTGCCGCTGCCTGACCATCCGATCGGTCCGCCGGTCAGGCCTGAGAGATTGCCGACGCCACCGAATGACGCGGTGACGATTGCGATGGGATCGGTTTGCACCGACAAGACGCCCAGTCCCGCGAAGTGCGCTCCCAGGACCGCGCTGCCGTCTACACCGATGCCCGCGGACAGGGTTCCCACACCAGAGATGGCCGCCGCGATGACCGTGTTGGCAGTCAAAGTGGTTGAGGCGGTGCCGGTGCCATTGAACGCGGCCGGGATTGTGGCCACGCCGGAATCGACACCGACGCCGTTGAATGCGGCCAGCACGGGCGCGCACACAACGTAGGTGATCGATGCGGTTCCCGTGCCGATGAACGGTGCGTCGTCGCGGTCGAATACACCGCTGCCGGTGTATCCGGCCGTGATCAGCACCGTCCCGGATTTGACTGCGACCGGCGCAGTGAGAGTGCCGATGCCCGATAGCGGCGCGGTTTCGGGCACACGCCCGGACGCGACGGCTTGGAGAGTGCCGATGCCCGCGGTGCCCATCGCGTCGATCTGGGATGGCGCGTACGGCGCCGCGACTTGTCCGGTCCCACTGAATTGGGCAGTGACTGCGGGCTCGATGTAGGGGATGGTCGACGCGGCGATGATCGCGACCGGTACCGCGGGCACCAGAACGCAGCGGGTGGGTACCGCAGGTATTGCGACGGTCAGGGTTGGTGTCGCCGGGAGCGGGGCTGTCCAGGTGTGCACAGCACGGCCTTTCCTGCTCGCTGCGGGTTTAGGTCATACTGAAACTCGGGGTCACTAGAAGCGATCCCTGCGAGCCGAGGGTCGTGCTCGAGATGGCGACCTGGTCGACGAACGTGCCCGATGTGGCGGCGGTCCAGATCCCGGCGTAGGTGTACGTACCCGAGGGTAGGTTGATCGTCACCTGGCTACCGGTGATAGTCGCCGCGGACGCGGAACCCCACGTGGTGGCCTGGCGCGCGTAGGCCGGGCTGCCGCCCGACGCCTCGTTCGCGCCGGTACCGCCCGGGGACGCAGTGTGGATCGAAATGAAGTTGCCCAAGCTGGCGTACTCGGCGCACATGCTGTTCTTGGTGGCGGTCACGGCGATGGCCATGCGAGGTCTCCTCTATGAAGTTGTGGACGCAAGGGGTTGGGTCAGATGGGATTTCGCACGACGGGGCCCGCGAACCAGCAATAAATAGTCACCGGGCTTGTCGGGTAGGTGACGGTGACCTCGTAGCGGGAATTCGCAGGGATCGCATCAGCGAGAGTGTTGCTGACCGTCCAGGAAGCGAGTTCAGCGGTGACAGTGGCGGCCCAGCTGGTGATCGCCGCACCCATCGCGGTCGACAGATCCAGGGTGACCGTTGTCCCGGTGGGGAAGACTCCTCCCTGCGAGGGTTCGATGTTCTGCACAAACGTCTTCCCGGTGATCAGCAGCATCGGCTGCAGGATCGGGCCGTACCCCAAATACGTTGAGACAGCGGCAGTCATCAGAGGTCCTCATGGAGTTCGTGCATCAGCTCCGTGCTCAGCAGCAGCTCCGGCACGCGGCCATGGCGGGCGGCCTCGATCACGTCCCGCAGCGCTTCGATGGCCTCTCGGAAAAGACAAGTCACCCTGTTCAATTCGCGCACTGTGGTTTCCTGGGCGGCCTCCACGACACCGAGCCGGTGCGAGACGTTGTCGAGATCGCCGCTGACCCTCTCGAGGGTTTTCAGCGCCATCTCGTTGATGTCTTTTGCCGCGGCGATCTCGTAGCGCAAGTTCTCTGAGGGGGCGCGTTTGCGTGCGCGTAGCCAGGAAAAGAACGCGGAGGTGCCGGTGCCGCCGAAGAAGGTTGCGCCGGCGATCAGGGCTTCCGAGCTCGACATCACTGCACCCCCTTGTCATCCAGCGAGTCGCCGATGGTGTCCACGACGTTGACTGCTGCCTGCATCAACGGCGCATTCCGTACCAGCCACACCGAGATCGCCGTAACCGCCTGCACCACACCGGTTGCCGCGGTGACATGCCAGGGGACGTAGGCGGAGATCACCGCCAGGGATGCCACTCCCCCGATCAGTGAGGTGAGGGTCTTCGCGTTGCGCGACATGCTCGCGCGTGGCGGGGGCACCTCAATCGCCGATCTTCTGTCCCACCGCCGACACCTCGGTTTCGAGGTTGGCGAGCGCATCCACGGGAGTCAGGTTCTGCCCCTGCGCGTTCTGCCCCAACTGCGGCCATCCCTGTCCGTTGGGGCCGCGGAGCTGTTCCCAGATATCGAGCACCTTGCTGTACAGATCGGCCTGCTGGGCGTCGGTGAGAGCCATGAATCCTCCAGTTTGTCCGGTGAGTACGGCGGCGAGCTCGGATGCGCTGCCGCGGAAGGCGTCTGCGTCCACGGAGCTACCGGCGACCCGGGCAGAGTCGGTGAACTGCCAAATGATCGGAGTCGAGCCGCCATATGGCGCCCACCCCGGACCGGCGTCCCCGCCGGCGCCGAGGTAGATACTCGAGGCGTAGCCCGAGCCGCCGGGAAAGTTCGACGCGACCAGGCCCGGAACCTGGGACAGGTCCGGCTCACCGATCTGCTGCCAATACCAGGCGGGCAGATAGCTGAGAACGACCTGCACCCCGGCGGCATTGAACGCATCGACAAGTGACCAGTAGTCGGTGATGGTGCCGGAATTGGCTTCGAAGTCGATCATTACCTGCGCGCCACCGGCATTGCCGAGGAAGGTCCGGACTTGCGAGGCAGGGCTACACGAGGCGATGGCGTAGTGGTAGCCGATGATCGGCAGTCCGGCGGCCTGTGCGGCGCTCAGGTAGCCGGGCCAGGTGGTGTCCTGGAAGTAGTCGCCCTCCGAGACTTTTGCCTCGGCCCAGGAAAAGCCTTCCTGGGCAACCTGATTCAGGTTCAGCGTGGGGCTGTTGTTGTTGGAGATATCGATTCCGTAGAGGGTCATTGGTCCTCCGCAATATCTGCCGCGCGCAAGATCTGCGCGCGATGGTCTGGATGCAGATCCTCGACCGGCCCATGTACCTGGATGATCGCTGCATGCAGAGCCGGATACTTCAACGCCAGCCGCATCATGGAGCGGTCCCCGCCGTGGTGTGCGAGATGTTGCGCGTGCACGTATTCGTGTTCACGGATGAAATCGCGCGCCGCGTCGTGGCTGGGATGGGCCGGCTCCGAATGGAGGTGCCAAGTCGTTTTGCAGTCCAGGCAGTTCCACGTCTCGCGTAGGGTGCCGTCTTCGTTGAGGAGCGGATCGGTCATCGCAGTTCTCCTCAGGTGAAGTTGGATTGCACGACGACCTGGCCGTCGCCGCCGGGTCCCCCTGTCCCATTGAGGCCTTCGCCGTCGACGGTCGCGCCGCCGCCGCCGCCCCCACCGCCGGGGAAACCGCCAGCTGCGCCCGCGCCCGCGGTGCCGGTGCTGCCGGAGATCCAATAACCGCCCCCACCACCGGAACCGGGCCCGTACGTGCCGCCCGTCGGGGAGGTGCCTGCGGTGCCATCCACCATGGCGGAGGTGCCCGCCGCGCCACCCGCAGTGTTGGCACCAGCGCCGCCGGCTTGCCCGGAGGGTTGAAAGCCGGTCACTCCGGCGGCGCCGATTCCGCCTGCGGCGCTGTTGGTTTGATTGCCGCTGCCCGCAGCGCCGTTCCACGAGGTGGAGGTGTCGAGGAACGAGCCGGACGCTGGCCGACGGGTGCCCAGGGAGTCGACACCTCCGCCGACGCCACCGGCTCCTCCGGTCACCTGATACGCGCTGCCGTTGAACGAGGAGGTGCCGCCCACGGTGCCAGGCTGCGACAGCACAGGCAGGTCCGCGGCCTCGACGTCGGCGATGGCGGGTGAATCGTATTGGGACTGGAAGTCGGGCCAGTTGTTTTCGGTGACGATGCCCCACAACCGGTTTCCGGCTCCCGTCGGCACCGTGTTGCCGGTGTCGGTCCAGGTCACCGCTGCGGTCCCGTTGACATAGCCGGTGAACACATTCCCGACACGGGTCAACGCGATCAGGGAACTCGTGTGGAAATTCACGGTACTTGAGGCAGCGACCACGGTCTGACCCGCGCCGACGCCGGAGGCGTAGTACGGGGCAGACGGCGCATTGGACTGGGTGACAAGCCCGCACCCACCGGTTGGCGAACCTACGAACATCACCAGCAACGAGGCGCCGCTGTAGGAGTTCGGGGCGGCGACATAGATCCCGGTGAAGTTGTCTGTCGCCAGCGCAGTCGACGGCGGCCCCAATTGCGCCTTAACCATGTAGTTGTCGGTGGCCAACGGGGCGGTGTAGGTGTTCCAGCAGCCGTTCTCCCCATCGCCCTCAACCGAAGTGCACGACTCCGCCTGATCGGAGACGATCTGGCAGCTCGCCGCCGAATCGTTGCGCCACGCCAATCCCAGATTGGGCGAATCGGCGCGCTGAAAGGTATCAGCGAGACTGGCCCCATTGCTGAAGCTCCCGCCAGTGCCGCCGACTCCGACGATCACCGATGCCGAGGTGGGAAGCGACGCCGCAGCCACACCGGTGTACAGGGAGTAGCCCGCCGGGCCTCCGCCTCCGCCGGCCGCCCCGGTGCCATTGAGACCTCCTTGCGCGCCCCCGCCACCCCCGGCGACGAGCATCAGGTTGGCGGTCGTCATCGCGGGAGGTTGCACCCACGTGCCGTCCTGGTTGTAAATGTCGATCTTCGGAGCGGTGCCCGCCGCCTGAACCGTCGCGTTCAGCAACTGCACCGCGGGCCCGACACCACTGGCAGACCCGGTCGCGGACGCGCCGGTGATGTTGCCGGACACTCCCGAAGAGATCGTCCCTATGTTCGCGCCCGCGGTATTAGCCGAGCTCAGCGCCGAATTGGCGGTGCTCGAGATCGAGGATCCCCACGCGGTCGAGCCGATACTCTGCGCGGTTGTCGTGAGCCCGTTCGATGAAGAGTTCCCGAAACTGCCGAAGCTGCCGAGCACATCAGCGTTCATGATGCTGTAGGCGGACGCCTCGGTGATCTGGGCGGCGGAGGACACCGTCTCCGCGGTATACGCTTCGCCTTCATCGGTATTCGGGACGATGTCATAACCGGGAGAGGTCATTTTGTCGCGGTCCTGCGCTTGTCAGCGACCGTGGAAACTCTCGCCGCACCAGGCCGATGGATCGACTGCGAGGTGATCGCGGGCTTGGCTTGGCCGGCATTGATGATGTCGTTCAACTCGCCAGAGGCGACGAGCTGCTTGATGATGTCGGCTTTCTCTTCCCGCGTGAAAATCGACATGTCAGGGGCCTTCACCTGCGGAGGCTTCTTCGTACCCTTCGGCACCCACCTCCCCGACGCGTTGGCCCAATGTTTCGGGCCACGCAGCGGAGGGTGATATTCGCGAGTCTGCAATTCTGGATGATGCCGGAATCCACATTCATGTAGATGTTTCGACCACTGCTTCAAGTGGTGCGGGTGCACGATCAGCGGCGCCCCCTTGACTCCCGGTAGACCAGCCAGGGCCCACAGGGCGTGCTCTTCGGGGTTTTCCGGATCGCATTCGTGCTGCTGCAGAATCATGCGCGTCTCCTAACCAACCGCCAACTGCTGAACCACACCGACCAGGTTTTGAAGCATCGACAAGCCCTTCAGAAGTGGCTCCTCGGTTTCCTTGTTGGTGCCGATAGTGATGCCCCAATTCACGCCATCCGTGCGGTTCCAGGTCAGATCCAGTTGCGTCACCTGATCCACATAAATGGATCCAGGCGGCATTCCGATCACCGTCGAACCGACCCTATCCCCCAAGAAAAAATCGCCCTGACCTTGATCGCCAATCAGGTAAGGCTGACCGTTCTGCACGGTCAATTTGTGCGAGAAATAAGACCGCGTCGCCCACATTCCTTCTGCGAGCCCGATCAGCGAATCCAGGGTGTAGGCATTGTTTGCGCCGGTCTGGAAATATTCGTAGTAGTGACTCCAGCCGGCCGTTGCCGCGCGGGTCGCGTCTTTCGTGCTGACCCAGGACAATATGACATCGGAATAAAGGGGCGATAGGAGGGTTACGGCGATATCCGAAAGCTGCGAAGCAATCGCTTCGGCGTCGATCGTGGCGAGGCTCGTCGGCCCCACAACTGCCTGGATCGCGGCGCCGGCCAGCAGGCCCGTCAGCTGGATCCCTGTGGTGATCGCATCGTTGACCAGCGGGTTACTGTGGCCACCACTCAAGATCTGGACATCAGTGAAGGGAGTGACAGTGAACTCGGCCGTCTGCACGCCTGTGTGCTGTTCGGGCCGGTAGATCACCCACGGAGCAGACGGCAACGTGCCGATCCAGCCAGGATTCACGTATGCAGACGGATTGTCGGGATCGGGCAGGACATTGTCTTCGTTGTCGAGGAAATCGTTCGCGATAACCTCAATCGTGTACTCCAATCCCGTCAGGACATTGCCGCCCTGCGAGGTGCCGGTGTAGAAGCCCGAGCGATCGACGATGTCCACCACGAGCGTTCCATTGGCCAGCACTGCGCCGGGCCAAGGAGGAGGGTCGCCGATCAGATATCGCCGGGTGGTGACCATCAATTGCGCATAGTCGAGAATGGGTGCGGCTACCTCATGGAAGCCTTGCCAGCGAGCGTTGATGATGCACCACAAGGACTCATCGGTGAGCAAATCTGACGGAGCAACAACAACTGGCCACGTGCTCTGATCTAAGTCGAACCATTCATTTACGTTCAACGGGTCGTCGGGAAGCGCCCAGAGGGATGCTTCCAGACGTAGTAGCTGGATAAACAGGGTCAATTTGAGCATGTAGATCGAAGGGCCTGCCAGCAACCAATTCTTTGGAAACTGGAAAGCGGCGGGCAAGAATGGCGAGCTCCAACAGTAGACGTGTTTGACCTCTTCGTACGAATGCAAGAAGGTCAGCTCGACGGTTGTGACGCCGTGCTCGTCGGTCTTCGGGACCGCTTTCTGCATGCGGCCGTCCCAGCGGGCACCGTTCTTGTCGACGGTGATGTGGACGTTCTGGACCGCGCCGTTTACGCCGAGGTTGCCGTTGGTCGCGACCGCCCATTCGGCCAGGTAGTTGTCGTACGGGAGTACCAGCAGGCCCTGTCCGGACTCGTTCAGCAGCCATTTGAAGTCGCCGCTGATCTCGGCGCCGCAGGTCCCGCGCAGGTTCCAATTGCCGTCCCACAGTCGGACGAACGGCGGCGCGATCATCTGTGCCTGTTGCTCGGCGATCACTGCTTGGGCGTTCTCGTAGATCTGCGGCAGATCCAGGACGCTGGTCATCCGCTCCCCTATTCAATTGTGTTGCGGCCGTTACGGTTGCAGCCCCCACGGTCTTGTCCAGAATCGGTTCTGCACGAGCATTACCGACGCCCCCGCTGGCGCATATGTCACCCAGACCGGGAAGGTCGTCGGTGGGGTTTTCGGGGGAACGGGATACAGGAAGCTGACCCCGTTCATCGCCGCCCACAGATTGGATCCATCAGCGGAGATGATCATCGGGAGTTCGGGGTTGGTGTTGATCGTCAAGTCCTGGCCGGCCACGGTCTGCGGCAGCGTCACCACACGGGCGATATTTGCCGCGCCGCTGCCGGATCCGTAGTTGTAGTCCAGCCCGAACGAGAAATCCGGCAGCGTCCACTGCGCAGGTGCACTGCACACCCACTCCAGGTACATCGGCAGGTCGGTGGGGTTCTCGCCCTCGATCGAGCCTTCTTGTTCGTGTGCCCCGCTGGTGGTGTCGATCGAAGATGCCCAGGTTTGGGTGATGTCCTGTTCGATCCAGAACGGAAACCCCGCAGTGCACGTCAGCACGATCGGCGCCCACGATTTCAGGTGCGGATCGTGCTTCGGGGAGAAGTCCGGATGCTGACTCAGTCGTAGATGCAGGCAGCGGGTAGAGGTTTCGGTGGTGACGATCAGGGTCGCGTCGGTGGTGTAGGACCAGGCATTGCGGAACTTTCCGTCGACGGTCTCCCACGACAAGCCGCCGGCTGCGGAGACGTTGAACGAGAGCACCAGATCGCGTTTGTCGTACCGCATTCCGTACCAGGTCGCGCCGGTCTGGAAGGCGGTGGCGTTCCAGATGGTGCTGACGGGTGCATCGAAGGCGCCGCTGGGTGCGATGGCGAGTTCGACGCCTTCGGCGCCTTGATCGGTGCCCGACAGATGCCATAGGGAGCCATCGACCCCGACCAGCGTGATCTTGGACGGCCGTAGCTGAAACGGCATCACCACGGCACGAAGCTCCCTCTGTTCAGTTGTGATCCCGGCGCGGCAAATCACTTGCCGCGCCGGGGTGTTCAGATCCCGCGGTAGTTACGCCAGCGCCCCAGGTAGCCGTTCGCCTTCGCCACCCGCTGCGCCTCGAGCAACTTCAGCGCCTTCACTGAGCCGTCGATATCGTTGGCCTGGACGTGGAAGGTTGAACTGTGGTCCACGTGAGCGACATTCGCGGTCGACAGCAGTTCCCGGGTTGGGACTGTCGAGGGCTGCGCCATCTTCCGGGTACCGGCCTGATCGGCGTTGATCAGCTTCAACAGCGGCCGATATTGGTCGGCTGAGCGCGCGTTGACGACGAACTCGCCGTCGGAGAGCCATGCAGGGATCGAATCCGATATCGAGGACCCGTCCCCGGACACATCCCCGCCGCTGGAGTACCAGTGCGGGGATTGTCCTTCCCAGAAGTTCCAGGCAGTGATCGGGTCGCCGTAGCGCTGCTTGATGTAGGCGTCCATCGCGCGGGCTTGGCTGCCCGCGTCGGTGGTTTTGGTCGCTCCGACTGTCGCCCAGGTTTGATCGAGGAACTGTCCGAGCCCGAAGGCTGTCGATCCCGGCGCCTGTGCGTCGGTTCGGAAACTGCTTTCGTGCCCGATGATCTGCTCGAGCGCATTCCATTCCGCCCCGGTCTGCCACCCGTACCCGGTAGCGGCCTGCCGGATCACCGACACGAGCGCCGGGGATGCCCCGAAGGATGCTGCGTAGGTGTCGACGGTCGGCAGTGTCGTCCCCGGACCGGTGCTCGGCACCTTTTCGGCGATGTTCCCCGCGTCCTTGGCGTTGGGTGTTTTCGCGGTGGAGGGATCACCGGATTTGGGTGTCTGCATCGTCGCCACGGCCTGGTCGGCCTGGAGGTCGTTGGCACCCTGCCACGCAGCCTTGGCTTTGCCGGTGAAGTTGTCGTTCCATCCGACGGCTTTCTCGACCGGCTGCAGCTCGAAGGAGAGCCCTTCACCGAGCAAGCTGTCGAGGCCCTTGATGTTGCTGCCATCACCGAGCAAACCGATCCCGATGATGCCGAGCAGGCCGCCGTTGGATCCGAGACCTGTCAGTCCCGAGGTTGCCGACTTGTCCTTCGCGCCAGTGAGATCCGGCCCCAGAAGGAAGGTCGACAGACTCGACTGCTGATCCTGCGGGGCGGAGTTGATCCATCCCTGGAAGATGCCTTGGAGAGTGCCGTGTAGACCGCCGTCCAAGGTCGGTGTGGTGCCGGGTTTGGAGTTGGCCGCTTGTGCGGCCTGCACTCCGGCATCCCCCCACCACAGCTGGGACATGCCGCGGGTGATCCACTCGTTCGCGGCACCCGACCACGTCGTCGGCACCTGCATGGTCGACACGACGGGCTGGTTCGCCAGACCGCTGTAATCACCGTTGCCATCTCCATTGCCGTTGCCCTGGGTGGATCCCGGGTTCTGCTTCTGCTGCTGCACGGGATCGGTGTAGGCGGGCACGAACACGTTCGGATCGATGTGGCCTTGCACGGTGAACTGCGGATCCCACGGCGACGCTGCATTGTCACCGATGCGCGCGGTCTCACCGGATTGGCGTTCCTCGACGTTGACGCCGAGGACCGAGGCCACCATGTGTTCATCGCTGGCGCCGATCACGAACAGGTCGTCGCGGGAAGCGCCGGGGATGAAACTCGGCCAGGTGCCACCGAGGACATCCATGGTGGTACCCAGTCGACCCGTCGGATCCGATACACCGGTGGCGACTTGCTGGAGATCTCCCACCCACCCGGAGCAGTCCGCGCCGTCCGCGGAGGTGCCTCCCCAGACGTAGGGGGTGCTGGCGTGGGAACGAGCCCACGCCACCGCATTGACCGGGCCGCCGGTGGCACCGTCGGACTGCCAGGCGGACTGGAAGCCTTGTCCGGTGCTGGGCATCGTGTATTGCCCGAGGTTTGGTGTATAGGGAGTGACAGGGCTGACGGTCTGCGACGGCAACTGCGTGGCGGGAGCCGATGGCGCCCCGAAGGAGGCATCGCCACCAGCACCACCGCGGTCAGTGCCGGGAATCGCGTGGATCGTGGGGTCGGGGGGATCAGAGTCAACGTTGCCGCCGAAGTCATCGCTGCCGAATGTGGTGTCGCCACCACCGTCGACCGTGGTGGTGGTGTCGTCGGAGTCTCCGCCGCCGAACGTGCCGTCCCCGCCGCCGCCACCGAAGTCGTCCTGGTCGTAGTAGCCGCCGTCCTGGAACCCCAGGATGCGGCGACGGCTCTGCCGCTCCACTTCCTTGCCGGCTTCGCTCTTGCCGCCACCACTGCTGTTTTGGTCGCTGGAGTCGACGTAGCCGCCGCTGGCATAGTGGCCTGCGTTGATCGACTCGAGCGTGCCGCGGTGCTTCGCGGTGGAGGCGGCGTTGACGATGAACTCACCGTCGCTGACGGCGATGATGTTGGCGTCGTCGCGGGGGCCACCGGCACCACGGAAATACCCGCCGGCGGCGAAGCCGTCGTCGGAGCCAGCTGGTTGTGGCGCTTCCTTCGGGGTGTGTGTAAGCGGGGCATGACCTAGCACGCCGGCACTGATATTGAGCACCTGTCCGAGCAGTCCGCCGCTGTTGGCGAGGTTGTTGAGTCCGTCGTTGAGCTTCTCGATCCAACCGACCAGGAGGGAGAAGTCATCGACCGTTTCGTCAAGGAAGACCAGTGACCCGGAGAGCGAGTCCGCCAGTGGCGGCAAGATCGTCGACGCCAGGTCCATCAGATCTGGTAGCACCGGTGAGACCTGAATCATTAGGTCAGCGAAATCCGCTGCCAGCTGGACCAGATCAGGCAGTATCGGTGCGACCTGGATCGCCACGTCGGAGAATCCCTGCACCAGATCGGGCAGCTGCGGGAGCAACTCCTGTAGCGCATCGAGCAGTACGCCACTCAGAGTCTGTGCCATCTCGGTGAAGGTGGGCTGTAGCTGGGTGAGGGTGTCGGCGATGATGGGGATGACCGGCTGCAAACCGCTGGCGAACTGCTCGATGACCGGGGCCAGCGCGTCTGCCAGGGAGGACGCGTTGTCGGCCATCACGCCGAGGATCGACGATGCCAGCTGAGACAGTGGATCGATCAGCGGCTGGACCGCGGTGAAGATGTCGGTCAAGGCGTCGGCGACCTTCGGCAGCACCGGCGCCAGGTCCTCGATCATCTGCGACAAGCCATCACCGAGGGCATTCAGCAGCGGCGAAAGCGACGGTCCCAGTTTGGTCAGGGCATCGGCGATCGCGCCACCGATCTCCCCGAGCGGTTGGCCCAGCTGGGAGAGGAAGTCGCCCAGCTCGGCGAACAACGGCCCCAGGTGCGGGCCCATTTCGGCGCCCAGTTCGATCAAACCCGTAGTAAGGCCGGTGATGAGCGGAGCCAGCCCCTGCAAAGCGTCGCCGACGCCGGTGACGAACTTCTGCATGGTGCCGTCGGCTTCGAGGCTGGAGAACATCGAATCCAGTTGGGAGAAAAGGTCTTTGAAGAAGCCGTTCAGCTCGGTGCCGATCTGCCCGAAACCCTGCTTCATGGCAGGCATCTGGTCGTTGACCGCTGTCATCAGCGACTCGCCCAGGCCGGCGAACATGTTCTGCGACACCGTTTGTGACAGCTCGTGCATCGCGGGAACGAACTGGGTGTGCATCGTCTCGACGAAGTCACGTGCGTTCGGCGACAGCTTGCCGAGCGCGATCTGAAGCTTGTCCTCGGCCTGGGTGGGCATCAAGGCTTCATGCATGGCGATCGCGGCTTCCGAGACCCGGATCTCGGCGTCACGCACGCCCTGCAATGCCAGCGTCACCCCGTGCTGGGCATCGATGTTCGATTGCTCGGCTTGGATGATCTGCGGCGACCCCGACACCCCGCGCTGCAGGGTTTCGGCGGTGTCGACCTTCTGGTCCTGGGTCTTCTTCTGCGACTCGCTGTACTTCTGATTCGCGGCCTGAACACCATAAACATCGGTTTCGATGGTCAGCGGATTCGCGGTGCCCGACATCAGATCTTGCATCAAATGCTGACGTGCACCAGCTACCCCGAGCGCCGCACCTTCCTCGGCAAGCTGGGCATCGGTCAAAGCGTCTGTCGCGTCACGGACTTCGCGTCCGACGTCCTTGTAGGCGTCAGCCAACGCCATCGACGACAGCTTCGCCGCCGTCTGCGAGTCACTGACCTTCCACAACGACTCCGACAAGCCTTCTTGGGCTTCGCGTTGCTGGTCAGCGGCTTGGCGGATCTTGTCCTGACGCTCCATTTGCGCCTGGGGATCCTCGTTCTCCTGGGTGACAGCGCGCTCGGCCTCGAACGCGCCCAGCACGCCGTGCGCGCCGAGCACGCCCGCCAATGCGCCGGCGCCCAGCGTCGCGGCGGCACCGCCGACCAGGCCTCCGATGCCGCCCCACTTGAGGGCCTTCGCCCCAAGGTCGTCGATCCTCGAACCGACCTTCTCCAGCCCGGAGATCAGGTTCTCGAAGCTCAGCCCGTCCGATTCCTTGGCTGCGTTGGTGAAATCCCGAAGCCCCTTGGCGCCCTTGTCGGTATCGTCGCGGGCTTTCTGCTGAGCGGCAGACGCAGCCTCGGCGGCAGCTTTCTCGTCGGCGATCTGCTGCTGACCCGCACGATATTGAGCGCCGACCGGCTCGCGGTCCTCCTGCTCCATCTGCTTCGCGACACGAGTAAGAGCCGCGTCCCGTTCGGCCGCGTACTGCTGTGCCTCACGGGCTTGGTTGCCGGTGCGGACACGGTCTTGCTGGTCGGTGTAATTGACGCGGGAGGAGCCGGAGCCTCGACGGTTACCGCTGCTGCGGGAAGGTGTTTCGTCGAGGACGCGCGAGGCACGGTATTCAGCCATCTGCGCATCCGCGGCATCGAAATCGAACTCGACCGGGATGCGGTAGATCGGGATCAACGAAAAGAATGCCGACAACTGCTCTTTGGCGCGTTCCAGATTCAGATCCGCCGTGATGCGGGTGTAGCCGGGCAGTTCGTCGGCTAGGGCTTTGCCGTCGAAGTCCGCGGTGACCCGTACGGGAAGGGCGTGCTCACTGGCGATTTCGCGCCACCGCTGATCGAGGTCGTTGGCGAACTGGCTCAGATCGGCGGTCAGTGGCAGCTGGAACGGACCTGCTTCGCGCAGCCGGTCAGCTAACCCGGAGACCGCGTCGTCGCTGAGTTGAGGATCGAGGACGACCGGGAGCTTGTAGCCCTTGTCATTCCATTCGCGTTCCAGATCCTGGGCGAACCGATCCAGGTCGGTTGTCAGGGCGACTGGGAGAGGCGGCACCGCGGCCACCATCGTCGCGAGATCGGCTTCGAAGGTATCGGAAAGCTTGGGCTCTACGGTGAGGTAGGCGGTTCCGGCATCATAGGATGAATAATCGACTGCCATATGCCACCGTCACCTCTCTATTCAGTTGTGCCCCTTGGTGATTTAGGGGTGGAGCTCCAAAAGGCTTGAACCGGACCGCCGCGACAGCCTTGAGTCAATGTGGGTGGTCCCCGCCGAATAGCCTGCCGAGCTGACGTCGTTGCGGGACTGGACAGCCTTTTTCTGGAACATTTCCGTTCCTGGCAGCGCGAAATGACCTCCGGCCGCCTGGATGTGCCGGATGTTTTCCGGTGCCGTAGTGCTGCCCGCTACCGAGCTCTATTCTGGGGCGGCCCTTCACCGTTCACGAAAGACCACCATGGGATTGCTCCGTAAAACGCTGAGTGTCAGCACTGTCGGGATGGTGCGTTTCCGCACCCCGCAGGAGCGCACCGCCCGCTTCACTCGCCAGACACGAAACGCTGCCCGCAAGTCGGTGAAATTGCAGGCCACCGAAGTGAACCTGCAACGCTGGCAATTAGCAGCGTCCGTCCGTGCCGCCCAGCCGGTGCGACCGGCCCCCGTGCCGGCGGGATGGTATGCCTCTCCCGGGCGTCCTGGACTGGTGCAGTGGTGGGACGGAATTCAATGGACCAGCCACATTCAGCAACTCCAGCCGCAGAGGTGGTCATGATGCGAAAGCGTGTCCCCGCCATCGCATTTGCTGCGTTCGGCTTGTTCGCAGCGCCGGTGCTGGCCCACGCCGATACTGTCGGGCAAACCAGCTGCGGTTACAACGCCCAACTCGCGAACGCGGAATATGCAGAGCAGCACGCGGCTCTGGGCGTATCCGGGGCGAAGCAGGTTTACCTGGATGCGGCGACCAACGGCTACCCGCATCAGGACATCGATCTCATCAACTATCAGCAGGCGGTGACGACCTACAACCAGGCGGTCGACAACGTCAATCAGATGAAAGCGACGGCCGAGGCTGCCTGCCAGCATTGACCGGCTCGCTCTGGGCGCATCCGTGTGTAGCGCCGCGGCCGTGGATCAGCTGACGTTGTTGTGCGTTCATCGGGGCGTGAAGTCCTCGATGAGCTTGTCGATCGCTGTGCGCCGCTTGGCTTCCCGGATCTCGTCCAACGCGGTCACCGGGCGCGGCATCGGCTCGACCCGGGGTGGGTCGACGCCGGCCGCGGCGATTACCGCGGACCGCAGGTAGCCGATGCCGTCCGCGATCGCGAGCAGCACATGAGTGTCGGTGGTGTATTCCTCCGGTGTGGGATCCGCTGGTGCGGCGAGGGGATCGGTTTCCTCGTCGGCCAGCATCCTTTCGGCGATCTGGGGATCCATCAGCAGCGCAGCCTTGAACCGCGACCCGCGCGGCAGGCGGTCTTTGAACGACCAGATGGTGCGCCAATCCCGGGTCCGTAAATGGCAGGGCCCGAAGCAGTCCCGCACGTCGATCCCGCGCTCGAGAAGGTCATAGTCGAGTGCGGGACCGTATCGCTGCCAGAACGCTACGAGCCTTGGGATCCCCCCGGCAGCTCGGCGGCTCCCTGCCCGAAGTAGTGCGCCCGCACGTCGGAAAGGAACGCCCGCCATTCCTCGATCGGGCGGTCGTCGTAGAGGGCTTCGACCGCATCGACGTATCCACCGAACAGGATCTTCGCCTTCTCCTCTTCAGTTGGCGCGGCGGCATAGTCCTTGAGCAGTCGCCGCGTCATCTCCGGAAAGACGATGTCCTGGGTCAGCTTGTACGGGCCGCGGCGAGCACCCGCGGCCTGGTCACGCAGTTCGTAGAACCGGCCACTCTCGACCGCTTCCTCGGGCTGCGCGTCCTTCTTGCGTGGAGGCATTGATACTCCGGGGGTAGTGGGGATTTGGGCGCACAGGGCGCCGTCGGCGTCGATCACGCTGAGGGTGGTCGGGTCCACCTGTCGGGACCCCGTCGGCAGGGCACCGCTGCCAGATGGACTCGCCGCCTTCAGGACTAGATCTCCTTCGACTTCTGGATGAGCGCCGGCGCCGAGCTGACCGCGGGAGCCGCGGGAGTGGTGGGCACCGGTTTGGGGGCAGGCTGTGCGGGCTTTTCCTGGTGGCCGCGGCGCCACCGCGCCGAGATGTACTCCGCGGCGCTGTGGACCTCATATTCGCGACCAGAGTCGTCGGTCATAGTGACCGGGTAATGCAGGGGGATCATGGTGCGCCTTTCTACGTGCAGGTCACGTTGCAGGTCCCGGTCACCGGAGACCCGGAGGTCGGCGTCCAGGTGGCCGTGATCACCGTGGTGCCTGCCGCGACCGGCGTGATGACACCGGTGCTGGAGTTGACCGTCGCGGTGGCGGTGGTGCCTGAGGTGAAGGACAGGGTGCCGTTGGAGTTGGTGGCGACGATGCCGCCGAACTGATCCATCACCACCAGCGGGGCCTGCGCGCCCGCCGTGTGCACCACGTTGATGCTGGACGGGCTGACGGTGAGGGTGGCGACCGTGTACGTGATGCCGGTGTTGGCCAGCTGCGCGGTCCAGCCCGTGCCGCCGAAACCGTGCGCGACCGCGTAACCCACGGTGGAATCGGGAAACGCTGTGGCAGTGAGCTTCTGGGACTTGACGGTGGTCGGAGTCCACTGCTCGCCGCCGAGCTTCGTGATCGCCACCTTCGGCATCACCTTGAAGATGTAGGTCGGGGTAGCGTTGTTGCCATCCTTGCCGATGACGATCATCGAGTAGTAGGTGATTTCCTCGTCCAAGGGCTGGGCGAAGAACACCTCACCGCTCGAGGCGTTGGCAGTGATGGAACCGATCGCCGCGCTGGTGGTCAGCGACAGCGTCAGCGCGTTGGTTTGCTGCGGCTCGAACTCGATGGTGGTGATATCGGTAGTGATGTCGTCGCGAGTGGGCTGCAGATAGCCATACGACTCGATCGGGGCATCGGTGATCGCGCGCGCGAAGGTGATGCCGGACTTCTTGTCGATCGTTCCCACCGACACATACCCGGCGGGCAGCGGCTGCAGGAGCGACGAGCTCGAGGTGAATGCGGTGGGCGGCGCGGTGAGCCACGGAGCCACGAACACGGCAGCATCCAGTGGCTTGAGCATAAGACCGAGCTGCGCGGCCTTCAGCGCGGTGAGGGTTGTCCCGGTCACTTGGCCTCTATTCAGTTGTTATTCAATTATTTTGGTCGATCTTCGAGCAGCCGCGATCCCTCACAAGTGCGGGAGGGGATCGCGGATCAGTTGACGGTGACTGCGGCGACGACACCGATCACGACAGCCAAACCGCTGCCGTTCTGCACCATCTGCACGTCCACCACGTCATTGGATTCGAATACCGGCTGCACGGTGATGGGCACCTGCAGTGGAGTTTCGGCGACCAGGTTGTTGCCCGCGGTGAGGGCAATCGACGCGAAGGTCTGCACCGCGACCCCGGCGCGCAGCTGCCTGAAGTTGAACGTCACATTGTTCGTGGCCACGCCGTTGATGGTCGTATAACCGGGCGGCGGAGTGAGAGTGACCTCCTGCACCGTGTCGGTTTCGAAGTGCGAGACCTCGAAAACACCCAGCATCGTGGTCGAGGTCGAGCCGCCCGCGGTCTGCGCGGGAAGCGATGCCTGAATGGCCATATTCAGTTGTCCAATCTCGGAGTAGGGGCTTACATCGAGCCGTCGTCGCCGACGATGGACACCGCAGGCCCCGACGGGTTCGGGACAGCGTCGGAGGTATGCGCCTTCGAGATGGTGTCGTCGGCGGGCATGATGTTGACAGTGGGCGCCGGCGGGTCGGTGATGGCGCGGGTGTTGAGTTGCGGTGCGGGGATTGCGGTCTGGCCCATGACTGGCCTTCTTTCTGTGGGTGGGGCTATTGCCGTCGGGCGTCGAGGCGGAAACAGACTTCGACAGTGCGGTTGAGTTGGTCCATGTCGGCGATTTCCTGATTGCCGATCCGCTCCTCGGCCCAATCCACCAACACGCCATTCACGCTGGTTCCAGGCCACGACAGGACCGCTTCCCGGATCTGGGTGGCGATCTGCTGAGCTTGGGAGCGTTTGAGCGAGTAGACGACGAAACTCATGATCGCCGTATCGGTGATGGCGTTGAGGTCGAGCTTGCCGCCGATACGGCGTGCCTGGATCAGGGGCAGCGCCGCTTGCAACAGGTCATCGGTCGGCGGGAGCGTCGAGCACGTGTAAGTGATCGGAGTCAGTCCGTCGATCGCGACCCGTTCCCAGTCCGGGAACTCACCGAGAGCCGGATACGGTTCGCCCAGCAGCACCGACAACGACCCCGAACCCGAAAGGCCTTCAACCAGTGGTTCGGTCGCTGTCGCAGTGCCGGACAGATCCCCGCTCCCGCCGAACAACGCGAAGCCCGGGACGAAGACAGTCGCGGTGGTCGTACCGCTGCCGATGAACGGGGCCGTCACGTACCGGCCTCCCGGATCTCGGGGATAGCTCGCTCGAAGGTCCGTTCCGGTGCGGAGGCACCGGCATAGCGGGAACCGAGAACGCGCCATTTCGCGTAGTAGCCGGTGGCGAGAATGATCGATTGATCGTTGCCGTCGTCGCTTTCCCCGTCGACGATGGTGACGTGCTCGGCGTTGTAGCCGGTGCGGCGCACCGAGTTGTTCGTCCAGAAACGGGCGCCGGCTTCAGCTTTCGCGTCTACCAGAGCTTTCAGCTTGTGGTTGCCGGGACGCGTCACCCGATACAGGTCATTGCCTGCGGGGTCGTATTCCATCAGGACACCTCCTCGACCTGGAAGTGCATGAATGGCGCCCACCCCGTGAACGGATTCTTGGGGTACTCGGGAATGGTGACCACGGCAACGAGCAGCCCCGACGGCAACGACACCCAATCCGATTTGAGGACATCACTTCCGGCGGGTGCCCGGATATCGATGACGGATTTGCCACGGCTCGATCGTGTCCCGAGCCGCATCCGCATGGCGTTGTACGGGATATCGCACGGGCCGATGGTGTGGTTGGGCACCCGGTCGCCGTCGCCGAACGGATCGTAGGTCGGTGCGCGGATGATCCCCAACATGGAGCCGGCGGGAAAATACAGCGGGGATGTGATCTCCATCGGCTGCGTCATGGTCGCCTCACAGCGTGTACGGACGGTTGATGGCCAGCCCGGCGTTGCGCAAGATCCGCCACGACGCCGCGCACAGGCAATCCACGCTCATCTGCTGCCAGTCCTGTGTCTGATCGGCCACGTAGGTGACCGCCCCACCAGGAACGGATTGCTGGCCGATCACCTGCGGCTGGCCGATCAAACCCGCGTCCGGATCGACACCGGCAGTAGCCCATTCGACAACCTGCTGACAGGTGGCGTCCTGGAAGGCTTGCGCCTGATACGGCAACACGGGCATCCCCTGCGCTGTCCCGCACGGCGCAATATCCGGGGCGATCTGACCCGCGGGCAGCGGATACGCGTAGTACGTGTCCTGCTCGGTGGCTTCGGTGACCAGGTTCGACGCGCGCCGGATGAGCGCCGCCGCATTCGCTGGTGCGGCGCTCATCCATTGGATTCCGGTGGTGGGCGACACCGAGGTCAGGTCGGAGACCTGGGCGTAGACGAGCATCCCCACCGGATACGGCAAGCTGGGGTTGTAGGGATAGCTCACACCGCACCCCTTCTACTTGCGGGCGGTCGCCTTCGCCGGCGCATCCCCGATCGGTGCTTCCTCGACCGGCTTCGGAGTCGGCGCGGTGACCGGGGTGGAGTCGTGCACCTGCGTCCACTGCTTCCACTTCCACCAGGGCTTGGGCTGCCACATGTTCGGATGCTTGATCGCGAATACGGGATCGTGGCCCTGGTTGTCGGGGGTCCAATGCTCGAACTCCGACCCTTCGGCCACCTCGACAACTTGGCCGGTGTTCACGTTCTGATACTTAGCCATACGGGGTTCCTTAGGAAGTGGTGAGCGCGCCCTGGATCAGGCAAGCGCGAGTCGGATCGAGGCAGGTCACACCGAACAAGGTGTCCACCGAACAGACCATCGTCTTCTCGTTTTCGTCGTAGGCGAACACGACGCGCATCGAAATGCCGTCGTAGGACTCGACACTGGCCGCGATAGCACCGGCGGGCAATTCCAAAGGCGCAGAAGCGAAAGCAAACGCCGTCTCGTGAAATGCGACGCTGATCTCTGTCGTGGGCAAACCCGCGGCGGTGTCGCTGGGCGGCTGGCCGACGTTCTGAGTCTGGTACGGGCTGAAGGCGTAGAGCCGCTTGCCCAGCGACGCCTCACGCAGCGCGTCGGTGTTGCCGCTGTCCAAGACGGTGGTCAGCAGGTTCGAGGTCAGCCAGTTGGCTTCGGTGGTGGGGCCCACCACGACGGAACGACCTGGGACCGGCACCTTGGCCAGGTTCAGTACGCGGCCGGCGTCGATCAGCGCGCCGGGGGTGTTCCAGGTGAGCGAGCCGTTGGTGCCGACAGTCTGGGTGATCTGGGAGCGCAGCGACAGAATCGACTGGTCGATCTGCTCGGCCAATCCCATCATCGCCGGAGCCAGGAACTGGTTGTTGAAGTCGACGACCTCAGTGGTCAGCTCCTGCGAGGTGATCGCGAACGAAATATCCCAATGGTTGTCCAGGGTGACCGGGACCGAACCTTCCACCGCGCTCTGAACGACGATGCCGGTCTCGTTCGAGATGAACCGCTGCGGGGTGAATACCGCCGGCTTGCGGATCATGATCGTGTTACCGGGCTTTTGGGCCGCCCACTCCGACGAAATGTCGGTGTACACGAGCTGGCGCATAACCAGGTTGTTGTACAACGTCGCCAACGCCTGCTTCGCGATGAGCGACGGTGTGAGAAGAGTATTCGCCACTGGGGCCTCTATTCAGTTGTCGTGTCGCCGCACCCCTGATCGGGCGTCGGCCGGTTACTCGTTTCGGAAAGAGCGCGATGCCCGGTTGCCGGGGCCGCGCTGCGCCTGCACCTGCTTGAGCAGCTGATCCACCGACGGTTCACCCGCAGAAGGAGGTGCGGCGTTGCCCGCGTCGAAGGAGCCGCCCGAGCGCGGAATCGTGGTCGCCAGACCGGCCGTTTTGCGGAACCGGGGATTGGCCTGCAAGAACGAACCGATCTCGGCGTCCATCTGCGACGCGAAGTCGGCAGCGGTCGGGTCGAGTTTCGCGATGCGCCCGTTGAATTCCACCGAGTCCAATAGCCCTCTGACATCGACGTCGTCGCCGGCGTGCTGATGCACGGTGAGCGCGACGTCTTTCGCGCGAGCCTTCGCTTCGTTCTCGGCGGCTCGCTGTTCGGCGTCGGCGATCTTGGCTGCGGCTTGTGCTTCGGTCTCTGCGGCCTTCGCCTGAGCCTGGGCAAGCAGTTGCTCAGGGGTCTGTTCGGTCTTGTCGTCGACGAGGCCGAACATCTTGCCGAACTTCTGGGCGATCTCGTCGGTGGCTTGCTTGGCCGCCGCCTGGGCAGCCTCATCCACCTTCGTAGCCCATTCGGCATCCGCGGCTTCCTTGGCCGCCTGAGCCTCGTTCGCCTTGACCCGGTTGGCCGCTGCCTCGTCGCGAAGCTTGCGGATCACCTTCTCGGCCGTCTCATCGATCGACAGCGCAGGCGGTGATGCCGACGCGGCGGTGGTCCGGTTGGACGCAGTGGTCTGGGTAGACGCAGTGGCGGGTTGCAGCGAGCCGAGCAGTTCGTCCGGCGTGACGGTGGGGGTGTCGACGGGATCGGTCATGAGGATTGCCCTTCTGCCGGCTCCTGGCCGGGTCTTGGCTTGTCCCCCGAACGCCTGGAACGGGGGAATATTGAAGTCCCCAGCCACCTGGACCGGGGTTTCTGACACACCGCCCACGCGGGCGGAAGACTGGTTACAGCGCGCGACCGATCTGCTCACGGCGCCGAATCCGGCGCTGACCGGAGCTGGATACGTGCCGGCGGATCTTGGCTTGATATGCGCGGATGCGGATGTTCGCTGCATGCAGTGAAAGGTCGTCGAGCGCTGCGGCTTTCACTCGTTTGGCCGCACGCACCTGACGCTCGAGGTAGCGCAGGTGCTGGCGATCGGCGTAGAGCTGCGGATCGGGTTGCGGGACGTTCGGGAGCGGGTCGCCGGGATACCAGAACTCGACTGAGCAGCGGCAGTGTGGATGCCACACTCCGGCGGCGCGCGCGTCAGCGAGAGTAGGGACACCCTCGACCGGGGCGTCGATACTGACTCGCCGACCGTGCCAGGGCGCGCAGACCGGGCAGCAATCGACAGCTCCGTCGATCACGACCAGGTGTTGCCCGTGCGCGGAGAGGGTTTGCACGTGCGCGTCGAGCATGGCGTTCATCGCCGTCGTCTTCGTCGCCATCTCCATGTAGCTGACCAGATTCCAGTTCCGTCCCGCCTTGTCCTGGAATCCCGTGATCCCCTCGCCGGCAAGCCGATCCAGGACAGCCTGAGCGACCCGCAACCGGTGAGCCTCGGACTGTGCCGGTTGGGAGAGGATCGCCGCCAAGGCCTCGGTGTAGAGCCGATCCCCGGAGCGAATAGCGTGCGGCGCAGTCGCTTTGATCGCCTCAGTGACTTCGTGTTCGGCTTTCGCTGCCACCGGGATGTCCGTATGCGTCGGCACGACAGTGAGGTGATGTTTCCGCAGATCGGTTTCAGCTTGTTCCCTGCCGGTTCTGGCCGCTGCTGCGACTGCGGTGCGAGCGGTGGCGACGGCACCGGACAGGAACTGGCGTACAAGGTGTGTCGAGCGTTGACGTAGCCGGTTCAGCTGCCACCATCCGCCAGTGTCTTTCGAGGCGGCTTTCACCGCGTCGGCGGCGTCGGCGATCAGCTGATGTTCGAGGTCGGCCGCGTGCTGGCGTGTGGGGTGTTCGCGGATGCGCCGCCAGGAGATGCTCACTCGATCTCGTTGTGGTCCATGTCGGCGTTCGAGGCGTCCGCGTCGATGTCGGCTGAGGGCTCCTCATCGGCGGGGGGACTGTCGTCTTCCTGACCGGGGAGTTCCTCGGGATCGTCGAGGGCGGCTTGGCCGGCGAATTCCTTCTCGATCGCCGCGACCTCGTCGTCGACTTCCTGATCCGACCAGTTCGGATTCTGCTTGATGACCGACTGCTTCAGCGAGATCACCCGCGCCGCACGCAGCGCCGCGAGGGTCTGCGCCATCTCGGCGGGTGCCTGCATCGTCCTGGTCGGGAATTGGATCACCGGAGGCTCGGACAGGACGACGCCGGTCTCGAAGACCTTCGCGTCGAGCTCCATCGCGGTCTGCGCGAGCGGCCCCAGAGACGCCTTCCAATAGTTGATCTTCTTGGTTCGGGTTCTCTCACTCAAGTTGTCTCGGGAGTTGATCTCCGTGGCGGTCGGAACACCCACTGTCAGAGAGGAATCCGCGAATGAGCCTGTGCTCAAACCAGCCGCGCGAAGGATCGTGTTCAGCAGCTCGGCACAGGTCTGGGAGTGCTCCTGCCACCGGATCTCGAATTGAGTTGCGGTGATCGGCATCCCGTTGTCGTTGACCGACGCCCTCAACGGTCCGTTGACCTTGACGTAGACCGATTGTTCGGAGTCGAACGTCGCACCCTTGCCGGGGCCTTGATTCTGGAGCATCGACTTGTCGATGAAGATCCGGGCCTTGCCCTGCTCCACATCCTGCATCCAGCTCGAGTACGCCAGATCCAGTTGATCGAACAACGGCTCCAAACCGTCGTAATCGCTACGTCCCAGGGGAGACAGTCCAACCATGCGCCGCCACAACCGATTCGGGCGCACATTCGGCACATAGCAAGCGGTCAGCGTCTTCAAGCCCGTAGGGATCGCTCCATTGGCATCGACCAAGCCGGCCGCCCATGCCGTCTCTGGGGAATCCTCCAGCGAGATCTCTTCGCCGAGTGATTCCTCGTCACCGGCAAACAATGCGTGGAGGATGCGGCCGGGTTCGTGGCGTTCCAGGTGCCGGACGTAGCGGTCTTCCTTGACGCTGACGACTGTCCAGAAGGTGACGGCATAGAGCTTGCCGTACTTCCATTGAGGGATAGCGGCATCAGCGGAGACCTTGTCGACCATGACGTGGTCGCTGATCGAGGAGTCCCACCACAGGCGCAGATACACGCCACCGAACGCCGAGCACAACTCGGCCGCTTCGAGCAGCAACGCCACCGTGTCATCGCCACCGAACACCAACTGCAGTCGCTCATCAGCCAACTCGGGGTTGTTCGCGCCACCGTCAGGGATGGTGATTGTCATGGGCTCGGCGAACAGCAAATCTGCCGATGTGCGTGCGAGGTCTGCGGCGACCGGGACATGCAGGCGCGGATTGTCCTGAAGATTTGGCCTACCCCAGAAGAACCGCTGGATGCGCCCGATCAGGCCACCAGTGAACGCGCCCTGCCGAACTCTGTTCTGCTGGATGTAAATCATTTCCAGCGCAGGAACATTCGAGCTGTACCACGCATCCCAAACATCCATTTGACGCTGGGAGATATCGAACGGATGCGGCGGCCACAGGTCCCCGTAATCGGGCATCCCGTTCTTCGACGGCCCGTACGGGATCTCCGGAGGTGGAGAGGAGTACATGGCGATCGGCGTCGGATTGAACGGGTTCGTCAATGCACCCTCCCTCCTCTATTAAGTTGTGAGAACCGCTATTTGCAGGGCTTTTGACCGCCGCCGATGTTCGGGCCCAACGTGTCGGGTTTCGGCCCGGTCGCTGGCGCAGGTGGCGGTGTGTTCTGGTCGGGTGGTCGTGGTTTGGACAGCTTCTTCAGGCTCGCCATGGTCAGGCCACTTTCATTTCAGGAACAGCCGGATGCACGCCGAAGAGAATGTCAGTGCTGACGGTGAATTCGAGTGTGGAAAGTTCGAACTGGTACACCACACGCAGCGACAGACCGTCCATTGTCTCGTTTTCCCCGAACATCCCGTCGTGCAGGACCTGAGGAGCACACACGAACTGCGCTCCGGGGCCGGCAGCGAGTATGTGGGTGTCGATCTGCTCAGCGAGGACCATGCATGCCGGCGCAAGGAACTTTGCCGAGAAGTCGGCGAGTGGCTGCCTCAGGTCAGCCGCAGTCACGGAGAAATTCACATCCCCGATGGTGTCGAGTGTCACCGGGATGACGTCCTCGGCGGATCTGCCCTTGAATACGTTGACCACGTTGCCGGGCAACTGAGGGGCGAACCTGCTGAACAGGTCCGCGTTCAACGGCTGTGTGATGCGGTCGCGCAGAATCAGCAATCCCTGCCGTGCGATCTTGTCCGGCAGCAGGAAACCATCCGTTTCGACCCGGATCAGCCGGTCGGTCCGGATCATTCGGTCGGTCCCACCTCAACCTCGGCGTGCATCGAACCTTCCGGCGCGGGGGCTGACTGTGCCGGGGTGACGTTGTCTACGAACTGGGCGATCTGTTCCACGAAGGTGTGCAGCTTCACCAGCTCGTCCTTCACATCCGGCGGCAGCAGGGCCTCCAGAGTGAGCAGGAGGTCATCGGCGGTACCCCCGGCAGTGAACTGCGCCAGTGCGGGGCCGAGCTTGTCGACGAGCGGACCCAGCTTCGCCAGGAGGGTCTCGATGTCGGTTTTCATGGTGTCGAAAATGCTCACGAGATTCTCCAGAGTGTCGCGTGCGAAGCGGTCGTTACCGAAGGGACGGGTGTGTTCGTGTTCGGCACGCAGCCAACGGAATACGTGCAGCAGTGCCATCAGGCCGACGCAGATGCCAGGGCCGCAATGATCGCAGCACCCGCGGTGCCGAGTTCGGTCAGACCACCAGCGAGGGCAGCAACGATCAGAGCAAGCATGAGGAATGTCCTTTCGGAGAGGGTGTTTGGTTATGCGGTCACGTATCCGACGAGGTAGGTGAGCGCCATCGCCAGGGCTCCCGCGCACAGGACGCGCAGGGTCGGGCGAAGTTTCGGGGTGTTTCCCAGGTGGGCCGAGATGACGCCGGTGAGCGTGAGCGCGGCGAGGACTGCGAGGAACGTGATGGTGACGCGGTCCCGGATCGGCGAGCACACCATCGCCAGCAGCGGAATACTCGCGCCGGCGGTGAACGCGCCACCCGAGGCACCCGCCGGTGGCCACGGCCGCGCCATGGCGGACCGCTGCATCTGCCCTGCTTTGACCAGTTGCCGTTCCGCGTCACGGGTGCCTGCCACGGACACGTACTCCCCCGCGCCCATCGACAAAGCCCCCGCCAGTAGTGCGCACAGTCCGGCGATGGCGACGAAGCTGCGGTCAGCGTGGTGCGCGGCAACGCCGATGACGGTGGCCGCGGTCGAGACGATGCCATCGCTGGCACCGAGAACTCCGGCACGCAATCCGTTGAGGCGGTCGACGATGCTCAAGCTAGGCAACGGCATTCAGTGCAGCTAGATCGGCTTGCAGCTGGGCCATATCGAAGTGCTCGGGTGATTCGCCATTGTCCATGAACTCTTGGGACAAGTAGACGATCGGCAGTTGGGTGTAGGTACTGATGAAGTCGGTCTCGATCAGCTGAGGCTGCGCCCAGGTGATGCCCTGCCACAACCCATTCCACTTGCCCAACAGCGGCACGAAATGACCGCCCTCGATCGTGGCGTCCGCAACCACTGACCACGGCTCGCCGTTCTCGAACTGGTCTTCAGCAGACGACGGCAACGCGAATCCCATCCCGACTGCCTCGAAGACGTAGAGAGCGGCGGTCAACTGGTCGATGTTGCCGGGTTCCAACGCCAGGTAGGCGCCGATCTTGTGCGTCGATCCGTCTGCGGCCGTGAACCCGGTGGCCTGCCAGAACTCAGCAATCGAGGTCATGTCGCCGCCCTGATCAGTCGGATTCTCACCCGTCGCAGGGTCGTATTGACTCGGGTCGTAGCCGGTGACCTCGGAATACATCGCGATCGTGGAGGCGTAATCGAACGGCACCGCCGGCTTGTTCGCGGCGGCGAGCCAGCCCATGATGATGTGCTCGGGCCCAGCGAAGGCGCAGTCACCGACCGGGACGTCCGCGTCGTTGCCGTCGGGTCCGTTGCCGAGCATCCCCCACTGCGTGACCTCGGCGGTGTGGCCGAAGTTGTCCGGGTCGGGGATCTTCGGCAGGACAAGCGTGTGGTCGAAGTAGTCTTTGAGCTTGAGCGCCACCATGTCCGGGCGCGGTTCGTGCAGGCCGAGGCGATACTTTTTCACCGCGAGTCTCCTATCGGCGGATGCTGTGTTTGCGGACTGCCTGGAAGTCGGTGCCGTCCCAGCGATGCAGGTTCCAGCCGTACAGGGCGGCGAACACGACAGAGAGAGCGATCAAGCCGGGCTGGTTCGTCACTAATCCGTATGCCACCCACACGATTTGGGCGAGGATTCCGTATGTCCAACCCCATCGGGGGTTGCGGCCGCCGATCCAGCAGCCCAGGACGGATACCGCCGCGCACACCCACGACCATTCCGCGGGAGTCATCCACGACCTTGCGGCGCGGCCTGCGTGGCCAACAGGTCGTGAACCTGCTGGGTCAGTGCATGGATCTCGCGGGTGAGTTCGGTGTTGGCGGCGAGCAACTCCTCGAGGCGGTTCGTGTTGTCGAGGGTGTGGGTCGCGACCTCGGCGTTGTGGGCGTCGGATCGCCGCTGCCCAAGCAGGATCAGCGGGGCCGCGTAGGCGGCTTGGATCGAGAACACCAAGTTCAGCAGAATGAACGGGTAGGGATCCCAATGCTCGCAGATGCCAACGACATTCAGGAGCATCCAGGCGGCGACGAACAGCGTTTGGATGCCGAGGTATACCCAGCTGCCCATGCCTCGAACCGCACGGTCGGCGGATCGTTCACTGAGAGAGAGCTGGTCGCCGGTGCGGACTCCGGGATGGAGATGCCAGTGGCCGTTCACTTGCTCTTGTTCTTGCGGTCCTCGGCGCGCGCTGCCTTCAGCTTGTCTGCCACTCCCGGCACGTTCGCCGCCTTCTGGGCGACATGCCGCAGCACCGAGGCCGCGGAATGGTCCGGGGAGTTGTGGCGCAGATTGATCGCGGAATCGGCAGACTGCTGGTCCCACACGGGAAACGCGCCATCGCTCATGCCGTGCTTGTCACGCGCGGCCTTGGTGGGGTTGCCCCCCTTGCTTCGCAGTGGTGCGGCCATCGTGGCTCCTATGAAGTTGTGCTGGAACATAATTGGTCGCGGGGGCACGATTCGAACATGCGACCTCCGGCGAGCTACCGGGCTGCTCTACCCCGCGTCGCGCCCGTGTGGACGGGAACCCGTTTCACCCAGACAGATGGCTGCGCCGCGGTCGGCGACGCCGGCCACGCGCTGCCGTCGACTTTGAACGCCAGCCTCAACAGGACTCGGGCAAGCTTGTAGCGCAGGCGTTTCACCGAGCTACCTCGAAGGCGTCCATCTTGGTCTCCTCCAGCAGCCACACCAGATCCTTCAACGCCATCCGGGAGTCATCGGCGTCCGAAGTGCGATTGAACCGGTACTCCACTCCGCGATCACCGTTCGCATCCAGATATTCGACGATCTCGATACGGTTGACGACCACAGAGCCTTCGGGCAGCTCGATCATTTGGCCTCCAGCTTCGTCACCTTCATCCGCTGATATAGCGGCTCGACCTTCCCCGAGAAGACCAACATCCAGCAGCCGCATTTCGGCGCCTCATGTGCTGCGACACCCCGCACGAGGTCCACTCCCCCGATCTGTGTCATCGCCAGCCGGTAGCCGTACTGATGGCGGTCCACGATCAACGGTGCGGCATGCGAGCAGCGCAACAGATCACCCGGCAGAAACGGCGCCGGCGGCGCGTTCTCGCGGGGCGTGAGGCGTACATGGATGCCGTCGGTGTACTCGACGAGATCGATAGCGGTCAACGTTCTCCTGGCTCTGGCATCAGGATTCGAACCTGAACTTGAGACTTCAAAGGACTCCGGGCTGCCTGGTTACCCCATGCCAGAGCTGCCCGCCCAGGATTCGAACCTGGAACCCTCGGCATCAGAGGCCGATGCAACTACCAGTTGTGCTAGCGGGCATCGCGTCGGAATGGGAGGAGTCGAACCTCCGTTTTCCTGCACCCAAGGCAGGCGGGATGACCACTTCCCTACACTCCGGTAGCGAAACGCTACGAGCCGCCACGGGTTGCCGGCAACCTGTTATTGCCCGATCGCGGGTGCGCATCCCGGATCGGCGCTATTGAGTTGTGGTGCGGCGGTTGATAACCCAGTGCCGCCCTGGGGGTTTCACGCGGCTTGCGCCAGATTGGTGAGGTTGACGTATTGGCGCCAGATCCGTTCGGTGGTGGTCACGATGTAGCGGACCGCATCGGCGCTGTGGTCGTCGATCTTGATCGGGGCGTCTTGGCCTTGTTCGGTGGCTTTCGGGTCCCATCGATATTCGGGCGCCTCGCCGATGAAGCCGCGGCAACGATCCGAGACGAGCAAGTTCCCGGTCGCCAGCAAACTGTGCACGGTGCGGATGCCGTAGACGACGTCGTTCTCCGCAGGGTCGGTTTCCTGGCCGTCGTCGCGGAGCTGGACCCGGAACGACGCTGCCGCGGGATCCACCACTACGTTGCCGTGTTCTCGGGCGTTGCGGTAGGGCAGGTGGTCCTGGGCCAGCCATTCACGAAACCCCAACGACAGCTTCGGGTCGCTCCGGCGCTCAGCGTCCGTTCTCGGTGCATATCGCCATTCGTCGATCAGGTACAGCCGGCGGTCGACACCGATGCCGAGCATGATCCCCACGGTCGGGTTGGTCGTGCCGTAGTCGACACCGGTCCCCAGGATCTTGGTCATCTTCGGCAGTGAGGACCAGGGGATCACGTGTTTGGCTGGATCCCAGCAGTCGTAGACCGCGCCTTCGGCGCCGACCCACTGGCCGCGGATGAATCTCTGGTACCAGACCCCCGTGTAGGAGTTCTTGAGGTCCGAGACGACCTGCGGATCCAAGGCCGGGTTGTCGTCGAGGGTGAAGCTGAACCGGTGCAGGTTCAGCGGGCGGTCAGGGTCACCGTCCTCGAGGCGCTCGAAATCGGTGGTGCGGTCGTGGATCTGGCCGTCGTGATCGATCCAGAGTTTCGCCCGGTCCAGCCAGAGCCGTTTCGCCCAGTGTCGTGGTCCCTCAGGGTTTCCGGTGGCGAACATCTGCGCACCCGGAACCGAATGCCGGGACACCAGCATGTTCCAGTACGACTCGGGCATGGTGGGGACTTCGTCGCTGTAGGAGCCGGCGAGGGTCAAGCCTTGGATTTTCGTGCGCGCGGCTTCGTTGTTGGCTCCGACGATCAGTACCTTGCGGCCGCAGATGGTGACGGTGCCATTGCCTTGGTTGATCGAGACGCGGCCGGTGCCGAGCATCTCCATCAACGGTTCTACGAGGTTGTTCAGGACGGTGCGTTCGGTGCGGCCGGTCATCAGCAACGGGCCCGCAGGGGCACGCCGGCAGTACCGAATCCAGTCCACAAGCGAGGTACCGGTTTTCGAGGACCGCACCGAGCCGTCGTAGAAGTTGATGCGCGCGGTCGAATGGTGCACGGCCAGGGCTTGTTTGCCGACCAAGGGTTGCCAGTCGGTCACTTCGCGTCCGTGATGGCTTTGCCGACCATGTGCTCGAGCCACTTATCGACTGCGGCGAGCTCGCGGCCTTCCTGGAGTGCCTTCTGTGCCGCGTACAGATCGAGACCTTGTAGTCTCGCTTCCCTGGCCATGATCGCGAGCGCCGCGTTGATGGACTTCACGTCTCCGCTGGTGGCCTCAGGCCATACTCCGGCCAGCATCTTCTCCAGGCGCAGCATGTGCAGGGCGACGAGCTCTTCGGCGGGCTCGCCGATGGTGCGCCGGATGCCGTCTTTGATCAGCCGGTACGCGGTGGACTTGTGAACTCCGAGGTGGAGGGCGATCTCGTCGGGCGTTTTGCCGGCTACCCGCATCCGCAGGGCGGTCGCGATCTTCTCGGCGCGCTCGATCTTCTCGGCCGAATGCTTCTGTTGGTGTGCGGGTGTCGAGCTGCCTTGGACATTGCCCAATAGAGTTGCCTCCCTTTGTGTTCAGCGCCAGGCGCCGAATCGTGGGGGCACTGGACTCGTGGGGGTGACCCCGCTCGCCGCGACCGAGGAGAAGCGGCGAGCGGGATCTGTCCTCACCCGGTGCGGTCTACAACCGGCCTCCTGTGACAGGGAGACACACACGAGGGTGAGGAGTCAGGGTTTGCTGGTTCGGTGCGCCTTCTGCCAGTAGCCGGGCGCGTACACCGCGACGGGAGCCTCGGTGTCGTCGTTGAGGAACTTCAGTGTGCCGTCACGAAGCTGCATGGTGTCGGCTTCGACCTCATCGCTGCCCGAGTCCCACGTGTTCACATTCTGGGAGTGGTTGTCGTAGGCGACTTCCCATGAATAGGTCACAGGGCACCTGCGGGCGGGACGAGGTGCATCAGCCATTGGATGAGTAGCAGGGTGGTCCAGGCATTCAACGTGAAACCTCTCCTGTCACAAAACATACCGACAAAATCGGTACGACCTGCATGTTTGCCACGTATACGGCCGTGCGGATCAGATCGACGCGATCGTGAGTCGTGGTCATCGGCTGCCGTAAATCTCACTCAGACCAGCACTTCACGATCACAGCGGCGAACGCCAACCCGAGCAGCACCGTCACCAAAGCGGCGGAGCCCCACAGCGGTGCGGTGATCCACCACCAGGACCACGAGATCACGTGCAGCAGTTTGAATGCCAGCAGAAGCATGAACAGGGTGCCGGTGAAGCCGATCCCGTTTGATGACGCTGACGCGGTAGCCTGAGGGCTCGCTCCCATTGGGTCACCACCCGCCGTCGTCGAAGATCGCTTCGGCGATGAGGGCTTCACCGAATCCGATGTCCGAGCCCAGCATTTCGCCGGCCACGACCTCGCCCATGTCGCTGGAGAGGATGCCTTCCATCACGACCATGTTGGCGATGGGGTTGCCGCAGCAACGCATGCCGTAAGCGACGCGCCGGTTACACGATGGGCACAGATGATGCATTTCAGATCTCCTCGGTCGGCTGGAACTCGAAGTTGGGGGCTACGAGACCGGCCGCACCGATCTCTGGCGCGGCCGGCTCGACACCGATATCAGCTGCCGCTGGGCGGAGTCGGCGCGGGCGGATTAACAGCCTGGTCGAGAGTCGTCACCGCAGTCGACAGACCGGTGCCGAGAGTGCCCAGAGCGGTTGCGGCATTCTGCAACGCGGTCAGAGTGGAGGCCTGGACCGCACCACCGCCGGCGACAACCTGATTGATGTCAGCGACAGCGGTAGCCAGGTCCGCCTGAATGGTGGTGAGGGTCGCCTGAGCAGCGGTCTCGAACGAGACGATGTCGGCGGTGACGGCCTGGAGGGCGGCGTCAGTGGACTGTGCAGAGGTCATGATCAGCTCCTGTAGTTTTTCGAAACCCTCACCCACCAGTTGGATGAGGTAGCCGATGCCGTAGCGCATCTGGGCGGATGATGGATGGGACTCGTGTAGCCGCAGCAATTCGCGCCAGTCCGACATCGACCGTGCGCTTTCTCGCCGATCCGGGTCAGCTGTCACTGGTTCGCTTTCTGCTGGAGCCGTTTTCGCTCGCAGCGCGTTCAAAGTGTCGGCCTACGCAGACCCGCTGGCGATCAGGTTGACGACCGCGTGCACAAGGGCGAAGTTGTTCGCGGACACGACATCCCACACGGCAGTAGCGACGATGGGCAGCAGAGCGGACATGGTGGAACCTCCGGGCGAGGATGAAAGACGGGGGCGTCAAACTTGAATGGCGGTGCCCGCCATGAAAGGTCGATTCAGTAGCGCGTCAGGCGTAGTCGGCGCGCGAGGCGGTACATCAGGGATCCCCACGCGGATTCCAGGCAGTCATGGAGATGCGACCTGCACTTATCGAGCATTTTGCGGGTGCCCGAACTGTTCACGGTAGGTGTATGGCGCGACAGGCCGATATCCTGATTCCTTCAGGAATCGCTCCCTGGCGCCCTGGAAGTCGTCGAGCTCGATTCCCTCGAACAGATCACACAGGCTCACCTCGGTTACGTTCGGCCGGTAGATGCGGTGCGCCAGGCGGATCAGCGCGCCAGCCACGCTTTTACGCATCGAAGAGCACACCCTCGTCGGCGACGTCCGCACTGAGCAGCCACTCCGAGCCATCGACGCCGACGAAGAGGACGCTCACCAGCGCCACACCTTCAACGGCGCCCAAAACACCCACGGGATATGAGCGATAGGGTGGTGAATCCACAGTGGCAGCAGCCAGTTCAGGTCCATCAGGACTCCTCGCAATTGATGAGTTTCAGCTGATCGAAGAGCCGCGAGCCGCCCGGCGCTGGCGTCCAGTAGCCGTGGGGCCAGTAGTAGGTGCAGCCGCCGAAGATCGCCGGAATGGCTTCAGTGCTTTCGACGTACCCAGAGCCGATGACGCCGTCAGTGGGATTCGGTCATCGCTTGCGCGACTGCGGCTCCATCGGTGGCTCGAACGGGTGCGAGCGGTCATCAGTCGCGGCCGGCGGCGTGCCGAGTTTGCTTTTCGCAGCGGGCGATGTCCAGGAGCCGGTAGAGCTTGCGTCCTTGGCGGTCGATCCCGACGGAGTTGAGTTTGCCCAGGGATGCCCACTTGCGGATGGTCGCGGCGGTGACGGCGAAGATCGCGGACGCTTCGACAGCGGTGAGTTGGGTTTCGAGTCCGTCGGTCTCGTAGGTGATGCTCAATCCACCTCCAGAGACGACGAAACCCCCTCACCGCGGAACGGGTTTCGGGGGTTGGGCATGACGAATGTACTGGTCAGCTGTGAAAGTACCAGGTCGTCCGCTCTATGTCATGCTGCTGGTTCGCTGGACAGGATCGTGTCGAGCACCAGGCGTGTGTAGAACGGGTAGTGGTCTTCGCGGATGACGTGACCGCACGCGCCGCATTCGATGCTGTCGGTGTGCGCGTCGACGGATCTGAACAGGGTGCGCAGCTCGCAGGATGGACATGGGGTGGGCAGGATTTGGCGTGCGCGGTTGAGTCCGAGCCGGGATCGAATCTTGCCGTGCAGGTCGATCATCTCGATTGCCGCGTCTTCGCCACCGGGATACATGGCGAGGTCAGGGATTCGGCATTCGAGGAAGTTCCATGCTGCTCGGACACGAACGAGCTCACCAGTTCCCGGATGCGGTGCCGGCGACTGGATCAGGTAATCGGCGAGCGCGTCATGGGTTTCGTTCAGCACGGTCGCGATCTCGGCCGCGGTGTCGGAGGCCCACTCGGCGGGATGCCCGTACACCTGCTGACTGCTGCGGCGCTCCCGAGCGCGCTGTGCTGGCGTGGGGAGGTTGGTGGCGAGGTTGACCCAGTCGACGACGAGCCGACCGAGCAAGCGCGCGAACTGGGCTTGGCAGTGCTCGCACATGCCGAGGCCGGTGAGTGCGGGATCGCTGTCGCGGCCACCGCAGTTCGGGTACGTGCACGGTCGGATACTGTCACCCATACCGGTGAGGGTACGAAGGTTCGCGAACGATCTCGAGCCGGCGCGCGGGTGCCGGGCGATCGGGCCCAGCGATGTCGCTACCTCCGAGAACGATGTGTTCGCCCTATCCCTCACGCCGTCTCACCGGAGTTGTCGTAACCTTCGGTCCAGTAATCTTTGTCGATATCGTAACGATGAATGACAAAGCAATCCTGTCGATCGCGAAATCCCGGCTGCTGGCGAAGTCTCTCGATCGCATTCTTCGCCTCCGCCTCGGACGAGTATATCCCGATCCTCTTTATTTCGTCCTCGCCCTCATTCAGTTCATACTCATGGTTTACGAGAAATACGGACGACATGCGGTCCTCCTCGAGTCTCGAGCTGTGCTCATGCCGTGAAGTAGCCTTCGGTCCAGTAATCCTTGTCCAGAGGGTGCTTCAGTATATGAAAGTCTTTGGGGCGATCCCGGAACCCCGGCAACTCGACCAGGCGATCCATCGCACGTTGAGCGTTGGCTTCGGACGAATACGCGCCGATAGTTCGGAGTTTTTCGGTACCGTCCGCCAGCTCATAGTAATGCTGCAGCAAATATACCTCTTCCATCGACTCCCCTAGTGTCTACTTCTTCTTGGGCGGGTTCGGATCCTGCCATGCCCTGTCCCCGTATTTCTTGATCTTATTATATTCGCTGCCTGGACCGGTATCCTTCGGATCCCAGTTTCCGGGTCCGTAATGCTCGTCCATCATTCTGCGCGCATAGTCCTTTCCGCTTTCTCCCACATAAGGCGGGTTACCCTTCGCCCAACTCGGAGGGTCATTGGCGCGGTCTTTACCCGACCCGGGCCTCGGGACCTTCTGCGGCCGATCGGTCCCACCAGGACCTTGCGGCGGGTGGTTCTTACTGAACCACTTGCTGATCTGTTCGCTTAGCCACTCGCCGAGATTGTCGATGCCGTTGAGGATCGGGCCGAGCATCTTTCGGACCATGTCGGCAGCTTCCTCGGGATGCATCTGCATCCACAGCAGCAGCCCTGCGGCTGCGAGTATCCCCAGCGCTATCGCAACTTCCGGTGCGGCCAGAGCAGCTGCGATCGCCGCAATGAACGCGAACGCGAGCGAGATCTTGGGCATCGGGCTCGGTGAGGCCGGCTCGGTGGGTTCGGGCGCCGAGGGTGCCTGGCCCTCACCACCACCGCCGACGAGGCCTGTCTGCCCGCTGTTTCCTGAACCTGCGGTGCCCGGTTGACCGGTCGAGGGTTGCGGTGTGCCGGACGCGGGGGGCGAGTCGTCCCCGGGACGGGCCGAGTTCCCCGACGACGGACCAGGACTGCTGCTCTGCGGGGGCGGAGGGGGCGGGTAGTTCTGGTGTGCATCGTTGTTCTGTGGTGGTGGTGTGGGATCGTGCGCGTCGTTGTTGTGCGGTTGATCAGGCTGTGTCGGCGCGACCATCGCGGTTGGGGCCAACATCGGGGAGGATGCACGCGCAACCGTGGTCGGGGCGGCTGGCCGGCGCATACCGGCGAGGAAGCCCGCGGTACCGGCGACCAGCAGCAGCAATATCCGCGGATCAGAGGTGAAATTGGGCAGTGCCGCAGCTTCGCGCCGGGTGTCGCGCTCGACCGTTGGTGCCTGGGTGGGGGCGACCGATCCGGCATCGGGCGGGGGCGCGAAAACAGTGGTGACCGGTGGTATCGGGTCACCCGAAGGCGGTGGTGCCGTCTGTGCGGGCGGTCCCGGCGGTGCGGCGGGAATCGAGCCCGTGGGCTGCTGCTGTCGGGGTGCTTGTGGTGGTTCATTGCCGGGCAGGATCGGGGTCTCGGCACCGGGGGCCGGCACGATCGGTGTCCCATTGCCAGGCGGAATGGGTGGCGGGGTGAGCGCGCCTGCGCCGATACCGCCACCACTGCCGGGCTGAGACGGTACTCCCGGGGGTTGCGAGGGCAGTGGCGGTGGGGTGGATACAGTCGGCGGCCCGCCTGGCGGTGGGGTGGGGACGTCGATGCACGGCCAGCCAGGGTGCATGGCCTGCCACTGCTCGCATGGCACATACCCCTGCGCGGTCGCTGCCGGGGAACCAGCAAGGACAAAGCCACCGATACCCAGACCGGTGGCAGCCGCGGCCAGGACGAGCGCGGTCTGCCGCGCGAGGCGCCCTCTCATCGGCGCCCTCGCCGGGTCTCGGCCTGCTCACGCAGGGTGTCGATGCCCCACCAGGTCAGCCGCCCGGCGACGGACATATAGAGGAAGAAGGCCAGATAGACCAGGATGGCGCCGTAGTCGTCGGCCCAGCCGGGCATCCGGTTCAGGTTCGCGAACGCCACGATCAGCAATAGCAGCCCCAGTACGAGGCCACCAAGTGCGACAGCGGTCGGGTTCAACGGTTCCGGCGCGGGGTCGCCGGGATGTGCCGCAGCGGCGGTCTCGACAGCGGGAGTGGAGTCGTTCATCGGTGGTCTACCTTCCTGGTCCAGCGCACGACGTCGCTCGGTAAAGCTGTTGGGGAACTCGGGATTTCACAGCCAGATGGGATCGCCGTACACGGAGATGTTGTTGTCGGCGCCCGGGGTGGAGACCGCGGCGGTCGCGAAGGAGCGGATGGTCACGGGCCCGGCACAGGCGTCGACTTTGATCTCGACCTGCTCGGCGGTGATCGAAGCCCGCGGCCCGGCCAGGGGTTTGGACCCGAAGGCGATGGTGGTGATGCGGCCGGGCTGCAGCGTCGTGGAGATGTTCGGGTTCACCGATGCCTGCCCGCCGATGTTCACACCGGGGAACTGGGAGATCGTGACACTGGCGTTCGGGCCGATCGAGAGCCCCAGGCCCAGGGTGAGGCCGTTGGATACGTCCACGGCGCACCCGATCTGGTAGCCGAGGGTGAGGGTGCCGGCACTGATCGGCTGGGAACCGTGGCCGGTCACTTCGGCGATCGCCTTGAGGCTGACGAAGCCTTCCCGGCTGACCGGAGAGCCGGCCAGGTTGGGCCAGCGGTCCAGGTTCTCGCTGGTCTTGGTGACCGCCAGGGTCCAGCCGTCATCGGTGACGGTCTGTCGATACTTGTCGGCTATCGCGTCGGCACCGGCCGAACCGGCCGCCCATACCCCGGCCAGCAATGCTGTGGACAGCAGGCCGACACCGGCCGTGATGGTCGGTCGAATCATCACTACGGGATTCCCCTCCACACTCAGACAACTTTCAGCAAACTTTCCTGAGGGTGGCATGGGAAGTGGAGAACGCAACAGGCGATTGCGGCACCCGTCACAGGCTGCCGCCCATGGAGTCTGCCATCACATTCACCGAAGCGCTGAATGAAAAACGTTCAGGCACTGCCCGTTTCATGGCATCACGATTGGGAGCACGCGAGATCACGCCTGGTCGCGTGTCCAGATCGTTACGGGCGGGGAGAAGCTGGACACAGGCGTGGAGCGAACAAGGTTGGGTGCGTCAGCCGCAGTTTGCACCGCACCTGCCGGTTTCGTGGCCACGGTCATGCTCGAATGGCGGCGAGTGTGGTGAGACGCTCAGCCCTCGCCGCCGGATTGGACTTTGCCGCTGGCGGTTTGGCCGAGGAAGAGGCCTACGATCAACTGATCGGCTTTGGGGTCCGCCTCACCAGCTTCGCGAGTCGCTCAGGATGTTCCCGGTAGTGCTCGCGGATGAGCGGGAAGACACGCTCCTTGATGTAATCGGGCATCTCGCCGAGTTCCTCAAGGATCCTCGAAACGTCTACGCCTTCATTTTTTCCCATGCGGGCCATCATCGTGCTCGCGGGCGGCGACTATCACCCGTTCCGTTCAATCGGGGCGGTTCGTTCGGTCCGCGGAGCAGAGGCGCGCTCGGTCTCGCACCTTCGTGTGGTTACCAAGACCGCACACTCGTTGCCATACGATGCGCCAAGTGTTGCATAATGATATTCGAATGCTGGCGCGGCAGGCGGGGCAAGGGCGAACCCTCTAGGTCAGAAACCCCGCCGGCCAGCACATCGACCCACAGTGAAGGAGTCGCGACCATGGTAGCGCAGCCGAAGGCGCTCATCGCCGCCGAGATCGCCGAGAAGTACGGGCGCAGTCTGGTCACGGTGCGGCGGTGGATGACATCGGACGCGTGGCCGGCTCCGCTGCCTCAGAAGCGTGGTCGCTGGCTGGAGTTCGACGCGGATGCCGTCGAGCAGGCATACCGCGAGAACTTCGGCCGCGACACCACCACCGTGGGCGACCCTGACGAGTTACTCACGCCCGCACAGATTTCCGAGTACACCGGGCTTGCCCCTGGCACGGTTCGCGCGGATATCAGCCGCGGCCGATTCGGAGACCCGGATGACGACGCGCATGGTGTGCGGCGGTGGAAGCGGTCGACAGTCGATGCGAAGATGGCCGAGCGCCGGCCGCGCCGGCGTTAGCTGCCAGCCTGGTCGAGGGAGGCTTCGAGCGGTCGCCAGATAGCTCGCATGCGGCGGCGGACCGCATATGCCGCCACCGATACGAGCAGCACCATCCCCGGAGCCACGACGATGACGGTCGATCGGGGATGGTGGGCGACAGTGAGCGCGGCGACCGCGACCATCGGCAGCGTCACCCAGACGAGGATGCGAGCCACGTCGGTTCGGCGTGAGTCGTTCATTCGCGGGGCCCCTCTGGGGCGATGTGCGGCCACGGTTCAGGCTCCGGGTTGAGGGCTTGACGTAGTGCGGTCTCAGCCTCGGTGAGTAGCTGGTTCGCGACGCGAATTCTGCCTATCGCGACTCTGTGTGCCGAAATCGCTGCGAGCCCTGCCGAATTCGCGGCGAGGTCACCGAGCGCGTCGAGTCGGTCGTAGGCGGCCGTCGTGATGCCTCGGCATCGCGCTACTGCCTCGGCGGCCTCGGCGAATGTGGTCTCGTGCGGGGGCGTGCTCACCTGATCAGCGTGCCAGCGGTTGAATCAAAGTCAAGTTGATCGATGTGGCCGGCTGGTCGGATCGTGTTGGGATTTCTCGGGTTTCAGCGACCATGGTGTTGCGTAATGATGCATGAGTGCTGTATAGTGATATATGTCAGAGGGAGTCAGAACCCACTGACAAGCACATCGATAACTACACAACAGTGATTAGGAGAGCCTCATGGCTGACAACTCCGACCGGGAACGTCGACTCCTCTCCACCTACATGGTGCTGAGGAAGATGCTCCTCGAGAAGATCCCCGCCGGGATCGAGATCCCCGACCCAGGGACGAAACTCGAGAAGATCGACACCGAATCCTCCGTCAAGTACGCCCGACGCATCATCCGGGACATGCCTGCGGACCCATGGATACTCGGACTGGTCGAACAGCTCACCTTGGACTGGCTGGACGCCCTGTACATGTGCAGGACAGCCCGCCGCATCAAGGACCCCATCTTCGGGGACCTCGCCGACGCGGCATTCACGCGGTTCGCCGCAACAGTGAACGCCATCAACGCCGGAAAGGGTAAGAGCTAACAGAGTTCGGTGGGGCGAGGTGATCCCTCGCCCCACCACCAGCCACAAACTCTCCCGATGTGCCAGGCGCGCGGGCTGCGGACGCGTACGCAGCCCGCGCTCGCCGACATCGATTCTCCACAGGAACCAAGGAGAGTGGCCAATGGCCGAACCTGACGATCGGAACCGCCAAGTCCTCAATGCCTACACGGCACTACGGAAGGCACTACTACTCATCCCGCCGATCATGATCGAGATCCCCGAAACATGGGGCAATATCGCACCGGTCGACGCGGAAAAGTCGGTCAAGCGGGCACGAAAAGTGCTCGCTGACATGCCAGGCGACGACTACACCAACACGTTGCTCGTCTACCTGATCCTCGACTGGCTCGACGCCCTGTACATGGCGCGGATGTGGCACACCAGCCACGATCCCATCCACGGCGAGCTTGTCGACCAAGCGCTCATGCGGTTCCACGTAGCTCTGGTCATTCTCGATCGAGACGGCCAGAAGTAAGCGAAAGCCGGGAGGGCGGAAACCCCGCTCCCCCGGCCTTTCTCGCGTCTACAGGCGTGGATCGTGCACCAGGCGGAAATCGTGAAGCCCGTACCGGTCGCCGGTCGCTGTGAACTCGCGGCCTATGCACTCGCCGGCGGGCATCGTGCAGTCGCGGCCGATCGCGCTCGCGGACACGATCCTGGGGTTGTCGTGGTCGTCCCACGGCGTGACCACGTGCGCGTCGTCGCCGATGATGAGCATGACCCACAACGGGATCCGCCCGTCCGGCAGCACTTCGTAGTCGTGGCCGATCGGTTTGTCTCGCTCGCCCGGCCAAGGGTTGCCCATGATGTCCCCGATCAATCCGTCGACGCTCACCCGGTGGTCTCCTACTCTCACATCCTGCACGGTTCAGAACGGCCAGTCGGCGTCGCGTCCGCGCTCCAGCAAAGGAATCATCGAGAACGCCGCATCCGACAGTCCGCCGAAGGTGTGCCGGTTCGGTCCTCCGGCCGCGTGGCCCATCCGATAGCCGGCCAGATTCCAGGTGTACAGCGGCACCGACTTCGGGATCACCGATCCGGGATCGGCGTTTCCGCCGCCAGCCTGCTCATCGGTCAAGATGACGACCCGATCGTGGCCCTTGAAATGGGTACGCGCCGCGCCACCGGTGTCGGTGCCACCGCCGAGGAAGTAGCCCCCGGACTTCCACCGCTCCAACGACTTCAGCAACGACTCCCCCGCCACCACGGGGAAGGCTCGCGATGCGGGGATGTCGTAGTAGCCATAGCCGCGCGGACCGTGCGCGGTGCCACGGAACGCGTCGGAGTAGGAGACGAGGTCGGCATGTGCGCAGCGGCGTGCCAGGGCGAGACCGAACATCGTTGCCGCGTCCCACCGCATCAGCGTGCCGTCCTTGCTGAAACCAGCGTCCATCGAGCCGGAGGTGTCGACCAGGATCAGCGTGCGGCCGGCGAGCTCCGGGATGTTGGACACCGACGCCTCGAGTGCCCGCTCCAGCGGGTACGCCCATCGGAGCGAGGGTGCTGCTCGGTAGGCGGACAGGAACCGCATCGGCAACTGCCGGGACTTGGCGACCTCCTCGGGATCCATCAGCCGCACAGCGACCTTCGCCGTCGCGACCGCATCCGAGACGCCGGCCTGGTCGAAGTTGCGCAGATTGCGCGTGAGCGCCATCAGACCCATGAACGGGATCACCGATTCCCAGCGCTTCGCACTCCACGCGCCGAACGAGGACAACTGCTCCCAGGTCGCGCCCGACTCGGCGAGCGCTGCCGCAAGCTCGCCGTCCGCGGCCATTCGGTCGATGTCGCTGCCACTGAGCTTGCGCAGGTCTGCGTTCGCCGCGAGGGTCGACAGCGCGGTGGGGATCTCCAGACCATCGATGCCGAGACGGTCTTCGATCGCGTATCGGAACAGCGCGGACTGCCACGGCCCCTTGGGCTGGACGTGCGCGAGCTGGATGACATCGGCGAAGCGCACACCGCGTGCGTCACTGTCCCACTTCAGATACGACTTCTCGTTGTACAGACGCGCTGCTGCGTCCGCGACGCCGCGCTTGACGGGCTTCGGGATCTTCTTGCCGTAATGGCTCATCCAGTACGACAGCATCTCGCCGGGTTCGTCGGCCCGCTGTAGCACGGCGTCGATGATTGTGCGGCTACCGGTTTGGCCGGCGTCCACGCTCGCCTTCGCTGCTTCGGCCGCCAGCATCAGTGACGCCGAGCGCATGTTCGCTTCCAGCCGCAACCAGCGCGCGAAACGGGTGAGCCAGTCGAGGTCGGTCAGCGCGACCTCGCGTACGAGCGCCTCGAATCGCGTGTCCCGCTGGTCGGCGGTCTCGTAGAAGGTCTTCTCGCCCACCATGTTCGTGACCGCGAGAAGGAAGAGTTCGGACTGTGCATCACGCGCGAAGCCGGGTGCACCCTGATGGGTACGGCCGGTCGCGGTGGTATCGGTCCGGATGGGCCCGTGCGCGACAGCACGAGCAGTAGCAGTGTTGAACTTCGCCACGTCTAACCCTTCATCAGAAAGGGAGCACGGCGTCCAGAGCGCGTGTGAAGGGCCTGAGAAAGAGGTGGGTGAAGGTGTTTGCTCTGCCAATTGAGCGACACGCCCTGACCTTTCGGCAGGGGCGTGACAGGATTCGAACCTGCATTTCCGAAGGGAAGTAACCCTCGATCCCGTCGCACCAGGCCCTCACGCGAGGTGCTGATCGCCCGAGGAAGAGTCGGCGGGGAGATTCGTTCAATTGCTCTACCGCTTGAGCTACAGGAGCAGGCTCCTGGCGGGACTCGAACCCGCAACCCATTGATTAACAAGGAAGCAATCCTCGCCTGCGCACCGGGCGATCACACGCTCTGAAGTTGTGCTCCCGAGAAATAAGCGCCCGCGGTGTCTTTTTCATACCAGCAATGAAGGAACCGCGGGCTTCCGCACCGGAAGTAGCTCGACTGTAGCGGTCGCTGCCGAGGGATGCCAAACCATTTGTGGGGGTGTCGATTACCGATCTTGATCACGGATGCTGCGCCCGCGAGGGCCGACGCGAGCGATGGGTGCCGGCTGGAGCCAGCACCCATCTGGGTGAAGGATTGCTCGGCTGTGCCAACGGGAGCATTCCGAGGCGAATGTTACGACTCGTGTTGTCCAGCAACGTGTCCCGCTGGACGTTGAGCACCGCCGTTGGACGAAACAGCGTAGGCCGGTCCGGGAAGGGGATTCCGGACCGGCCTACGCCGAGCGATGCGGATTGCGGGCCGCGCTCTGTGTTTTGTGACAGGCGCCAAGGTACACGACTATGACGCGGAACTCGAGCCGGTTTTTAGCTCGGACAGTCAGGGTTCCACGATCTTGATACCCGGTCGTTTCATCTTTACTTCGGCGATGGGATCGATCGAGGTGTGATCGCTCGGCGGGAGTGGCTCGACGTTTCGCCGCACCCCGTACTTTGGCTCTTGCTCTCCAAGCCAGAACAGCACGGCTGCCTCGGAATTCAGCCCTGCTGGCACGTCCAACGCGGCGAGATCGGGGAACTGCCGGCGGAGCGAATCTGCGCACTCGTCGGCGAACCGGGGCAACTGGTTTGTCATCGGCTTGTCGCCGGTCATCCACCCGAGCAGATCATAGAGCCCATCCATGTGGCGCGGTGAGACAAGACGGCCGGAAAGAACGCTCAGAATGTCCCCGATGTGGAAGCTCTTGGTGGCGTCGTTCATGGGTTTGATCCTCCGCGCTATTCCTCGGCCGGTTGACCATCGACGATCAGCCACGACATGCAGCCGCCACCGAGTGCGGCTGAGTGCACCGTCTTCAGCACGCCCAACAAGTGTTCGAATGCGGCTTCGTCGTTGGTGCGGATCTCCAGGGACATGGACTTGTCGCTCACGGGTTCATTCCTTCCGTCTCGATGACCCACGCGGGGCGGTAGTCGGGGTGACCGGACCAGATCGCGGCGACAGTGCGTGCGGTTTGGCACGGCCACGTCTCCGCGTCATGTCGTTTTGTGTTTGTTCAGGATCTCCGCGAGGCCGGCGTCGAGATCCAGGATCTCGCCGAGATCGTGCAAGAGCTTGTCATGCCGTTCACGAAGCCAGCGGTCCACGTCCTCATCGTTCACGCCGCGGCCTCTTCCGCTGGGCAAGCTCTTCCTCAAGCATCTCGAACCACACCTCAAGATCGGCCGCGTAGATCTCGGATATCGGGATGTCTTGAAGGAAACCCATATTCAGGCTCGGTGCCATCCGGGATGGTGACTTCGAGGCGAGCCATCGTTCGGCGAAATCCTTGAGAGAGCTCGGATCGTTGCTCATGACTTCGATCCTCCTGCTTCGGACTCGCCGCGGCTCGGTTTTGGGCCCGGTGCTGCCGGTTCGATTCCGTTCTCGCGGGCGATGCGACGGATATAGGCCGGGGTGAACGGCGAGCCGTCGGCCACATCGGTAGGTCGCTCGCCGGCACGGAGTGCTCCGAGTGCGGCGTCGAGTACTTCCTTGCGCGCTTCTTCGGCGCGGTCGGCCAGTCGTCGGTAGGTCCGGGTGGCCGTGGTCAGTCGTTCCATCTCTGCGGTCACGTCTCCAATGCTAATCGAGGTTGCGATACAGGGTTGCGATACAAGTATCGGTTGCGCTACCTTATATCGCAACAGCAGATCGAAACCTAGGCATAGGGATTCAGATGATCAAGCCCGCCACCGACTACGTCGGCCAGGTCATCCACTACAACGGCCACGACTACACCGTCAGCGAAGGCCCCGAATACGAGTACTGCTCCGTAGCGGACACCGTCAACGAACTCGGCCAGCCGACCCTGCTGTTCCTCAGCCTCGACGACAACGGCGACATCGCCCGCGCCGCGACCCGCAACGGTCCATGGAAAGACGTCACGGTCACCGTCTAGCCGTTTGCATCGCACCCACTCCGGTGGGCCCGGTGCTGACCGCTAGAACCCATATCGCACAAGGAGAACCGCATGAGCTACGTGTACAAGCGCACCGAGACCCAGCTGTGGACTGTCGGCTGGTACGACGGCGACACCTTCGACCCCGAGTCCGATCACGGCTGCCCCGGGTGCGCGTCCCGGCGCACGATCCTGCTGAACGGCGGCGACCCGGACAAGGACGACTCGCCGCACCGCTCCCACGACACCTCCGACTACATCGACGGCCTCGACGACGAGGACGACGCACTGCTCGCCGTAGAGCCCTGATCGCCGGCACGTCCTCACCCACGGAGATTCGCATGACCGAGCCTTACCACCCCACGATCGCCGCCCATCTCGCCTACCTCGCGTACGGCTGCAACACCACCACCGACGACTTCATCGCCTCTTTCACCGATGCCCAGCGGGTCGACTACACGGCCCGGCAGAAGGCGTTCGCGGACGCCGGATTCAATACCGCGGTCGCCTCCTACATGGCTGCCGAGATGATCCGCCACCGCAATAAGGTCAGCCACGCGAATCTATGGGTGTGGGCGAACGAATTCGCCGCACACGGTCACCGCTACCCGGCTGGGTGGAGCGTCGTCGACGCCGACACCTCGCACCTTCACCGCGACGGCTACCACGCCACCATCGACTACTCGAACAGCTACATCGAATTGCCCTGGCGCGTCACCGACTACATCGGCAACACGATTGGCGAGGGGATCGGCCTTGACGGGGACGACGCCCGCGATGCCGCCGAGTACGCCATCGTCGCCCACCAGACCGCAGGAGAGAACCGATGACCTTCGCCGACTGGCTCAATCGCGACCGATCCGACCCGGCCGTACCTACACCCACCGCGCAGGAGTTCGCCGACGCGCAAGCCCGTTTGGACGACGGTGAGCCGCTGCCCGGGGATGAAGCTCTGACGTTGGCCTACAACGATCGTGTTCTCATTCCCGCCGAGGAGGTGTACCTCCACAACGCCGAGGTGATGGGCGAGTTCGTCACCGCACGTGACGAGTTGGCGCACACCGCCCTCTGCTACGTGCAAGCGCAGCTCGATCCGCGTCAGCACGCGCATTCGGCCGCGCAGGTGGAGTACGCCGAGGAGCTGATGTGTCTTGCGGCACGGCGCGTCACGCGAGCCGTGGAGGCGCTGCCGGAAGACAAACGGCCGGTCGGATGGGATGACGATGCCAGCCGCTGATTAACGCCAACGTCCGAGTTGTTTGCATCGCGCCCGGCCTGCCCGGTCACGGTGTTGACCGCTCGAACCCTGTTTCACCACTCCCCCCTGATCGAGGTTTCACCATGCGCAAAATCGCATTCGCTGCCATCCAGGCCGCCGTAATCCCCGTCGCCCGCAAGGCCGTTGCCGCGGCCCGCAAACTCGCTGCACCGATCGAATGCGTCGTCCGCAACGGCGCCACCACCGACCGCCAGCTGCGCCACCACGAGCTGATCCTCATCGGTGACGTCCTCGAAGACGCCGGCTACGACGCGGAGTTCATCCACTCCTACGGCAGCCCGGCGGGTAAGGCGGTCGCGAAAGTGTGGCGCGCCGAGCATCGTTGCGAGCCGCCGCGGGTGTGGACGCGGCATCGTACGACCGGGCGCCCGATCGAGGTGTGCGCATATCCGGCGGACCTGTCTGGGCGGGGCGCGATCGAGGCCGGTTTGCGGGCGTACAAGCGCACCGCGGAACGGTTCGCGGCGTGAGCGCCACGGCGCCGTCGGGGGTCAGTGGGCTTGGATCCGCTTGATCACTGCACTGAACAAGGCCTCCGGCGAGACTCCCACGACGGCCGCTACCTGGAAGAGCTCCCGCACTGGCACATCACGCACGCCGTCTTCGGTGCGCCGGTAGGTGTTGCGTTTCCACTTCAGTGCCGTCCACATCTGCTCCGCGGTGAGGCCCGCTGCTTTTCGGCGCTCCTGCAGTTCCAGCGCGATTGCCATGTTGATAGCGGCCCGATCCATGGATGCCGATGCTAGCCGAGCCGCCTGTACCCGATAGATGGCTCGAACCCGATTGCCGATTGTCGTACTTCGCGGGACCGCGAGGCGCGAGGATTTTCGCGCACCCATGTTTGGCTGGGTTGGTGAACTTGAAACGTTGCGCAGGGGTGATCAGGGTTGATCACGTCGTAGATGGTGGTCAACCGTGCGGGTTTTCACGCTGACTGTGGTGTGGACTTTGAACGGATCTGGTGGCGGCGCGTCGGCAATAAACAGACCGATTGGTGTGATGCGATTGCGCAGATCCTGGACCTCGCAAAACGGAGAGAGACAACGGCATTGGCATCTGTACCCCAGTCTCCGCAACAGGCGGTAGCCGCACGTACACAGCAAGTGATCACCAATCTGACCGCCCTATGCGGCTACTACGAAGCGCTGGAATCCCTCGGCGTCAGCAACGGGCCGGCACCTGAGCTGCGGGCTGCATGCGAGCGCCTAATCGGCGTGTCGCGTCGATTGCTGGTAGTCGGCCTTGAGAACGATCTCAAGGAGATCGCGGCCGCCCGGCAGCGAGCCCAACGAGCGCGGCGGATCAGCTGCGACCCTAACGGCCCCGCAACCCCCATCGTCACCCTGGTTACGCAGACTCTGAGGGCGTGCCCGGACTTGACCTTCACGACCGCCGAAATAGCCGATTCGCTCCTAGCTGACGGATGGAAGCCCGTTGGCGACGCCCGCGACAAGGTGCGCTCAGCGCTGAGGGAACTATCTAGCAGCAAGTACTGTGTGAAAATCGGGCGGGACCGTTACCAATGGAATGAGCGGCAACCAACGCTTTCCACTCCTTCGTCGTAGCCCTGGCCGAGCCAAGGTGCGCGGTACGTGTTCGGAGTTGGGTCGAGGAATGCAGCTGCGCCCACTGCGGGCAGAGATGTAGCGGCGCCCTCCTATTCATGGTTGCCTCCATAGGCGTCACACTGCGTTTTGGCGGCGTCGATGTCGTTCCTTGCCGAGGAGCTGTAGATAGCAACATTCGCGTCGAACAGTTGCAGCTGTTCGGGGCTGTTCATCAGGCAGCGGCGGTCCAAGCCCGTGACTGTGTTGAACAGGTCGTCCAGGTCCCCAATGTAGGGTGTGCCGCCGTTGCAGGCCGAGAGATTGTTGTCGGTTCGGCTTATCACCTGGAGGTAGTAGGTGCCGCCCTTGTTGTTGAATCGGCAGATTTCGTAACCCAGGCCGTTGCCGGACGGGCCGCCGCTGAGTTCGACAGTGGTGTCCGGCATCAGCGGGGGCGTCGTCGAGGGAGCAGGGGGTGTGCTGCTGGATTCGCATCCAGCCACGCACATCGCTGCAATCGAAACCGACACGGCGGCAAGCACTCTGAACTTCACCTGTTGGTGTCTACCAGACGTGGCAGCCTGATGCAGTGTCCAGCTCGCTTCCGGGCGAGCTCTGATGACGGCTCGGCTCTGTCGCAGCGAAACATGTTGTTACCCAACCACTTCACCATCTAGGCGCTAATATTCCCCGCGGATCGAATCAGCTCATTCAGGGGGATCGGCAATCAATGTCCGTGAAAGCTCTTCTCGGGGTGACCGCGCTATCTGTGGCTGTGGCGGCTGCCGGTGGGTGTAGCGCGCGGCCCTCGGCGCCGTCAGTGCCGTCCACCACTGCCGTTGCGGTCGCAACATCCAGGCCAGCGATGCCATCGACGACTGCCGCCACCTCCACGTCGGACCTTGCGGCTACGACGACGGTGGACGTTTCCGGTGGCAGTCTGGCTTCACCGGCAGCGATCAAGGCACGCCATGACGGCTGCGCAGGGATGGTGCCGCTCTTGGCGGCGGCGGTCCAACTCAATGCTGGCGACCCGACATGGACCGTGCACGGTGCATTGGAGGCATTGATCGCCGACGAACCGAACAACCCAGCGTTCGTGAACTCATCGCCTGACGAGCAGGCCGGGATGATCGCCGGAGCTCGCGACGCGGAGAAGATCGTCGAAGCCGGTGGCGACGGCGGCCAATGCGCGTAATTGCACTGTCGAGGCGACCACGTGCAAGACGAAGCGCCCTCGGGTCACCGCGGACGCCACGATGCGGACGAAGACGCCAACGCCATTTGCTGGATCTGTCAGCTTGCGCGGGGTGGTCAGTACCCATCCCGTTCCGGCTCGCGCAGCTCGATCGCTTCGCCTTCGGCGACGGATTCGAGGAGGTCCATCACGCGGCCGATGATCGCGGCGGCCGGCTCACCACGTCGGTAAGCGATCGTATCGAGCTGCAGGATGCGCAGCACGGTGTCGATGTCTTCGCGTGCTGGTGTCGGCGCGATCCGCGCGGCCACATGCGCGTGAACGTCGATGCCTTGTTCCAGTGCGGCGATGACGGTGCGCATGAGGTGGCGTTGCCGCGGTGACATGAGGTCGTCATCGTCCACATCAGCAGATTAGGTCACTCCGGGACTTCGATGACGCCGCCCACAACGAGGTCCGAGGTTCCATCGAAGAAGGTGAGGCTGTAGTCGAAGCCTCCGCTGAACTGGCCGATGGACTGTATGCGCTGGACGGGTTTGTCACAGTGGAGAATCCATTCGGTGGTGCCATTCCCGGTGACGACTTCGACTTTGCCGCCGGTGTTCACCCTGCCGGTCATGTGCACTTTGCGGCCCATGATGACCACCTCCGAGCGCTTGATGAAGTGCATCTATCTCAGATGATCACCCGCGAATGGGTGGCGTAATCGCTGTTCAGGAACATATTCACCAAAAATAGACCAATCAGTTCGAACTAGCGTTCGACTCGAGATATGCTTGCGGCATGCCCGAACTCTCACGCCGCGACTGGGCCACGATGAACCTGGCTCAGGTCCGAGATCAGCTCTTGAGGACTGCTGCGTCCGGCGGCGCGCTCACGCCCGAGCAATTACAGATCGCTGCCGGGAAGATCGGTGAAGGCCTGCGTGTGTTCCGGGAGGACACCGCAGGCTCAGGCAATCTGCCGGAATAGGATTCGTGACGTGTCAGACGAACCCAGCGAATCCAAGCTATGCGGCCGTTGCGGCGAACGCCCGGTAGGCCCCGGCGGCATCATCTGCCCTGAATGCCGCATTGAGTTCGAGGAGAACAACCGCGCTCACTGGAGCGGTGAGATGGAGTAGCCGGACCGGCTACGGACTCCCTGGCGCGGACTCGGATTCGATCACTCGGGCGACGAAGCGTTCATACTCCTCGGCTGCCAACGTGCTGCTCGAAGTACCGCACCTCAGCTGAGCTTCATCGATCCCGGCAAGATCAGCACTCAGCGTGGCATCACGCTCCATGAGCCCACGCTCGTAGTCGTCATCGGTCAAGCCGTCCTCGATCCGGGGCGCAGGATCCCACGGACTCTCGTCAGCCCAGCTCATGCAGACCCCCTACGCGCCTGTCGTCGGCCCCGGTTTCACAATGAGTAGTTCCAGCCCGTGCGGTTCCTCTGCTGAAAGGCGGCTTCGGTGGCGGCCTGAGTTTCCTCTGTCGTCATCGGTTTCGGGGCTTGTGCTCGGGTGAGGGTGTCGAAGTCCTCGCGGATCGCATTAAGTCCGGCCTGAACTCGTTCATCGCCGGTCAATGGCAGCAGAGCACGGGTGGCTTGGGTTTGGGCGTCCTGTTGAGCGGCGGTGGTGGCTTGAATGATCAGCCCTGCGAGCTCGGCGCCCAGGCGAGCGACGTCGGTGGGGAGTTTGAGATCTCGGAGCCGGCCTGCGGCGTCGGACGTCGCGATGATCGTGCCGTTCGCGGCCGTGCCAGTGCCACGGACCTGTGCGAGAGCGGCCTGCACTTCTACTGCGCGGGAGTGGATCTCGTCGAGGGCGGCGTCGAGATCTCGATCGTCAGTCATTGATCAGGTCCTCGAACTCGGCGCGGATATGCGGTTTGTTGGAGACCTGCTTGACCATGTCTAGGGTGCTGCGTGGTCCGAAGTAGGTGGCGATGGTCGCCTGGGTCGGATCCGCCCCGCGTGAGCGGAGCAGCCGAATGGTCGCGGGTGCATCGCCGCTGTCAGCTTTGGTCGCCCAATAGATGGCGGGGTGCCCTTTCGCGGTGACGGCGGCGATATCGGCGCCGGCATCGAGGAGGCGGGCGACGATCGCCGGTGCCGCGGCTTGCGCGGCGAAATGCAGCGCGGTCCAGCCTTCATGGTCGGTGGCGTTGACATCTTCGGTGTCCAGCAGTCGTTCGACTTGCGCGAGGTCGGCGTTGGCGGCGGCGTAATGCAGTGCGGTACGCCCGTATTCGTCTGTGTCGCTCACCTATTTCTCCCGTCTGTGGCTGCGGTTGCCGTATTGGTCTTCGACGTGGAACCACTCGGGGTGGTCGTTGACGCGCTGGGTGAACTGCTGCTGGGTCAGGCCATCGGTCTGGGCTTGCGCGAGCAGGCGGCGGTTCTCGAACCCGCTGTTGTGCCCGAATTCCCAGTTCGGGTTGACCGGGTAGAGCGAGTTGTTGGCCGCGTCGACGTAGTACTTGCCGTCGGGAGATTTGGGCAGATCTTTCACCCACGGTTTGTCGTCGTAGGACTTGTTGATCGGGACCTTGACCTCGTCCTCGGACTTGACGATGAACCACTCCTCGTTGGCGTCACCGGGCCGCTTCCACCTGTCGGTGTTCTTGACGATAGCGTCCTTGGTGTCCTGAGTCAGGGCAGGGCGACGCAGTTTGGCCCACGAGGTGAACGCGCCCGGTGCGACCGCGCCGTCCGCCGCGGCCAAAGCAGGCTCAGCACGCAGAAGCGGGATCAAGACCTCGCTACCGCGCGCGATAGCCTGCGAGACCGCGACCGGGACACGGGTGACTTCAGCCAGACCGATCAACGTGCGGATCAAGGTGGCGACACGGGCACCACACATGCTGATGGCCAACGCCATTCCGCCTTGCGCAGCCACCGCGGACCCGCCGCCGGTCACCGCGGCGCCCAGCCAGCCCATCAGCTGATCTACCGCGATGATCGCGACCAGCTCGACCAGAGCCTTGAGGATGGCCTTCTTGGTGGTCTCCACCGCGTCGGCGTAGGAATCACACGACTTCGCCAGCTCATCACAAGCACCGGCCAGGGTGTCGAACTGGCCCTTGACGTTGTCAGCCTGCTCGACCGCTTGCGGGGTCTCCGGGGACTGCTGTGCCTGGATCGATGTTCGTGCGCCGGGCAGCAGCAGGGTAGCCATGCGCAGTTTCGTGGCCATCAACCGCCACGCGCCGGCCGCGGAGCGGAGCTTGCCGGGGTCGCCATTGGGCCACAGCTCGCCTTGGACGTAGCCCTTGATCCAATGCCAGCCGGTCGGCTCGGGGTCGTCGCCACCGAAGAACAACGGCGGCTCGGGCGGGTTGTACACGCTCAGCGACCCCGGCGGGTAGATCAGGTCACCGGGCTTGGGATCGGGCACCGACTGCGAGTTGCCGTTGGCGTGATTAGCGGCGGTGTACTGCAGCAGGTCATGCATCTGCCCGCACGCCAACGCCAGATCACCGAGCGAGTCCACGACGTCGTAGGCGACCGGGTCGTAATCGGTGGACCACTTCAACCCGGCGTTGTCCGAGCCCGCGGAACCACCACAGTCCTTCAGCAGATTGCTCAGCGCGGTGATCGCCGGCACCAGCCACGTGTCATGGACAGTGGCGTACACGTCAGCGGCTTTTTTGAACCCGTCGGGATCGACGTCGATCGGTGCCATCTACGGCCACATCCGCGTGTTCGTCTCGACAGTGGCCGAATAGTTGGCGTGCGCGCGCTTGGCGACACCGCGCAGATCGTCGAGGTTCTCGCGGATCTCGCGCGCCCCGCTCACCCACTTCTGATGCGCCTCACGCTGCGCCTGAGCCGCTTGACTGTCCCAGGACATGTGCAAATCGTTGATGTGGGCATCGATTTCGGCGATCATGGCGTCCGCGTCGTCACCGAAGCCGGCCATCGCGGTGATCGCTTCATCGAGCAATTCGAGATCGACCTTGTACCGGTCGCCCGTGCCACTCATCATGCCCGCCCGGTCAACGGATCTGGCAGGTTCAACCCCGTGAAGGTGTCACGGTTGGCATCATCCTGCGCAACATAGGTATTCGCAGCGTCAGCCAGTTTGGTCGCGGACTCGTCCAGCGCGGCGATCATCGCGTCCGCGCCCTTCTTCCAATCCGTCCACGACCCGTCGTAGCCCGTCGCGGCCTTCCCCGTCCATCCCTCTTCGAGTAGGCGCTTGCCGATCGTGCCGTCCAGCTTGTCCAGACGCTCCCTCAGCAGCTGCGCCTTGCCGGCCACGAACCGCGACGCTTCCCGAAGCCGCTCTGGATCCACTCTCAGGTGATCGCCCACCACACCCCCTCGCCCCGACATCGTTCACCCGGCTCGACACTATACGGTCGAACCCTCGACGCGACGTTGACGGTGCGGAGAGCGCCCCCCAGACACCGAGCTGCTCGCCGGATTAGTGGGCTCGTGCCTGTGGTCCTTCCTCGTTCTCACCGACCCGGAGCTGGTATTGCGGGCAGCGCCCATGATCGCGCTCCTCGCTCCCGCAGAACACGCACGGCCCCTCCTGCCCGCCGTCCGCCAGACCGCAATATCCGGTCTCGCCGTGATCGCTGATGAACACTTCCACGGCTTGCCGGCCGCAGGTGCAGCGCTCGCCAGGAAGCGCGCGGCGAACCTCGGTCTGGTTCATGCGGGGGATCCCTTTTCTCCGTGAGACTTTGAGCGGTCGAACCAGCCGCGGCTTCGCAGGAACTCGTGCACGACTCTCGGTGTGGAGTCGCATTCGCGGCAAGCTGTTATCGTGCCGAGGGGTCGCACTCCGGACTCGTCGAATCCGACGACCGGGAAGATCACCGAGGTGACGTGGTGGCATCGTGGACACAGTTCGGGATCGCTCGGGATGCCGATGCTGAGATGCACAGTCTCGCTGGAAGTCATGCTGCTGTTCCTTCGGGTTCTGGGGCCTGCGCCAAGTGGTAGTTGCCGCAGACGCATTCGTCGTAGTGGGTGCCGAGGCGGCGTGCGGCGGCGATGGCGTGTCCGCGGTGCGGTTCAGCTGGCAGGTGTGGCTGCGGGCACGCCAGGATTCCGCGCTGGCGTGCCCGTTTTCGTTGCTTCTCGGCCGCGGTCTTGTGGGTGCGCCGGCAGTACAAGGGCGGCATGTTCGCGTGACTTACGCGGTAACGGTCACCGCACCACTGACACTCGCGAAGGTTGGGGCACTTCGGGGGCGGAACTCGGGGTGCAGGGTCCATCAGGTCATCGAGCTTCATGCTGCTCCTCGGATGCAAAGTGCATTAGCTGTCAGATTGCTTCGCATGCAAACCCGTTGGCGTGTCATGGATTCGACACGCCGATCGGGTGGTATCCAGGCAGCCGGCGATACGGCTTGAAGACCCCCGCGGTAGCGCTAGGCTAAAGGTGTGACGCGGGCGCTTCGCGGCGGTCTGATTCAGATCATCAAGGCCCACTCCCTCGGGCAGTGCAGGGCAATGCGCTCCACGATTGCCTCCTAAATGGGGGCGGAAATCGCGGGCGGAAGCGGGTTGAGTAGGGCAGGCGCGGGCAGTTCGGAATTTATCGAATATGCAGGCCGCGCAATGAATTCGGCGTGATAGCCAGGAGTTCCCGAAATTGCCGAGAATAGCAACATGCTATGCCCACTCTTGGTCATTTGAGCTGTTCTTGGCGTTGGTGTCATGATCGAGAACCGCCGGATTCTCACCCGGCTCCTACTTTGACCGGATTGAGCTCCTCGAGGGCTCTCCTTACGCGGTGACTCCAACTCGTTGTGCGAAGTCCCGCAGCGCGTTCTGCCGGTCGTGACGCAGCAGCACGCCAACCACCGTCCGCAGCAACGTCTGGTATCGGACCCACTCTTTGCCGACAACACGCTCAGCGGTGAGCAACATATCGAGTGCGAGCTGATACTGACCCATCTGAGCGGCCGCGGCCGCTTTGTCGACCAGATGCCGGCCCTGAGCGACGGGTGCTAGGCCGGTGCCGCGGTTGGGCATCTTCCTGGCGACTGCCAAGGCCTCTGGGAAGCGTTCATTCGAGATGTTGATATCGACTGTCTGCATCACTTGCTGGCTTGGCCCGAAGTCGTTTTCGTACCATTTGGTATCGCGTCCGATTCGCCCGGCGACCACGCCGGCCTCCTCCGCCAATGACAGCGCCTCATGGATACGTTCCCAGCGACCAGCCGCCGTTGCACCCTGCAGCAGCAGTGCACCGTGAACGGCGAGCTGCTGTTCGGAGACATCACCGTGAGGCTCGACCGACGCGGCGGCCTTCAGCGCGACGCCGTGCGCCTCCTCAAACCGTCCGGAGACAAGAAGTTGCCACGAGACGCTGCCGCGCAGTGCGGCCACCAGCAGCTCGTCATTACCTTTCTCCGCCGCGCGCAACGCGTCACGAATCGCTAGCGAGGAGAGATCCGGCTGTCCGTAGTGCACCAGTGCGCAGCCCGCGACCCAATTGATTCGTGCGAGATGCTCGTGGGCAGGTGCGATCTCGTGGCCTTGTGCAGCGTGGGCGGTGGCACGAACCTGGGTGATGCCTGACGGCAGGAGCCCTGCCAGGACTTCGAATCGCCCGAACGAGTAAGCACCCCATGCCCTGTCGACTGTTCGCTGGGCATCGGCCAATGAGATGTGCAGGTCCTCGTCCGCGATGTCCATCAAGTCATCGACAGGCGTCAGAGCCCGTCGAATCGCGACGATCCCGGCGTCAGGATCGGCGGAGAACATGGCCTTCTCGGTCCCCAGGAGATCACGTACATCGGTATCCAACGCAGTCGCGATCTTCTGTAGAAGCGGGATGGAGGGTGTCTTCAGGCCCTGTTCGATCTGGGAGATCATCGACTTGCTGACCCCCACCTGTTCGGCGAGCTTCGCCTGAGTGATCGCCTTACCACGACGCCCTTTGATGCGTGCGCCGAGCGTCTCGTCCATTTCTGGTTCCTTTGGCTGGGATACCCCTGGTTTCGAGCGTACCGAGAATCCTGTTCACAGGTATCACTGTCAGTGATACCTGTTGTGCCTAAAGCGGGCTTACGGTCATATCAGCTCCCGCATGTTGGAGAGCCCCAACCGCCAGGTCGCCGAAAACTCCTGGCGAGCACCGCACATCACCGATCAAGGCCTACACCCATCAACTCCGAACTGTGGCCTGGCCGAGACGGCCGCCTGCATTTCCACGCCGCCCTGCGGCGCGCCTCAGAGGGGACGCCATGACCATGCAACGGACTGCTGTCGGATACATGCGCACCGATGTATCCGGTGCGAGCGAGAAGTGGGATGGAGCGAATTTACACAGTGCGGCAATAAATTTGGACCTGGACCTGCGCAAGATCATCGCATTCGACCAGCATGTCGAGCGTCCGATCCGGCGCCTGCGGGTCCAGCTCTCACGCCTGCGCGCCTGCACGCTCATAGTGCCGAGCCTAGACCACCTCGGCGGCACGATCCCGAGCGCGATCCGTGAGCAGGTCGATGTGATCACGCTCAGCCCCGAAGCCACCTACGAACGTTTGTCCGTCAGTCCGGTCGTGTTCCTGCATGACAAGACCTACGCTGTCTCCTTGCAGTTGGACGCGCTGCTGACATCGGCCGACGAAATTGCTACCGCAGCAGGGTCGTTCAGTGCAGGACTCGATCACCTTCTGCTCGCGATGCTCCGCAACCCGGAGTTCGTGGCTTTGCAACTGCGAAGACTCGGCCTGACTTCTGCAGTTTTCGGGGAACGACTCGAGACTTTGATAGTTGGCTATTCGATATGAGTGCGCCACCGTAGAAATCGGACTGGCGGACCGACGAGCGTCTCAAACAATCAAAGCCACAGGGCGAACCATGAATACATGTAACGGCCTCGTTCACCTGCAGGTACCCCAGACCAAAGGCAAATCCGGCAGATCGGACTGACCGGTCGGCAGTCGCGCGCCGAGTCAGCTGAAATTCCTGTACGCCCCCACGTTTCATCGGCTCCGCGGAGATGCCGGAGTTGTCGACTGGGCGTAGTCGTCGACGGTCATGGCGTTGAAGACTCGGGCGCTCTTGGTGGTGAGGCGGAGGAAGGCTCGGCTGGGGGCGGCGGGGAGGGCGGAGATGAGGCGGGTGGCCTGGACCAGGGCTGATACGCCCAGGCGGGAGGTAGGGACGAGGGTTTTGGCGGCGCTGAGGGCTACTTCGCGGCTGCCTTGGATGTGGTTTGCCATTGCGCGTTCGTAGGCGGGGAAGGCAACTTCGTGGTTGCCGTCGGCGCGGGACAGTTCGCCGGCGAGGACGTAGGCGCCGACTATGGCGAGGGTGGTGCTGCCGCCTACTGCGGGGCCGGGGCAGTAGCCTGCGTCGCCTACGAGGGTTACGCGGCCCTTCGACCAGGTGGTCATGCGGAGTTGGGTGATGGAGTCGAAGTAGAAGGAGGGGGTGTGGTCGAGTTCGGTGAGCCAGTGGGCCACTTCGGGGTGGAAGTCGGCGAATGCGGTGCGTAGCAGGGACTTCTGGTGTGGGATGTCGCGGTGGTCGTAGTCGAGTTCGTGGTCGCTGCGGAAGAGAAACAGGGCTCGAGCCTCGTCGAGGTGGCGGGCCCAGTACATGCCGGCGGTGCGGCCTACTCCTACGTGGATGAGGAGTTCGCCGTCGCGGCCGAAGGTGCCGGGGAGAGTCAGGACGGCGAGGTGGGCGCCGATGTAGTTGGTGAAGTCGGACTCTTCGCCGAAGACGAGGCGGCGGACGTTGGAATGCAGGCCGTCGGCGCCGATTACCAGGTCGAAGTGGCGGGGTGGGGAGACTTCGAATCGGACGTCGCCGTCGGGTGAGATGTCGGTGATCGAGTCGCCGAAGAGGTATTCGACGTCGTCGCGGGTGGCGTCGTAGTAGATCTCGCTCAGGTCGTCGCGCATGACCTCGACGTGGCGGTCGGAGGCGGCGTCGAAGATCTTGGACAGGTCCACTCGGACAGGACGCCCGGCGCCCTCCGGGCAGAGGGTCATCCGGCTGGTGCCGGTGGCGCGTTCTTCGACGCGCGGGAGCACGCCCATCTTTTCCGAGATGTCCATTGCGGGACGGAAGAGGTCGACCGCGTGGCCGCCGGTCTTGCGCAGACTCGGGGCGCGCTCGACGACGGTGACCGAAAAGCCGTGTCGGGTAAGCCAATACGCGAGTACGGGACCGGCGATGCTGGCGCCGGAGATGAGAATCCGCATGGGGATCACTCCTTACTTAACGATAGGTAAGCTTAACATGGCTCCTTACCGATCGTTAAGTAAGTTAGAGTGGCACTATGCCTCGCCCCTCGGACACCAAGCAGCGGATCCAGGAGGTCGCGCGCGACCTCTTCGCTCAGCGGGGTGTGCAGCGGACCAGCTTGCAGGACATCGCGAATCAGCTGAACATCACCAAACCCGCGCTCTACTACCACTTTTCGTCACGTGAGGAACTGGTCCGCAGCATCGTGGAGCCGGTCATGGACGAGGAAGAGGATTTCCTGCAGGGGCAGGAGGCGCTCGACCGAGTCGAGCCGCAAGCGCTGCTCGAGGGCTATTTCGACTTCCACTACCGCCACCGCACCGTCATGGTGCTCATGCTGGGCGAGCTGACCACCCTCGCCGATCTGGGCCTGATCGACCGCGCACTGGGCTGGCGCGCGCGGCTGGTGACCTTGCTGTACGGCCCCGAACCCACGCTCGCACAGGCCACCCGGGCCGTGATCGCCTTCGGCGGTCTTCAGGACTGCACCATCCAATTCGCCGACGTACCGCAGGACGAACTACGCCGGGCAGCCGTGAACGGCGCCTGCGCGGCCCTGGGCATAGAACCGCGCGAGCACTGACCGTAGCGGCAAAAATTCGAAACTCCCGCGCGCTCGGCCCGGTTGGCCAGGCACACTCAGATTCATGATCGCAGCCAGGATCACCGCCGCCCTTGCGTTCGCCCTCACCCTCACCGGTGCCGCCGTCATCAGCCCCGCCGCACCGGCCCAGGCTTACGGACCGGCCTCGTGCGTACCGGGAAACCCGTTGCAGCCCACGGCAGAACTGTTCGCGACCGACAACACCGCCACCATCACCGATCCCACTGATCCCCGGCTCGGAGACCAATTGCAGCAGTTCGAGATCGAGGTGGATGCCACCGCGCTCACCGAACTCGGATTGCCGGTCGGCTCCGACCTGCTCGACGGCATCTTCTGGTCCTCCGACACCGGGCAGACCACCTACGAGCGCTCCCGCGAATTCCGCCTGGCCTGCACCGACGCCAAGAACCTCTTCTGGATCGCCGATGACCTGCGCGTGCGATACCACCAGGAATCGGTACTGAGCTTCCTGCTCCTGCCCGCCGGCGATCCGCAGGCGAACGGCTTCACCGTGTCCGTGCCGGGCATCGACCGCACCCGCTTCCACGATGCGCTCGTCGCCGACCCTGTCGTGCGCGATCGACTCGGTGGCGGTTCGGTCACACAGTCCGGGACTCTCGTATTGGTGGCCGACCGTGCCGACCTCGACACGGTCCGCGACTTCGTCACCGGCCTCGGCGGACAATGGGATCCGTCCACCCTGCAGTACGGCGATCGCGAATTCGTCGGCTCCTGAAGCGATTGGGCGTAAAGCCGCCGGCCGCCGCCACGCTCCCCCGGTTCGGATCGTGGGATCGCTGGGTGTGAACTCTGGTTCGGTCGTGCATGATGCGGAAGTGGAGCTGCGCGGCAGGGAATCGGAGATCGGCGCGATCGGCGCATTACTGGACCGCGCTCGCGAGGGCGGCAGCGCCGCGCTGGTGCTGCGCGGCGAGCCCGGCATCGGCAAATCGGCGTTGCTCGACCATGCGGCCGCGTCCGCGGGATCGCTGCGGGTGCTGCGCGGCGCGGGCATCGAGGTCGAAGCCGAATTGCCTTTTGCCGGACTGCAATTGCTGTTGCGTCCGGCACTGGGAACGCCCCGCTCGCAGCCGGGCACGGGCGGGCTCGCGCGCCTGCCGGAACCGCAGCGGGCCGCGCTGGAGACCGCGCTGGGGTTCAGCACCGAGGCCGGCCGGGATCCGATGTTGGTCGGGCTGGCGGTGCTCTCGTTGCTCGCGGAATATGCGGGCGACGCCGGTGCGGTCGTGCTGGTCGACGATGCGCACTGGCTGGACCGCGCATCGCGCGATGCGCTGTTGTTCGCCGCGCGCCGGCTCTATGCCGAGGGCGTGGTGATGATCTTCGCGGCCCGGGACAACGAGGGGGCGTTCACTGCGGACGGCCTGCCCGAGCGCCGCCTCGCGGGCCTGTCGCCCGACGCGTCGGCCGCTCTGCTCGATGGCCACGACCTCGCACCGGTCGTGCGCTATCGGCTGCTCGCCGAGGCGCATGGCAATCCACTCGCCCTGCGCGAGTTGCCGATCGCGATGGCCGCCGAGCCCGCCGCGGACCTGCGGGCCAACGCGCTGCCGCTGACCGATCGGCTGCAACTGGCCTTCCATGGTCAAGTCAGTCGTCTGCCCACGGCGACCCAAGGGTTTTTGCTGATCGTCGCAGCGGAAGAAACCGGGGAGCCCGCCGTGGTATTGCACGCGGCGAAGGTGCTCGGCGTCGATATCGACGATCTGGCGCCGGCCGAACGCGCGGGTCTGCTCCGGCAGGTCGGTAGTGGGGACAGCGCGGAATCGGCAATTGTCTTCCGGCACCCGCTGATCCGTGCCGCGGTTTACGCCCGCGCACCCCTCGGGCGGCGGCTGGCGGTGCACCGCGCCCTGGCCGACGCGCTGGCCGCGCCCGAGTACGCCGACCGGCGGGCCTGGCATCTCGCCGCGGCGGCCGCCGGACCGGATGCCGAGGTGGCCGAATTGCTGGAGCACACCGCGGCCCGAGCCCGCGAGCGCAGCGGATATCAGGCGGCGGCCGCGGCCTATGAGCGGTCCGCCCGGCTCAGCGCGCAACCCGATCTCCAGGCCCGCCGCGAGGCGCTGGCCGCCCAAACCGCGCTGGAAGCAGGCGATCTGGACCGCGCCCGTCGGCTGGCCGACCGCGCGGCCGGCCGAGCGGACGACGATGCCGTGCGCGCCAATCTGATTCACGTGCAGGCCCTGGCGAGCTTCTGGCAGCGGGACTTTCCGGCCGCGCACCGGCTGCTGCTGAACGGCTCGGACCTGATCGCCGAATCGGATCCCGGCCGGGCCGCGGTGCAGCTGCTGCAGGCCGTCCACACCGGGTGGTATCTGGGAGACGACGCACTGGCCGAGGTGCGGGACCGCCTGCGGATTCTGGAACTGCCGCAGCAACATCCGATCGCCCCCGCGGCGGCCTACATCGCGCAGCTCTTCGACTCCGGGCCCGGAGCACAACCCCTCTCGCTGACCCATACGCTCGCGGAAATCCGCGCCCGAGGCGAGGTTTCGGACCAGGTGCTGGTCATGTTGTGCGGTGTGGCAATGAACCGCGGCCAGGACGGCGAGGCCTACGCGCTGGCCACCACGCTGATCGAGCGATGCCGGACCAGCGGCGCGGCCCGCCGGCTACCCACCGTCCTGGGCTTCGCCGCCGACCTGGACGGAGTCACCGGCCGTCTCCGGGCCGCGATCACCACCGCGAGCGAGGCCCTGGACCTGGCCCGCGATACCGGACAGCAGCACTGGGTCAGCCAGCTGAGCAGCCTGCTCGCCTACATGTATGCCCAGAACGGCGAAGAGCAGCGCTGCCGGGACTTCGCCGCCGCCGGATTGGACGGGCACTCCCGGGGATTCGGCACACCCGGTGCGCCGTGGGCACATTGGGCGCTCGGCCTGCTCGAACTCGGGCTGGGCCACGGCGAAGCCGCCGTGCGGCAATTCGAGCGGCTCAACCGGGACCCGTTCGAGCACCAATTCAGTGCGCTCCGATCCGTCCCGGACCTGGTAGAAGCGGCGGTACGGGCGGGAACCCCCGCACGCGCCACGGCGCCACTGGCCCGCTTCGAACGCTGGGCCGAATCCGTACGTCAGCCCTGGGCCGACGCCCTCATCCTGCGCTGCCGCGCACAGCTCGACGACCAAGCGGCCGAACGGCTGTACAGCGAGGCGCTGGCGGCACACGATATCGACGGCCGCCCCGCCGAATATGCCCGCACCGCACTGCTTTTCGGCGAATGGCTGCGCAGGGAGCGACGCAAGGCCCAGGCCCGTACGCAGCTCACCGAGGCCCTCACGATCTTCGAGCAGCTGGGCATGACCCCATGGGCGCAGCGCGCCCGCAACGAACTCACCGCCACCGGCGTATCCGACGGCGGCGAACGGCCCCGGGACCGCGCTGTGGCCGGGTTGACCCCGCAAGAGCTGCAGATCGTGCGCCTGGCCGCCCAGAACCTGTCCAACCGCGATATCGCCGCCCAGATGTTCCTTAGCCACCGCACCGTCGGCTATCACCTCTACAAGGCATACCCGAAGCTCGGTATCACGTCCCGCAGTGAGCTGAAAGAGATTGCCGCACAGCTCGAATGAGCTTGCCGTGCCCAGCCGGGGTCAGACTGCGACCGCGTGCAGGACGATGCCGCTGACCGGCTCACCATCCGGCAGCGTCCAACTCGCGTGCACGTGGCCGGGTAGCCCGGTGATGTCCGCGGGACTCGGCACCCGGTGCAGCACCAGCACGCCGGTGCCGAGGTCGATCTCCGTGTGCCGGTCATCATCGACCGGGGTGATCTCGAAGGCCGGTGGCGGAGTATCGATCTCGATGGCCTCGATCCGCACCGACGGATCGGGGGTATCACTGGCATTCTGATCCTGCGCGATCGCACGGCCGGCCAGCAGGTCCACGGCCTGCGCGAGGAAAACCGGGTCACGCGTCGCGTCATAGATCCACCGGGTACCCAGCACGCCGTGCTCCGATTTACCGATCAACGCGGCGTCCGCACCGTCCAGCCGCGCACCGCGGTACGTCATGGGAACCGCATAGGCCGTCGGCTCGTAGCCGGAACTGTCGGTGAGAAACATGAATTCGATCCCGACCTCCCCCGCCGGATCATCGATGCGGAACCCGCCCGCCTTGGCCAGGACCGGCGGCCGCCCACCCTCGAACCAGGATCGGGTGGGCAGCCAGCGGGTCAGCAGTTCGAGTTTCGTCGGCCGCATGGTGGTGTCGTGCACGATCGCCATGCGGCCAATAGTGGCAGAGCCACCACGAAACAACGTGGCAGAGCCACCGCGAAACCCGGCAGCGCCACGGACTACCGCAGCGTGCGGAAGAAATCACGCAGGTCGTTGATCAGGAGATCGGGGACCTCCATCGCGGCGAAGTGGCCGCCACGATCGAATTCCGACCAGTGCACCACCTTGTGCTGCTGTTCGGCGACGCCGCGAATGGTGTGATTGCCCGGGAAGAGCGCAATACCGGTGGGCACCCCGGACGGCGACAGCTCCGCACCCCACATGCGGGTTTCCTTGTACAGCCGCATGGACGAGCCCGTCGTGTTCGTGAACCACAGCACCGACAGATTGGTGAGCAGCATGTCGCGATCGATGGCATCGGTGGGCGTCGCCTTCGCGGGGCTCTTGAAGGTGTTCACCACATCCAGCACCCAGGCCATCATCCCCGCCGGCGAATCGGAGACCGCCGGCGCGAGGGTCTGCGGGCGAGTGGACTGCATTCCGGCGTACCCGGAGGTTTGCCGGCTGCTCCAGTCCCGGATGTAGGCCAGCTTCTCCTGATCGCTTGCGCTGTAGGAGGAACCGTCGTCGTTCCAGGAGGGTGTGGTGATGGGGTCGTTCAGGTGCACACCCGCCACCCGATCGGGGGCGATCCGGCCCAGTTGCGGCGCCACGAAGGACCCGAAGTCGCCGCCCTGCGCGCCGTAACGCGCATAACCCAATTCCGCCATGAGCTTTGCTACCAGTTCGGCGACGCGCGCCTCCCCGGCCTGCCCCTGCTGCAAGGTCTGACCGGAGAATCCGAAGCCCGGCAAGGTCGGAATAACCAGGTGGAAGGCATCTTCCGCCGCTCCGCCGTGCGCCCGGGGATCGGTCAGTGGTCCGATCAGCTCGCTGAAGTCCTCGAACGGCCAGCCGTGCAGCAGCACCAGCGGCAGGGCGTCCGGCTCGGCGGACCGCACATGCGTGAAATGCATGCGCTGACCGTCGATCTCGGCGACGAATTGCGGGTGTCGATTCCGGTCCGCCTCCTGTGCACGCCAGTCGTAGCCGGACCGCCAGTATTCGGCGAGTTCTCGCACGTATCCGGTGGGAATGCCGTACTCCCAGCCGACGCCGGGCACATCCTCCGTCCAACGGGTCGCCGCCAGGCGGGTGTGCAGGTCGGCGATCTCGGAGTCCGGGACGGCGATGCGGAACGGTTCGATTCTCGTCATGTCTTCACAGTAGAAGGCTATTAGGACAGTTTCGGCCCTAGTTCGACCCGGCTCCGACCACGGGCGGTTCCGCGCCGCGACCGCTGCGATCTACGCTGTTGGACAAGCGTTTCAGCCGCATCGAGGCGGCCCAGCGAAGGGATTGGCGTCGTGACCATCGCATATCCACCTGGGCCTCGGCTGCCACGCATAGTGCAGACCGTCATGCACGCCAAATGGCGGGATACGCTGGTGGGCATGTCGGCCCGGCGGTACGGCGACATCTTCACTCTGCACCTGATAGCGCCCTACTCCGAGAATCTGGTGGTGTTCTCCCGCCCGGAGCACATCCGGGAGATCTTCGCCGGCGCACCCGAGGATCTGCATGCCGGGGAAGGCAATCGGCTGCTCGTGCACATCATGGGCGAGCATTCCGTGCTGCTCACCGACGAATCCGAGCATGCTCGCGCCCGCAGACTGCTGATGCCCGCCTTCGCCGGGTCCTTGCTGCGCGGCTACCGCGGGCTGGTCGAAACCATCGCCAAGGCGCACGTGGAACGCTGGGCCACCGGCGCACCGGTACACACCCACGACCGCATGAACGAGCTGACCCTCGACATCATCACGCAGGTGGTCTTCGGCGTGACCGATGAGCATCGCCGTGGCGAGCTGGCCCCGCGCCTGCGCCGCATCGTGGACGTCAGCCCGATCATGTTCTTCGGCTGGAAATATCCGCGCCTGCAGCAGTACGGCCCCTGGAAACGCTTCCTCGACAACAAGATCGCCCTCGACGCCCTGCTCTACCGCGAGATCGCCGACCGGCGCGCCCGCCCCGACCTCGATGCCCGCGCCGATGTCCTGTCCCGGCTACTGGCGGTCGGCTCCGGCGAAAACCCTTCGGACACACCGCTCTCCGACGCCGAATTACGCGACCAGCTGATCACCCTGCTGCTCGCAGGTCACGAGACCACCGCGTCGGCGCTGTCCTGGGCCTGCCACGAACTGGCTGCCCACCCGGACATCCAGGCCACCGCGCGCCATGCTGCCGACGAAGGCGACGAGAAGTACCTCGAGGCAGTCATGAAGGAAGCAATGCGCCGCCACACCGTCATCGCGGCAACAGCACGAAAACTGACCCGCGACATGACAATCGGCGGCTACGCCCTGCCTCGCGGAACGGTAGTGGCGACTTCCATCCTGCTGGCCCACAAACGCGCCGACAACTACCCGGACGCCGCGGTTTTCCGTCCCGACCGCTTCCTCGACGGTTCCGTGTCCGCCAATACCTGGCTCCCCTTCGGCGGCGGCGTCCGCCGCTGCCTCGGCGCAGGTTTCTCCCTGATGGAAGGCACCGCCATCCTCCAGCAGATCCTCACCCGCTACACCCTCACCCTCCCACCGGGCGCCGAGAACGAACCCTCCCGCATCCGCAACATCACCCATATCCCCGCCAACGGCGCCCGCATCGTGCTCACACCACGGCAATCAGAGCAACCCCGCGAGACCGACCCATGCCAATAGCAGTGGGGGCTTGGCGAATCCGGCGATCCCTCCTAACCTCGGATCCTGTCTGCTTTGTTCCGACCAGAAGGATTCTGTGCGAATGCGTAATTCCCTGTGGCTCACCGGATTCGGCCTCGCCGCAGCAGCCGTGCTGACCGCCCCCGCCTCAGCCTCGGCAGCCCCGGCGATCATGGATCACGACGGCCCCTACACGGTCGGCACCGATGTAGCAGTGGGTTACTACACCACGCACAACGCCACACCCTCCTGCCAGTGGGCCCGCCTGGCTCCCACGGACGGCTCCATCATCCAGCGCGGCGACGGCGGCAACGGCACGGTAACAGTCGAGATCCAAGGCACCGACGGAACTTTCGCCACCAGCGGCTGCGGCACCTGGGCCGTCGACGGCGGCCAGCGGACAGGCACCGGGCCGACCGGCACGGGTTCATTCGGACTCTGACGGCTGGTCAGGAGCGGGCGACTACCTCGTAGAGGTTCGAGGTGGCGCTCTCGATGAGTGCGAGTACCTCGGATCGAAGGTTTTGGATCGCGGGGATATTGGCGCGGGCCTGTTCGAATGAGGGTTTGTCGGCCCAATGCATGTGGTTGATGATCTGGGTGCCGTCCAGGCTGCGCAGGAGGTGGAGGGAGAGTAGGCCGGGGATCAGGGTCGGGTTGCCTGCGGAGCGGATGGTGTCGAGGACTTTCTGCTGGTTGTCGGGGTGCACGGTGAGGACGATCAGTACGAAGAGGCCCTGGTTTTCGGTGGGGATCAGATTCATGTGACCGTTGTAGGCGGACGGTGACCGGTCGGATGCGCTGGGACCGGGTGCGGTGTGGTTTTCTGTCAGAAGATGCGATGCGGGTAGCTGATTCCGACACGGAGGCGCCGATGGAGGTCGAGGATCTGCGGCTCGTCCGCGGCCTGCAATTGGCTCCGCGGGCCAGCTTTTCGGTGCTCGGTGAGGTGCTCGGGGTGCATGAGCGGACGGTGGCTCGGAATTATCGCCGGCTGCGGCGGGCGGGGATCCTGCGGGTGTTCGGCATGGTGAATCCGATGGCGGTGGGGTATCAGTTCTGGCAGGTGCGTGTCCGCTGCCGGCCGGATGCGTCGGAGTCGCTGGCAATGGCGCTCGCGGCTCGGGACGACATTGCGTGGGTGGGGGTGACGGCTACCGGTTCGGAGGTTTCGTTCTCGATTCGGTCGCTGTCGGCGGAGAGTCGTGATCTGCTGCTGACTCGTAGTCTGCCGCGGTCGGCTCGGGTGCTCGATATCGAAGCCGGTGTCGTGCTGCATATCTTCTTGGGGCTCAATGCTCGTGGCTGGTCCGAGCTGGACGGGCTGTTGACAGCTGAGGAGTCCGCACGGCTCGGTGGCGGCGAAATGCCCGGCACCGACGCGACTCCCGTGCCGCCCGAGCCGTTCGACTCCGCGCTGTTCGATGTGCTGGCGGCCGATGGTCGTGCGAGCACGGTGCGGCTGGCCGAGGCCGCCGGGATCAGCGAGGGCCGAGCGTCGCGGCGGCTGGCCATGCTCCTGCAGTCGCGCACGCTCATTATCGATGTGGATCTCGCCTATCGCGATTTCGGCGTAACCTGCTGGGCCCAAATCTATTTCACTGTCACACCCGCACGTCTACGGGAGGTCGGCGCTGCCTTGGCTCGGCTGCCGGAGGTGGCGTTCGTGGCCGCGATGTCGGGTCGCGACAATCTGGTGGCGTCGGTGGTCTGCCGCGATCTCGGCCATCTGTACGAGTTCACCTCCGGCAGCGTCGCCGCACTGGACGGCGTCGTCTCCATGGAGATCGTGCCGTTCACGAACATCATCAAACAGTCGGGCGGACTGGTCGTCGATGGTCGTCTCGTGGATCCGGCCACGAGAGCGGAACGTCACTGACCAGTTCCCAGGAATCGCCGATCAGCATCGTGGCAGGGTCGGTGGTGGAGTATTCGGGCCAGCCCGGATCGCCGTTGGTGGCGAACCGGATCCAGGTCGCGTGCATGCGCGAGGCGAGCTCCGCCGGGGCCGCCTCGGTACCGAGCAGCGCTTGCGGGCCGTGCAATGCGGGAAGGTCCGTGGTCTCGAAGACGAACGGGACCTCCATGGTGTGGGCCGCACCGAGCTGTCCGCCGAGAGCTTGTGACTGCCAAGTGAACCGGTAGGCATGGGTGCGGCCGGTGTGTGCGTCCGCCAGCCGCCGAGTCCCTACTCCGAACAGCGCATCGCTCAGGATCGTGGCGCGCAACCGCCCTAGCGAATACTGGTCGTACCGGGCTCGATACGCCGCCAGCAGCGCCTCCGGGCGCGGATGCACCTGGGCTGCGAGCGCTCGAATATCGTCTTCGGTTGTGCCGGAAAGCTTTCCGACCGGGGCAAGGTAGAGATTTCCCTCTTCGGTGTTGGTGCCCAACAGCAGATCGATCCGCTGTGCGCGTCCCGCAGCGATCGCGGCTGCCGGCTGCCGATCCGCCACCACACTGAACGCGCTCAGACCCGCCAACGGATCGACAGCACCATGCACGGCGAGTTCGAGCCCGGCGAGCGCGGGCATGGCCTGCACCAGAGTGTCGTCGGATACGTCCGCGAGGGCCGCAGCACTGGGTGTCAGTCCGAGGTTCTCCCCCAGCGCCGCCGTGACAATCCCGGCCTGGGCCTGGGTGAAAGCGCCTGTGCCGTTGCCGCTTTGTATGATCGCCCGCCGCAGCAACCCATCGGATTCCGGATCCGCCAGCACCGCGCCCACCAGCGTCGCACCCGCCGACTGGCCGAACAGCGTGACATTGTCCGGGTCACCGCCGAAAGCGGCGATATTGTCCCGGACCCAGCGCAGCGCGGCCAGCACGTCGAGCAGTCCGCGATTGTCCGGCGCATCGGGCAGATGCAGGAACCCAGGCACACCGAGGCGATAGTTCACCGCCACCAGTACGACACCGTCGCGAGCGAACGCCGAACCGTCGTAGAGCGCAGACCGATTGGATCCCGAGACGAACCCGCCGCCATGGACGAAAACCATGACCGGACGCCCGGACGCCGCCGTCGGCGCCCAGATATTCACTGTCAGGTATTCCGCGCCGCGCACCCATCCCGGACCGAAATACGGTGACATGTCGAGACTTCCGAAGGCGTCCCGGCGCGGCTGCGGCGCGGTGGGGCCGTAGCCGGTGACGTCTCGTGGGCTCTCCCACCGAGCGTGTGGTTGCGGGTGGGCGAAACGCGCCGCCCCCTGCGGCGGTGCGGCATACGGGATATCGAGGAATACCGCCGCATGCGTTTCCAGCCGTCCGCGGACGGGTCCGGTGGCGGTATCGATCACGGTGTAAGACATCGGTTCTCGTTTCCTGTCGCCGGTCCGATTCACAGTCGCCCGAACGACGCCCAGTCGGTGATGGCGAAGCCCGCACCGGCCGCCTGCACTCGGACCGCACCACTGCCGCCCAGATGCGCCGGGATCACCAATGCCCCACTGTCCGCCGCGCGCGCCAGCAGCCGCCGGCGGGTGGCGCGCGCTTGCTGTGGGTCTTCGCAGAAGCAGCTGTTCGCGTCCGGTCGCAGGATCTGCACCGGGTTGTGCAGCACATCGCCCACGAGCAGGGCTGTGCTGCCGCCCGATTCGATGGTGACCACCGAGGAGCCCGGTGTGTGCCCCGCCGCGAGTTCCAGGCGTACAGCTCCATCTATATCTATATCGAGGCTGTCGTCCCACAGCTCGACCAGTCCCGCGCGATACACGGGAGCGACGCTGTCCTCGAACACATTCTGGTTGCCGCGCCCGAACACGGTCTCGTGCCCGTTGGCCGGGTCCCAGAACTCGAAGTCGCGAGCGGGCATGAGGTAGCGGGCCCGCGGAAACGTCGGGACCCACTCGCGCCCCTCGAGCACGGTGTTCCAGCCGACATGGTCGATGTGCAGGTGCGTGTTGATCACGATATCGACGTCCTCGGGCCGGACACCGGCCCGAGCCAGGTCGGCGAGGTAGCCGGTGTCCAGATGACCCCAGACCGGTGCGTACGGCCGTTCCTTGAAGTTTCCCGCCCCGGTGTCGACCAGGATCGTCGCACCCGCGCTGCGCACCACCCAGGTCTGCAGCGCCGACTGCACGATCTGCGTTCCGGCGTCGAAGAAGTCCGGTGCGAGCCAGTCGATATTGTCGTCCCACAGCGCCTGTTCGCTATCGGGAAAGAACTCCTGCCCCGTCATGCCGACGGGCCCGGAGTACTCCCCGACCCGGGTGACAGTCACCTCGCCGAGCCGGATCTGCCGGGCGCCGGCGGTCGATGTCGCGGTCATACGATGCCTCCTGAACGGGTGCGGCGCCGGGATCGGCGCTCCGACAACCACATTCGATGCAAGGGCGCATCCCCTGCCAGACCAGGCTTGTCCTACCACTGGCGTGCACAGGCAGGGATGATCGCGGCGGCTCATACTCGATGTCATGGATGCGTCCGGTCAGCTCGCCGAATTTCTGCAGGTCCGCCGCGCTCAATTGCGGCCACAGGACGTGGGATTGCCGACCTACGGCGACCGCCGGCGGGTCCCGGGCCTGCGCCGCGAGGAGCTCGCCATGCTCGCCGGGGTCAGCCCCTCGTACTACATCCGGCTCGAACAGGGCCAGTCCCCCAATGCGTCACCCGAGGTCATCGACGCGATCGCGCGCGCACTGCGCCTCGACGATGCCGAGCACGACCATCTGCGCGACCTGGCGCAGGCCAAACGACGCCGCGGCGGCCCGCGGCGCCCACCTGTCGAGCGCATCTCCCCCGAGATGACCGAACTACTGACCGCACTCGGGGACGTCCCCGCGATGGTCACCGGCCGCCGCACCGATGCGCTGGCCTGGAATCGGATGGGACATGCCCTGCTGCTCGGGCACGTCGACGCGGAGGCGCCCGAGCGGCCCGGTGAGCGACCCAGTATGGCTCGGCACGTCTTCCTGGATCCGCACACCCGGGAGCTGTACGTGAACTGGCCCGCCAAGGCGCGGGCGGTCGTGGAGAACCTGCGCATGATCGCCGGTCAGCATCCCGATGATGCCGCGCTCGCCGCACTTATCGGCGAACTCAGCATGCGCAGTCCGGAATTCGCGAAACTCTGGGCCGACCATCGCGTACGCCCCTGCGACACCGCGCAATACCAGCTGCGCCATCCCGTGGTCGGCGCGCTGACCGTGCACCAGCAGACGCTGAACCCGGTGCACTCGCCCGGGCAGTCGCTGATCATCGTCACCGCCACCGGAGACGCGACGTCGCAGGCCGCCCTGACGCTGCTGGCGCAAACCGTCAGCGCTACCTCCGGTCTCAGTGCCGGCGTGGACCGTCGAGATAGGGAGGGTCGTTCCGCCTCGTGAAGCCGGAGCATTCGGGGCAGTCGGCGACGACCGGGTGGCTACAGGTGGTGAGATGGGCGAGGAAGCCGTCGGTGGCTTCCAGCAGCGCCATATGAGCTTGGATCTCGCGGCGTTTCGCCTCGATCAGCAGGGTTCGAGTGTCGCAGGGGCTCATGCCGAGTTCGCGAATCTGCTCCAAGGACAGCCCACTGCGTTGCAGCGTCCGGATGAGCCGCGCGTAGTCGAGAGTATTGCTGTCATAGACGCGGTGACCGGACGGGGTGCGGGGCGGGCGCAGCAGGCCGACCGATTCCCAATGCCGGAGCACGTGCGCTTCGATGCCGAGCACGGCGGCCGCGTCGCCGATACGCAGGTCCTGTGCGGTGGTCACGATTGCCTCCTTGACTTCATGTCGACATTAAGTATTAACGTTCCGGCATGTCAGAACCAGTTCGCAGTCCCAGTTTTCTCGAATGCTGCTCCGCCGCAACCGGTCTGGTGCGGGGCATGGTGCGGCCCCGCCGGGCCGATCAGCGTTTCCTGCGGTCGATCACCGACGCGGGGCTCCCGGCGGCCCGGCACACGGTCAAGCTCACGACCCTGACCCAGGTGGCCCGGCCGGTGCCGACCCCGATGGTGGTCGAGGGTCGCTTCGCGCCGCGACGCTTGCAGACCTCGCTGACCTCCTTCGTCATCGAGCATCCCGAAGCGACCTTCATCGTCGATCCGAGCGTGTGTCTCGATGTCGAGCAGCGCGCCCTGGCGCAGCTGCCGAGCGTGCTGCGCAACGTGGTGCGCCCGCCCGCTGAAACCCTCGCGACCGTCACCGCCCTCGAACGTGAACCTCATTTGCCCGCACTGGATTTCGCGCTGCCGACGCATGCGCACTGGGATCATGTGTGCGGACTGCTGGACCTGCCCGGATTGCCGGTCCAGCTGCACACTGACGAGCACCGCTGGATCTTCGACGGCAGCGTGGCGCCGGTCGGCGGTGTCCGCGATTCGCTGCGCGAGCGTCCGCTCGTGCAGTACGAGCTGGACGGTCCGCCCGTGCTCACCTTCACCCGCAGCCGGGACCTCTTCGGCGACGGCAGTGTCGTCCTGGTCGATCTGGCCGGTCACACGCCGGGCAGCATCGGGGTCCTGGCCCACACCGAACGCGGCTGGGTGCTGCTGGCCGGCGATGCCGCCTGGGATCACCACCAGGTGGACGACATCCGCCAGAAGTCCGCCTTCCCCGGCGGTCTCACCGATATCGATCGCGATGCCGCCTTCAAGACGCTGCATCGCCTGCACCTCGCGCGACACGCGGCGACGGTCGTGCCGACCCACGACCACACCGCGACCGTCCGGTTCACTTCCAGCCAGAGCGACCCGGCCGGAGCGGTACCGTGAACGCATGGAGGTCACCGTCCGCCCGGCGATCACACCGGACGTGCCCGAATTGGGGCGAGTGCTCGGTCTCGCCTTCGCCGATGATCCGATCATCTCCTGGCTGATACCCGATCCCGCGGTGCGAGCGCGGCGCGCGGCCATCCTGTTCTCCACCCTCGTGCGCCATTACTACCTGGCGGAGGGCGGGGTGGAAGTGGCGCTCGACGATGCGGGAGCCATGGTGGGAGCGACCATTTGGGCGCCGCCGGGCAAATGGCATGTCCCCGATGCCCAGAGCATCCCGCAGCTGCCGGGACTGGTCCGGGCCTTCCGGCGCCGGCTCATCGCCGCCGCGGCGCTGACCGAGACGATGGCGGCCACGCATCCGACCGAACCGCATTGGTATCTCGCGGTCATCGGTACCTTGCCCAGCGCGCGGGGGCGCGGTTACGGCCGGGCCCTGCTGGATTCGCGGCTGGATCGCTGCGATGCCGAGCATATCCCGGCCTACCTGGAGTCGAGCAAACCCGAGAACCTGCCGTACTACGAGCGTTTCGGCTTCGAGGTCACAGGCGAGATCGACGCCACCAAAGGTGGACCACCGTTGTGGAGCATGTGGCGCGCGGCCCGCTGAGCGAGTATGCGCCGATACGAGAAAGGCGCGAACTCCCTTGCAATGCAAGGAGGTTCGCGCCTTTTCCGTCGGTCAGGCCTTACGTGCCAGCCCCGCGACGATCAGCTCTGCCCATGCGCTGAGCTCGGCCTCGGGGGTTTCCGCCTGTTCGGTCTCCGGGTCCGGGCGCCAGTGCGCGCACGGGCTGAGTCCCTCGTCGAGGAGTTCGAGGCCTTCGAAGCAGGCCAGGATCTGCTCGTCATTGCGGAAGTGACCGCCGAACGCTTCGAGGATCTTGCGTTCGGTGGCTGCCGCCTCGCGAGACTTGCCGGGGCGGAAATGCGAAATGTAGACCTGGCTTTCGGGCGCGAGCTGCTCGGTCCAGTACTTCACGACTCCGGCCGGATCCTCGTCGTCGCTCACGAAGCTGAGCACCACGCCGAAGATAATTCCGACCGGTTCGTCGAAGTTGATCAGCCGCTGCACATCCGGATGCTCGGCGATCTTCGACGGGTCCCGGGCATCAGCCTCGAGCACCGTGATCCCTTCGTCGATGGCCAGCAGCGCCCGGCCATGGGCTACGACGAACGGATCGTTATCCACGTACACGACTCGAGCGTCCGGTTGCTCGCGCCGCACCACCTCGTGGACGTTCACGTCCGCGGGTAGGCCGCAACCCATGTCGATCACTTGACGCACCCCGCCGGCGGCGAGAATGCGTGCCGCACGCAGGATGGCCTGCCTGTTCGTGATCGCGAGTAACTCGGATCCGGGCAGGTCACCCATGAAGTAATCGCCGAGATCCTTGTCGACGCCGTAATTGTCACGCCCACCGAGGACGTAGCTATAAACGCGCGCCACACTCGGCCGGGATTGCCGTGCTCGCATGGCGTTGATGTTCAACTCTCACACCCCTTACCGTTCCGTGCACCAAGCGGTCGAGGATCGCACGGGTAGTCCGCCGTCCGGGCAGAACCTTCGATCGAAGATCATTCCAGATCGAGCTCCGACCGGCGCAGTCTTTCCCCTTGACGATACCGGTTCACGGCCAGCAATCCGACAGTGCAAAGCGGCCATTCCGAAGTCGTTAGGGTGGACGTCATGCCCCGTAGCCTGGCCGATCTCCCCTACGCCCGTCACCTCGAACGTTTCGTTAACGAACTGGAGTCCGACCAGGACTACGACACGGTACACCTGACGGAGGCAGAACTCACCGAACCGGACTGTCGCGGCGCACGATTCACCGAATCCGCCCTGACAGAGGTGACGGTGATGCACGGGAACTTCCGCCACACCCGCTTCGGCGACGTCTGGCTGCGCGGCGTGCGCTGGGTCGGCACCAATCTCGGCCAGACCGGTTGGCAGGATGCGGAACTCATCGATTCCGCTTTCTCGGGGGTCGAGTGGGTGGGCGCGGGGGTTCGACGTGTCCGATTCGAGGGGTGCAAGTTCGAATCGGTCAATTTTCGGAACAGCACGCTGCAGCAGGTGGAGTTCGCCGATTGCGTGCTGCGCGACGTCGACTTCGGGGAGGCAACCCTGCGCAAAGTCAGCTTCCCCGGGACGACACTGCTGCGCCTCGCCCTGCACCGGGCCAAGCTGGAGAACGTCGACCTGCGCGGCGCGCTGGCCCTCGATATCGCGAACGGCCTCGACGCGCTGCGCGGCGCCACCATCAGCACCGGGCAGCTGATGGATCTGGCCCCCGCCTTCGCGCAGGCCGCGGGGATCATCGTGCGCGACAGGTGAATCCGGCTCTGCCACCTAGGTGTTGCGGCCGTGGCCCGGAAGCCGGGCCACGGCCGCAACACCGGAATATCTACTGGGCCGCGGCCCGAAGTACCAGCACCGTGATCTCGCTGGGCGCGAAGACGCGCAGCTGCGGACCCCAGAATCCCGTACCGCGGCTGGTGTAGAGCTGCGTGTGCGCACCGTGGCGGCTCAACCCCGCGACCACCGGCTGATCCACTCGCACCAGGTAGTGGAACGGCCAGATCTGCCCGCCGTGCGTGTGGCCCGAAATCTGCAGCGCCACACCGGCCTCCACGGCCGCGCTGACCTGCTTGGGCTGGTGTGCGAGCAGTACCACCGGCAGCGCGCGGTCGGCGCCCGCCAACGCCGCCGTCAGGTTCGGGCCGTGGCCTTCGAGGCCGACACCGGTGGGATCGTCGATACCGGCGAGCACCAGCTGGTCACCGCCGCGGCTCACCACCTCGTGTTCATTGTGCAGCGGCCGCCAGCCCAGCTCCGACATGGTCTCGATCCAGCCGAGGGCGTCACCGAAGTACTCGTGATTGCCGGTGATGTAATACCGGCCCAGCGGGGCCCGCACCTTGCCGAGCGGCTCGACCTGCGCACGCCGCTTGGCCACCGAGCCGTCCGCGAGATCACCCGCATGACAAGCGATATCGGGTTCGAGCGCGTTCACGGTCTCGACCACCCGCTCCGACCAACGCAGCCGATCCGTCGCGGCGAAGTGGGTATCGGTGACCACCACCATGCGCAGACCGTCCAGTCCTGCACCCAGACCCGGGATTTCGACCTCGACCGTGCGCACGCGCGGCAGGCGGCGCGCCTCGTAGACACCCCAGACCACGAGCGCTGCCGACACTACGAGCACACCCAGCGCGACGATCCTGGACCGCAGCGGATCATCCACACCGGCCAGGATCAACACAGCCCGCGCAACGGCCCCGATGACCGACCAGGTGAACACCACCCACATCACACCCAGCAGCGTGTCCGCGGTGAGCGAAGCGGCATCCGACTGCGCCGGCCCGTGCCCGCGAATCATCGCGGCGGGCAAAGCGACATAGCCGAGCACCGCCAGCGCGGTACCCACCCAGAACAGCGCCCCGGAGGTCGCACAGTAGATCAGGACCCACCACGGCACCGCGAACAGCAGGGCCGGGACCACCAGAAAGAACACCATCCGCGGGACATACTTCAGCACAGTCCGATCATCCTTGCCGAAACGCATTGTTGCCACCAGGTCCGCCACGAGTGAAATCGGCCTGTCGGTTTCGATGCCGTCCTGCGGCGACAAACGAATCCCCCGCCCGCGGTATGCGGGACGGGGGATTCGGTGGCCGGTGTCGCTCAGGCGGCGATGGCGTTCCGCTTGTGGCTGCGAATGGTCCAGGTGAACAGGCCGCCGTAGACGACGATCATCAGAATCTGGGACAGGTTGGCGGCGGTGTGCAGGGGCAGCAGGTACACCGCGGCCATGCGCAGCAGCGAGTCGGACAACAGTGCCGCACCCCACACCAGCGAAACGGTGAACCACCGGCGGCGCATGGCATCGCTGTCCGCGGTGGCCTCGAACCGGTCGCGACCCTCATCGCCCGCGAAACGCTTCGCCGCGTAGTAGGCCAGCGGGCGACCGATCACGCAGCTGACCAGCAGGGTCAGCCCGGCGACCGCGGACGTTGCGCTGTCCTTGGCCAGCATGAACCGGGGGTCACCGGAGAGGAAGGACAGGGCCAGTCCGGCCGCGAACAGGATCATCAGGAACATGGCGAAGGCATCGACCCGACGCTGGCGGATCGCGACCCAGATCAGGCGGGCGCCGGAGACGGCGGTGCCGGCCAGCAGCGCGGTGTAGGTGTTCGCGCCGGCCAGGTCGGCGACGAAGTAGGCGCCCATCGGCAGTCCCAGGTCCAGGCCCAGGGTGGTGACCATGGCCCGCACCGCGGTCTTGCGCTGGGCCGAGTCGATGGTGGTGTCGGGGGTGGAGGTGAGGGTGCTCATCGTGGTGGCCTTCCGGATGCGATGTTTCGCTGTCGAAATAGACACTACGAGTTGAAAAACCCCAGGTCATGGACCCGATGGTGTATCCCCGGGTGGATGTTTCCGCACCCGTGGGTGGACATCTCCCTCCACCCGCCTACCTGCCCACCGAGATCACCTGTGGGTGCGTTGCCTCGACCAGTGCACGCGCACGGGTGGTGATGGCGGCCCAGTCGGCCTTGCGGACGGCGCCGGGCTCGACGAGATCGCTGACGCCGACCGCTTCGGCGCCGGCCTGCAAGTAGTTCGGGACCTCGGCCGCCGCGATACCGCCACTGGGCAGCAGCGGGATATGGGCCAGCGGAGCGCGGAGGAGAGAGATGTAGTCGGAACCCAATACTCGCGCCGGGAACACCTTCACCGCATCGGCTCCCGCATCCCGCGCGGTGACGATTTCAGTCGGCGTCATCGCTGCGGGAAACGCGGGAACGCCGTGTTGGTGCGCAGCGTCGATCATGCTCTCGTTGAACGCGTACGACGCCAGGAACTGTGCGCCGGCGTCGAGGGAACGGCGAGCATCCGATACCGAATGCACGGTGCCGACACCTACGACGACATCGGGGTAGTGCGCGCGACAGGCCGCCACCGCGTCGAGAGCCCCCGGGGTCGTGAGCGGGAACTCGATTACTCGAATCCCGCCCTCGTGGAGTGCCCGCACAATGTCCAAGAGCGGCAACACATCCGAGAGACGGACAATGGGCATAACCCTGTTCGTCGCGATCCGCTGCCAGATGGCCTCGTGCGCGGTTACCTGCTCGCCGTCTGCGGTCGAATGCCTGTCGCTCATCAGATCCACCCTCTAACTCTAGTTAACTAGAGTCATCGTATCGGCGGCTATATCTGAGTCAAGTCAATTCGGCAGTACCGCGGCTCCCCCGGCACGTTCGGCGAGCAATGCGTCGAGTTGCCGTTCCGCACGTTCGGCGCGGGTCAGGCTCTGGGCGCGGGCATCTTCGAGGGCGGCGAGGCGGGCCGCGGATCCTTGGTTCGACTTCTCCAGCGCGGCAGCGGCTTCGGTGCGCACGGCCGCTACGTCGGCGGCGGCCTGCCGACGGACATCGGTGACCTCGGCACGGGTGCGGTCGAGTTCGGCGCGCACGCGCTGCAGTTCGTCGCGAGTCTCGGTGAGGACCTGATTGCGTTCGGTGACAGCCTGTTCGGCGCGGTCGATCGCGCGTTCGGCATCCGCGGCCCGCTGCACGGCGAGGTCACGTTCGGCCGCGGCGGCGGTGATGCGCTGAGTGGAGTCGCGGCGCACCTGCTCCACCTCCGCCACGGTCTTGGAGCGGGCCAGCTCGATCTCCTCGGTCGCCTGCTCGCGCGCCCGCTCCACCTCCTCGGCGGCTTCCCGCCGGATGGTGCGTATTTCGGCCTCGGCTTCGGTGCGGGCAGCGAAGACATCGTCGGCAGCCTGCTTGCTGATGCTCTGCACCTCTCGCATCGCATCATCCCGCGCCGACAATGCCTCCGCGATCTTGCTTTCGGCCTCTTCGGCCGCGGCGGCCGCGTCCTCGGCCGCGGATTCCGCGGCCTCCCTGGCCTCTTCCGCCTCCCGCCGCCGCTGCTCGGCAGCAACAGTCGCCATCTCCGCCTCGGCGATCCGCCGAGCAGCATCTGCCTGCACGGCCTGAACCTGAGCCTCCGCCACGGAAGGGTCCGCCAGCGTGGACAGTTCGGCCACCGCGGCAGCGATGGTCCCGTTGAGCTGATCGGCCAGCCCCCGGAACTGAATCAGCAGCTCATCGGCGCGAAGTCGAGCCACCGTCACCGGACCCTGTTGCGTCACAGTGACGTTCGCGACGGCGCCTTCCCCCTCGCCTTCCAGTCGTCGCTGCCGCTCCCGCCACGCCTTCCATCGCGTGTGATCCGGATGGTCACAGTATTCCGAGGGGCGCCCAGGGCCACCGCCCCGAGTGATGGGTTTGGTGCAGCCGGGGTAGTTGCAGATGCTCGACACCGGAGAATCGTAGCGTTGGTTTCGTCATTTCCAACGGATCGACACGAAACGAAACCCCAAGCGTCGCTTCGCAAACCCAACCCATATGACCCCCGATAAGTGAACCTTATCGGGGGTCAGGCTAACTCGTTCCCTTAGTTCCACCTCCAGATAATTACGTTTCCGTTTGGTTTGCGCATACGAAACGTATATGCGACGGAACTATCGAAAAACTGGGCTCGCATGTACGCCCGTACCAGATTCCGAATCTCGACGACCGGCTGTGCCGGAATGATTGTGGCGACGCTGAGTCAGCGCACGAGGCAAAGGGGGATCTCGCAGTACCTGGAACGCCAGGGTCTCCCCGACGTCCGAAACGCCTGTCAACCTGGCTGAGTCGGCTCCCAGCTACACCGAGGAGTTCGATCCAGCTGCCCCGGATGCGCGACGATGCCGGCGCATATTTCCATGACAGAAGCGATGGAGACCAATGGTAGACAACCAATTCACCACTCACACAGAACGTTTCGATCTGAGTGGGAAGTACGCCCTTGTCACTGGCGGCACCAGGGGTATCGGGATGATGATCGCGCGCGGCCTCCTCCAGGCGGGCGCCCGCGTCATTGTCAGCTCACGCAAGCCGGACACGTGCGCGGAGGCACAGCATCTACTGTCCGAATTCGGCGACGTTCAAGCGATCCCCGCCGACCTGTCCAGACACGACGAATGTCAGCGCCTCGCTGACCTTGTCAAGCTCGACTCGGACCGCCTGGACATTCTCGTCAACAACGCGGGAGCGATGTGGCGCGAGCCGCTGGAGACGTTCCCGGACGAGGCCTGGGACGCAGTGATCGACCTGAACCTCAAGTCGCCGTTCTGGCTGGTGCAGGCGTTGCTCCCCGCACTTCGCACGGCGGGCACCGCCGATGATCCCGCGAGGATCATCAACATCGGCAGTATCGCCGCCATCCACGTCGCCGAGTCGCCCAACTACTCCTACGCCAGCAGCAAAGCGGCACTCCATCAACTCACCAGAGTGCTTGCCAGAGAACTGGGCCCGCAGCACGTCACGGTGAACGCGGTAGCGCCGGGACCGTTCCCGTCGCAGATGATGGCGTCCACGCTCGATGCCATCGGCGACACGATCGCGGCGAAGGCCCCGCTGCGCCGGCTCGGCCGCGACGACGATATGGCAGGCATCGCGGTGTTCCTCGCCAGCCGGGCCGGGGCTTACCTCACGGGCACCGTCATCCCGGTAGACGGCGGTATCGCGACGACCGCATCTGGTACCTAGGCGTCGGCGCGAGGCTCTGCCAGCGGCCGGCGCCCCTCGTGAACACCTCCGAGGTCGGGTCGCAACGCAGTCGTCGGGGTACCCGCAGTGCCTCCCTCGGACGGCGGGACGGACTTACGGTGAGGTATGGCCACGATGGATCTACGCACCGATATCCGGGAGTTTCTCAGCTCGCGTCGCGCCCGCATCGCACCCGAGCAGGCGGGCCTGCCCGCTTACGGCGGCAATCGTCGGGTCAAAGGTCTGCGTCGCGAGGAGGTAGCGCTGCTGGCGGGGGTATCGGTCGACTACTACGTGCGCATGGAGCGCGGCGGCCTCGCCGGCGCCTCCGATGGCGTGCTCGACGCGGTGGCCTCTGCCTTGCAACTCGACGAGGCCGAGCGCGATCACCTGTTCCGCCTCGCGCGCCGATCCGGGGCGCCCAGCGGCCCACGCCGGCGCAGGCCTGCCGTGACGGTGCGTCCGGCGCTTCAGCAGATGCTCGATGCCATGACCGATGCGCCGGCGTGGATTTGCAACGGCCGTTATGACGTGCTGGCCATGAATCAACTTGCCCGCGCGCTGTATTCACCGGTGCTGGCCGACACGCGACGGCCGGCGAACACCGCGCGGTTCGTGTATCTGGATCCCGAAGCGGCAAGAACATTCTTCGTCGACTATGACCGAATCGTCTGCGATGTGGCCGCGAAGCTCCGCATGGAAGCCGGACGCAATCCGCACGACGAGGAGCTGATCGCCCTGGTCGGTGAATTATCAACCCGCAGTGAACTATTTCGGCAGCGGTGGGCATCTCAGGACGTTCGGCTCCACCGGTCCGGACGCAAGCGTATGCACCATCCGGTAGTGGGCCGGCTCGACCTGGACGTCGAATCGATGGAAATGCCTGCCGAACCCGGCCTGCTCCTGAACGTCTACACCGCGCCCGCCGGCACGGCGACCGCGGACGGTCTGGCCCTATTGGCGTCGTGGGCGGCCAGCCAGGACAGGCTGGCAACCGAAATCCAGGCACTCAGCTGACGGGACGCAGGTGTTCCCTGGCGCACTGCCGGAAGGCGGCGACCAGACCGGAGTCCTCGGCCCGGGTTGCCAGGACGACCCGGCTGGGTGGGACATCGCGCAGCGGGATCAACGCCAATCGGTTCGGGTGGTATTGAAATGGCCGCGAGTGGCCACGGCGAGGGTGTCGCCGGAGGCCACGAATTCCCAGGTGTCATCGAGCGTGTTCATCGCGGGGCCGGTGGGTGCCGGCAGGCCGTCCGGGCGTGGCTCCAAGCGCCAGAAGGCGCTACATGCGGGATCGAGGCCGGGTACCCACTGCAGGGGCTCGTCGGCGATATCCGCGAGGACGGCGAACAGCCGACCGGCCAGGCGGTGGTCGCGAGGGACGATGACGACGCGCGGTTCGTCATAGAGCGGGGTGATCCGCAGCTGTTCGGTGGGGAAAGGCAAGCGTGCGACAACCGCGTCCACCTGGTGGTCGCGTAGCGCCTCGGCGGGGCGCCCCCACCCGAGATATGTTGTCCGCACGATGGCTTCCCGATGCCGGCGACGTAGTTCCCGGGTCGCAGCGGTGACCATGAGACCCGCGGTGTATCCGATCGAAATGCTGCCCGGACCGACCGCCGCCCGCGCCGCGGCCGCAGCATCGTCCGCGGCGCGCAGCAAGGTCCTGGCCTTGGGCACGAACGCCTCCCCCGCCTCGCTGAGACGGGTCCCTCGTGTCGTCCGGTGGAACAGCTGTACCCCCAATTGCCGCTCGAGGCCGCGGATCTGACGGCTGAGCGACGGCTGTCCCACGTGCAGGGCGGCCGCGGCCCGGCCGAAATGCATGTGGTCGGCAACGGCCAGGAAATAGCGGACCACTCGCAGTTCCAGATCGAGCGGCGGTACGACCTCGGTCATCTCTCCACCGTAGCTTCGGGTTCGGGCATACCGCCCACGTCGGATGATGCCTGCCGGGCATGTCCGGTTCCGGGCTGGGCATTGGACTCCCGTCCGCGCCGGTCGGAGGCTGAAGACAGCCGCCGCGCGGGCGGTGCCGTCAGCCAATAAGGAAGCGCACCCCGATGTTCACGATCCGCAACGAACTCCGCACCGTGCTGTCGCATGCCACTCGCGAACGGCCGATCGATACGCCCCAGTCGACACGAATCTCGATGGCCGGGAACACGTTGCTGAACTTCTGCGCCAACGACTATCTCGGCTTGGCCAACCATCCACGGCCGGGCGGAAATTGTCGAATTGCTTCGCGTTCGCTCGCGCCCGTACGTGTTCGCGAACGCAGTGCCGCCGGTCGTCGCCGCGGGATCACTCGCCGCGATGTCGGGGCCGCCGGCCACGCAGGACCGGTGGTCGGCAGATGATCGAGGAGGTGATCGACATGCCGGCGGATGGTTCGATGCGGTGGCCGGGCGGCAAGAAGGTGGTAGTCATGATCACCGCGGCGGTGGAGTTGTGGTCACCGGGTAGCTGGCCGGTCTATGCGCCGATGGCCCGCGCGTGGCCGCTGCCGGGAGTGCCTGATATGCACAGCATCTCGTGGTCGGAATACGGAGCGACCACCGGGGTATGGCGGCTGCTCGAGATACTCCGATCGCATCGCATGCTCGCCACCTTCGGTATCAATGGTCTCGTCGCCGAACGGTTTCCGCGAGCGGTGCGCGCCGTGCACGAGGCCGGGCACGAGATCGCCGCGCACTCCTACGCGCAGGACGTCATTCCGGCGCTGCTCGATATCGGTGCCGAACGCGAGAACATTCGTCGCTGCACCGCGATCCTCGAAGGACTGACCGGAGTGCGTCCGACCGGTTGGATGAGTCCGCGCGCCTCCGGCACGGCGAGCACCCCGGAGTTGTTGACCGACGCCGGTTACACCTGGTCCGGTGATTACAACGACCACGAGCTCCCGCGGGTACTGGCGACCTCGGGCGGTCCGCTCGTCACGATCATGCACAGCGAGTTGTCCGATATTCGCGGGGTCGGTGGGCCGCGCGAATATCTGGACAGCCATGTCGGCCTGTTGCGGTCCGTGCTCGACGCGCCCGGTGCGGGGGTCTACAACCTGACCGTGCACGCCCATGTCGGCGCGCGCCCGTTGCTGTCCGGCATGTTCTCCCGGATCCTCGATCACATCGCGGCGGCGCGCGAGCAGGTGTGGATTGCCACGCACCAGCAGGTCGCCGAATACCTGCTTACGCAACAGTATTCAGAAAGGAGTCCAGTCGATCATGGTTGACACACTCGTCGTCGGTGGCACGGGCGCGATGGGCGGCAGAATCGTGCACCGGCTGCTCGCCGCGCCCGGATCCACCGTCGCCGTACTCACCCGCGATCCGCGATCCGAACGCGTCGCCGAGCTGCGGGCACGAGCGGGCGGGCGGGTCCGCATTCTGCAGGGCGATCTCGACGATCCGGCCAGTGTCGCGGCGGCGGTAGCCGATGCGGAACAGGTGTTCTGCAACACCGACTTCTGGTCCGGGGCAAGCGTTCTCGGTGAGTACCAGCGCGGTGTCACCGTGTTGGAGGCCGCGCGAGCGGCGCGGGTCGAACGGTTCGTCTGGTCCTCACTCGACAGCGCCGTGGCCCTCACCGGCGGCGTCATCGCGGTGCCGCATTTCGACGCGAAGGCCGCGGTCGCCGCGCACATCAACATGCTCCGATCCGACGAGATGATGCGCGAGGACAGCGACGGCTGGTACAGCGAACACGTGTCGATCCTGACGACCTCGCCCTACTTCGAGAACCTGCGAGAACGGCTCGCACCACAGCGCGGCCCGCTGCCCGACGGACGATCCGGGCTGCTGTTCTCGCTCCCACTCGGGGCGGGGAGATATCCGTTGATCGGCTTGGACGACATCGCATGGTTCGCCGACTACATCCTTCGCAACTGGCAGAGCTGGGGCGCCCGCGATCTTGCCATCACGGCGGACAGCCTCACCGGTGACGAGATAGCCGCCACGGTCGAACGCGTGACGGGGACGCCGTGCCACTACTGCGCCATGCCTCCGGACACGCTGCGATCGACGATGCCGGGCATCGGCCACGACTACGCCGCGATGTTCCGGTTCTTCCAGGCACGCGACATCCTGGGCCTCGATCGGGATCTCGACCACCTGCGCGAACTCCACCCCGACATGATGACCTTCGAAGACTGGCTGCGCACCGACTTCGCACTATCAGATGCAAAGTCATAGCAGATTCAAATTCCTACCCGTTAGTGTTAACGTCGGCAGTCGGGGCGTTCTGCGCCTGCCGCGTTTCGCGCAGGTCCACAAGGTGGCGGGTGAGGTCGAAAATGCCGACGGTCCAGCAGAATCTGCGGAACGATATGCGGCGTTCAGTCATTGGATGCTTACCACCGCCCCGGCCGCGTGGCCGGCGACGAGCCTCGAAACCCGCCTCGTCGCCGGCCGACAGCGGTCAGCCTTGCGCGAATTCGTAGGTGTAGAAGACCAGGCTGTCACCGATCTTTCGGGTGTTGATCAGGCGCAGCGGCTTCTTGTCGCTGGTCTCGTCGAAGAGGCGCAGGCCGGCTCCCAGCACAACCGGGAAAACTACCAGCCGCAGTTCATCGGCGAGGTTCTGTTCGATCAGTGTGCGCACGAGCTGATAGCTGCCGTAGACCAGGATTTCTCCGTCCACTTTCCGCTTCAGCTCCGAAATCTCCTTTGCCGCATCGCCGTTGAGGACCATGGCGTTGCTCCACCGAGAATGTGCGAGGGTCGACGAGACGATGTACTTGGGGAGACTGTTGATTCTGTCCGCCCACTCGGGGCTTACGCGGACGGCCGCGCCATCGCCCGATGTCATCCGGGACGCGAACCACTCACTGCTCCGGCTGCCCAGCAGTAGTGCCTCGACACCCAGCGCTTCCGCTGTCTCGCGGGCTTGCCAGTCTTCGAGGTCTTTGCGCCCCACGAACTGGTGGAACCAGCCGCCCCGCTCGAAGCCCTCCGAACCGTCCGGGTCTTGAACCACGCCATCGAGTGTGACGTTCGTGCTGATGACGATCTTTCCCATTTCCGTGCTCCTTTGACAGTGTTGTCGGCTAGCACTGGTTCAGACGCCGGGGTATCGGAAAAGGGGGCGCTGCGCGGACCGCCCCGTTCGCGCCTCGGCCGGCGTCCATACGGCATGGGACTGCACACGAGGAGTGGGGTGGCGGGAGTGGTATCGGCGAGAACCGATCTGATGTCGAGGGCGCAGGCCGGTGACGGCGAGGCATTCCGAGCGCTGACCGAGCCGCACCGTCGCGAGCTGCAGGTGCACTGCTACCGGATGCTCGGATCGTTTCAGGATGCCGAAGACGCTCTGCAGGACACAATGCTCGCCGCGTGGCGAGGTCTCGAACGGTTCGACGGGCGCGCGTCACTGCGCACCTGGCTCTATCGCATCGCCACGAACCGGTGCCTCGACGCGCTGCGCTCTGCTCGCCGACGTCCCGCAAAGCAGTGGGACATACCCGGCATCGAACCGCCGGAACCCACTGGACTCGGCGAAATCCCTTGGCTCGAGCCCTATCCCGACGCCCTGCTGGACGGTGCGATCAGCGTGCCGCTCGGTCCGGAGGCGCGCTACGAGCAAACCGAATCCATTTCCCTGGCTTTTGTGACCGCCCTGCAGATCCTGCCGCCTCGCCAGCTCGCGGTCCTCATCCTGCGCGACGTCCTCGGATTCCACGCCGACGAAGTAGCCGAAATGCTGGACGTGACTGTCGAATCGGTCAAAAGTGCTCTCAAACGCGCGCGTGCGGGAATGCAACGCCGACTGCCGGTGACTGCTGACCGAGAGCAGCCGCCTGCCGTCGACTCACCTGCCGAGGACACGATCGTGGCGAAGTTCGTCAGCGCCTACGAGGCTGCCGACATCGATGCGTTGGTGGCTCTGTTGACCGATGACGTCTTCATATCGATGCCGCCCATGCCGCTGGAATACCGCGGCCGAGACAGCGTGGCCCGCTTCTGCGCCTTCATTTTCGGCTCGGAACCGCGATTCGAACTGGTGCCGACGCGAGCCAACGGTCAGCCGGCATTCGGGGTCTACCGGCACACCCCCACCGGCATCCACGGCATCGGCCTTTTCGTCCTCACCCTCGCCGGCGACCGAATCGGCGCATGGACCAGCTTCGAAGACACCGTCCTCCCCATATTCGGCCTGCCGCAATCGCTCCCGAGTGCGCAATAGACCGGATGTATACCACTTGCTGGTTGTACAACTCGCTGGTAGATTCTGGTCATGGAAGCGACTTTGCGGGCACTCGCCGAGCCGAATCGCAGGCATATCGTTGAGCTCTTGCGGGATGGTCCTCGGTCCGTGAACGAGATCGTGGAGAGCCTCGAGCTCAAGCAGCAGTTGGTGTCCAAGCATTTGCAGTCGCTGCGAGAGGCGGGGCTGGTGAAGATGCAGCCGATTGCGCAGCGGCGGGTGTATGCGTTGCGGGCCGAGCCGTTCGAGGAACTCGGCGCCTGGCTGGACACCGTCCGGCGGGTCTGGGATGAACGCCTCGATGAATTCGATAACTACCTACAGGTTATGAAGGGCGAAGAATGACCTGTCCCGATGCAGACCGTGAGGATGGCCATGGGCACCGAGTCGAAATCTGTCATTACGAAGAATGTTCGTAGCCGGGAGATAGTGGTCGAACGCCTACTGCACGCGCCGCGTCCGCTGGTGTGGGAGGGTTTGACGAGTCCGACGCATATAGCGCGATGGTGGGGGCCGAGAGGCTGGACCACGACGGTGTATCGGATGGATGTTCGTCCCGGCGGCCTGTGGCACTACTGCATGCGGCCCGATCACGACGAGTCCGAAGAGGTCTGGGGTCGCGCTGTCTATGGCGACGTCGAGCAGCCCTCGCATCTCACCTTTGTCGAATCCTTCTCCGATCCCGACGCAAACATCGTCGACGACAACCACCGAACGGTGACTGTTCGGCTGCTCGATCACGGGGAACGCACGGAGTTGCTGGTGCGCACGCGATTCGACTCGGCGGAGGCGCTCGAGGCTGCGGCCAGGATGGGAATGGCCGAAGGCTTCAGCATGACGCTGGATCGATTCGATGAATGGTTGACAACACACGATCGGAAAGGATCTGCGACATGAGCCCCGAATCGGCAACTGTGACATCGAAAGACGGCACAATCATTTCATTCGAGCAGTCCGGCGCCGGACCGGCACTCATTGTGGTGTCGGCCGCCCTGGCCGATCATTCGGGCACTGCCAAGCTGGCCGGATTGCTGGCGGCGGACTTCACGGTCATCAACTACGACCGCCGCGGTCGAGGTCAGAGCGGCGACACTCAGCCGTATGCGCCGCAGCGCGAGATAGAGGACATCGCAGCGTTGATCGACGCTGCGGGTGGCCGGGCATTCCTGCTCGGCAGCTCGTCGGGCGCGGTTCTCGCGCTGGATGCGGCCGCCGAGCTCGGTGCGAGCGTGGGTGGCGTGTTTCTCTATGAGCCGCCCTTCATCACCGACGGCAGCAGGCCGCCGGTGCCCGGCGGGCTCGGCGACGAAGCCGCGCAACTGGTTTCGGCGGGCCGCCGCAATGAAGCGGTCAAGCTCTTCTTCACAAAGGGTATGGGAATGCCCGCTGTCGCAGTGACGATGATGCGGCTGTTCATGCCCGGGTGGTCGAAGATGGCCGCGATCGCGCACACCATTCCGTACGACCTGGCCGTCCTGGCCGACACTCAATCCGGCAACCCGCTACCCGCCGACCGATGGTTCGGTGTCGAGGCGCCGGTGCTGGTGGCGGTCGGCAGCAAGAGCCCGAAATTCTTCCACGACGGCGCCGAGCGTCTTGCCGCATTGCTGCCCGGCACGACCTACCGATCCTTGCCGGGTGAGAGCCACGCCTCGGTAATGATGCGCCCCAAAGGTATTGCCGCCACGGCGCGCGACTTCTTCCTGAACAACGCAACACGCAGCTGATTTCGACAAGGGGACGGTACGGAAATGGCAACGAACGAAATCCGAGACATCCCGCCGATTCCGGTGCCCGATCCAGATCTTGCCGCAATGAACAGGATGGTCGGCACCTGGAGCGTCACCGGCGGCGCCGAAGGCACGATTGCCTTCGAATGGATGGAGGGTGGATTCTTTCTGGTGCAGCGAGTGAACCTGCGGCAGAACGGCTCGACCATCAAGGGGATCGAGATCATCGGTCACCTGCGCTCGTTCGGAGAGCAGCCCGGCGAGGAAATACGATCCCGCTATTACGACACGATGGGCAATACCTTCGACTACGTGTACGAGCCGTCCGGGGATCAGCTGACCATCTGGGCGGGTGAAAAGGATTCGCAGACTTACTATCTCGGCAGATTTACCGACGATGACACGATGGTCGGCGAATGGTTCTACCCTGACGGCGATGGTTACCAGGTGACCGGCACACGCCTCCCGGAGCCGGCGCGCTAGCCGATTGCGACGAGTAGTCGCCGGAATTCCCGTCGGTCCTGTTCGCTGAGCCGGGCGAGGACTCGACGTTCGGCTTCGATCACCTTCGGGTCGAGGCCGGTGAGCAGGGTTGTGGCCTCGCGGGTCAGAGTGGCGGGCAACGATCTTCCGGAGAGGACGGTGGCGGGTCGTGTCACCAGCCCTCGCTCCTGAAGTTCGCGGATGACCTTGTTCATTGCCTGTGGCGAGACGCTCGCTTCGCGTGCCAGTTGGGCGTTCGAGGCGCCGGGCGACTGGGCGAGCAGGCGCAGGCAAAGGTATTCGGGGAACGCGAGTTCCAGTGGTTCCAGCACGGTGGTGGCGACCTCGGCACGCAGGGCTGCCGCAACCCGGTGCAGAAGGTAGCCGAGGGGCTTGTCCTCGAGTCCTTCCATGTCAACCATATTGACACATATCAACCTCGTTGATATAAAATGGGGGGTATGACGAGTTCATCCAGTAACGCGTTATTCGAATCCGCCTATCGTGGTCAGGCCCCCGAAATGGGTGGCGGGGAGCGGCCACCGTGGAGTATCGGCGAACCACAGCCCGAGATCCGCGCACTCATCGATGCAGGCAAGTTTCACGGCGAGATCCTCGACGCCGGCTGCGGTGAAGCCGCGGCATCGCTCTACCTCGCCCAGCGTGGCTTCACGACGGTGGGCTTGGATCAGTCTCCGACCGCAATCGAGCTCGCCCGCGCGCAAGCCGCCGAACGCGGCCTGAGCACCGCGAGCTTCGAGGTCGCCGATATCAGTTCGTTCACCGGCTACGACGGCCGCTTCGGCACCATCGTCGACAGCACGCTCTTCCATTCCATGCCGGTCGAATTGCGTCAGGGCTACCAGGAGTCGATCGTCCGCGCCGCGGCTCCCGGCGCGTCGTATTTCGTGCTGGTATTCGACGGCACCACCGTTCCCGGCGGTCCGGCCCATCCGGTCACCGCCGAGGAACTGCGCGAGGCGGTCAGCCCGTACTGGGCGATCGACGAGATCCGCCCGGCCCGCATCCACGCGAACGTCCCCGAAACCTTCCAGAGCTTCAAGGATTTCGCGGGCACCGATATCCGGGACGAGGACAACGGCCGAAAGTCCGTGCCCGCCTGGCTGTTGTCGGCCCACTTGGCCTGACAGCCGCACTACCCGGATGGCCCGGAGGTCAATGGCGACCTCCGGGCCATCCGCGTCTCAGCAGGCGCTGTGCGCGGGGGCCTCGAACAGCAGCATCTCCACGATGCACGCCGGGTTGGCCGATCCACTCGACGAGCCCGTGCTGCCGGCGACGGTCGTCGCGGCCGGATTGTCGTTCGGGCCGGTCACCGCACCAGCGGTTCCGGCGCCGATCCCCATCGCCGCGACGGCGGCAATGCCGATCGATACAGCGGCGACAGCGTGTCGAACAGTCTTGCGGGCCATAGCAATTCCTCGAATCCAAGAGCCGAGCCGGCCCAAACGCGACCGACGAACAGCACTGTACATCAATGGAACGCGAATCCTTCACAATTCACCGATGCAAGTCAGTAGTACTGCACCAAACAGAACTCATGCCCCTCCGGATCCGCCATCACCACAACCACCCCCTCGTCGTAGTCATGCCGCTCCCCCGTGAACGAACCCCCCAACCCCACAACCTCCCCCATCCCCTCCCCGATGTCCTCCACCGCCACATCGAGATGCACCCGCACCTTCCCCCGCTTCGCCGCACCCACTGGCTGAAACACCAGCCGAGGCTGCACATCGCCAGCCTCCCCCAGATAAACCCACCCCTCCTGAGCCGGCCCCCGAGGCCGATCCAGCAGCGCACTCCAAAACGCCGCCACCCGCTCCACATCAACACAATCGATCGTCACCCCGACCCAACGGTTCGTCATTTCGTAAGCACTCCCGTGTCGTGACGCTGTCACCTGAATTACCCTCTTCCCCAATACCTTCCGGGATATCGGAGTACCGGAACGGCATCAGGGCAAGCGTCAATCTAATCTCTCGTGCCGCAGCTTCTCCGGCTACCCAGCGAAACCGCCCCGGCGGCTTGACGGTCAGCAGCTCCGCAAACCTGGTCACGGCGACCGGAGAACCACCAACATGATCAAGATTCGGCGTGATCACAATTCCCGCATCCAGCCGCCTCACCACGTTCACCAGCTCACGTACCCCCTCGTCGATGCGTTCGGCCACGACAACCGCACCCACCCGAAGGTTCTGCTCCACAGCACGCTGCTGCGCGTAGAACTTTGCCCAGTCGAGCCGGGCTTTGGTCGCAGCAAGCGGCCTGTATATGAAGACGACCGCCTTGTCGGGCGGCCTGCGCCGTGCGTCGCTCACGATCACCCCTTGTCGTATCGGCGAGTCGGGGCCAGACCCCTTCGACTCCTGGAACCCTTGGTTAGAAGATATGAAGAACCCTGGGACGCTTGAACTGTGCTCAGGACACTTCACCGGACACTTCAAATGCGATATGTGTCCTGGATACGTTCCGTAAAGTGCACCTATGACTCAGCGCCTGCAGTCAGCCATGCTCAGGGCGGGATTCGACTCTGCGGCGTTGGCTGCAACCGTTGGCGTTGATGTGAAGACGGTCAATAGATGGCTGGCAGGTCGCGTTCCGCACCGCCGTACGCGCCTGGATGTGGCTCGGGCCCTGGGCGAGACCGAGGATGGACTCTGGCCGCAGGCTAGTCCTGATCTGAGTGCGGGCGCACCAGCGACCGCCGAGGTCATCGGCGCGTATGCCCATCGCGCCGAGATACCGAACGACCTGTGGATTTAGCTAGTTCTGGGGGCCACCGAACAGATCGACATCATCGGCTATGCCTATCCGTTCGTCTTCGAGCTGCTCCCCAATGCGCCGGAGTTGATTGCGGCGAAGTGCCGACAGGGCGCACGGGTGCGATTGGCTTTCGCAGATCCTGATTGTGCGCATGTCCTGGAGCGGGATGCGCTGGAACAAATGAGCGGCACGCTGGCAGGACGGATCCGCAACGCGCTGAACATGTTCGGGCAGCTGACCGATACTCCCGGGTGTCGAATCGGTCTGCACACCACGCATCTATACAACTCCGTATTCAGGTTCGATGACAAGATGATCGTGACGCCGTATCTTGTGCGCGCTCGCGGGTATCAACACCCTGCTATGCATCTTCGGCAGCTGTCCCCGCATGGCATCTTCTCGTCGTTTGCCGATCAGGTGGAACAGATCTGGGGCACGGTTGCACCCTATGAGCGAGAGGTGACGCATGGGAAGCCGACGTGATTACTACCGGGATCCGAGGGCGCCCAAGGCGAACAGCCTGGTCCCTGGCGGCTCGGCGCTGGTGGTCGATGAGCGTGGTGCGATTCTGATGCAGCGGCGCAGCGACTCAGGCAACTGGTCGTTCCCGGGCGGCATCATGGATATCGGGGAGACACTGGAGCAGTGCGTGGTCCGGGAGACCAAGGAAGAGTCCGGGCTCGACATCGAGATCGTCGCTCTGCTGGGCATTTACACCGATCCGGAGCACATCATCGAGTACGGCGATGGTGAGATTCGGCAGGAGTTCAACGTCACCTTCTACGGTCGCGTCGTCGGTGGGCGGATCGAGGTCAGCGATGAGTCCACGGAAGTTCGATTCTTGACCATCGATGAACTGGCGGAGTTGCCCGTGCACGATACGGTGCGACTTCGGCTGCGGCACCATGAGGAGCGGCGAAGTACGCCCTATCTCGGTTAGAGCGCCGACCGGCCCAGGTGAACGCGCTTGGGGCGATACGGGGATCGGTTAGCCTGGGCGGGTGCGTTTCTGATCCGGTTGGGCGATTGGAGCGGTGGGGTGATGGACGGGAAGATTGGGCTGGGGCAGCCGCATTCGTCGCGGATGTATGACTACTTTCTCGGGGGAAAGGATAATTATGAGGTTGATCGGCAGGCTGCTGCGGAAGTGTTGAAGGTGTGGCCGGGGATTCGGACTGCTGCCCGGGCCAATCGCCAGTTCATGCAGCGCAGTACTCGGTTCCTGGTGGATGCGGGGGTACGGCAGTTCTTGGACATCGGGACGGGGATTCCTACCGAGCCGAATCTGCATCAGATCGCGCAGCACGGGGAGCCCGAGGCTCGGGTTGTGTATGTGGATAACGATCCTTTGGTGCTGGCGCATGCTCGGGCGCTCATGACGGGGAGCGGACTGGGGGCGACGACGTACATCCACGGGGACGTCAACGAGCCGAAATCCATCCTGCAAGCGCCGGAGCTGACCGAGGTGCTCGATCTGGACGAGCCGATCGGGTTGAGCATGATCGCGTTGCTGCACTTCGTGGACGCCGGGACCGCGGAGATCATGTCGTCGTTCATCGATGCGCTCGCGCCGGGGTCCTACCTCGTGATCTGCACGGCCACGGCTGATTTCGATCCGGAGCAGGTGGCCACCGCGCGGGCGATCTACCGCGCGCGCGGGATCACCGCGCAGGACCGCACCCTCGATGAGGTCACCGCACTGTTCGGCGGCATGGACCTGGTGGAGCCCGGGGTGGTGCCGCCGCATCGGTGGCGGGCCGATCAGATGACCGAGGTCTCACCGTCTTACGACGCCGATGTCTCCTGCTACGCCGGAGTGGCCCGCAAGCCCTGACCCGGCGCCTGACATTCCGGAGAGCTGTGTCGTCGAAACACGGTGGGCGGCACTCGCCCACCGACCATCGACTCCGGGAGACGATCATGACCACTCCAGTTCCGGCAGCACAGTTCACCGAGGCGGCCTCCGAGGAGAGCCTGGCGCGGACGGCGGCCGCGCTCACCGCGCACGGTTTCACCGCCGAGATTCTCGACGATGCCGCGGCCGCCCGGGCCCGCGTCGAGGAGCTGATTCCCGCGGGCAGCAGCGTATTCACCGGCGCCAGTGAGACTCTGCGCCTGTCGGGGATCGATAAGGACATCAATGCCGGCGACCGGTATACGTCGGTCAAGGCGCGCGTCCTGAGCATGGATCGTGTCGTTCAGGCCGACGAGTTCCGGCAGTTGCTCGCGAGTCCGGATGTCGTCGTGGGCAGTGTCGCGGCGGTCACCGAGACCGGCTCCCTGGTGGCCGCGTCTGCCACCGGTAGCCAGATTCCCTCGTATGCCGGCGGCGCCGCCCGGGCGGTCTGGATCGTGGGCTCGCAGAAGATCGTCCCGGACCTTGCTACTGCCCTGCGCCGCGTCGAAGAGCACGCGCTCCCGCTCGAAAGTGACCGCGCCCGAGCGGTTTACGGACAGCCCAGCGTGGTGAACCGGCTGCTCGTTCTCAATGGGGAGCTGAATCCCGGCCGCGGCACCGTGCTGTTGCTGCGCGAAGCCATCGGCTTCTGAATCAGTTCACGAGCACGGTGTAGATCCTGTTGTCCGGGTCGACGGTGTTGCGGACGGCGTTCAAGCGGCTCCAGTTGTCACCGAAGTAGCGTTCGATCCGGTCGCCGGGCTCGAGGTAGTTGACATAGCCGCCGGAGGAGGCGGATCTGATCAGCTGGTGTGCCGCGAAGACCCAGGCCATTGCGATCTCGGATGGAATGGGCTGGTAGGCACCCCATTCCACCATCGCGGCATGGTTGCGCCACGGGTAGGCGGCCTCGGCGAGCGGGGTGTCGCGCACCGCGCCGTCGAGCGTATTGATCTGTACCCAGCCGGTATTCCCGGCTTGTGAGAACGCCGTGATCGCCTCGATGATCACGCCGATCACGTTCTGGTCGAGTTTGGCGACGATATCGGAGCCGTTGGTGAAACTGGCGCGCGGTTCGGTGAGACTGCCGCCGGCGAGGTAGACGATCGAGTCCATGTGCGACAGCGTCCGGGATTCCACTGTCAGCGGCCGCATTCCGATGGCGTCGGACAGCGCGTCGACCACGCTGTCCCCGCTGTCGGCGGGGCAGACGATCTGCATCCAACATCGCAGTCCGCCGTGGCCGTCGGCATCGATGCTGACGTCGGCCCATTGGCTGTGGTCGGCGGTCTGCAGCCATTGCTGCCAGCCGGTGATGGCCTGCGCCGCGTGGTCGCCGGGGAAGGTCACCGCGACAACGTCTTTCGAGGTCGCCGGGCAGGTGTTGTAGGTGAACGAGGTTGCGACGCCGGCGAATTGACCGCCGCCGCGCAGCGCCCACAGCAGGTCCGGTCGCGAGGTATCGGATACCTGGGTGATGGTGCCGTCCGGCAACACCAGGGTCGCCCCGGTGAGCCGATCGCAGGTCACGCCGTATTCGCGGGACTCGAAGCCGAGGCCGCCGCCGAGGGTGAGCCCGGCGATGCCCACCGAGGGGCACATGCCGGTCGGCAGAGTCTGCCCGTACCCGTCCAGGGCCTGGTAGACATCGCTGAGCGCATTCCCGGGCCCGATGACTGCGGACCCGTTGTCATAGTCGACGCCCGTCAGCCCGCGCAGGTCGATGATCATCACCCCGGTCGCGGACGAGACTCCCGCATAGGAGTGACCGCCGGATCTGGCCGCGAACCGCAGCCCGTTCTCACCCGCGAAAGAGACTGCCGCCGCGACGTCTTCGGCGGAGGACACCTGCACGACCGCCGCCGGCAGCAGATCGTCGAACCGGGTGTTGAAGATCTGTTTGGCGGCGCCGTAACCACCGTCGGTGGGCAGGACGACCTGGCCCTGGATCCGGTTCTGCAGCTCGCCCCAGTTCGCGCCGGCGGCGATGTCCGCCGCGGACGGTGATGGGTCGGCATGCGCCGCAGGCAACCATGTGGCAGACGCCCACGTGGCCGCCGCGACCCCGAGTACACCTCGCAGAAATGTGCTGCGAGAAATGTCAACGCCCCTGGTATCGATCGCTCGGCCCCTGTTCCCTCATACAACACTCACCTACCTCTCAAGGTACTTGCAACTGGGGTTTCAGGTCACCCGAACCGGCAGCCGAGCTGCCAACGACGACAACGGATCTCGTTGATCGAATCGTTTCCGGATCGAAATTTCGGGGTGCTGGTGGGCCGTGAGCTGGTCTTGCGATATGTCCGCGCCGGTTGCTGTGACTTCACCGAGAATATTCTGTGATTTTACCCGGAGGCCGAGATACGGGACCCGTTTCGCCGCTTCGGCTTCACCACGGCACCCGGCCCGCATCGTTGAAATAGCCGCCGGTCGGGCCGCCGTCTTCGAGGGTGGCGAGCCGGACAGCTACGCGTGCGCCATCGGCGGCGGTTCGGGTGATCCCGGGGATGCCGGTTGTGAAGTCCGTCGCGCAGGAACCGGGGTCGGCGGCATTCACCAGGATGCCATCCGAGGCAAGATGTTTCGCGTATTGGACGGTCACGTGGTTGAGCGCGGACTTCGACGGCGGATAGCCCAGATACGCTGGTAGTCCGGCGAAATAGTCGTGCGGGTCGGTCATGCGGGCCATCGATCCGAGCCCCGAGCTGACGTTGACGATGCGCGCGCGACGGGAGCGCCGCAGCAGCGGCACCATGGCCTCGGTGACGGCGACGGCGCCGAAGACGTTGGTGGCGAACACCGCCCGCAGCGTGTCGAGAACGGTCGATCCAGGAACCTGACTTGCTCGGGGACCGGCGATGCCGGCGTTGTTCACCAGCACGTCCAAGCGGCCGTATGCCGTCTCGATCCAGGCTGCGACCGCGACCGGATCATCGGGGTCGGTGACATCCAGCCGGACGGCGTGCGCGTCGATTCCCGTGGCGCGCAGCCGCGCTGCAGACTCCTCGCCTTGCTCGAGGTCGCGGCAGCCGAGCGCTACCGTCATGCCCATACGCCCCAATTCGGCGGCGATCGCATAGCCGATCCCTCGATTGCCGCCGGTGACGAGTGCGATCGAATCCCGTTCTGTCTCCATGCACTCCAGCTCAACACCGTGGCCCCACCGCGGCCAGGACCGAGTTGTTCTGGATCGATACCGTGGAGTAATGGATCTGCTCGAGACCCGCGATCTGGTCTACTTCGTGGCCGTCGCCGAGGAACTGCATTTCGGGCGCGCGGCGGAGCGGATCGGCATCGCCCAGCCGGCGCTGTCACGCGCGATCGCGCGACTGGAGCGACGACTCGGAGTGACCCTGCTGAACCGCACCAGCCGCAGCGTCCAGCTCACCGAGCCCGGAAAGGTGTTGCTGCGCGAGGGAATTCGCGCCCTGGATGCGGTCGCCGGCGCGGCCCGTCACACGCGTCGTGCGGTCGAGGGCGCTCATCTGGTGCTCGCCATGAAGGCCGGCACCGATGACGGTTTGATCGATCGAATCATGAACGACTTCGCTTCCGATCCGGAGGCGGCACCGGTCGAGATCGTCCACAGCGTCGACGAACGAACGGTCATGCTCCGCGACGGCCGCGCCGACCTGGCCCTGCTGCACCGGCCGAACAACGACCTCAGCGGTCTGCGCACGCTCGACCTCCAGGTACACAGTCAAATCGCGGTTCTCGCACCCGGCCACCCACTCGCGTTCCGCCACACGCTCTCCACGTCCGACCTGAGCGGCGAACCGATCGCCCGATGGCCCGAAACAGCTCCCGGACCGGGCGTCGAGAACCGTCCGCTGGTCCGCGACAGCGGCGAACTCACGCACCTCGTCACCACGCATCGCGCGGTGGCCCTGTTGCCCGATTCCGCGGTGGGACAGATCCCGCGCAGCTTGCCCTGCATCCCGATCGTCGATGCCGAACCGATCGTCTCGGTCCTGGCCTGGCTCCCGGATACCGAATCTCCCGCGCTGTCCGCGTTTCTGCGGCACGGCCGGGCGCTCGCGGCACGTCTCGAAACCGTTGCCGTCAGCGGTCGAGTGCAATAAAGTACTCCTACATAATGAATGAGGTACATAAATCTCCGGCCCGGAGCATCCGTGGCACGGACGGACTTCTCTACGACCCCGGTACGCGTCAATCGATGCAAATGCTGGCCGCCGACAACGGGATCGACGCTCTCGAGGCGGCCGCGGCCCTGCGGTCGGCCTGGCAAGCCGTCGATCGGCTCCGTTCCCGAGGTGCGGGCGGGCGGGGACTGAGCACCGGCGCCTTGGATGTACTCGGCAGGCTCGGCACCGCCGAACACGAGCTGAGCATCGGCGAGCTGGCCCGGGTGTGTGGCGTGAGTTCACGCAATGTCACCGGACTCGTCGACACGCTCGAGCGCAACGAACTCGTGCGCCGTGTCCCGGATCCATACGATCGCCGCAGCGTGCGGGTGGCGATCACCGACGCGGGACGGGAATGGCTCGATTCCTTCCGGCAACCGACCGATAGAGCAATGTCGGCCATCTTCGCCGGGTTCGGCGCGGACGAGCTCGCGCAGCTCCGTCATCTATGTCTTCGAGTGGTCGAGAACCAGCACCGGATCGAGCAGTACCTCGCCGCCGACGACACGAACCCGCTTTCGTGAGCACGTGGAAAACACAATGACCGCAACCGATTCCGCGGCCCGCCAGGCCGTGCAGACCTATCACCGAGCCTGCCTCCGCGCCGATATCACCACCGCCGCCGACATCGGCGCGCACTGACCGGCTGGGCGGTATTGGCTGGACGACCGACCGGCCCGTAGCCTGTGTCGCATGGCCCTCGACCACGGTGATCCCGGCGATGCTCCCTCGGCTCCGCTGCCGCTGACAGCGATTCTGAACGACGCCCGGCCCAGCGCGGCCGAAGAGGCGAGAACAATTGTCGCGGCGACGAATACGGCAACCCTGGCGACCCTGACCGATGACGGGGCGCCATGGGCGTCCTTCGTCACCTACGGGCTGCTCGACGGGCAGCCCGTGCTGTGCGTGTCACGGCTGGCCGAGCACGGGCGGAATCTGGCGGGCGATGCACGAGCCAGCCTGGCCGTGGTGTCGCCCGACCTGCCGGACGATCCGCTGGCAGGCGCGCGGGTCACGTTGGCGGGCAGGGCCGAAAAGCCCGAGGGCGATGAGGCCGCCGCCGCGCGCGAGGCGTACATGGCGGCCGTGCCCGCGGCCAAGTACTACATCGATTTCAGTGACTTCACGCTGTGGGTGGTGCGGGTGGAGCGCGTCCGCTGGGTCGGCGGATACGGGCGGATGGATTCCGCGAGCGCCGAGGACTATGCCGCGGCGGCAGCGGATCCGATTGTGCCGCTGGCCGGTCGGGCCGTCACCCACCTCAATGACGATCACGCCGATGCGCTGCTCGCGATGGTCCAGGCCCGGGGTGGATTCCCGGACGCAACCGCGGCCACCTGCGAGCGTGCCGATCGGTACGGACTGGATCTGCGGGTCACGACGCCGCGCGGTGTGGCCGTGACCCGGGTCGGATATCTGAAGCCGCTCGACGAAGTCGGTGAATTGCGTGCGGCGACGGTCGAACTCACTCGTCTTTCGCGCGCGGAAGCACCGGACGGTCGGTAGCGAAAACCCCGGTTGAGCTTGCCCGATGTCAATCCGGGTGAGCACCACCGTCCAGCCGTTTCACCGTTCGACCCTTCCCCGCGGGTTTGGTGCCCGCCGCAGCGGGCAGGTGACTGCTGTCGCGCCGTGGCAATGTCGCCGTCCGGCGCGCACCACCGCTGTCAGAAGGGATCGAGACGATGGCGGTCCTTACCACGCTCGTGCTCACCGTGGCCGCTGCGGCATTGGTCCCGGCCATGGCCGGGACCGGATACCGGAACCCGGAATACCCGCAACCCGGATGGGGACTGCCCAGCGGTTGCATCATGCTGTGCGATCCGGGACCCGGCTCGACCATCCTGCCGCCCGATCAGCCACTGCCGGGCTGCATCATGCTGTGTGACGACCGGTCCGGGTGGATGATGCGCGGCAGCTAGGGCTCCGGGAGCGGAGGCAATTCGAGGTTCTCGCGGAAGGTGGCGCCGACATAGTCGGTGCCGACGATTCCGCGTCGGCGCAGCTCCGGGAGCAGACCGTTCAGCACGAAGTCCCGGGTCCGCGGATCCGCGAGACCACCGAGGCTGATGACGTCGAGGACGCCCGCGTCGTAGCGTTCGGCGATGGCGTCCGCAAGCTGGTCGGGAGTTCCGGCCGGCGCCCAGTGGCCGGTGTCCTTGGCTGCGATGATGAGCTCCCGCAGCGTTTTTCCCGAACGCGCGAAGGCGGTGAAGATATCGACGCGGCCGCGGCGGCGCTGGACCGATTGCACGTCGGGTAGCAGGTGGTCGGGAATCGGCCGGTCCAGCGGCAATTCGGTCAGATCGATTCCGCCGCCGAACATGTCGGCGAGCGCGAGCCGGCCGGCCTCGAAATCGGTGGCCTCTTCCCGTTCACGCACCAGGCGCCGCACTTCGGCTTCGGATGCGCCGTAGGTCGCATGGAAGGAGCTCATGATGAGAGGCAGCTCCTGCGCGCGACCCAATTCCACTGCGCGGGAGCGGATCTGCTTCGTATAGGTGACCGCATCCTCCAGCGTCGGCAGCGAGGTGAAGACAACCTCGGCGAATCGCGCACCGAGCTCGATCCCCGCCGCCGACTGGCCCGCCTGGAATTGCACCGGCCGCCGCTGCGGCAATGGCGGAATGTTCAAAGGCCCACGCACCGTGAAGTATTCACCCGCATGGTCGATCGGCCGGACGAGTGACGCATCGAGTACGGCCCCGCCGCGCCCGTCCGGCGTCAGCGCCCCCGATCCCCAGCTGTCGAACAGCGCGTTGATCACCTCGATCGACTCCGTCGCCCGCGCATAGCGTTCCTCGGGACCGGGCAGGTCTCCGGCGCCGTAGTTCTCCTCGCCCACCGAGGAGGTGACCGCGTTCCAGGCCGCGCGCCCATTGCTGACGTGATCCAGCGTCCCGAACAGCCGCGCCAGATTGAACGGATGGTGATAGGTGGTCGTCACCGTGGCGATCAACCCGACGTGGCTGGTCACGGAACTCAATGCCGATACGACAATCAGTGGTTCCTGCGCGCCGATGGCCCCCTGCGCCCCGAAACTGAGCAGGTCGGCCGCGAACAACGCATCGAACTTGTTGGCCTCGGCGAGCTTGGCGATCTCGACCACCGACGCCAACGTCGACCGTCCCGGATCCACCGCCGCCGCGTAGACGTCCGCCGAACCACTGACTCCCGTAACCGTTTTCAACGGCCGCCGCCGCACGCTGCCCACCCGATCGACGCTAGGCCCGCGACCGCGTGACGGCGATGGTTACTGTCGCCGTGAACGAAACTCCCACACGCCCAATGCGGTCGATTCCGGTAGCCCCGGCAGCGAGACCGGCAAGATGCCGGACAGTGGCGCATCACCGCTGATGACATCCGACCCGAGCGACTCCGGAGGCGGAGTCAGCCAGGCCCGGACGTGGCCGGATTTCGTGTGCACCAAGGCGGTGGGACGGTCGGCAGCGACAGCACCCAGCACGTCGACGGCGAGCAGGTCGGCCGGGCCGGGGAGGTGGTCCGGCAGTTCCTGGCAGATGCCGTGCAGGTAGAGCCGGTCGTCCGAGCGAGCCGCTCGGAAGGCGTAGCGCAGCTTCATCATTCGGCTGTCGGGGCGGCGCATGAGCCATTCACCGGTCCCCGCGTGATCGGGTTCGGCGGTATCCACAGAGGTGAGAACCTCGGCCGTGTCACGCAGGTCGGTGAGCGTCGACAGCAGATCGGTGAGAGTGGGGTCCGTACCGGGCGGGAAGCCGTAGAAGTCGGCGCTGCCCGGGTGCGAGACCGTGCGCGGGCGCCCGGGGTCGGTGATGTCCCAGGACCAGCCCAGGGCCCGCGGGGGCGCCGGTGGATTCTCGTCTCGGCTGCCCAGCCAGACCATGACCGCATGCACCTGCCGGCCGGGGCCGAGGATGGGACGCGCATAGGCCAGGCGGGTGCCGGGGGTGAGGTCGACGAGTGATTGGGAATCCTTGAGATTGTCGACGACCACACCCACCAGTTTCTGGACCATGGTCAGCGAGCTGCCTCGGAAAACGTTGCTCAGGGGCCGCCATTTGCGGACCCGCGATCCGGCGGCAACCACTGTCGGGGAGTCCGACAGGGTCTCGATGACCAACCATTCACCGTCACTCACCGCGATACCGCCCGCCACCCATGGTTGGCGATGGTAACGAACAAGTGCGGAGTCCGCAGTCCAGGGATTCTCCGGCAAACTCAACCGCGCTCCCCGCGGGCCGCTGCCACCGGGTCCGGCGAGGACGTTGCGGCCGCACCCAGCCAGAAGGTCAGCGCAGCAGTGAATCCCGGGTCGGGTGCACCGTCGGGGCCGGCTATGCGGTCTCCGGACCAGGCCACATAGCCGTCGGGGCGGATCAGCACCGCCGCTGGAATGTCGTCCGGAAGCTGCTGTACCGCAACGATATCCACCAGCGGGTGGGAAATACGGCCGGCACTCGCGTCGGTCAGCAGCAGCACCGCCCGCCCGCGTTGCAGCAGATCGGTGACCGCACGCGGCCCCTGTCCCGCGACTTCCACGGTGATGTTCGGGAAGAACTCCCCCGCCCACTCGCCGTCGCCGGGCGCGCTCGGGTAGCTCACCGCATGGCCGTTGACCGTATCGGCCAGCCGGTCGTGCGCATCGGGGTTGCTGAGCATTTCCCTGATGAACGCGCGCAGTGGGTCGTGCTCGGTGCGCGGGTTCATCAGCATGGCCTGCACCCGGGTGTTCTCGATGACGCGCGCGGCCACCGGCTGCCGCTCGGTCGAATAGCTGTCCAGCACAGCGGAATCGGCATTGTTGCGCAGTACCGAGACCAGCTTCCAGCCGAGGTTCACCGCATCCTGCAACCCGGTATTGAGACCCTGTCCACCCAGCGGATAGTGCACGTGCGCGGCGTCACCGGCGACGAACAGCCGCCCGTCGCGGTACTGGGTGATCAGGCGGCTGTAGTCGCTGAATCGGCTGGTGTATTCCAGATCCTCCAGGTCGACGCGCCGGCCGGTGATCCGTTCGACGGTGTCGGAGAATTCGTCCGCGGTAATGGGTCGATGCCGATCGGGATCGGGCCCGTCGAATTCGAAGGTGATGATGCGGCTGGACCCGAATCTGTTGAGGTTCAACAGCGTCCAGCCGCGCGGGGTGGGCTGCCAGCCCGGTCGCAGTTGCTCCGGATGCGGCAGTCGCGCCATGCCGAGCATGGCGCGCAGTGTCGGCGGATACTCCACGGTGGGAAAGTCCCCGGATTCGCGCACGATACTGCGCGGCCCGTCGCAGCCGACGCCGTATTCGGCTGTGAGCGTGTAGTTTTCCGAGCCGTCATCGACCGACACCGTGACGCCCGACTCGTCCTGTTCGACCGCGGTGACGGTGTGACCGCGCCGGATCACCGCGCCCAGCCCCGCCGCCCGTTCGCCGAGCGCCCGCTCGAGATCGGCCTGTGCCAGGCCGATCATCACCGGCCCCTCGATCGCCCGGGCGCGCAGGGTGAGCCAGGGATAACCGGCGAATTGGAAAGGCTCCCGCACGATGTCGCGGTGATGGGCATCCACGCGCGGGAAGCGCAGGATGCCGCGCCGCGCCAGCGTCTGGATGGCGCGTGCGTGATAGGTGCCCGCCTTGGGCTGATCGGTAACCTCGGTGCGGCTTTCCAGCACCACCACCGAAATGCCGTGCAGCGCCAGTTCTCCCGCCACCAGCATTCCGACCGGCCCGCCGCCGACCACCACGACCTCGCAACGCTCCGTCATCCCGCTCTCCTCTCCGCCGGTCACGCCCGTCACCTTGATTCCATGATTCACCGCAGGCGTACCGGGAGGGCCGCCGGTCGCCGCAATCCGATCCCGAAATCCCAGGGCACCGCACCGGATTCGATGGCGAGTTCCGCATCGGGATAGCGGGTGAACAGGAGTGTCAGGATGGTGATCAATTCCAGTTGTGCCAGGGCCGAACCCATGCAGCGGTGCATGCCGTACCCGTACTGCAGATGCTGCCGTGCGGGGCGATCGAGGTCGATGACCAGCGGGTCGTCGAATACCTCCGGGTCCCGGTTGGCGCCGTTCACCCACGGATAGACGATGCTGCCGGTGGGCAGCGTGCCCGCGGCTGTTTCGAGCGGATTGGTCAGCAGCCGCGGGAATGCGCCGGGGGTGCCCAGCGGCATGAGCCGCAGGATCTCGTCCACCAGCTTCGGGACGTACCGTGCGGGATCACCGGCGACCTGCCGGTAGAGCGCCGGATGCGCGAGTGCCGCATAGGTGGTTTTGGCGAGCATGGTGGCGACATTGTTGTCGCCGCCGAGCACGATGCCCATGACCGTGCCCTGCAACAACGGGATATCCACGGCGGCGAATTCGGGTTCGGCCGCACGCCGTTTGTAGACGGCCAGCAGGCCGGTGTCGTCGTGCAGGCTGTCGTCGGCGAGCAGCCGGCCGACCCAGCCCCACAACTGGATCCACGCGGCTTCGATGCCCGCGATATTGTCGCGGTCGGCGTACTGGACGATGCGGCCCTGCTCGTTCATCCACTCCGCGTGCTCGAGGGGAACTCCGAGCAGTTTCAGCGCGGTCTGCGCCGGCACGAGGCGGAACACATCGCGGACCAGATCCGGCTGCACGGCACTGTCGAGGCGATCGAAGGCCGCGCCGGTGAGCGCTGAAACGGCCGGTTCCCAGTCGGCCAGTGCGCGAGCACTGAATTCGTGGGAGACGAACCGCCGCACCACCCCGTGTACCGGCGCATCGAGGTTGATCAGCACCTCGGGCGCCCAGTTCGTGGGCATGAAACTTGGCCCGCCGTCGACATTGCACAGCTCGCGGCTGGAGGTGGAGTCCAGCAGCAGCGCACGGACATCCGCATACGAGCTGAGGCAGACCGCCGTGTGCCCGCTGGGCAGTTCGATCCGATCGAAGCCGTCGGATTGCGCCGGCAGCCATCGCACGAACGGTTCGGGCGTGTCCAGATGCGGGATATCGGTGACGCTGACTCGGGTGGAGGGAATGCTGAGAGTCATTGCGGTTCCTCGGTTTCGGGCCGCAGCAGCACCGCGACCAGCAGAACGAAAAGAATCGAGACGGCGGCCAGTACCCACAGGACGGGGTGGATCGCACCGTTGTAGGCGTGTGCCAGCACGGACTTGTCCACCGCGGCGTCCACGGTCGACAGATCGCCCGCCGCCGTGGCCACGGCGGCCTGATCGACGACATGCTTGCTCAGCGAGGCCGGCAGCAGGTCGTGCACGCGCCCGCTCACCACGGTCGCCAGCACCGATCCGTAGACGGCCACCACCACGGCCTCGCTGCCCAGACGCACGGTCGAGACGAGCCCGGACACCATGCCCGCCTTGGCCGGCGGCACCGAACCGATGGCCTGCCCGTCGACCAGACCGACACCCAGGCCGAAGCCAGCGCCGAGCAACACCAGCGGGCCGATGATGGACGCGATAGTGCGGTCCACGCCCACCACGGTCAGCCAGGCCGCGCCCGCCACATACAGCGCAACACTGACGGTGAGGATCAGGCGCGGCGAAACACCCTGGTGCGCAAGCCGTCCGGCGAGGATCGGCGAGACGATCACCGGAACGGTCATGATCAGCATGACCGCGCCGACCGTGGTGGTCGACAGGCCCCACACCACCGTCAGGAACGTCGGGAAGTAGGTCAGCAGCGCGACGAAGCCGACGGCGCCGGCCACCGGCACCAGCAGCAGCCCGACCAGCGTCGGATTGCGCAGCAGGGTCAGGTCCAGCAGTGGATTGGCCGTACGCCGTTGTGCCAGTGCGAATCCCGCCAGCACCAGCACACCCAGGGCGAGCAATGCGAGGGTGCCCACCCCGCCCCAGCCCCAGGTGTTCGACTGCACGATGCCCGCGATCACCAATGCCAGACCGGACGCGAACAGTGCCGCGCCGCGATAGTCGATGGGCGGCCGCTCGGCATGCGCCACATCGCGCACCCCGCTGAACACCGCCAGCCCGAAGGCGATCAGGATCAGCACCGCATTCACCACGAACATGCCCGGCCACCCGACCACGCCGATCGCCGCGGCGGAGATCGACGGGCCGAAACCCAGCCCGACCCCGGCAATGGTGCCGAACAGGGCGAATACCCGAGTCCGCTGCGCCCCTTCGAATTTCGACGACAGCAGCGCACCACCGCACGCGAAGATGGTCGCCGCACCGACACCCGCGAGCGCTCGCGCAATATCGAGCACCACGATGGCCGGGGCCAGCGCACTGGCGACCGAGGCGAGGAAGAACAGCGCCGCACCCACCAGGAAGCCCCGGCGCAGTCCGAGATGGTCGGCGAGAGATCCCGCCACCAGACTGAAGGCCGCGAAGGTGAGGTTGAAGCCGTTCACCACCCACTGCAGGGCGCCGGGCGCACTGCCCAGATCCTCGGCGATCCGCGGGAGGGCGACACCGGTGCCGGAGACACCGGTCGGCACCACCAGCACGGCGACCAGTACCGCGGCCAGCAGCACACCCCGGCGTTCGACGGGAAGCCGTTGCGCGACGCCGTGATCGACAGCAGTCTCGGTCATACCCGCTCCCCTCCGGCTGCCGCCGCTACCGGTTCCACATCGCCGAGCAAGGCGTCGAGATCCGAAATCGCCTGTGCCGCATCGAGGAACCGCACCGCGCGCCACCCCGTCGCGACGGCCGCGGCACAGTTCTCGGCCAGATCATCGACCAGGATGCATTCCTCGGCCGGGACCCCCGCGCGTTCCCGAGCGATCTCGAAGATGCGGGGGTCCGGCTTGCGAACGCCGACGTGGCAGGAGTCCACGATATGGTCGACCGCATCGTCCAGGTCCACCATGCGCCGCCAGCTGGGCTCCCACTCGATCACGTTATTGGTGAGAATGCCGACCTGATGGCCGCGTTCCTGCAACTGGAAGACCAGCTGCCGCACCACCGGATTCACCTCATGCCCAGCGAACCACTGAGCTCCGAAATCGCGCCGGCTGCGGCTCAGATCGATGCCGGGATACTGGCGGCGCAGCGCCGCGTGCATGCGGTCCACCCACTCGGTTTCCGGCAGCAGTGCCAGCTCGATCGGTGCCAGCGGTTCCTCGCCCAAATCGGCGGCGACCTGCGCCATGGCCCATTTCAAATCCGCGGGTGCGATGCCGGTCCTGCGCTCGTACTCCACGAACAAATCCTCGATGGGTGGTGAGAGCACGCCACCGAAGTCCAGATACACCATGCTCATGCGCGCACCCCGAAGATCGGCAGCCGCCCGGTGCGCCGGAATGCCACCAGGCCTTCGGTGATCACCACGTCGTCCTGCAACATCTCGATATTGAATTCCACGGTCCCGTCCTCGGTGGGCGGCAAGGGTTTCGCTCTGGTGCGCGTGGCCAATTCGAGTTCTCCGAAGCGCAGGAAGGTCGCGCGCACCACGGTCGCCACCAGGCGTTGCGGCGAGAGGCCGAACAGTTCCTGCGCCGCCACCACGCCCGTCTGCCGGAAGGCTTCGAAGATCACCGCGCCCGGCAAGTGGTCCAGCGGATGATCGAACAGGCTCGGATGATGCTGATCCACCACGATTTCCGCATCGACCGCGGTGGCGTCGGCGGAAACCTCGCCCACCACCACGTTTTCGAGACTGCGCCGGCCCACCACCTCGGGGGCGACGCGATGCGCGAGCGGATACGGCGTGGACGCGGTCAGATCGAGCTGTGCGCGACCGCGGTCGCGGACCTTGTCCCAGGCCGAGCCCGGCATCCACTGGATGGACATGTCCATGGTGGCCACGCGCACGCCGTCGAGTTGAATCTCGATGGCCAAGGTGATGCCGATGACGATGTCGCCGCGCTTCTTCTCCTCGATGATGTCGGCATCGAGGATTCCGTAGCCGGGATGCAGTCGCACCGACAGACCGTCGAGGTCGGTGATGCGCAGGTTCCCGGTATTGAAGATGAACTTCTGATCCATTCCCGCACCGACATAGCGGTGCGCGATCAGGATCGAGGCCTGCCGTGAGCATTCCAGCAGCAGCAACGGGTCATAGACCGCGGACTCGGCGACGGAATGCTCGCTGTAATAACTGTGCTGACGCGGCAGCTGGACGCCCAACCGGAACCGCGGGTATTTCTCGCAGATGATGTCGGTCAGGAAGACCTCGCTGATCGCCGAGCGATGCACATGCTCGCGAGGTACGACCGTGGAAAAGGATAGTTGTGGCTCGATCACACTGGACATGAATGCTCCGAGGTGTTTTCACGGTGCCGCGGTTGCCATTGGCCACGTTGCCGGGGCAGCAGCGAACACCAGCGGAGAAAGTGACAACCAACCAACGGCCTCGGGCATGGAGGGCAGAAGAAGGGCCGTCCAGCGACTCGCGATCGGTAAACGTCACGCTACCGCACCGGGCGCGACGTTCAAGTTGTGCTCATGTGACGTACAACTCTCGACACTGATTTCCCGGCCGGTGTCGATCCGGTGCCGTCCCGTTCGACCTTGGCATGAGAGGGTCGGACAGCGACCCCCGGACAAGGAGGACAACCATGAAGTACATGCTGATCTGGCGCGCCAGCGACGAGGGTAATGCCGCCATGGCCGACGCGGACTTCGAGAAGGTACTCGCATCCGTCGGGCAGTACAACGACGAGTTGATCCGCGCCGGCGTGCTGATCGCCGCGGAAGGACTCGCACCCGACGAGAGCGTGGTGGTGGACTTCTCCTCGGAGCCGCCCGTGGTCACCGATGGACCTTATGGCGAGACCAAGGAGCTGTTCGGCGGCTTCTACATCCTGAACGTGGCCTCCAAGGAGGAAGCCATCGAATGGGCCAGGCGGGCACCGTCGTTCGGGCCGGGCTTCAAGACCGAGATCCGGCGCGTCACCACCATCGACGAATTCCCGCAGGACAACGAGTGGATTCAGAAGGAACGGGCGTGGCGCGAAGCCACCGGGCAGCTGTGACCCGCTGACGACATGACCGAACCCACCGAGCGCCAGGCCCTCTCGCCCGCGACTGTGCCCGCCGATCGCGAGGTGGTGGCCGCGGTCTGGCGGATCGAATCCGCGCGGATCGTCGGCGCGCTGGCGCGCTATACCGGCGATTTCGCGATGGCCGAGGATCTCGCGCAGGAGGCACTGGCCGAGGCGCTGGTGGGGTGGCCCCGCGATGGTGTGCCGCGCAATCCCGCCGGATGGCTGCTCACGGTGGGGCGGCGGCGGGCCGTGGACGCGTTCCGCCGCCGGGCCATGCGGGATGACCGGTACTCCGCCCTCGCCCGCGATCTGGGCGAGGGCGGAGTCGCCGCCGGAGGCATGCCCGCGGAATCGGCTGGTGCGGAACCACTCTGGGATCCGGACCAGATCGACGACGACACGCTCGCGCTCATGTTCATCTCGTGCCATCCCGTATTGTCGCGGGAGGCACGGATCGCGCTCACGCTGCGGGTGGTGGCGGGTCTGTCCAGCGACGAGATCGCCAAGGCGTTCCTGGTGCCGACGGCCACCGTGCAGGCGCGTATCACCAGGGCGAAGAAAACCCTTGCGGCAGCCCGGATCCCATTCGAGCTGCCGCCGGTCGAGGAACGGGCGCAGCGGCTCGGATCGGTGCTCAGCGCGATCTATGTGATCTTCACCGAGGGCTCCTCGGCCACCTCCGGCGATGACTTGATACGCCTCGATCTCGCGGCCGAGGCGCAGCGGTTGGCGCGCGTGCTGGCACGACTCATGCCCGCGGAGCCGGATGTGCTCGGACTGCTGGCACTGCTCGAACTGACCGCCGCGCGCTTTCCGGCCCGCACCGATTCCCATGGGCGGCCGGTGCTGCTGGAACACCAGAATCGGCTGCGCTGGGATCGGGCCGCCATTCGCCGCGGCCGAGCCGCGCTGGACGGCGCGACCCGGATCGGCCGGGGCCTGGGCGCATACGGCCTGCAGGCCGCGATTGCCGAATGCCATGCCGTCGCGGCATCGGTCGATACGACCGACTGGGACCGCATCGTGCTGCTCTATGAGGCGCTCGGCCGGCTCGCCCCCTCACCCGTCGTCGAACTCAATCGCGCGGTCGCGGTGTCCATGGCCTCGGGTCCGGCGGCCGCGCTCCGCATTGTCGACGAGTTGAGAACCGATGCTGCCCTGTCGAATTCACATCTGCTGCCGAGCGTGCGCGGCGAGCTGCTGACCCGGCTCGGTCGCGTCGCCGAAGCCCGCAGCGAGCTCGAGCTCGCGATTCGGCTGTGCGGCAATCAGAGCGAGCACACGCTGCTCGAAGGCAAACTCGCCAACCTGAACCGATGACAGCCGCTGGTTCCTATCGGTGCAGCGACACTCGATCCAGGTAGCCGTCCAGACCCATGCCCGCCCGGCTCGCACGCCATGCCAGATGTGCGTCCGGCCGCACCAGCATCGGTTCGGGAACGTCGGCGACCAGCGTGATCACTTCCCCGCCCAGCCGCTGCACCGCGGGCGCCGCGCAACCGTCCGGGATGAGCATCGCCCATCGACCGCCGAGCGCGCGGTGCAGCTGAGCCGTTTCACCGTCGGCCAGCCGGCATTTCACGTCGGGCACCCGATCACCGCAGTGCGCGGCCGCGAGATCGGTAGTGATTCCGGTAGGAAGAACCCGCCGGCGCCCGGACGGGGCGAGCGGGCCGCCGCGGTAGGAGACGCCGAGCTGGCTACCGGCCGCCCGCACCCGGCTCTGGATCACGGATTGCCGCGCGAGTGGCAGTGCGACGCGGTCGCGCAAGGTGCGGGTCAGCAAATTGCCGCCCAGCATCATGCGGGTCAGGAGCGTGGTCGCCCCGCCCACCTCGCTGGCGACCGGTCGCCGCTCGGATTCGTAGGTGTCGAGAAGTTGCTCGCCCGCAAGGCCTTTGGCGACGAGTACCAGCTTCCAGGCGAGGTTCTCCGCGTCACCGAGGCCGGTATTCATGCCCTGGCCGCCGAAGGGGCTGTTGATATGGGCGGCATCGCCGGCCAGCAGGAGACGCCCGGATCGGTAGCGGTCGGCGAGGCGACGCTGGATCCGGAATACCGACGACCACTCGACCTCGTCGAATTCCACTGTGCTGCCGAGGAGTTCGGATAGCCGGCGGTGCAGCTCATCCAGAACATCCGTGTCGTCCGAGGACAGGGGTGCGATCAGGCGCCAGAGATTATCGCCGGGCAGCGGGAAGGCGAACATCAGTCCATCACGATGCGCCCACGCATGGGTGCCGTCGTGACCGATCGGCAGGTGCGCGCGGACATCGGCCAGCGCGAACCGCTCGATAATGGCTTCGCCCGGGAAAGCGAATCCGCCGAGTTTGCGGACGGCGCTGTGCGCGCCGTCGCAGCCGATCAGCCAGTCGGCGCGGGTGGGGGTCGCATCGTCGACGGTGACATGCACACCGTCCGCGGACGCCACGGCGCCGGTGAGCGTGACACCCCACTCGACCGTGCCGCCCAGCTTCGAGAGCCGTTGCCGCAGTTGCGCTTCCACTTCGGCCTGGGACACCAGCAGGATCGACTGGTTGCTCCCGGCGACCGGGTTCCGCCCCATCTGCACCGTCACCAGGTCGCGTGCACCGTCATGGAAGGTGAGACCCATCGTCGTGATGCTGCGCTGCGGCAGATCACCGAGGGCGTCCAGCCGGTCCAGCACCTCGGCGCCTCGAGGTTGCACCGCCAAAGCTCGCGAGGTGGTCGCGGGCTCGGCGGCGGCGTCGATGAGCCGGATGTCGATGCCGCGCTGCAACAGTCCGCATGCCAGAGCCAGGCCCGTCGGACCGGCTCCGCAGATGAATACGGTCATCGTTCCCCCTCGGCGATTCGGTGCATATCCGGCCCAGTCTAGGCAGGCGGCACCGGGTTACGGGGTCATCACCGCGGAGATCTGGGCGACCAGCTGCCACGGCCGGTTCGCGTCCGCGATGGCTTTGCCGCTGGTGAGAATCGCCCCGGACAGTCCGCGCGCCGGATCGGCCCAACCGTATTGCGTCGTCAATCCGCTACGGCCGAAATGGGATTCGGTGTGGGCGCCGAATTTCGAGCGGCGCCCGCCGAGCTCGTATCCGGCGATCGACACGCGTCCGGCCGCGCCGGGGATCCATCGCGACGGATGCACCGCGGCCCGCAGCGTCTCGGGCTGCATGATGCGGACGCCGTCCAATTCGCCGCCGCGCGCGAGGATCTCGTAGAAGCGGGACAGCTCGAAGGCGGTCGTGACGAGGTTGCCCGACGGCAGTTCGGCGGTGAGGAACGCGCGTTCGATGTCCGCGGACCTCGGGCCGGAGAATCCGCCGCCGAGCGCCCGGCCCGCCAGATGCTTCCAGACGCGCGATGGTCCCGGACCGATCTTCACACTCGGTACGACCTGATCGACGTCCTCCGGCCGCACCCCGAAGTTGTTCCACCGGAACCCCAGTGGATCGAGCACCTGTTCCTGCAGGTGCTCGCGCATGCGTTTGCCGGTGGCCCGCCGCACCAGCAGCCGCTGGATCAGGCCACTCGTGAGTGCGTGATACACCCGGAACGTGCCCGGCCGCCAGCTCGGGACCAGATCGGCGAGCCCACGCACCGCCAGCTCCTCGTCCAGGACGAGCTCCTGCCCGCGATAGGGCGGGGAGATGAACGGCACGCCCGCCGCATGCGAGAGCACATCGGCGATGGTGATCCGGTCCTTGCCGTGGGCCGCGAACTCCGGAATGTATTCGCACACCCGGTCGCTCAGCGCGAATGCGCCCTGCTCGATGAGCATTGCCATGAGCGCGGCGGAAACGCCCTTGGCGGTGGAGAATCCGCAGAACGGTGATTCGGTGGTGACGAGCCGCTTCTCGGTGCCGGGTCCGTCGGCCGGGGCGTTGCCCCATCCGTAGCCGAGGGCGCGGTTCAGCACGATCCGGCCGTTGCGGCGCAGGCAGATCTGGATGGCGGGGGTGGTGCCCAGGCGATACCAGGCTTGCACCGATTGCCAGATGGCAGCTACTTCGCCGGGGGTCAGGCCCGCGGCGGCGGGCTCGTCTTCGGGGCCGAGCGTCGTGGCGGCGTCCAGGTCCGGATCGATCCGGACCAGCGCAGTCGGGCTTGGGCTCATGCCAACAGGATAGTGAGAGCGCCCGGATTGACTCACAGGAGATTCCCAGCCTCGAGCCAGGGTTCTCACCGGCTCGTTGGTAAGACTCGCCGCGGTGACAGCGACCACAGCCGAGCTGGCCCCGTCCGAGCCGACCACGCCGCCCACCACCGGAACCGCGACCCTGCCACCTGCCCGCCGCTGGGAGCGGCTCGCGCTGGCGGTGCTGTTGATCGGTACCGCAGCCGCCTACCTGTGGAACATCACGGTCAACGGGATGGGCAACAACTTCTACGCCGCCGCGGCCTGGGCCGGATCCGAGAACTGGAAGGCCCTGCTGTTCGGCTCGCTGGACCCGGGCAACTTCATCACCGTCGACAAGCCGCCGCTCTCGCAGTGGGTGATGGGCCTGTCCGGTCAGATCTTCGGATTCAGCAGTGCGAGCATGCTTGCACCGCAGGCAATCATGGCCGTGCTGGCCGTCGCGCTCATGTACGGCGCGGTGACCCGCGCGACCCAGAGCCGCGGCGCCGGCCTGCTGGCGGGTGTGGTGCTGGCCGTGACGCCCGTGGTGGCGCTGATGTTCCGGTTCAACAATCCGGATGCGGCAATGGTGCTGTGCATGACCGCGGCCGCCTACTGCACGATCCGGGCGCTGCCCAAGGCGAGCTGGAAGTGGCTGGCCCTCGCGGGTGTGGCGCTGGGTTTCGCGTTCCTGGCGAAGATGCTCGAGGGCCTGATGTCGCTACCGGCGCTGGGACTGGCGTATCTGATCGTCGCGCCGACCACGCTGCGTAACCGGCTGCTGCACTCGCTGGGTGCGCTGGTGGCGCTGATCGTGTCCTCGGGCTGGTATGTGCTGCTGACCATGCTGTGGCCCGAATCATCGCGGCCGTACCTGGCCGGGTCCAAGGACAACACGTTCATGGATCTGGTGCTCGGCTACAACGGTTTCGCGCGCTACCTCGGCAAGAACCATATGGGTGGCGGTAAGAACGGCAATCCGTTCGGACTGCCCGACGGCTATGAACTGCCGGAGAGCTTCCGCGGCGGTTTCGGCGGTGGGTCCGGCGCGGGTCCGGATCGCTTGTTCACCGGTGAGATCGCGTTCGAGATCTCGTGGCTGCTGCCGGCGGCGCTGGTCGCGTTCCTGCTGGTGCTGATTTCGCGGTGGCGAGCGCCGCGCGCGGACCTGCTGCGTGGGGCGAGTGTCGTGTTCGGCCTGTGGGTCGTGATCGACGGTGTGCTGTTCGCGGAGATGAAGTCCGGCATGCACGCCTACTACACGCTGACCATCGCGCCCGCGATCGCTGGTTCGTTCGCTATCGGCGTGTACGAGCTGTGGCGGCGGCGCGCCGATGTGATCGGGCGCGTGGGCGGCGCGGCGCTCATCCTTGCCGCCGGTATCTGGGGTTTCGTTGTGCTGCAGCGTAATTCCGATTGGCAGCCGTGGTTGCGGTGGACCGAGCTGGCGGTGACCGTGGTCGCGGCGGTCGGGCTGCTGGTGCTGGCGCTGCCGCCGGTCGCGCGCTGGGATCGTTTCCGCAGCCGGGCGACCGCGTTGCTGCTGGCCGTCGGCGTGCTCGCAGGTCTGGCCGGTTCGGCCGCTTATGCGGTGGCCACGTTGCCGGTGTCGCATACGGGTGGCGGTCCGACCGTCGGCCCGAAGATGCCGGAGAAGCCGGGTCCGATGGACATGTTCCGCAAGCAGTTGCAAACCATTTTCGGTGGTGATGTCGACCCGCAGCTGGTCACCCTGTTGCAGGGCACCGACACCCGGTGGTCGGCCGCCATCGACCGCTCCTCCCCCGCCTCCGGCCTGGAATTGGCCAGCCGCACTTCGGTTCTCGCGATCGGCGGTTTCACCTCCGAGGATCCGGTGCCGAGCCTGTCCCAATTCCAGGACTACGTGCGCAACCACCAGATCACCTACTATCTGACCACCCAGGTGCATCTGCCCGACGCGTGGCGTACCGACAAGAAGCCGGCCGAAACCGGCCCCGACGCCCCGAAACCCGATCCCGACCAGGGCATCTGGTACCCGGGCGGCAATGCCGACATCCGCAACTGGGTCCAGGCGCACTACACGCAGACCCGCAAGATCGGCGACATGGTCGTCTACGACCTGACCGCCCCCGCCCACTGACCCGGAGACCGCACCGCGTCTTCCTCAGAGGCTGAATGCGACAGACCGCAAAACCAGCACCAGGATGAAGACGATGGTGAACGCCAGATCCAGCGACACACTGCCGAGCCGAACCGGAGGTAGCACCCGCCGCAGCGGAGCTATCACCGGTTCGGTAACCGCATAACTGAACCTGCGCACCTTGTACGTCCACGGCGGAATGCTCCCGCTACTCAGCGTCTGCACCCAATCCACGATCAACCGCACGATCAGGATCAGCAAAAACACCGTCAGGAGCCATCCGAGCACGGTTCCAACAATGGTCACGGCAAACTCCTTCGTCTGGTGCAAACCGTCTTACCAGCCTCAACGCACCCAATGACCTAGAAGTGCCGGACCCCCGTCAAGTGTCGCGTGGCGACGAGGAAATCCTCGCCCGAGCCCTCCCCGGCAGACATCGATTCAGCGACGGCCCGGTGGAAGTGGGGGCAGCGGGGGTGCTTGACCTTGGTTGGTGGGTCTTCGACGATGGGCGGATGGTGGCGGTGTGGAGACGGGACTGTGCCGGGCGGGGATTGGGTGTGGCGCTGGTGGTGTCGGTGCTGCTGGTCGGGCCGGTGCCGGGGGCGGTTGCCGAAGAGGGTGACGTGGGGGCGGGGTGGGCTGCGGATTCGGAAAGCTATGCGCCGGAGGATTTTCACGCGGCGCCGTATTTGGGGAATGGGCGGATCGGGACTGTGGTGCCGTCCAGTGGGGGTGGGTATCACGATTATGGGGAGGGGGTGCAGACTTCGTTTCCGTTGCAGCAGTCGCGGTATACCGGGACGTATTTGGCGGGGTTCTATGCGCGGCAAGCGGTTTCGCAGAACATGTGGAACAACACTCAGGTGATTGCGGCGCTGCCGGCGTGGTCGGGGTTCACGGTGAGCGTTGGTGGGAAGGACTATGGGCCCGGGGTGGATCCGGCGGCAGTGCAGGGCTATCGGCAGCGGTTGGATTTTCGGGCTGCGACGGTGACGACAACGGCGGAGTGGGTGCCGGATGCGGATCATCGCGTTGATTTGCGTTACGACACTTTTGTTTCGCGGTCGCGGCCCGATCTTGCGGTCCAGAAACTGACGATCACACCTCGCTTCTCCGGTCGACTGGACGTGACCGATGCGATCGACGGATCAGCGGCGCGACGTGTGACACCGGTGAGCGCGAATGCCGATCCCGCGCAGCATTTGACCTCGGTCGGTGTGCGCGCTGACGGGACTCAGGACACCGCGTTCGTTGTCTCCAGCGATGAGACACCAGCGGGGATGACCGGAGCGGCACTGCCCGATGGCAGTGGGATCCGCTACGACGCGGCTGTCGAGAACGGCCGCTCCGAGACATTCGTCAAGTATGTGGGTATCTCCTCCAGCGATTACGGTGCGGATCCGCAGGCTCGCGCCACCGACGCCGCCGAAGAGGGTCGGTCTCTGGGATTCGACGCCATTCATGGTGAGCATGCGGATGCGTGGGATCGGTTGTGGCAGCCCGCCATCGACATTGCCGGGCGTGACGACTATCGGGGGTGGGTGCGCAGCGCCCTGTATGCGGTGCTGGCCAGCGTGCGTGAGGGGGATCGCTGGTCGCTGCAACCGGCGGGGCTGTCGTCCGATGATTACGGGGGCCTCACCTATTGGGATGCCGAGACGTGGATATTCCCGACGCTTCTCGCGTTGTATCCGCAGCTCGCGCGGACGGTGGTGGATTTCCGTGCCGCGGCATTGCCGCAGGCCGAGAGCAATGCGCGCGGCTACGGTCTGCCGGGGGCGATGTATCCCTGGGACGACGGGCCCGCTCAGCAATGCGCGTCGCCGGCGGTATGCGGGTTCACCGAAGAGCATCTGCACAATGAGATCGCGCTGGCGCAGTGGCAGTACTTCGTCGCCACCGGGGACGAGGCGTGGCTGCGGAGCACGGGTGCGCCGGTGATCGTGGCGATCGCGAACTATCTCGCCGCGCGGGTCGGGCCGAAACTGCCTGATGGTAAATACCATTACGCGCCGGCGGCCGGTGCCGATGAGTATGTGTCGCTGACGGTGGACAATGCCCTGACCAATGGCGGGGTGATGAGCACGATGCGTATCGCGGCACTCGCGGCGCAGCGCGCCGGTTTGCCGGTGGATCCGCGGTGGGCCGATATCGAGGCGAATATGGCGATGCCCGGCGATATTGCGCCCGGCGTGCCGGCCGAATACCTCGGCTACGCCGGAGCGCCGATCAAGCAAGCCGACACGGTGCTGCTCACTTACCCCTTCTCCTATGCCGCGCAAGGCTATTCACCCGCCGATACCTTGCACTACTACTTCGATCGCACCGATCCCGGCGGGCCCAATATGAGCAATAGTGTCGGTGCGATCCTGAGCGCTCAGCTCGATCCGTGCCGGACACAGGATTACCTCGACAGGTCAGCGCAGCCGTATGTTCGTGCGCCGTATGGATTCCAGTCCGAGGCGCGCGGGGATCGCTCGGGCGCCAATGCGCTCGGGCAGTCGGCGTGGATCTTCGTCACCGGCTCGGCGGGGTTTCTGCAGGGGTTGCTCTACGGCCCGACCGGACTGCGGTGGACCGATACCGGCGCCCGCCTGGATCCGATGCTGCCCAGCGGTTTTCCCGACGGCATGACCGTGCGTGGTCTGGCGGTCGGGGATACCCGGTTGACCGTACGCATCGAGTCCTCGGGCACCACGGTCACCGCTGATTCGGGACCGGCTGTCACGCTGGATACGCCGATCGGAAGCAAGACGATCGCGGCGGGGCAGGCCCTGCGGCTGCCGACTCGCGCGGCCTGCTGAGTCAGGGGCAGGGATTGCCCTCGAAGTCCGGGTCGAGGGCCCGCTCGATGATGTATGCGACGGTGGGTGATTGCGGCAGGGTGGCATGCAGGTACGCATCGGCCGGGCACAGGTCCTGGACCATCACGTTGTTCACGGTGGCGCCGGGACCGGCCTGCAGGAAGGTCGCTTCCGGCGGCGTGGAGACGTCGTCGCGCCGGCTCGCTATCGCGGTATAGGCGATGCCGGGGACGGTGTCACCGTCCGCATTGAGTGCTCGCAGGAATTCACTGCCGGTGAGCTGCTGCAAGACCGCTACTCCGGTGAACGGTGCCGCGAGCCACTCCGGGCCCTGCGGGGCCGCAACACGATTCGCCAGCAGGCCCCAGAGACTCATGCCGTGGTTGGGTCCGACCAAGGTGATGAGATGCCCGACCTTGTCGGCGCCGTCGTCGAATCGCACGTATTGGCGGGCCACCTCCGCGCCCTGTGAATGGCCGACGAGCGCGACCTTCGCCGCGCCGGTCGCGGACCGCACCTGGTCGACGAACGCACCGATCTGCTGCGCGGAAGCATGAATGTCACCGGTCGCATACTGTCCCGGAATCGCCCCGAGCACACTCGACGTATCCCGCCCATAATTCAGCGAGAACACGCAGTACCCAGCGGCTTTCAACCGCGGAGCCAGTACGTCCCACGCATTCTGGTTGTCCCAGGTTCCGTGAATCAGCACAACAGGCTCCGGATGCGCCGATGTCGGCGCGCAACTCCAGTCGTTCGCTCCGGGCGGCGGAACGCTGCCGTCCGGATTCTTCCCGAACGGCACGGCCGTCGCATCCGGTGCACAGCATGCGACGAGAATTCCGAGTGCGGCAACGGCCGCGACCCGCCATTTCGAGCCAACCACCCGGATTCCTCCTCTGATCAGGTCGCCAGACGAATTATCAATCGCACAAATGATCTTCATTGATCATGCCGAGTACTTCCGCGCGGCGCACGCCCCCGGTATCAAGGTCACTGCCGCCCGCACTGTCACATGACGGATGTGCACTGTTCGACTGCGTGTCACCGGCGGGCGAGGCGAGTTTGCGAACCTTGACCCGCGTCGGACGAGCCACGGTGACTCGGGATAGGACCGCCATGACAGAACATTTGCGCGCCTACAACAGTCTGTGGCAGGTCCGCGGTGACTCCTGGTGCCGATTGGAGGAAGCCTCCGATCGACTGACCCGCCCGACCACCACGGGTGAATCGAAAGAAAAATGGGCCGACGCCTGCGCGGAACTGCTGGCGCGCCTGAGCACCTTGGAACCTTACTGGGCTTATCCCGGGTCTCCCCAATTCGCGCGTTTGCAAAGGCTTTTCGTGGCGGGCAGCCATGACAAGTTCACGCAGGCGGTCGCGCGGATCAACCGCGCCCTGACGACGGAGTCGTATCGCTCCGGCGATGTGGAGAACGCCGGCGCCGACGACCTGGATATGTTCCCGGCGGATCCGCGCCAGCTCGAACATGCCCCGGCCACCCAACGCGACCGTCCCTATTTCGAAGTCCTCGTGGTCGAGAAGATGACCGAGGACCGGGAACGGGCGCTGCGCAACGAGGTCCGCAAATGGCGGCGCCCGGACGACGAATTCGTCTATGAACTGGTGGTGGTGGCCAGCGGCGACGAGGCGCTCATCGCGGCACGGCTGAACGTCAACCTGCAGGCCGTGATCATCCGGCGGCGGTTCTCACATCAGTCGACGCGGGACCTGTCGGCGCTGTCCGAATTCGCGGACAACGCTATCTCGGACGAATTGGCCGATCACCAAACGCCGGAGGAACGCGCGCAGATCCTCGCGATCTCCGTGGCGAAGCTGCGGCCCGAACTCGACCTCTATCTCATGACCGAGGTCGAGGTGGAGGAAGTCGCCGGGCGCCTGGGCAAGTACTTCCGCCGGGTCTTCCACGCCCGGGAAGGCATGCTCGAACTGCACCTGTCGATCCTGCAGGGCGTGGCGACGCGCTATCACACCCCGTTCTTCAGCGCGCTCAAGCAATACAGTCACCGGCCCACGGGTGTCTTTCACGCGCTGCCGATTTCGCAGGGCAAGTCGATCGTCAACTCGCACTGGATCAAGGATATGGTCGGCTTCTACGGCCTGGACGTGTTCATGGCGGAGACGTCGGCGACCTGCGGTGGACTCGATTCGCTGCTCGAACCGACCGGGCCACTGCGCGACGCACAGCAGCTGGCGGCGCAAGCCTACGGCTCGCGCCACACCTATTTCGTCACCAACGGCACGTCGACGGCCAACAAGGTGGTCACCCAGGCGCTCGTCGCACCCGGCGATATCGTGCTGCTGGACCGCAACTGCCACCAGTCACACCATTACGGAATGATGCTCGCCGGTGCGAATGTCGTTTACCTGGACGCCTATCCGCTCAACGAGTACTCGATGTACGGTGCTGTCCCGCTGCGTGAGATCAAGTCGAAACTGCTCGCCCTGCGGCGCGCCGGAAAACTCGACCGCGTCAAGATGATGTCGCTGACGAACTGTACTTTCGACGGCATCGTCTACGACGTCGAGCGCGTCATGGAGGAATGCCTCGCCATCAAACCCGATCTGGTGTTCCTGTGGGACGAGGCATGGTTCGCGTTCGCTCGCTTCCACCCGGTCTACCGGACCCGCACGGCCATGGCATCGGCTCGCGCCCTGCGCGAACGGCTGCAGGAGCCGGCGAGCATGCGCCGCTTCGAGGAGTCGCTGACCGGTGAAACACCCAGCGACGAGGATCTTCTGAACCGTCGTCTCGTCCCGGACCCGGCCCGGGCCCGCGTGCGGGTGTACGCCACCCAGTCGACCCACAAGACGCTCACCGCCCTGCGGCAGGGCTCGATGATCCATGTCTACGACCAGGATTTCGAGCAGAAGGTCGCGGAATCCTTCCACGAGGCCTATATGGCGCACACCTCGACGTCGCCCAACTACCAGATTCTCGCGTCGCTGGATCTCGGCCGCCGGCAGGTGGCGCTGGAAGGCGTCGAGCTGGTGCAGCGGCAGATCGAGAACGCCATGCAATTACGCGACGCGATCGACAATCATCCCTTGCTCAGCAAGTACGTGAACTGTCTGCGCACCACCGATCTGATTCCGGAACGCTTCCGCCCGTCGGCCATCGCCCAGCCGCTACGCTCGGGCCTGCGCAATATGATGGCCGCCTGGGAGCAGGACGAATTCGTGCTGGACCCGTCCCGGATCACGCTGTCCATCGGCCGCACAGGCTACGACGGAGACACCTTCAAACGCGAACAGTTGATGGATCACTACGGGATTCAGATCAACAAGACCTCGCGCAACAGCGTGCTGTTCATGACCAATATCGGTACCACGCGCAGCTCGGTGGCCTTCCTGGTCGAGGTGCTGGTCGACATCGCCCGCGATCTCGACCAGAACATCTCCGAGATGAGTCTCGGCGAGCGTGAGCATTTCGAGCAGGCGGTGTACCGATTGACCGAACGCTCGGTGCCACTGCCCGATTTCGGCGGCTTCCACCCCGCATTCCTCGATCACAGCGGCGCCGAGCCGACACCCGAAGGCGATGTGCGGCGGGCGTTCTACCTCTCCTACGACGACACCAACTGCGAATACCTCAGCGGCGATCAGATCTACGAACGCCTCGACGCCGGAATCGACGTCGTCTCGGCCACCTTCGTCACGCCCTATCCCCCAGGTTTCCCGGTGCTGGTGCCTGGTCAGCTGTTCAGCCGCCAGGTCCTGGACTTCATCCGAGACCTGGATACGCCGGAAATCCACGGCTACAAGCCGGACTTCGGCTACCGCGTGTACACGGAGAAGGCTGTCGAGATAGCGAGCTGACCGACCCCGCTATTGGGTGATCGGCTCGTCTACCAGATTGCCCGGGCAATGATCGTGCAGCGCGTCCAGGACTGCGGCGATGACGGCGGGATTGCTCGGCTCTTCGGGATGCGGGCCACCGTCTATTCCCGTCTCGAGGCATGAATGACCTTGCAGCGCGCGGTCATCGGAAGGTATGTGGAAACTTGCATCGTCTGCGAGTGTGCGCAGGGTGGTGTACGAGACATTGCCCGGCGTGTCATCGCCGTGGTTCAGTGTCGCGAGAAATGGGCTCGACGGGCACATTTCACCGCCTCGCGCCGCGGGCAGCAGGCACGTCGGATACCAGCCGTATTGCCCGGTGCCGATCGATATGTAATGCGCGGTCAGGTCCTGGCCGCCGAGAAACTTCACGAAGTAGCGGGAGGACAGGCCGCCCATACTGTGGCCGATCACATCGATCTTCGAACCACCGTGTTCCTGCGAGGCCTGCTGTGCAACCTGTGCAATCGCCTGCGCATTGGGCACATTCAGTTCACCCGGCAGGTCGACGACGTAGACCGGATGCCCATCGGCCGCGAGCGCGTCGCGCAGGCCGTCGGACCAACCCTGCGGCAGGGGGAAGGCGCCGCCACCCGTCCAGCCGTGCACGATCAGCACCGGATTGCCGGTCGGCTCGGCGTGCGCACCTGCAGGCACTGCACACATGGTCGCGAGCAGCGCCGGGACCGTCCACCAAGTGCGTGCCACAGAGTTCGTCCTCACAGTAGTTTTCCTGATCCGTCGGGTCGCACCTGCAGGATTCGGCTCGTGAAGCTTGCCCCCTCGCCGGAGGGGGCGCCGATCGACAGCATTCCGGATGCGCTGGGCTCCACGCCGAGCAGGCGTAGGTATGCGAGCAATGGCTGAGAATGGCTGTGCAGGTTCGCAACCGGGTAAGACTGCATTGCCAGTCCGAGTTCGGGCAAGGCCCAAGTTTCGCCGGGACGATCGGATTCGGGGCCGAGGTACGCGTCGGGTCCGGACAAGGTGCCGCCCCAGATCGCGGGGTAGGTGCGCTGATGGTTGGCGAGGGTCATGCGCCGCCATTCGTCCCAGGCGAGTTCGGGATCGATGCGGGCGGCGGCCCAGATCAGCGTCATATTGATCGAGTACCAGATCGCGTCGCCGGTGCCGCGATCCGAAACGTGCTCGGTCCCGAGGATTCTGGCGCCGAGTGGGGAGCCGTCGCGGCAGAGTCGATCGATGTTCGAGAGGAGCAGTCGAGACTGTTCCTCGGTCGCGGCGCCGCACAGGATCGCCCACGGTTGCACTTCCAGCCACAGATCCTCGTCGCCGACCGGTGCGGCGCCGGGCCCGTGAGCGCGCCGGAACCAGCGGCCATTCCATTCATCCGCCACCCGTCGGCGCAGGGTCTCACCGAATTCCCGGGCCTCCGTGGCGGTCCGGACATCGCCGAGCCGGTCGCAGAGTCCGGCGTACACCGGCAGGACCCAGGCCGCCATGGCCGAGTTCAGCACGGACTCACCGTGTTCGATCATTGTCGATCTGTCGATGCCGATCTCGCTGAGTACCAGGTCGTTCCAGTCCGCATTGAGGATCCTGACGTGGCCGTGCTCGCCGACGCCGACCACATCGACGAAGAACCGGAATTGGCTGCGCAGATTGTCCGCGAGTGTGCGGTCGCCCAGCGGCACGGCGAAGGCGGCGAGATCGCCGGTGGCGGCGGCGTATTCCGCGGCCAGCCACAGCGCCCACAGATTCTGATCCGAGGGCCGGAACAGGGACGTCCACGGCTTCTTGTCGCCGTCCAGGCCGTACGGCAGGTCGCCGTCGGGCGTCGCCCACGCGCAGGTGTTCCGCAGGACCGAGAGTGCGAGGTCGGGTTCGGTGTAGACGAGCGGCAGCGCGTGCTGCAGCGGATCGCGGGCGGCGCAGTTGGACCCGAGCCGGAAGGCGTAGACCGAACCCTGATTCAAGGTATGGCCACCGTATCTGCCGTCGGCACACGCTCCCCCGGTCAGCAGAGCGGCATGCCATGCGAGCTCACCGGCCTCCGGTGCTTGCGCGGCTTCGGCCCGGGGCAGCCGATCACGCAGGGCGGACAGGCTGTCGAGGTAGATCCCCTCGGGATCGATCACCGCTACGTCATCGTCCATCCCGAAGCGGAACCACATTGTCCGCGTCTGCTTTTCGGGCACCTCCACCGCTGTGGTGACCGACAGCAGTCCTGCGCGGCCGGCTGACCGGGTGCCCCCGATCGCCTGGAGGAGCACCGGTTCGCGTCCGCCCGCTACCTGATCCGGTCGGGGACCCAGCTCCAAACTGATGCGGCGGGAGCGCACCTCCCACTCCTCGGTGACCACGTACGACCGGGCCGCCTCGCTGGTGTTCGTCACGTCGACACGGATCAGCACCCACGGGTACTCCCCTTCCGGGCACAGCACAGTCCGTTGTATATGTGTCCCCGATTCGACCGCGCTCACACGGGAGAACGTCGGACCGAACAGCGGGAGCGCACCGTCGCTCGTCGCGGAGCCGCCCGCCCAGGTCACGGTCGTGACGCCGGTGCCTCGCGGCCACGGCTCGGTGATCCAGTCGCAGCCCGTGTATTCATCCCACAGTCCCGAGCGGCCCTCGCTGTCGGCGACCAGTGTGATGCGTCGATTACCGAGGTGAATCCAGCGTCGGGTGGTCGGCGGATCGGTGATCGGATCCCAGGGCTTCTCATACGGGATGGATTGAAATCCCGGCAGGTCGTCACCGTGCACCCACTGCCCGAACGCGCTCATCTGCTCATCTTGCAGAAGATCTCGCACGCTGTGTGATTGCGACCCGGGAAACCCTGGCGGCTAGATTGCTAGCATGCTAGCATCGTCTGGTGGGCGACGAAGATGTGAAGCAGTTCAACGTTTACCTGCCGATCAGCCTGATCAAGCAGGTGAAAATGCATGCCATCGAAGAGGGCATGTCACTGTCGGCACTGGTGGCCGACGCACTGCGGTCATATCTGGAAGACCCACGCCAGCACTGAGATTCGGTAGGACAGGAGGCCTGACGTGAGCATCGAAGGCATCGAAGCGGTATTTCTCGAAACCCATAACTGGGGCCGGGCGGCGAAGTTCTACGAGGCCCTCGGCTTCGAACTCGAATTCGCGACCGACCACAACTCCGGCATGCTGCGCCACCGCACCGGCCCGTACCTGTTCCTGGCCGAGGTCCCGCGCAGCCAGGAAACGAAGACGAGCCTGGTACTGAAGGTGACCGACGAGCAGGAATTCCGGCCGGACCCGGTCCTCGAGGTGACCACCGAATTCGAGGACACCCACTACGGCACCCGCGAACTCACCGTGCGCGACCCCGACGGCCGCGACTGGGTGCTGTCGGCGCCGGGCAAGGCCTGAACCATGCTGAAAACCATTGCCCCGGAGGACACCGCCCTGCGCGTGGCACTGTGGCGGGCGCTGCACGTGCTGGTCGATCCGCAGCCGCACGTGCTCGAGGACGAGGTCGGCCTGCGACTGGCCGCGCCGGACGCCGGGTGGCGGAACCGGCCGGATATGGATCCGCGCTTCACCGCCCGCATCCGCGCCACCATCGCGGCGCGGGCCCGCTTGATCGAGGATCTGGTCGACCAGCAGTCGGCCGCGGGCGTCGATCAGTACGTCCTGCTGGGCGCGGGCATCGACACCCTCGCCCAGCGGCGCCCCGATATCGCCGCGCGCACAAGGATTTTCGAGATCGACCAGATCGGCCCCCAGGAATGGAAGCGCCGGCGCCTGGAGGAACTGGGTCACGGGGTGCCGGAGTACCTCACGCTGGTTCCGGTCGACTTCGAGACCGATTCATGGTGGGAGCGGCTGATCGCGGCGGGCTTCGACCCGCAGCGTCCCGCCGTGGTGGCCTCGACCGGCGTCACCATGTACCTGACGGCCGAGGCGAATGCGGCCACCTTCCGCCAAGCGGCCGAACTCGCCCCGGGTTCCACCTTCGCTACCACCTTCACGCTCCCGCTCGAGCTGCTGGAACCCGACGAACGGCCCGGCCGCGCCGACACCGAACGCATGGCCCGCGCCGCAGGTAACCCGTTCATCAGCTTCTACTCCCCCGATGAGATCGTGGCCCTGGCTCTGGAATCCGGATTCACTGCGGCACAGTATGTTTCCGCGGACGATCTCACCGAGCGCTATTTCGCCGGCCGCACTGACGGTCTGCGCCCGTCGAGTTCGGAGCAGATCGTCGTCGCGACCACTTGAATGACCGCTCAGCTCCCGAATTGTCGAATTTGTCCGTGACTGTCCCGCGCGGACCGGGTCGGCATGCAAGAATCGGCTGCTGTCCGATAGGTTGCCCTCGAATTGCGATTGGAGAGTTTTGTGAGCGTTCGTTTTCTGGTGGGACTGCCCGCGGCGGTGCTCGCGGTGGCGCCCGTCCTCGGCGTGATCGGAACTCCCGTCGCGCAGGCCGCCCAGTGGCAGTACAGTTGCACCGCTCAGACCTGGTCCGGTGACACCCTGCCCACGATCACGGTGCAGGCCAAGACCGGGATACATCAGGCCAAGGGCGAGGCGCAGACCCAGTGGGGCGGCGACGCCAAGTACGCCACCATCGTCTGCACCCCGGCCTGATCGACCGAAATATCCACCGGCACATCAAGGTTGCAACCGCGCATGAGTGATACCGCACGACAGCAAGTGCAGCAGCAGGTTATCGAGGAATTCCGGGCCGGCGGCGGGAAGGTGGGTGGCCAGTTCGCCGGTATGGACCTGCTCCTGCTGACCACGACCGGTGCGCGGTCGGGTGAATCCCGCACCTGGCCGCTGGGCTATCAGCGCGAAGATGATCGGCTGATCGTTTTCGCGGCCAACGGTGGTCGCGCCAATCGTCCTGGCTGGTATTTCAACCTGGTCGCCGATCCGTCCGCGACCGTGGAGGTGGGCACCGAGACCTGGCCGGTGACAGCGGTTCTCGCCACCGGCGCCGAGCGGGAACGGCTCTGGGAGCGCCAACTGGTCACGACGCCGTTCCTGGCCGGCTTCCAGGCCAAGGTCGAGTGGGAGATCCCGGTTTTCGTGCTGACGCGCGCCGGCGTGTAGGGCTGTCAGCGGCGGTCCCGGAAGGTCCGGCGGAGATCCTGCACCCACAGTTCGGGGATCTCCCAGGGGATGAAGTGACCGCCGTGGTCGTGGGCGGTGAGGTTGACCAGGTTGTACCAATCGGCGCGGTCACTGGCGAGGTAGGCCTCGACGCGCTGATCGGTGGAGACGCCCGGCGGATTCTCGTGGGCGACAAAGGTTATGCCCGTGGGGACTTCGATCGGCGGGTGGCGGTCGTGATCAGGGGTCCACGGATAGCGATTGTGGTTGGCGTAGATGCGGATCGAGCTGCCGATGGAGTTCGTCGCCCAGTAGATGGTGGCGTGGGTGAGCAGCTCATCCTTGGAGAACACCGATTCGATGTCGCCGCCGCAATCACTCCAGGTGATCCAGCGTTCGAGGATCCACGCCAACATGCCGGCGGGCGAATCCGACAGGCCGTGCGCGAGCGTGCTGGGCGCCAGCATCTGAGTGGCGAGGTGGACGGCGAAACGGTGCTCCAGCTCGATGATCCGGTCCCGGACCGGTTGGGGCACACCGTCCGGTAGCGGCCGACCACCGGTGATATCCCAGGCCCGATCACCATTGAACAGATCCAGGCGCTGGCCCGAGCCGATGTGGATGCCGAGCAGTTCCGCGGCGTATTTGTGGCCGAGCTGGCCGGTGACCAGGGCGCCCACATCGCAGCCCGCCGCGGCATAGCGGGGGTGGCCGAGGACCTCGGTCATCAGGGTGTGCCAGAGGTCGGCGACCTTCCAGAAGTTCAGATCCGGCCGTTTCTCGACGGGCGTGGAGAAGCCGAATCCGGGAAATGACGGCACGATCACATCGAAGGCCTCGGCGGGATCCCCGCCGTGTGCCGCCGGATCCGCCAGTGCGTCCACGACTTTCGACCAGTGCCAGAAGGTCCAGGGCCAGCCGTGGGTGAGGATGAGCGGGGTGGGGTTCGGTCCGACCCCCGGCTTGTGCATGAAATGCACCGGGACACCGTCGATTTCGACGCGGTAGTGGTCGTAGGCATTGATCCTGGCTTCGGCTGCGCGCCAGTCGAAGTCGGTGCGCCAGTACTCGACGAGCTCCTCGAGCAGGTCGCGGCGCACGCCGTAGTACCCATCCGCATTGCCCGCGTCATCGGACCAGCGCGTCAAGCGCAGTCGCAACCGCAGATCGTCGAGCACCGCATCGGACACATGGATCGGGGACTGCCGCAAGGGAATCACATACGCAACTTATATAAGTATCGGATATATTTCCAGGCGTGTCCCGCTCATCCCACGCCGACCTCGACCCGGAGGCCTTCACCACGGCCATCCACGATTTCAACCGCTTCTACATCCGCATACCGACCCTCGAACGCCTCCCCTTCACCACGCTCTCGGTGCTGGACTCGCTGGTCGCTGCCGGGCGAGCGCTGCGCTTGTCGGAGCTGACCACCACCGAGCAGATCAGCCAGCCCGGCCTCACCCAGCTCGTCACCCGCATGGAACGCGACGGTCTGGTGGAACGCCGCCCGGATCCGGTCGATCGGCGCGCGAGCCTGATTCACATCACCGAGGCGGGCCGGGCGGTCAGCAGCTCACGTCATGCCGATCGCACCGGTCATCTCGCACCGTTGCTGGAGCGGCTAACGCCTGCCGAGCGTGGTGCCCTCGCCACGGCGCTGCCCGTGCTGGCGCGCCTGGCGGAGCTGGGCCGGGAACCGGCCTAGGCCAGCGCCTTTCGCAGCCCGGTCCGGGGCGGCCGGTGCCGTAGGGTCGAACCATGTCCGATCAGCAGGCAGAGGTCAGCGGTTCCCCGGTCATCGCCGTACCCGATGCGGTGCATACCGAGCTGCGTCGCGGAGTGCGCAGTGTGCTGGTCGATTCCGCGGCGCTGCGCCTGGTACGGGAACGCTTCGATGCCGATCAGGCCGGATCGCTGCGGCGGTATCTGGAGGCGTCGCAATCGGCGAACACCTTGCGCGCCTACCGCACCGACTGGGTGGCGTGGGCCGGCTGGTGCATGGCGGAGGGACGGCAGGCGCTGCCGGCGGACGCCCTGGACGTCGCGGTATACCTCGCGGCCGCCGCCGATGCGCGCCGCCCCAACGATGAATGGGCCTTCAGCGCAGCAACTCTCGAACGCAAGGCCGCCGCCATCGCCGCCGTGCACGCCGCCAACGGACTGCCCTCACCGACCCGTGCGGACGTGGTCCGGTTGACCTTGCGCGGTATCCGCCGCACCCGTCGCACCCAGCCCAAGCGCAAACGGCCGGTCCTGCTGCACACCCTCGACCAGTTGCTGGCGGAGGTCCCCGCCCCCGGCTGGCCCACCGAGCCCGCGCGGCGCCGCGATACCTTGCTGCTGCTGGTCGGTTTCGCGGGTGCGCTGCGGCGCAGCGAGATCGCGGGCCTGCGGATCAGCGATGTCCGGATGCACACCGACCATGCCAGCGGCGAGCCGGTCCTGCTGCTCCAATTGCCCAGCACCAAGACCGATCCCACCGGCGTCAACGAACAGCGCGTCGCACTCCCCCGCGGCCGCCGCCCGCAGACCTGCCCGGTATGCGCCTTCGCCGACTGGATCCGCCTGCGCGAGGCCCATTCCGCGAACCCCGCCGCTCTGGCAGCCTGGCCGGCCACTCATCCGACGGCGGATCCGGCCATCCATCGCTGCCACGGATTCACCGGCACCACCCTCACCGATCCGGATATCCCGTTGTTCCCCACCATTTCCCGCCACGGCGGCATCGCCGCCACCGCCATGTCCGGCCGAGCCGTGGCCGAACTGGTGAAACGCTACGCCGCCCGCGCCGGCCTGGATCCCGCCCTGTTCTCCGGCCACTCGCTCCGTGCCGGCTTCGCCACCCAAGCGGCCCTGGGCGGCGCCAGCGACCGCGAGATCATGCGGCAGGGTCGCTGGTCCAACCCGCGCACCGTGCACGGCTACATTCGCACCGCGAATCCCTTGGAGGACAACGCCGTCACCAAACTCGGGCTGTAACCATGCTGGTGCGCTATGCCTGCTCCGCCTCGCGGATGACGCGGTAGCGGAGGTAGGTGACCTTCGACTTGAAGATGTGGGAATCGACGAGTTCGAGGCTCACCTGGCGTTCGTGGCGCGGGAAGTACGGGATGCCGCCGCCGACGAGTACCGGGTGCAGACGCACGCGGTACTCGTCGATCAGGTCGGCCGCGGCGGCTTCGGCGGCCAGGGTCGCCCCGCCGATGGCGATCTCCCCGTCACCGGGTTCGGCGCGCAACCGGGCGATCTCCTCGGCCACGGTGCCGGTGGCGAGACGGGCATTGCCCTGCACGGTCGTCAGCGTCGTGGAGAACACCACTTTCGGAAGCGGGTTCCACAGTGCGGCCCACTCCCGTTCCGCGTCGTCGAGCTCCGGCTTGGCATCAGCGGTCTCCCAGTACAGCATCGTTTCGTAGAGACGGCGGCCGAGGAGGTGGATGCCCACCCCGCGGACTTCGTCGATATGAGATCGGAAGACATCCGGGTCGGGGACCGACCATTCGAAGCTTCCGTCCGGGCCGACGATGAAGCCGTCGGCCGAGGCATTCATCGAATAGGTGACGCTGCGCATCGGCACTCCTCGGTGGTAGGGGTCGATGGTAGGACTGGCGAGCGGGCCGGAATTCATCGCGACACGGCATATGGGTCCAGATCTTCGACAGTTCGCGCAGAGGTTTGCGGCATCAAGCCGGGGCAGTCGGCTTCGAGATGCCGACGAGCTTCGCCAGAAACCGATCGAGTTGTTCGGCGGCGGGGGGCCAGGGTAGGTCCGGTTCATTGATGCGCTGGGCCAGCATGCCGTTGACCGCGGTGCGGAGATCGATCGCGACGGTGGTGGCGTCGTCGCGTGGCGCGATGCCGGCGTCCATGCATTCCCGCACCGCGTCGATGGTGCGGTCGACCATCACCTGTTTGAACGGCATACCGAGCCGGCGATGTACGGCGCTCTCGTGCAGCACCTTGTACAGACCGGGATGTTCCTCGGCCCACTGTGCTTGTGCCAGGATGCGGGCCCGCAGCGCCGCGCCCGGATCCTGTTGTGCCGCAGCGGCTTCGTCGCCGAGCCGGACCAAGCCTTCGTGGCAGTGCTGCATCGCGGCGAGGACGAGGGCGTCGCGGTCGGCGAAATGCAGGTAGAGCGAGGTCGCCGCGACATCGACCGAACGGGCCACCGCGCGCAGCGACAGGGCTTCGTCGTCGGCGAGCTCGTCGAGCATTTGCACTGCGGCGGCGATGATCTGCCAGCAGTGCCTCGGACTGCCGTTCGCGATGCATGTCCAGGGCGGCCTCGACCTCGGGGTCACCACCGGGGATATGCGGGCGCTGTTGCGTCTCATCTCCTACGACTCCGGCTACCACGCCGCCCTCGCCGCCCTCGAGCGCCTCGCCGAACTCGAAGCGGCGCTGGAGATTCCCGCTGAGGAGGCCGAGGTGCTGCCGGACGCTCTGCTGACCACCGGGCCCGGCGCCGCACCCAGTCCCCTGCCCGAATCGGCCCGCGCGATCCTCACCGAGCTCGATCCACATTTCGCCGAGTACTTCGCCTACAGTCCCGGATGCGCTCGACCTCGGGCCGAGGCACTTTGACCGTGCGCGAGCGGGCCTTTACGACGATGAGTATCGATGTGCACTACCAGACCTTGGGCGATACTTTCCGCATCCATACCCAGCGAGCGCTGGGAGGCGGGGCCGCACTCGCGGACGTGCGGGCGGTGCTGCGTTTCAACGCCCAGTTCGGTGCCACCCGAGCCTGGCAGGCGTGGCAGGCATTTCACACCCACGCTGCCGCCGCCGGCTGGGACCGCTCCTGACGCACGGCGTCGTGGTAATCACTGCTCCCACTGACTGTTTGCGAACAGCGCGTACTGGGCGGCGGCCCGCTGGTGGGCGTCCGGTAGCTCATCGGAGCCGACGTAGGCGAGATAGCGGCGGTAGGCCACCAGGCAGGTGAAGCGGGTGGGGGCGGCCGGATCGCTGTTCGAGTTGTCGACGCAGGCCGAATTCGGTACCAGCGGAGGCGGATCGGCGGGTGCACCGGCCGGTCCGGGCAGTACCCGCTCCGATACGGCCTTGTGGGCGGCCGCGGCGTCGGCAGTGCGCACAACGAGAGTGTGTTCTATGCGGGCGAATTCGTCGGCGCCCATGCCGGTGAAGGCTTGCTCGGCGATCGCCGGGTGGGCCGCGCTGTTGAGGGTGCCGCGCAGGCCGGAGACCTGGGCGGCGAGGTGATCGCCGTGCGGGTTGAGGGTGCGGCTCAGCATGTGGTCGGGATCCCATGGCAGGCTTGCCAATGCGTGCGGGTCGGTGATCGCCGGATGCTGGGCCAGGCGTGGCACCTGCAGGTCGAAACCCTTTTCCGTCATCGTCGTCAGCCCGGCGCGATCGATGGTCGGGGATTCGGCTTCGATGAGGATGACGTAGGCGTCCTGCGCGAGGTAGGTGCGTATGGTGTGCGTATTATCGAGCCAGTATCCCTGCGCGCCACGGTATTTCGCCGACGTGACGGTCTGCGGGAGCTGCCCCTGCGTGACCTGGTCCGTGACGTCGGAGGTGTAGAACTGCCCGACGGCTTGGCTCGCCTGGTCCGCGCTGCCGAATTGCAGGACCGTGATGGTGAGCCGAGTCGAGTCCGGGGCGTCTCCGGGCAGGGTGGCGGTGCCGGAAGTCGAGAATCCGAACATGAGTCCCGACTGATCGGTGGCGTCCGGATTGCTTTCGAAGCCCGGCAGTTTGTCGGTGCCCGTGATCGTTTGCGGATCGCCGCCGGTGGCCAGGCGCGGATCGATTTCGTAGGCGGTCAACACATAGTCGGACAGTTTCAGGGCCGCCAAACCGCGGAGATCGATCGCACTGGTGGCATCGTCGATGTGGATATCGATCGGCGCGGTCGGGTAGCCGCCGACATCGAGTGTGCGGACATCGATTTCGCCGGGTTTCGCGGTGCCGCGTGGGGCCGGACCACAACCTGTGACCGTCAGCGCAGCGGCAAGCCCGATCAACCAAAGCCCACCGGCCCTGCGCATCCAGCCTCCCCGACCTCGGCCGTCATCGACCGCGCCCGCCGACGTTGCGAAGAAAATAGCACCGGTCGCGAGCGTGCGCTCAGTCTCGCCGAAAGTGCCAGAGCAGCATGGACGGTACCCCGGACTCGGCAGCCGCGGCGGCCTCGGGGACCACTCCGTACAGCGACCAGGGCCAGGCTTGCCACGGTCCGGGATCGGTGGTTGCGGGCAGCGGCGGTTGCCCATTGGCCCGGTTCGGCGGGACGGGTTCTTCACAGCGTCGTATCCGCAGCCCGGCCTCGAGCGCGGCCCGCACATAGTCGCCGGTCCGATGGTGGTAGGAGCGCACTCGGGCGGGCGTCCCGTCGGCGCGGCGGACCGTCGGAATATGGTTTCGCGCAACCCGTTCGGGATGTACATCCACGATCGCCACGTGCCCGCCGGGGCGCAGTACCCGCACGAACTCGCGGAATACGGGCGCCAAGGCCGGCACGTGTGTCAATGCCAGCGCGCAGGTCACCAGATCGACCGAATTCGCTGCCACCGGAAGGCTCTGCAGTTCCCCGAGCCGGAATTCGCCGGACGGGACATGCCGTACGGCTCGGTCGAGCATTCCCGCCGAACTGTCGACACCGATCACGTGGTGCCCGCATTCAGCCAGGAGTGCGGCAATGCGGCCGGTACCGCAGGCCGCGTCCAGCGCCACCCCGGCGGGCGCCTCCAGCGCCACTGTCCGGATCAGGTCCACGCCCAGCCCGAAAGCAGGGTTGGGGACGTCGTATGTCTCCGCCCAGATGTCGTAGCCCTCGGCACTTTCCACCGCATCGACATCCACCCCGGCAGCGCCGTCTATCCCGGAATCGAGCAATCGGCGGATCTCTCCGAGCCGCGCCTCGACGAACTCTCGATCATGCTCGCCACCGAACGCCTTCAGCAGGGCGATGCCCTCCAACCCCAGCACGAACGCCAATGGATGCTCGTAAGCCATTCGAGCGACCCTAGGGCCGGCTGCCGTTGCGGACCATCGATTTTCCGCGGCGGATGTTCCGTGGTTTGCCGCAATGGGCCAGACGACCTCGATGTCAGACGAAGAACTCGCGCAGCGCCTCGGCGACCGGTTCAGGATCGTCGAAGGTGTGGCCCAGACCGGGGAAGGTGATGGTGCGGGCGTTCGGAATGGTCTGCTGCAGCAGGTCGATGCTCTTGGTGCCGTAGGAGTCGGTCAGTTCGCCGCTGAGCAGCAACGCCGGCACGTCGAGGGTCGACCAGCGGCTCAGGTCGGGATCCATTCCGGTGAAGCATTCGAGGTCCGCCACCAGGCCGTGCGCCCGTGGCGCGAGCATCGACGCCATCCCGTCGAGCATGCCCGCGGATGGCGCGGAATCCAATATCGTCTCGAAGAATTCGACGATCGCATCCCCGGGTCGTCCGGCGGTCATCCGATCACGCGCCTTGTCCAAGGTTGTGGCCAGTGCCGTCCCGGCCAGCGCGACGGGCGGTTCGTAGAGGGCCACCCGCCGCACCTGCACCGATTCGAGCAGCGCATGCAGCGCGACGACACCGCCACAGGAATGACCGAACACGAAACCCGGCTCGCCCATCGTGTCCAGCACCGCGGCCAAATCGGCTGCCTGCCGGGCGAAGTCAAGTGGCCGAGGCCCGTTCCCGCTCACCCCGTACTCCCGCCGCTCCACCAGCACCACCCGATAATGCGGTGCCAGCAGATCAGCGAGGGGGTAGTACGTGTCCGCCGGCGCGAGAGTGCCGTGCACGATCACCAGCGGCGCGCCTTCCCCTTGCACGTGATAGACGATGCGCGTGCCGTCCGCCGAGGTGACGCTCTCCGTGATTCGCTCCATGCCCCGAGAATGTCCGCCCCCGCTTGCACCCCTCTTGCATCCGGCTGGCAGCCTCATACGGCGATATCGGCGACCGCGACCATGGCCGTATGGTCATCGGCCTCGGTGAGGAGCACGCCGCCCGGCGCCCACAATGCGGCACCGCCGCACCCGGTGAACGAACCGGCCGCGCCGACGTGATTGGCCAGAGCCACAAAGACATTCGCGTCCGCGGCGATCCCGGGATACACCTTCGCACGCTCGTCGATCCCGCCGCCGGTGCCGTAAAGCGAACTCGCCAAATGGATGTCGCAGTGATCCTCCCGGACACGCGCGATCAGGTCGGGAAAGTGATTGTCGAAGCACGTAGCCAGCGCGAACCGCACCCCATCGAGCTCGAACCGCCCATCCACCTCGCCGGCCGTGAAGTACCGCTGCTCTTGCTCATACAGCCGCTGCTTGTAATAGGTCGTGACCAGAGCCCCATCCGCTCCGTAAACGTAAGTGACAATCCGCGGACCACCACCATGCTCTCCAGGCCCAGCACAATTGACGACAGTGCCAATTCCCGCACCGCGCAACGCATCCAATCGCGAATCCTCGGCATCCACCCACAACCCACTGTCCCCCGCGATGGCCTCCAGCTCATATCCGGTAAGCGCCAACTCCGGAAACACAACCAGCCGAGCCCCCTCCTCCCGCGCACGATCAGCAAGCGCGACCACCTGCCGCACATTGGCCTGAACATCGGCAGGCACACAAGTAAGCTGAGCTGCGGCGATTCTCATGCGACAGGATATCCGTTCTGAAATGCCAGACGCCCGTCTGCAGCAGCCGCGATCCGCTCGAGTTCCTCGTCCAAGCCCATGAATACCTCCCACGGCTCCCGGCCACTGACAACAGCCAACCGATCCACTACAAGTTGCTCGAGTTCCGCCACTCGTTTGCCCTTCCAGATCTTGTCGGACAGGCTCACCAGCAGATCGTCGAATCCGATTCCGGGTTCCCGCCACGCCGCGTGTGTGCGTGCGAATCGGGCGGCGGCCGGGGCTATGCCGCGGGCGATGAGTAGCTCGTAGCCGTCCTGTTCGTGTGCGGAACCGGGTCCGGACAGCTCGGCGGGGTGCAGCACCTTTCCGATGTCGTGCGTCGCCGCACCGAAAAGCACTCGATCGGAATCGAATTCCATCGTGCTGTAGTTCGTTTCGACCCATGCGACGAGTTGGACCGCGACGTCGTGCACCGCGCGCAGGTGCGCCGCCAGCCTCGGCGGAGCGTCCAGGGCATCGAGCAGCGCGACGGCCTGCCCGGGCAAGGGCCGCAGCAGCCCGGGATCGTCGGTCAGGGCTCTTTGCCGCACGTCGGAGGTCGTTTCTGCCACTGCGGAATGATATCGAGGTGATCTTGGGCGTTAGGACGGCGGTGTTACGACTGTTCCTTGGTGGTAGAGGGCGGTCCAGCCGTGTCGGCGGCGCTGCCAGGCGGTGAGGCGGCGGGTCAGGCGGTTGGGCTGGTGGAGGGTGTAGGTGAGTAGGTAGGTGTCGGGGGCCAGTTCGCGTAGGTGGAAGTCAGTGGTTGCCGAGTTCTTTTCGGGCCATTGGGGTGGGGTTGTTGCGTAGCGTTGTTCGAGGATCGACCAGATGTATTCGCGGCTGTAGCGCTGGCCGGAGGCGCCGACCTCCCAGTAGTCGGGGGCGGTCAGGCGGTCGAAGTCGGCGCGGGTGGTGCCCTGTTCGGGGCGGTGGAAGAGGGGCTCGTGGCGGGCGAGGTCGTCGAGGACTTCGAGCAGTGCGGGGTCGGTGACCAGATCGGGTTCCTGATCAGGGCATTTCGTCACTGGGGTACGGTAAACGTTGTGACGACGCCCGCGCACGCCTTGGTCGTGCCCTGAGAGCAGGTCCGCTGTAGTTCCGGCCGCCATCGGCGGCTGCACGGCTGCCGCTGTCGGCGGCGGTTTTCCCGAACCACAGTTCCCTCGTGCCCGCTGTCGGCCGGTGTCCAATTCGCTGTTCACCTCGCGCGTCCTGATCGCGCGCTCACCGGCTGTCCGCGTGCTCCGGGATCACCCGAGGAACGGACCTCATGATCGACACACCTGAGCCGCAGTCTGCCGCGCTCGAAATCATTCAGCGCCCCGACCGATTCGTCGTCGAATGGCAAGAGGGCGGCGAATTACATGCCGCCGTATGGCATTCCGAGAACGGCGCACCACCGCCCGGCCGGATAATCGCCGTCAACGACGATCTCACCGCGGCCGGTGCGCTCCGCCTCGCGCTCGCGGGAACCGCCATGCTCTGGCGTGGCGATTTTCCTACCGCCCGCCGGCTGCTGAAGGCCCTCGATACCCGAATCGTGCGCCCCGCCAACCGATCCCGCACCCCCGCGGAAGAGTTCCACGCCCAGCGCCAACTCCAATCCCGTCGCGCCCGCCTCCTCGGCATGATCCTGGTCCAACTCGACCCGTCACCGACGGTCTCGGCGCTGCGCCGGGCACCCGACGTGGCGGCAGCATGCCTGCACGCGTATGGCGTGGTCAGCGAGACGCGGCTGGTTTCTCTCCGGGAGTTGCTCGGAGTGTCGAGCGCCTATCACTGGTTCGTCGAAGGCGTGGCGGTGCCGGCGCTCGGTGCGCGAATCCACCCCCACTACGGAGTGTTCTCACCGGTGCGCGGCGAATATGTGGATCTGGTGGCCCAGGCTCCGCTCCCATCGCACCGTCTCGCCTTCGATATCGGCACCGGTAGCGGCGTACTCGCGGCCGTGCTCGCCGCGCGAGGTGTCCAATCGATCGTGGCCACCGACCGCGAACCACGCGCATTGGCTTGCGCGCGCGACAATCTGGACCGGCTCGGCTACGGCGAACGCGTCGAAATCCTCAACGCCGACCTGTATCCCGCCGGTCGCGCGCCCTTGGTGGTCTGCAATCCCCCGTGGCTGCCCGGCAAGCCACGCTCACCCCTGGATCACGCGGTATACGACCCCGGCAGCCGAATGCTGCGCGCTCTCCTGGACCGCCTCGGCAAACATCTCACCCCCGACGGCGAGGGCTGGCTGGTGATTTCCGACCTCGCCGAGCATCTCGGCCTGTCTTCCCGGCGAGACCTGCTCTCGGCCTTCGACTCCGCCGGCTTACAGGTGCTCGACCGACTCGACACGAAACCCCGCCACCCCCGCGCAACCGACCACAGCGACCCGCTGCACGCCGCCCGCGCCGCGGAAATCACGTCCCTTTGGCGCTTATCGCCCCACTAACCCTGCTGGACAAGCGATCACCGGGAACTGGCTGCGGCATCGGCCGAGAGCCCGCCACCACCAGTTCCCGCTCGGCGATCCGATCAGGTTGGGGTGAGCGCTTATTCGGGTTCAGCGCAGTCAAAAAGCTGCCGGTGGAGATGGGGACGGAGCAGGGGCTGGAGAGGCGGCCGTTGTCGGGGGTTCGGTTGGCGAGAGTCGGATCGAAGGTCATTTCCCATGGCAGAACGGGGGGGACCGTGCGGGAATGCTCATGAATTGGTACGAAACGCCCTGGGGCTGGCAATACTTGTAGCGCTGCCTGGCAGCCGGCTGTCAATCGGGAACGGCCGCACCACTCGGAAAGTGGTGCGGCCGTTCGCTTGTCGGATGCTCGTTACGCGGTGGTCTGGCGCTTGGGGAGCTTCCAGCCCGGACGCGGGAAGTGGCAGGTGTAGCCGTCGGGGTAGCGCTGCAGGTAGTCCTGGTGCTCTGGTTCGGCATCCCAGAACGTACTTGCCGGGGTCACCTCGGTCACGACCTTGCCGGGCCACAGGTGCGAGGCGTCGACGTCGGCGATGGTGTCCAGCGCGACCTGCTTCTGGTCGTCATCCAGATAGAAGATGGCCGAGCGGTAGCTCGAGCCGATGTCGTTGCCCTGACGGTCCTTGGTCGACGGGTCGTGGATCTGGAAGAAGAACTCCAGCAGCGCCCGATAATCCGTGACCGCGGGGTCGTAGACGATCTCCACCGCTTCGGCGTGCCCGGGGTGATTGCGGTACGTGGGGTGGTCGTTGCGACCGCCCGAGTACCCGACCCGGGTCGAGATGACGCCCGGCTGGCGGCGGATCAGATCCTGCATGCCCCAGAAGCAGCCGCCGGCCAGAATCGCGGTTCGAGTGTCGGTCATGCGTCCTCCTTGGTGAACAGGCTCTTGTACTGCCCATACCCTTCGGCCTCGAGATCATCGAGGCGAATGAAGCGCAGGGCCGCGGAATTGATGCAGTAGCGCAGGCCACCCTGGTCGCGGGGACCGTCGGGGAACACGTGCCCCAGGTGGCTGTCGCCGTGGGTGGACCGTACCTCGGTGCGGACCATGAAATGCGACCGGTCGCGCTTCTCGACCACATTCCCGGTATCGATCGGCTTGGTGAAACTCGGCCAGCCCGAACCACTCTCGAACTTGTCGACCGAGGCGAACAACGGCTCGCCCGAAACCACGTCCACGTAGATGCCGGGCTCGTGGTTGTCCCAATAGACACCGGTGAACGCGCGCTCGGTGCCGTTCTCCTGGGTGACGTGATACTGCTCGGGCGACAGCGCCTCGACCGCCGCGGGGTTCCGGTTGTACTCCTTAGCCACATGACCTCCTCATATCGGCCACACGTACAACCGGTGCACCGAGGCGGATAGTTCCGGACCGCGCCCGCGTCATACTTCGGTCATTATTCTCGCGTCTGCCAGCGGACGGGGAGGGCCTTGGGGCCGCGGACCAGCATGCCGGCCTTCCAGGGGATGTCCGCGGCGGGGATCGCCAGGTCCAGGTGCGGGAATCGGTGCACGAGTGCATCGAGTGCCACCTGCAGTTCCAGGCGGGCCAGCTGGGCGCCCACGCAGTGGTGGAATCCGTGGCCGAAGGCCAGGTGGGGGTTGCGTTCGCGGCCCAGGTCGAGGGTTTCGGCATCCGGGAATACCGACTCGTCCCGGTTGGCCGTCTGGCTGTGCACGAAGACGGCCTCACCCGCGCGAATCCGTGTGCCGGACAGTTCCAGGTCCTCGGTGGCGATGCGCGGGGCCGAACCGCCGGAGCCCAGTTGGACGTAGCGCAGGAGTTCTTCGACGGCGGTCGGGATCAGCTCGGGATGGTCGCGCAGCTGATCCCAGCGGCCCGGCGTGGTGAGCAGCGTGTAGGTGAAGTTGCCGATCTGGTTGGCCGTGGTCTCGTGACCCGCGACGAGCAGACCCATACCGAGGTTGACGAGTTCGCGTTCGCTGAGCCGGTCATTCTCGTCGCGGGCGGCGACCAGCGCGCCGAGTAGATCGTCGGACGGGTCGGTGCGGCGCCGGGCGACCTGTTCGGCCAGGTACGCCTCCAGCCCGGCACGGGCGACGGCGATCTGCTCGCGGGTAGCGGCCGTGGTGGACAGGATCGTGTCGGAGAACTCGCGGAAGCGGTGCTGGTCTTGCGGTGGGATGCCGAGCATTTCGCAGATGACGGTGACGGGCAGCGGAAGCGCCAGCGCGGCAACCAGATCCGCGGGCGGCCCGGAGCTCTCCATGCTGGTCAGCAGGGTGTCGACGATCTCGCGGACGTGCGGGCGCAGTCGCTGCACACGGCTTTTGGTGAAGGCGCTCATCACCAGTTTGCGGAGGCGGGTGTGCTCGGGTGCGTCCATGCTGAGCAGTGAGTCCGGCCGGGCGGTTTCGGGGGTGATGCGCGGGATGTCCTCGCGGTCGACGGCGGCGGCGCGGCTGAATCGCGGGTCGGCGAGCACGGTTTTGACGTCCTCGTAGCGGGTGACCAGCCAGCCTTCCCCGCCGTAGGGCAGGCGGATGCGGGAAACCGGTTCCTCGCGCTGGAGTTTCGCGAGCAGTGGGTGCGGGTCGAGCCGCACCGGTTCGCCGAACGGGAAGCCGCGGACCTCGGTGTGCGTGTCCGGAGCATCGGGATGTGGTGTCGGAGCATCGGTGTGCGTGGTCATGCGGGTGTCCTTCCCCGGCGGAGTCCCCAATCACAGATGTAAGCCGTTGCTTACATCTGTGATGGTAGGAGCGCACACCATCCGCGTCAACGAGCGAATCGTGTTACGACAGAGGAAAACTCACATCCACCCGTTCCAGCAGCACCCGCGCCGCACTCAGCACGTGACCGGCGACGACGGCGGGATCGGCGCTCGCCAGCGGATCGCGCTGATACACCGAACGCACCAGGCCGATGCCCAGCAGCCACGCCAGCAACAGATCCGAGCGCAACTCCGCATCGGGGGCGTCGGTGAGCTCGGACAGTGCTCGCACGTACTCGTCCCCCAGCTCGTGCCGGATCGCCGTCGCGCCCTCGTCGTGGCCGCTCGATCGCAGTGCGGCCTGCAGCCAATGCCCCTGCGCGGCGGACGGATCCAGGGCGCCGGCGAGCAGTCGTCCGAGCAGTTCCGGGGCCGGACCCTCCTCCAGGACGCGACGGCCCCGGTCGGCGATCGCGGCCCGGAACAACTCTTCCTTGCTACCGAAGTAGCGGAACAGCAGGGCCTGGTTGGCGCCGGCTCGCGCCGCGATATCGCGCACCGTCGCGCGTTCGAACCCGCGCTCCGCGAACAACTCCTGCGCCGCGGCCAGCAGTGCCGCCCGTGTGGCCGCCGCGTCCTTCTTACGGCCGCCCGGCTCGCTCTCCTCGGCCATTCACCCTCCCGCGCATCATCATCGGCACGGAACCGGCTCGGCGCTCGCCGCGGTCGCCGGATCCTGTCGCGACGATAGACTCACTGACAGGTACGTGTGTGATCTATCCAGGAGGCGTCCATGACCGAGCCGGTCTTCCAGCACCTGGCGGCGCTGGGCAGTTCGTTCGCCTCGGGCCCGGGCATCGACCCGGTGATCGACCGGATGGCGGGGCGATCCGCCCGCAACTATCCGCATCTGGTCGCCGAGGGGCTGGGTGCACAGCTCACCGATCTGACCGTTTCGGGCGCGACCACCGCGAACGTGCTCGACACACCGCAACGCGTACTGAATCACACGTTCCCGCCGCAGCTGGACGGCCTGCCGGCGGATGCGGATCTGGTGACCATCACGGTAGGCGGCAACGACCTCGGCAACGGGCTCACCACCATTCTGGCCGGTGTGGTGGGCCGGCTGCTGTCTCCCATCCCGGTCGCGGGGTTGGGGTCCTCCCTGGTGCGGCGCTTCCGGCCCGCCCGCAGCGAGGACGTCATCGACCGCGCCGCAACAACTCTCGTCCAGATCGTCGATATCGTGCGCGCCCGCACCGGCGGCGCACGGGTGCTGGTAGTCGGCTATCTCACCGTGTTCGGCGACGATTCCCGGCCCGGCCCCGAACTCCCCTTCGACGTCGCCGCCATCGACGACTTCCGGCGGCGCGGCGAACAGGTGCAGGAGGTGCTCGCCCGCGCCGCAGCGAAATCCGGCGCCGAGTTCATCGATGCCGGTGCGGCCAGCCGATCGCATGCGGTCGGTTCCGCCGAACCGTGGGTGCTCGGTATGACTCCCCTTCGTTCCGTCGTGGAAACCGTGCCCTATCACCCCAATGCCGCGGGTATGGCCGCGGTGGCCGAGCTGATCCTCACCCACTTGCGCACGAGCGGTTCATGACCGTCCATCGAAAGCGATTCCCTCACAGCAGGTTGGCGCGCAGCCAGTCGAGTACTTGTTCCGCGTGCCGATCCGGCGGAAATACCGGGTAGAACACGTGCTCGATGACCTGGTTCCGCACGATGAGGGTCATCCGCTTGTACAGCGTCGTTCCCGCGGCTTCGAAAGTAGGCGCGCCGAGCACTTTCGCCAGCAGCAGGTCGGTATCGGAGAGCATCGAGAAGGGCAGCCGTAGTCGTTCCACCACCTCGCGCTGGTATTCGCTGTCCTGACTCGAAAAGCCGAACACCGCGGGCGGATCGGTAGCGGGCCCGGCCGTCCTGAATGTCGTGGTAGGACACCAGTTGTATGCGCGAATAGCCGGTGAACAGCCGCGGCGCGAACAGCGATCCGGCCCGTACCGCCAGCTCCGCGACCCGAGAACTTCGGGGGGCGAGATCCGTTGGGCCAGCCCACAATGGACGGCTGTACTGACAGACCACTGAAGCAGATTCTGGAGTCGATTCCGGACGTTGTCGCTGAGGGCGATTACAGTGCGGCAAGCCATTCGTGTTCGGGGTGAACGCGGGCGAGCCATTCCGAGAGTCGCGCAACGCGGTAATCGGGAAGGAGTGGGACGACTCGGGCGAAGTCGGCGGCGTCCTTCGGGCGGTGCGCTTTTGCTTTGAAGAGCAGCGTCACTTCTGGGATGACGTAAGGGATTCCGGCGTCACCGATTTCGATCAGTTCTGTGAAAGGCAGGGTGATTGTGGGATCGCGGCGGCAGATCCAGCGGTTGCCGTCGTGGGGTTCGCGGAAGACGTCGAGGTGGAAGCGGCTTGTCGCGGGGGCGCGCAACCAGGTTTGGTGCAGCTCAGGATGATCGGCGACATCCGTATAAGGCCAGACTCTTCCCGCGCCGACGACATCCCATTCGTATTCGGGCAAGGCCGCGGCTACTTCACCGAATGCTGCTCGCGGGATCGTGATTTCGATATCGCCGTGTTCGCGGGTCGTCCTGCCGATGAACAGGTCCAGCGACCAGCCCGCGGCCACACCCCACGGTGCGGAGACTCCGGCAAGCCGCTCGGCGACGTAGGCCGGTGTCCAGGGTTCCCATCGCCGATCACATTCGTCCGCGTCGATGCGATAGCCGCCCGCCGGGAGTTCCTCGCTCACGCTCAGTCTTTGAAGTAGACCAATTGGTGGCTGGTGGCGAGGGGTGCACCGTCCGCGGTCCAGAGGTGGGCCGATTGGTCGAAGTAGCCGTTGCCGAAGTGCTGGGCCCGGGCGGTCGCCAGGACGGGGCTGTCGGCTTGGGCGGCCAGGGTTTCGGGGGTGGCGTGGAGGTAGGTGGTGAGGGAGATGGTGCTGGCGGCGGCGAAGGCGCCGCGGCGGATCATGATGCGGGGGAAGAAGACATCGGTCATCGCGGTGAGGGCCGGGTAGTCGAGGGGGCGGACGGGGAGGTCGCGCACCCAGAGGGTGGAGGCCGAGGTGGGCTGGGGTTCGGGGTCGGGGCCGAAGGGGCCACGGCCCGAGACGAAACGCATTTCGTAGTTGCCGAGCCAGGACGGGTAGTCGGGCAACACGTCCGGGGTCATGGAGTCCGCGGGAGGCGCCGTGGGGGGCGTGATCTCGGTGTTGGCCCAGGTGTCGCGGCGGTGGCCGCAGACCACGGTGGCGGTGGTGGTGACGGCGTCGCCCTGCGTCATCGTCAGCATCCAGTGCTGGGTGGCGCGGTTGGTGCGGACCGGCTGGGCGTCGATCGTGAAAGGGCCGTCGGCGATGGGGCCCGCGTAGTTGACCGTGATCGAGATCGGGTCGGCCAGCCGGCGAGGGTCGGCCAGGACGGCACGGAGCAGGATGGCGGCGGTGATGCCGCCGAAGGGGCCCACCATGTTCGAGTATTCGGGCGCGGTGTGACCGGTGTAGTGGCCCTCGTCCCCCGCGGTCAGCGTCGTGGCGACATCGAACGGGTGCGTCAAGGTTCGGATCGGGCCCACCATGATCTCCTTCCACTGCTTCGATCCCACGGTAGCCGAGTGATCAACTCGGTCCGCCACGTGGTCTACGCTGGTCGCCTTATGGCCCTGAACGCGACTATGCACAACTTCACCGTCCAGCTCGCCGACGTCGACCGCGGGGTCTACGAGGAAGTGGAGCTACGGGTGGCGCGGCACCCCTCCGAGAGCGCCGAGTTCATGGTGACCAGACTGCTGGCCTACTGCCTCGAATACGAGGACGGCATCACCTTCAGCGACGGCGGAGTGTCATCGACGGACGAGCCCGCCGTGCTGGTGCGCGATCTGACCGGACGCCTCACGGCCTGGATCGAAATCGGCGCCCCCGACGCCGATCGGGTGCACCGCGGCAGCAAGCTCGCCGACCGCGTCGCCGTCTACACGCATCGCGATCCGGCCAAGGTGCTGGCGCAGCTGACCGGCAAACGGATCCACCGCGCCGAGGCGATCCCCGTCTACAGCCTCGACCGCGCCTTCGTCGATGAGGTTGTGGCCGTGATCGATCGGCGCAATACCGCGTCGGTGTCGGTCACCGAGCGGGTGCTGTATCTGGAGATCAATGGCGCGGCGTTCAGCACTCCGATCGAGGAGCACCGGCTCGTCTAGTCGGATTCGCGTGGCGCCAGCAGATATTCGACGAGGGTGATCAGCGATTGCACGCAGGTCGTGCGGTCGCGGGCGTCGAGGGACAGCAGCGGGGTGTCCGCGTCGAGATCGAGCGCGTCGCGCACCTCGTCGAGCGGATAGCGCACCGCACCCTCGAATTGGTTGACCGCCACCGCATACGAGACGCCGCGCTCCTCGAGCACCGACAACGCCTCATCGGCCTTGTCCAGCCGTCGCGTATCGACCAGCACCAGCGCGCCGAGCGCACCCACGGCCAGGTCCTCCCACATGGGCACGAAACGCCGCTGCCCGGGCGTACCGAAAAGGTATAGCGCCAATCGCGGATTCAGCGTGATGCGGCCGAAGTCCATGGCCACCGTGGTGGTGGTCTTGCCCGGCAGACCGGCCATATCGTCGACGCCGACGCTGGCCTCGGTGATCGTCTCCTCGGTGCGCAGCGGCCGGATCTCGGACACACTGCCCACGAAGGTGGTCTTCCCGACGCCGAAATTGCCTGCCACCAGCAACTTCACCGCGCGGGTGACGGTCTGCGGCACGTAGTCGACGGCGCGCTCAGGCGATGAGAGCGCGGAGCCCATTGAGTACCTCCTTCAACAGGGCTTGCTCCGGCACGTTTTCGGCCGGAGTGGGGTCGACCAGGTGACCACTATCGAGCAGATCCGCTGCGACGATCTTCACGACGGACGGGGGCAGGTCGAGATAAGCGGCGATTTCGGCCAGCGTGAGCGCGCCTTGGCGGCACATCTGCACGATCCGGCGCGCATCCGCCGTGGCACCGGGCGGCGGATCCTGAGCGGCGACAACGAGTGTCACCAGATCCAGTGCCCGGGTGGGGCGCGAGCGGCCGCCGGTGCGGACGTAGGCCCGCACCAGGTCCGGATCGCGCCGCGGCCGGCTCATGCGCGTCCGAAGTCCGCCCTAGACCGGGACATGCTGCCCAGCTCGTGGCCGACCCGGACCGCAAGTTCGTTCATGCGGTGCGCGACCAGGCTGACATCCACATCCTGCGTCGTCGAAACGCCCAGCAGCGCACCGGCTCCGGCGGCGGTGATGAAAATCATGCCATCGTTGTACTCGGTCATGTTCTGCCGCACACCGTTATCGGTAGGACCGCCACAGAATTCACCGAGCGCCTTGCCCAGCGCACGCAGGCCCGAGGCCGCGGCGGAGAAGCGTTCCGCATCGTCGACGGTGATGCCGCTGGTGTGCGCGATGTGCAGCCCGTCGTCGGAGAGCAGCACCGCGAAACGCACGCCGGGCATTTCGAGATCGTCCAGCAACCACGCTAGCTTGTTGCTGTCGGTCACTGCCGCACCGGGTGTAGCCATCACGATGTCATCCCTTCGGAGTGCTCGGTCGCGGCCAGCCGGCCGCGCTGGGAACCGCTGTGCCAGGCCGCCGCGATATCCGGTCGTGCTCCACCGGAAATGCTCGCCACCGGGCGCGGGTTGGCGACGACATCGGCCGTCGCCGTCCGGCGCCGCCGTTTCGGCAGGCCACCGGAGGTGAGATCGTGCCCGACCGCCGCAACGGGTTCGGCAACAGGCGTTCTCGGCTCGGGCTCCGGTGCGGGCGGCGCCAGCACTACCGGGGCGATACGCGCTGCCTCCGGTGTTTCGAGCGGAACGAGCAGCGAGTCAGGGATGAAGACCATAGCGCGCATACCCCCGTACACGTTCGGCCCGTCGACATAGAGGGTGAAACCGTAGCGGCGGGCCAAGGCGGCCACACCCGGGAAGCCCACGCGCGGAGTCGGTCCCAGCGCGTGAATATCGATGACCCGGTCACCATTGAGAATCTGGCGGGTCTCGTCGAGCTGTTCGCCGTTCATGCGCACACCGGCATCGTCGATGATCACCGTGACGCCGTGGTGGCCTTCCTGGAAGCCGATATCCACGAACGAGTTCGGCGGCGAATAGCGCAGCGCATTGTCCAGCAGCGTCGCGATGGTGTGCACGAGCGGCTCCACCACGCGGCTGGTCACGGTGCGATCCAGCTGGCCCGGGCGCACGCGGGTGTAGTCGCGTACACGGCCGACCGCGCCGCCGACCACGTCGGTCAGCGTCTGCTGCGGCCAGCGCCGGCCCGGCAGGCCACCGCAGACGATCACGAAGGACTGCGCCTGCCGGATCATCTGCTGGACGGAATGGTCGATGCGGGTGAGGATTTCGTAGGTCTCGTCGTCGCGGTGTTTGCGCAGCGCGCCGCTGAGCACCTGACTCACGTCCGCACCGAGGCTGACCACGGAGGTGCCGAAGGCGCGCACGGCGGCGCGGGTGGCCTCGCGCGCGGCGGTCTCGACCTCGGCGCGCGCCGCAGCGACACCCTGCGTGACCGACAGCTGAGCGGCCACATCGGCCTCGTGCTGGGTGCGATCGCGGGTCTCCAGCTGCACCTGGCGCAATTCCTCGCCGGTACGGGCGGCCAACTGCCACACCAGTTCCGCGAGCTGCGTATCCTCCAGCATGGCGGGCAGGTCCACGGTGGGTTGGTCCGGGGTGGAGCGGCGCACCGAGGCGCCGAGGGCGGGCACGATGGTGGTCGTCAGATTCTCGATCATCTGCTCGACGGCAACGTCGCGGTCTCGCTGCGCGCGCGCCAGCGCGTCGGCGCGTGAACGCTCCCGGCGCGCGGTGAACCACGCGAACAGGGCCGCGATCACGGCGAGTACGAGTGCGGCGGCGAGACCTGAGGAAAGCAGCACGGCGGTTGTTTGATTCATCAATTCTCTTGTCGTCCGGCCGATCCTGAGAGCGGCGTCGCCACAGTAGCAGAATCTGGTGTCTCACCTAATCTTTCGGCACCTTCGGGCAAACCGCACATCGGAGCCAATGCGGTTCATCGGAATTCGATCAGGTCGGGGCCATCGGAAGCCGATTCTCGCCGGCCGGGCGAACGAACGTTCGAGAAAAGACCGCGTGGTCCTGGGCGTGCGCCCAGGACCACGCGGTCCGAACCTCAGCCGGCCACGGCCGCACCCCGGCCCGATTCCACCAGCTCACCGATCCACGGCAGCACGCCCGCACGCACCGTCACCTGCTTCGGCAGCAATCCATTGGCTGCCAACAGGTCCGCCGCATGCTGCTGCTCGTCGAGGAATTCCGCCGTGACCGCCCCCACGCCGAACGGACGACCGCGTAGGGCGGCCTCCCAGGCATCGAGGTCGGCGCTGCCGCCGCGGGCAATCACATCGTCGACGAAGTACTGCGCCGCCGCCCGCGGGTTCTCGATGATCCAGGCATCGGATTCCTGCAGTGCGGCAATGATCGCGGCCAATTCCTCCCGGTGCTGCTCGGCGAAGTCACGCCGGGTGAACCACAGTGAGGGATGGCTGAACAGCGATTCGGTGTCAATGAGGGTGTGCAGCTCGGCCGCGGACTCCACCGCGGCCAGGCCCGGGTAGGCGCCCACCCAGGCATCGAGTTCACCACGCAGCAACAGCGATCCGCCGTCATGGACATCGGTGTTCACCGGCTCGATATCCGACCAGCCGAGTCCGGCCCGCTCCAGCGCGAACAGCAGCAGCGTGGTCTGCCACGACCCGTGCGCGATCCCCACACGCTTGCCCCGCAGGTCCGCGACCGAGGTAATACCGCTTACGGCGGTGGCGACCAGGCGGCCGTTCTCGATCCGTGGACCCGAAATGCCGACATAGACAATGTCCCGGTCATTGGCCAGCGCGGTGATCGGCGGGGTGAATCCGGTGCCGATGAAGTCGTAGCCGCGCTCGTCGAACAACCAGTCCGAATGCTGGGACGGCAGACCGGTTTTCACGTCGACCGGCGCGGGCTGCGCCAGGGTACGCAAATCCACCCATTCGATATCGGGCAGGGCGCGTTCGAGAATGCCGCGATGACGCAGGACGAACAGCGAATTGTTGTGCGGGAAGTAGCCGATGCGGATGGTCATGAGATCTCCTGGGGAACGACGGACAGTGCGGAAACGGAATCGGGAGCGGTGCGGCGGGAACGACCGAGCAGCGGTAGCACCTCTTCGCCGACGCGGTACGCCTCCTCCAGGTGTGGGTTGCCGGCCAGGATGAAGGCGTCGACGCCGAGTTCGACGAGCTGGTCCAGCCGTTCGGCGACCTGCTCGTAACTGCCGACCAGCCCGAAGGCGGGCCCGCCGCGGATCAGGCTGAAGCCACACCAGACATTGGGCTGCACCTCCAGATCCCGGTAGCCGGTAATGGTTTCGGGGACCCAGCCCTGAATGCGGGCCGCGCCCACCGAATCACCCTGAGCAGCGCGGTTCGCGGCCGCACGGTCGACGAACGCCCAGCCCTGCTCGATCTCCGCCCACGCCGCCTCCTCGGTGTGCCGGGCGACGATATCGATGCGGACAGCGAATTTCGGGGTGCGGCCGGTCTGCTCGGCATGCGCGCGCACGCCATCGAATTTGGCGCGCAGATCGGCGAAGGGTTCCAGCCACGACAGGTAGTAGTCCGCATGCCTGCCTGCCGCCTGCACGGCCGCGGGCGAGGATCCGGAGAAGTACACCTCCGGAAAGGGCTGTCCCGCCAGGCCGAGCGGCAGGACCGCGCCCTCGGTACGGAAGAAGCGGCCCGCGTGGTCGAAGGGGTCGCCATCCCACACGCCGCGCAGCACGTCCAGGAACTCGCTGGTGCGCGCATAGCGGTCGTCGTGGGAAACCTTGTCTCCCCACCACAATTGGGCCGGTCCCCCGCCGCCGCTGATGATGTTGTAGACCAGCCGCCCGCCGGTGGCGCGCTGCAGGCTCGCCGACATGCGCGCCGCCTGTACCGGATGCAGGAATCCGGGCTGGAAGGCGACCATGAACCGATACGTGGTGGTCTCCCGCGCCAGGGCCGCGGCGAAGGCCCACGGGTCCTCGGTGATCGGGAACGACGGCAGCAGCCCGCCGAGGAAACCTGCGGACTCGGACGCGCGCGCCACGGCGGCCGCGTGATCGATATACGAGTAGCCGTCGAGCTCCCCGCCCCGGATCGCGGGCGCGATATTGCCGGGGCCGTAGCCGTTCGCGTGGCCGCGGTTGTATCGGCGCGGTGTGCGCAGTGCGGCGTGATCGCCTTCCATGCCTATGCGCCAATAGATGTCGATGGTCATGCGGTGGCCTCCTGCGGGGTGCGGCCGGCGGGGTCGGCCAGGGTGCGGCCGGCGGGGTAAGCCCGGAACAGCACGTGCTCGCCGGCGCGGTGCACTTCCTCGATGTGCGGGTGGCCGGACAGCACGATGATGTCGACGCCCGCCGCCACATAGGCGCGCAGTTGTGCGGCCACCTGGTCGTAGCTGCCGACCAGGCCGATGGGGCGGTCGTAGCCGAGGTGGGTGAATCCGGCCCAGCGACCGTCGCCCAGCGCATGGATCGCCGCGTCCGGGCCGCCGGGATGCAGTTCGCGCCATTGGCGTTCGACCCGTGCCCAGGCTTCGTCCTCGGTCTCGCGAGCGATGATCGGGACCTCGACGCCCGCTCGGACCGTCCGTCCGGCGGCGGTGGCCAGGCGGCGCAATTCGCCCAGGGTGGAGGTGACTCCGTCCGGGGTCTCGGTGAGAATATGGACGTCGGCGTGTGCGGCCGAAAGTCGCAGGGCCGCAGGAGAATCGCCGGTCAGGTGGACTTCCGGGAAAGGTAGCCCGGACAGGATGCCGCGGAATCCGCCGTCGATGACGTCGAAATACTCGCCCGCGAAATCGAATCCGGTGCCCCGGAAGCCGGCGCTCGCCACCGGTTCCTCGTTCCAGACTCCCCGTGCGATGGTCAGGAATTCCGCCGCTCGCGCATACCGGTCCTCCCCGGTGACGCGATCACCGCGGGCGCGCGCGTCGGCGGCGTCGGTGTCGACCGCGAGCCGCCAGGCCAGTCGCCCGGCCGAGAGGCGTTGCAGGGTGGCCGAGATCTTCGCGGCGTACACGGGTGTGCCGAAGGCCGGCTGGAATTCGACGACGACCCGCGCGTGCCGGGTCGCGCGCAATGCTGCCCCGGCCACGATCCAGGATTCCTCGCCCAGCGGGTCGTAAGGCGCGAGGATGCCGTCCAGCCCGGACAGTTCGGCGGCGTGCACGATCTGATGCAGTTCGTCGAACGGGCCGAAGCGGCCGGGGCGGACATCGGTGGCCGGGCCGATCGGGGCCGGGCCGCCGAAAGCACGGTGGCGCAGGGCGGGATTCGCGCGGCGGCCGTCGCCGCGGGTGGGCATCCGCCACAGGAACTCGGTCATGCCGCGGCTCGCCCGGAGGCGACCAGGGCGCGCGCCTGCTCCAGAGGTTCACGGGCGATCCAGGATTCCAGGTCGAAATCCGTGGCGAGGAAGCCGTGGGTATAGAGGAACTGCTGCTGCACGCCGAGCAGTTCGACGCGTTCGTCCGACAGCGACGGGTGCAGGCCCAGGTGGAAGTCCGCGCCGTAGGCCGCGGTGACTCCCTCGGGGCCGGACAGGGTTTCGCGCTGTAGCACCGCGGCGGCCGCGTCACGATCGCCCGCCGCCCAGTCGGCGGCCCGCAGGCTCTGGGCGAGGAATCCGATCACCGCCTCCGGGCGGGTATCGAGAAGTTCCTGGTGCACGGTGATGGGTCGCGGCGTCCCATTGTTGACCCGCAGCCGACGGGTCTCGGTGGCATCGAGGTCCACGGCGATCCGCAGGCCGTGCTCCCTCGCGACCTCTTGTGCGCGTGCGCCTTTGACGTAAATGGCGTCGACCGTGCCGTCGAGCAGCTGTTCCACGCCCCAGGTGAGACTGCGGCCACGCTGCTGACTCTCCGTGCGCACCTGCGGGTTCGGCTCCACCGCTACCTCGGTGACCTGCACGTCCGCCAGGGTGAGGCCGCCCAGCCGCAGGGCGTTGGCGAAGCCGTGCAACGCCATGGCTCTGGGGAAGCTGCGGGCCTGATCCTGGGCCCAGGCCGGGATTCCCACCCGCAGTCCGGCCAGCTCCGGGGCCGTCGACACGGTCGAATCCGGGCCCACCACAATGGCTTGCGCCTCGTCGATCCAGGTGAGTCCGATGAGACGGGTCGGTGCGCCGGCCGCGCGGGCGGCCAGTGCGGGCACATTGCCGCCTTCGCGCACCAGGCCGGGCAGGCCGTGATCGAAGTGGCGGACCGCGAGTTCGGGCCCGGCGTCCTGCAGTACGCCGAAGCTCAGGCCGTTGCCTGCCGCGCTCTCGCCCAGCCAGCCGAGGCTGTGGGCCAGGCCGCTGGCCGTGGGCACCGGGCAACGCGTGTACCAGAGGGTTTCGGTCATGAAGAGCTCCTGGGGGTTTCGGTATCGGCCGCGGTGACGCCGAGCCGGGCGAGGAATTCGGCCTGGTGGCGCAGCGCGACCGGGTCGGTGCGGGTGCGCGGGCGCGGCAGGTCGAGGACGGTGTCCACGGCGAAGCGGCCGTGGTCGAGGATGAGCACGCGATCGGCCAGGCGCACCGCCTCGTCGACATCGTGGGTGACCATGAGCACCGCGGGCCGATGCCGGGCCACCAAGTCGCCGACCAGGTCCTGCATCTGCAACCGGGTCAGGGCGTCCAAGGCGGCGAAAGGTTCGTCGAGCAGCAGCAGATCCGGTTCGCGGACGAGCGCGCGGGCCAGGGCCGCGCGCTGCGCCTCACCGCCGGACAAGGTGGCGGGCCACTGGCGCGCCTTACCCTCCAGGTGCACCTCGGCGAGGGCACGCAGCCCGGCTTCCCGGGTGTCCCGCGAACGTCGCTGACCGATGGTCACATTCGCCAGCACCCGTTTGGACGGCACCAGGCGCGGTTCCTGGTAGATCGTGGTCCGGGCCGGGGGCACCAGCACCGAACCGGCATCGGGGACCTCCAGCCCTGTCAGCAGGCGCAGCAGGGTGGTTTTGCCGGTGCCGCTGGGCCCGAGCAGCACCACGAATTCGCCGCGCCGGATGGTCAAATCGACGCCGTCGAGAACCACCTTGTCGCCGAACGCTTTTCGCAGGCCGGTTATCGACACCGCCACGGGCGCCCGCTCGGATTCGGTCGCGGGGGCGCTCACGGACTCGGCCGCCGAGGCGCTCATCGGATGGCCACCTCTCGCCGCCACGGCAGGGCGAAGCGTTCGATCAGGCGCACCGCGACGTCGAAGATCAACCCCAGCAGGGCGTAGAGCACCACGCACAGCACCATGTAGTCGGTGCGGTTGTACTCCTGCGCCAAGGTCACCAGATAGCCGACGCCCTCGGTCGTCCCGACCTGCTCGGCCGCGATGAGTCCGGTAATGCTGATGGACAAGCACACTCGCAAGGCCATGAGCACGCTCGGCAGCGCCGCGGGCAGGATCACCTCGAGCACCAGCCGCACGCCGGTGAGCCCGAAACCGCGCGCGGCCTCGACCACCTTGCGGTCCACATTGCGCACACCGAGATAGGTGTAGGCGTACATGGGCGCGACCGTGGCCACCGCGATCAGCAGCACCTTGTACAGCTCGTCGATGCCGAACCAGGCGATGAACAGCGGCACCAGCGCCAGGAACGGCACCGCGCGCACGATCTGCATGGTCGAATCCACCAGTTCCTCACCGAGACTCGACAGCCCGGCCAGCAGGCCCAGCAGCAGCCCGGCCGTCACGCCGAGGACCACGCCGAGCGCCGCGCGCGTGAACGAGGCCAGCGCGAAGTCCGCCAGCTGGCCACTGCGGGCCAGCTCGACCAGCGCCGACCACACCTTCGGTGGACCCGCCAGGACCTGTGCGGGCAACGCGCCCGACGCCGAGCCGGTCCACCAGGCCGCGACGATCAGTGCGGGCAGCAGGACCCGCAGCGGCACGGAAAGCCATGCGGGCCGGGGCCGTCGGACCCGCACGCGGGGCGGGGCGAGCGCGGGTCCGGTCGTCGGCGCGGCCGCGGGAACGAGGACGGCCATCTCAACTGCCCGCCTGCACCGCGGTCAGCTGCTCGGGCGTGAGCTTGGATTTCAGGTCGTAGAAGATATCGGCCGCGGTGATATCGCGGGGGATGACGCCGTTGTCGCGGAACACCTTCACCACGTCGGCGAGGTCCGCGGCATCGGAATCGGCGGGCAGATGCGGCACGGTGGCCTCTCCGCCGACCCGCAGGGCATCACTCAACCGGGGGCCGCTCAGGGCGCGCGGCCCGGTCTTGTCGAAGACATTCTGGAAATCGGCCGGATTCGCGCGCTGCCGCGTGGTGAGCCCTTGCACGGTCTCCAGGAATTTCGCGACGACATCCGGATGCTTGTCGGCCACCGCGGTGCGGAAGACGAAGACCGAATCGTCCTTGGACCCGATGCTCTGCTCGGTCGCGATCTCGACGCCGCCATTGGCCTTGGCCTCCTGATACGGCACCAGGAACGAGGCCCAGGCGTCGACCTTGCCGGTGGCGAAGGCGGTCGCGGCGTCCTTTTGCTGCAACGGAACTCGCGTCACCTTGTCGGCGGGGACACCGGCCTGCGCCAGCGCCTTCAGCAGAATGTATTCGCCCTTACCGGCCGGATTCACCGCGACCCGCTTACCGATCAGATCCGAGACGGCGTGGATGCCGGAGCCCGGCGTGGCGAGAATGCCGCTCTGGTCCTTGCCCGCCGCAGCGGAGACCGAGACGATGCGGACCGCCACATCCTTCGAGAGTGCGCCGACCACCGGGCTGAACGCGGCGTCGGAGACATCGAGCTGCCCGGTATTGAACAACGGCAGCATGGAGCTGAAACCCGGTGTGGTGGTGACCCATTGGACGCGGACCCCGAGCGGCGCGAGTGCCTGCTCGAAGACACCGTCGCGCTTGCCGACCGCCAGCGGTCCGGCATTGCCCGGGTCGACGACCTTGAGCACCAGGTCCGATTTGCCCGCATCACCGCTGCCGGAACTGCAGGCTGCGACCAGCGCGACGACGGGGACCAGGGCAAGAGCGAGACGCCAACGGTGTGGCCGGCGTGTGCGGAGCATGGTGGGGCACCTCTTCCGATCGGAATCATCGAGCGATGCCCTGGGACAGTAGGGATCTCACGTCGCCAGGGCGAGGTAATCCATTCCGCCGATCGGAACGGTTGACACGAAACATCGAAGCGAGCTACGGCAAGCTTTCCGAATACTGGAAAGTCATAGCGATTTTCGGCCGAATCGCTGTGCTACGGTCGCTGCCGTGGAAGCCTCCGGTGTACAGACCGTCGCCCGCGCCCTGTCGGTCCTGGACTGCTTCCGGGATGGTCACGAGCGCGGCGTCTCGGAGATCGCACGACAGCAGGGACTGGCCGTCAGCACCACCCACCGCCTGCTCGGCGCCTTGGTCCAGGCCGGATTCCTGGAGAAGGACGAGTCGACCAGCCGGTACCGAATGGGCGGCGCGCTGGCCGAATACGGGCAGATCGCCTACCGTCAGCATCGCATCTACCTCGCGGAACCCTGCCTGGAACAGCTCGCGGGCACCACCGGAGCCAGCGCCTCGGTCGCCATCCGGCACAGCATCCACGCGGTCCTGCTCGCCACCAGCCGCTGGCGCGACACCGATGGACATCGCCTCCAAGGGGTACGACTACCCCTGCACGCCAGCGCCCTCGGCAAGGCGCTGCTCGTCTGGAACGACGCCACCGACGACGAGCTCCGCGCACTCCCCTACGAAGAGGGCACCGACCGATCCGTCTCCGGCCCAGCCGAATTGCGCCGCGAACTCACCCGCACCCGCGAACGCGGCTATGCCTACAACGACGAGGAACTCGACCCCGGCTTCCGCACCATCGGGCTTCCCATCCTCGATGCGAACGGCCGCTGCCGCTTCGCGCTCGGACTCCGCGGCCCCACGACCCTCATGATCCCCGAACGAGTGCCGTTCCTGGTCGAGCTCGCCAGGGTCACCGCCGCCGATATCAGCGCGCGCTTCGCCGCCGAGTGAAAAGTCCTGCGCGACAGCGGGGCCTGGGTCCTGCGCCGCACCGAGCGCTCATTCACGCGGTTCGAAGCAATGCCTTGACAGCTGTCGGCGTGTGGCCCAGATGCGCCCGCACCGTGCGGGTCAAGTGGGCCTGGTCCGCGAAACCCAGGTCCGCCGCGAGCTCGGCAAGGCCGGTGTCCTGACGTTCCAGGCTGTCCATGGCCCGCGAGACCCGTAGTCGGTTGCGGTATTTCGTGAGTGAGACACCGGTTTCCTGAGTGAAGGCGCGGCTGAGCCGGTACGGGGAGACGGATAGCTCGGCGGCGAGCGGCAGCAGGCCGGCGGCGGCCGGGTGATCGTCATGCAACAGTGCCCGCGCCGCGGCGACCAGAGCACAGTCACGGGACCCACCGGCCGCCGGGACCGAGGTGGCGACGATCTGACGCACAGCGGCGCTCACCAGGCCGGAAAGCCGTTCGGCACAAGCGAAATCGATATCGCCGTCGGCCGCGTCCGCTACCAGCAGCCGGTGTTCCAGATCCAGTCGCGCATCGATACAGACCGTGGGCGCGACAGCGTGGACCTCATCACCGGCAATCGCATGCCACAGCGAGTGGCCGATGGTGATGGCGGTGCACACGTCACCACCATCGGGATGCGCGAAATGCTCGGGCTCACCCGGAATTCCGAGGTAGGCCGAGAGCCGATCCACCTCGGCCGCGCCCGAACGTGTGCGGCGCCGGAAGCGCCCGCTGCGCACCAGCACCATGCGATAGTCCCGCGGCGACTCCGCCTCCGACCAACCGCCGTGATCGCCGCAGCAGGTCACCGCGTCGACCGTGAAGTCGGCGTGTGTCACCAGCCTGGCGAAGGTCTGCATGACCGGCACACTACCGACGGGGTCCGACAGGAACGCCCGCCGCAAGAATATTCAAGACCGCACCTGCCACCCGGTCGCACACTGATTCCCGACAGATCCCATCCGGAAGGAAGAACACCAGTGGCGACCGTGAGAGTCGAGTTCGATATCGAAGCCGATGCCGAGTCCGTATGGAAAGTGATCAGCGACTGGGCCTCCGGGCCGGTCCGCATGGCGCCGGGGTTCGTGACCGAATCCCACGAGGCCGAGAATGGGGATCGGGTGGTCACCTTCGCCAGCGGCGCGATCGCACGCGAACGGTTCATCGCCCTCGACGAGGACCGCCGCCGCGTCGTGTTCTCCGTCATCGGCGAGGCCGTGCAGCCCACCCACGACAATGCCTCCATGCAGATCCTGCCCCTGGAAGCAGACCGCTGCCGCTTCGTGTGGATTCACGATGTGCTGCCCGACGCCTTCGGCGAGCCCATGCTCGCGACCATGCAGGCGGCCACTCCGGTCATCCAGCAGGCGCTGCGCGCCCGCTGATCCGCCGAATCAGCGTTCCCCCGGCTCATCCCGTCGCGGGCGGGAGGGCTCGGTGCGCAGGCCCTCGGTGATGCGCAGCCGATCGGCCATGCTGGCGAGCAGATTCTGCGATTCCTCGCTCAGATCGAAGGCGCGGGAGGACAGTTTACGCAGACCGTACATCTGCAGACGCGTGAGCAACTCATAGTCGTTGTCGATCTTGGCAGCATAGCCGTCGTTATAGAAGTAGTCGGGCTTGACCCGGAAGAAACGGGCGAGCTCGGCGACCGTCGCATCCGACGGGTCGGTCCGGGTGCCGGCGCGCAGCTGGCTCAGATACGGCTTGGAGATGGGGAATCCGCTCGCGGTCAGTGCGGCGGCGACCTCGGCATTGGTGAACGGGCGGCGGCCCGGCGGATGCACGGCCTGGAACAGGCGGTTGAGCCGATCCGCGAAATTGCCCGGACGCCTGGACTGTTCGGCGGCGGCGCGCTCCACGATCCGGTCGATCAGGTGCGCGGGCAGCCCGTCGCGCAGCCGCTGCAGCCCCGGGTCCGCCAGCGACGAATGCTCCAGCAACCGGGCCACCAGCGTCGCCGGGTCGACGCCGCGGTCCTCACGCAACTCCATACCTTTGTCCTCGCACATCATTCCTCCGTCCCCGCGAGGCCGCGGCACCAGTCGTCGTCTCGTTTCACTCGCGCCCAGCGTTGTTCGACCGCCTTGACCGAGGACCACCCGAACAGGTCCCGGATCTCGGCGCCGCGCAGGCCCATGGCTTTACCCCAGGCCAGTCCGCGGTCGCGTGGACTGAGCCGGGCGAGGCGGCGGCGGAATTCCATGCCCGCCACCACCGATCCGGCCAGGTCCTCATCGGAGGGCAACCAGCTCAGCAGGTTCGGATCGTCGTCCTCGGCGGGTAGCGCCACGGTGACGCGCTGCTGGAAGAGTTCGCCGCAGCGCCGGCTGCGCCGGAAGTTGTCGACGAAGGCCATGACGCAGCCGTTGACGAAATACGTTGCGAGACTGGTACCGCCGTCCGCGCGCCAGCCGTCGCCGTCGAGGCAGTGTCTGCGGAACCGTTCCAGGGCGCTGGTGACGGTCTCCTGTAGGAAGTCCTCGCACAGGCGGGTGGCAACCAATTCGCGTTCCTGGTCGGTACATCGCACCGGCATGCCCTTATCGGTGGCCACCTTGAAGATCCAACCGGTCCGGATCCAAGGGCCTATGACGGCCAGGCCGTGCCGAACCAGCCTGTCCGCCAGCAGCTTCCACGCCGAACCGGTGAATCCGGCCTTGCGGACCAGCTCGAACAGTTCACGTTCGGCCGATTCTCGGTCCGGCTCGCTATATGGCTCGCTCAACTCCAAGTGGTCACCCCCACGCCTCCTGCCTTCTTCTGTTGCCATCGTTATAGGAGAGGCAAACACACAGCCCCCGTCCGGCAACAGAACGGAACACCAGGTTTGTAAATCATTCCTTGACAACCGCTTTGGCGTAAAGGCAGGCTTTACGCATGAGCGATGCCCAGCACCGAGACCCCGCGGATGAACGCGCGGTCCTGGCAAAACTGTTGTCCACCAACGCAGAATTCGTGGCGGAAGTGCTGCATCCGGCCGCAGGAAAGCCCACACCGTCGGTGATGGCGGCCCTGCGGGCGGCGCGCAGCCTCGACAATGTCGTCGACGATGTGCTGCGCTCACTGGTGCTGCAGGCGCGCGAGGAGGGCCGCACCTGGGCCGAGATCGGCGAAATCTTCGGCACCTCACGGCAAGCCGCCTTCCAGCGCTTCGGCGGCGGGCCCAGCGGCATACCGGTGCCGCCCGTTCCGCCGCTGCCGCAGGTCCCGCCGCTGCCACCCATGCCCGCGATGCCTCGCATGCCGGACGTGCCGCCCATGCCGCACTTCCCGAATCCGCCCGAGATGCCGCCCATGCCGGGCCGGCCCGGTACCCACGAGTGACCCGCGACAATGCGCGGCGAGGGGATGGCGGGCGTGGACAGCGTCGCGCTGAACAGTGCGGGTGAGCGCAACTGCCGGCGGCTGCTCGCCGCGGCTCGCTGCCGCTTCGCCGAGGACCGGCTGGCCGACGCCATCACAACCGGCATCGGGCAGATCGTCCTGGTCGGTACCGCCCTCGATACCTTCGCCGCCCACAACCCGTATCGCCGCATCCGCGTCGTTCAGCTCAGCGATGCCGGTATTGCCACGACCGCAACGGCTTTCGATCCCCGAGAACCAGCGTTCGTCATCATGCTCGGCGAGTCCGGGCCGCGCTGCGGCGAATATCGATGGACGAGCCTCGGCCAGGCAGTGTCGAGATTGGGCGGGCTGACGGCCGGGAGTCAGCTCATCGCCGCCTATCCGGCGACGGAGGCGGACCGGGTGGCCCGGGAACTCCGCGACACGAGCGCCGAGGTGCTGGAGGATCTGGATGCGCGGGCATTAGCCTGCCGGTATCTCGATCTGCCGGGTGTCACGCGGCATTCGGGCGAACCCCGCGTGCTGTGGGCGAGGGTCCGCCATACTGCTGGTCGGCCGCCCAGTTCTCTGCCTGCCGGATGAGGAGCCCCATGCGAGCGCACACCCGACGCCCCGCTCACGCCACACTGGCCCTAGCCGCCGCCGCACTACTAGCCGCCGCACCCGCGGCCGCGACACCGGCGCCCACCAGCCTGCCGCCGCTCGGCCCGGACTTCTCCTGGGGCGTGGCCATGTCCGGATACCAGTCCGAAGGCCATGCACCCGACAGCAATTGGGTCCGCTACGTCGCCTCCCACCCGAGCTACGACCCCTACGGCGACAGCGTCGACTTCTACGACCGCTACGCCTCCGATATCGCACTGGCCAAGAATCTCGGCATCAACACCTACCGCCTCGGCATCGAATGGGCGCGCATCGAACCGCAGCCCGGGGTGTGGGACGAGAACGGATTCGCCTTCTACGACAAGGTGATCGCGGCCATCCGCGCCGCCGGCATGCGGCCGATGATCACCCTCGACCACTGGGTCTACCCCGGCTGGGAAGCCGACCGCGGCGGGTGGCACAACCCCGGCATGCTCGACGACTGGCTCACCAATATGCGCAAGGTCGTGGATCGCTACGCCGGCGACGATCCGTACTGGGTGACCATCAACGAGCCGTTCGCCTACATCATGAACGAGGTGCGCAACGGCGGACTGCCGATCACCGACATCCTCACCATGCAGGACCGGCTCGCGGCCGCGCACAACACCATCTACGACTACATCCACGCGGCGCAGCCGGACGCCATGGTCACCAGCAATGTCGCCTACGTGCCCGCCGCGGACCCGATCGTCAACGGCGGCATGCTCGATCGCATCGCCGCCAAGCTCGACTACGTGGGCATCGACTACTACTACGGCATGTCCCCGGACACCATCGCGCAGTACAGCGCATTCCCCCAGAACGAGCTGTGGAAGCTGCCGCTGCAGGCCGACGGGCTCTACTACGCGCTGCGGCACTTCGCGCAGCGATTCCCCGGCAAGCCGCTCTACGTGGTGGAGAACGGCATGCCCACCGAGAACGACCAGGCGCGCGCCGACGGCTACGACCGCGCCGACAATCTGCGCGACACCGTCTACTGGCTGCAGCGCGCCAAGGCCGACGGGATGAACGTGATCGGCTACAACTACTGGAGCCTCACCGACAACTACGAATGGGGCTCCTACACACCACGGTTCGGCCTCTACACCGTCGACACGCTCACCGACCCGAACCTCACCCGCCGCCCCACCGACGCCGTGGACGCCTACCGCGAGATCACTCACGACGGCGGCGTCCCGGCCTCCTACCTCCCCACTCGTCCCCCCGCCACCTGCTCCATCGTCGACGCCGTGCAGAGCTGCACCGACCCGGTCACCCTGCCGCACTAGCGCGATCCCCTCCGTCGCGCCGGCTTCGCACTCCCCTCCGTCGCACCGGCTTGGGGCTCACCCCTCGGAACCTTTTGAGCCACAAGCCGGTACGCATCGAACGCTAGGCGCGAGCATCCGGCGAACACACCGATGTCACCGACCGTGAGCACGAAACCGCAGCTGAGGGGTTCGCGCCGGATTTCCGGACCGGAAACCGCCCGCCGACCAGCAGGTCCCGGACCGCCGCGGCACCGCTGTGATCCAGCCCCCAGCCGTCGCGACACGCGCCCCCACGGCGCGATAAACCTCAACTTGACGGTTATTCTCCGAATCGGGACGCTCCAACGGCAGTCCCGAAGGAGGAGCCATGCGCGCAGGGCTGCACCGCCTGCTGGCGACCAGTCTCGCCGTAGCCGCGATCATGCTGCCCGTAGCGGGCGCGGTCCACGCCCAGCCGCCCTTACCTCCCACGACCCAACCGGTACCCGTATCCGGCCAGCCCGCACCCGGCAACCCCGCGCCCATCCAGGGCCAGACCCTGCCTGTTCCAGGTCAACCCGCGACCGCGCCGGACCCGGCGATTCCGGTACCGAGTCAGCCCGCCGGCGCGCCGAGCCAAACGATTCCGGTACCGGGTCAACCCGCAATCGCGCCCAGCCAAGCGATGCCCGTACCGAACCAGCAATCGGTCGTGTCGAGTCAGACGATGCCCGTTCCTGGTCAGCCCGCGGTTCCGCCCAGCCGCGCCATCCCGACACCCGGCCGCCCGGTGCCACATCAGCCCGCGGCGGCGCCCGACGAACCCATGCCCGCAGCCGGACAACCTGCCGCCGTGCCCAGCGAACCTGCGCTCGTACCGGGTCAGCCGGTGGCACCAGGTGAACCAGTGGCTGTACCAACCCAATCCGGAGCGGTGCCGGGCCAACCGCCGGCTGCACCGGGTCAGCCCGCAGCGGCGCCGAGCCAGCCCGCGCTGACACCCGGCGACGGCGTCCCAGCGCCTGGCCAATCCGCCATGGGGCCGGGTCAGGCGATGCCGGTGCCGAGTCAGCCTGCGGCAGTACCGGGGCAAGCGGTACCTGGTCAGCCGGCGATCGTGCCGGGTCAGGCTGCGCCGCAACCGGGGCAGCGGACGGTCGCACCGAATCCGCGTGGCCCGCTCGGGCCCGATTTCCATTGGGGTGTGGCCACATCCGGCTTCCAGTCCGAAGGGCATGCGCCGGACAGCAACTGGCTCCGCTATATCGACGCCAATCCCGGGTGGGATCGACTGGGCAACTCCGTGGATTTCTACGACCACTACCAGACCGATATCAAACTCGCGGCGGACCTCGGCGTGAAGGTGTTCCGTATCGGCATCGAGTGGGCGCGACTGCAACCGCAGCCGGGCACGTGGGATACCGAGGCGTTCGCCTACTACGACTCGGTGGTCAATGCCATCGTCGATGCGGGAATGCAGCCCATGCTCACGCTCGATCATTGGGTCTATCCGGGGTGGGAGGCCGATCGTGGCGGCTGGAAGAATCCGGGGATGGTGGACGACTGGCTCGCGAACGCCCGCGCGGTCGTCTCGCACTTCGCGTCGCGGAATCCGGTGTGGGTCACCGTCAATGAGCCGGTCGCCTACATCCAGCACGAGGTGAAGCACAATGACACCAATGCCGACGAGATGCTCGACAAGGTCGCCCAGGTACACAACACCATCTACGACTTCATCCACAAGGTGCAGCCGGGCGCACTGGTGACCAGCAATGTCGGCTATGTCGCCGGCGCCGAGACGCAGGTCAACGGTCCGCTCATGGAGAAGATCCACGACAAGCTGGACTTCATCGGCGTCGACTACTACTTCGGCTACGAGCCGCCCAAATCCGACGGCTCGACGTCCGCACCCGAGGGCATGTGGGATCTGCCGATTCGCCCCGAGGGCATCTACTATGCGCTGCAACACTATTCGCGGCTGTATCCGGATAAGCCGCTCTGGGTGGTCGAGAACGGCATGCCCACCGAGAACGGCAAGCCCCGCGCCGACGGCTACACCCGCTCGGATCACCTGCGCGACACCATCTATTGGCTGCAACGCGCCAAGGCCGACGGCATGAACGTGATCGGCTACAACTACTGGAGCCTCACCGACAACTACGAGTGGTCCTCCTACACACCGAGATTCGGGCTCTACAGCGTGGACGTGGAGAACGACCCGAGCCTGACCCGCAAACCCACCGACGCGGTGGACACCTATCGCCGCATCGTCGCCGAGGACGGCATCTCCCCCGGATACACGCCGGTACGTGCCGCGGCGGACTGCCACCTGGTCGATCCTCCGGCCAGTTGCGAAGCGCCGGCGCCGGTGCCGTAATGCCCTCAGAGATCGAGTTCGCGTGCCGCGCGCTCGATTTCGGCGGCCAGTGTCGCGCCGCCCACCTCGCGGGCCGCGGCCCGGAAGCGATCCCGGAAACGATCGAGGTCGATGGGCACCTCGTCGCCGCCGTAGCTGGTGGCCGCGGCATCGACGAAGGCCTGCACCATCTCATCGGCCAAGGCGGCGATACGGGTGCGGATGAGCGTGCGCAGGGTGCCCGACAAGGCGATATCGGTGCCCAGGTCGTAGAGGATGAGTGCGCCGGTGAGCATGGCCGGCTCCGGAATCCGCCAGCTCTTGCCGTGGCGATAGAGGTATCCATTGGCGATGAGCTCGTCGAGCAGGCCGTCATCGCGGTCGCCGAGCAGTTCCGACAGGCCCTGTTCGTCGACGGTGACGCCGGGATCGGCGGAATCGCCCAGGCGCGGATCGAATACCGCGCGCCAATCACCGTCCGGCCCGCTCTCGCCGTCGAAGACTTCACGGATGGCGTCCAGTCGCAGTCCGCGTACCTGCATGGCGGTGATGGCCCGCAGTCGTTCCAGGTGCTCGCCGGTGTAGACGGCTTCCTTGCCGGCGCGGCCGGGCTTGGGCAGCACGCCGAGCGAGTGGTAGTAGCGGATCGTGCGGGCAGGCACACCGCTGAGTTCGGCGAGCTGCGGGCGACTGTATCTCTCCACCCCGGCGGCGACACTGGATCTATCCACGCGATCAGCATAGATACTGCAACCGCCAGACGTTGACAGTTCCAACTGTCCGCATTAGCGTAACCGCCGCCACACTGTCGACGACGACAAGGGAGTTTCCATGACCCAGCGCGCTACCGATTTCGACGTACTCATCGTCGGGTCCGGCTTCGGCGGCAGTGTGACCGCATTACGGCTCATCGAAAAGGGTTACCGCGTCGGCATCCTCGAGGCCGGGCAGCGCTACGCCGACGACGAACTCCCCGACACCAGCTGGGACCTGCGCAAATTCCTCTGGGCGCCGAAGCTCGGCTGCTACGGCATCCAGCGCATTCATCCACTGCGCGATGTCCTCATCCTCGCGGGCGCGGGTGTCGGCGGCGGGTCGCTCAACTACGCCAACACCCTCTACGTGCCGCCGCAGCCGTTCTTCGAGGACGCCCAGTGGCGCGACATCACCGACTGGCACGACGAACTCATGCCCTACTACGAGCAGGCCCAGAAGATGCTCGGCGTGGCGCGCAACCCGCACATGACACCGGCGGACGAGGTGTTCAAGCAGGTCGCCGACGATATGGGTGTCGGCGATACCTTCGTGCAGACGCCGGTCGGCGTGTTCTTCGGTGAACCCGGCAAGACCGTGCCGGACCCATTCTTCGGCGGCGCCGGACCCGAGCGCACCGGCTGCATCGAATGCGGCGAATGCATGACCGGCTGCCGGCACAACTCCAAGAACACCCTGGTCAAGAACTACCTGTACCTCGCCGAACAGGGTGGGGCCCAGATCTTCCCGCTCACCACCGTCACCGAACTGCGGCCGCTACCGGACGGCACCTGGGATGTCTCGACCGAGAAGACCGGTGCGTGGGTGCGCAAGCAGCCCAAGACCTACACCGCCAAGAATGTGGTGCTGGCCGCCGGCACCCGCGGCACCCAGCAACTGCTGTTCGCCATGCGCGATCGCGGTGTGCTGCCGGAACTTTCACCGCAGCTGGGCGTGCTGACCCGCACCAACTCCGAATCGATCGTGGGTGCGGCGACGCGGAAGGTGAACCCGGACCGTGACTTCACCCGCGGCGTGGCCATCACCTCGTCCATTCACCCCACCGCCGACACCCATATCGAGCCGGTGCGTTACGGCAAGGGCTCCAACTCGATGGGCCTGTTGCAGACCCTCATGGTCGACGGCGGTGGGAAGATCCCGCGCTGGCTGCGTTTCCTCGGCCTCGTGCTGCGGCATCCATTGACGTTGCTGCAGTTCATGTCCACCAAGAACTGGAGTGAGCGCACCATCATCACGCTGGTGATGCAGCATCTGGACAACTCCATCACCACGTACACCAAGCGTGGGTTGTTCGGCCGCAAGCTCACCTCCAAACAGGGCCACGGCGAACCGAATCCGACCTGGATCCCCGCCGGCAACGATGTCACCCGCCGGGTCGCCGACAAGATCGGCGGCGTCGCGGGCGGCTCCTGGGGCGAGGTCTTCAATATCCCCCTCACCGCGCACTTCCTCGGCGGTGCGGTCATCGGCGCCGACAGCAACAGCGGTGTCATCGACCCTTACCACCGCGTCTACGGCTACCCCACCCTCAGCGTCGTCGACGGTGCGGCAGTCTCCGCCAACCTCGGCGTAAACCCCTCCCTCACCATCACCGCCCAGGCCGAACGCGCCTCCGCCATGTGGCCCAACAAGGGCGAACAAGATACCCGTCCCGCCCAGAACACCGGCTACCAGCGCATTTCCCCCGTAGCCCCCAACTCCCCCGCGGTCCCGGCGACGGCACCTGCCGCCCTGGTTCTGCCCATCGTGCAAATCCGCACCGGCAGCAAACCCGAATCCACCCCCGCCTGAACTACTCTCACCGGCAAGCCATCCGATTCCGCTCGCCAGGAGGAGAGATCAGTGCTCGACCACATCTATATCTCGGTAAGCGATATCCCCCGCTCGCTGGCTTTCTACACCGCGGCCTTGAAGCCCTTGGGCTGGCGAGAACTCGGCAGCTACGACTCCTCCACCGGGCCGGCGGGAGTCCCCGACCTCTTCGGGTTGGCCGACGCCGCCTATGGTTCGGGCACCGCTGTCGGGGCCAGTATTTGGCTCCGACAGCGTCAGCCGGGTGAAACCGGTCTCTACGCCGGGTTCGTCGCTGACAGTAAGGCCGAAGTCGACGCTGCCTACGCGGCGGCGATCGAAGCCGGCGGAACGAGCGAGGGCGAACCGGCGATTCGCGAATACTTCGCCCCGAGCTACTACGCCGCCAATATCGCCGACTTCGACGGCAATCACCTCGAGATAGTCCACAAGACCTTCAACCCGCCGAGCCGTCCACGCCTCACGTAGACAGACCGCGGGCTCATGGCCGCGCGGGGATGCCGAGATCGTCGAGCAGTCCGCGGATGCGCTGCTCGATCTCGTCACGGATGAGGCGTACTGCGCCGATGTCCTGACCGGCGGGGTCGTCGAGTTTCCAGTCGAGGTATTGCTTTCCGGGGAAGTAGGGGCAGGTGTCGCCGCAGCCCATGGTGATCACGATGTCGGAGGTTTGTACCGCGTCGGCGGTCAGGACCTTCGGAGATTCGGTGGAGATGTCGATCCCTACCTCCCGCATGGCATTTACCACGGTCGGGTTGAGGTGATCGGCGGGTGCGGAACCGGCGGAACGGACTTGGACGCGGTTGCCGGCCAGGCGGGTGAGGAAGGCGGCGGCCATCTGGGAGCGGCCCGCGTTGTGGACGCAGACGAACAGCACACTGGGGATGGATGTCATTCGTGGAGTGCGCCTTTCAGCTGGGAATGGTGGGGTTCTGGACCGGTGGCGGGGTAGACGAGCCCGATCAGGGTGAGACCGATTGCCGCACCGATCAATTGCGCGATGATGAACGCGGGTACCGAGGCCGGGGCGATGCCGGCGAAGGTGTCGGAGAACATCCGGCCGAGGGTGACGGCCGGATTGGCGAAGGACGTCGAGCTGGTGAACCAGTAGGCCGCACCGATATAGGCGGCGACTGCCGCGGCGGACAGTGCGGCGCGGGCGGTGCGGGCGAGGCCGAAGATGACCGCGATGAGGCCGGCCGTGGCCACCACCTCACCGACCAGGTGCCCGGTGGTGGCCCGGTGATGAGTGGAGATCTGGATCGCGGCCCGGTCGAACATGATGTCGGCCAGCACCGACCCGGCCACACCGCCGAGGACCTGGGCGACGACGTAACCGGCCAGGGCGCCCGTGGTGAGGCCGGCGCCGCGACGCCGTCCGGCCAGCCAGTCGGCCATGGAGACAGCGGGATTGAAATGCGCACCGGAGACCGGGCCGAAGAGCAGGATCAGGACACCGAGCCCGAACACCGTCGCCGTCGAGTTCTCCAGCAGTTGAAGCCCGATATCGCCGGGGGAAAGCTGCTGGGCGGCGATGCCGGAGCCCACGACGATACAGACGAGCAACGCGGTGCCGAGGAATTCGGCGAGCAGTCGCCGGCCCGGGTTCAGCCGCAACAGGGGGCGCCCGGTGCGGTGGCGTTCTCGGCGGCGCCGCAGCAGACCGCGATCGCTTCATCGTCGGGTACCGCCTCGCCGGTGGCGAGAATCGGTGCGGTGCCGAAGGTTTCGCTGTCGGACAGGACGGTGTAGACCTCCCAGGGCTCGGCGTCGGGGGCGGTCACCCACACCTTGTCCTGGGTGGCGAAACAACAGGTGGTGGCGATCTGCTCCTCGGTGAACAGGCCGGCTTGGGACAGGCGCGCGATTTCGGCGTGTACCTGGGGGCTGGATTCCACTTCGACGCCGAGGTGGTTGAGGGTGCCGCCGTGGCCGGGGTTCTCGATCAGGACCAGTTTGAGGGGTGGGTCGGTGATGGCGAAGTTGGCGTAGCCGGGCTTGCGCTTGGCGGGGTCTGCCTGGAAGAGGGTCGAATAGAACTGGACCGCCGAGTCGAGATCATCGACGTTGAGGGCGAGTTGGATGCGGGACATGGCCATACCTCTACTTCTGAGACATATGTCGAATAACTGGATGAGGTGAGTCTGCTCCACCTCTTCGACATATGTCAATAAGGTGCGTAGTGTCGGTGGCATGCCGAAGGCGCTTCCTGTGATCGATATGTCCAGCCCGGTCTGCTGCGCACCGGTCGCGGCGGGGCCGCTCGACGATGCCATGGCGCTGGAGATCGCGTTGCGGCTCAAGGCCATTGCCGACCCGGTACGCGTCAAACTGTTGTCCCTGCTGTTCGCGAGTCCCGAAAGCGAGGAGAACACCGGCAATCTCGCCGACATGGTCGGGCTCGCGGAATCGACCGTGAGTCATCATCTCGGCCAGCTGAAGAAGGCCGGCCTGATCGAATCCGAACGCCGCGGCATGAACACTTATCACCGCGCCCGCCGCGATGCGCTCTCCGCCCTCTGCTCGGTGCTGGATCCCAACTGCTGCCGATGAAGTCCCGATTCACGCCCGTCCGCTAACGCCCACAACGCGAGACCGACGAGGCTGAACCCGGCACCCAGGGCACAGACGGCACCCCAGCCGGACACCGCGTAGAGGGTCGTCGCGGCGAGGGCGCCGGTGGCACTGCCGAGCGAGTAGAAGACCATGTATCCGCCGATCAGGCGGCTGCCCGCGTCGGGGTGCAGGGCGTAGATCAGGGTTTGGTTGGTGACATGGACCGCTTGGACGGCGAGGTCGAGCAGGATCACTCCGACGATCAAGGCCCAGAACGAACTCCGGGTGAAGGCGAGTGGGAGCCATGACGCGGCGAGCAGGGCCAGCGCGAGGCCGGTGGTCTGGCGGGAGAATCCGCGGTCGTTGAGACGGCCCGCCACCGTTGCCGCCAGGGCACCGGCCGCGCCGATCAGGCCCAGCGACCCGATTGCGCTGTGCGACAGCAAGTACGGGGGCTCACTGAGCGGAAGCGCGATGCTGCTCCACAGGGTGCTGAAGGCGGCGAAGATCAGGAAGGCGAACAGCGCCCGGAGCCGCAACAATCGCTCCCGGGCAAACAGGGTGATCGTGGAGCGCAGCAGTTGTCCGTAGCGCAGTGTTGCGGGGCGAATATCGGTGTGGCGCGGCAGGACTCGGTACAGGATCAGGGCGAGCACCGCGGTGATCGAGGCCGAGGCGAAGTAGACCGAACGCCAGCCGGCGAGGTCGGCCAGAAGCCCGGATACGGTGCGGGCCAGCAGGATTCCGATGACCACGCCGCTGGTGACGAGACCGACCACGCGGCCGCGACCGGCGGGCGGGGCCAAGGCCGCGGCAAAGGCCACCAGCGTCTGCGTGACCACCGCGAACAAGCCCATCGCCGCCATGCCCGCGAGCAGGACCGACGCCGTGGGGGCGGTGGCTATCACGGCCAGCGCTATCACCAGCAGCAGTAATTGCGCCACGATGAGGCGCCTGCGATCGACCATGTCACCCAGTGGCACCAGCACGAAGAGCCCCAGCCCGTATCCGACCTGCGTGAGGGTGACGACGCCACCGACCAGCGCCGGACTCATGCCGAGTTCCGCGCCCATGGTCACCAGAAGTGGTTGGGAGAAGTAGACATTCGCCACCGCCGCCCCGCAGGCGACCGCGAACAACAAGACCACACCACGGGTCATCAGCATTCCTCCGCACATCCAGTTTCAACTTGCTACCAGATATGACGGTAAGCATTTTGGTAGCATGTTGCAACCACAGTAGAGAGGATCGCCATGGTGAACCGCACGCGTTTCGACGACAGCGAATGCCCCGTCGCCCGGTCGGTGGACGCGATCGGCGACTGGTGGTCACTGCTGATCGTGCGCGACGCGTTCGACGGCAGCCGCCGCTTCGGCGAGTTCCAGCGCAGCCTCGGCGTCGCGAAGAACATCCTCACCACGCGCCTGCGCGCCCTGGTCGAGAGCGGGATCCTCGAATCCGTCCCGGCCTCCGACGGCAGCGCCTACCGCGAGTACGTACTGACTCCGAAGGGCAACGCGCTCTTCCCGGTCATCGTGGCGCTGCGACAGTGGGGCGAGCAGAACTTCTTCACACCCGGTGAAGCCCACTCGGAGCTGGTCGACCGACGAGACGGCCGATCCCTGCGCCCACTGGAAGTGCTGTCCACGGACGGCCGGCGCCTCACCCCGGACGACACCGTCGTCCACAAGGTCTCCCCCTCAGCGACCTGATGCCTGGATGCGTTGCCGCGCGGCCGCGCGTTCGGCACGGATCTGCGCGCGGCGCGCAGCCACCGCCGCGGCCACGGATTCGCCTCGGGTGATGGCCCGATAGACGGCATGCACATCCTCGAGCGCATCGCGGGCGCCGACCCCCGCGGCCGGTGTGATGGCATGGTCGGCATCACCGACCAGCAGCGCCGGCGCCTTCGGGTCGGCCGCCGTATCCAGGGGCACGGTACGGGCATTGGATACGTGCACCGAATCGGTATGGGCGAGCAGGGTTTCCAGCACGGCACGGTTCGAGGGCGTGGCAGCGAGCACCTCGTCGGCCCAGTCACCGGCCGTGCGCAGTCCCAGATCGTCGGCCCGAAGCGGTTCGCGCGGAATGCGCAGGAACCACACGGTGTCGATGCCGTGGTCCCACACATGCCCGAAGGTGCTGCCTTTACCGGACGGGATGATCTCGTTGTAGAAGTGCAGGATCGCCGCGGGCGTGGGCAAGGTCAGCGGTTGAGTGGCAATGCCGTAGATGACAACATCTCCGGCGTAGACCGGCGTGCGATCCGGTTCGATCGCCCCGCGTACCACGGAGTCGATGCCATCGGCCGCGATCACCGGACCATCGGCCACGGTCACGGGCAGCCGCCCATCGATCCGCAACACACATGCGCCCGCATCCACGGAGACCCCGGAGACAGCGGTGTCGTAATGGGTATCGACATCGGAACCGTCGAGGAACTCACGCAATACGCCGATCAGATTGCGGCGCAACCACAATCGATGCCCGGTATCCATGCGAGCCGACACCGGCCCGGAGCTGTCGGTGACATCCAGTCCCCGAATCGGGTGCGACGCGGCATGCAGAGCGTCGAGGTCGACACCGAGACCGGTCAGCGCGACATGCCCGCGGGCGTCCAGGAACAGGAATGCCCCGCCCCCGCCCCCGTGATGTTGCCGCTCGTAGAGGCTGACCGATTCCCCCGTGCGCGCCAGCGCCCCTGCCAGCGCGGTACCGGCGATACCGCCGCCGAGGATCGTGGTCGCCATATCCGGATCTCCCGCATGTTGTTCCGTAACGAACAATTCCAGCCGGAAGCGATCCTACGGTCTAGCGGGCGTGAATGTGCGAGATGCCCATGGGCGAGGTCGGGGGCGGGACGTCGCCGACGGGGGCGCGGAATTCCTGAAGGGCCGGAAGGACATCCACGTGGCGCGCGGCATAGCAGCGGACCTGTGGGAGGGCGTGGCCGACCTCGCTGCGCTCGAGCGGTTCCGAGTCGATGTAGCCGACCTGGTCGAGGCCGACGCCGAGGGTTTGGGCGATGCGGGAGATGGCGGCGGATTTGCGGCCCCAGCCGACCTCGACCACCGCGAAGCGTTCGTATACGCCGTGGCGGCGCAGTTGCTCTACCGTCCAGGCCCATTCACCCCGGGAGGCCACCGCGTGCATGACGCCGCGTTCGGCGAGGATGCGTAATGAGCGTGCTGCTTCCGCACGAAGTGTGCCTGCGGTGGAATCGCACACCGTTCCGTCCCACAGTGTGTTGTCCACTTCCCAGACAAGACATTTCACAGTCGTCGCCACCATTACGCGCCCCTACAGTCTCTCCAGCGTCCCGTACCGCGTGCACATCGCAAGCGAGGACAGCAACCATCCGGTACCACAGGTGCCGGGCGGTCCCCTCTTTCCGGAACCGCCCTGCGCGTGACATCGTAGGGGCTGTCTGGGCCAATGCACCAGCGCTGGCAAATGCGAGACACTGGTATTTCAGCGCCATGGAAGGGTTCCTGACGGTGAGATCATTGCTGGTGGCGTCGCTCCGCAACCCCGTGGACGACGTGGAAAGGACGAGGCCGATGCGACAGCGACGGAAACTGTCGAGTGGCCTGTCCGCAGTGGCGCTGGCACTGGTACTGACCGGTTGTGGCGCCGCGCAGGAATCCGCTCCCGTTGTCGTCGGTTCGCTCCCGCCCGTGCCGCCCGCCGCCGCGCCGACCGCCCAGACCCCGGTCACCTCGGCCGCTGCGACCACCTCCAGCGCACAACCCGCCGCGAGTCCCACCGCGGTTCCGGCCGTGGACCCCCTCGCCGATCAGGCGCTCATCGACCACACCGAGTGGACCGACGACCCCGATGGCCGGCGCCTGCACGTCTACCCCACTCAGGCCGGGCGCACCGATACCTTCCCTGCCGCCGGGGATCGTGCCTGGCAGGAGGTCCTCACCGACGCTCCCGATGCCGACACTCCCGGCATGTACGACCAATTCAAATGTCACTGGGAGTATGCGCGGGTGGTGCAGCCCGACAAGCCCAGCTGGAATCTCGAACCTTGGCGTCCGGCGGTCGGGTATCAGGCCACCGTGGCGGCGCTGTGCAATCCGGGCGGGCCCGAACGCTGAGACGCCGTTCGTAACCACTGGGACGGTGTCCACGGGGGTATCCCCATGTCGTTCGTGTTGGTAACGAGAAGGTACCGGCGAAAGAGGTTGCGGGCGAGAACCTTCGAGCCGCGCGGGAAAACTGCGTATCGTTGGTGGGGTCCAGCGCGAACTCCTGGAGGGAGGGCACGGTGCGGTTCTCTGCGCCTGCGTCCACCGCCGGGCCCGACGCCGCCCGGGATCCGGTGCGCCCGGTCGTGCGCCACCTCTTCCCCGCCCTCGGCGAAACCACCGACGTCTATCTGGATTCCGCGTCCACCACGCAGAAGCCGGCCGCGGTGATCAGCACCGTGCATCGATACCACTCCTCCCGCACCGCCAATGCCGGTCGCGGCACCTATCCGTGGGCCGGCAGCCTCACCCGCGAGATCGAGACGGTACGCGAACGCATGGCCGCGTTCATCGGCGCCGAACCCGACGAGGTGGTGTTCACCGGCGGCGCCACCGCGGGACTCAATGCGGTCGCACTGTCCTGGGCCCTCACCAATCTGCGCGACGGCGACGAAATCCTGTACAGCCCACGCGATCACGCCTCCAACGTGTACCCGTGGCAGCACCTGCGGCGCATCCTGCACGGCTTCGGGCGCACCATCCGGTTGACGCCCTATCGCGTGAACGCCCTCGGCGAGGCCGATTTCGAGGACCTGTTCGCACGCATCACCGCGCGGACCCGCCTCGTCGCCGTCTCGCATCTGCACCACGTGTTCGGGGCGCTCACCACGCTCGAGGAACTGCGCGGCCGCATCGATCCGGGCATCGCGTTGTGCTTCGACTGCAGTCAGAGCGGCGGGCATATCCCGGTGCGGGTGCAGGAACTGGACGCGGACTTCGCGGTGTTCTCCGCGCACAAGATGTTCGGCGCCCCCGGCACCGGCGTGCTGTACTGCCGGCGCCGCCGCCACGGCGAGCTCGCGCCCTTCCTGCCCGGCGGCAATTCGGCTGTGTCACTGGATGACTCGGGATTACTGGCGGGCCCGATGCCGCAGCTGCTGGAGGGCGGCACGCACAATATTCCGGGCATCCTCGCACTGGGCACGGCCCTGCAGGTCCTGGAAGAATTCGGGCTCGACACGATCCGATCCCACAATCGCGCCCTGACCCAGCGGCTGATCACCGGCCTGCGCCCGATTCCCGGTCTGGAATTCCTGCCCGGACCCGCGCATGCGTCATGCGAAACCGGTTACGGCATAGTGTCTTTCACCCTTGCCGGGATCAGCGCCACCGATCTCGGGTTCGTGCTCAGCGAACTCGGATTCCTGGTGCGCACCGGCGCCCACTGCATTCCCACCGACAATTCGCCTGCCGACGAGGATTCGGTGCGGGTCAGCACCCACCTCTACAACACCCTCGACGAGATCGACCGGTTCACCGAGTGTGTCGCGACGATAGCCGAGGAGGTCACATGACCATGAACGGCCACCAACCCCGCTACGACCGCCGAGCCGCCTCCCGCGTGCTGGCGGGCCTGGCGCGCCCCGGGCTCGGGACGCCCGCGCTGGTCCCGCCGCCACGGCGCATCGAATACACCAGTGCGCCACTGCGTCCCGAGGCCGGATCGCACCTGACGCTGTCGCAGCGGCTGTACCTGGAACGATTCATGCGCCCGTGCCGTGCCGACCAGGTGACCAGTGCGACCCACCGCATGACCTGGACCGACAGCGACGGTATCCCCAATACCGGGCACTTCCATTCCGGCGGACTGGGTCCCGTCGTGCCCATCGCCATGCGGGAGACCGTGCTGGCGCTCTGGCATGCGCTGCAAGCCGATACTGGCCTCGCCCTGCGCGTCACCGAGCTGACCCCGCGCGACGAGGCGGTGCTCGAAGGCACCACCACCGATCACGACCCCATGGACATCTTCCGCGTCGGCATCGAGGCCTGCGGGCGGGCGCTGGCCCAGCATGCGCTGCTTGCCCGGTCCACGCCGTATCGCACGCCCGCCGAATTCGCGCACGGCATGCGCGATTCCGGCATCTACTCCGCGGTGGCAACCCGCTGGTATTGGGAGCTGCAGGCTTCCAGCTACCGGCGCGGCATGATCGCGGTCACGCTGTGCACGCAACCCGACGGCACCATCCGCTACTCCGCGGAGACCGTTGCCACGCTGCGCGCCATGAAGGATATGACCATCGAGGACGCGCACCGCACCATGCGGCGCGCCACCCAGGTCGAGGGCTTGAGCGTGGCCGATGCCATCACCAAGTACCACGACGAACTCGACGTGATCTCCCGCCAGTACGCGCTGCTGCCGCCCGGCACCCGGCCGGCCTGCCTGGCCGCCATGCCGCATCAGCTCGGCGGCGCGCATTACAGCATCCTGCCGGTGGTGGTGGACAAGTTCACGGAGCTGTTCACCGCCGTGGTGCCGACGGTGACGGTGGCCGAGGTCGCCGCCGACACCGGCTCGGAGACCGGCGAACTCGCCGCCGAGGACCAGGTGTTCTACGTGCCGGACATGAGCTGCAAGCACTGTGTGCGCACCATTACCGGCGTGCTGGAATCCATGAGCATCGGGGTGCGCGACGTCGACCTGACCAGCAAGCGGGTCATCGCCGAATTCCGCAGTCCGCGCAATCGGCATCGGGCCTTCGAGGCGTTACGCGACAGCGGCTACAACCCGACCGCGGAGCGCACCGAACCCGCCACCGCCACCCTGCCGCGGCCCGCCACCACGGAAACCGCTGTATGACGGAGGTTTCCGCGCCGCCGATCCTCCCGGCCTATCTGCATCCGCTGGTGCGCGCGTTCCTCGATGCCCCCGGCGCGGTCGAGGACGCATTGTTGCAGTACGGCTCCCCCGCGCATCTGGTGTTCCCGCAGGTGTTCGATGCCAACCTGCATCGACTGCAGGGCGTGCTGGAACAGCGCCTGACCGGGTTCCGGATCTGCTATGCGCACAAGGTGAATCAATCGCGGGCGTTCGTGCGCACCGCCGAACGCGCCGGCCTCGCCATCGATGTGGCCTCCGAGGCCGAGCTGGCCGGTGCCGTCGGCGCCGGATTCGGGCCCGCCCGTATCGAAGTGACCGGGCCCAAGGGAGAAGGGTTCCTGCGCACGCTGATCGGCAGCGGGGCCACCATCAATGTCGACAATCTGTGGGAGCTGCGGCGACTGGCCGAGCTCGGTGCGGACAATGCCGGAGTGCCGGTGCTGCTGCGGGTCTCCGGATTCCCGGGCACGCCGGTCAGCCGGTTCGGGGTGCCGGTGCGGCAACTCGGCGAGGCCTTCGAGATTCTCGCCGCGTACCGGGATCGGATCGACTTCCGCGGGTTCGCCTTCCACCTCGACTCCGGCGAACCGGTGGAACGGGTACGGGCCGTGGAGAATTGCCTGGCGCTGACCGAACTCGCCTACGAACACGGGCTGGCACCCACCGTGCTGAATATCGGCGGCGGATTCCGGCAGGTGTTCACCGCCGACCCCGAAGCCTTCGACGCGTATGTGATCGCGCTGCGCGAATCACTGCTGGGCCGTGGCGAACCGATGGCGTGGGGCGGGAACACCTTCGGCTATCACCTCGACGGCGGCGCGGTGCACGGCACACCGGTGTTTCACAAGTACGCCAATACCGTGCCCGCGGACCGCATGCTGGCCGACCTGCTCGATACCGGACTCGAGACACACGGCGGGCGCACCGTCGCCCGCATCGCGGACGAGAATCTCCTCGAACTGTGGCTGGAACCGGGCAAGGCGCTGGTCGATCATGCCGGAATCACCGCGGCGCGCGTGGAGTTCGTCAAGGAGACCGCCGACGGCAGCATCCTGGTCAACCTCGATGTCAGCCGCGACACGGTCACCCCCGCGGATCAGGAGGTGATGGTGGATCCGATATTGCTGGCCCCGGCGGCGAATTCCGCTACGGCCACGGCGGATTCCGGTCCCGCCGGGGTCTTCCTGGCCGGGCGACTGTGCCTGGAACGCGATCTCATCACCAATCACAAGGTGTGGCTGCCGCGGCGGCCCGGCCCCGGCGACGTGATCGTCTTCCCCAATACCGCCGCCTACCACATGGATTTATCGGCAGCGACCGCATCCATGCACCCACTGCCACCGAAACTCGCTGTCACCCAGCACGACGGGAGTTTCCAGGTATGCCGGGATCACGATTACGAACCCGCCCCGGAACGGCACGAGGTGCAATGATGCGCTACGACCACATCACCGAACTCATCGGCAATACGCCACTGCTGCGCCTGGATCCGGCCGTGCACGGACTGCCGAATATCGAGCTTTACGCCAAACTCGAGTTCTACAACCCGTTCGGGTCGGTCAAGGACCGGGTGGCATGGGGAATGATCCGCGACGAACTCGACGATATCGTCGCGAACGAACAGACACTCATCGAAGCCTCCAGCGGCAATACCGCCAAGGCGCTGCGCATTCTGGGCGCCCTGCACGGGGTCGGGCTACGGGCGGTCACCAATCGCATCAAGGTGGCCGAGGTGCGGGAATTGCTGCAGCTGTTCGGCACCGAGATCGAGGAACTACCGGGGCTGTCGGAATGCCCGGACCCGACGGCGCCGAACGATGTGTACTCGGTGATCGAATCGACCATGGCGAAAGCGCCGGGCGAATGGTTCCATCCCTCGCAATACACGAACGAGAAGAATATCGAGGCCCACTACGAGGGCACCGGGCGCGAGATCCACGAGGACCTCACCCGCGACGGCATCACCCGCGTCGACTATCTGGTGGGCGGTCTGGGCACCACCGGATCGACCCGTGGCGCGGCCACTTTCCTGCGCAAGCACAATCCCGAGCTCAAGACCGTCGCGGTGGTCTCCGAGCGCAGCGACTTCATTCCGGGCATCCGCTCGGAAACCGAGATGTGGGATGTGGGGCTGTTCCAGCCCGACTTCTACGACCGCATCATCGCGGTGGAGGCCGGGCGCGCGGTCGATGCGACCCTGGAACTGGCCACCGGTCACGGCGTGCTCGCCGGCCCGACCAGCGGCGCCACCTACGCCGCCGCCCTCGAATACCTCGCCGCGCTACCGGATTCGCCGCCGGAGCGCCCGATCGTCGCGGTATTCATCGTCTGCGACCGCATCGAGCCCTACCTGTCCTACATTCGCAAACGCCGCCCCGAACTGTTCGGCAAACCCGGTCGCGCCCAGCCACCCTCGGCCGCCGAACTCGCCGCCACCCCCGCACTGTCCCCCGATCAGCTCGAGGAGCTGGACCGCACCGCCCGCCCCACCATCGTCGACACCCGCGGCGCTATGGCCTACCGCATCGCCCATATCCCCGGCGCCCTCAATATCCGCGACGATCAGCTCGACGACATGCTCACTCACGGCATCCCCTTCTCCCGCTCGCGCCCACTGGTTTTCGTCTGCCCGGTCGGTGAGGTCTCACTGCGCTTCGCCGCCCTGGCCCGCCGCGCCGGCTACGACGCGTCGAGCCTGGCAGGCGGTATCAACGCGTGGCGCGACAGCCGCAAACCCATGGAGTCGGCCCCTCGCACCGGCTGATTGCCGTTCACTCCGGGCACGCGTCGTGGTCATCTGCCTGTTAGCATCGCGAAGCATTCGAATCGCGTGAGGGGCGGGAGAACACAGCCGTGCATGGGGGGCCGCCACCGGGGCCGCAACAGCCACCGGGGCAATCGCCGTATGGGTATTCGCCGGAACAACAACCGTACGGATATCCACCGCAACAACAGTATCCAGCGCAACAACAATATCCACCGCAACAACAATGGCCGGACCAGCAGCCGCCACAATGGCCGCAGCAGCCGCCACAGCAATGGGCGCCGCCACCGACGAAACCCACGGCGTCCCGCGGCTGGGTGCTCCCACTGGCGGCGGTGCTGGTCACCTCCGTGATCGGTGCCGGCGCGTTGTTCGCGCTGCGCTCCGGCGGCTCGACCGATTCGGCGTCGAGCAGCAGTCCCGACGATCGCGGCTACCATGTGGTCGACAAACTGTGTGACACCGCCGATTTCAGCGTGATCGCGAAAACGGGCTTCGAACCCGACACCGAGGACTTCGCGAAACCACGCTCGATCACCTCGCGGGACACGGCCGTCGACTCCGCCTCCTGCGATACGACCTATTCGGTCCGCGGCGGTGGCACGGTATTCGTCGAGACCAACTTCACGGTGCACAAGCAGACCAATCCGCTGCCGGAATTCCGAGCGGACTTCGACGCGGCGAAACAGCCTGCCGCCGACGGCAAGACCGCTGAGGTCGAGCCGGTGACCGGGCTCGGCGACGAGGCATACACGGTCTACACCGATACCGACGAGAAGCCGATGACCCTGTGGGTGCGCGACGGCTGGGCCGTGTTCGAGGTGAACTGGGAGCCGATGAGCAATCAGGTCACCAAGGACACCGATATCAACAAGGACGACAAGAAGAACGTCCTGACGGCGATCGCGACAGGCACCCTGCCGCGGCTGCGGAAGTAGCGGGGGCACACCGATGATGCCAGGAAACAATATGTACGCCCCCGTCCCGCCCGGTTACGGAGCACCGGGTCAGGGATACGGTGCGCCGAATCCGCAGCCACGCAAGGGGCGCCGCTGGCTGTGGCCCCTCGTCGCGGTCGTGGTGGCGGCCCTCGTGTGGGGCGTGGTGATCGCGGTGGCGGGCCATCGCGCCTCCGGCGCTACGGCCAGAGCGGACCTGCGTGGCTATCACGCCGTCGACGACCTGTGTACGGCAACGGATTTCGCGCCGTTGACCGGCCTCGGTTTCACCGTGAGTCCCGGCGAGGACGGCGCGAAGAATCCCTCCGCGGCGACCTTCCGTCATGCGGCGCTGGATCAAATGGGATGCGATATCGCCTTCATCGTGCCCGGCAGCAAGGACGCCGAGTATCCGGTGACCGCGTCCGTCGGGATCAGCGCGGCCCTGCACAAACAGGCTGATCCGGGACCGGAATTCGCCGCCGCCTATCAGTCGCAGGTCACCGGTGACTTCACCGATGACTTCCCGCAATCGAAGGTCACCCGGGTGCCGGGGCTCGCCGACGACGCCTACCAGGTGATCCAGCCCGACACCGAGCAGTTTCCGCGCACCGACGTGAAGCTGTTCGTCCGCGACGGCTGGATGGTGTACTCCCTCACCTTCTTCGAGGAACGCGGCAGCGACGAGATCAACGCGACCATTCCATCCGAAACCGATGCGCTGGCAATGCTGACCACCATCGCGAAATCGGGCATGGCCAAGCTCGAGGCCTGAAAACCATCGAGGGGGACGAAGTGACACAGCAGCAATTTCCACCGCAACAGCAATGGCCGCCGGACCCGAATCAGCAGTGGGGGCAGCCCACCGGATTCCCCTACGGCGGCAACACCCCGGCCCCGCGCCAGCGGTGGCCGTGGATCGCAGGCGCCGCCGGTGTGGTCGCACTGGTGATCGTCGGGGTGGTGATCGCGGTGAGCACCAAGCATTCCGGCACCAATACACCGGCGCCGGCCGCACTCCCGTCGTTCGTCGACGCCAAGGGCTATGCGTCCACGCCCGAGGCCGAGAATGCCGCGGTCGCCCTCGCGAAGAACGTACTGAGCAAGCTGAGCTGACCCCACCCCACTGCCGGGGATGTTCGCCCTGCGCGAGCCAATGCGGTTTTTACGCCCCGGTCCTGGCACTATAGGCGGGTGGAGTGGGCGTTCGGACTCGTCTTGCTGGTGGCGGTGGCGGTGGCATTGGCCGCCGGGGCACGCCGGCTCGGGGTCGGTGAGCCGTTCGTGCTCACGGTGGCGGGTGTGATCGGGTCGTATCTGCCGTTCGTGCCGGAGATCGATGTGCCGCCCGAACTGGTGTTGCTGGGGTTGTTGCCGCCGCTGCTGTACACCACGGCCGTGCGCACCTCGTTGATCGACTTCCGGCCCAAGAAGGTGTCGATCACGCTGCTGTCGGTGGGGCTGGTGCTGTTCACCGCGTTCTCGGTGGGCGCGGTGGTGTATTGGATGCTGCCGGTGCCGTTCTCGGCCGCGGTGGCCATCGGCGCGGTGGTGGCGCCGCCGGATGCGGTGGCGGCCACGGCGGTCGCGCGGCGGGTCGGGATGCCGCGCGGCATCGTGACCCTGCTCGAGGGCGAATCGCTGTTCAACGATGCCACCGCACTGGTTGCCCTGCGCACGGCGGTGGCGGCCATGGCCGGCAGCATCACCATCTGGCAGGCGGGGGCGAGTTTCCTCGGTGCGGCGGGCGGTGGCGCCCTCATCGGTGTGGCCGCGGCGCTGGTGCTGATCTTCCTGCGGCGCCGCATCACCGATCCCGTGCTCGATACGAGTGTGACGCTGCTGGCGCCGTGGGTCGCCTACCTGCCCGCCGAGGCCATTCACGCCTCCGGGGTGATCGGCGTCGTGACCTGCGGGCTCATCCTCGGGCACGAGGCGCCGCGCTGGCAGAGCGCGGCCTCCCGCATTGCCGAGCACACCAATTGGCGCACCATCCAATTCATTCTGGAGAGTGCGGTCTTCCTGCTGATCGGTTTGCAGGTGCGCCATATCGTCGACGATGCCTGGCACAGCGACCTGCCGCATACGACACTGGTGCTGACCTGCGCGGCCGTGCTGGCGACCGTGGTTGTGGTGCGCCCGATCTGGGTGTTCCCGGCCACCTTCTTCTCCTGGGCCGTGGAGGGCAAGCGGCAGGGGAAACCCAAACCGCATTGGACCGGTCCGGCGGTGGTGTCGTGGGCCGGTATGCGTGGCGTGGTGACGCTGGCCGCGGCGCTGCTGCTGCCGCTGGACACACCCGATCTCTCGGTGCTGATCCTGCTTGCCGTCGTGGTCGTGGCCGGAACCCTACTGCTGCAAGGGCTTTCGCTGCCGATGCTGGTGCGGGTGCTGCGTCTGCGCGGGCCCAGTCGCGCCGAAGACCTGCTGCAGGAAGCCAATCTGCTGCAGCAGGCCACCAGCGCCGGACTCGAGGCGCTGCAGGCCAATATCGTGCCGGAGACCCCGCCCGAGGTCGTCGATCTGCTGCGGGGCCGCGTCGCGCGCCGGGCCAGTACGGCCTGGGAACTGCTGGGGCGCTCCGAATCCCAGCGGGTCACCCCCAGTGGCGAATACCGGCGACTACGCCTGGTCATGCTGGCCGCCGAACGCGAAGTCGTGCTGCGTGTACGCGATTCGGGCGCCATCGACCAGGAGGTGCTGCAGGCGGTGCTGGCCAACCTCGACCTCGAGGAATCCACCATCGACCGCATCTCCGAAGCCGACGAGGACGACGGGACCCCACTGCGCGCGCCCGTCACCGGTGGGTGTGAGCATCTGCGCGAGGCGCCCTGCGTGCGCGTCCCCGATCACCCCGACGCCTGCACCGAATGCCTGGAGGAGGGCCTGGTCTGGGTGCACCTGCGGATGTGCCTGGAATGCGGGCATGTCGCCTGCTGCGACTCCTCCCCCGGCAATCACGCGACGAAGCATTTCAACAACACCGGTCATCCGGTCATGCGCAGTGTCGAGCCGGGGGAATCCTGGCGCTGGTGCTATCTGGACGAACTGCTCGGGTAGCCGCGGAGGGTGACGCCGGGCTGGTGGACGACCTTTTTCACCGTCCGCACCACCGGGGCGCTCTCCATCGACAGCAGGCCCGGCGAATTCACCAGCCGCTCGGTCAGATACGAGTAGAGCGCCTGCTGGTCACGGGAGTACACGCTGGCGAAGATATTGGTCGGGCCGGTGGTGGCGCCGGCGAAGGCGATCTCCGGATGCGTGGCGAGTTCGCGCCCGATCGCGACGATGCGCGCCGGTTCGCAGGCCAGCCAGAGCAGGGTACGTATTCCGATACCCAGTATGCGCCAATCGAAATCGACCTCGTAGTAGAGCGCGCCCGACGCCCGCAACTGGTGCAGGCGCCGGCGCACCGCCGAGGCCGACAGGCCGCTGGCCGCCGACAGTTCGGCGAATCCGGCACGACCATCGGCCGCCAGTACCGCCAGTAGTGCGCGATCGGGCGCCTCCAGGACGGTGGGCGCACCGGCGGTGACCTCGGGCCGCAGGGCCGCGACCTGGTCCGCGGTCAAGGGGCCCTGTTTGGTGACCAAACCCTCCGCGCGGGTGATGAATCGGTGCAGCAGATAGTGCGCGGTCACCGATTCGATGCGCGAGGTGCGGGGCAGCTGTTGCAACAGCAGTGCGTCGCCGTCGCTTTCATGCTCGGGCTGGACCAGGCAGGTGATCTCGGTGCCGCCCGAGGTGAGACTCACCCACAGGGTGTCCGGCCGCCGCGCCAAGGCTTCCGCGACAGCCGCGGAAGCCGAAGGGACACAACGTATCCGCAGCAACCACACCACTTGGCCGACCACCGCGAAGGGGTCGACGACACCGGCCACCTGCAGCGCACCGCACGCGCGCAGCCGCGCATAGCGGCGCGCGAGGGTCTTGTCGGACACACCCAGCACCGCCGCCAGGGTGCTCATCGGGGCTCGCCCGTCTATGTGCAGCGCGTGCACCAATTGCCGGTCCAGCTCGTCGTACCCGTCGGAATTCGCCACCACCGGTCCCCTGACTCCGAAATCCACCATCCTGCACCGCATTCCGAGCTTCCTCGAGTCTCCGCGCGCAGGGTGGAGCATGCAAACCGATCGAAGGAGGACCTGATGGACACCGATGTGCTGATCGTCGGCGCCGGCCCGACCGGCTCGATGCTCGCCGCCGAACTGCGGCTCGCGGGGGTGGACGTGTTGCTCGTCGAGCGGCGGCCCGCACCGAGCGAGAGCGGACGCGCCGGTGGCGTGCAGTCCCGCACGCTGGAGATCTTCGATCAGCGCGGGCTGCTGGAGCCGTTGCTGGCTACCGGGCACTATCCGTCGAACGCAGGGCATTTCGCCGGGATCCGGCTCGATGCCGGGGACCTCGACGACAGGCTGGTCGGGCGGCTGGTGCCGCAGCACATTATCGAGGGCATGCTGGCCGAGCAGCTCGCGGCGGCCGGCGCGCCCGTGCAGCGCGGACACGAACTGGTCGGGCTCACCGCCGATTCGGCGGGTGTCACCGCCGCCATCGCGCACGGCGAACGCCGCTACGAGGTTCGCGCCTCCTATCTGGTCGCCACCGACGGCGCCCACAGCACCGCCCGATCGCTGCTCGGCATCGAATTCCCCGGCACCTCCGCCACCAATATCTCGGCGGGCGCCGATGTGTGGCTCTCCGGCGCCGCGCAGTTCCGCGCCGACGGCACCCACTGGCGCTGGGACGACGCGGGCAACTGGGCGATGATGCTGCCGTTCGGCGATCACTTCCGGGTCGGGTTCGGCGGACCCGGCCATCCCGAGGATCGCACCCTGCCGGTCACCGATGACGAAATCCGGACGAGTCTGGCCGTTTTCGGTGCGGGCATCGAAGTCCTCGACATTCGCGACCGTTTCCGGATCACCGATTCCACGCGTCAGCTGCGCCGCTATCGGGCAGGGCGGGTGTTCTTCGCCGGTGATGCGGCGCATGTGCATCCGCCCTTCGGCGGGCAGGGCATGAACACGGGTATCCAGGACGCATTCAATCTCGGCTGGAAGCTCGCCGCCGTCCTCGACGGCAGCACCGGGAGCGAGCTGCTCGATACCTACGATCAGGAACGCCACCCGGTCGCGGGCCGCGTGCTGTTCAATGTCCGGGCGCAGGGCGCGCTCATGAATCGCGGTGCGGCCGACAGCGATATCAATGAATTGCGGGCGCTCTTCACCGAATTGGTCACGCTGCCCGACACTCGCAACTATCTGGCCGGGATGCTGAGTGGTCAAGCGATCCGCTATTCGATGCCCGCGGCGCCCGATCACCCGCTCCTCGGGCGTCCCGTGCTCGATCTCGCGCTACCGGAAGGACGACTGTTCGTCCGATTGCGTACCGGCCGTGGCGTTCTCGTCGCGGGCAATCAGGCGGTCGCCGCGGCGGCGCAGGGCTGGTCGGATCGGGTCGATATCGTCCTTGCGCCGGTTCCTCACTCGCTGCTCGTGCGTCCCGACGGCTATATCTGCTGGGCCGCACCCTCATCCGAGTCTTGTGCGGCAATGGAGTCCGTCCTCGCGCAGTGGTTCGGTAACAGCAGGCTCACCGCCGAGACGGCGCTGACCCGATAGGTCGGAGCTCAGGAGTCGGTCGTGGTCGCTGCGCGGGCTCGGTTCTCCCGGATCTCGTTGTGGTGCTCGGTGGCCCAGCCGATCAGGGAGGTGACGATCTCGTGCAGGCCACGACCGAGCGGGGTGAGGGAGTACTCGACGCGCGGGGGTACCTCGGCGTAGGCGGTGCGGGTCAGCAGTCCGTCTTGTTGCAGTTGGCGCAGGGTGAGGGTGAGCATGCGCTGGGAGATGCCGGGGATCTCGCGTTGCAGGTCGGTGTAGCGCAGTGGGCCCGATTCCAGGACGGCGATCACCAGCAGGCTCCATTTGTCGCCGACGCGGTCGAGGACTTGGCGGATGAACAGCATCTGCTCGGCGGGGATTCCGGCGCAGGGGCCGCGGCGGGTGGTCGTGATGTCCGATGGTGCTGCGACCTCCATGGCGCACATTCCTCTCCGTCACGCACACCGATGTGCCTTTTGTACGGCCTCCAATTCTGCTCCATCATGGTGCTACGCACAAATAGTAGGAATTGGAGAACCCATGTCGTATCTGCTGCACATCGACGCCTCCTCGCTCGGCGAAGCCTCGATCTCCCGACAGGTCGCAGGCTCGTTCCGCGCGGCGTGGCGGGGCCCGGTCGTCCACCGCGACCTGGCGGTCTCACCCGTGCCCCACCTCACCGCGGCGGGCATCTCCGCCCGGCACACCGACCCCGCCCGGCACACCCCGGAACAGGGCGAGGCCGCGCGGATCCAGGACGAACTGATCACCGAATTCCTCGGCGCCGGTGCCTATCTGTTCACCGTGCCCCTGTACAACCTCACGATGCCGTCGGTGTTCAAAGCCTGGCTGGACCAGATCATGGTCGTCGGCCGCACTCTCGGCTTCACCGACAGCGCCCCTACCGCCGGGCGTCCCGCCGTGGTGATCTCCGCCCGCGGTGGCGGCTACGGCCCCGGAGCCCCCAACGAGGGCCGCGACCATCTGATCCCCACGTTGGAGACCATCCTGGGCTGGTCCCACACCCTCGGACTCGACGTGACCTCGGTGATTCCCGAGCTGACCATGGTTCCCGACATCCCGGCGATGGCCGATCTCATTCCGCTGCACGAGAAGTCCCTGGCCGCCGCCCACGAGCAAGCGCGCCGACTGGCCGAGACCCTCGACCGGCGGGCCGCCTGACCCGCCCCGAGAAGCACCGATCACGCTGCGCCGCAGGGCGGCCCGTCTATCCTGGTCGGGCGCAGCGCGATTCAGGGCATGAGCACGACGATTTCCAGGCCGTGGCGGTGCGAGGCCGCGGTCAGTGCGGCGGCGGGATCGTCGAGGCCGACGATCTGGATGTCGAGCAGTGACAGGTCGAGGACGCCGGTGCGGACCATCGACCACAGGTCCAGGATAGTGCTGTCACTGCACATCCAGGAGCCGCGCAGGGTCAGGCGGCGGTGCATGAAGTCCCCGTAAGGGATCGGAAGGTCTTGGCGCACACCGCCGACCAGGACCCACCGGCCGTCGGTGCGGATTGCTTGATAGGCCGACATGGTCGGCTCCGGTGTCGGTGCCGCACCCAACGTGTCGATGACGGCGTCGACCGGCCCGGCGGCCGCGAGGATGGCCGGGCCGTCGACGCCGCGATCTCCGGTGAGCGCCACGGGAATCACGCGCGGGTCGAGGCCCGCGAGGGCGTCGAGGGCGTCACGGTTGCGGCCGATCGCGACCACCGCCGCCGCGCCGCGCGCGAGGGCGACGAGGACCGCGGCCGAGCCGAGTTGACCGGTCGCACCGACTATCGCGACGGTCTGGCCCGCGCGGACCTCGGCGCGCTCGATGCCCGCGCCCGCGATGCCCAGCCACGGCAGGAAGGCCAATTGCTCGGTGGCCTTGTAGGTTTCCGCGCCGGGCAAGGCGAGGAGCGTGCGCTCGGGCTGCAAGGCCCGCTCCGCACACAGCCCGTCGCGCCACACATCGCGCATGCGGTCGGTGGTCGGGGTCGGGCGGCCGTCGCCGCCGATTCCGGTCCAGCCCAGCAGCGCTTCCTCGGGTTCGGCGGCGCGGCCGGAGCGGAACAGGCCGGTGGCGACGGCGATATCGCCCTGCCGCACACCGAACACATCGTCCGCGGTCGCCGTCACGCGCCCGATTCCGGCCGCGCCGAGCACGATCGGCAGCGGGAAGCCGCCACGGCCGCCCGCCACCAGATCAGCGGTGTAGGCGGGGATCTGTACCGCGAGCACATCGAGCGTCGCGCCACCGCCACGCAGTTCCGGATCGGGCAATTCGGCCAGCCGCAGGCCGCTTTCGGGTGTGGTTATCTGCCAAGCCTTCATGCCTCTCAGCTCACTCCGAGCCGGACGTGATATCCAGAGCCGTGTGATCGTGGAACCAGGACTGCCAGGATGAGCGCCGACGACGACCCGGCCCGCGCTCGCCGACGAGAACTCGGCGCCTTCCTGCGCGCTCGCCGCGAGCAAACCACCCCCGCCGAGGTCGGCCTGCCCGGCTCCCCTCGCCGGCGCACTCCCGGCCTGCGCCGCGAGGAACTCGCCGTCCTGGCCGGCGTCAGCACCACCTGGTACACCTACCTCGAACAGGGCCGCAATGTCCGCCCCTCCGGCCAGGTCCTCGCCGCTATCGCCGATGCCCTCTGCCTCACCGACCCGGAGCGAACCCACCTCCACTCCCTCGCCGACCCCACCCCCGAACTCACCCGCCCGGCACCGGCATCCCGCACTCCCGAGCCCGAGCATCTCGCCCCCGCGGTAGCGGCCATCCCCGCCCTGCTCCACCCGGCCCCCGCCTACATCACCGGCGCCACCACCGACCTACTCGCCTGGAACGAGGCCGCCGCCCAACTCTTCCCCTCCCTCATCGAGCAAGCCCCCGGCGCCACCCCCAACCTGGCCCGCTGGATCTTCCTGAACCCCAACGCAAAAGACCTCCTGGTCGACTGGCCCGCAGTAGCCCAAACCGTCCTGGCCCGTCTCCGCACCAACGCCGCCCACCACCCCGAAGACCCCCGCTTCCCCACCCTCGCCCACCAACTCCGCACCGCCAGCCCCGAAGCGGCCGCCTGGTGGCCCCGCTACGACATAGCCACCAACCGCTCCGGCGCCAAACAAATCCGCCACCCCACCCGAGGCGAACTAACCCTCACCCACGCCGCCCTCACCGTCACCGACGCCCCCGACCAGGTCCTGGTTGTCTACTCGATCCCGTAGCTCTGAATATCCTTGTGGGGCAGCCGGATTCACGAGACGATCGCGGCGAGTCGAGTGATGTCGTCGAGATCGTCCGTAGCCGGGACGAAGATGATCTCGTCGACGCCGAGGTCGGTGTAGTCCGCGAGGGACTGTTTCACCATTTCCGGGGTAGTGCAGAGCACTACGCTCTCGGCGAGGTGTTCGGGGGCCAGCCGGTAGAAGTCGCGGATGTTCGCACGACCGGTCGCGGCGTCACCCAGCGCGAAGTAGGCGAGTACGACGAGTTTCGGGGCGCCCTGGCGGCCCGCCTGCTGCCAGGCGCGTTTCGCCGCTTCGAAACTCGGTGCCGTCATGGCCGGCGGCAGCGCGCCGCCGATATAGCCCTCGCCCCACCGCGCCATGCGTCTGAGGGTGGGAGTGTTGTACCCGCCGAAGAGTATCGGGACTTGCCGGGTTCCCGACGGCACGGCCGGGTTGGGTCCGTTGCCGACCGGCTTGCCGTCCCAGGTGTCGCGGTAGATCGCCAGGTCCGATTCCAGACGCGCGCCGCGGCCGGGGAGTCCGAGTCCGGGCACGGTGAATTCGTCCTCGCGTGATCCGACCCCGACGCCGAGGGTGAGGCGGCCGCCGGAGACACCGTCGATGCCCGCGATTTCCTTGGCCAGCAAGGCACCCGGCCACGTCGGGGCCAGCAGAACCGCACTGAGCAGGCCGATCCTGGTGGTCGCTCCCGCCGCGGCCGCCAGCGCGACGGTGTCGCTCACGCCCGGGTACGAGTAACGCCCGGTTGTGGCGAGCGTGGAGAACCCGGCTTCCTCGGCTCGCGCCGCCCAGGTCGGGATGAGGGAGGCGGTGAGGTTGCGCACTTGATTCGGAACTCCGATGCCGATCCGCACGAGCGATTCCTTTCTGCGATGGGATGTCATCGGTGGCGGCTCGGCCGGTCGCTTCGAATGTGGTTCTCTACCAGCGTTTTCAACCGGGGCAGGGTCTTCTCGATGCCTTCGGCGTTCCAGCGGGGCCACGGGGTACGGACCAGGAGGCCACGCACCGGTGAGGTGGACAGGTCGAAGGTTTCGGTTACCCGGGTGCCGCCGTCGATCTCGTCGAGTTCGTAGCGCCAGCGGTGCTTGCCGGGGTGACACCAGGCGATGCGCCGATCCGCCTCGAACTCGACGACCGTGTTGAGGATCCGGTAGCGCACGCCGAACAGCTTCATGGCGGTCCGGAACGTGGCGTCCATACTCAGCCGCTGCGGTCCCGAGATCGCGTTCCGCACGGTGCCGGATCCGTCGAAATCGGCGTGGCGGTGGGGATTTGCGAGCACCGCGAACACCGCCGACGGCGGTGCGGCGATGACGATATCGCGTGAGATCCGGAGTGAACGGGCGGCTGTGCTCATCGGAGTCCTTCGGCAGAGCGTCACTTCATGACAGGCCCGAACATTACGAGTCCAGATAGTTTGAGTCAAGATGTTCTCGTCTGAAATGATCTGAACTTGGATCCAGATCGCGGGACGGACTACGCTGCCTGTCATGGAGACTTCGCGACCGCCCGATGTCACGGCGAACGGTCAGGCCTCCGATACGCCCAACCGGCCGAACGACCTTGCCTTCCTGCTGCATGCGGCGAACGCGCGCATGGCAGATCACCTCGATCGCGCCGCGGTCGAGGTCGGTTTGAAGGACATGCGGGACTGGCTCGTACTCGCCGCGCTCGCGGACAGCGAGCATGCGAATCAGCTCGAATTGAGCCGCATCGTGTGCGTCGACAAGTCGACGCTCATCAGCGTGCTCGATCGCCTCGAGCGGCAGCAACTCGTCACTCGCACGGTGGCGCCGACAGACCGGCGCGTCCGGATCCCGCGAATCACGGACGCCGGCAAGCGCATGCACGCCGAATTCGCGGTGGCCCGTGACGCTGCCGAGGCCCGCGCGTTCGACGGCGTCCCCGATTCTCGGCGAAAGCTGGTGCTCAGCACGCTCGCCCAGGTCGCCGAGCGCGACCTGGGCGGTGCCTAGCCGGTTCGGCCGAGATGTTGGGTTTCTAGCGGATGGTCGGCTCCCGGACGGGGAGGCCGGCTGCCGAGTAGACGGCGTCGATGAGGGTCATGTTGATCACCGCGTCTTCGGGTGGGGTGGCCACGGGTTCGCCGTGCAGGACGGCGCCGGCGAAGGCGTCGAGTTGGAAGTTGTAGGTGGGGCGGCGGGTGAAGTGTTCTACGCGTTTGCCGTTCGCGGTTTTGACGGTGAAGCGGTGGAACCATTGGGGGGCCACGGGGTTGATGACGTGGAGGGTGCCCTTGTCGCCGGTGAGACGGGCCGAGATGCGGAGGATATCGGAGGACCACATCGAGCACTGGATGTTGCCGGTGGCGCCGCTGGGGAAGCGGAGGGCGGCGGTCATGGCTCGGTCGATTTGCGGGTTGTGGAGTTTGGCTTGGGCGGCAACGACTTCGGGGGTTTCGCCGGCGAAGGTGCGGGCCATGTGCAGGGCGTAGCAGCCGGCGTCCATGAGGGCGCCGCCGGCCAGGGACCAGTTGTAGCGGATGTCGGAGAACTTGGGCAGGGGGAAGCAGAACGCCACTTCCACTCGGGTGAGCCGGCCGAGTTCGCCTGAGGCGACTATTTCTTCGATGCGGTGGGTCAGGGGGTGGTAGCGGTAGTGGAAGGCTTCCATGACCACGCGGTCGGAATCGGCTGCCAGGGCGGCGATTTCCTTGGCCTCGGCGGCATTGGCGGTGAAGGGCTTTTCGCAGAGGACGTGTTTGCCCGCTGCCAGGGCGGCGCGGGTCCAGACGCCGTGCAGGCCGTTGGGCAGCGGGTTGTAGATGGCGTCGATGTCGGGGTCGGCCAGCAGGGACTCGTAGGAGTCGTGCACCTTGTCGATGCCGTGCTTGGTGGCGAAGGCGCGGGCCCGGGCGGCGTCGCGGGCGGCGACCGCGGCCACGACCACTTCGGGGTTGCCCGCCGCGGGGCGGATGAGCGCATTGGGCGCGATATTGGCGGCTCCGAGAATCCCGATGCGTACCGGGGCGCTGCTGATCATGCTCACGAATCTAGCGCCTTGCCCGCAAAGGGCGGCATATTCGAGGTGACCTCAGCCCGTGACGCTGGCGTGGCCGTCTTCGATGTGCCCGCGGAAGTCCCGGGTGTAGTCCGGGTCCGTGTCCACGGTGAGGGACAGGTCGTACCAGCCGTTCCCGTAGCGCAAGGGATTCCAGGTATCGGTCGTCGTCTGCCCGGCCTTGATCGTGTAGGTCCACGGACCGTCGGTGCGGTAGCCGTTGGCCTGCACTGTCACTGTGGCCGTGGCTTTTCCCTTGTTCGTCATCGACAGTTGCAGTTTGTTGCCGGAGGCATAGGACGCCGTCACTTCCAGGGGTGAGGTGGAGGTGCCGGTCATCCGCCAGAGGAACCGGTTGGGGCCGTGGATCGCGATGCCGTACTTCTTGTCGGCATAGTTCTGCACGTTCCAGGTGTCGCTGACCGAGGCGCCCGCTTTCACCAGATAGGGCCAGGGACCGTCGGTGCGCCCGTCGGCCCGGTAGGCGCCCAACTGGAGGTCGGCGGCACCGGTGTTGGTGAATGTCGTGGTCAATGCGCCTGCGGCGGTGAGAGTTCCGTTCGCGACGACGGCGTAGGGCAACGGGCGCGCGGGGCGCGTCCCCGGTTCCTGCTCGGGCGGCTGCTGATCGGCGGGCGGGGCCGGTGCGGGCAGTGAACTCTGGGTCGCATCGGCTTGTTTGCGGAGGGCATCGGCGTCGGGCAGCATCGGAATGGTGGTGTCGGGCTCGGTGAAATCGAAGCATCCGGTGAGATCCCCGCAGATGGATCGGCGCCACTGGGAAATGTTGGGCTCCTGCACTCCGGTCCATTGCTCGAGGAAACGGATGACCGAAGTATGGTCGTGCACTTGCGAATTCACCCAGCCGCCGCGGCTCCACGGCGAAATCACGAGCATGGGCACGCGCGGTCCGAGGCCGATGGGCAGACCGTTGACGAATTCCCCCGGCGTTCCCGCGGGCGCCATCGGTGGCGGGACGTGATCGAAGAAGCCGTCGTTCTCGTCGAAATTGATCAGCAGCGCGGTCGAGTTCCACAGCTTCTGGTTGCCCCACAACGCCTTCAGTACGGCCTGGGTGTAGGCGGCGCCGTCGACCGGGCGCGCTGCGGGATGCTCGCTGTATCCGTAGGGCGCCACCACCCAGGACACTTGTGGCAGGTTCCCGCCGGCGCAGTCGGCGATGAAATCGGCGAGCACATGGCCGACGTCCTTGCCTTGCCCGGAATCGGGCTTCCAGTTCTGGACGCCGAATACCTTCGCCCGCGTGGCGAGTTCGGTGTTCTTCGGATCGTGGTAGGCGTTGAACAGCCACAAAGGGTTGTCACCGTAATCACCGACGAACGGGTGCGCGCCGTCATCACCTACCTCGTCGTTGGAGTAGACCTTCCAGGTGATTCCCTTGGCCTGTAATCGTTCGGGGTAGGTCGTCCATCGGTACACCGGGTTGTAGTCGGCCGGGTTACTGATCGCCGGTCCGCCGAATTGTCCTGCGGGATCGATGGTTCCGGTCCAGTGATAGAGCCGATTAGGTGTAGTGGGTCCCAGTACCGAGCAGAAGTAATGGTCACAGACGGTGAACGCATCGGCGAGCGCGCGATGGAAAGGGATATCGGCATCGGTGAAATAACCCATGGTCATCTCCCCCTTCGCCGAGGTCCAGCCATCGCTCCAGCCGCCATTGATCGCCCGGTGCTGATCGGTCCAGCCGTGCGGCAGATCGCCGAGGTCCTGGCCGTCGACCTGCGTGGTGTCCACATGGAACGGCAGCAGGTAACCGCCGTCGGTACGACCCGCATCGGGCTGGTAGTAGATGTTCCGCCCGCCCGGTTCGACCACGACGGACGTGTCGCCGAGCCCGCGCACCCCGCGCATGGTGCCGAAATAGTGGTCGAAGGAACGATTCTCCTGCATCAGGACAACCACGTGCTCGACATCGCTCAATGCGCCCTTCCGGCTCGGCGCCGCGAGCGCCTCGGCCATACCGGACGGTAATAGCTGCAGCCCGCCGGTCAATGCGGCCGCGCCGAGCGCGCCACCGATGAATCGACGCCTGGGTAAACCCGAACCTTTTTGGGGCACAGCATTTCCTCTCGATCTGACCTGGATTGTCGAGCAGCGTGAAGAATGTCCGCAGGGAAGAAAGTACCGAGACATTTCCGGCCGGAATCAAATACGCCATGAATCCCTCGTGACGTGCAGCCCAACGCGAGCGGTCCGAGATGTGCGCATCGCATTATTGGTGAATTTCCCCACCTGAACGACCGGCTCGAATCCGTATTCGCCGCACGGAGGAACTAGGCTGGCGGGATGGATCCCAGCGGCGGGGTGGTCGATGATCTCGGGGCGTCCGTGGCGCTGCGACGACCGGTCGCGCGGGTCGTGTCACTGGTGCCCTCGCTGACCGAAGCCATCGCGGTCACCTGTCCGGGATTGCTCGTCGCCGCGACCGATTGGTGTACGCATCCGCGGGAGCTACCGGTCGAGCGCGTGCGCGGGACCAAGAATCCGAATGTGCGCCGGATCGGCGAGATCGCACCGGATCTGGTGGTGTGCAATCAGGAGGAGAACCGGCGCATCGACGTCGACAGGATGCGCGCGGCGGGAATCGCGGTGTGGGTGACCCGGATTCGCACGCTGGACGAGGCCCTGGAATCCATGCGTCGACTGTTCACCGTGGCCCTGGATACCGCGGCGCCGGAATGGCTACGGCAGGCCGCGGCGCAATGGGCGCAACCACCATCGGAACCGTTGCGCGCCGCGGTGATTCCGGTGTGGCGTGACCCGTGGATGGTCGTCGGGCGCGACACCTTCACCGGCGATCTGGCGCGCCGGCTGGGACTGCGGCTCGTCCACGCGGCACTACCCGAGCGGTATCCGACGGTGCCGATATCGGCACTCACGGCGGGCGTGGACCTGGCCGTGCTGCCGGACGAACCTTATGTCTTCACCGAAACCGATGGGCCCGAGGCGTTTCCCGGCATCGATGTGGCGCTCGTCGAGGGGCGCAGCCTCACCTGGTACGGCCCGTCACTGGTCACCGCCCGCCAGCTGCTGACCCGGCAGCTGGCACATCCCCTGCGGGCGTGAAGATGCGCCCGGTCACTGCGGGCTGAGGACTCCGATGGGGAATTGCCGGCTGCTCAGTGCCCGGTAGGCGGCCGCATGCGGATAGACCTCCAGCAGTGCGCGCCAGCGCTTTTCGTACTCGTCCTCGTCGGTGACCACGCGCAGGGTCACCGTGTGGGTTTCGCGGCCGACGCGTACCTGCGCGGTGCCCGCCGCCGCCAGGTTCTTCCACCAGTTCGGGGTGCCGGGATGCCCGCCGTTGGACCCGTACACCAGAAAGTCCGCGCCGTCGCGCACCAGCATGAGCATGACCGGGCGGGGCTCACCGGACTTGCGGCCCGCCACCGTCAGCTCGAACACCGGCGCACCCGACAGCGTGGTGAAGCGGGTACCGCCGAACAGCCGGTACAGGCGAGCGTGCAGGCGGCCGTAGAACCGTGCGACGGGGGCGAGATAGGTGCTCGCGTAGTGGTTGAACCGTCCGGTGGCGGTGAGCCGATCGGTTCCGGAAGCATTGGCGGCCATATCTTTTCCCAGCGTCAGCGGATCGGTGCGCCCCACTGTACGCAGCGGGCCACGGCGCTCGTTCACGCCGGGCCCACTCAGTAGACACGCCGTCACTGTAGCGGAGCGTCCACCGCATCGGTGAGCCGCTTCACGAGGAAGGCGATGATCTCGTCGCGGGCCGCGAGGGTCGGCTCCCCCGCCGCATCGATCAGATGCGCGGTGACCACGCTGTGCGGGCAGCCGATGTACTGCGAGAAGAACGGCGGCGGTGCGGGATTCGCCGCCGCCGCGGGCAGTACCCGCGGTTCGAAACGCGGGCCCAGCGCCGCCGCGTAGGCGGCGAAACGCTGTTCGGTGCAGAAGCGGTCGCCTTCGAAGCGGTAGGCGCGCACCACGAGGTCCTCGCGGTCGATGCGTTCTCGCACGGCCGCCAGCTCCGCCGGCGAGATCTCCAGTCCGCCGGGCTCGTCCAGCGGCAGCGACGGCTGACACAGCACCGGCGCGAGCGTCGCGGGCTCGAGCATCATGGTGAGGGCGAAATTGCCGGTGAAACACATACCCAGCGCGCCGACGCCGCGACCGCCGCATTCGCCATGAGCCAGCGAGGCCAGGGCGCGCAGCCAGCTCGCCACCGGGCTCGACTTCCCCGCGCCGAAGGCCCGGAACTCGGCACTGACACAGGCGCGTTTGAACACCTCCGCCCCGGCCGCGGTGTCGGGGTAGGCGCCATCGCGGCCGAACAGCGAAGGCAGGTAGACGGTGAGCCCGGCGTCGCGCACCCAGCGCGCGAAGCGCGCCACATCCGGACTGATGCCGGGCATTTCCGCCAGCACGATGACCGCCGGTCCCGTGCCGCTGACACGCACCGTGCGCGTGGCGCCTTCGAGCGTGATCGAGCGGGACGTGAAGTCGGCGAGGTCGTCGTCGCGGGCATCGCGCGGGAGAGATTGCTGCACAACCGAAACCTTGCCGCAGCGAGCAAGGACTCCGCTATTGACGAGATCGCCACCCTTCGGTCTAATCTCGCCAGATGATTTTCCACCTCGCGCTGCACGGTGTGCTCGAGGGTGCACTCGGCATCGGACTAGACATCGTCGATACGGCGGCCGGTCTCGCCGGTGACACGGGCGGGCGGCTGCAGCAGCGCGTCGTCTCACTCGACGGCGGGCCGGTCCGATCCGGGGGCGGGCGATCCCTCACCGTCGACATCGCTAGCCCGCTCGGGTCATTGGCGTTCGGACCGGGTGACGTGCTGGTGATCCCGGGGCCGTCGGCGTCCAGTGAGTCGCGCGTCGACGACCTGCTGGCCCGGCCCGAGACGATGCGGGCCGTCGAATCGATCCGCCGGGCCGCCGACTCCGGCGCGACGGTGGCCGCGTCGTGCTCGGCCACCTTCGTCCTCGCGGCGACGGGACTGCTGGCGGGGCGCGCGGCGACCACCACCTGGTGGCTGGCACCGCTGTTCGCTCGCCGCTTCCCCGATGTCGTCGTGCACGCCGATCACATGGTCGTGGACAGCGGCGAAATACTCACCGCCGGCGCCGCTTTCGCCCACGCCGACCTCTTGCTGGCGCTGGTCGCCCGCCTCGGCAGCGGCGAGCTGGCCGAGCAGGTGGCCCGCTATCTGGTGCTCGATGCGCGCATGTCGCAGTCGCGCTACATGGTGCTCGAGCATCTGCGGGCCACCGACCCGGTACTGCGCGCGGTGGAACAGCACGTGAACGCCAACCTGACCCGCCAGCTCACCCTGGACGAATTGGCCGCGGCCGCAGCGGTTTCCCCGCGGACCCTGGCCCGGCGCCTGCGCGACCGCCTGGGCCTCTCACCCACCGAATACGTCCATCGCCTGCGGGTCGGTCACGCGGCCACCCTGCTCGCGACCACGCGTGAACCCGTCGACGCGATCGCGAACGCGGTGGGTTACGCCGATCCGGCGGCATTCCGGCGCATCTATCGCAGGCATACCGGGGAGGCGCCGACCGCCACCCGGACCCGGGCGAGCGATCAGCGCGTGGGGCGCGGACCGACGATCGAGGCTCGCTCCATGACGCGGATCTGCGGCCAGTAGTCGCTCGAGGCGTAGTGCTGCACGGCGCGGTTGTCCCAGAACGCCACCGTGTCCGGCTGCCAGGTGAGGCGGACCTGATGCTCGGGGTAATCGGCCTGACGGCACAGCCGGTCGATCAGCGCACGCCCGGCCTCGGGGTCCAGGCCGACGATGCTCTCGGCGAAGACCCGGTTGACATAGAGGTGCTTACGCCCGGTCGCGGCGTGGGTGGCGACCACCGGGTGCACCACGGACGGGAACCGTTCGCGCATCTGCCGGCGCTGCTCCTCGGGCGCGGCGTGACCGAAGACGCGGGTGAAATCGTGGACGGCGTCGAGGTTTTCAATCTCGGCCTTGGTCTCCTCGTCGAGCACGTCGTAAGCGGCGTACATATCGGAGAACAGCGTGTCACCGCCGATCTGCGGCACCGAGATGGCGTGCAGGATCGCGCCCATGGACGGCTGTGCACGCCAGGTCACGTCGTGGTGCCAGGCGTTCTCGAAACCCGCGACCTGAGCGCTCTTCTCGAAGCGCACCAGTTCGGGCTGACCGGTGTTGGACGGAATGGCCGGGTGGATTTCGAGATCGCCGAAGCGCCGGGCGAATTCGACGTGCTGGGCCGAGGTGAGCGGCTGATCGCGGAAGAACAGCACCTTGTACTCGTGCAGGGCCCGGCGCAGGTCGGCGATCACCGCGTCGGGCTGTGCGGTGGTCAGGTCCACGCCACTGATCTCCGCACCGAGGGTGGCGCCGGCCTGGCGGGCGTCGAAGTGCTGCCACTGCAAGGCGGCCAGACGGTCGCGTTCGGCCGCGAGATGGGTGAACGGGCCCGAGACCAGCGGTTGGCCGGGTAGGCGGATCACGCCGATCTGCAGTCCGGTGGACGGATCCTGCACGGCGGTGCCTGTGGTTTCGGACATTCCGGTTTCCTTTCGACGGCAGCGAAGGGGCTGTAGTCACTCGACTACAGCAACCGGATGCTAGCGTAGTCACGTGACTACACATCGGGCAACAAAAACTTCGCAGACGGCCCCCACCAGCCGCGATGCGACGCCGACAGGCCGCGATGCCGTGGTCGCGGCCGTCCTGGACCACGCCGCGGACCTGTTCGCCGAACGCGGACCCACCGCCACCTCGATCCGCGATATCGCCGAACGCGCCGGGGTCAACCACGGGCTGGTCTTCCGCCACTTCGGCGCCAAGGAACAACTGGTCGGCCAGGTCCTCGAATACCTCGGCACCGACACCGAAGCCCACGTCGAACACGCGGGATTGGGCACCGACGATCCGCGGCTGCGCCGGCATTGGACCGTGATCGCCCGATGTCTGCTCGACGGCTATCCCGTCGGCGAACTACAGCAGCGCTTCCCCACCATGGAACGGCTCGTCACCGTCGCGCGCAGCGCATACCCCGACGAGCAGCAGGCCGCCCTCGCCGCCGCCCACATCGGTGCGCTCATCCTCGGCTGGGAACTGTTCGGGCCGTTCCTGCGCAGTGCCACCGGGTTGCAGGACACACCGGAAACCGAACTGTGCCAAGCGATCACCGAGCGCGCCACCGGCATGCTGCAACCGCACGGCCCGGCCGGTCAGAAATGAAACCCGCTGTGCGGGAAACGAAACGGCCGGGATGACAAGTCATCCCGGCCGTTCTACCGCTACGGAAATCTCTCAGCTCAGCAATGCGCGCCCGTACCAGTCGTTCACGTCGGTGACGCCGGGCAGCACGAAGAAATACCCGCCGCCGAACGGCTGCACGTAGTCGGTCAGCGGCTCCCCGGCCAACCGGGTCTGAATCTGCTCGAACTGACGCTGCACATCCTGCTGGAAGCAGGTGAAGATGTGCCCCGCGGCCATATTGCCGTTCGGATCCATGCCCAGGTCGTAGTTGTAGGAACGCCGGACCAGCTGCTGGCGTGCGGTATCCGGGGTGCGCGGGTTGGCCAGGCGGATGTGCGAGGTCAACGGGATGACCGTGCCGTCGTGATCCCGCTCGTAGTCGGGGGTGTCGAATTCCTGATTGCCGTCCAGCGGCGCACCCGAATCCCGGCGACGCCCGAACATGTTCTCCTGCTCGTTGATCGAGACCCGATCCCAGAACTCCACCAGCATGCGGATCAGCCGCACCACCTGATAGGTGCCGCCGCGGGTCCAGGCCGGCTCGGCGGGATCATCGGTCCAGATCAGCGATTCCGCGTCGGTGCCGGTCGGATTGGCCGTGCCGTCCTTGAAGCCCAGCAGGTTGCGGCCGGTGCCCGAGGGGCGCGGCGGGGAGTTGTAGCCCTCGATCTTCCAGCGCAGCTGCAGCGCACCGCGGGTCTGGCGGGTGATGTCGCGGATCGCGTGGTGGACGGTGTCGGGGTGATGCGCACACAACTGCACCATCACATCGCCGTGCATCCACGCATCCTCCGGAGAGTCGTCCGGGAAGATCTTCATCGGCGTCAGATGCGCCGGCTTGAGCTCGGCCAGCCCGAACCGGTCATCGAACAGGCTCGCGCCCACACCGGTGGTCATGGTGAGCCCGTCGGCGGGCGTATCCGAGCCGAGCACATCACTGTCCGACGGCGGCTGTCCCAGGCCGAGATCCGGCGGGGTGTTGTCGGCGGTGAGGAAGCGCGCGCGCCCGGTGAGCGTCTTCATCAGCTCGGTCAGTTCGGCCTTGCCCGAGGCGGTGACATCGAACGACGCGTAGCAGGACGCGTTCTGCTTGTCCGCCGGGCCCGGGGTGAGGATGCCCGCCTGATGCACCCCGTGGAACGGGTAGGACGAGGCAGCCGAGGGCGTGCCCGAGGCCGCGGACGCGGCGTCCACGCGGGCGCCTTCGGCGACGAGTCCCGCGGTGAGGGCCGTTCCGGCCGCACCGGCGGCGGCACCGGAGAGGAATCTGCGTCGGCTGAGGTTCATCGGAGGGATGCCTTACGTGTCGAGGATCAGTGGGCGGCGGGAACTTCCAGCAACCGGGGAACCCGGGCCAGAACTTCCAGGGCGCCGCCGAGTGCGGCCTTCACGGACTGCTGTGCGGCATGCGGGGTCTGGGCGGGCGGACGCCACCTGCCGTTGTCCTGGGTGGCCAGCAGCGCCCGCTGCAAGGTGTCCAGGCGCGCGGCGATGGTCGCGCGCAGGTCCGGCGCGCGCTCATCGAGCAGCGGGCCCAGGCCGGCGATCACGGTGCGGGTGATATCGATATCGGCCAGCGTGAGCGGGTAGGCGGCGCCACCGCCCAGGTCGTCCATGCCCGAAATATGGTCGCGCAGTGCGTCTTCGAGGATCTCGTGACCACGGATCGGCAGGTTGGTCGGGTCACCGGCCAGGTCGGTCGAGGACAGGTTCTGCTGCACGGTGGCGATATCGGCGCCCAGCTTGTCCAGCACCGGCAGCAGCTGCGCGGCGCCCTGTCCGTGCCACAGGCCGTACTCGAGGCGGTGCAGGCCGGTGAAGCCGGCATCGTTCACCCCGTCGGGCAGACCGGCGGGCAGGCCGTCCACGGCGGTGCCCGCCGCACCGAAACTGTTGTAGGAGGCCCCGACCCGCTCCCACTGCTCCTGCGCGGTCAGCCAATCCGCCTGCGCCGCGGCGATATTGTTCGCGCGCAGGTCGTTACGGATCGCGCCGAGCGTCCCGGTGAGCTGGCCGAGCGCCTGCGCGGCGGCGGCCTGGTAGGCGTCGTTCGCGGGCTTGAGGTCGACCTGGCTGACCGGTTTCACCGCCGGCGGCGCGTCCGCGGTACCGCTGACCTGCACCGTGGCCGAACTCGTCACCGCCTGGCCCGACATCGCGCACTTGATGGTGTAGCTGCCGCGGCTCAGGGTCGCGGTCATATCGGCCGTGGTGCCCGCGCCGATGGTCTCGATCTCACCGACGATCGCGCCGTCGGCATTGACCAGGGTGATCTCCCCCGCCTTGCCACTGTCATTCTTGACCGAGAAGGTCTGGCTGCCCGAACGCCCCGAACTCCATTCCGGCGCACACGAATTCGAGGTGATCGACACCGCCTGGATCGAGCCTTCGCTCGCCGAGGGCAGCAGCGCGATGGCCAGGCCCGCGGCCAGCGCCGGCACCAGCACCAAGGCCGCGCTCACCACCGCCAGGCGCTTGCCCGCGATCCGCTCGAACCAGTCGCTGACATGCTCGTGCTCCTCGGCCGGCTCGGGCTTCGGCGCCGGTTGCGGTGCCGTGGCGCCCGCGCGGACGAACATGGTGAGCACCACGACCAGGTAGACCGCCCAGGCGACCACCTGCAGCACGGTCATCTTCGGCTGCAGCGCGGTGATACCGGTGATGAGCGAGGCCCACCAGGAGTTGGCGTCGATATGGGCGCTCAGATCGAAGGCGATCCACTGCGCACCCGGGATCAGGCCCGCATTCTGCAGTTCACCCAGCCCGTAGGCCAGCACGCCCGCGGCGATCACGATCAGCAGCAGCGCGGTGCGGCTGAAGAACACGCCCAGGTTGAGCCGCACGCTCTGGCGATACAGCAGCCAGCACAGCACGATCGCGGCGATCAGGCCGATGGTGGCGCCGACCAGGGGCGCCAGCGTGGTGCCGGAGGCCTTGACCGCGGTCCACACGAACAGCGTCGTCTCCAGGCCCTCACGCCCGACCGCCAGGAACGCGGTCACCGCCAGCGCGCCCGCCCCGATGGCCGCGGCCCGGGTCACCTCACCGCGCAGCTGCTTCGACAGGGTCGAGGCGGTGCGGCGCATCCAGAACACCATCCAGGTGACCAGTGCGACCGCCAGCACGCTCAGCACGCCGCCGACGGTCTCCTGCGCCGAACTCGACATCACGCTGGTCGAATAGGTCAGCACGGCAGCGAAACTGGCCGCCACCGACACCGCCCCGAGCAGCCCGAGCCAGACCGGTGTCGCGGACAACGGCCGCTCGGCCGTCGACGCCTTGCGCACGGCTGCCAGCAGGATCGTCACTACGAGACCGGCCTCGAGGCCTTCCCGCAAGCAGATCAGAAGGTTCGGTAATGCCTCGGCCCAACTCACGCCGTAAAGGTAAGGCATACCTACTTCTCAGGTCCAGCGCACCCCCCTCGGAAACCTCCTGGTTACGTATCTCCGTCGTCACGATCGACGCGTGAAGGCCAGTTTCAGGCCGAACGCGACCACGACGGTTCCGGTGATCGCGTCCATGGCGCGGCGCACGCTGTCACGGGCGAGCCAGGCCTCGGCGGCGCCGGCGGCGCAGATGATCAGGGTGAACCACGCCATGCCCTCGATGTTGTGGACCACCGCGAGGGCGCAGCCCATGACCAGGTGCGGGACGCCGGGAGGCAGGAACTGCGGGAGCATGGCGACATAGAAGACGCCGACCTTCGGGTTGAGCAGGTTCGTTCCCAATCCTTTTGCCCAGGAGGCGAATACGGTCTGCGGTGCGTCCGCGGACGCGGTAGTGACGGACAGGTGGGCGCGAAAGGCCTCGCGCACCATGCCGATTCCCATCCAGACGAGGTAGATCGCGCCCGCGATCCGCAGCACGGTGTAGGCCAGTTCCGAGGCGGTCAGCAGGGCGGAGATGCCCGCCGCGGCCGCGGCACCCCACACCAGCGTGCCGGAGCCGACGCCCAGCGCGGTCGCGAAGGCGTGGCGGCGGCCACGACTCACCGCGGCACGCAGGACGAGGGCGGTGTCCAGGCCGGGAACGAGGGTGAGCAGGCCCGCGACGACGGCGAAGGACAGCACGGCGTGCAGCATGGGCACAGGGTAGACGCGGGCCCGCTCAGGCGAAGCCGAACCAGACTGCGGCGGCGAGCAGGATGATCGTGATCGCCACGACGGCGCGGGTGGTGTAGGTGTGGCGCATTCTGCCTCCGTACTCGGACGAAATCGAAGTGCTCAGACGAAATCGAAGCGTTCGGTGTGGACTCGGTCGGGCGGAATCGCCAGGGTGGCAAGGGCATCCTCGACGGCGGTGACCATCGGGCCGGGGCCGCACAGGAAGTACTGCAGGTATTCGCTGCGAGGTGGGAGGTGGCGGGCGAGGATGCGCTGGTCGAGGAAGCCGCGTTCACCGTCCCAGCTCGGCGGGGTCGTTTCCAGGATGTGGACGACGGTGAGGTCGATGCGGTCGGCGAGTGCGTCCAGCTCGTCGGCGAAGGTGGCGTCGTCGAGTGCGCGGTTGGCGTAGAACAGCGTGCAGGGGCGGGGATCGGCACGGTCGGCAAGGGTGCGCAGAATGCTGACCATGGGCGTGATTCCGACACCGCCGGCGATCAGCACGAAGCCCGGTCCTTCGTAGCGATCGGGCGTGAACACGCCGTGCGGGCCGTCGAGGTAGGCGCGGGTTCCGGAGGTCGATTGCCCGATGGTGGCGGTGAAATCGCCCAGTGCCTTGATCGTCATATCGACCCCGTCGGCGTGTTCGGCGCTCGAGGAGAACGAGAACGGGTGCGCGCTGACGGTGAACGGTGACCGGTCGATCACCAGCCAGCCGAATTGCCCCGGCTGGAATCGGAAGCCCTTGTGCCCCACCGGTTCGAAGCTGAGCGTGTGCGCGCCGCCGCGCTCGGCGGTGACCTTCGCGATCCGCCACGGCCGCCGCAACCGCCGGATCGGTTTCATCACCCGCACCCACACCAGCAGCCCGACCAGCGCCACGGTCATGACCACCCACAACGCCTTCTTCCACGTCTCGCCGAGGTAGTGGCCGACCAGCAGCATATGCGCCAACGCGCAGCCGACGATCAGCACCGACAGCACCCCGTGCAGGAGCTGCCACACCTCGTAGCGAATCCGTAATCGCTTGCGCCACACCGAGGTTGCGACGAGTGCCAGCAACAGCACGACCGAGGTGACCGCGAAGCGGGCCCGCCACGGCGCCTGCGCGAGATTCAGCAGCCGCGCCACGTCCACGCCACCCACCTGCAGCAGCACCGGATGGGCGAGGATGAATGCCAGTGCGACATAGGAGATCTGGCGGTGGAACTGCACCAGCGCGTCCTCGCCGAAGGGCGCGGCCATCGCCTGGAAGCGGGCGACCAGCGCGAACTGCATACCCAGCATCGACATTCCGACGAACCCGAGCGCGACGGAGAATTCGATCCAGAACCCGCGGTGTGCCGACTGCGTGCCGGCCACCGCGAACACCAGCGGCAGCACCGCGACGGCCACATACAACCCGAGCCAGCCGATTCCCCGCAGCATCAGCGACAAACGATTCTCCTGACCATTCGACCTCACCCCCGGCACGGTGGCGAGCACGGACACGGTGGGAACAGCTGCCGGAACGGATCCGGAGCGACTTCGGACGTCGAGAACCTGCACTTACGGTACGGCAGCGCCCCCGGATTCGATTCGACCAGCCGCGAGCGTCGCCATCCAGGGCCACCAGGCCCGCTTCCGGCGTGCCGGGTGGCTCTGGTCTGGGCAGGCCATGGGCGCTCTCGGTAGCCGAGCCGTAGCCGTTGATCGTGGAGCGGTGGGGCACCGCATCGATTACCGAGTGAGTGGTCCGATACGGGCGTGTCGCTGCCCCTGAACGCCGACACTGGCGTATATGCGCCATCCACGACGCATGTATCGGTTCGAAATCTTCATGGGGAGATGATCGACATGATCCGGCATCGCAAATCGATTGTCGCCGCTGCCGCGCTCGCCGCGGCGGCGACGTCGCTGGTGTTGGCCGCACCGGATGCGGCCGCCGACGTCAACAGCGTGACGGTGACGGGCACGAGCCTGAGTTTGGGCGTCGACAGGTTCGGTACCGGCTGCTCGTACACGGTCCAGGTGAACGGCAGTCCGTACGAGGACGTGTATCTCAACGACAGCAATGGCGCGAGCTTCGGTCAGCAGCAGCTGCGCCTGGACAACAGCGGGAACGCCTCCACCACGTGGAGTCCGACCTCGACCGGAACGCATGTGATCACGGCCTGGTCGTGGCGCGGCGGGCCGCAGTTCGCCTGGGAGCAGGTCGGCAGCGGCCTGGATCTGGGCAGCGCGTGCGTGGTCACCAGCTGAGCACGGGCGCGGGCGTTTCGGCCCGCTCCGGCGCCGGGTGCGCGTGGGCGCCCGGTGCCGGGCATTAGTCTTCAGGAGGTGCACACCGAGCAGCCCTCCCCCGACGCCGAACCCCGTATCTGGGGCGGCACGACCCTCACCGAACGCCGTGAGGTGCGGCGCGCGGCGCTGCTGGAGGCCGCTCTGGACCTGATCGGCGAGTCCGGCGCGGGGGCGGTCACCATGCGTGCGGTGTGCCGGCGCGCGGGCCTGACCGATCGCTATTTCTACGAATCCTTCACCAGCCGTGACGAATTGCTCGATGTGCTCTATCGCCTGGTCGCCGACGAGTTCCTGGAGCCGATGACCGCGTTCGCCGTCGTCGACGACCCGAGCCGCGACCGCGCACTGTCGGAAGTGTTGCTGGACAAGGTGCTCGCGGATCCGCGCAAGTCGCGGCTGTTCCTGGTCGAGCCCTATTCGTCGACGGGCCTGGGCCAGACCACGATCGCGGTCATGCCCGCCTTCACTCGCCTCATCCAGGATCACCTGTTCGCGCACATCGAGGATCCGGTGCGGCGGCGACTGGCGGCGGTGACCATGGCCAGCGGTAATGCGGGCATGTTCTCCGCGTGGCTGAACGGCACCCTGCGCGCCAGCCGCGAACAGCTGGTCGATCACCTGGTCGCGACCATCGCCGCCTACCGCACGATGTATCGCAGCTGACCTGTCGGCTTCGAGCCCGATCCCCCGCGACCGGCGCGATTGCGGCAGTGGGCAACTCGTTCCGGCGCCCGCCCGGTCGCCTGGGACCGCGCTCACATCGAGTTGCCGAAACGGTTGGCGCGGTGTTAACTCGCTGGCGCAAGGTGCCGTCGTTAGCTGAGGCTCCTTCACGGATACAGGCCGGCGACCCCGAACGTCGAGAGACGCCCAAGGTCAGGACAGGCCGCCCCGAACTAAGGGGTGGCCCCGACCGGCTCCCGCTGTCGTAGCGGGTTCACGCCGTGGAGTGCTGAAGGTCTTACGAAGGGTGGTATCCGTGCCCGGCGCGTCCGCCGGGCCCCTCCCCGGCGCGTGCGCGGTGGAACGAGGAGGTGGTCGGCATGCCCGATGGGGACACAGGTCCGTTAGCCAATCGTTCACTCGGCGACACCGACACAATCCGCTTTCCGCTACCTCACGGGCGGTAGCGTGCGATTTCGAGTGCGCCGACGCTAGCTGGGAGAAGGGCGTCATGTCGACGTTGGAGATGCTGTTACGGCTCGGCGCGGGTGTCGGGCTGGGCGCGGTGATCGGGTTCGAGCGCCAGTACCGCGCCCGCATGGCCGGGCTGCGGACGAACACGCTGGTGGCCGCGGGTTCGACCTTGTTCGTGCTGTTGTCCGCGCACGGGTTCCACGGTGGCGACGCCGACCCGACTCGTGTTGCGGCGCAGGTGGTTTCGGGTATCGGTTTCCTCGGCGCGGGTGTGATCATGCGCGAGGGTTTCACGGTGCGCGGGCTGAATACCGCGGCGACGCTGTGGTGTTCGGCGGCGGTGGGTTCGCTCGCGGGTGCGGGCATGTTCGATACGGCCGCGGCGGGCACGGTGGCGGTGGTCGTGGTGAACACCGCGCTGCGCACCGCGGCGCGCGCGGTCGACCGCCCGCAGGAATCCCACGACATCGAGGCGTTGTACGCCTTCACCGCCGCGACCGACGATTCACACGAGGCCCATGTGCGGGCACTGCTGGTGCAGTCGCTGACCCGCACCGATTTCCGGCTGGTGTCGATTTCCAGTCATGACACCCAGCCGGGCCGGGTGGAGGTGCGCGCCGAACTCACCGGTGACCGCCGCGATGATCGTCAGATGGAGGCCGCGGTCAGCCGTTTGAGCCTGGAACCGTCGGTGACCAGTGTCGGCTGGCGTACGGTGGCGCAGCCCACGGTGGCCGACGAATGACCGCCGGTCTGCGCTCCTATCCCTCGCGCGGGGCGCTGGATCGCCCGCGCTCGCGCTGGGCGGATGTGGCCGTGTTCCTGGGTGCGGCCATCCTGATCTGGATCATCGTCAAGGTGTCGGCGGGCATGCACGTGCCCTTCGATCAGGCCACCGCGGCCACCAATATCTCCACCGATCCGGCGAAACTGCCCTATTACGCGGCGCGTTCGCTGTTGCGCATGTTCATCGCGCTCGGGGTGTCGATCGTGTTCACCTTCGTCTACGCCGAGGCGGCCGCGCGGCTGCCGCGCGCGGAGAAGGTACTGTTGCCGGCCCTCGATATCCTGCAGTCGGTGCCGATCCTGGGTTTCCTGTCGGTGACGGTGACCGGGTTCATCGCCCTGTTCCCGGGGTCCTCGCTGGGCCTGGAGTGCGCGTCGATCTTCGCGATCTTCACCTCGCAGGCCTGGAACATGACCTTCGCGTTCCATCACAGCCTGCTCTCGCAGCCGCGCGAATTGGATGAGGCGGCCCGCAATCTGCGGCTCTCGCGCTGGCAGCGGTTCTGGCGGGTGGATGTGCCCTCGGGCATGTTCCCGCTGGTGTGGAACGCCATGATGAGTTTCGGTGGTGGCTGGTTCTTCCTCACCGCGGCCGAGGCGATCAGCGTCAACAACCGCAATTACGCGCTGCCGGGCATCGGTTCCTATGTCGCGTCGGCGACCGCGGATTCGGCGACCGGCAAGGTGCTGCTGGCCATCGCGGTCATGATCATCATGGTGATCGGGCTGAATGTGCTGTTCTGGCGGCCGATCACGGTGTGGGCCGAACGATTCCGGGTGGAGGACAGCGAATCCGCCGACGGGCCGCGCAGCCTGGTGCTGGATCTGTTGCGCCGCAGCCACATTCCCGGACTGCTGGGCCGGGTGTTCGGGCCGCTGATCTTCCCGGTGGATCGGGCGATGCGGGTGTTCGGGCTGGCCGAGCATCCGCTGTACGTGCCGCCGGCGCGCCGGCGCGCCGCCGATGTGGTGTTCACGCTGGTGGTGTTCGCGGCGCTGATCTACGGCGGCTATCACATGCTGCACTACATCGGCAGCACAGCCGGTTTCGGCGAGATCGGGCATGCCTTCGGGCTGGGCGGGATCACGCTGATCCGCGTGGTGGTGCTGTTGTTGCTGGCGACGGCGGTGTGGGTGCCGATCGGGGTGTGGATCGGGTTGAACCCCAAGGTGACCCGTATCGCGCAGCCGATCGTGCAGGTGCTGGCCAGCTTCCCCGCCAACTTCCTGTTCCCGCTGGTGGGTGCGGTGCTGATCGCGACGGGTGCGAGCCTGCAGTGGGCGGGCACGCTGCTGATGGCACTCGGTGCGCAGTGGTACATCCTGTTCAATGTGATCGCGGGCGCCGCGGCGGTGCCCAACGATCTGCGCGAGGCGGCGGCGAATCTGCGGCTGCCGCGGCTGCTGTGGTGGCGCAAGCTGATCCTGCCGGCCATCTTCCCCAGTTACGTCACCGGCGCGATCACCGCGGCCGGTGGCGCGTGGAATGCCTCGATCGTGGCCGAGGTGGTGAAGTTCGGTGATCACACGTTGACGGCAACGGGTCTGGGCGCCTACATCGCCGAGGCCACCAGTTCCGGTGACTCGCCGCGCATTCTGGTCGGCGTGCTCGTGATGAGCTGTTTCGTCGTCGGTTTCAACCGGTTCTTCTGGCGGCGCCTCTACGGGCTGGCAGAACGCCGCTATTCGCTCTAGGACGGAGGATTATGACCAACTCGGTGACCACCGGAGAGGTCCTCATCGACATCGACGATGTCGACATGTCGTTCACCGGTGCGGCCGGGGAACGCCTCAATGTTCTCGAGCACATGAATCTGCAACTGCGCGAGGGCGAGATCGTGGCATTGCTGGGCCGCTCGGGCTCGGGTAAGTCCACGCTGCTGCGGATCATCGCGGGCCTGCTGGCGCCGACCGGCGGGCAGGTGCGCTATCGGGGCACGCCGTTGACGGGTTCCAATCCCGGTGCGGCGCTGGTGTTCCAGTCCTTCGCGCTGATGCCGTGGCTGACGGTGCAGGACAATGTGGAGTTGGGTCTGGCCGCGCGCGGGGTGCCGCCCAAGCAGCGCGCCGAGCAGGCCCTGCAGGCGATCGACCGGATCGGCCTGGACGGGTTCGAGTCGGCCTATCCCAAGGAGCTGTCCGGCGGTATGCGCCAGCGGGTCGGTTTCGCTCGCGCGCTGGTGCTGGAACCGGACCTGCTGCTCATGGACGAGCCGTTCTCGGCGCTGGACGTGCTGACCGCGGAGAATCTGCGCACCGAGCTCGTGAACCTGTGGGACACAGACGATTTCCCCACCAAATGCGTGTGCATCGTGACCCACAATATCGAGGAGGCGGTGCTGCTGGCCGACCGGGTGGTGGTGCTGGGCTCGAATCCGGGCCGCATCATCGCCGAGGTGCCGGTGGAGCAGCCGCGCCCGCGTAACAAGCGCGCGCCCGGCTTCGTGGCGCTGGTGGATCAGATCTACGGTCTGCTCACCGGCCGCGACGAGGTGCAGCCGGCGGTGGCCACCGAGTCCGCCACCCCGTTCGCCACTCCCCTGCCCGATGCCTCGGTCGGCGGGATCGCGGGTCTGCTGGAACTGGTGTACGGCAAGGGCGGTCGTGCGGACCTGCCGGTGATCGCCGACGAGCTCAATTTCGAACTCGACGATCTGATGCCGCTCGTCGATGCCGCGGTCTTGCTGGGGTTCCTGCTGGCCGATTCCGGTGATGTCATCCTGACCAATATCGGCTCGAATTTCACCAATGCCGATATCCAGCGCAGTAAAGCCATTTTCGCCAGTCAGGCCCGCCGGCGCGCACCGCTGGTGCGCACGATCTGCGGGGCGCTGGTCGGCAACGGGGACAAGTCGGTGCGCGCGGATTTCATTCTCGATCTGCTCAAGCGCGGATTCTCCGACGATGATGCGCGCCGGCAGCTGGAACTGGCCATCGATTGGGGCCGGTACGGCGAATTGTATGACTACGACACCGATTCCGGGCGCATCACCGCCGACGAGGATGCCGACCTGCAGGCCTCCTGAACCACGGGTCCGGACCTTACGATGAAGCGACGGTCGAATCAGATCGTTGCTGGTTCGAACGACTGGATGTGATCGTCGTGAGACGCAAGGTAATCGGACACGTACTCGCGGCGGTGGCCGCAGCCGTGATGGTGACGGCCTCGGTCGCGGGGACGGCGGCCGCCGCGGTGGTGATCCCGATGCATCAGAGCGACGGCGCGGATTGGCGCGATCCCGGCGCGCCGCCCGGCACCGACCGCCATTGCGACCACCGCGGCTTCTGGCACAACGACGACGGCGACCAGTGGGGTCACCCCGACGGCCGCTGCCACCCTTGGTGATTCGGCATCGAACCGCCGAGTCCCCCGATATGCCCATGGCTTTCATTTTCCGGAGACACCCTGTTCTGATCGGCAGGGGGAATCACCACAGGGCCACCTATCGTGCGGTCGCTGTCGTGTGCTTACTCTCCGGGCGGCGCGGGGATCTGAAAGGCGTTGAGCAGCGCGGAGGTTGCCAGATACATACCGATCAGGTTCACCATGTCGAGCACGCCGGCCTGCCCTACCGCCTCGAGAGCGAGGCGGTAGGTGTCGTCGGAGACCGATCGGGCGCTCACCAGCTCGTCGGTGAAGCGGTGCACGGCGGCTTCGGTGGCGGAGAGCTGCTCGGCCGGTTCTCCGTGCAGGAGCGCGGCGATCACCGGTTCGGCAATGCCGACGTGCCGGGCGACTGCCGCGTGGGCATAGATCTCATAGCCGGAGTTCCAGGCCACCCCGATCGTGAGGATGATGATCTCGCGAAGCGGAGCAGCCAACGTTGATTCGGCCTGGTCGGCGCGAACCCAGTCCAGGTACCGCTTGCCCGGGCCGGGGCGGTGCAGGAACGCGTTGAACGGCCCGATGAGGTCCCCCTCCGCGCTGACCGCGCGGAATCCCGATCGCCGAGCCCACGGCACGACCTGCGCGTGCAGCTCGTCGGCCAGTGCGAGCTGGTCCCGGTCCAGTGGACCCGAGCGGGCGAGGGGAAGGCGTCCACCCCAGTTCTCGTCCCCGGACGATGGCCTCGCAACGGCGGTCATGACGCGGCGAACGAGGTGATGAGTTCGGACAGGGCGTGCGGCGCCTCCATCGGCACCTGATGCCCGCAGTCGATCGATGCGATCCTCGCACGGGTCAAGTTGGGCATCGTCGTTTCACGTTGCATGTCCAGGCCCCAGACCGGGTCCTGGTCGGCCACGATCAGCAGGGTCTCGACGTCGATCGGTGCGGCACGCTCGGTCCAGTCCTCGTTGACGCCCTCGGTGATCCACGCGTCCCAGGCCTTGCGGTTCATCCGCGAATAGTCCTCGCAGGAGCGCTCGAACACCTCGGGTGGCAGGGGCAGCGCGGTGCGGTCGCGGACGAACTTTTCGGCGTCCGCGCGGTCTCGGCGGCTGGCGAACAGCGAGTCCCGCAGCTCCTGGCCGCCGACTTCGCAGCCGAGCGGTGTCGGGGTGACCAGCACCATCTTCGCGGGCGGGTGCGCCAGTCCCAGCTCGGCGCCCGCGCGACTGGCGAGGATCTGCATGATCTTGCCGGTCATCGAGTGCCCGACGAGCACATAGTCGGTCAGGCCGAGTTCGTTGATGGTGGCGGCGAACTGGGCTGCCATCTCGGCCATCGTGTAGCCGGGAATGTCGTGCGCTTCACCGTGACCGGGGGCGTCCACGGCCACGACCCGGAACTGTTCGGACAGTAGGGCGCCGGCCTCGATCCACTCGCGGCGGGCGAAGCTGAACGAGTGTGAAGCGACCAGGGTGCGGCCGGGATGTGCCGCGTTCTCCCGCTGCGGAGTGTCGGTGATGGGCAGCATGGGTGATCCTCCGAATGTCAGTGCGGTGGAGTAAGAGTGAATCCGCGCAGCGCTGCGCGGGCGAGCTGAACGGCTGCGGGTGCGTCGGTCGGTCCGTGCCCCAGCAGCAGGCGAAATGTCGTCGGCCCGAACAGCAGGTCGATCATGGCGTCGGCGTCGGCGTGCGGGTCGAGTTGGCCACGGCTGACGCCTTGGGCCCACAGCGCGCGCAATGCGGCGCGTCGAGGGGCGAAGAAGTGGTCGTTGAGTAGTTCGGCGGTGCCGGGTTCCAGCACCGCGGCGGCGATGAGTTCGGCGAAGACAACTCCGTCGCGGCCCTGGTATTGCTCGGCCAGGCGCGCCACCGCCTGTACGAGATCTTCTGCGGCGTCGCCGGTCTCGACCAGCGGTGCCTGTTGGTCGATGCGGGCGGCGAAGGCATCGATCGCCAGTGCGGTGCGGTGTGGCCAGCGCCGGTAGATCGTCGGCTTGCTGACGCCACTGCGCCGGCTGACGGCCTCGACGGTGCATGCGGCCACACCGCCTTCCAGCAGCAGTTCGCTGGCGCTGTCGAGCACACGGACCTCGTGCGTGCCCTCGCGGGGGCGGCCCAGCGAGGGGGTCATGACCGCACCGCCCGATCCCGATCGGTCGGACCGTCGTGCTCGCTCATGCAGCCCGGTCGCTGGGTGGATTCCACGAGCGATTCGAGTGTGGTGCGGTCCACCATGCCCTCCTTTACGTTACGACACGTAAACTACCGCATGGTGGATCGACCCGCAACATCGTTCGACCGACTGCGCTGAGGTATTTCCGGCAGGTGAGATGCGTGTTTCGATGCTCAGTCGATGCTGACCATCAGGCAAGAGGTGCCCACGATGGTCGGCCTCGGAGAGTGGGCCGACGACATCGCGGCTGACGATCTGACGCGCAATTCTCACCAGTGAACAGGTGCGGGAGTTCTGCGAGAGGCCGTGCGGGGCGAGCGAGGATGCGCAGTGCCGCAAGAATTTTCATGAAACCCGCGTCCGCGGCCTCGCAGTGCCTCCGTCGTCGTGCCGGCGTCGGCGCTCGGGCGGATCCGGCGGGTCAGGGTGTGCGGGAATCGAAGTGCAGGTGCAGTTCTCGGGGTGCGCCGACGCTGATGCCGACCGAGCGGTCGATCTCGGTGCCGGGTGCGAGCCGGAAGCCGGTGAGCCGGGCCAGCAGCCGGGTGATGGCGATCTCGAGTTGCTGGCGCGCGAAGTGACGGCCCAGGCAGCGGTGGATACCGATGCCGAAAGCCAGGTGCGGGTTGCGATTGCGGTCGAAATCGAGGCGGTCGGGATCGTCGAAGCGGGCGGTGTCGCGATTGCCCGAGCGCCAGTGCACAGCCAGGCGGTCGCCCTTGGTCATCGGCACGCCCAGCAGGTCGGTGTCTTCCACGACCAGCCGGCCCATGACGCTGACGGTGGAGGTGTAGCGCAGTAGTTCGTCCAGATCGCGTGCGGCCCAATCGGGTTCGCGCAGTCGCGCTTCCAGGTCGGGTATCTCGGTGAGGAATTGGGCGATGTAGGCCAGGGCGCCGCGGGTGGTGTCGAGCCCGCCCAGCAGCAGCACGGTGACCACGCCCAGGCGCTCTTCCATGGTGAGCCGGCGCCCGTCCTCGACGGTCGCGTCCACGATGGATTGCAGCAGATCCGCGCGGGGTGCGGCTTCGCGTTCGGCCATGAGCTCGGCGGCCAGTGCGGCGACCGCGGCGAAGCTTTCGGGTGTGTTCTGCACCGACACCTGGGTGACGGCGTCGATCGCGCGCCGCAGCCGCGCCTCGTTGTCGTCGTCGAGCACCACTTTCGCCAGGGCTCCCGCGGTGAACGGGATCGCGAACTCGCTCACGAATTCGACCTGCCCGGCCGCGGCGAACCCGTCGATGAGTTCGTCGGCGAGCCGTTCCACCACCGGCGCATAGCGTTCCAGCGCCGTGCGCGAGAACGGCCCGTTGAGAAAGGCCCGGAAGTCGCTGTGCAGCGGCGGATCCGTATCGATGGGCGGCAAGGCCACCGGCACCGTGGTCAGTCCCGGCATGGTGGAGCTGAAGATCTCCGGGTGCGCGGCGACCCGCACGAGGTCCTCGTAGCGCGTCACCACGTGCATGCCGCCACCGAATCCGGTGCGCACCACCGGGCAGTGCCCGCGCGCCCACCTCAATTGCTCGTCGAGGCGCGCGCAGTCGCGTCCGTCGAACCAGTCCAGATGATCGAAGAATTCCTGATGGCTCTCGGTCACGGCAAACTCCTTCGCAGTCCCGCGCAGGCTGCGCTGATGGTGCGCCCGCCGCTCACGGGGTGTCAACCCGTCCCGGCGCGTCGAACACGCTGCGCCGCAGCCGAGCCGATCCGATGAGGGTGCGGCAATTCCGGCGGCATTCGCCGCGGTGTGCAACGATCTTGTTGTCGGGCAACAGGTCTGGTGCGGCAATGCTGATGAGGGGCGAACGAACGTGGAACTGACCCAATTCCAGCCGGAGCTGATTCCCGCACATCTGGACCGGTTGGTCGGGCAGATCCGCGCGGTGATGCCGGCGCGGCTGTTCGCGGTGATCGAGCCGTGGACCACGCGTCCGCGCCGCTACCACGATGATTCGGCCCCGGCCACCGGTGACCCGTACGGGCTGGCGCTGCCCGGGGCCGGTGAACTGGCCACCTGCGAGGTCCACGCGCCGATCAGATGGCACGAGGTGGTGGCCGAGCTATCGGGGCTGCTGGTGTTGCGCCATCCGGCCCCGGACACGGCACAGTTGAGCAGCATGTGGGTTCGCCTCGAGCAGGCGGGGCTGCGCCCGTCGATCACGGTGAATCTGTCGCCGTGGCGCACGGAATGGTCGGATGCGAGTGCGCGGCCCGCGCCCGGAACGTGGGCCGTCGACATTCTCGGGGTGGCGGGGCGCGGCGCCGATCTCGGCAACACGCGCACCTTCGAGCTCGCGCGGGTGCTCAACGGATCAGACGTGGATCCGGTGCGCGCGAAACCTGTCCGGTTTCCCTTGGAGCAGTGGACGTATTGGCCGACGGTATGACGCTCGGCACCGGAATATCTACCGGCCGCGATGATCCCCGTAGCGTGTCGGGGTGGCGCACCGTTATGCTCGGGTCCGCGTAGGGCCGGTGAGAGGTCTCCCGAGCCGTAGGCAGAGTTCCTGTGCCGAGCGGCGTTGTGCCGCAATCAGTTCGAAGGTTCACTGCCATGGCAGCTGTCACCACGGCTGAGATCGATGGTGCGCGTGTGTATTCGCGCCGCGGGCTCAGCATCTACGATCTCTATGTTCTCGGATTCAACAATCATCTCGTCTGGCGCTGCCCCACAAGGCATCTGCAGGCGCTCTACGATGCGAACATCGCCGCCGATCATGTCGATATCGGGGTCGGTACCGGCTATTTCCTGCATCGCGCCGCCTTCCCGAACACGCATCCGTCGGTCACCCTGGTCGATCTGAACGAGCATGCGCTCACCGCGGCGTCGGAGCGACTACGCGTGCGCGGTATCGCCGCCGACACCCATATCGGGTCGGTGCTGTCCCCGTTGCCGGTCGAGTCGCGTCGGTTCGGTTCGGCGGCAGCGAATCTGCTGATGCACTGTGTGCCCGGCGGCTGGGCCGGCAAGGGTGAAGCGTTCGGGCACATCGCCGACGTCCTGGTCGGATCGGGTGTGTTCTTCGGGGCGACGGTGCTGACCGCCGGTGTGCCCGACACCTTCCTGTCGCGCGCCACGGCCCGCGCGTTCAACGACAAGGGCGTCTTCCATAACAGCACCGACGACCTTGCCGGGCTGCGCGCCGCACTCGAGCGGGCCTTCGAATCCGTCGATATCCAGACGCGTGGGTCGATGGCGCTGTGGGTGGCCCGCTATCCGCGCCGCGAACGGTGAACACGGGCCGGCCTCAGCGGTCCGCGCCGTCCGCGGCGTAGAGCATGACCGCCAAGGGCCGCACCGGTTTGCGGCCTTCGGTGGGCATGAGGAACGCCGACGCGTGGAACACCGCGCCGGCCAGGGTGACGGTGGTGCCGATCAACGCCGAGCGGGCCGCGGAGATCGCATCGAGGTCGAGCTGGCCCAACAGGTCACGCACCACCCGGTCGTCGGCGAACATGGCACGCAGTTTGCCCCACACCGTGACGGTCACCCGGGTGCCCGGGTCCACGATCACCAGGGTCGAGCCCGCGGTGATCATCGCGCGGGTGGATTGGGAGAGGTAGTCGCGAGAGGGCAATTTCACCGTGAGGCCGTGCACGTGGGTCGCGTCGGGCTCGACCACCATCGCCGAGGACCAGAAATGGGTGAACCCGGCGGCGCCGGTGGGTAGCAGCGACCAATACGCTTCGGCGCGCGTGCCTTTCGGGCCGGTGCGCGCGGCGTAGTACAGCGACAGGAATTCCTGCACGTCATCGGGATTCATGAACTGCAGCAGGTCGCGGATCGGCCGGTACTCACCCACCGCGCGACCATCGCCGATGCTGGACAGATCATCCCCGGCACTCGCGGTCGCCACCGCCTCGATATCGAGGATCCACGTGTTGTAGGTGGGCCGCGGCGGAACCGGTCCGGGACCCAGCCACACCACCAGGCCGACCGGTACCTGATCGGGGGTCAGCATCCAGTGGGCGCGGTATTCGATACCGTCGCGGGTGGATTCGCGATCGGCGTGCACACCGGAGGCCAGGGCGTCCTCGACGAGTCCTTCGAACAGCACCCGCGCGTCGAGATTGAAGCCCAGCGCCATGCCCTCGCGGCGTAACTTCTTGGCCACGCGCAGACCACCGGCACTGTGGAGGACGATGTCGCCCCGGGCGAGCCGCGTGGCGAGGACGTCCACGCATATCCAGGTCTTCGGAAACCGCACGCGCACAAGACTAATCACAACCGGTATCGACACCGCAATCCCCAGCTCCATTGCGCCACAGTCGATTTGCCACGCGATTACTACCCGGGCCCCAGGTGGCCCGTCGAGTACCGCGCTGCCGTAGGCTGGGCAGCGTTTTCGGCAGGGGATGTACGGGAGCCATGACAGGAATCGACACCGGGTGTGCCGGTGACACGGGTTGGGGCGCACGGATTTTCGCCGCGGCGGGTGTGCTCGGGCGGGGTTGATCATCGGCGGGACGGGGCTGGCGGTGTTCAGCCGATTCTTCGCTACGCGCGGCGACTTCGGGCAGCGATCCAGCAGAAACGAGATGTTCGGGCCGTCCGCGCGCGTGTCGGCGGTGCCGGATCGACTCGGCGGCGAACGGTATCGGCTGACGGTGGCGACGGTGCCGAATGGCTGGAGCGATCGCACCTCCGCGGTGGTGGCGGCCGGGCCTGGACTCTCTCGCCTGCTCGGATTCGACGGTGCACCGCGCCACCTTCCTGGCCCGCGAGCTCGTCGCGGTGCAGGACAACGGGACCGATCAGCATCCGGGCTACCGCGTGGAGTCCTGGGATCGCGCCGATGGCGCCCCGCTCGCCTCGTCGGATCTGCATTTCAGCCAAGCGGTCGACCGCTGCACGGTGCTGGCCGTCCCGGGCGCGGTGCTGGTGATCGGTATCGGCGCGCACACCGAGATCGTCGGCTACAGGCGCTGACCGTCGGGCAAACGAATGCGCCCGCACCGGAAGGGATTCCGGTGCGGGCGCATTCGGGTGGTGCCGTGCTACCCCTCGGTGCCGGGCTGCGCCGGCGCGCGCTCAGTGCGCGATGATGGCGGGGGCGTCGGCCAGTTCCGGGTTGGCGGGCTTGGCGCGGGGCAGGAAGAACGCCGGGATGAGCGTGACCGCCAGGATGCACAGCGCGACCACGAAGGTGTGGGCGAAGGCGGTGGCGGCCAGGTCGAAGCCGTGCGAGAGCACTTCGGGCGGGACCAGTTTCGCGATTTCCGGGCTGAAATGCGAGGCGGTGGCGGTATTGGCCAGCGAGTGCCCGCCCGGGCCGGCGGGGCCGCGGTTGAGCAGACTGGTCAGCACCACGGAAATGGTTGCGGTGCCGATGGATCCGGCGGTCTGGTTGACGATGTTCATCAGCGTGGAACCGCGCGCGACCTGCGCGTAGGTCAGGGTCTGGATGGCGGCGGTCATGGTCGGCATCATGGTGCAGCCCATGCCCAGGCCCATCACGAACAGCGCGCCCAGGATCAGCGCGTAGGAGGTGTGCGCCCCGACCTGTGTCAGCACCGACAGGCCCGCGCACATGATGACGATGCCGGTGAGCACGATCTTGCCGGGCCCGATCTTGTCGACCAGCCGGCCCGCGACCGGCATGGTGAGCATGGCGCCCAGGCCCTGCGGGGCGATGAGCAGACCGGCCATGAGCGTGGATTCCCCGCGCACCTGCTGCAGATACGACGGCAGCAGCAGACCCGATCCGAAGAACGCCATGGCGAACAGCGTCATGGTCAGCACCGCATAGCGCAGCGACTTGTTCTGGAACAGGTGCAGATCGATGAGCGGATGCTCGGTGCGCAGGGCGTGGAAGATGAAGGCCACGATCAGTACCAGGCCGACCCCGGCGGGGATGAGGACCTTGGCCGAGGCGACGGTGCCCTCGCCCGGGATGGAGGACACGCCGTAGAGGAATGCGGCGAGACCCGGTGAGACCAGCAGCATTCCGACGAAGTCGAAGGACTGGGAGGGTTCGGGATTGTCGCGCGGGAACACCACGAAGGCCAGGATCAGCGCGATGATGCCGATCGGCACGTTGATCAGGAAGATCCAGTGCCAGCTGAAGGAGTCGATGAGCCAGCCGCCCAGGATCGGGCCGCAGATGGGCCCGAGCAGCATGGGCACGCCGAGCACCGCCATGACGCGGCCGATGCGGGCCGGGCCCGCGGCGTGGGTCATGATCGTCATGCCCAAGGGCATGAGCATGCCGCCGCCCAGGCCCTGGATGACGCGGAAACCGATGAGGGACTCGATGTTCCAGGCGGTCGAGCACAGCACCGAGCCGAGCACGAAGAAGACCAGCGCCATCATGTAGAGGCGTTTGGTGCCGAAGCGGTCGGCGGCCCACCCGGTGAGCGGGATGACGGTGGCCAGCGCCAGGGTGTAGCCCGTCATGGACCAGGCGGCGATGGCGTACGTAGTGGAGAATTCCTGCTGGAACTTGGGGATTGCGACGGTCACGACGGTCACGTCGAGGATCGACATGATGGCGCCGAGCACCACGACGCCCGCGATCTTGAAGACCCGAGCGTCCAGCTTGTCGTCGGCCGAATCGGCCGCCTGTATATCCGGAGGGGTTGTCACCGGTTCAGCCTGCCAGCCGGTTGGTAACGAAACCAGCACATTTTTCTCTCGGCCATGATCGGCATCTCTCGAGCACCCTTCATGCGGGCGGCGGCCAGCCGTCGTCGTTGTCGTAGAAGTTGTGGGCCTCGCTGTCGGCGAGCGCCTCGGCCCGCAGGTCGAACTCCGAGGGATCGCCCGGATCCGGTTGCGGCGCAGTCTGTTTACCCGTGGAATCGACGGGATCGACCGGAATTGCATCCTTGCCCATGAGAAGTCCTCTCATCCCTCGGCCGGGGGTATCGAGCGCGGTGCCCTATCGTACCGAGTGATAGCAAATCTCGGGCAACCAAAGGGGGGTGTATTGCCTCGCGCCGGTACGGCCCGACCCGCGCGTACGCTGGCGGTTTCAGGTGGGTAAGGGAGAGGTGTTGGGCGAGATGTCCGACCCGGTACTGGGGTTGACCGGTACGCTGACCACGCCGATCCGTGGCGCGGGAACGCTCGGGGAGGTGTTGGTCGCCATACGAGGGGGAACCGAGCTGTACATCGCGCGCGCCGAAGAACCACTGGCCGCAGGCACGTCGGTGCTGGTCGTGGCCGTGCATCCGGGACGCATCGTCGATGTTGTTGCGTGGGTGCCCTTTCCCGGCGATTGACATAGCGCCACATTCATTCCAGTTCAAGCATCCAATTCATTGAGGGAGACGAGTCGATGCTGGGTTTCCATGTACCCGATCCGGACGAGGCCATGCTGGTCAGCGGGTCGCGCGGCGGTAAGAGCGAGGGTTCGCCGTTCCGGGTGGTGATCGGGCACGGGGTGTTCGTGCTGCCGATCTTCCGCAAGGTGCGCTACCTGTCGCTGGCCATGTTCGAGGCCGAGATCGGCGAGCGCTGCGTCACCAAGCAGGCCATCCAGCTCGACGTGCGCGCCGTCATCGCCTTCAAGGTCGCCAACGACACCGCCTCCATCGTCAATGCGGCGCAACGCTTCCTGTCCGAGCAGGAGCGCGAGATGTCGGTGCTGACCGGGCGCATCTTCTCCGGTCATCTGCGCTCGATCGTGGGCTCGATGACGGTGGAGGAGATCATCCGCGAACGCCAGAAGCTGGCCGATGAGGTGCTGGTCGCCTCCAAGGTGGAGATGAGCAATATCGGGCTGTGGGTGGATTCCTTCCAGATCCAGTCCATCGACGACGGCAATCTCGGCTACATCGCCGCCCTGGCCGCCCCGCACAATGCCGCGGTCAAGCGGGATGCCTCGATCGCGCAGGCCGCCGCCTCCCAGGCCGCGGCGCAGGCCGAACAGGAGTCCCAGCGCCGTCAGGCCGAATACCAGCGCGAGACCTCGCTGCTGCGCGCGCAGTACCAGCGCGATATCGACAAGGCCAATGCCGAAGCGGCGCAGGCGGGTCCGCTCGCGCAGGCCACCGCCCTGCAGGAGGTGCTCACCGCGCAGGCCGTGCAGGCGCGCAAGCAGGCCGAGCTGCGTGAGCAGCAGCTGCAGGCCGAGGTCGTCAAACCCGCTATGGCAGAGGCGGAGCGGGTGCGCATCCTGGCCGAGGCCGAGGCCGACCGTACCCGCATCCAGGCCGACGCCGCGGCCTCGAACAATCGCATCGCGCTGGATCAGCTGCTCATCGAACAGCTTCCGGAGATCGTGAAGCAGGCCTCGCTGGGGTTGTCGAAGGCGAACCTGACCGTGCTCAATGGCCCCGACGGGGTCAGCGAGATCGTCAACGGCATGGTCGGTCAGGGCCTGACCGTGTTCAATTCATTGCAAAAGGCACTTTCTTCCAACAATGATCAGCCTGCGGACTAAAGTGACCGCAAGAGGGACGCGGCGACGAGGAGCGGGTGTTTAGGTGTCCATCGGGAAATTGGTGTCGTTCGACAGCTCTCGGGGTTTCGGTTTCATTCGTCCGGAGGACGGCGGGCCGGATGTGTTCGTGCATGTCAACGACATCGGGTTGGACGAAGACGAGTTGCGGCAGGGGCGAGTGTTCGAATTCGATGTGACCGAGGGTGACCGGGGTCCGAAGGCGATCAATCTGGCCTTGGTGGCGGGACAGCCCGCCCCGGCACGGCACAAAGGTAAGGAGCGTGGTGACCGCCCCGGCGGTCTGCTCAGTGCGTCCGAGCATCGCCGGCTGATCACCGAGCTGCTGCTCGATGCCTCCCCGGCATTGACGGCCGGGGAGATCGTGACCATCCGGGATCGGCTCACCACCTTCGCGGATCAGCACGGATGGATCGAAAACTGACCGGTTCGGATTAGGATCGTTCCCGGGTCAACCGCGAGCCGAGGAGGTCCGATGGATCTGCCCGTCATGCCACCGATCAAACCGATGCTGGCGAAATCGGTGTCGGAGCTGCCCCGCGAACCGGGGCTGCGCTATGAACCGAAATGGGACGGCTTCCGCTGCATCGTGTTTCGCGACGGCGCGGAGATCGAACTGGGTTCCCGCAACGATAGGCCCTTGACCCGGTACTTCCCCGAACTGGTGGAACTACTGGGCAAGGCGCTGCCGCCGCGCTGTGTGCTCGACGGGGAGATCGTGGTGGTCACCGCGAACGGCCTGGACTTCGACACGCTGCAGCAGCGGCTGCATCCGGCCGCCTCGCGGGTGAACAAGCTGGCGGTGGAGACTCCGGCCAGCTTCGTCGGCTTCGATCTGCTGGCGCTCGGCGACGACGATCTCACCGAGCAGCCGTTCTCCGAACGTCGGCGGGTGCTGGAAACGGTGCTGAGCCAGGACGTTCCGCGCCTGCACCTGACCCCGATCACCGATGACCCCGATACCGCGCAGGACTGGTTCACCCGGTTCGAGGGCGCGGGCTTCGACGGGGTGATGGCCAAGGCCGCGGATCTGCCCTACCTGCAGGACAAGCGGGTGATGCTGAAGATCAAGCACGAGCGCACCGCCGACTGCGTGATCGCCGGGTTCCGCTGGCACAAGGACGGTCAGGGCGTGGGCTCGCTGCTGCTGGGCCTGTTCGACGCCGACGGGCGGCTCAACCATGTCGGGGTGGCGTCGAGTTTCACCGCGGCGCGCCGCGCCGAACTGGTCACCGAACTGGAACCGTTGCGGCACAACGCGCTCGAGAATCATCCCTGGCGCAGCTGGGCCGATGCCGCCGAACAGGCCAAGGCCGAGGGCAAGATGCCCGGCGGGGTGAGCCGCTGGACCGGCGGCAAGGACCTCTCGTGGGAGCCGCTGCGCCCGGAACTGGTCGCCGAGGTCCGCTACGAGCATGTGATGGCGGGGCGATTACGCCACGGCGGGCGGCTGGTGCGCTTCCGCACCGACCGCACGCCCGAATCCTGCACCTACGCCCAGCTCGACGAGGTCGCACCGGCCGAGCTCGACACCCTCTTCGACGAGGCGCGGCGATGAGCGAAGCGGTGGATCTCGAGGTCGACGGGCACACCGTCACGCTCACCAATCCCGGCAAGGTCTATTTCAGCAAGCGCGGGGAAACCAAACTGGATCTGGCGAATTACTATCTCGCCGTTGCGGATTCGATCATGAACACCATCCAGGACCGGCCGCTGCTGCTGGAACGCTACCCGGATGGCGCCGCGGGCAAATCATGGTTCCAGAAGCGCGTACCCAAGGGCACCCCGGACTGGGTGCAGACCACCGTCGTCTCCACCCCCAACGGCACCACCAGCGAGGCGCTGGTCGCCGCCGATATGGCGCACATCCTGTGGGCGGTGAACCTGGGCTGCCTGGGTTTTCACGTCTGGCCCACCCATGCCGGCAGCGATCCGGCGATCTCGGCGCCGCCGGTGTACGACGCGGCCGGGGCGCTGCTGCCGCCCACCGGGGTGACCGATGAGCTGCGGGTGGACCTGGATCCCTCCCCCGGTATCGGATTCGAGGAACTGCGCGAGGCCGCGGTACTGACGCGGCAGTTGTGCACCGAACTGGGTATCGATGTGCGGGTGAAGACGTCTGGTTCGCGCGGGCTGCACCTGTATGCGCTGCTGGAACCGCGCTGGGACGGCTATCAGGTGCGTGCCGCGGCGGTGGCGCTGGCGCGTGAACTCGAGCGCCGCCATCCCGAGCGCATCACCGCGCAGTGGTGGAAGGAGGAGCGCGGGTCGCGTGTGTTCTTCGACTTCAACCAGAATGCGCCGCACAAAACGGTTTTCGGCGCCTGGTGTGTGCGCCCGAAGGTGGGCGCGCAGGTGTCCACGCCGATCGCCTGGGACGAGCTGGCCGAGATCGTGCCCGATGAGCTGACCATCGCGACCGTGCCCGCGCGGGTCGCCGCCGCCGGTGACCCGTGGGCGGATCGGGTCCCGCAGTCCATTCAGGTGCTGCTGGAGATGTCGGAGAAGGATCTGGCCGCCGGGCTCATGGATGCGCCCTGGCCGCCGGTCTATCCGAAGATGCCCAACGAGCCGCCCCGGGTGCAGCCTTCCCGCAAGGCCACCGGGAGCAAGAAGGATTCCGGCGAGTCGCGGTGATCGCTGCTCGCGCAACGGGGTTGCGGCGTGCTGGTGCGTCCTCGGGCGAGCGTGACCGAGGACGCCTCCAGCAGGGTTCGCGCGGCTACGGGTTCGGCGCCGGGGGCGGTGGCTGCCAGCAGGCCAGCGGCGGTCCCGGCGGGTAGAGCAATGACCATCCGATCAGGGCGCCGATGCCGGCACCGATCAGCGCACCGGGTAGCGCGCTGAACGTACCGCCGATGAGCCCGCCGGCCAGGGCGCCGATGATGGCGTTGCACTGATGCATGGTGGTGTCCGGATCATCGACCGGGGCGGTGACACTCGGGCCCGGCTCCGGGGTCAGATCGAGCGGTTCCGCACCCGCCACGCCGACCGTGGTCGCCGTGAGACCGATTGCGAGCACGGCGGCTGCTGTAAATCGATTGATTTTCATTGCTCCTTCTCCCGTGCAAGTGAACCTGACTGGTGAGAATGCATATCGGTTTTCTCGGAGCAGCTGAACAGCTCATTCATGCGTACCAGATATGACCGTTTCCGATTGTCGTTTCGGGAATTTCGTGACCGCCACGGCGTGCGGTCGTAACCGGCGAGTTAATGAACCGCCGCGGCCTGACCGTGGGCGTAATCGATGACGTCGCCCGCGTAGGACGCGGCATCGTGTTGTACACCGAATAACCGCAATTGTTCGCACGCGTGGTCGAGTTGGCTCCCCGGGCCGTCGGCGCCGAGGAGCACGACGATCGCCACCCAGGTGTCGAGGCCCGGATCCGGTTGTGCCAGTAGTTCATCGAGATAGACGCCGGGTTGCAGCAGGCGTAGCGCGCGGCGCGCGTACAGGTGCACGCGCCGCGGCAGCTGGGCGCGAATGACGTCGATATCGGCTTGCAGGGCGTGGCCGGGCTGCTGTGGGTCCAGGCGCAGCGACCACGGCTCGCTCGCGTGCGATGGCAGCCCCGACATTGCGAGCAGCCCGGGTCCTTCGGCCTGTTCGCGCGGCAGGGCCGCCAGGCCCAATTGTGTGTTGCGCCAGTTGCGGTACTCCCACCAGGCGAGCGGGGTGGCATCGAGGGCGAGCCCGAACCGGAGTTCCTGCTGCCCGCCGGTCCAGTTGCGTACGGTGCGGGTGCGCGTCACCGACGCCACTCCGGCGTCCTCGACTCGCGTCCAGCCGGATTCGGCTCGGGTGCCGTTGGCTTCGGCGCTGTCGAACCCGTAGGGCTGCAGCAACTTTCCCGTTTCGCGCATCAGGCGGCGCACCGCCGACTCCGGACTGACCATGTCGGCAGCGTATCGATCCGCCCCGACAGGTCGTGGTTGCCGCAGAATGGGCGTGTTGGTCGATCACGTCACCGGCTCGAGGAGACACCGCCATGCACGATGACCGTCGGTTGATCGAGGTACGCCTGGCCCGGGTGCTCTCGGAGCGGATCGCGCCGGCGATCTACCCGGAATCGGTGCCGCTGCGGGCGTCGATGTGGGTGGCCCCGGACGAGCCGGTGCCGGTCGCGGAGGGGATCGCCGCACCCCGCACGCCCGTGGAGCCCGGTGCGCGCTGGGGGGCGGCGTGGGGCACCACCTGGCTCACCGTGGCGGGCACGGTGCCGCCGGCGTGGGCGGGCAGGACGGTCGAGGCGATCATCGACCTCGGATTCGACGCCACCATGACCGGATTCCAGTGCGAGGGACTGGTGTACCGCGCGGACGGGACGCCGGTGAAGGGACTGCATCCGCGCAGTCAGTGGGTGCGGATCGCGGACCCGGCGGTCGGCGGTGAACAGGTGCTGTTGCATGTGGAGGCGGCCTCGAATCCGGCCATCGGGTTCTTCGCACCGACCACTCTGGGCGAGAAGGCCACCGCGGGCAGCGCGCCGCGATACCGGCTGGGCCGCATGGATCTGGCGGTGTTCGACGAACAGGTGTGGGGGCTGGTGCAGGATCTCGAGGTGCTCGGTGAGCTCATGCACGAGATGCCCGAGGATCCGGCGCGCCGCTATGACATCGTGCGCGCCATCGAACGCGCCCTGGACGCGGTCGACCTGCAGGATGTGAACGGCACCGCCGCCGCGGCGCGCACCTGCCTGACCGGAGTGCTGGCGCGGCCGGCGATTCCGTCGGCGCACACCGTCCACGCGGTCGGGCACGCGCATATCGACACCGCCTGGTTGTGGCCGCTGCGCGAGACGGTCCGCAAGGTGGCGCGCACCGCGGCCAATATGACCGCGCTGCTCGAGCAGGAACCCGAGTTCGTCTACACGATGTCGCAAGCGGCACAATACGATTTCCTCAAACAGCATCGGCCCGAGGTGTACGCGCGGGTGAAACAGGCTGTCGCGCAGGGGCGGTTCGTGCCGGCGGGCGGCATGTGGGTGGAATCCGATACCAATATGCCCGGATCGGAGGCGATGGCGCGGCAGTTCGTGCACGGCAAACGGTTCTTCCTCGACGAGTTCGGGGTGGAGAACCGCGAGGCCTGGCTGCCCGACACCTTCGGTTTCGCGGCCGGGCTGCCGCAGATCATCAAGGCCGCGGGCTCGCAATGGCTGCTGACACAGAAGATTTCCTGGAGTCAGATCAACCAGTTCCCGCATCACACCTTCCTGTGGGAGGGTATCGACGGCACCCGTATCTTCACTCATTTCCCGCCGATCGACACCTACAACTGTTCCATGCAGGGCAGCGAGATGGCGCATGCGGCACGGAATTTCAAGGAGAAGGGGCGGGCCTCGCATTCGCTGGCGCCGACCGGTTTCGGCGACGGCGGCGGTGGCACGACCCGCGAGATGATCGCCAAGGCCGCGCGCATGCGCGATCTGGAGGGTTCACCGAAGGTGGTGTGGGACACCCCCGCCGGTTTCTTCGCCCGCGCCGAGGCCGAATACGAGCATCCGCCGGTGTGGGTGGGCGAACTGTATCTGGAGTTGCATCGTGCGACGCTGACCACGCAGGCTCGCACCAAGCAAGGCAATCGGCGCAGTGAGCATCTGTTGCGGGAGGCCGAGCTGTGGGCGGCCACCGCGGCGGTGCGCAAGCAGGCCGAGTATCCGTACGCGGCGCTGGACCGGTTGTGGAAGACGGTGCTGCTGCACCAGTTCCACGATATTCTGCCGGGTTCCTCGATCGCCTGGGTGCATCGGGAGGCGCAACAAACCTATGCTGCGGTGGCCGAGGAGCTGACGGCGCTGATCGAGCAAGCCCAATGGGTGCTCGGCGGCGAGCGGGCCGGTGTGAACGTCTTCAATGCGGCGCCGCATGCGCAGGATTCGGTGCCGGCCGGTGCGGCGGCCCCGGTGGCGGTGGGTGACCCGGCCACGGTATCCCCGCGGGCCGGCGGCGGATTCGTGCTCGCCAACAACGTCTTGCGGGTAGCGGTCGACGAGCGCGGGCTGATCGTATCGGTGTTCGACCTCACGCAGGAGCGGGAGACGCTGCCGCCGGATACCGTCGCGAACCTGCTGCAACTGCACCCGGATCTGCCGAACTCCTGGGACGCCTGGGATGTGGACCTGTTCTACCGCAACCGGGTCACGGACTTGATCGAGGCGGATTCTGTGGTGGCGGAGCTGGATTCGTCCGGTTCGGCGGTGGTGCGGGTGGGCCGCTCGTTCGGCTCCTCCAAGGCCGAGCAGACCCTGACCCTGCGCCCGGGCGCCCGCGCCCTGGATATCGACACCGCTGTCGACTGGTTCGAAACCGAGAAATTCCTCAAACTCGCCTTCCCCCTCGACATTCACGCCGACCGCTACGCCGCCGAAACCCAGTTCGGCCACCTGTACCGCCCCACCCACACCAATACCAGCTGGGAATACGCCAAGTTCGAGGCCTGCAACCACCGCTTCATCCACCTCGGCGAACCCGGCTGGGCCGTGGCCCTGGTCAACGACTCCACCTACGGCCACGACCTCACCCGCACCGTCCGCCCCGACGGTGGAACCACCACCACCCTGCGCGCCTCCCTACTGCGCGCCCCACGTTTCCCCGACCCCGACACCGACCACGGCGCCCACCTCTTCCGCCACCGCCTACTCCCGGGCGCCACCATCGCCGATGCCGTCCGCGAGGGCTACCGCATCAACCTCACCTCACCCCGCCCCACCGTCGCCGAACCCGTCACCCCGCTCTTCACCATCGACAACGACGCCGTCGTAACCAGCGCAATCAAACTCGCCGACGACGCCAGCGGCGACGTCATCCTGCGCGTATACGAGGCCCACGGCGGCCGCGCCACCGCCCTCATAACCCCCGCCTTCCCCACCACCGGCTTCGAAGTCTGCGACCTCCTCGAGCGCCCCCTCCCCGCCGAAACCACCGCGGCCGCACACACTCTCGGACTTCGCCTGCACCTGCGCCCCTTCCAACTCGTCACCCTGCGCTTCACCCACTCCCCCGAACCCCTCGCCGACTGAACCTGCGATGGGCCGCTCGGCCGCGCCTCACACACTCCGGTCCGACAGCGCCGCCCACCACAGAGACGAGGCCCGTCAGCGGGCCGGTATCACGGCCAGTTCGTCGCCGCTGCCGATGAGTACGCCCCAGGATTGCGGGTACAGCGGTGCGTCGGGCACGGGCATGGTGATCACCGGCGATTGCCCGGCCAGGGGCTGCGGTCCTGCGACCACTGTGCGTTTTCCGGATGCCAGGTCGTAGGCGACGAGCCAGCACGGGCCGGTTCCCGGCCCGTCGGTGGTCACGATCGTCAGCACGGTATCGGCGGTGGCAAGCACTCGGCGCCGCCACTCGTCACCGAAACCCGATAGGCGCCACCGGATCGTCCCGTCGGGACCGCGCAGGATCATGGTGTCGTCGTGATCGTTGGTGAGGCAGTTACCGCCCGCCAGAGAATCTTTCAAGTCGCACAGGGGTGCGGTGCCCAGGTCCGTGCCGGTGCGGGCATCGATCGTGAGTTGGGACTGCAGACCCTGCAGCTGAACCACGACGGCGTCGCCGTGCAGGTCGGTGGTGACGTACCGGCTACCCTGGATCCGGCGTTTCCACAGCACGCTGCCGGTTCGCTCGTCGAGTCCGCCGACCAGGTAATCCGCCCCCAGGTCGTCGGTCCCCGCGGTCGTGGGACACGAGAACAGCGTCGCGTCGTCCATCGCAGCCAGCTGTGCGCCGACCCGGCCCGGACAGCCCAACGACACCGGGTCGATACTCCACAACAGCTTGCCGGTGCGCAGATCCTCGTGGAGGAACGCCGAGACCTCGGATCCGGTGGGATCGGCGTAGCCGAACCATTTCTGGCCGATATGCCCGGCATCCATCCGGCGCAGTGGGGTGCCGGTGTCGGTGTCCACGGTTTCGATCACGGCGGGATCCATGGCGTGCCATCGCACCCACGTCACCAGGCCCAAATCGGCGCTGTAATTCGCGGCCCCTCGGGGATCCCCGCCGTCGCCCAGGTCCAGGCCGGGCCGCATGATCGACCAGCGCCGGGCTCCGGTCAGCGGATCGAACCCGGCCAGGGTCGCCGTGGCGCGCACGCGGTCGCCGGACTCGATCCATCCGTGCACGCCGGCCGGATCCGACTGTGCCCCTGACAATTTCGGACCGTGCCACCGCTGGGTCCGCGCGATATCGAGCCGTGGCACGGTGTCGATCGGGAGATTGCGTGCGGCGGCGGTCCGAATCTCGGTGAGCGCTCCGACCGGTCGCACCGCGACCATCACCCCGGCCGCGACCGCAGCCCCCACCATCAGAAGCGCTACCCCGCTCACCATCCGCCGCCTGGTCACCGGCGCCGATCGGACACCGGTGAGCAGTACCCGTGCTGTCACCGCCGTCTGGATCAACGCCACCAGCAGTAGCGGGGCCTGCGCGGCGCACAGCACCACGTATCCCACCGAATGCGGCACCGGGAGCTGGTCCGGCGATCCGAACCATGCGTGGGCGGGCACCGCCCAATCCCGATACTTGTCGGCGTGCAACACCGCATGTGCCGCCAGCGGCGGAGTCGCCGCGGCAGCCAACGCCACCAGTCCAGTGGCCGTCGCCGCCCACCGCACCCGAGCGGTCGCCCGTACCCCCGCCGCGACCGCGGCCCATGCTGCGATCAGCCCGACCGGCAACACCCACCCCAGGCAAACCATCGCGCCCTTGGCCGGACCGACCGCGTGCGGATCGAGGTGTGCAACGCTCCACACCGACAGCACCACACCGACCAGCCAGGTCGCCGCCGCCCCGAGCAATATCTCGTACTGCAATCGAACACGCATGTCCCGCATGGTTGTAGACCGACCTGGTCGCGGGCAAGTCGGCATGGGCCTGTCACGGCTCGCGGTTTTCAACCGTTGTAGGGGCCGCCGGGTGGGCACCAGTCGTGGCGGTAGGTGTCGAGGTCTTGTGGGGTGGCGGTGAAGTCGACATAGAGTGCGACGCCGAAGCTTTCGCGGTGGGGGGCGGTGCGGGCCAGGCCGAGTCGGATGCCGCGGACGGCGGCGGCGACGGTTTCGGCGTCGCCGTGGTGGCCGTAGTCCTCGGCCCAGAAGACCGGGACACCCATGAGGACGTCGACCGATTGGGGGGTGACCTGGAGGGCGAGGGTGGTTTGCTGGGCGACGTAGCCGGTGTAGAGGGGGCGGGTGGGCATGGAGGTGTCGTAGGACATGACGGCGATCTGGTCGACGCGGCGGGCCACCTCGCCGAAATAGGCTTGGGACCAGAACTTTCCGTGCCCGACGAGGGCGATGCCGAGGGAGTGCAGGCCGGGCAGGGGGTCGACCTGGGGCGCCGAGACCGACAGCAGGGCGTGGCGGGTGGTGGTGAGGGAGCGGGTGCGGTCCAGCAGGGTCAGGTAGGCGGGCGAGCCGGAGCGCACGGGTTCCAGATCGTAGTGGACGCCGTCGAATCCGAGATCCAGGACCTGATTCACCGAATCGAGGACGCGATCGCGGACGGCGGGATCCTCGAGGTGCAGTGCGTCGTGTTCGGGTGCGACGAAATCGCCGAGCCATGCCTGTACCCGCACGCCGGGCAGTAGCCGGTGCACGGCGGCGGTGAACCAGCTCGCTTGCGGGTGCAGGGCTGCGGGCAGGGTGCCGTCATCGGAGAGGGGGCCGGTGTGCACGAACAGGTCCTTGATTCCGCTGCCGGCCAAGGCTGTTGCGAGCCCGGCGACGTCGGCGTCGGTCTTGCGGCCGTCGACCCAGGCATGCCCGAGCCAGTACGCATCGCGCCCGCGGGTCCGCGCCTGCGCGGACACCTGCCCGGAGCCTTCCAGTCGCAGGGCCGCCGCCATGGCAGCCACAGGGGTCGCGAGCAAACACAGCACCAATACCGATGCGATCGACATTCGCTGCCATCGCGTGCGCCGGCGCCATCGCGCCCGGATCGCACCACCGACTCTCATGCCCTGACATTACGACCCGCGCACCCGCCGGTTCGCGTCGAATGGTGCAGAGTTTGTGAAGGTTCCGTGCAGGCGGGCACAGGGTTCTCCCGGATCCGCGCTACGCCGCGGGAATGACCGTGCGATAGCGGTTCGGGTGATGCGCGCCGGGCGGTGCGCGCATGAGCGTCCTGACCATGACTTCTTCCACACGGTCGGCGCGGTGAGAGACGCCATGGTGGATGCCGTCGTGCACAAGGCCTTCGACACCGCAGTCTGTGCAACCGGCTAGCGACCCCGGCACTGCGCTTCGGGTGGGTGGTTCGAAAACTGTTGTGCACGGGGTCAATCCGACGTTGTTAGGATCACCCGCGTATTCGAGGCCGCGCGGAGAGGGGTTGTCCGGGCGGGGCAGAGCGTGAGGGGGCGTCGTGGAGGAACACGAGCGCGGCGAAGTGGCGTACGGCTGGTGGCGGGCATTGGCCCAGACCTGTTATGTGCCGATGCCCGCGCGGGCGGCGCAGCGACTGCTGGCGGGGGTGCTCGGCAATCTCGCGGCGGCGCTGGATCGGGATCCGGTCGATTCCGCGGGGGCGGCGGCAGCGGGGCGGGTATTGGTGGAGGCGAAGCTGACCGATCCCGAGGTGCTGCCGGTGTCGGCGCAGGCGCTGACCGCACTCGCGCAGTTCTGTCATCGGCCTGATGTGTCGCAGCGGATGGCGGTGGTGCTGGCGTGTTTCGGGCGCGGCTATGGGGCGGCGTTGCATGAGGTGCAGCATCGGGGGCGGCTGTCGCTCGAGCAGGGGATGGATGAGGCGCGTCGCGCCGCGGAGCAGCGGTTCCGGGTGGTGTTCGACAATGCGGCGGTCGCCATCGCGGTCGGGGACACCGAGGGGCGGTTGGTGGATGCCAATCGCGGGCTGGCCGAGATGATCGGGGTGCCGGTGCAGCGGCTGCGCGGGGCGTCGGTGTACGACTTCACCCATCCCGATGATCGCGCCGAGATGCGGGCGGTGATCTATGAGAAGCTGGTGCCGGCCGGGCAGGGTACCGCGAAGTTACAGTTGCGGATTCAGCGCACCGATGGGCATTGCCGGTGGGCGTCTTTCGCTATCACTTTCGTCAAAGGTGGTGGCGGGCAGCATGATTATCTGCTCGCGGTGGGTGAGGATGTCACCGAGCGGCACCGGATGCAGGACGAGCTGCATCGTCAGGCCCGTCACGATCTGCTCACGGGGCTGCCGAATCGGCGGTATCTGGTCGAGCAGCTCGACACGTTGATCGCGCATGCGGGCGGCGAGGATCAGGTGGGGTTGTGTTTTCTCGATCTGGATGGCTTCAAGCACGTCAATGACCGCTACGGGCACGGTGTCGGGGATCGGTTGCTCACCGCGGTCGCGATCCGGTTGCGCGAGGGGGTGCGCGAGCATCGGCCGCTGCTCGCGCGGATCGGCGGGGACGAATTCGTCGCCCTGATCCCGGCCGCCGACGCCGACCGCGTGACCGCCGTCGCGGCGGGGCTGCTCGCGGCGCTGGCCGACCCGATTCTTTTGGGCGAGACCAGCGTTCAGGTCTCGGCCAGTATCGGCGCGCTGGTCGCGCCGGTGGCCGGTGCGGAGGCGGAAATACTGCTCGACGCCGCCGATACGGCCCTGTTCCGCGCCAAAGCCGACGGCAAGGGGCGCTGGGTGCTGCGCCGGCACGATCTTCGCGAGGGCGCGCTCGCCCTGCATCTCGACCCTGAACAGAGAGGCTGACCGCCATGCCGTTGCCGGATTGGGCACCCGATGATATCGACCCCGAAATTCCCAGCAGTGCACGTGTTTACGACTATATTCTCGGCGGGGTTCATCACCTCGACAGCGACCGGCGCCTCGCGCAGCAGATCACCGCGCTCGCACCGGATGTGCCGCGCAGTGGCCGCGCCAACCGGGCGTTCCTGCGGCGCGCGGTCACGCATCTGGTCACCGAGGCCGGGATCACCCAGTTCCTGGACCTGGGTTCGGGGATTCCCACGGTCGGCAATGTGCACGAGGTCGTGCACACCCACAATCCGGACGCGCACGTCGTCTACGTGGACATCGACCCGGTCGCGATCGCGATGAGCCGGCGCATGCTCGCCGATACTCCCGCCGCGACCGCGGTGCGCGGCGATTTCAGTGCCATCGACGCCGTGCTCGCCGACCCGGAGGTCACCGCACTCATCGACTTCGACCGGCCGGTCGCGGTATTGGCGGTGGCGTTGCTGCATTTCATGCCCGATGCGGTGCACCCGGCCGATACGCTGGCGCGGCTGCGTGCGGCGATGGCGCCGGGCAGCTACCTGGTGTTGTCGCACGCCGGCAATGAGGGCCCGCCCGAGCAGATGAGCGCCACGCTGGAGCTGTATCGGCGCACACCCACCCCGATGGTGCTGCGTTCACGCGCCGAGATCGCCGCACTGCTCGACGGTTTCGACCTCGTGGATCCCGGCCTGGTGTATCTGTCGCAGTGGCGGCCCGATCCGGGCGATGTCGTCGAGGTCCGTGCGTTCGACGGCTACGCCGGCATCGGGCACCTACCCGCGGCGTCAACGCCGCAGTAGCGTTCGGGCCGTGCGGATTTCGGGGATGCCGATGAGTTTTGCGGCGAGCAGGAAGACCACGGTGCCGGTGGCCGCACCGGCGAGCAGCGCCGTGGACCGGTCGAGGGTGGGGGCGGCGATCGTGGCGTGCGTGGCCACGATCGCGGTCAGCGCGCACGCGCCGGCGATGGCGGTCGCCCACAGCACCCGATGTGCGGAGGCGGCGACCGCGGCGAAGCCGAGCAGGCCGTGGCGGCGGCGCAGCAGCAGGTGACCGGTGAGCGCGCCGACGGTGTAGGCCAGTGAGCCTGCGACGCTGAGCATCACGATGACCGCGTGCGTGGGCAGGGTCGCCGCCGCAATCACCAGGGTGGCGACCTTGACCGCGACCATGACGACATTGATGAGCGTGGGTGTGCGAGTGTCGTTGTGGGCGTAGAACACTCGCATCTGCAGCATGACCAGCGCGAAGGGCGCCAACCCGAACGACGAGCAGGCGACCGCGAGCCCGATCAGGTGCGCGGCCGCGGGATCGACGCGACCGGTGAACAGCAGCGCGGTCATGCCGGGCGCCAGCAGCGTCATGGCCATGGCCACCGGGATCAGCGCGGCGGACAGGTAGCGGGCCCCGCGCGAGAGGTCGGCGAGTACGGCCGCATCGTCACCGGCCGCGGCGGCCCGGGAGATGCGCGGCATGAGCACCGTCAGCACCGAGGCGGCGAGAATGCCGTAGGGAACCTGGAACAGCAGTTCGGCGTACCCGGAAATGGAGACGCCGCCGTGGTCGAAGGCCACCCGCATCGTCACCGCCACCCCGATCTGACTGATCGCGGCATACACCACCAGCCAGCCCAGAATCGGCAGCCCCGCCCGCACCGGCCGCCACGTATACGGCACGGGTCGTGCCCGCCAGCTCCATTCGAAACCGTGGTGCCGCAATGCCGCCACCACCCACACCGCCTGACCCGCGATGCCGGCGGTGGTGCCCACACCGAGGGTGAGGATCTGCGCGAACGTCATCGAGGTGGGCGTGAGCGTCACCGGCCCCGGCAGCGCGAGGAACACCGCACACGTGGCCAGCACGATCACATTGTTGAGCACCGGCGCCCATGCGGCCGCGGCGAAACTGTCGCGCACATTGAGCACCGCCCCTGCCACGACGCTCACCCCGTAGAAGAAGATCTGCGGCAGCAGCAGATACGCCAGCCACGTCGCAAGATGGCGCTCCCCGGAATCGGCGACGAACACCCGCACGATCCACGGCGCGCACACCACGGTCGCCACGGTGATCACGGCCAGTGCCAGCAGTGTCGCGATCATCACCCGCTGGGTGAATTCACGAGAGTTCTTGCGTCCGCGCCGTCGTGCCCGCGTCAGCACGGGCACCACCGCACTGGCCAGCACACCACCCAACAGCAGCTCGTAGACCATGTTCGGCAGATTGTTCGCCCCGTTGTAGGCATCCCCCACCGCACCGGCCCCCAGTACCGCGGCCACGACCAGTGTCCTGGCGAGCCCGGTGAGGCGGCTGGTCACCCCGGCCAGCGCCACCGCCCGGCTCGCCCGAGCCAATCCGACGGCCTGCGATCCCTGTTCTGCCGCAACACCTTTGAACTTGACCGGCACGCTAGCGCGTGGCGTCGCATGCTGGATCGGTAACGGTAGTGTCGGAAAACTGCCGTAGTCGTGCAACACGCCCCCTCATCGCAGAAGTCTCACCCAGGCTACGCACACGCGAGAGGGAACTGATCGCGGCAAACGTCGAGAGCCCTCCACCACCAGTTCCCGCTCGGCGACCTTTCAGCGTGCGGCGGGGCGTGTCAGTGTGCGGCGTGAACCTCGGTGTGAGCGTGCAGCGTGGTCGGGGGCAGGCAGCTGTCGGGACGGCAGGCTTGGGCGCGCAGGTGCAGGGTCAGTGCGTTTGCGGTGCCGGTGAGCTCGATTGCCAGCAAGGTGGTGCCGGTGAGGTGGCCGTCGCTGGTGGCCGGGGCCACGACTTTCGTTATTTCCCAGCCACTTTCGGTATCGGTGCTGATCGTTAGGGGTTGTTCGGCCGCGGCGTCGGGCGCGTAGAGGTGGTAGCCGTCGCCGATGCGGACGGTGAGGTAGGCGCTGACCCGGTCGCGAGCGCGGCGCTCGGCCTGCAGCACCGTGGTGATCGCCTCCGACGCCTCGGCGCCCACGGCGGCATCCGGTGGTGTGCCCCCGTCGGGATTCATGGACTCGATGCTCAACTGCTGCAATCCGGTCAGCTGTGACAGCTGCGCGATAGCGTCGGCGCCGATACCGGTGTCGAACAACATCAGCGCGCTCAGGCCGGTGAGCTGTGCGATGGTGGCCACGTCGGGCGCACTGACCGGGGTGTCGAACAGCAGCAGCGAGTCGAGGGCGTCGGGTGCGACTGCGGCCAGCACGTCGGTGTTGCCGCGGGCGATCATCAGTGACAGCCGGGCGCCGGCGGGCAGGTCGACGACCGCGTCACCGGCGGCGCTGCCGGAGTCCCATTCGATGTCGAGTCGCCCACCGGGCACCGTCATGGGGTCCACGGTAGTGAGGCGACCGCGCCGATGCGGTGCGTGCGGGTCATTCCCTGCAGGGAATCGCCACTGCGGCGCCGAGTGACCACGCTGGTGCAGGTGACTTATGAACCTGATGACATCGAGTTGAAGCAGTTGATCGACCAGTGGGTCGCGCAGTGGAACGAACCCGACGCCGAGGAGCGGCGGCGGTTGATCCGGGCCGTGTGGGCCGAGAACGGATATCAGACCCTGGTCCGGCCACCACAGGCCATGCGCGATAACGCCGACGAGTTCGGGATGCCGTGGCCCGAGGTCGAGATCCGCGGGCACACGGCGCTTTTCGCGCGGGTGACCCGAGCCTATGAAAGGTTCATCGCCGCAGGAGAATTCGCCTTCGAACGCGACGGTGAGCCGGTCCGCCACGCCGGTGCGACGGTGGCGTTGACCTGGGTGATGCGTTCACGCAGTGACGGCAGCGTGGTCGGGGGCGGGCTGGATGTGCTCACCTTCGCCGAGGACGGCCGCGTGCGCAGCAGCCACCAATTCGTGTCCTGAGCGCTGAATTTCCCTGCGCTGTGCCGTCTTACCTGATAGGAGGCGCCGACCGGGTGCCCGGCAAGAAGGAAAGAAGGCCCATCATGCGCATCCACGAACGACTCAGCAACGCACGCCACCTGTCGGAGAAGATGTTGCGCGCGCGCCGCATCGGAGCGGCCGAACGAGCCGAGGTGCATTACCGGCGGGTCGCCCAGGAGGCGTGGCGTGGTGCCCGGTGAGTTCCGGGCACCACGGGAAGTCAGTTCGCGCGCGCGGCCAGCAGCGGAGCCAGCGTGCGCAGTGCGGGCAGCGGGTTCTCGGCGAGGACCTGCACGGCGACCTGATCCGCGCCCGCGCGCAGATGCGCGGTGAGGCCGTCGGCAACCTGTTCGGGGCTGCCGTGGGCGACCACGGCGTCGACGAAACGGTCACTGCCGGGCTCGGTCAGGTCCTCGTCGGTGAAGCCGAAGCGGCGCAGGTTGCTCACATAGTTGGACAGGCCCAGGTAGAAGCCGACGCGGGCGCGGGCGGTGGCGCGGGCGCGCTCGGTGTCCTCGTCGAGGACGGCCTTGTGCTCGGTGACGATGAGCGCGTCGGGACCGAGCAGTTCGCGCAGGCTCGCGGTGTGCTCGGGGACCGTCAGGTAGGGCAGCGCGCCGGCGCTGCGGGTGGCGGCGAGCGTCGCGACCCGCGGGCCCAGGGCGGCCAGGCCGCGGCGCTCGCGCGGTACGCCACCGGCTTCGAGGACGTCGAGGTAGGCGGCCAGGGCGTCATAGGGTTTGGCGTAGGTGCCGGTGTGTTCGCGGTGACCGGCGCCGATGCCCAGGAAGTAGCGGCCGGGGAACTTGTCCTCGAATCGGTGGAAGCCCTGCACGGCCTGCTCGGGCGGGGTTGCCCACACATTCACGATGCTGGTGCCGACGACGATGGAGTTCGTCGCGGCCAGCGGGGCCTCCAGGCCGTCCCAGTCCGGCGGCGGTGAACCACCCAGCCAGACCGTCCCGTAGCCGAGTTCTTCCACCTCCCCCAGCAGTTGCGGGGTCAGTGATGCGTAGTGGATCCATACGCCGAGGCGTCCCAAGCCATCCTTTGCCATATCGAGCGCCAACACACCGCGATCGACCCGCATTCCCGGCCAGCCCGGATCATGCGGTGGCGCGGATCAGCGATACCTGCACAGGGTCCGCGGCCCGGAAACGACCCGGAGCGACACCGAATTCGCGCTTGAACGCCTTCGCGAAGGCGTATTCGGAGGTGTAACCGGATTTCTCGGCGATCACCCGCAGCAGTGCGTCGGTATCGCGGAGCATGCGCGCGGCCAGGGTCATCCGCCACCAGGTGAGATAGGACTGCGGCGCGATACCGAGCGTCGCGGTGAAACGCTGCGCGAACACCGAGCGCGACAGACCCGCTTGTGCGGCAAGGGCTTTCACCGTCCACGGCGCGCCCGGCGCGCGGTGCACCGCGGTCAGGGCCGCATGGATGGCCGGGTCGTACAGGGCGGCCGACCAGCCGGTGTCGGCGGGATGGTCGTCGTACCAGGCGCGCAGCATGTAGAGCAGCAGGACCTCGAGCAGTGGCGCGATGGCGCCGGAATCATGGTCGGTGTCGAGTTCGTGGCCGAGCAGCTCGATGGCGCCGCGCAGCGGGGTGTGGTGCCCGACGCGCGCCGGAAGATGGATGACATCGGGCAGTTCGGCCAGCAGCGGATGCGCGCGACTCTGATCGAGAAGGTATGCCCCGCACAACATCACGGCCGTGCCCGCCGTGCTGTCGCGATGATCGGGGTGCGGGCTGTCGCCGATGGTGTGACCGCGTTCGCGCGGCAGGAAGGCGACATCGCCGGCCAGCAACCGGATCGGGTCGCCCGCGCTCGGGATGAGCCAGCACGAACCCTGGAGCACCACATGGAATCCCGCACCCTGCTGCGCCGGGAACGACTGCTGCCAGGGGGCACGGTTCTCGCTGCGATTGGAATGCGGGGTGCCGGTGCGCATGGCAGCGACGGCATCACTGAGCAGATCCATCCATTCACCGTACCCAGCGATGCGCTGCCGTCGGACGATCGGACATCTGCACCGGAGTATCGAGCATTTATCGTCCTGCGCGCAGTCCATAGCGTGGTGTGCGGGCCGCTTCCCGGCTCCACCCCCACCAGCAATGGAGTTGCCGACCATGAGAATTGCCGTCTTCGGGGCCAGCGGATTCACCGGCTCCCTGGCCATCGCCCAGGCGCACCGGCGCGGATTCGTCCCGGTTCTGGTCGGGCGCAATGCCGACCGGCTGGCGCGCACCGCCGAGGCCGCCGGACTCCCCGACCCGGAGATCCGCGTCGCGACCCTGGACGATATCGATGCTCTGACAGCGGCATTCGCCGACTGCGACGCCGTGCTCAATACCGCCGGCCCGTTCACCCTGTGGGGTGAACCGGTGATCCGCGCCGCGCTGGCCGCGCGCGTGCACTATGTCGACACCGCCGGCGAACAGGGCTACATTCACCGCGTCCTCGAAACCTTCGGCGGCGCCGCACAACAGGCGGGCATCACGATCGTGCCCGCCATGGCCGATGACGGCGGACCCGGTGACCTGATCGCCGCCCTGACCGCCGCGCGCCTCGGTGCCCCGGTCGAGGATTTCCTCATCGCCGACCTGCGGATCCCCGTCGCGGGCGGCGCTTCTCGCGGCACGGCACGATCCATGGCGGCGATCCTGGACAGCCCGGCCCTGGAATTCAGCGACGGCGCCTGGCATCTCGGCCACGGCGCACCCCTCGCACCCCTCACCCCGCCCGGCGAGACCACCCCGATCCCGGTCAGCGCCTTCGCCCTGCCCGGCATCGCCACCATCCCCCGCCATGTGACCGCGCGCCGCGTGCGCAATGCCATGCGCGCCGAAGCCGGCGACCTGTTCGCGGCCCTGACCCCCGAGGTGGTCGATTCCATCCCCGAAGTCCCGGACCTCGACGCCCGCAACGCCTCCCGCTGGCTCATGCTCGCCGAGGCCACCGCCGCCGACGGCACCCGCGCCCGCGGCTGGGTCACCGGCATCGACGGCTACCGCCACACCGCCGTCATCGCGGTGGAAGCCGCCCGCCGCCTGGCCACCGGCGCCGCCCCGGCCGGAGCCCTCACCCCCGCACAGGCTTTCGACCCCGCCGACTTCCTCGACTACCTCACCACCGAAGGCGTCGACTGGGCGGTGGAAACCACCGCCACCGTATGACCGCCGAGGGACCCGTCGCGGGCGTTGCGGCCCGCTCGGGTTCAGTTCGGGTCGTTGATCTTCGGGAACGTATCGCCGATGAGGGTGAGCAAGGAATCGGTGAGCAGGCCGTGCACCTGGGCGCGGGTCAGGGACTTGCGCACGATCCATTCCCGGCCCGCGGCTTTCACCAGTCCGCCGTAACACCGCACCAGAGCCCGTAATTCGGCACTGTGCAGCGAGTCCGACAGGCCCATCATCGCCACCACGCGCTCGGCGGCGGCATTGTCGGCCTCGTCGAGGATGCGCTGCACCTGTGGGTCGTCGCCGATGCCTTCCAGACCGGTGACCTTCACCCAGGTGGTGCCGTGCTCGCCGATGGTGTCCAGCAGCCAGTTCACGCTGCCGTCCACGCGTTCGGGCAGGGTGCCGGTGGGCGCGCGCATGTGGTCGGGGCGCGGCAGGGTCACCATGCGGCGCACGACCGCCAGGTACAGGTCGCGTTTATTGCCGAAGTAGTGGTTGATCAGGCCGCGCGCCACCCCGGCCCGCTGTGCGAGCTCGGCGGTGGACACGGCCGCGTAGGGACGTTCGCCGAACATGTCGATGGCGCAGGACAAGATCTGCGCGCGGCGTTCGTCCGGTTCGAGCCGGCGGCGGCGCGACGGGGTGTCGTCGCCGGCGGCCGGCTCGATCGTCATGTCAGAGTGAGCGGGCAATGAGGTCCTTCATCACCTCGTTGGCGCCCGCGAGGATCCGCAGAACCCGGGCGCCGGTGTACAACTGGGAAATCGGGTATTCGGTCATGTAGCCATAGCCACCGAAGAACTGCAGGCAGCGATCCACCACGATACCGAGTTGGTCGGTCAACCAGTATTTCGACATGGCCGCGGTGGGGATATCGAGCTCCCCGCGCAGGTGCTTGCTGATGCAATCGTCCAGGAATACCCGGCTCACCGTCGCGATGGTCGCGCACTCGGCCAGCTCGAATCGGGTGTTCTGCATCGCGAACAGCGGCTTGCCGAACGCTTCGCGGCCCTTGGTGTAGTCGACGGTCAGCTCGACGGCCTTCTCCATCATCGCCACCGCCAGGATCGCGGTGACCAGGCGTTCCTGGGCGAGCATCTGCATCATCTGATAGAAGCCCTGGCCCTCGGCCGTGCCCAGCAGGTTCGAGGCGGGCACCCGCAGGCCGTCGAAGAACAGTTCCGCGGTGTCCTGGGCCTTGCCGCCGATCTTGGACAGGATGCGGCCGCGCTTGAACCCTTCGACGTCGTCGCCGACCTCGGCGAAGATGAGCGAGACACCGGCCGCGCCCAGGCTCGCGTCGGTCTTGCAGGCGAGAATGATGCCGTCGCACAGCCAGCCGTTGGAGATGAAGATCTTCGACCCGGTGATGACGTACTCGTCGCCTTCTCGCACCGCGCGGGTCTTGATGTTCTGCAGATCCGAGCCCGTGCCGGGCTCGGTCATGCCGATGGACAGCACCATCTCACCGCTGGCGGCCTTGGGCAGTACGCGCTGTTTCAGTTCCTCGGAACCGAATTCGCGGATGTAGGGCGCGATGATCGAGGAGTGCACCGACATGCCCAGTGACCCGTCACCGAGGTGCGCCTGGGCTTCGATGATCGCGGCCTCGTGGGCGAATGTGCCGCCGCCGCCACCGTATTCGGCCGGGATCGCCGCGCACAGCAGGCCGAGTTCGCCGGCCCGGTTGTACAGGGCGCGGTCGGGATGGCCCTGGGCGATGAACTTCTCCTCGTGCGGGATCACCTCCTTCTCGAAGAAGGTGCTCGCCAGTCCTCGTACCGCCTCGACCTCGTCGTCGCTCCATGCGGGGCGTGCCATCGTCAATCCCTCACGTCGTGCCCACGCGCGGCGCCGTTGCCGGTCCTGCGCGTCTTGCCCACAAGGGTGCACGGCTATTGGCGCGCTGTCAACAAGGCGTCACAGGCCGCTGGACCGGGCCTGATTGACCTCGGCGAGCGTAGTGAAGATCGGCGTGTCCGGATCGGCCTCGACGTGCTGGCGGCGCAGATACCCGTCGATCAGCCCCCACGCCAGCTCGGTGGCCTGATCGATGAACTCCGCGGTCTGCTCGGTGCTCGGCGTATCGGAGTCGCTGAGCCACAGATCGGTGATCGAGACCAGCAGCCCGATCAGCGCGCGCGAGAGATAGTCCAGCCCCGAGGTCTCCAGCGGCACCGCCTCGGCCACCGAGCGCGCCATCTTGCTCAATCGCGCCGCGGCCTGGCGGCCCAGATCCAGTTGCAGCACACCCGAACCCGACTGCTGCACCACCTGCCCTTGCCCCAGGAAGCGAAAGACGTTCGGGTGCTCCAGGATTCCCTGCGCGTAGTCGGTGAACACCCGGCGCAACGCGGCGCGCGGCGGCTGCAACATCAGCGTCATATCGCTACCGGTGGCCGAGAAGGCCTGCCGCGACATGCGTGTCGCGATCTCGGTGAACAGATCCCCCTTGTCGGCGAACTGCCGATACAGCCGGGGTTTGGTGATGTTCGCCTCGCGGGCGATGTCGTCCATGCTGGGTCGGGGGCCGTCGCGATCGATCACCCGGATCGCCGCATCCACGATGTCGTCGCGGGTCACTGTCCGCGGGGCAGACCCGGCACTGCTACGAGCCACGGGCGAAGCATACACGTACCGCCGGTACGCGCTGGATTGCCCTCACCAGCGCGCACAAACCGCTTGGTTACCGGCACGTCAAGTGACAGATACCACAGCCCGGCGCATCAGAAGCACATTGCTTTCGCACCAAACGTACTGCCAGTATCGGAACCCGTACCGGCAGTACGATCAACCGGAAAGACACCGATGTCAGACGCAGCCAGTCAGCTCAGCACCACCCTGCGCGCACCCCTGCCCGACGCCTTCGCGCAGCTCACCGACGCCGACCTCACCGAACTCGACCGGCTCCTCACCGACGCCATGGACCGCCGGCGCGACACCCTCGACGCCGCCCTGTCCACCTCCCTCGACTTCGTCCCGCGCCTCATGCGCCCGGCCGTCAAGAAAGCCCTCGGACTGTGAGCGAACACCTGGTAGCCGTCGCCGAAACCACCAAACTCGCACGCCTGCTCGGCGTTACCGACCCCACCGAACTCGACTTCCTCGTCGACCTGCCACCCGCCGCCATCCGTGAATACCGCGAACGCGTCACCGACCGGCTCTTCGACCGCGACACCAAACGCCTGCGCGCCATCGCCACCGCCAGCAAGATCGTGCCCGTCGCCATCAGCGCCAAGATCGCCGAACGCGCCTTCGGACCCATCCTCTGCGCCGCCGTCGCCAGCGCCGTCGAACCCTCCCGCGCCGTCGACATCGCCAAATCCCTGTCCGGGCCCTTCCTCGCCGAATGCGCCACCGGACTCGACCCGCGCCGCACCGCCGCCATCATCGCCGCCGTCCCACCCCGCATGATCACCGACGTTGCGCGCGAACTACTTTCCCGCGGCGACCACATCACCATGGGCCGCTTCGTACACGTCGTCCCCGAACCCGCCCTGCGCGCCGCCGCACCCGTCATGAGCGACACCGACCTGCTGCGCATCGCCTTCCTGCTCGAAGACAAATCCGCCATCGACAAGGTCCTGCACATCGTCGCCGACCGCGTCCCCGGCGTCATCCGCGCCGCCGCCGAACAACACATGTGGGCCGAAGGCATCGACCTGCTCGACTCCATCGCACCCCACAACCGCGCCTGGATCGGCGACACCGCCGCCGGCCTCGGCGGCGACGTCCTCGACACCCTCATCACCGCCGTCGCCGAACTCGACGCCTGGACCACCCTGCTACCCATCACCAGCGCCATGAGCCACCACAGCCTGCGCCTGTTCGCCGAACGACCACCCGTCCACGACGAAACCGTCCTCGCCGCCATCATGGACAGCGCACTCGACGGCGGCCAATGGACCAACCTGCTACCCCTGGCCGCCCACCTGCCCGCCGCACAACTCACCTTCATCGCCACCCGCCTCGGCGACCAGGACGACGCCCACCTCGAAGACCTCATCCGCGACGCCCACCTCAGCGGACTCTGGGAAGCCATGATCCCCGTCGCACTCGCCCTCACCGCCGACAACCGCCGGCGCATGGCCGCACTACCCGTCATGAACGAACCCGACGTACTGCGCGCCGTCATCACCGCCACCGCCGACCACGACCTCTGGGCGCAAGCACTCCCCCTCGTCGACGCACTCCCCGACACCGCCAAACCCACCCTCGCCGACTGCGTCGGTGACCTCACCCGCGAACAACTCCTCGCCGCAGTACTCGCCGCCTCCCGCAGCGACAACATCCACACCCTCGTCGACATCGCCCTCACCCAGGAGCACAGCGGCCGCGCCCGCGTCCTCGCACTCATCGATGGCATGGACGACCGCGAGGAATTCCTCGCCGCCCTCACCACCGACACCCCGGATACGGTGTGGCAGGCCCTGATTCAGGTCCGCACCGAAATCCCGGACGGACTCCTCACCCTGCTCACCGACCGCGCTCGCCAACTCGGCCGCGACCACGACGCGAGCCAACTCCAACCCGTCGGCGCCGCCGCCGAATAGCCGGACCACCCCGGCCCGCGGACGGGGGCGGCAAACACCGGGGCAACGCAATGAGAGAATGACTCGGTCAACTGCCCCCGCACGAAGGATCACCCCGCTTTCCGATGGCCGAGCACAGCACCCCGGCGTACCCGACCGACTCCTCGACCATCGATCCCGAAGAGTTGGCCATCTGCCTGCGCGTCATCGAACGCGCCGGACAGCTCGACAAGGACGATCCGGACTCCCTCACCGTCCAGCGCGCGGTCGGCCACATGTTCAAACAACTCAAACGGCGCAAACGCCTCGAAGCCCGCGACGCCGTACAGGCCAACGACCGCGCGGTCGTCGCCGCCACCGCCACCGGATCACCCAACCGCATCGACGACGAAACCGCCGGCATCCCCATCAGCTCCAGCACCAACGACGGCAGCGCCGGCGAACTACTGCGCCCGCGGCCCTGCTACATCTGCAAGCAGCGCTACACCCGCGTCGACGCCTTCTACCACCAACTCTGCCCCGACTGCGCCGCCACCAGCCACGCCAAACGCGACGCCGGCACCGACCTCACCGGCCGCCGCGCCCTGCTCACCGGCGGCCGCGCCAAGATCGGCATGTACATCGCGCTGCGCCTGCTGCGCGACGGCGCCCATCTCACCATCACCACGCGCTTCCCCAACGACGCCGTCCGCCGCTTCGCCGCCCAGCACGACAGCGCCGACTGGCTGCACCGGCTGCGCATCGTCGGCATCGACCTGCGCGATCCCGCCCAGGTCGTCGCCCTCGCGGATGATGTTGCGGCCCAAGGCCCCCTCGACATCCTCATCAACAATGCCGCGCAGACCGTACGCCGCTCCACCGGCGCCTACAGCGCACTCGTCGAAGCCGAGAACGGGCCACTGCCCGCGGGCGCACTGCCCGACGTCCTCACCTTCGGTAAAACCATGCAGGCCCACCCGACCGCGCTCACCGCATCCCTCACCCCGGGCCTCACCGCCGCCGACATCACCGACCTCGCCCTCGTCGCGGGATCGGCCACGCCCGAACGCATTTCACAAGGCGTCGCCATCGACGCCGGCGGCCTGGTCCCCGACCTCGCACACACCAACAGCTGGGTGCAGACCGTCGCCGAGGTCGACGCCACCGAACTCCTCGAAGTGCAGCTGTGCAATTCGGTCGCGCCGTTCATCCTCATCTCTCGACTACGGCCGTCCATGGCCGCCTCACCCTCCCGCCGCAAGTACGTCGTGAACGTCTCCGCCATGGAAGGCGTCTTCGCCCGCGGCTACAAAGGCGCCGGTCACCCGCACACCAATATGGCCAAGGCCGCGCTGAACATGCTGACCCGCACCAGCGCTCGTGAAATGTTCGAGGCCGACCGCATCCTCATGACCGCCGTCGACACCGGCTGGATCACCGACGAGCGCCCGCACTACACCAAGATCCGCCTCGCCGAGGAAGGCTTCCACGCGCCCCTCGACCTCGTCGACGGCGCAGCCCGCGTGTACGACCCCATCGTCCGCGGCGAAGCCGGCGATGACCTCTACGGCTGCTTCCTCAAGGACTACGAACCCTCCAACTGGTAACCGCCTGCGGCCCAGCCTCTTCCGAGCCGGGCCCCGTCCCCTCCTTGCGGTTTTGAATAGCTCTTTTTCGTTCTGACCGGACGGATGAGAGTAAGCGCAATACATGCTTAGATGCGCATATCCCTGTATAGATATGTAATTAATAAGGAGTGGACCTGACCTGGAGCGACTCCGCGGACGGCACTCCCCGCCACCACGGCGAGGACCGGCGTCCCTCCCAGGCTCGCGGGGCGCAAGGTGGGCCGGCCTACTCCCCCACTGCTGCAACCAAACCCGGGACACATAGATAGATGCGCATATCTGCGTGTGGATATGGAACTTACTGCCTCTCCCCTACGCCGGGGCCTATGCTGGGGTGATGTGGTACCGGCTGCTGGCCGATGCGACGGCGGTCGTACATTTCGCGTTCGTCATCTACGTGGTGGTCGGCGGATTCATCGCGTGGCGGTGGCGCTGGACCATCTGGCTGCACATAGCCGCTGTCGTCTGGGGCTTCGGCACGGTGCTGTTCAAGGTCGATTGCCCGCTGACCGAGCTGGAGAACTGGGCGCGGCACAAGGCCGGCGAGGCCGGACTGCCGTCGAGCGGCTTCATCGACCACTACATCACCGGGGTGCTCTATCCCCGCAGCGATCTCGACCTCGTACGCGTCCTGGTCGCCATCTGTGTTGTGGTGTCCTGGTTCGGTTTCTACTGGTTGCGGCGCCGGCGGCAGGCAGTGCGGCGGGCGGCATGAAGGATCGGATCCCGTATCTCGTCAAGTCCGCGATCGGGATGGCGCGCGGATACCGCTCTTTCATGCGCACCGGGCAGTGGGGTGACGGCCGGGAGGCGGCGGTGCGGGATCATGTGCTCGCGAACGCGATATCGGGCGATCCCGCGAGTGTGCTTGCGGCCATGGATGATTTCGCCCGGCACCGCAGCATGCTGGTCAATGTCGGGGATGAGAAGGGGCTGATCCTCGATGCGGCGGTGCGCAAGGCGCAGCCGAGGCTGCTGCTCGAGCTGGGGACCTATTGCGGTTACAGCGCGGTGCGCATCGGGCGCGTCATGCCGGCGGCCGCGCGACTGGTGTCGGTCGAATTCAGTGCCCCCAATGCGGAAATCGCGCGGGCCATCATTGCCCATGCCGGGCTCGCCGATCGCGTGAGCGTGGTGGTCGGCACCATCGGCGACGGGGGCGCGACGCTGCGCCGGCTGGCCGTCGACCACGATTTCGGGCCGGGTGCAGACGATTTCCTGTTCCTCGACCACACCAAAGAGGCCTATCTGGCCGACCTGGAGTCGATCCTGGCGGCGGGGTGGCTGCGGCCGGGCGCGATCGTGGTCGCGGACAATGTCGGGGTGCCCGGCGCTCCGGACTATCTGCGGTACATGCGCCGGCACGAGGGCAAGGACTGGCGCACAGTGGAGCACCGCACCCACGTCGAATACCAGTCCCTGCTCGAGGATCTCGTGTTGGAGTCGGAGTATCTGGGCTGAGTGCCGTCAGCCGAGCCGGCGGGTGATCAATTCGGCTATGGCCGGCTGGTTTTCGGGCAGATCCAGGTAGAAGTGGCCGCCCGGGAAGGTGGCGAGTTCGAAGTCGCCGCTGGTGAAGCGGCGCCACTCCCCCGCTTGCGCTTCGGTGGTGGTCGGGTCGGCGGTGCTCAGCAGGGTGGTGATCGGGGTGCTCAGCGGCTCGCCCGGCTGGTGGCGGTAGGTCTCGACGGCTTCGTAGTCGTTGCGGACCGCGGGCAGCACCACTTCGGCGAGGCCGGGTTCGGCGCGCAGGATGCCGACCGATTCCGGGTCGTTGGAGAGGAGCTCGAGCTGGCCGATGAGGTCGCTGTCCGAGCCCTTGTGGAAGGTGCCGGTCTCGTCGAAATCGGGTGCCGGGCGGCAGGATACGAACAGGTGTGCCGCCGGTCGGCCCGCGGCTTCGAGGCGGCGGGCGGTTTCGTAGGCGACGGTGGCGCCCATGCTGTGGCCGAAGAGGGTGAGGCGCTGGGTCCGGGGCCACGTCAGCAGGTCCCGGGCGGTCTGCTCGGCGAGGTCGGTGAGCACCGGTACGAGGGGTTCGCCCAGGCGGTCCTGGCGGCCCGGATATTGGACGCCGAATACCGCGGTGCCGGAATCGAATCGCTGCGCCAGGGCCCGGTAGGCGGTGACCGAGCCGCCGCCGGGTGGTAGGCACACCAGGGCGATCGCCGGGTCGGCGGCCGGTTTCAGGGCGCGCAGCCAGTCTGTGCCGGTGAGATTTGCCACCACGGCGGGTCCTCCTTCAAGCGTTAGTGTCGGACTCGTGGGTACGTATGAGGCGCTGGTCCACGATTACGAGTCCGGGGTCGGGGTCACCCGAACGAGTATGCCCGCCGTCGATCCGGGCGCGAATCTGGCTGCGACGCTGCCCGTGTGGGCTCTGTCGGGTGGTGCGGTCGCGGCGTTCGGTGCGGCGGCCGATCGGCGCCGCGTCGCCTACGGATCGACGCCGTTGGTGAGCGTTCCGGATCCGGGTAGGGTGGCGGCGGCCTTCGCGAGTGATCGGTTGTTCCGCCGGAACGGTTTGCCCGCCGTGGGCTTCGCAGAATTTTCTGGGTTTTTCCGGGCTGCGGACGCTTGGGTGCGTACGCATGCCAACTATCCGCATCATCGCGTTCGCTTGCTGGCGGCGCTGGAGCTGCCCGGCGACGCCACTCGCGCGGCGCTCGAAAGTCGGCTTGCCGCACTGCCTGCCGCGGAGGTCGAGGCGCGGGCGCACGAGGCCGGTGCGATCGCGGTGCGGGTGCGCGCCGAGACCGAATGGGCGGACAGCCCGCAGGGCAAGGCGGCCGCGTCGGGGCCGCTCGTCGCCGTCGAGACGCGCGCCGATGAGGGCGTGATCCGATCTCGTTCCGCGGCAACCCAGCTGCTGCCGTTGCGCGGGATCCGTGTACTGGACTTGACGCGGGTGATCGCGGGACCGATAGCCACGCGCGCGCTGGCGCTGCTGGGCGCGGATGTGCTGCGGGTGGATCCTCCGCAGCTACCCGAAATCCACTGGCAGTATCTGGACACGTGCCAAGGTAAGCGGACCACACTACTCGATTTGCACACCGATCTTCCTGTTTTTCGCGAATTGATCAGCAATGCGGACATTCTCGTCACGGGTTACCGACCGGGCGCCTTGGAACGACTCGGTGTGCAACCCTCGGAAATTAGTCCGGGAATTGTTCACGGCCGAGTTTCGGCATGGGGTGAGCGCGGTCCGTGGGGTGATCGACGCGGTTTCGACAGCATCGTGCAAGCGGCCTCCGGAATATCGCTCATCGAAGGCATGCCGGGCAATTCACCGCATGCGTCGCGGGTCGGGGCGCTGCCGGCGCAGGCTCTCGACCATGCCAGTGGCTACCTGCTGGCGGCCGGGTTGCTCGACGCGTTGCACGCCCGCGAGGGCGACGGTCTGGGCCGGGAGGTGCGAGTTGCGCTGGCTCGCACGGGATCTTGGCTGCTGTCGGCGCCGGGCCGGACGCCGGATCATGCAGCCGCGCAGGATCCGGACCAGCGATATGCCGTCACGCACGGTGCGGTCGCCACGGCGCGCCCGGCGCTCGCCGAGTATCCCGATCATCCTTGGCCCGCACCGCCATACGGCGAGGACGGACCCGCCTGGCTGCCCAGACCGGACGGTTCGAGATAACCAGAAAACGTTTGAGCTTCAAGTGCACGCACACTCGCAAGTACATCAGCGAATAATGTGAATTGCCTTCCGGCATACGGGTTTTTGTGCCGTTAATAGATGAGATCCTGAAACCGACATCATTTATGCCGGCGGTTGCCGGTATGCGGATGGAGGACGTCATCGTGGACACACCTGCCCCTTTGTTTACTGCCGCCGACGATGGAGGTCGTCTTGCAGTGACACGCCGCGAGTGGACCGGTTTAGCGGTCCTGGCGCTGGCATGCCTGGTGTATTCCATGGACCTCACCGTCCTGCACCTCGCGGTACCGCAGATCAGTGAGAGGTTGCACCCCACCAGCTCCCAGTTGCTCTGGATCATCGACGTCTACGGGTTCATGGTCGCCGGGCTGCTGCTCACCATGGGCACCATCGGCGACAGGATCGGGCGCAGACGACTATTGATGACCGGCGCCGCCGCCTTCGCGGTGGTGTCGGTCATCGCGGCCTTCGCCCCGTCGGCGCCCATCCTGATCGGGTGTCGCGCCATTCTCGGCGTGGCCGGAGCCACTCTCGCGCCGTCCACTCTCTCGTTGATCTTCAGCATGTTCCGCGATCCCCATCAGCGTTCCGTCGCGGTCGGCGTGTGGGTGGGGTCCTACTCGGTCGGCGGGTCGGTCGGGCCGTTGGCCGGCGGCATCATGCTCGAGCATTTCTGGTGGGGATCGGTGTTCCTGCTGGCGGTTCCGGTCATGGTGCTGTTGCTGATCCTGGCGCCCAAGGTGTTGCCGGAGTATCGGGATCCGCATGCGGGGAGACTGGATCTGATCAGTGCGGGACTGTGCATCCTCGGGGTGCTGCTGCTGGTGTTCGGCATGAAGGAAGTCGCGCAGAACGGACCGGGGCCACTCTCGGTGGGGGCGTTGGTGATCGGGGCGATCGTCGGGGTGGTGTTCGTGCGCCGCCAGCTCACCGCGGAGGAGCCGATGCTGGATCTGCGGTTGTTCCGGCTGGGTAGTTTCCGCACCGCGCTCACCATCAATATGGTCGCGATCTTCGTGGCGTTCGGATATTTCCTGTTCGTGGGGCAGTACTTCCAGCTGGTGCTGGGGATGTCGCCGTTGCGGGCCGGAATCGCCACCATTCCGGCCGGATTGGGGTTCATGATCGGTTCCCAGCTGGGTCCGCGGATCATGAAGGTGGTGCGGCCGGCCTACATGATCGGCGTGGGTATGACCATGGCCGCGGCCGGACTACTGCTGCTCACCAGGATCACCGCCAGCGGCGGCGTGGAACTCACCATCGCCGCCTCGCTGCTCGTCTCGTTCGGGCTGGCGCCGGTCTTCGGGATCACCACCGAACTCATTGTCGGTACCGCGCCGCCGGAGCAGGCCGGGGCCGCCTCCGGATTGTCGGAGACGGGGGCCGAATTCGGTGGGGCGCTCGGCATCTCGATCCTCGGCAGTATCAGCATCGCGCTGTACCGCGGCCAGCTGTCCACCACCCTGCCCTTCGGGCTCAGTGACGCCGACACCAACAACTCCCGCGACACGCTCGGCGCGGCATTGCAAGTCGCCGGGACGCTGCCCGGGAAGCTCGGCTCGTCGGTGGCCGAGGCCGCCAAGCAGGCGTTCCTCATGGGGATGCACCTGACCTCGGCCATCGCGGCGGGCGCGGCGTTGCTGCTGGCGCTGATCGCGATGACGCGGCTGCGGCATGTGCCGCCGGGATGAGTTGCCCGGGGCCGAACTCGGTGCCCGCGGAGCGGGTCCGTGCCCGCGCGGGGAGTTACTGTCCGCGTAGGGCTTCGATGGCTGTCACCAGTCCGTCGCCGTCGAGCAGTGGCGCGTCCGGCGCGATCAGCCACTGCACCGCGAAGCCCTGGAACAGAACGAAATAGAGCTTGGCCACCGCCTCGGCCTGCGCCTCGGACATCTCGGGATAGGCGCGGTGGACCGCGGCGGTGATGCCGCCGTGCGCCTGGGCGGTTGCCTCGATCATGAACTGCTGGGCTTCGGGGTCGCGGGCGATCTGCACACCGTTCTCGGTGCTCAGCAACAGCGCTTCGCGATTCTGCCGGATGACGTCGATCAGGCCGTTCCAGGTGGGCCCGATCGCCTCCCGGGGCGAGTGGCCCTCCCCCGCATCGACGATCGCGGCCTCCATGCCGTCGCCCACCGCGTCGCCGATGCCCTCGGTGATCGCCTCCATGACGAGGCGGTCCTTGGATCCGAAGTGGTATCCGATGGCGGCCAGGCTCACGCCGGCGGCATTGGCGATGTCACGGGCGGTCACCTTGGCCAGGCCGCGGTCCAGGACGGCCCGGCGTGCGCCCGTCAGCAGGTCTTCTCGGTTTCCCATGACCCCACCCTACCAGCGTCTTAGACATTTGTTCTAGACAGGCGTGCCAGCCATGTGTTAGACATTTGTCTTAGACGGTACGACCAAGCCGCATCACAAGGGGAACCACGATGAGCACCACCTCCACCCTCCGCATCCTCGTCGCCGGCGGCGGCATCGCCGGCAATGCCGTTGCGCTGCAACTGATTCGCGCCGGCATCGCCACCACCGTCGTCGAACGCGCCGCCACTCCCCGCCCCGGCGGACAAGCCGTGGACCTGCGCACCGCCAGCAGGGAAGTCGCCGAGCGCATGGGCCTCATGCCCGGCGTGCGCAAGCTGCAGCTCGACGAGCGCGGCTGGCTCTATGTCACCGAACAGGGCAAGCAGTACGCCGAACTGCCGGTCCACGCGTTCGACGGCAACGGCCCCGCCGCCGAGATCGAAATCTCCCGCGGCGATCTCAACCAGGTGCTGCTGGACCTCATCGCCGAAACCGACGGACCGCTGGACTACCGCTACGGCGACTGGATCGAGCGCCTGGACCAGGACGCGCGCGGAGTCGACGTCACCTTCGCCTCCGGTGGCACCGAACGTTTCGACCTCGTCATCGCCGCCGACGGCGTCCACTCGGCCACGCGCCGCATGGTTTTCGGGCCCGAAGAGGAGTTCGCCACCCACCTGGGCGGATACATGGCCTTCTTCTCCATGCCCACCCCCGCCGATGCCAAGGAAGGCTGGCTGACGGGCTGCAATATCCCGGGCGCCATGTTCGCCATCCGCCCCGATCGTGATCCGGCGACCTCCAAGGCCATCCTCACCGTGCGCCGCGATTACGACCCGGTCCTGCACCGCGATCCGGCCGCGCAACGGCAGTTCATCCGCGACACCTACGCCGGGGCGGGATGGAAGGCGTCGAGCATTCTCGAGGCCATGGACGACACCCCCGACTTCTACTTCGATCAGCTCGCGCGCATCGATGTCGCGGACCTGTCGAAGGGCCGGGTCACCCTGCTCGGCGACGCCGGCTACTGCGGATCCCCGCTCTCCGGTATGGGCACGGCCATGGCCGTCGTCGGCGCCTACCTGCTGGCCGGTGAAATCGCCGCCACGCCACATGATCTCACCGGGGCACAGGCTCGCTATCAGGAGCGGCTCATCCCATTCCTGGAGGGCGCGAAGGAACTGCCGGGCGGTGGCATCAAGTACATGCTGCCCACCAACAAGTTCGGGGTCGCCATGGGACGGTTCAGCATGCGGATGGTCACCTCCAAGGTGATGCTGCCGCTGACCAAGAAGATGTTCGAGCCCAAGACCAAGGACTACAGCCTGCCGAATTACTGACAGCCGGGACGTAACTCGCGGCCTCGGTGCCGGGCATATGCTCGGCACCGGGGCCGTCCATATGCCTTCACGATGGCCCGAGAACGTGTGGTCGTTCCGGTCTGGTACCTCTAATGAGCCGGGAACTCGACGAATGCGAGGCGCTCATGCCAGTGAAGGTTCTGATGGACAACGACACCGGGATCGATGATTCCCTGGGGTTGCTGTACCTGCTGGCCTCCCCCGAGGCCGAGATCGTCGGAATCGCCTCCAGCGCGGGCAATGTGCCCGCCGCGCAGGTCGCCGCCAATAATCTGGCGCTGCTGGATCTGTGCCGGGCGCCCGATATCGAGGTCGCGCTCGGGGCCGCGGAGCCGCTGGCGATTCCGCTGCGCACCACCGAGGACACCCACGGGCCACAGGGTGTCGGGTATGCGTTGCTGCCGGCCTCGCGGCGGACGCTGTCGGAGCGATCGGCCGCGCAGCTGTGGGTGGATCTGGCCAGGGAACACCCGGGTGAGATCGTCGGGCTGTGCACGGGGCCGGTCACCAATCTCGCGCTGGCGCTGCGTATCGAACCGCGACTCCCCCAGCTGCTGCGCCGGCTGGTGATCATGGGTGGCGCGTTCAACCATCCCGGCAACACCACGCCCACCAATGAATGGAATGTGCACGTCGATCCGGAGGCCGCCAAGGCGGTGTACGACGCTTTCGCCGCGGCGCCGGCCGATCGGCGACCGCTCATCTGCGCGCTCGACATCACCGAGACGATCGAGATGAAGCCCGCGCACCTGGCGCTGCTGGCACAACGCGCGGGCAGCACACCGGTCGAGCTGGTGTCGGAAATCGATCCGCCACAGGCGCGTTCACAGGCCAGCAATCCGCTGGTGCGATTCCTCACCGATGCGGTGCGGTTCTACTTCGACTTCCACAAGCTCTACGACCAAGGCTATCTGGCGCATATGCACGATCCGTTCGCGGCGGCGGTGGCGCTGGATCCCGATCTGGCCGTGACCAAACCCGCGACGGTGGACGTGGAGCTGAGCGGAACCATCACCCGCGCCACCACCGTCGCCGACTGGGCGGGCATGTGGGGGCGAGAACCCAATGCCGACATCGTGGTCGCGACCGACCCGGACGTGTTCTTCGAGCGGCTGATCGACCGGATCGCGGCACTGGCAGCGGCCGCGTACCCACAGGAAACGAGCCCGCAGTGACGGATCAGGCCGACGATGATTCCGTCGCCGCGTTCCGTGAACGGGTAGGGCTATCCGGAATCATCGACATCCATACGCATTTCATGCCCGACCGGGTCATGCGCAAGGTGTGGGAGTACTTCGACTCCGCCGGGCCGCTGATCGGCCGGAGCTGGCCCATCGAATACCGCGACGAGGAGCAGGTACGGCTGAAGACGCTGCGCGGCTTCGGCGTTCGCGCCTTCACCTCGCTGGTGTACGCGCACAAACCGGATATGGCCGCCTGGCTCAACGAGTGGACCGCCGACTTCGCCGCCCGCACCCCGGACTGCCTGCACACCGCGACCTTCTACCCCGAGCACCACGCGGCCAGCTACGTCGACGCCGCAGTCGAGGCAGGGGCGCGAATCTTCAAGGTGCACGTACAGGTCGGCGGCTTCCATCCCGGCGACCCGCTGCTCACCGAGGTCTGGGGGCTGTTGCAGGACGCGGGTGTACCGGTGCTGATCCACTGCGGATCCGCGCCCACCGCCACCGACTTCACCGGTCCCGAGCCGATCGCCGCGCTCCTGCAGCGGTTTCCGCGATTGCGGCTGATCATCGCCCATATGGGTGCGCCGGACTACGGCGCGTTCCTGGATATCGTGCAGGCGCACGAGAACGTCATGCTCGACACCACTATGAACTTCACCGACTTCTTCGAAGCGGCCGATCCGTTCCCGGTAACCGAACGCGGACGCCTGCTGGAACTCGGCGACCGCATCCTGTTCGGCAGCGACTTCCCCAACATCCCCTACACCTACGATCACGCCCTGACCGCGCTGGAACGGCTGGACCTGGGCCAGGATTGGCTGCGGCAGGTCTGTCACGACAATGCCGCGCGGGAGTTCGGCCTCTAGGCCACCACCTGGGTCACGCGTTTTCCACCCCTGGGGTGCGTGGAATCGCCGTGCGCGGGTACGCACACTCGAGGACAGCGTCTGTCCAGAGTGAACGGATCCGAATTATGGTGTGGCTATTGGTTTCCGGGAGCAGCCTCGTGCCGCTGATCTGGGCGGCGGGGGTCTGGGGCCGCCCACTGCTCGCGCGTGAGCCGCGGCTGCGGCGTTCGTTCGAGCATGCGGTGAACACCGGAGAACGGCCCGGGTTCGCCGATCCCGACGAGTGGATGGCGCTGCTGACCGAGCGCCGCCGCGATCACCACGCCGCGCTGGGCGCGGCGTCGATCATTGCCGCGATCACGGCGCTGGCCGCGGTGCTCGCGGATACGCTGCCGACGCCGACCAGGGTTGCCTGCCTGGTCTTCCCGCTGTTGTTCGTGCTGCACCTGAGTCTGCGGTTGCGGCGGATCGAGCAGCTCGAGGCGGCGGAGCTGTCAGCGGCGCAATGACATCCCGGTCAGGGGCGTAATGACATCGGGGGTAGCAATCCATAGCGATCGAGCAGAATCCACATGATGGCCCATACTCGTTCCGGATCCATCGTCACTCATCTCCTTGCCTGACGACGGCAATCCCTCCCCTATTCACGACCTCGAGCCGCGTCCCGTCCCTGGTCACAGCAGGATGGGACATCTACGGTATGCCCAAGTCGACCGACCGGAATCATCGAACCCCGAAAACGACCCCCTAACCGTGACTACACTGGCCGTCGGACGCGCGAAGACACAGCTCGGGTATCGGTTAGTCCCGGCGGCGCACCGCGCCAGACACCACACCCACCGGGTGCGACCTGGGCGTCCCTTCCATTCACCGAATGTTCGAAGGGACTCGTCATGGCTGGATTCACCGTTGTCATCGCAGGCGCAGGCCTGGGCGGACTCGCCCTCGCACAGGGGCTGCTGCGCGCGGGAATCGACTGCACCGTCTATGAACGCGATGCCGCGCTGGATTCGCGCCGGCAAGGCTATCGGCTGCACCTCGACGGCACGGCGGAGAATGCGCTGCACCGGACGCTGCCACCACGGCTCGCCGACCTGTTCCACGCCACTTCCGGGACCCCGCGGCCGCGGTTCACACTGCTCGACCATGAACTGCGCGAACTATTAACCAAGGAATCCGACGATATCGCCTACGCGGTCGACCGGCTCACGCTGCGGCGAATCCTGCTGTCCGGCATCGAGGATTCCGTCGTCTTCGGAACCGGCGTCGGCGGGTACGACACGGGTCAGGACGGCAGGCTCGTGGTGCGTCTCGGCGATGGCGCCACCATTTCTGCCGATGTGCTGGTGGCGGCCGACGGCATCAACTCCGTGGTGCGCCAGCAGTACCTGCCGCAGGCGCGCGTCGCCGAGTCCGGCGTGTGGCAGGTCTACGGAGCCGTTCCGCTCACCGCGGAAACCCGGAAGCTGTTCGACGAGAGCATGTTCGGCATTTTCACAGCCATCTCCGGGCCCGAGGGCACCTTCGTCGGCGTCGCGCCCGTGGAGTTCCCGGCGGATACGGGATTGCGGGACTACATGACCTGTTCGTTCGGCGCGCGCAGCGAATGGTTCGATAACCGGGCCGGTTCCGTGCGCGATCTCGGCGGCACGCAACTACACGACCTGGTGACCACCGCCGTACGGACCTGGCATCCGCGCTTGCGCGAGATCGTCGCCCACAGTGATCCGGACTCGCTCTTCGCACTCCCTCTGCGAACCAGCGTGCCGATCCCCGCCTGGTCCACGACCCGGGTGACGTTGCTGGGCGATGCGATTCATGCCATGAGTCCGGCGTCGGGGTCCGGCGCCTGCACCGCGTTGCGCGATGCCGCCCACCTCACCGACGCACTCGTGCAGGCCGCGCACGGCCGTGATCTGCGCGAGGCGCTGGGCGAATACGAGCGAGAGATGATCGACTACGGATTTGCGGCCGTCCGCGCGGGTGCGGAGAACGGCACGCGATTCCTCGGCCAGGACCCGCTGCCTGCCTCGGTGTAGTTACAGCTGTGCCACGCGGATGGCTGTGTGGGCGTTCAGCAGTCGGTTGTGGTCGCTGCGGTGGCGCAGGCTCGGTTCTCGCGGATCTCGTTGTGGTGCTCAATGGCCTCCGGTTCAGAGCACCGGCATTGGATTTCGGCCGCGAAGACCCGCGCATCTTGTCGCGGGTGAGGCTGCCTTCACAGTCGACCAGCACCGCGTCTGAACGTCCGGCCCTGCGTCACGTCCACCGTCATCCCCGGTCGCGGGTCGCAGGGTTCCAGCAGCTGCTCGACGAATGCGCCACAACCGGGCCTGTGCCCGCCGATAATCCGTGTACGGCGATACATCGAGCCGCTGCGCAGAGTCGTTCCGCTTCGGAGATAGTGATGATCAGTGTTCTCGTTGCGGCAGTGGGGGTGCTGGGGACAGCTCTCGGCGCAGGACTCACCGCCGTCATCGCGGCCAGGGCCGAGAATCGACGCCAAACCGCTCTCGAGCGGGAGCAGGTTCGTAAGGAGCTGGCGCAGAAGGACACTCAGATTCTCGAGCTACGGATGGAGCACTTCCGCTGGCGACGTGAGCGCCGCCAAGCCGCCTATCTCGACTTTCTCCAGGCCATGGCCGCCGCCGATCGCGCCAATCAGCAAGAATTCCGCACTGTCAAAGCCGCAACAACGCCGGAACCCTTTGCTGTGGAACGGATCGCCGAGATCCGCAGTCTGTTCAAGCATGCCGAGCAGGTAGGCGATCTCGTATTGCTCGAGGGCCCGGATCAGGTTGCCACGACGACACAGGAGCTGATTCTGCAGTTCGGCCGGCTCGTGCAAGCAGTCCGCGATTTTGCAGAGGCCCACGCGAATTCAGCCGACGACCTACATATGCGCCAGCAGGCGATCGACCAGATCGGTGAACGCTATCTTGCCGCCCGGCTCGAGCTCCTCCATGCTGCTCGCATCGCACTGGACGAGATCATCGAGGTTCGCTGACCAATCCTGGGCCGCGGTGAGTGTGCAGATCGCCGGAACTGGCTGGTGAAGAAGCGCTCGCTGGGCATGGGTGAGGGCCCGCCGGGGTTCCCGAAGATCGCCGAGAAGTCCAGCTCTGCTCCGGTGGGGTGCAGGGTGAGTCCGAGTTCGCGGTAGAACCGTTCCAGGCCCGGACCATTGGCTTCGAAATGCCCGTAGAACAGGTCGGCCTGCGAGCGCTGGGCAATCTCGATCGCCTCGCGCACCAGCGAGGCCCCCGCGCCATCGCGCCGATTGTTCTCATCGACGGACACGAAGTGCAGTTTCGAGGTGCGCAGGATCCCGTTCAGCACCGCCTGCAGCCCGGTCCGCGGCGGCAGTCGCGCCAACAGCTACTCCGAGGGACCGGCCAGCAGACCCCCGAGCACACCGTCGTCATCGACCGCGACCAGCGCGAAGGTGTGCGCCCACACCAACGCCTCGAGCCCTCCACCGCGGTAGGCCCGCTCATTGGCGCCGTTGCCCGCTGCGAAGTCCAGGGCTGTGGCCAAGAACCCGTCATCGTGCGCCTGCACGAGCCGGCGCGCGGTGACCGGCCCGCCCCGGCACCCCGCCATATCAGCCCACCTCTCGAGTTGGGCTAGCTCACCGGCGTCGGCGGCATGGCGGACCCGCATCGCTGCACCCGCATCTACCGGTGCGAGCGGGTCGGACTGCGGTCGAGCTGAAACGGCTGCGGTGGCACGTTTCTCGCGATTGCGGCGGCCTTTCGATATCAGAATCCCCTGATATGTCGGTTTCCCGTAGACAGCGAGGCTACCGCGCGCCACCGACAAACACTGCGCATCGCACGCGAATACGCCACTGGCCCAGGGCAATTCGATCCGCACCAGCAGTGCGGGAGGGCACCAATTGTCCTGCCTGCCCGGCATACTCGATACCGGCACCTGCACCCCTGTCGGTGCCGCTCTCGCACACCTCCAGGAGCAGGCCATGGCCGATCTCGAGAACGAACTACTCGCCCTCGCCGACACACTGCACCGCTCACACGACCCCGACGAGGCGCAAGGACTACGCGGCGCAGTCCTTGCGCTGGCGCCCCGCGCGCGGGCCCTGCCCGTCGGAGACGCGGTGCGCGGGCTCTACGACTATCTCGACTACACCAGCCGCACGAACGTCGACGATTGGGCCGCCGGGATACGGCGCGAGCACGCCGAAATCGAGACCCAGCTACTGGGGGCCATCCACGGATTCCGGCGCGCCCAATTCAGCGTCGACGTGGACCTCCCGACAAGTGCATTGGCCCAGGCACATTCCCGCATTGAAGCACTCGCCCCCGAATCCGCGCTGCGATCGGCCCTGATGAGCCTGTTCGCCTACGCACGGCGGCTGTTCCAGCTCGCCTCCCAGCGCCAGGCCGATTCACCCACCCGAAGCCTCGACAACTCTCGCCATTCAACGGCCGAGCGCGACGCGCCGACCTACCGGCCGCCGAGGACCGAGCGCCGCGACATCGGCTACGAACGCTAGCGTTCTCCCCCGCTCATCTGCTCCCGGCATCGTCCGTGCAGCGCGGACCGCGCGTGTCACGATCACGACTTTGCGTGCCGACCAGCGGCTTGCATCACGCCCACCTTTTCCGGACAGGGTGAACACAACATTCGCCGAAGGTGCTACGGGCGGTGCTACCGGCGGTAGTCTTGCATGTATGAGCCAGAACCTGTCAGTGAAAGTACCCGACGAGCTGGATGCGCGATTGCGGGCTGCGGCGGGCGGAAACGTGTCGGCGTGGGTCCTCGAAGCCATCGAGGACAAGCTGGAACGGCAGATGTGGGAGCAGTCCAAGCAGACCGATGCGCTGCTCGGCATCGACGAGGGATGGCTGGCGGCCGAACAGGTGGCGGTGGAACGGGTCACGCGTGCAGCAAGGTGAGATTCGGCCCCGTATGGATGCGGGGTCGCCTGCGGCGTATGTGGTGGTGTTGTCGGGGCCGCGGTATCTGGCCGCGAAGAAGGGCCGGGTGGTGGTGTGCCGGGTCGTGCCCGGCGTGGTGCCCGAGGACTTCACGAGCGTGCACCGAGTCCGCTATCGCGACGAAAAGGGCACCGACACGATCGGGGTCGCAGTGCCGGATCTGATTCACTGGATCCCCGAGTCGGGACTGGGCCAGGTGGCCGGCCTGGTTGCCGACATGCCGGAGTTGCTGCGCACAGTCGGCGCGCTGTTCCGCTGACCTGCAAGCAGTTTGGGGCCACGCAGCGGGCGGCTGTGTAGGGGCCGGCAGCGAGGATCCACGGTTCGGACAGTGGACTCTCCCCACCGCACTCCACGTTCCCGTGACGTGGTGTTGGGCAGACCCCAACACCACGAGTTGTGCACAACTTGTACCACCGTCGGCTCAAGAGGGCGGCGGAAGCGGGGGTATCCGATCGCGAGCCGGGTTTGCTCGACCATGTCTCTCGACACGGAGAGAGGGTCGTCGCCGAGTCGGATCAAAATGCCGCGATGGAACTGCTCGACGTGCGCCGCCTCGGGCAGCAGTGAGGAGTCGACGGCGGGAATATCGGTGTGGAAGTAGGTTTCCCAACCCAACGGGCGCGGCGGTTGGGGGATTTCGCCCCGCTGAACTGCGCGTTTCCATCTGCCGAGTTCGAGGCGGACCTTCGGGCGGGGGGTCCCGAACGGCATCGATGGTGCCGAACCCGGTCCACAGTGCATAGTCGGGATCCCAGATCTCGGTCAGTAGTCTCGTGACAGCCTCGGCGATCTCGCGCCGATACAGCTTCCTCATCTCGGGCGTGACCTGGTCGGGCTCGGGAAACCCGAGTGAGACGAAGTTGCCGAGCGCTCGCCCCTCGTCGTACTGGCCGGATGGATGCGTGCCAGCCCGGTAGCGAACTCGATGACACTGCGCGTCGCGTCAGTGAGCGACATCGGTCGGTCGGTCCATCGGCCCCGCACGATGTGGTCACCGAGAATTCTGTCGGCATAGGGCTTGTCCGGTGACATCACGGCGTGCCGTCCTGCAGAGGCGGAGGGTTCGTGAGTATGCGGAGCGGTTCCTGTCGAAGTAGTTCTTCAAAGTGCCGTCCGGCTTGAACAAGAGTTGGTCGAAGTTGCCCTTGGCATCGAGAAAGATGTTGAGCAGCGCGAGGTAGTTGTCGAGTTTGAGGTGACCTGCCGGGGTGTCTGGAGCCGCTCATCGGTTTGTTCAGTGACCACGAACTTATGCCGGTCAGGCAACGTGTGTTCGTGGTCCACGCTATTCGGACTCGAACCAAAACCCTGCTGATTGGTACTCCGGTCTTTGAATGCGGATTCGTGAGCGCCGGTCCGAACAACCTCGTCATGTGCGGACCGGCGCACAGGCCAGGGTTCTTGTCGGTCACCGCCCCACCCTGCACCCGGAACTGGCGAATCTCCGCATACCAGGGCACATCCCGAACTTCATCGGATTTTCGGCGACTCCGTAACCCCGAAACACCGCCCAGCACTGCGGTATTCGACTACCTCGGGCGACCCTGCCCGAGGAGGTTAATTCCGGTCGTCGAAGGCGCGCAGGATTTCCTCGGCGGCGAGGGCGGGGGTGAGGGAGCCGTCGCGGACGCCTTTTTCTACCTGGGCGCGAATGGATTTCACGTGCGGGTTGTCGGTGAGGCGGCGTAGTAGGTTGTCGTGGACCATGGTCCAGGTCCAGTCGACTTGCTGGCGGCGGCGTTTTTCGGCGAATTCGCCTGCTTCGGTGAGGACGCGGCGGTGGGTGAGGACGGTGTCCCAGAAGTCGCCCAGGCCGGTGCCGTTGAGGCCGCTCATGGTGAGGACCGGTGGGCGCCACAGGGAGTCGCGGGGGTGGATCAGGCGCATGGCGCCCTGCAGTTCGCGGGCGGCGGCTTTGGCTTCCAGTTCGTGGCGGCCGTCGGCCTTGTTGACCGCGACCAGGTCGGCCAACTCCAGGACGCCTTTCTTGATGCCCTGCAACTGGTCTCCGGTGCGGGCCAGGGTCAGGAAGCAGAAGACGTCGACCATATTGGCGACCGTCACTTCGGACTGGCCGACGCCTACGGTCTCCACGAGGATGACGTCATAGCCCGCGGCTTCCAGCAGCACGATGGTTTCGCGGGTGGCCTTGGCGACCCCGCCCAGGGTGCCGGCGGTCGGGGACGGGCGGATGAAGGCGTCGCGTTCGGCGGCCAGGCGGGCCATGCGGGTCTTGTCGCCCAGGATGGAACCGCCGGTGCGGGTGGAGGACGGGTCGACAGCCAGGACCGCGACCCGATGACCCTGTTCGATGAGCGAAATGCCCAGCGCGTCGATGAAGGTCGACTTACCCACGCCCGGAACGCCGGTGATGCCGACCCGGTTCGAATCGATGCGATCGGCCTCGGGAGTAAGCTTCAGCAGCAGCTGCTGAGCCAGCTCCCGATGGTCGCCGCGCGTCGATTCGACCAGGGTGATCGCGCGCGCCAAACCGGCGCGCTCGCCGGTGCGGACCGACTCGGCGAGCTGATCCACATCGATGACCCGCTTGGCGGCGCGCACGCCGCCACGAGGTGCGGGGCCACCGGATGCCGTCACACCGGCGGTGGTGCCGAGGCGAGGGTGGAGCTCCCCACCCTCGCTCGCGCGTCCGGCCTCGCTCATTCGCCCCCGCCGGTACCGTTCTCGCCGCTCGCGGCCGGGGCGGTTTCGCCTGCGCCGCCGCCGATCTCGTGGCCGAGCGCGTCGCCCAGTTTCTTGATCAGGTCGATGGCCGCGTCGGCGATGACGGTGCCGGGTGCGAAGATCGCTGCCGCCCCGGCCTCGTAGAGCTCGTCGAAGTCGCCGGGCGGGATGACGCCGCCGACCACGACCATGATGTCGGGGCGCCCGACATCGGCCAGTGCCTGCCGCAGGGCGGGCACCAGCGTGAGGTGACCGGCCGCCAGCGAGGACACGCCGACGACGTGCACGTCGTTGTCGGCCGCCTGCTGTGCCACCTCTTCCGGGGTCTGGAACAGCGGGCCCACATCGACGTCCATGCCGAGGTCGGCGAAGGCGGTGGCGATCACCTTCTGGCCGCGGTCGTGGCCGTCCTGGCCCATCTTGGCGACCAGGATGCGGGGGCGGCGGCCCTCGGCCTCGGCGAACTCCTCGACCAGCGTGATGGCCTTGCTGATATTGCTCACCTTGCCGGCCTCCTCGCGGTAAACGCCCGAGAGCGTGCGGATCTCGGCCTGGTGGCGGCCGTACACCTTTTCGAGGGCGTCGGAGATCTCACCGACGGTCGCCTTGGCGCGCGCGGCATTGATGGCCAGCGCGAGCAGGTTGTTGCCCATGCCGCCCTCGGAAGAACCTGCGGCACGGGTCAATTCACCCAGTGCACGCTCGACCTCGGCCGGATCACGTTCCGCGCGCAGCTTCACCAGTTTGGCGTTCTGCTCGGCGCGCACGCGGGTGTTGTCGACCTTGAGTACCTCGATCGGGGTGTCCTCGGTGACCTGGTACTTGTTTACGCCGATGACCGGCTGCTGCCCGGTGTCGATACGCGCCTGAGTACGCGCGGCGGCCTCTTCGATGCGCAGCTTCGGGATGCCCTCCGAAATCGCCTGTGCCATACCGCCGTGCGCCTCGATCTCGGCGATGTGGGCGCGGGCGCGTTCGGCCAGCTGATGGGTCAGCCACTCCACGTAATAGGAGCCGCCCCACGGGTCGGCGGGGCGAGTCGTGTTGGACTCCTGCTGGATCAGCAGCTGAGTATTACGCGCGATGCGGGCGGAGAAGTCCGTCGGCAGCGCGAGCGCCTCATCGAGAGCGTTGGTGTGCAGCGACTGGGTGTGGCCCTGAGTAGCGGCCATGGCCTCCACGCAGGTACGCGCCACATTGTTGAACACGTCCTGCGCGGTCAGCGACCAGCCCGAGGTCTGCGAATGGGTCCGCAGCGCCAGCGATTTCGCGCTCTTGGGCTCGAACTCGGCGACCAGCTCGCTCCAGAGCAGGCGGCCCGCACGCAGTTTCGCGACCTCCATGAAGAAGTTCATGCCGATCGCCCAGAAGAACGACAGGCGCGGCGCGAACTTGTCGACCTCCATGCCCGCGTCGATACCGGCCTTGATGTACTCCACGCCGTCGGCGAGGGTGTAGGCCAGCTCCAGGTCGGCGGTCGCGCCGGCTTCCTGAATGTGGTAGCCGGAGATGGAGATCGAGTTGAACTTCGGCATCTTCGCGGAGGTGAAGGCGAAGATGTCGGAGATGATCCGCATCGAGGGCTTGGGCGGGTAGATGTAGGTGTTGCGGACCATGAACTCCTTCAGAATGTCGTTCTGAATGGTTCCGGCCAGCTGCTCGGGCTTGACGCCCTGCTCCTCGGCGGCGACGACATACAGCGCCAGAATCGGCAGCACCGCGCCGTTCATGGTCATCGACACCGAAACCTGGTCCAGGGGAATCTGATCGAACAGTTCCCGCATGTCCAGGATGGAGTCGATGGCGACACCGGCCATACCCACATCACCGGTGACCCGCGGGTGATCGGAGTCGTAGCCGCGGTGGGTGGCCAGGTCGAAGGCGACCGAGAGGCCCTTCTGACCCGACTGCAGGTTGCGGCGGTAGAAGGCATTCGAGTCCGCGGCGGTCGAGAAGCCCGCGTACTGCCGAATCGTCCACGGCTGATTCACGTACATGGTCGGGTACGGGCCACGCACGAACGGGGCCAGGCCCGGCACGCTGTCGAGCGGGTAACCCTGCTCGACGATGCCGTCACGGTCGGCCTTGGTGAACACCGGGGGCACCTCGATGCCCTCGGGGGTCGACCAGGTGAGCTGTTCGGGCGCATAGTGGTTGGCCTGGGCCGCCTCCTTGACGAAGGCATCGACCTGCGCGGGCTGCACCGGCGCGGTCTCCGGTTCCCCGAGCGGGACCTCGGCGAAACTGCCGATCAGATGCTTGATATCGCTCATCGCTATGCTCCCAGCTTCTCGAGCAGGCCGGACAGAGCCGTCACCGCATCCATCCGCGCCGTCACGAATCCATCGGGGCGCTGTGCGCCGGACAGGTCCGCCACTGCCTTCTCCGGGCCTGCCAGCAGGACCGTGGTGATGCCCGCGGCGCGCAATGCGTCCGTGGCCCCACCCGCTTCGGTGCCGTAACGTGCGTCCGCGCCGCACAGCACCGCGAGGTGCACGCCGGACTCGGTTGCCGCCGCGCTGATTCCGGCGAGATCGAGGGCACCCGGGTTGACCGATTCGATGCCGCCGGACGCCAGTAGGTTGGCGGTGAAGGTGACACGCACATTGTGCTCCGACACCGGACCCAACGGCACCAACAGCGCCTTCGGCCGCGCACCGTGCGCGGCGAGGAAAGCATCGGAGCGATTACGCAGCGCCTCGAACGCGGCACCGTACGCCGCAGCCGAACTCGCGGCGCGAGCGGCCTCCGACAACGGCTTCTCGGCCAGGTTCGGGAACTCGTTCACACCCGTGACCGCCGTCTTGCGATGTGCCACATCCGAATCACGCTTGGCCTTGGTCGCGGCGATCCGCTCGGCAAGCAAACCCGCCTGCAACGCGGCCAGATAGCCACCGGCTCTCTCGATCTCCTGCATGAACTCCCACGCCTTCGCGGCGAGTTCCTCGGTGAGCGACTCCACGAACCAGGAACCCGCGCCCGGATCCTGCACATGACCCAGGTGGGACTCCTCCAGCAACAGCAACTGCGTATTGCGGGCCATGCGCTCGGAGAACGCCTGCGAGACATCGAGTTCCCCGCCCGGCAAGGCATCATCGAAAGGCAGCACGGTCACGATGTCTGCACCACCCACACCCGCACCGAACGCCGCCAAGGTGGTGCGCAGCATGTTCACCCACGGGTCACGCTGACTCATCATCGCCGGGGAAGTAACAGCCTGCTGCGGAGCATTACCGAACTCCGGGGCACCGCACACCTGCGCCACCCGCGCCCACACGCGTCGTGCGGCACGGAATTTGGCGATGGTCTCGAACTGGTCATCGGTGGCAGCGAAACGGAATTCCAGCTGTCCCAGCGCCTCCGCGATATCCACACCCGCCGCAGTCAGAGCACGCAGGTACTCCAGGCCCGCGGCCACGGCCGCACCCAACTCCTGCGCATCCGAGGCGCCGGCATTATGGAAGGCCACGCCACACACCATGATCGCGCGCACCGACTCCGGCCGCGCCACCGCCTGCTGTGCCAGTGCGATCGCGCCATCCAGGTCGATGGCCTCGCTACCGGCGAACAAGCTGGTCAACGGTGTGGCGCCGAGTTGCACGCGGATACCGGTGCGATCGGCTACCTGGTAGCCGTCGAGGATCGAGAACACCTGGGCCGCGGCCGCATCCGTCTCGGTACCCGCATTCAGGGTCAGCGGTGCGAGCTCGAAGAGCAGGCCGCGCAATGCCACCGGAAGATCGGCGATCGGTACGCCGCGCTCCCCTGCGCCGAGCCACAGCGCGCTCACGCCGTTCTCGAGCGCGAACAGGATCTGCTCATTGACGGCCTTGGCATCCCGGCCGCCGAAGCGCTGGCTCACGAACCAGCCGCGGTGCACATCCCGCTGGGCGTCACCGCCGCGCACGAAGGGGAAGGCGCCGGGCAGCGGCTGCTCGGGCAGCTCGTCGCGACGCGTGTAGAGCGGATTGACGGTCAGCCCGTCGTAGGTCTGGACCGCGAGCAGCTTCTCCGGCTCGTCCGGCAAATCGGCCACATCCACCCTGCGGGCCTTTGCCAGCACCCCGGCGACACCCTTGCGCCAGGCGGCATACTCGGGCACCGGATCGGTGCCCGGGTCGGAAGCAATCGGCATAGCTGCTGTTTCCTTCTTCCACTCACTGACCACATAGCCGATTTCTTGGGCATTCGCCCAGCTCAGCAGCCACTTCGGTTAACGAGCATTCATCGTCTTTATCCTGATGCTAGCGGGACGTTTCCGGATACAGTCGACTGAGTCTCACTACCAGCCGGTAACCTGGCGCGGTGCCAACAACCGTGCGCGGGCCGCTCACCAGCGCCTCCGAACCGCGCAGCCGACTCTTCCAGCAGCTCCGCCGCCTGCGCCGGCCGCGGGTGCTTGCCGTGGTGCTGCTGTGTGTTGTCCTGTTCGCGCTGGCGGCTTTCGCGCCGCATCCGGGGCCGGTGCAGATCCGGCACTGGGCCGATTCGGTCGGGCCGTTGCTACCGCTGGTGTTCTTCGTCCTGCATACGCTGATCTGCATCGCACCGTTTCCGCGCACCGTGTTCACGTTGAGTGCGGGGATGTTGTTCGGGCCGGTTCTGGGCCTGACGCTTGCCATTTCGGCCACCACGCTCAGTGCGGTGCTGGCGCTGTTGCTGGTGCGCGCGGTCGATCATGAACGGGTGCGCGCACGGCTCACCCATCCGACCGTTCAGGCGGTCGATGCCCGGCTGGCGCGGCGCGGGTGGCTGGCGGTCGGGTCGTTGCGGCTCATCGCCTTTGCGCCGTTCTCGATCGTGAACTATTGCGCGGGGCTGTCATCCGTGCGCATGACGCCGTATCTGATCGCGACGCTGATCGGCATCGTGCCGGGCACCATCGGCACGGTGCTGCTGGGTGATGCGCTGACCAATCGCACCTCGCCCGGGCAGATCATTCTCACCGTCGCCTGTCTGGCGGTGGGAATCATCGGGCTGGCGATCGACACCCGCCTCGGCGTGCCGGACCCCGAACCGGAAGTCGCGGGCTGAGTCCCGGCGCCGTTATTCGGCGACGGAGATGTCGATGACCGGATTGTCGGCCGGGTCGAGCCAGCGCATGATGTCGACGAGTGTCGGACCGGGGACGGTCACACAACCGGCCGTCGGATTGCCGTCGCCCACATGCAGGAAGATCGCCGAACCGTTGCCCGGTACGACGGGCGAGCGGTTGTAGTCGATCACCACCGCGTGGTCGTAGGCCGGACCGGCCTCACCCAGATCCTCACCGTCCTCTTCCTTGAACGGGCATGTGCCGGGCGCGCAGGTGTAGTGGGTGTTGTAGTAAGGCGACGTGGGATCCGATACCCACCAATCCTTGTCGGTCACCTGCCGGTAGGGCAGCCGCGTGCCCGGATCGGGCTGAATGCCGAAGGCCTCGGTCAACGGCCAGGTCCCGGCCGGAGTGTGGGCAGTGGTCTCGTTCGCGACGCCGATCCCATCGGCGCCCAGATCCGCGTGCAGCGGACCGAAGACCCGCGTCCAGTGATCGCCGTTGCGCTGCCATGCCGTCAAGCGACCGGCGGTATGCGTCGGCGAACCCGAGACGACAGTGATCAACTGCTGTGCGGGACCGTGATACGAGGGCTGTAGCGCGTCCGTAACCGGCCCGCTGTTCCGTCCGCCGCCACAGGCAGAAACCGCAAAGAAGACCGCTACCGCGGCCAGCACACTGCCGACATGGCGAATTCGAGGCACAACGAACAAGTCTGGCCTATGAACCTGGCAGTCCTCGCATCGGTGCAGGGTGCACGCCTGCGACCGGCGCAGCGGCGTACCGATCCGGGCGAGGTATCCCGCCTCGCTCGGTACGCTGGGGCGATCAGTCAAGTCGTGGCATCCGGCGAGCTCGAGCAGACGCTCACCGGATACGGGAACGCCTACCTGATCACCATCGGCGCGGATATCCGGCCCCATGCCATCGAGGTGCGAGCGGAATTGGACTCACACCGATTCCTTGTCACCGACGCCGGCAACAGCACTCGCCGCAATATCGGCGACCGCAACACCGTCACCCTCCTGTGGCCACCACTCGAACCCGGCGGCTACACCCTCCTCGTCGACGGCCTCGCCACCCTCACCGACCGCGGCATCGAAATCGTGGTCACCCGAGCAGTGCAACACCGCGCCGCGACCGAGAACAGCCAGAACGTGAACGCTTGCGGCAGCGACTGCCACCCGTTACCCGTTACCGCACAACCAGGTTCGTTCCAGATGGAATGAACCTGTAGCGCCGACGGTTGGCGAGGGGCATGACGAATGTGCGAGAGGCGGCCGGGGCGATCAGGGTCGGGGATATCGAGATCATTCCCCTGCTCGACGGGTTCGGGGTCGAGGTTGCCCGCGAGATCCTCGGGCGGCCCGGGGTTTCCGATGCGTGGCATTGCTACCACGAGCATTTGGGGCCCGATGGGACCATCTCCCTACCGCTCGGCGGCTTCGCGGTCCGACGGGACGGACGGGTCAGTCTGGTCGACGCCGGGGTCGGAGCATACGACGATGGGAAGTACGCCGGCGGCGGGCTACCGGACGCCTTGCGAGCCAATGGGATCGCTCCGGAGGATGTCAGCGATGTCGTCTTCACCCATCTACATTTCGATCACATCGGATGGGCGAGCCATCGAGGGCAGGCCTTCTTCCCGAATGCGACCTATCGCGTTCACCGCGCGGACTGGGAATACTTCGTCACGGCACACGATGCCGATCGGCACATCGCCGACACGATGACGGCAGTCGAGAGCCAGGTCGAACTCTTCGACGGCGACCACACCGTGGCGCCCGGCCTGGATGCGGTCCACACACCCGGCCACACGCCCGGCACCACGGTCTACGTGGTCTCCTCCGGCACCGAACGCGCCCTGCTCCTCGGCGATGTCGTCCATTCGGTCGTGCAACTCGGCGAAAGGGACTGGGAAGTCATCTGGGATTTCGATCCGCGAGCAGCCGGCACGGCACGCAATCGCATAGCGGACGAATGCGCCGATACCGACGATCTCGTTGTCGCCGCGCACTTTCCGAACCTGCAATTCGGCCGGATTATCACCACCGGCGGCCAGCGCCGCTTCGTCAGCAACTGAGGCGACCCCTGCCGGAATACTCCGGGATGCGTCAGGCGGGTGGGAAGCCATCTTCGAGGTAGGTGGTGAAACCGGCGGCGCGGGCATGCCGGGCGGCAATGGCTCTGCGCGCCAACAGGTCCGTGAGGCGTGCGATGGCTTCATGGTCGTCGCACCACGCCCAGGAGCGGAGTTCGTCGGCGGGGAGGCGGATCGAATCCCGTTGCGCGGGAGTCAGGGCGCCTCCGTCGTAGACGAAGATCAGGCCTTCGGTTCGCTGCGGGGTCGGTGGGACCCAGTCGACGGCGAGCAGGCGGTCCGGGGAGATGGTCAGGGACAGTTCTTCGGCGATTTCGCGGATTGCTGCTGCGCGGGGGGATTCGTCGGCTTCGATTACGCCGCCCGGTAGTTCCCAGTGGTTCTTGTAGGTGGGTTCCACCAGCAGGATTCGGTCCGACTCGTCGAAGAACAGGACGCTCGCGGCGGCTCGCTTGCGGGGCAGGGATGCGAGGTATTCGATTCTGTCCACCCGCTCAGGCTATGTGTGTTGTCCGGTCCGCCACTTGGGTTCGAGCGCAGGCCGTCTGCCCAGGGTGCCTATCGACACGGACTTGCCGGATAGCCGGGCCCTTGCCGCTGGCACAGGTCAAGCGTGTTCTGTGAGCCATTGCTGTTCCAGCAGGCCCAGTTCCGTGTGGGGGTCGGCGTGGTAGATCCATTCGCGGGCTATGCGGTGCCAGTTGGCGGAGGCGTGGAGTTTGCCGAGGAGGGCGAGGGTGCCGTATTCGACGCGGCGGGCGAAGGCGTGTTCGGCGGGGGCGCGTTGGTCGCGCCAGTGGTCGAAGTAGTCGCGGCGGGGGTCTGCCCAGGTGAAGACGGCGGTGGGGGCGGCGTCGGCGGGGATGCGGATGTCGGCGTCGGTGAGGAGCCAGCCGGAGATTTCGTGGAACATGCGCAGGCATTCGTCGGCGGTGGCGGGGGCGTGCGCGTCGAGGACGCCGTAGGAGACGAGGTGGGCGCGCAGGTCGGCGGCGCGGTATTCGGCGGCGGCTCGGACGCAGTCCATTTCGAATTCGACCGCGGTGTCGTCCATGTGTTTGAAGAGGCCGAAATCGAGGAAGACCACGGTGCCGTCGGGGGCGAGGACGATATTGCCGGGATGGGGGTCGCCGGTGAAGCGGCGGAAGCGCAGCATGGAGCCGGCGTAGAAGCGCATGACGATTTCGCCGACCCGGTCTCGGACCGGAGCGGGCATGGCGGCGATCTCGTCGAAGGCTGCGCCCTCGGCGAATTCGGTGACCAGGACGTGGGTGGTGCAGAGTTCGGAGATCACCTCGGGGATGCGGATGAAGGGGTGGCCGCGGTACATGTCGGCGATGATGCGATGGTTCCCGGCTTCGATGCGGTAGTCGACCTCGGCGACGAAATGCGTGGACAGTTCCCGGAACAGGACGTGATCGTCGAAAACCGGTGTGAGCACCCGCATCATGCGCATGAGCAGGGCCAGGTTCTTGACGTCGGCGCGCACGGCGACATCGATGCCGGGGTATTGCACCTTGACCGCGACCGTACGGCCGTCGGTCAGGCGGGCGCGATAGACCTGTCCGATGGAGGCGGCGCCGATGGGTTCGGCCTCGAAGTCGGTGAAGATCTCGCCGAGCGGGCGGCCGTAGTCGGTTTCGATGACCGCGCGCATGCGTTCGAAGGACACTTGGGGTGCGCGATCGTAGAGTTCGGCGAGCTTGCGCTGGAAGCGTTCTCGCTGTTCCGGCGGGATCGTGGTGCGTCCGAGGACGGCCAGTGGATCGAACATGGACAGTAGTTGGCCTGCCTTCATGGCCAGCCCCTTCATACTGCCCAGCACGGTGACGATGTCCTCGGCAGCGGCGGCCAGGGCGCGTTCGGTGCGGGCGGTGCGTTCCTCCTCGCCCGCGCGGACCACCGACAGTGTGACGCCGGCGCCCCGGACGGCCTGGCCCGCAACGAGTTTACCGAGTTTGGCGCCGCGTAGTACGCGGGAGGTCACTATCTCGTCCGACATCGGAACACCCCTGTTCTGCTGCGGCCGAGATTAACAGACGTGGATGTCGGCTAATCCGGATTCGTGGTGACCCGCAGCCCCGGCGACAGCACGGCCACCACCGTATCGGCGTAGCGGCGGCGGTCGAGTTCGCCTTCACCCTGCAGGGTCCGCATGACCGGAGGGATGGTGAGCGCCATCAACATCCAGGCCACATTGGCCGCATCCAGATCCGCGCGCAGCACACCGGCGTCGACCGCCCGGGCCAGCAGCCGTTCGAGTGTCGCGCCCAGCACCCCGCCCATGCCGAGCAGCCGCGCATTGAGGTCGTCGTCGATGCCGGTGAGGTCGAACAGCAGCGCGCGCATCAGCGCCGGTTCGGATTCGGCGATGTGGCACATCCGGTCCACGGCCGAAACCCACGCTCCCACCAGCGATTCCAGGGTGATCTCGAGATCGGCGAGGCCGGGTTCGAACAGGTCGCCGACGATTTCGCTGAGGATGCGGTCCAGTCCGTAGTCCACGACATCGTCGAGGATGGCGCGTTTGCTGTCGAAGTAGCGGTAGAAGGTGCCGTAGCCGACGCCCACCTCGGTGGCGATATCGGCCGCGGTGGCCGCGGCGTAGCCCTTGGTGGTGAACACCCGGTAGGCGGCCTCGATCAGTTCGCGGCGGCGGCGCTCGGAGTTGCGTTCGTCCCGCGGCCGGCCGGGGCCGCGAGCGGGCTTGGCTGCTTCGGTCATCCAGCACATCGTATGCGGCACAAGCCCCGACGGACGCAGGCGACAGCCGGACAGCTCTTGCCCAGCCGTCCCAGACGGGTGTACTTTAGCTGACACAGCCGTCATCTAATTGACCGCAGGCCCAGCCCACGGTCACAACTTCCATATGCTCACCAGTTTCCGTGATCGATAGATCCCGCGTAATCGTCTGAGACGCATGTTTCCGGGTCCGACAAGGGAGTCACCACATGACCCAGCAATCTCCGTCCGCTCGCACCTCGCGGAGGCCATGGCCATGCCGGTAACAGTGGTGACGGGAGCGGGCAGCGGTATCGGCCGCGCCATCGCACTGCGCTTCGCGCGCCGCGGGCACACCGTGATCGTCGCCGATATCGATGAGCGCACCGGCATTTCGGCGGTCGGGCAGATCCGCGCGGCCGGCGGGCGCGCCGAATTCCACCGCCTCGATGTCGCCGACGCAGAGGCCTGGGACGAGTTCGCCGAGCGCATCTGCCGAGATCACGGCGTGCCCACCGTGGTGGTCAACAATGCCGGGATCCTCATCTCCGGCGGCTTCCTGGAACAATCCGGCGCCGACTGGCGGCGCATGATCGCCATCAACATGCTGGGCCCGCTGCTGGGTTCCCGAGTCTTCGTGCAGCGCATGGCCGATGCGCACGTCCGCGGGCACATCGTGAACATCTGCTCGGTCGGCGCCTTCCTGCCGACCTCGCTGGCCCCCTCCTATGTGACGGCCAAGGCCGGGGCGTGGATGGGCACCCAGGCGCTGCGCGCCGAATTCGCCGGCGCCGGAATCGGAGTCAGCGCCGTCTGCCCGGGCCTCATCTCCACGGCGCTCTCGGCCAATGGCACTCTCGCCGGAGCCGACGACGCCGCCGAGGCGACCTGGGCCGCGAAACTCGATCGCGCCCAGCGTTTCTTCGGCCGCTCCCCCGACCGGGTGGCAGCCGCGGTCGAACGCGCCGTGCGCTGGAACCTGGCCACCGTGCCGGTCGGTATCGAGGCCTGGGCCGGCTGGTATGCCTCGCGGCTGTCCCCGCAACTCGTGCGCGGAATCAGCGGCCTGCTCGCCATGCCGCTGGCCGAACAGGCCGTCGCCCTGTCGGATCGAGTGCTGGGCGGGCGGCGATGAGAACCGTGATCGTGACCGGCGGCGCCGCGGGCATCGGGCGCGCTACCGCGGAACTGTTTGCCGCACAGGGTGATCGAGTGATCATCGCCGATATCGACGAACCCGCGGCGATCGTCGTGGCCGCCGCGATCACCGCGGCCGGCGGCCTCGCCCACGCCTACCGTCTCGACGTCGCCGACGAAGACCGCTGGCAGGAATTCGCCGACTGGTGCGGACGCGAGTTCGGGCCCGCCGACATCCTCGTCAACAATGCCGGAGTCATGGACACCGGCGGCTTCGCCGAGACCAGCGCGGCCCAGTGGCAACGCACGATCGACATCGATCTTATGAGCATCGTCCATGGTTCCCGGGTCTTCGCCCGGCAGATGATCGATGCCGGCGTGCACGGCCACATCGTCAACCTGTCCTCCGCCGCGGCCTTCTTCCCGGCCCGGCTGATTCCGGCCTACGCCTCCGCCAAGGCGGCGGTGCTGATGGCCTCGCAGTCACTGCGAGTCGAGTTGCGCCGCCACGGGATCGGCGTCACCGCCATCTGCCCGGGCGCCATCCGCACGGATCTGCTCGCCCATGGTGAACGCGCCGGTCTGAGCGACTCCGAGCAGGCGGCCTGGCGTTCGGGCACCGGCAGCGTGCAGCAGCTGGCGTTCGCGGGCCCGGACAAGGTGGCCCGTGCCATCGAGCGCGCGGTGCGCCGCGACAGCGCGGTGGTGCCGGTGAATCCGGAAGCGTGGCTGGCCTACGGCCTGTTCCGGCTCTCCCCCGCCGCCATGCGCCTGGCCGGTCGGCTGGGCAGCTTCGCACTCGCCGATGCGCTGCTCCCGCGCGTGCAACCGCTGCTGCCGCGCGTGCAACCACTGCTGAATCGAATCACCAAGTGAGGCAACCGATGAACGACACATCCGACCCGCACTTCGAGGTGGCGGTGATCGGCGCGGGCCCCGGCGGCATCGCCGCTGCGGTCAAGCTGCGCCAAGCCGGCATCGACGATTTCGTCGTGCTCGAACGCGCCGACGAAGTGGGCGGCAGCTGGCACGAGAACCACTATCCCGGTCTGGGCGTGGATATTCCGGCGCTGGCCTACCAATACTCCTTCGCCCGCAATGCCGGCTGGAGCCGCATGTTCCCGCTCGGCGCGGAGGTCAAGCGCTATCACGTGGAGGTGGCGCACCGCTTCGGCGTGCACGAGCGGGTGCGTTTCGGCGCCCGCGTCGACCGCGAGGAGTGGGACGAGGACGGCGGCTGCTGGCGACTGCATCTCGCCGACGGGGACGTGGTCACGGCCCGCTTCCTGATCAGTGCCGTCGGCGCCTTCGTACGGCCGAAGGAAGACGTCGGCATTCCCGGGGCACGCTCGTTCAAAGGCGTGGTGCAACGGCCCAGCTCCTGGGATCACGACTACGACCTCACCGGTCAGCGCGTCGGCATCATCGGCACCGGAGCCAGTGCGGTGCAGATCATTCCGGCTATCGCACCGCGGGTCGGCCATCTCACCGTCTTCCAGCGCACACCGGTGTGGACGCTGCCCAAACCGGACTTCCCGATACCGGCGGCGGCCCAGCGGATCCTGCGCATCCCGGGCGTGCAGCCCGCGGTGCACGGCAGTGCGCTGGTGGTCATCGATCTCGCCTTGCGTGCGGTGGTGGGTCTGCCGGGTGGCGTCATGCATCCGCTCATGGACCGGTTCGACGCCGCCTGCCAGGCCCTCTACCGCCGATACCTGGCCCGGGTGGTCACCGATCCCCGCACGCGGCAGCGCCTCACACCGAATTTCGGGGTGCTCGCCAAGCGCCCCACCATGTCCAACAGCTACTTGCAGGCCTACAACCGCGACAACGTCGATCTGATCACCGAACCGATCGAGAAGATCACCCGCACCGGCGTGCGCACCACCGGCGGCACGCTGCACGGCTTCGACGCGCTCGTGCTCGCGACCGGGTACGAGGTGTTCTCCGATCCGGAAACCTATCGGCCGGGAACCATTCTGGGCCGCAATGGCTTCGACCTCGCCAAGTTCTACAGCGAGGAAGGGTTGCAGGCCTACCAGAGCGTCTCGGTGCCGGGCCTGCCGAACCGGTGGACGCTGGTCGGCCCGTATTCCTGGACCGGATCGGGCTGGCACGCCTTCGTGGAGATGACCGCCGATCACGCGGTGCGGGCCATCACCGAGACCCGCCGCCGCGGTGCCGCGGTGTGCGAGATCCGCAAGGACGCCGCCGACGCCTATCACCGCACGATCTACCGGCGCGGCGCCTCCCTGCGCTACTACCTGGCCGAACTCAACGCACACGTGCCTACCTATTACCGGAACTCCCAGGGCGACACCACCTATGTGCGGCCCTCGGGATTCTTCGAGGCGCGGCGCGGCAATCGCCGTTTTCCGCTCGACGACTACCGCTACGAAACCCGCACCCCGACCCAGAACAGGCAGTATTCATGAGTTCGGATAACTCGCAGCCCACTTACGAGGTGCTGATCGTCGGCGCCGGTTTCGGCGGTCTCGGGGCGGGCACCGCGCTGCGTAAGGCGGGCGTGGAGAACTTCCTCATCATCGACAAATGGGATCGGGTGGGCGGCACTTGGAACGCCAATACCTATCCCGGTGTCGCCGTGGATGTGCCCTCCCCCATCTACAACTTCTCCTTTCAGCAGCGTTCCCGCTGGTCGCGATTCTTCGCGCCCGGCACCGAGATTCAGCGCTATGCCGAGGAGGTCGCCGATGCCCAGGGCCTGCGCTCGAAGCTGCGGCTGGGCTGCGCGGCGCGGGAGGCGGTGTTCGATGAGGACGCCGATCTGTGGCGGGTGACCACCGAGGCGGGTGAGGAGATCACCGCCCGCTACGTCATCAGCGCGGTCGGTGTGCTCGAGCAGCCGAAGGCCCCGGATATCGAGGGGATCGGCGACTACACCGGTACCCTCATGCACACCGCGCGCTGGGATCACTCCTATGACTACCGCGGTAAACGCGTCGCGGTGATCGGCACCGGAGCCACGGCGCTGCAGGTGATTCCGCAACTGGCCGCACAGGTGGCGCAGTTGACGGTGTTCCAGCGCACCGCCATCTGGGTCGCGCCCAAGCCGGACTTCGCCATGGGCGAGGGCCTCAACCGGGTCCTGGACTTCGCGCCCGCACAGCAGACGGTACGGGTGGTCGGCAATCTGGCCGTCAATGCCTTCCTGGGTCTCGGGCTGGCGCTCTCGGATTATCCGCGACTCACCTCCGGTGCGCTGGGCGCGGGCGAAACCTTCTTGAAGGCCTACCTTTTCACGCAGATCCGTGATCGTGACCTGCGTGCGCGGCTGACACCGACCTATCGGCTGGGATGCAAGCGGCCCTCCATCTCCAACGCCTACTTCAAGACCTTCACTCAACCGCACGTCGACCTGATCACCACCCCGATCCAGCGGTTCACCGAGACCGGCATCGTCACCGAGGACGGTCGGGGCAGGGACTTCGACATGATCGTGGCGGCCACCGGGTTCCAGGTCATGGCCAAGGGCGCGACACCGCCGTATCCGGTATTCGGCTGCCGCGCAGTCGAACTCGGCGAGTTCTGGGACACCCGGCTCTATCAGGCCTACGAGGGTGTCTCGGTGCCCGGTTTCCCGAACATGTTCCATATCTTCGGGCCCTACGGGTACGCGCCGGGTTCGGTCATCCCGTTGATCGAAGCCACGGCCGCGCACAGCGCGCGAGTCATCGCGGAATCGCGGCGGCGCGGCGCCACCCGCGCCGAGATCCGCCAGGCACCGCACGATGACTACTTCGCGCGCATGTACGCCCGCAACAAGAACACCTACCTGTTCCAGCAGGGCTGCGCCGAATCGCGCACCTACTACATCAACTATCAGGGTGACGGGCCCGCCTTCCGCGCCACCACGCAAGCCGCAATGGCGTGGAGCAACCGGCATTTCCCGCTCGACCACTACAGCTACACCACCAACCTGCGCAGCGGCGCCCCGCGGAGCGCCGCTGCGCAGGTTCCGGCCGGCCGCTGACCGCTGGGCCCACTCGAACGGAGATTCCCATGCCACTCACCTCCTTCCTGCACACTCAGCACGCCGCGACGCCCCTCGACGATTCCGTCTTCGACACGGCCGCACTGGTTTTCAAGACCGAATACCGTTTCGACGCACCTCCGAGCGCGGTCTGGACCGCTCTCGACGATGATCACGCCTGGAAGTGGCTGCCCTTCCCCGGCGTCGGCGTGCGCTACGACTCACCGGCGCGCGGGGTGGGCGTCGTGCGCGAAATGGGATCGGTGTTCGATCCGTGGCGCTTCGGCTGGATCGAACGCGAACACTTCTGGCGGTACGAACCGAACAAGCGCATCACCTTCGGGGTGGTCAGCGGCAACTGGAGCCAATACCTGCTGGTGCGCCAATACGCCGAGGACGTCACCTTCGACGAAATCGACGGCGGCGGCACCAAGCTCGTGTGGACCGTCGCGGTCACACCACGCGGTCCATTGCGGGCCGCCACCTGGTTCCCGCCCGCCTGGAAACTCGCCTATCACATCGGGTTCGGGCCGGGGATGCGCAAGCGCTTGCGCGCGCTCGCCGCCGGGCAACCCACCCTCACCCCCGTGCCACCGAACGGCGCACGTGCAGCGGCCACCTCGACCACTGGAGAGGGCCGATGACCCGAACCTCGACGGCCGACACCGAATTCGCCGAAACCCTCGAAACGCCGCAACACGAGGTCATCGTGATCGGTGCGGGTATCGGCGGCATCTGCGCCGGAGTGAAACTGCAGGAGATCGGGATCGACGATTTCCTGATCGTCGACCGGGTCGGCGGGCTCGGCGGGACCTGGTACAGCCACCACTATCCCGATGCCGGCTGCGATATCCCCACCACCACCTATCAGTTCTCCTTCGCCCGCAAACCCGACTGGGACCGGCTGTTCGCCAAACGCGACCAGATCCTGGAGTACCTCCGAGAGGTGGCCGCCGATCATGACCTGCCGCGGCACATGCGTTTCGGCGTCAATGTCGTGCAGGAGGTCTGGGACGACACCCACGACCTGTGGCGGCTGCACCTGGAATCCGGTGAGGTACTCACGGCGCGGTTCGTGATCAGCGCGGTCGGGGCCTACATCAATCCCAAACTGTCGCCGAACATTCCGGGGCTCGGTTCCTTCGAGGGTGTGTCCATGCATCCCTCGGACTGGAATCACGACTACGACTTCACCGGAAAGCGGGTCGCCATCATCGGGGTCGGTGCGAGCACCATGCAGATCGCACCCCAGCTCGCACCGCAGGTCGCGAGCCTGGACATCTACCAGCGCACACCACAGGTGTACCTGCCGAAACCCGACTTCGTGCTGCGCAAATGGATGCAGCAACTGCTGGCACTGCCGGGCGGTTCGGCCGCAGCCAACGGCGTCGCGCAGGTGCTGATCGATTCGCTGTTGCGCGTCGCCGTCTACACACCACACCCGTTGTGGCGGCTGGGTGCGCGCGGTATCGATGCCGCCGGGCGGCAGCTGTATGCGGGCTGGGTGCGAATCAAGGTGAAGGACAAGCAGACCCGCGACAAGCTGCGGCCCGGATTCGGCATCGTCTGCATTCGCGGCGGCTGCGGTGGCGGCTATCTGCCGACGCTCAATCGCGGCAATGTCGACCTCATCACCAGCGGCATCGCGGAGGTGACGCCCGACGGTATCCGCACCGCGGACGGGACCGAACGGCCGATCGACGCGCTGGTGCTCTCGACCGGATACGAGGTGTTCTCCGATCCGGAGAGCTACAAACCGGGGACGGTACTGGGCCGCAATGGCTTCGACCTCGGCCTGTTCTACAACACCGAGGAGTTGAAGGCGTACTACAGCACCTCGGTGGCCGGTATACCGAATCGGTTCATCATGATCGGCCCGTATTCGTGGACGGGTACCGCGTTCCATTACTTCGTCGAGAACTCCATGCGTCATATCGCCGCGGTGATCGACGAGACGCGGCGGCGCGGGGCGCGGTCGGTGGAGGTGCGGGCCGAGGCCCAGGAGGAGTTCCACCGCAACATGCTGCGCAGCGGCCGGAATCTGGCCTATTACCTGGAGACTCGCTGCGAGGGCTCGAACAGCTACTTCGTCAATTCGCAGGGTAAGTCGCCCTATATCCGGCCGTGGTCGTTGCTGAAGACCTATCGGCGTGCGGTGCGTTTCGATCGGGACGACTACCGGTATCGGTAGGAGTTGCGATCACGGTGAGTGTGAACCTCGTCCTGGCGGGGCGCGGCGGCCAGGATCGGACCGGACGGTCTCGGCCTGGGATCGCCGCTATCCGAGCAGACAGGACGAGTGCGCACCGTGACGCCATCACCGACCGTTGCCGTCACCGGCGAGCCGCTCGCCTCGGCTCGTCTGTCCGGAGTGTTCCGGGTCGGGCGGGGTGGCGTGCGGGTGCGCGGGCTGGTGGTGCGGCTGGTTTCACTGGTCGCGGTCGTGGCGCTCTGGTGGGCGGTCAGCGCCGCCAAACTGGTTGACGCACAATTCCTTCCGACGCCGCAGGCGGTGTGGCACGCGTTCGTGCGCGCCAACAGCCAGCACGAACTCGCCCCGGGTGTGCCGCGTCAGGTGCGCGGGGAGCAGAACTACTTCCTCTGGGAGCATCTGGTCGCGAGCCTGCAGCGCATCGGGATCGGGGCGGGGGCCGCGGTAGTGCTGGGGCCGCCGGTCGGATTCCTGCTCGGCACTTCCCGCGCGGTCAGCGCGATCGTCGAACCGTACCTCAACTTTCTGCGCATGCTGCCGCCGCTCGGCTATATCGGACTACTGATCGTGTGGTTCGGTATCGGTGACACCTCCAAGGATTGGCTGTTGTTCCTCGCGGCCTTCCCGCCGATCGTCATCTCGACCGTCGCAGGGGTGCAGGGTGTTTCGCAGGATCGGATCAATGCGGCCCGTTCCCTGGGCGCGAACCGGTTGCAGGTGATCACGCGGGTGCTGTTCCCGTCCACCTTGCCCGAGATCATCGGCGGTGTGCGGGTGGCGGTCGGTTTCGCCTGGACCACCGTGGTCGCCGCCGAGCTCAACAATGGCATTCCGGGTATCGGCGGGCTCGCGTATCTGGCGGGGCAGCAATTGAATACGCCGCTCACCGTGGCCTGCATCATCGTCATCGGTCTCACCGCGCTCGCTCTGGACGCGGTCATCAAGTGGATAGGCGCGGTCCTCGTGCCGTGGAAAGGTAGAGCGTGAAGCGCAGTTTCGTGGCGTTGGCGGTAGCCGGAGTCCTCACCGTGGCCCTGGCCGGATGTGTGTCGTCCGGGCGCAGTGATCAGTCGAGCGGCACCGGCGCCAAGGCCGACTGCCCGGTCGCGGTGGACGACAGCTTCACCGGTGCGGTGCGCATCGGATACCAGGACATTCCCAATGGCGATCTGATCGTCAAGGACGCCGGGCTGCTGGAAACCTGCCTGCCCAAGGCCCAGATCAGCTGGTCGAAGTTCGCATCCGGGGCCACGGTCGTGCAGGCGTTCGGCGCCAAATCACTGGACCTGGGCCTGCTCGGCAGTGCGGCTGTGGCGCAGGCGGTTTCGCCGCCGCTGAGCCTGCCGGTGCAGGCCGTGTGGATCCACGATGTGATCGGGCCCGCCGAATCGCTGATCGCCAAGGACGCGAGCATCACCTCGGTGGCGGCGTTGAAGGGCAAGAAGATCGGCGTGCCGTTCGCCAGCACCTCGCACTACAGCCTGCTGGCGGCGCTCGCTGCGGCCGGGATCGAACGCGACGTGACACTGGTCAACCTGCAGCCCGACGCGATCCTCGCCGCCTGGCAGACCGGCGGCATCGACGCGGCCTTCGTCTGGGATCCGACGCTGGCCCAGCTGCAGAAGACCGGACACGTGGTGACCACCGCGGCCGATACCGCCAAGGGCGGCAAACCCACCTACGATCTCGAGGGCGCACGCACCGAGTTCGTGACCGCCAACCCGAAGTTCCTCGCGGTCTGGACGGCAGCGCAGAACTGGGCCGTGCATCAGCTCACCTCCGATCCGCAGGCCGCCGCGACCCACATCTCCGCACAGCTCGGCGTCCCCGTCGACGAGGTCCGCGCGCAGCTCGCCGGATACACCTACCTGGATGCCGCCGCCCAGGCCGGCGCACCCTACCTCGGCAAGCAGCTGGGGTCGGATCTGCAGAGCACGGCACAGTTCCTGTTGAGCCAAGGCCAGATCCAGGGCCTCGCGACCCCGGACAAGTACGCGGCCGCGGTCTACGCCGACGCCGCCACCACGGTGAGCGCGAAGTGATCACCACCCGAGCCGGCCGAACGACCAGAGCGGCCACCCGTGACGGCCGGACGGCCGGCGCGGGTGAGCAAGCGACGACCACCACCAGCGGAGGCCCGGCGTCCGCCGGGCCGGTGCGGCATGATCGGGTGGTGTTGAGGGAGGTCTCCAAGACCTACGTGACGCCGACCGGTGATACGGTCGCGCTCGCCCCCACCGATCTCGTCATCGAACCCGGTGAGTTCGTCAGCATCGTCGGGCCCTCCGGGTGCGGTAAGACCACGCTGCTGCAGCTGCTGGGCGGATTTCTCGAACCCACCACCGGTGCGTTGCTGGTGGGTGCGGATCCGGTGGCCGGGCCGAGTCCGGATCGGGGTGTGGTGTTCCAGTCGCCGACGCTGTATCCGTGGCTGTCGGTGCGCGGCAATATCGAGTTCGGCCCGAAATGCCGTGGCGTGGACCGCCGGACGCGTCGTGTGGCGGCCGAGCGGCTGCTGCGGCTGGTCGGGCTGGCCGATGTGGGCGACAAGAAGCCCTATGAGCTGTCCGGCGGTATGCAGCAGCGGGCGCAGATCGCGCGCGTACTGGTCAACGATCCGCGCATCGTCCTCATGGACGAGCCCTTCGGGGCGCTCGACCAGTTGACTCGGGAGCGCCTGCAGGTGGAGCTGCTGCGGCTGTGGCGGGATGCGGGCAAAACCATTGTGTTCGTGACCCATTCGGTGGAGGAAGCGGTATTCCTCTCGACCCGGGTACTCGTCATGAGCGCCCGGCCCGGACGTGTCATCGTCGATCGGCGCATCGAACTCCCCGGTGACGGGGACGAGGCCGTGCGAGATCTCGGAGTGATCGCGACGCCCGAATTCCAGTCGGTGAAGTCCGAACTGGCGCAGGCGATCTACGACGCGTACAAATAGGTTTTCGAAATGCAATGGGCCCGCTTCGCTGATGGCGAAGCGGGCCCATTGATTTGCTCGTGATGCGAGCGGAGCGCCTTAGAGGTACGCGCCGCAGACGGGCCAGGCGCCCGCGCCCTGGCCGGCGAGCACGTTCTCCGCGACGCGGATCTGCTCGTCACGGCTGGCGTTCGAGGCGCTACCGTTACCGCCGTAGGCGTTCCAGGTGCTCTGGGTGAACTGCAGGCCGCCATAGAAACCGTTGCCGGTGTTGGCGCCCCAGTTTCCGCTGCTCTCGCAGTTTGCGACGGCGTCCCAGTCGTGTCCGGCGGCCGAGGCGGTCGCGGTGGACAGCGCGAACGGGACCGACACGAGTGCGCCGATGGCCGCGGTGGCGGCGAGCATGCGGGTGGTGAGCTTCCGGTTGCGATGCATATGGGATTCCCTGCCTGCGCCCACCGCCCGCCGTGAATCTCACGGGTTCCCGTCCCCAGGGATGTCGGTTGCGTTCGAATCGCGGGACGGGTTAGCCGGTGTTCGGCGATTCGATTTCGGGCTCGGCATGATCCGAGCCGAGAACGACGGTAACGGAACAATCACGTTGAATCACGGGGCGATCACAGCGGGTTGACAAATCGATCTCGACCATACTTATGGAGTTTTCGCAGATAGCATCGAACGCCGCACGAATTACAGTTCTGGAATTAGCACGCGAAATTGTGACGGAGGTCACGAGAAATGCGTGATCCGCATCGCGTAATACAGAACCTTTACGCGACGATCGTGCGGAGCAGACCCCTCGGATCCCCTTGCGTACAACCATTGCCCCAGGTCAGCAAGCTGGTGATAGTTCCGGAGACGTCGTTTCCGGGCCCGCAGGAGGCACCATGACCACCACCGATGAACCACGTTCCGGCGCCCGCGCCGTCGACCGGGCAATAGCGGTGCTCACCTGCTTCGAGGGCGACGATCCCGAGCTGACCCTCAGCGAACTGGCCCAGCTCGCCGATCTGCCGCTGAGCACCACGCACCGGCTCGCCCAGGCCCTCCTGCGCGGGCGACTGCTCGAACAGGACCCGGCGACCGACCGCTACCGCGTCGGACACACCCTGGCTTCGCTCGCCCGGCCCGCCCTCACCCGCCTGGGCCTGGACTCGGCCGCCCCGCACCTGTTCGCGCTGGCCGCGGGGATCCGCATCACCGTCAGCGTCAGCATGGTCGAGCATCGCGATGCGGTCACGGTCTTCCAGGCCCGCCCTCCGGTCTCGTTCTGCCATCACCAAGTGCCGCGGGCGCGGCAGTCGCTGCGGAGCAGCGCGGCGGGGCAGGCGCTGCTCAATCAGGACGGGGTCCGCCGGACCGGGTTCGCCTCCGAGCTGATTCCGACCGATGATCCGATCCGCGCGGTCGCGGTGCCGATCCTCGGCCGTGATCGGCGGGTGCGCGGCGCGCTGGCGGTGCAGGCGCGTTCGGCGCGGCTCGATGACGAGCTGTTGCGCAGCGTGGTGCCCGCCATGCGCATCGCCGCGGGCCGGATCGCGCCCTTGTTCCAAACCGGCGGCGTCACAACCGATCTCGAATCGGTACTGGCGGCCGAATTACGCTCACGGTGATTTCCACATCGTGAAATGGCGGTTGCCCCGCGGCGCGGGGCACCGCACCATGAGAACAACCTGATCATTACCACTTCCGTACTCCTGCAAAGGACCTGGAATGATCCCCTTCATTTCCTTCACGCGGCGCCGCGCGGTCGACCTCATGCGCGTCGCGCCCGGTAGCTGTCGCGCCTGATTCGGCGCCGAATTCCCCGGCCCGCTCACCGAGACCAGGACGCCCCCGCGGCTTTCCTGTGCCTCTCCATGCCCGAATCACGTTGCTCGACAGACGTATTCATCGAAAGAGTCCACATGCACTCCCTCACCCGACCGCGCCGGCGGCGCGCCCTGGCCGCCGTATTCGCCGTCTCCACCGCCGTGGCCGTGCTGTCCGGCTGCGCGAAAACCGACGCCGGCACCACCGCCGACGGCAAGACCGTGGTCCGCTACCAGGGCACCACCGGCCAGGTCGAGGCCTACGAACTGGCCGCCGACCTGGGCTATTTCACCAAGATCCAACTGAAGTGGGAGGGCGACACCACCAGTGGCCCGGCCAATATCCAGGCCGCGGCCACCAAGCAGGTCGAGTTCGGCAGCGCGTTCAACGGGGCGGTCATCAAGCTGATCACCGGGGGCGCGCCGGTGACCTCGGTGCTCAGTTCCTACGGTGCGGACGCGCAGAACTTCACCGGCTACTTCGTGCGCGACGACTCCGGCATCAAGACCGCCCGCGACCTCATCGGCAAGAAGGTCGGCGTCAATACCCTGGGCGCGCACCACGAATTCGTCACCCGGCAGTGGCTGCACGATCAGGGCCTCAGCGATGACGAGATCAAACAGGTGCAACTGGTGGTGCTGCCGCCGGCCAATACCGAGGACGCGCTGCGCAAGGGCCAGATCGACGTGGCGGCGCTGGGCGGTGTCTTCCAGGACACCGCCGTGGCGCGCGGCGGGGTGCACACGCTCTACACCGACAAAGATCTGTTCGGGCAATTCGATTACGGCACTTACGTTTTCCGCAATGACTACCTCGAGCACCATGCGGACGCGGTGGCCGATTTCGTGCAGGGCACCGCGCGGGCCACGCGCTGGCTGCAGGTGACTCCGCACGATGAGGTGGTGGCGCGGATGACCTCGATCATCCAGAAGCGCGGGCGCAATGAGAACGCCGATCTCCTGAAGTACTACAAGTCCTACGGCGTCCCGGTGCCGGGTGCGGTGATCCAGGACCGCGAACTGCAGATCTGGATCGACTGGCTCGTACGCAACGGCCAGCTGCCCGCCGGGAAGATCGCCGCCAAGGACATCTACACCAACAAGTTCAACCCCTACGCCAACGGCACCTACCCGCCCACCAGCGGTCCGAGCGGTGAGGACATCGCGAAATGAGTGATACCGCAATCAAACTCGCGCTCACCGGGGTCCGCAAGGAATTCCGGGTCCGCGGGGAGAAGAGCGCGTTCACCGCGCTCGACGACATCAGCGTGGACGTGCGCGACGGGGAATTCCTGGTACTGGTCGGGCCGAGTGGCTCGGGCAAGTCGACCCTGCTGGATCTGCTGGGCGGGCTGACCCAGCCCAGCGGCGGGCAGATCCTGCTCGACGGCGTCCAGGTGACGGGACCCGGGCTGGATCGCGGGATCGTCTTCCAGCAGTACGCGCTGCTGCCGTGGCGGTCCGCACGGGCGAATATCGAATTCGGCTTGGAGGCCAAGGGAATTCGCCGGCGGGCGCGGCGCGGGATCGCCGAACACTATCTGGAACTGGTGGGCCTGGCCGGATTCGGCGACCGCTACCCGCACGAATTGTCCGGCGGGATGAAGCAGCGTGTCGCCATCGCCCGCAGCCTGGCCTTCGATCCGGAGGTGCTGCTGATGGACGAGCCGTTCGCGGCGCTGGACGCGCAGACCCGGGAATCGTTGCAGGACGAACTGCTCCGCATCTGGCAGACCACCGGCAAGACCATCCTGTTCATCACCCACGGCATCGACGAGGCCGTCTACCTCGGCCAGCGCGTAGCCGTGCTGACCTCGCGACCCGGGCGGATCAAGGCCGTGATCGATATCGACCTCGACCGCGACACCACCGAGGACATCCGCTCCAGCGAACGCTTCCGCGAGATCCGCCACCACATCTGGACGCTGCTGCACGACGAGGTCGCCCGCGCCCAGGACCTGGAGCAGGCCGCCCTGGCCGCCACCGACAGGAGGTCCCCCCATGTCTAGCGCACTGCACATCGACGCGGAAACGCCCCGGCTGCTGCCCGATCCGGCAGTCTCGGCGGCAGCCGAGACTGCCGCACCCGAAGCTGTCCAGCAGGCGTCAAGCATCGCCGGGGCCGCGGCAGATCTCGAATCGGCTCGGGCCGCAGCGCTCCCGACCGGAACAGCCGGCGCTGCGGCGGCACCGACCGAGATCGCAGGGCCCTCACCGGAAGGCAGCGCCACCGGCGACGCGGGCAATGCGGACGACACGACCTCCGAACGGGTGAGCCGTGCAGCGTTCGCGGCACGGATTGCCCGGGCTATCGGGCGGCTCGGGTGGCGGATTCTCAAGCCCACCTTGGTGATCGCGGCCTTCCTCGCGCTGTGGGAAGTGGCGCCGCGGGTGGGGTTGGTCGATCCGATCTTTCTGCCGCCGTTCTCCACCGTGGTGCAGGCCGCGTGGGAGTTGATCCGCAACGGGCAGATGTGGGAGCACATTTCCACCAGTCTGACGCGGTCACTGGCCGGGTTCGCCATCGCACTGGTCGTGGCGGTGCCGGCGGGTGTGGCCATTGCCTGGTATCGGCCGGTGGCCGAATTGCTGAATCCGGTGCTCGAGCTGTTCCGCAATACCGCCGCGCTCGCCCTGCTGCCGGTGTTCATTCTGATTCTCGGTATCGGTGAGACCTCCAAGATCGCGCTGGTGGTCTATGCGGCGTTCTTCCCGATCCTGCTCAATACCATCAGCGGTGTCCGGACCGTCGAACCGCTGCTCATCAAATCCGCGGTGTCGCTGGGATTCTCACCGCTCCGGTTGTTCCAGAAGGTGATTCTGCCCGCGTCGGTGCCCGCGATCTTCACCGGTCTGCGGATGGCGGCGTCGGCGTCCATTCTGGTGCTCATCGCCGCCGAAATGGCCGGTGCGCGCTCGGGTTTGGGTTATCTCATCACCGCGGCACAGCAGAACTTCGAGATTCCGGATATGTATGCCGGGATTCTCGCCATCTCCCTGGTGGGGCTCGCCTATAACGGCGTGCTCGTCGCCATCGAACGCCGCCTGTCCCGGTGGCGCACGCAGCGGTAACACACCGCAGAAGGAATACACATCTCCATGTCGCAGTCGGACAAGACTTTTCATATCAATGCCTTCCTGATGGGCGTCGGGCATCATGAGGCCGCCTGGCGGCATCCGCGCACCGAGGAGCATCGGGTGCTGGATGTCGAGCATTTCCGGGAGCTGGGCCGCATTGCCGAGCGCGGGAAGCTGGATTCGGTGTTCTTCGCCGACGGACTGGCGATCGGACCGCGGATCAAGCGCAATGCACTCGCCGTCTTCGAGCCGGTCACCCTGCTCTCGGCGATCGCCACCGCCACCGCACACGTAGGACTGATCGCCACCGCGTCGACCACCTACAACGAACCGTTCACGCTCGCCCGCAAATTCGCCTCGCTCGATCACATCAGCAATGGCCGGGCGGGCTGGAATATCGTCACTTCCGGCAGTGAGGACGAGGCGTTCAACTACGGCTACGACTCGATTCCCGAGCACGCCCGCCGCTACGAACGCGCCCAGGAATTCGTGGACCTGGCCATTCAGCTCTGGGACAGCTGGGAATCCGATGCGGTGGTGCTGGATCCCGAGACCGGCATCTTCGCCGACCCCGACAAGGTGCACACGCTCGACTACCAGGGCGAACGGTTCAAGGTGCGCGGGCCGTTGAACTCGCCGCGCAGCCCGCAGGGGCGGCCGCTGCTGGTGCAGGCCGGATCCTCCGAGAGCGGCAAGGAATTCGCCGCCCAGTATGCCGAGGCCGTATTCACCGCGCAGCGCACCCTCGAAGAAGGACAACAGTTCTACCGCGACCTCAAATCGCGACTGCCCAAGTACGGGCGTTCGGCCGGCGAATTGAAGGTGCTGCCGGGGCTGGTGCCGTTCATCGCCGATACCGAAGCCGAGGCGCGGGCGCTGGAACAGGAATTCACCGACCTCATCTCCCCCGATTACGCGTTGCGGCAACTGTCGAATCTGCTGGGCATCGATCTCACCGAGCATGCCCTCGACGCGCCCCTGCCTCCGCTGCCCGCCGAGAGCGAAATCCAAGGCGGCAAGAGCCGATTCACCCTCGTGAAGGAACTCGCCGAGAAGGAAGAGCTGACCGTGCGCCAACTCATCGGCAAGCTCGGCGGCGGTCGCGGGCACCGCACCTTCGCCGGCACGCCCGAGCAGATCGCCGATGAACTGCAGACCTGGTTCGAGCAGGGCGCGGCCGACGGATTCAACATCATGCCGCCGTATCTGCCCGGCGGACTGGAGGACTTCGTCGATCAGGTGGTGCCGATTCTGCAGGAGCGCGGGCTCTTCCGCACCGACTACACCGCCACCACCCTGCGCGGGCATTACGGGCTCGACCCCGTGGAAAGCCAGTTCGCGCCCACCCGGACCCAGGCCACGGCCTGATCGCAGGAAACAGGAAGGAATCTCCATGACCACAGTCGAAAACCCGGTCACCACATTCCGTATCGAACCGGTCGCCGGGCATATCGGGGCCGAGATCACCGGTATCGATCTGCGCGACGAGTTCACCGACGAACAGATCCGCGTGCTCACCGCGGCCTTGCACGAATACAAAGTGCTGTTCTTCCGCGATCAGCAGATCGGGCACGCCGAGCAGATCGCCTTCTCACGACGGTTCGGTGCGGTGACGCCTTCGCATCCCTATGACGAAGACGCGCCCACCGAGGCTCCGGAGATCCTGGCTGTCGACAGCCGGCTGTATGAAAAGCGTTTCGGGAAGCGGAAATACAGCTACACCAATCGCTGGCACACCGACGTCTCCGCACTGATCAATCCGCCGGCCGCCTCACTGCTGCGCGCCGAGATCGCACCGGAACGCGGCGGCGACACCCAATGGACCAACCTCGCAGCCGTCTACGAGGGCCTGCCCGATTCACTCAAGTCGTTCCTGGACGGCCTGCGGGCCGAGCACCGCTTCGGCGGCAAGCAGCCGTTGTGGGATCCGGAGAGCACCTACGCCAAGCGCGTCGAAGCCGCCCCGCTGGTCACCGAGCACCCGGTGGTGCGAGTGCATCCGGTGACCGGCGAGCGGGTGTTGTTCGTGAATCCGGGCTTCACCACCCGCATCATCGGACTCACCCCGCGCCAGAGCGACGCCCTGCTCGAACTCCTGTACGCCGAACTCGCCGACCCGGCCTACACCGTCCGATTCCGTTGGCAGCAGGGCAGTCTCGCGTTCTGGGACAACCGGGCCACCGCCCACCTCGCGCCGAGCGACCTCGCTCATCTCGACGTGACCCGAGTGCTCTACCGCACCACCCTGGAGGGCGATATCCCGGTCGGCGTAGACGGTGAGCCATCCCGCTCCATCGCCGGTGCGAAGTTCGTCGGCTCCGCCGACTGAGCAGCAAACGCCTCGGTGGCCGTCGTGTTCATCACGACGGCCACCGAGTCCTGCATCCCGTATTCGTTTGTCGCCCTGCTCGATCGGCTCCGGTCAGCGGCCCAGCGGGCGCGGCGGCGGAGGCGGATCCCGGCGCTGGTCCGGATCGGGGCGGTACTGCTGCGGTTGCGGCGGCTGATAAGGCAATTGCTGGGTGGAGGGATCCGGGCGGGTCCGGGTCACCGGCGGCAGTGAGGCGGCCGGTTCGACGGGCGTGCGCGCATCGGCCTCCGCGGCGCGCACGGCCCGCTGAGTGGCCGGGTCCGTCGCGGTCTGGAACCAGTCGGCTACCTCGTCGGCGTCGTCTTCGACGTGGTCTTCGCCCGAACCGTCGGGCGCGGCCTCGTAGCGGAAGACCCCGTCCTCACCCTGTTTGGCGAAGTTGCGGGCGAATCCTTCGAGGGCCTTGCCGAAGTCGCTGGGCACCAGCCACACCTTGTTGGCGTCGCCCTTGGCCACCTGGGGCAGGGTCTGCATGTATTGGTAGGCCAGCAGTTCCGGGGTCGGCTTGCCGTTCTTGATGGCGGCGAAGACCTTTTCGATCGCCTTGGCCTGGCCTTGCGCCTGCAGGTAGGCGGCGGCGCGCTCACCCTGGGCGCGCAGGATGCGGGACTGGCGCTCACCTTCGGCGGACAGGATCTGGGCCTGCTTCCCACCTTCGGCGGAGAGGATCGAGGCCTGCTTCTGGCCCTCGGCCGTCTTGATCGCGGCTTCTCGCTGGCCTTCCGCGGTGAGGATGATGGCGCGCTTCTCACGGTCGGCCTTCATCTGCTTCTCCATCGATTCCTGGATCGACGGGGGCGGATCGATGGCCTTCAACTCGACTCGCGAGACGCGCAGACCCCAGCGGCCGGTGGCCTCGTCGAGGACGCCGCGCAACTGGCTGTTGATCTGATCGCGCGAGGTCAGGGTTTCTTCCAGCGTCATGCCACCGACCACGTTACGCAGCGTGGTGATGGTCAACTGTTCCACGGCGGCAATGTAATTGGAGATCTCGTAGACCGCGGCCTGCGGACTGGTGACCTGGAAGTACACCACCGAGTCGATCTGCACGGTCAGGTTGTCCTGCGTGATCACCGGTTGCGGTGGGAACGACACCACTCGTTCGCGTAGGTCCACCTTGGCGCGCACCCGATCCGCGAACGGCACCAGGAACGTCAGCTGCCCCGACACGGTGCGCGAATACCGGCCCAGCCGTTCGATGACGGCGGCCTCGGCCTGCGGCACCAGCGCCACCGACTTGAAGACCACCACCACGACCAAGAGGACGAGAACGATGGCAACAATCAGTACAGCCATCACGGCCCTTTCCAGACGACGACGTGGGCGCCGTCGATCCTCATGATGTACACGGTCACTCCCTCGGCATAGGACTCGGAGTCGTCGAAGGGACGCGCACTCCAGACCTCGCCGTCGATCTTCACCCGGCCGCCATGCTCGTCGACCGCCTCCAGCACGCGGGCGGTCTTACCGGGCAGGGCGTCCACACCCGTCTGATGCGGCGGGGCAATCGAATAGCGCCGCAACAGGAATGGGCGAACCAAAGCCAACAGTGCAATCGAAGAAACCCCGAAGACCACCGCATCCACCAGGATCGGAGCCCCGGTCGCGCCACTCACGCCCGCGGTCACGAGCGCGGCGACGCCCAGCATGATCAGCACGAGATTGCCCGTGAGCATCTCCGCTGCCGCGAGGAGTATCCCCGCGACCAGCCAGACTATTGCGGCCACATCCCCCACAGTAGCCGTACCGGCGGGTTACGGCCGCTTTTCGTGATCACCTTGCGGCTCACCGGCGCGGCGCGCCCAACTACCCCGCCCGCACCCATACGGACTCGCCCTGTACTGCGGCGTGGCGCACACAACGCGCGTGGAATGGGCGCGGCGAGAGCGGAATTGCCCCGCGACGGCGGTAACCTGCCATCCGTGAGCGGGCACCAAAGGTACGGCGACATCTATTCCGGACATACACGCAAGCAGAAGCGGGAAGTACCGCGCGTGATCGCCGAACGAGACCTCGTCGCCGAGGACGCCGCCACCGGATTCTGCGGCGCCGTAGTCGGTTTCGACCGCAGCTACGACGGCGAATTCGTCAAACTCGAGGACGGTAAGGGCCGAGTCCGGCTGTTCGCCATGCGCGAAGCCGCCTTCCTCATCGACGGTCAACCCGTGACCTTGGTGAAGCCCACCGCCACCGCACCCCAGCAGCCGACCCGCTCGGCCTCCGGCTCCACCCGCGTCGAGGGCGTCAAAGCTCGAGTCGCGAAGGCCAGCCGCATCTGGGTCGAGGGTGTCCACGATGCCGCCCTCGTCGAACGAGTATGGGGACACGACCTCCGCATCGAAGGCGTGGTCGTCGAACAACTCGAGGGCCTCGACCATCTGGCCGCCCGCCTCACCGAATTCCGTCCCGGCCCGGGCCGCCGCGTAGGCGTCCTCGTCGACCACTTGGTCACCGGCTCAAAAGAAACCAACCTCACCACCGGCCTGGGCGAACACGTCATGATCACCGGTCACCCCTACATCGACGTCTGGCAAGCCGTCCGCCCGTCGGCCGTCGGCATCGCGGCCTGGCCCGATGTCCCCCGCGGCGAGGACTGGAAAACCGGTATCTGCCAACGCCTCCGCTGGGGCACACCCCGAGACGGGTGGCGCCGCGTCTACAACGCCGTCGATTCCTACCGCGACCTGGAAACCCCGCTGATCGGCGCAGTCGAACGACTGATCGATTTCGTCACCGAGCCGGAGTAGGCGAAACACTCACCCGCGGCAGGCGTGTGAACATGTGGACGCTCTTCCGAGAGCGAGATTCCCTGCGGTAGAGCGTTTTACATTCTGCGCGAGATGACCATGATGTATTCGCAGGGAGCGTTCGTTCGGTTGGCGAAGCCGTGGTCCACGTCGGCCTGGAGGAACAGCGAGTCGCCTGCGTTCAGGGTCTCGCTGATTCCGCCGATCAAGACCGTGAGGGTGCCGTCGAGCACCACGAGTTGTTTCTCCGTCCCCGGCGGATTCGCGGGCAGCAGCCCGGTAGAGACCTGCGCGGGGAGATAGTGGACGATCATCTCGCCTCGTCCCACGCCCGGGGCCGCTGACACCATGTGCCGTTCGAAGCCGGTTTCCGGGTCACGGAAAACGGGACGTTCGTTCTCGCGCATGACAACTGCCACACCGGACGCCGCAGCAGCCGGACCACCGATCAGGTCCGACAGCGATGCGTCGAGCGCATGGGCGATCCGGGACGCGACGCCGATTGTCGGACTCTTCTCACCGCGTTCGACCTTCGACAGCATCGCCCGGCTGACCGACGACTGCGTGGACAGCTGCTCCAACGTCAGGCCCGCCTCCTCACGGCAGCGCCGCACGTTGGCGCCGAACGCGCCGGCCAGGTCGTCACCGTGCTGCGGTTCGGCCACGTTTTCGTCTTGCTCGACCACCGTGCTCCTCGATCGATGGGTATCTTGCCGCCCACAGTGTATGTATTCTCCTAAAGAAGATACAGTCTTCTATCGAAGACACGCGATACGCGCTCAACACGACGGAGATTCCATGCGTTTGATCTCGAGTGGCCGGCACCACGCCACGTTCGAATTCGGCAACCTGCAGGTGACCTCGCTGCGAGACGGCTACATCGACATGCCGCCGACCCGCCTCCGCGACGAGGACGGATGCACCTTCGATGAGCTGCCCACCGGCGTACCGCTGGCCGGCGGCAACCTACGCCTGTCGGTCAACGCCTTCTTCGTCACCGACGGCACCCGGTCCGTTCTCATCGACACCGGCGCCTCCGACAACTGGCACGACCCCACCATGGGATTGATCTACGACGCCCTCGCCGAAGCGAAAATCGACCCCACCCAGATCACCGACGTCGCCATCACCCACAACCACGAAGACCACGTGAGCGGCCTGATCACGCCCGACGGCTCCGAGGCATTCACAAAACTCGAGCGCGTATGGATCGGAGCAGGCGACACCTCGGTATTCACAGGCCGCCTCGAGCCGATCCGCGACCGAGTCGTCCCGGTCTCGGAACAGGTCGCAATCAACGACTGGCTCACCGCCATCCCAACCCCCGGCCACACACCCGGCCACACCATCTATGACATCAACAGCACCACCGGCCACCTACTCGCCTGGGGCGACACCGTCCACGTCCCCACCCTGCAATTCGATCGACCGAACGTGACCTGGGAATTCGACAGCAACCAATCCCAGGCCCGCACCGCACGAGCAACCCTCCTCACCCAACTGACCCGCCCCCACCACTTCATAGCCGGCGCCCACCTCGACTCCCCCGGCATCGCCCGCATAACCCCCTCCGGCAATGGCTATTCGCTGGAATACCTAGCACCACCGATCGGCTGATCGAGCTGCCCCTCGGCCAGATAATCAGCGGCCGCCTGTTTGCGCGGGCACGGAGGATCGCACGGCGCATGAATCTTCAGAATCCCTTCGGCGCGTGTGCGATCCAACGGCCGACGGCGAGTTCACCTGCGGTAGAACGTGTTACATTCTGGCGCGATAGGCAGCCGTTTTGTGGCTGGGGCCGGGGCGAGGGAGGACGCCGTGATATCGGGGTGGGGCGAATGGCCGTCGTGACGGCCGCAGCGCTGGCAGGCGTGGATGTCACGGCGCTGTCCAATGCGGATGTCCTGCATCAGATCGTGCAGGCCGCGCGCCGTGGCGATATCGAGCATCCCTGGGCGCGGATCGTCACCGTCGGCCATTCCTACGGCACTGTCGTCACCGAGATAGAGGCGGCGAGCGATCGCGATGTCGACGGAATCATCGGCACCGGCTGGGTGAACATGCCTGGGCTACTCCCCTCCGCCGAACTGATGACACGGCACGAGCCGGTCGATCACCTCGGCGAACAACCACTGCCGCCAGGCTATTTGACGATGCGGCCCGGCGGGATGGCGATCTTTCACCAGCAGGACAATGTCGATCCGCAGGTATTCGCCGCAGAGGAACAACGCCGCGGTACGGACACCATCGGCGAAGTCGCCACTCCCGCCTTGGTGACGCTCGTACAGGCCACGAACCCGATTGCGGTACCTGCGCTTCTGGTGCTGGGCGAACGCGATTTCCTCTTCTGCACTCCCCCAGAGCATCAACCATGCGACGCCACCACCGTGCGGCAGACCCAACGAATGTATTTCACCCCGCAAGCAGCACTGAGCACCTACGTCCAGCGCAATGCCGGCCACAGCATCGCGCACGAACTCAACAGCGCCGACGGGTTCGACGCCATGATCGGATGGCTCGGTGACCAGGGGTTCGATCGCTGAAAGTGGCGGTTTCAACCGGCCGCGCGGCCCGTAGGAACATCCAATCCGATGCGGCGACACCGGGTAGGGGGTTGGATCCCTCCCCGATTGATCGCAAGGGTGCCGCCGGGAGACAGTGGAGGCTCACGTGTTCCCCACCCCGGATGCGATAAATGTCAGCAGCTCCCTCACAACGCACACACCGGACCCGCTATACCTCCGTCGACGGGAAGCAGGCCGCGTGGCGGATGATCGGCAGCACGATCGAAATCCTCGCACTCACCGTGACGAGCACCGCACGCCCACCCGACACCATCGCCTTCGATGACAATTCCTGTCACGACTTGTGCTGGGCCCGTGAGCGATTCAGCAAGTTCACCGATCTGTGGGATGCGATTCGCAGCGAATACTGGCACCTGCTGCTCCACAACGACGCACACGTGATCTGAACCGACTTCCCCGCTGTAGTGCGACAAGCTCGTCAATGATCCGGTAGCTGATCGCTGGTCACGAGCGCATGAACTCTTCCCAGCCGCGGCCGTAGGTCCGGTCGCATCTCGTCGACGACGAAAGCGCAGCCGGCCAGCTCCGCACCTGAAGCTGCTACCAGCGCTCGCACTGCTGCAGCCTGGCTTCCCGTCTCGATCCAATCGTCTACCAGCAAAACGCGGTCGGCCGGGCCAAGGGATGCGCTCTGGATCCTCAGCTCGTGGCGGATTCCGCGATAGTCGGGTTCTGTTTCCCGCACGAGCTTGTCTCCCGGAAACAGGCCGGCGGCCTTTCGGACAGCAACGAATCCGACGCCGAGTTCCAATGCCGATGCCCCACCCAGCAGGAAGCCCCGGGATTCGATACCGCAGACAGCGGTAATGCCCTCATCTCGGAACGGTGCCACGAGCGCCCGCACGATCGCCTTGAAGGCGTCGCCATCCCGAAATACCGGCCACATATCCGCATGGCCGTCGACCCATTGGAACCGCTTCAGCAGCACGTCACGCGCCGAGATCGTCACGAGGCACGATTCTCGCTTGACCGGCTGCACGATGCGAGCAGGTTTCGGATGAGAACCGGTGATCCGGGGGTACCGTACCGATCATGCTCGACTACGACACCGAGGCCGCGATCTACGACCGGACCCGTGGTGGCGAAGAGCGAGCGGAAGCGGCAGCTGGAGCGGTGCGGATACTGCTGCCCACGGGTACGCGGACGCTGGTGGATGTGGCGTGCGGGACCGGGATCGTCAGTGCACGGTTGCGCGAGCCGGGACGTGTCGTGGTCGGGGTCGATACCTCGGCGGGCATGCTGCACTATGCGCAGCCGCGACTCGACGGGAGGGTGGTGCGCGCGGATGCGACGCGGCTTCCCATCGCCGATTCGACGGCCGACGCGGTGCTCTTCATGTGGCTGTTGCACCTGGTGGGAGCGCAAGTTGCCGCACAAGCCGTGGCCGAGGCCGCCCGGGTGCTGCGGCCGGGCGGGGTATTGGTGGCCACGGTCGACAAAAACTTCGCCATGTACGGGGTGCCGAGCGATCTGGCGGCGGTGATCGAGCCCGTTCATCGAGCCCAGATGGCTGAGAACCCCGACGCCCCAGCAACATTCGCTGGATTCGGGCGCCTCTCCGGGCTCGAGCCAGCAGGGGAATCCACCTACATCGGACACGGTCAAGGATGGTCACCCCAGCATCTGCTCCGGTCGCTGCCATCCCTCGGTTGGTATCAACAGCTGGACGACCCTACGGCCAGCGACCTCTCGACGCGAGTCGCTGCGCTGCCGGATCAGGATCGAGCGCGCCCGGACCCGGTGTATCGCGTTGCCTCCCTGCGCAAGGCGGGCTGATCCAGCCGACACCGCCTGATTGCTCGGTGAAGATTTCGTGGAGCTGTGGTGGAGGATGATCGTGAACGGTGTTGTCGTCGTTGCACGGTACGTAGCCTCGACGCGGTGGAAGACACCTTGTTCGAGACACACCGCCCGGGCAACTATCTGCGTCGTCTCGCCGATTCCGATATCGGGCGCCATTACAAGATGATCGCCTTGGAGCAATTGGGAGTGCGGCCGGGCGATACCGTCGTCGATCTCGGATGCGGTCCGGGAGCCGATCTGGCAGTACTCGCGGATACGGTCGGACCCGATGGGCTTGTCATCGGGGTAGATGTCGATGCCGCGGCCGTCGGCGAGGCGTCCGCCGAACACGGGGCCGACCCACGGATCACAGTGCACCACAACGATATCCATCAGCTCGTCCTCGCTGACCGGAGTGCCGATCGCGCACGCACGGATCGCGTGCTGCAGCATGTGGCGGAGCCTGCGGCCGCCCTGGACGAGATACATCGGATTCTCCGGCCCCACGCCACGGCGGTCTTCGCCGAACCCGATTGGGAAACCCTCGTGATCGACCACCACGACCGCGAACTCGCGCGCTCCTACACCCATTTCGTCGCCGATGTCGTGATCCGCAACGGCGGGATCGGCCGGCAACTGCCCGCCCTCGCCCTGCGATCCGGCTTCGACATTCGCGACGTGTTGCCCATTACAACCGTTTTTCGCGACGCGCGTACCGCAGATCGGGTCCTGGGCTTCGAACGAGTCTGCGCGCGTGCCGTAGACGCCGGCTACCTGGCTCGCGCAGCAGCCGACAACTGGCTCCGCGGCCTCACCACCGAACCGTTCTTCGCGTCGGTAACCCTGTTCATCGTGACCGTCACGCGGATGCCCTAACGTCAGGATCGTCACCGCCACGCACAGGTCCTTACCCGCACTCGGGGATATCCCCCAGGCCGATCTGGGGGCCGCGCCCGGACGCACCCCGCGGAGGGCGAAACTAGCGTTCAGTCAATGACTTCGACACTGCGAAAACATCTCGCCACGGCATTCGGTGTCGCACTACTGCTCGTCGCCGAGGCCGCCACTGCCGTCGCGCAGCCGGGCGATCCCTCCCCTGTCGAGCAGTTGCGCAGGGACAGCGAGGCGATCCACGCACTCGGAGTCAGCGGGGTGCAGGCACGCGTGGTGGGATCCGACGGTCGGCAATCGGTTGCCACCAGTGGCACCGCCGATCTGGCTACCGGTCGGCCAGTCTCTTCTGATGGCTGGTTCCGCATGGCCAGCACGTCCAAGACGCTGATCGCCACCGTAGTTCTCCAAATGGAGGGCGAAGGCAGGTTGTCTCTGGACGACACAGTCGACCACTGGCTGCCAGAAGTTGTGCAGGGCAATGGAAACGACGGTACGCGCATTACCGTTCGACAACTGCTCCAGCACACCAGTGGCATCCACGACGACCTGCCCGGATACACCACGCCGCGAGAGTATTACCAACAGCGGCACAACGTCTACAGTCCTGGGCAACTGGTTGCCCGGGCGATGGCTCATGCGCCGGACTTTCCTCCGGGAGGGGGCTGGGAGTATTCCAACACCGGTTACGTCCTGCTCGCCATGATCATCGAGAAGGTCAGCGGTCACGCGGCCCACCGGGAGATCGAAGACCGCGTCCTGGATCCGCTCGGCCTCGAGCACACCCGCACGATGGACGCCTCCCCCACCCTGCCCGAGCCGCACGCCCAGGCCTATCAGCTTTTCGGCCCCGAATCCCGGGTGGACGTCACCGACCAGATACCGGTGGACTACCAGAACCTGTCGTGGGTCACGACCACACAGGACGAAAACGCTTTCTTCCGTGCGCTGCTCGCGGGCCGCCTGCTACCGGCGCGGCAGCTGGGCGAGATGAAGCAGACCGTCCCGGTGAGTGCGGAGGTCGAAAAGCTGTGGCCCGGTGGCCGATACGGGCTCGGTCTCGTCGAACGCCCGCTGAGCTGCGGTGGGAGCTACTGGAGCCACGAGGGTGGGGACGGCGGCTACATCACCCTCAACGGCGTCACCGACAACGGCACGCGAAGCGCCGTGGTCTCCATGTCCGAGGCTCGCGGTGACAGTTCCGACCACATCCTGGGTCAGGAGAACGCCGCCAGCGTCCTGATCGACCACGCACTGTGTTCGGGCTACGGTGTGAGTAGTTGAGGTACAGGAAATCCCGACGCGCGGGGCGGATCAGTTGCGCGTGCCGGCTGGTGGGCCGACGACGGTGGTGAGCTGGAGTTTGGTCTGGTCCTCGCTGCCCGGCGCGGCGGTCATGATGACGATCCCGAGCTCGGTGTCGCCGTCGGTCAGGACACCGCAGTCCACCGTGACCGGGCCCACCGACGGGTGGTCGACCGTCTTGCGGACCTCGCGGTTCGCGGTCACCTCTCCCGTCGCCCACAGCACCGACATAAACGGTCACAGCGGCTCCCAGACCCTCACCGAGGGCACGGACGCGATCGTCACCCTCGTCACCGAGGACCCCGTCGCCGGCACCGGACACTTCATCAACCACCATGGCGAGATCGCCTGGTCCTGACACCGGCGGTGCCGAGTCACTGGCCCTGAAGAACAGAACGGGCAGAACATCGAGACCGGTCTCGGGCGATCCGCTGGGAGACGAAGGCCTCATCGGTTGTGGTGCACGGTGAGTCCGTGGCCGGTGTCGGCGAGTAGGTGGCCGTGTTCGCATCGGAGGGTGGCGCGAACCGTTGCGCCGCAATCGGTGTGGGTTATCGTCAGGGGCGGTCCTGCTGGGCCGGTCAGGTGTTTGTCGCCCCATTGCATCAGGGCGGTGAGTACCGGTTGTAGTTCGCGGCCGGCGGGGGTGAGGCGGTATTCCTGGCGGGTGCGGGCTCCGGATTCTCGGTAGTCGACGCGTTCGAGTACGCCTGTTTCGGTGAGTCCGCGGAGGCGCGTGACCAGGATGGCGCGTGAGGCGCCGGTTGCCTGCTGGATCGCGTCGAAGCGGCGTACGCCGAGGAATACTTCGCGCAGGATCAGCAGCGACCATTGTTCTCCCACCACCCCGAGCGCTGCCGCGACCGAGCATTCTCTCGCCATTGCCTCATCCTACCTAAGTCTGTGTTCTGAACTCAGGGTGATAGCATCCGAAACCATGACATCCACCGACACTCCGCCCACCGGAGAACTCCGCAGCAAGACGGTGACCTGGCACGATCCACAGGACACCGCCACGGCAGGCCGCGGCAGGTCGGGACTGGAATTCCTCACCGCCTGGCTGCACGGCGAGGTACCCGCGCCGCCCATCTGTGCGCTGGTGAACAGCCGGTTGGTGGGCGTCGAGGCGGGCGAAGTCGTGTTCGCCTGCACCCCGGACGAATCCGTCTACAACCCGATCGGCATGGTGCACGGCGGCCTGGCCTGCACCCTGCTCGACTCCGCCGCCGGCTGCGCGGTGCACTCCACGCTCCCGGCCGGATTCGGTTACAGCTCGATCGAAATCAAGGTCAGCTTCCTGCGCCCCATCCACATCCACACCGGCGAGATCCTCGCCCGCGGACGAGTCACCAAACCCGGCAAACGCGTCGCCTTCGCCGAAGCCGACCTCTGCGACGCCAACGGCACCATCCTGGCCACCGCGACAAGCAGCTGCCTGGTCATTCCCCTCGTCGGCTAGGCGTCGCTGCCCCACATTCAAGCCGGAACTTGGGTGGTCCCAACATCTTCCGAGAATTGACCGGCGTCGCGGGTGTCGTTGATGATCGTGGCGGGGCCGGCGGCAGCAGACCTCGAGTCTCGTTCCCTGTGGTGCCGCCACCGGATTGGAGTGGGTATGCCCAGCTACGAAATCGACGGAGTGGTACCGATCGTCGCCGCCGGAGCGTTCGTCCACCCGTCGGCGGTTCTCATCGGGGACGTCGTAATCGAAACCGACTGCTATATCGGCCCGGCCGCCAGCATTCGAGGCGACTTCGGCTCGATCGTCATCACCTCGGGATCCAACGTTCAGGATGGGTGCGTGCTGCATTCGTTCCCCGGGCGAGAGTTGTTGCTGGAGCGCGAATCCCATATCGGGCATGGTGCGGTATTGCACGGTTGCGTGATCGAGTCCGGGGCGATGGTCGGAATGAACGCGGTCGTGATGGACGGTGCGCGGGTGGGGGCGCGGGCCTTCGTCGGTGCCGGCAGCGTGGTTCGGGCGGAGATGGTAATTCCTGCCGAGCATCTCGCCGTTGGCAATCCGGTGACGGAGATCCGGCCGTTGGATGCGCAGACATTGCGATGGAAGGCCAACGGCGTGAAGGTCTATCAGGAATTGGCCAAGAGGTCCCTGACCTCCATGCGGGAGACTGTGCCGCTTACCGAGATCCCGGCCGACCGGCCCCGGCTCGGCACCGGCCGCGAGGTATCGGCTCCCTTGCACGAGCTGCGCCGCGGTGATGGCCCGCGCGAGCGGACTTAGCGGGTCAATTCCCGGCGCCCGGCCAGTGGCGCAAGGGCGAGGTCACCGCGGGCACCTCGGTCACGGGGCGCGGGTGCGCCTGCTGCCCGGAATCGCTGAACGTGAATGCCGCCAACCCACCGACAACCAGCGCCAACGCCGCTACCGCGCCGGCGATCGGGCGCACCCACCACAGCCGCCGTCGTCGCGGTTCGCTCATCTGCACTCCCATCGCCGGACCGGCGTCAGGTGAATCGTGGCCGAGGGTGCGGTGTTACGTGGCCGACCGTTCGGTGGCGCCGGCGGGGTCGGTGCGGTCACGGCCGCGGGCCATCTCCGCTTCCCGCGGAGGTATCGAATCGTCGCGTGCTGCGTCGCCTGCGCTAGGTGGGTTGGGTCGGCTATCTTCGATATGAGCCACCGGCCATGTCTCGGCTATCCGGGGGTGCAGGTGGAGGCCGGTTTCTGGAATGTGAGGTTTCTTAGATTTGAGTTCCCCTAGCGCGACGTTGACGGTATGGGCCGGCTCCTGGCTGGCCGGTCGTAGCGCGCCCGACGATGTGCTGGACGCGCTGCGGGCTTGGGCGCCTCGGCAGAGTGTGGCGGCGGGGGATCCGGTTGCGGGTGGGCACACCGGACTGCCTTGGGCATCGGATGAGGAACCCGATGCGGTGGCGGGGGCCGGGATCATGGTGCTGCTGAAGGTTATTCGGGAGGCGCTCAGTGGGGACGGGGCGCAGGTGCGGCTGGTGTTGCCGGTGCCGGGTGATGTGCGGGGGCTACCCGTGGGGTCCGAATTCGCCTCGGCGGCAACCGAAGCGGGGGAAGGACTCTTGATCGGGGTCGCCGGGCAGGCCGGGACCGGGCTGGTGCCGGTGTGGACCGATGAGGATGCGTTGCAGTGGCGGGTTTATGCCACGCCGATTCCGGTCGCGGTCGAGCCGGAGATGCCGTTGGGGGAAGCGGAGTACAGCATGCGCGAAGCGGTGCGCGATGCCGCCGATGCGTTGCAGCAGTTGCAGACCACGCGCTTGGGGTCGGGCGGGGTGGGGCCGCGGGAGCTGGTCGAGGCCGAGCTCGCGGGCCATTCCAAGCATCGATATCCGGATTCCATGCCGCTGCGGGCGCGACGGATTCTCGATACCGCGGACCAGGTGGCCGCCATTCTGACCGTTGCCGAGCGGGAACCGGCTTCCGCGCCCACTTCGTCGAGTGTGGCAGCGGCGCAGGAGGCATTGTTGCGGCCGCTGTGGAATGCGATTCGGTCGGCGCGGCTGGCCGCGGTGCACGCTCGCTGACGCGAGGGTCGTCGGTCGCGGCAGTGGGTGTCCGATTTCTTCAAGACCAGCGGGCGGTGTCACACCTACGGTTCAGGTATGACGGTGAAAGTAAATGTGATCCAGATCGTGGTGTCGGATATGGCCGCCTCCATTGCCTTCTATGAGCGGCTCGGCGTCGAGTTTCCCCCAGGATCCGCGAGTGAACCGCACGTGGATACGCAGCTCGGCGGGGGTGTGCGGCTGCTGTTCGATACCGAGGAGACCATCCGGTCCTTCATGCCGGAGTGGGAGCGGCCGACGAGCCCGGGGCGGCTCGGGCTCGCTGCGGAATGTGAATCGCCTGCCGCGGTCGATGCCAAATTCGAGGAGCTGATTGCCGCGGGATACGAGGCGGGGATGAAGCCCTGGGATGCCTTCTGGGGGCAGCATTACGCAGTCGTGCATGACCCGGACGGCAATGGCGTCGACCTCTACGCGGCGCTCTGACTGTCGATAGCCTTCCCGCCACGTGTGATCACGCGGGCTCAGCGGTCCAGCAGTTGTTTCGGTGACAGCCCGCTGAGCTCGCGGAAATCTCTCGTCAAGTGCGCCTGATCGGAGTATCCGGTGCACATGGCGGTGTCCGCGAGCGGGACGCCGGTGCGGGCCAGGGCGAGGGCGCGCTGCATGCGTAGCACCCGCGCCAATGTCTTCGGGCCGTAGCCGAACGCGGACAGCGACATTCGATGTAGCCGGCGGGCGCCGAGATCGAGCGCGTCGGCCGCCTCGGCTACGGTCGCGCCCGCGCGCAGGGAGTGCACTATCCGGCCCAGGAGCGGGTCGACCGGATCGGTCCGTGCGGCACGCCATTGGGCAATGGCTTCCAAGCCCGCGGCCGGAGTGCGCGCGCTGGCGATCAGTTCGAGGGCGCGGCGCGTGTCGGCCGGGCTCCACAGGTCCGCGAGTTCGACTCGGCTGTCACGGAGTTCGTGAGCCGGGACGCCGAGGAAGGTGGGCGCGGTGCCCGGATAGAAGCGGATGCCCACGAACTCGGCGGCGTTGTCGACCGGCGGGTGATAGGCACGGGTGTCCGGGCCCGCGACGAACACCCGGCCCTCGGTCCACATCAGATCCATGGAACCGTCGGGTAGCACCGGGATGTCGGAGTCGGCAACGCCGGTGCGGGTCCAGATCGTCGCTCCCGCGAGGCGCGATGGACGCTCCCGATAGCCGTGTGGTGCATGGATTTCCGGCTCGGAGGGTGCAGACTCTTCGTGAAAGCCGTTGGAAGACACCTTGTTAGGCAGTTCGTGCACGAAAGCATGTCGTGCACACTTGCACTCGATGCAATCTTGCATGAACTGCCCTCCCCGGCTGGTTCCCATCAGTGCTTGCGCACCACCCGTTCCGGCTCACCCGGCTTCCAGATGGTGATGTCGAGATGATCGTCGATGACCTCGACCGAGGACGCGCCGGTGATCTCCGCCGCGTAGAAGGGATCGAACTTCTCGCCACGTAGATCGAACCCGCTCTCTTCGTAGAGCGCGTCTGCCCAGCGCTGCTGCAGCGCCTCGTCCCGCACGTCACGGACCACACCGAACAGTTTGGCATCGCCGTCACCGACCTGGGTATCGGTGGTGGCGGTGTGCAGGCAGAACCTCGGGTCCCGCTGCAGATCCAGGAACTTGGTGGTGCCCTGCATGCCGACCAGCCACAGCTGACCCTCGAAGATGCGCGGCTCCAGCGGGCTGATGCGGGGGAAACCGTCGGATCGCAGGGTGGACAACATGCACAGATTGCCGGTGGCGGCGTGACGGCGAACGAAGACTTCCGAGATATGGGGTGCGGCGGCGGTGAACTCGGTCCAGGAGGTCATGCCGTGACGGTACGCCCGGGGTCCGACACATTCCGGCCGCCCAGCACTCGCATCCTGGCCTCCCGCAACGGCCGTCATCTGTTTGAATGATCGAATTCGTTCGGTCGGTTACGGAAGGTGCGGTTGTGTCACTCCCCCGCCGTTTCGTCGCGGTCTCCGCGGCTGTCCTCGTCTGTGCTGCCGCGGCAGCTCCCGCCGACGCCGTGGTCGGTGGCACCGAAGCGCCCGCGACCTCGTATCCGTGGCTCGCGGCGGTCGGCAGCCCGCTGTTCGTGCTCCGCGCCTCGGGACAGTTCTGCGGCGGCATGCTCATCGCACCCGACAAGGTGCTGACCGCGGCGCACTGTCTGCAACTGCCGGGGCCGGTGCCGGTCGCATTTCCCGCCTCGATGATGAAGGTGACCTTCGGCCGCAGCGAACTCGCCTCCGGGGATGGCACCACCGTCGGCGTCACCTCCATCCGCCTGCACCCGGGATTCCGCGTGGAGACCGTGGACGGCGTGGACGTCTACCATCACGACCTCGCCATTCTCACACTCAGCAGTCCGCAGCCGGGCCCGACCGTGGATCTGACCGCACCACACGGTGATTCCGCCACCATCCTCGGCTGGGGTGGCACCAGCACCGACGACACCGATCTGTCGAACACGCGCCTGCACGAAGCGAGCGTGCCGCTGGTTCCGGATACCGCATGCGCGGCCGCCTACGGGGCCGCCTTCGATCCTGCGGATATGGTGTGCGCCGGCTCCGCCGCGGCGGATACCGGCGAATTCGACAGTGGCGGACCGCTGATCGTCGACGGGAAGGTCGTCGGCATCACCTCCTGGGCGCGCGGAACGGCGCAACCCGGATATCCGGGCGTGTATGCCCGTCTGCCGCAACCGTTCTGACCGGTCAGATCTTCGAAACAGACTGGGCGAAGCTGAACACGCTGTGCGGGTCATAGTGCTGCGCGACGCTGCGTAGCCGGCTGGCATTGCCGCCGTAGTAGGCGCTCGCCCAGTTCTTGATGCCCGGATCGATGTAGTTGACGAAACCGGTATCGCCCGTCAGGTTCCCGAGCCCATCGCGCACCTCGTCGACCGCAGTGCGCGCTGCCGACGTGGTCGCTCCGACGTAGATCTGAGCGGTCGCCAGGGCGCCGCGATAGGCGAATGCGGTGTCCGACGCCGCGATTCGGGCCGGGGCGCCGACCATCGAATCGAGCAGGATATCCATGCCCTGACGCCCGGTCAGCAGCGCGGTGAGCTGCCCCGGATCCAACAGGGGCTTGGTGAGCACTCGCGACGAGGCCGTGAAGGACTCCCGGCCGAGCACACCGCCGCCGTTCCAGCTCGGACGGCATTGCGCCAGCGAATAGTTCGCACAGCCACCGAAGTACATCATGGCGGCGAGATAGTCCTTGTTCAGGGCGAATCTATTGACGGGTTGGCATCCGGTCGCGGCGATCAGCTTGTCCAGCAGGGCATTCATATCTCCGGCCGGGCCGACGTAGCAGCCATTGATGCGGCAGGTCGGTGGAGATCCCGCCGACATTCCCAAGGTGGACCAGAATTCGTCCGGGGCGGTGGCGGTGAACGATTGCCAGCCGCCCAGCACCTCGGTGAGTGATCCGGCGGGGAACTGCACTTGGAAGACCGTCAATTGCGGCGCGGCCACGGTGCGGAAGGTGAAGGAGGTGACGATGCCGAAGTTGCCGCCGCCGCCCCCGCGCAGCGCCCAGTACAGGTCGGGTTCCGAATCGGCGGCTGCCGTGCGCAGCACCGCGTCCGCGGTGACGGTCTGCGCCGACACCACGCTGTCGCAGGTCAATCCGTATTTGCCGGTGAGTACGCCGATACCGCCGCCGAGGGTGAGACCCGCAATACCGACCGTTGGGCATGATCCGCCTGGCAGGGCACGACCGGCCTTGGCCAAGCCGGAGTAGACATCGATCAATCGCGCGCCCGCACCGATGACGGCCGTGCCGTCGGCGTGAACATCCACGGTATTCATGGCGCCCACGTCCACGACGAGTCCCGCATCCGGCGTCGAATACCCCGCATAGCTGTGCCCGCCGCTGCGGGCCGCAATCGGTATCCCCGCGGCGGCGGCCGCGCCGACACAGGCCTGTACGTCGGAGACATTGGCGCACTGCGCGATCGCCGCGGGCTGGCGAGTGTCGAACATCGGGTTGAAGGCCAGCTTGGCTTGATCATAACCGGAGTCCGGGGGCAGGTTCAGTGTGCCGGTCAGCCGCTTGCGCAGCGCATTCCAATCCATCTGGCCCCCAGGCGGATCCGCCGGGGTTCCGGTCGGATCCGGCTGTCCCCCGGCCGCCTTCTCCGCGGGCGTGCAGGCCACCGAACTCAGGCCGAGTGCGGCCGCACCTACCCCGAATCCCACCGCGCGCAACACCGTCCGCCGATCCATCGCCATGCAGGCGCCCCTCCCCCGAGGCTTGTGACACGAAGCTTGTACGTTCACATATCGCGGAGGAAGAGCAGGCCGTTTCAGCCCGGGATGCGGTGTTTCAGCTCAACATGCTGTCGGCGAGCCGAGTCCATTCGGTGAGAACCTGCTTGCGGCGCAGCCGATCTCGGCCCACCATTTCGTCCAGTGTCGCACCACGCACCAGGTTGATGGTGAGCCAGAACGCCGCCTCCAGCCGCTCACGCGAGACTTCGACGCGCTCGGCGCAGGCGTCCAGGAGCTCCACGGTCAGATCGTGTTGCACGCGAAGCATATTGCGCCGCAATGTTCGATCGTTCGCGATCCCGACATACAGCTCGACGCTCGCCTTGCCCAGCTTGCCCGCGAACGGTGCGGTCACGTACTCGACGAGCACCTCGCCCGCCGACGCCGTCGCCGCCAGCGTCCTGGTCCGCCGCTGTAGAGCCTCGCGCTGCCGCTCGGTGAGGTGGTCGATGGTCTGGGCGATCAACTCCTGGCGCGTATGGAAATGGTGCAACTGCGCGCCTCGCGTCACCCCGGCGCGCGCGGTGATATCGGCGATCGACGCGCTCGCGTAGCCGACCTCCGCCAGGCTGTCGATGGCCGCATCCAGCAGGAGCGCCCGCGTGCGCAGGCTCTTCTCCTGATGCTTGTTCGGGGGCAGGGCGGAAACCACGAGGTCAGTCTAACCGGCAAGGAAAATTGCGTGCTGTCTTGCACGCAATTGGATGTCGGTCGTACTGTGTCGGCATGCCCGTCGACCGCTTGCTGCCCACGCCCGAGGCCCGCGACCTCATCGAGCTGACCCGCGATATCGCCGACAAGGTCCTGGAACCCTCGGTCGTCGAATTCGAGAAGCAGGAACGCTACCCGGAGGAGGCGTTCCGCGCGCTCGGCGCCGCGGGGCTGCTGAGCCTGCCGTATCCGGAGGAGTTCGGCGGTGCGGACCAGCCCTACGAGGTGTACCTGCAGATGCTCGAGGAGCTCGCCGCGCGGTGGGCCGCCGTCGCGGTGGCGGTCAGCGTGCACAGCCTGTCCTGCCATCCGCTGTTCGCCTACGGGACCGACGAGCAGAAGCAGCGCTGGCTACCGGAAATGCTGTCCGGCAACCTGATCGGCGCCTACAGCCTGTCCGAAGCCCACGCCGGCTCCGATGCCGCCGCACTGCGCTGCCGCGCGGTCGAAGCCGACGGCGGCTACCGGATCACCGGTACCAAGGCGTGGATCACCAACGGCGGCAAGGCCGATTACTACACGCTGTTCGCCCGTACCGGCGAGGGCTCGCGCGGCATCTCGAGCTTCCTGGTCCCCGCCGACACCCCCGGCCTGTCTTTCGGCAAGCCCGAGGAGAAGATGGGCCTGCGCGCGGTACCCACCACCTCCGCCGCCTACGACGACGCCTTCCTGCCCGCCGAACGGCTCATCGGCCAACCCGGACAGGGCCTTTCAATAGCCTTCAGCGCACTCGACGCCGGCCGCCTCGGCATCGCCGCGGTCGCCACCGGCATTGCCCAGCGCGCCCTCGACGACGCCGTCGCCTACGCCAAGCAGCGAGAAGCCTTCGGCCGCCCCATCATCGACCACCAGGGCCTCGGCTTCGTGCTGGCCGATATGGCCGCCGCCGTCGACTCCGCCCGCGCCACCTACCTCGACGCCGCCCGCCGCCGCGACGCCGGCCTCCCCTACTCCCGCCAGGCCAGCGTCGCCAAACTCATCGCCACCGACGCCGCCATGAAGGTCACCACCGACGCCGTCCAGGTCTTCGGCGGCTACGGCTACACCCAGGACTTCCCCGTCGAGCGCTACATGCGCGAAGCCAAGATCACCCAGATCTTCGAGGGCACCAACCAGATCCAGCGCCTCGTCATCGCCCGGAGCTTGGCAAACGACTGATTCTCCGCGGGCGCAGGGGCCGCGCGACCGCCCGATTCACCCGTCCAGGCCGTCTGTAGGCCGTCGGCGAATCGATCCGGCCGAGCGTGGTGTCGATCGCCGCTCGTGCGCGGTCGAGGCTGGACGGCATCGGCGCGTCGGCGAGCTGGAGCCGGTGGAGGCGGCGAATCTGCGCTGGCTGTCTCGGTGTAGGAGACACGGAAGAGCCGCCCGATCAGCGCCGCGATCCGCTTCAACGTCCAGCGCTGGTCCTCGAAACCGTGTGCGGGCCCTTGGACCGCAACGCCTTGATCCCGCCGTGGTTGAACGTGCTGTGCCACTTCTCCACCTGCCGTATCCCGATCCGCAGGTCCGCGGCGATATCGGCGGTCTTATCGCCGGGGGTGAGGCGTTCGGCCGCGAGCATCCGGATCGCTTCCCGTCGCGCCCGCCCGGACGCGGACACCCCACCGCCCTGTCCGCACCTCACCCGAAAGGCGTAATCCCGCACGGTGATTGATCACCGGGGCTGTCAACCGCCATCAACCGTCAAAGGTCAGTAGTGGGCGTCCTCACAACGCTCTGTCTGCACCTCGGCGGACTTGTGTCCGCAATGGCCCTCGGCATGTCCGTAAACGTCCTCCGATTCGACTTGATCGGGTGAATACAATTTCGACGATCCATCCATCGAGGGGAGAAGCCATGTCCATGCTCATTTTCCTTGCCCTGTATCCCTTCATCGGCGAAGAGTCCGCACAATACTGGGCAACCCGGTACCCGGATGTCCCATAAGGCCCGCCGCGCCGAGGAAGAGGGTCGTCGCGAACATTCACTGGGGCAGACCGGACGCCTTGCCACCAGATGGCCTGTGTCACACCTGATTCGACCGGACCACCAGCTGGAGCGACTGGATATTGCCGGCGAATTGCTGACCATCGCCGCTGCCGAGGGGTGGGATCCGGGGTCGCTGAACTGGATGCAGACCGACCGGCCGTCCGAACTCATTGCGTTGCGCCTCGCATTGCGGCTGGGGATCGCGTGTTCCCGGGGAATCGCGCTCGCCGCAATACATCTCATCGAATCACCGGACGACCTCAACAAGCCGACCGCGATATCTCGGCACCTGGCCGCGCAACAGGTCGGCCGTGAGCGCGATGTCGTTTTCGATCTCGGCGGCAGCTTCGAGAGCGGCGGCGTACCAAGCGTTCAGACTTATGATATCGACGGGAGCCAAGGCGCCGTAGACAGCGGCGGAGATCGAGGCGGAGATCGAGTTCGCATCGTTCCGCGCCGGAAGCGCCTGTTGCATGTAGTAGCCACTGAGAGCCGGATGCAGGCGGCTACTCCAGTCGACCAGGCCGGCAATCAGGTGTTCGAAGTAATATCGCTCTCCGGCGATGGCGGCCAGTCGACTGCGCAATGGAGCGTCGGGGCGGGCGGCACGGGCAGACATCGCGATACGCACCGTGTCGAGTACCGCTTCGAACTCCGCCACCGCCGCCGCGGAGAGCCCCGCCTCGGGGTCGAAATCGCGGATGGCCGGTCATCGCACCAGCCCGTCCGGTCTGTATCGGACCGCCAGGCACACGGAGTGGCTATCCCCTGACAACGCAATCCTCCGTCGGTGTGCAGACGCATGTTCGGATTCGCTCACCCGCTCCATGAATAGATCCCGTGCAGATGTCCACTGCTCTACCGCTGTCGAGCGTCGCCACACATGTTCGGCAGATTCCCATCCTGCAGCCGTACGGCAGTGGCTCGCCTGCTTGCTCCGATGCCTCCAGCAAGGTCGTCGCGCCATCCACGACTACGGAACGGCGGTTCCTGCCGAACGTCACCCTGCCGCCGCCTCCCACTCGGGTCCGCTGGACTTCGAAGCGTTCGACTCGCAACCTGTCGCGGATTCCGTGCTGCTGCCAATGCTTCTCGGCGGTGCCGACGAATCCGACGGGCCCGCAGACGAACGTATCCCGTTCGGCCCAGTCACCACAGACCGCGCCGAGGGCCGCCAACTCGAATCTGCCCTCGCGCAGGGTCTCCCGCACGTGGACTCGCAATCCCGGGACGTCGTGCCGCAAGGCTTCGAGCTCCGGAGCGAACATCATCGATGCGAGCATGGGGACGGAGTGGATGTGGACGACATCCGACAGCACCCCGCGCCCGGCAAGATCCCGCAGCAACGCGATGACCGGCGTGATACCGCTGCCCGCGGACATCAGCAGCAGCCGGTCCGGCGTCGGATCCGGAAGGAAGAAATCGCCGGCGGGCGTCGCGAGTCGCACGATCGACCCGGGAGCCATGGTGGACACCAGGTGTCCGGAAATGAATCCACCCTGCTTCGCCCGCACCGCGATCGAGATGTGCTTGTCCGCGTTGCCCGGCCGGCAACCGGCCGACGAGGGAATGATCGAATAGGACCGCCACCACCAGCGTCCATCCACGAGGGCGCCGATTCCCACGTACTGACCAGGCTTGTAGTCGAAATCGAAGCCGCGGCCCGGCTTGATACGCAAGAGTGCGGAATCGTCGGTCAGCTGCTGCACCGACACCACCCGGCCGCGCATCTCTCGTGTCGACCAGAGGGGATTCAGGTGTTGCAGGTAGTCGCTCGGCAGGAGTGGGGTGGCGAGGATCCCGGCAATACTCTCGGTGACCTTCAAGATTGCAGAGCGCATTCTTCGTCCGAACTCATGGCAGCGATACGTTGGCGCGCAATGACATTGCGCAGGGTGACAGCACTGCTGGTCTCCGCCAATGCGGACGCGAGGCCGCGTCGGCGAGGGCTGCCTCCCCCGATATCCTGACGCCGGGGCGCTCGCTCGAACCGGCGCTCCGACGATGTTTCCGGCGCATTGTGGGACGTTGCGATGAGGAATTTGTCGGGAAGCGAAAGCTTCAGAATCGTGCGGAGCGTCAGCAGGTATTGGCGGGGCAGCGAACCCGTCGTATACGGGAGGTCATAGTCGTGGGCGACTTCGCGGACACGCTCGGCGACCTCGCGGAGGCGATTGCTGGGCAGGTCGGGGAACAGGTGGTGTTCGATCTGGTAGCACAGGTGTCCGGTCAGGAACTCCAGGACAGGGCCCGCGTCGAGGTTTGCGCTCCCGAGGTATTGGCGGAGATACCATTCGCCGCGGCTCTCGCGCTCGACGGCACGCCTGGTGAATTTCTCGGCGCCGTCCGGAAAGTGACCGCAGAACGTGACGATCTGCTCCCAGACGTTCTTGATCAACGTGGCGGTCACGTTCGCCGTCAAGGTCGTCTGCCACGCGCGGCCGGTCAGAGCCGGATGGACGACATAATCCTTCAGTAGCTGCTTGGCGGCCTTCCGTGAAATCTCTCGCCACTTCGATTCGAACTCGGACCGATCCTTCATTCCCGAAATAACTTTGTCGATCTCCAGGTGATACACGCACATACCGAATTCGTAGAGTAGCGAAATCGGGACCAGGTAGAGCGCATTTCCCAAATGATACGGGCGCCAGCGCCGGTCGCGGGTGATTCTCAGCAGGCCGTAGCCCTCGTCCGGATCCATACCGAGCACATTCGCGAACGCATGGTGCTGAAAGTTGTGAGCCTCCTTCCAATGCGAGGCCGGCATGCTGTGATCCCATTCCCACGACGCGGAGTGGATATCCGGATCGTTCATCCAGTCCCACTGGCCATGCATCACATTATGGCCGATCTCCATGTTCTCGATACTCTTCGAGAGCGCAAGAAGACCGGCACCGAGAAGCCAGAGGGGGCGCTTGGCGCTGCCCAGCAATACGATACGTGCGGCTACTTCACACGACCGCTGAAACGCGATGGCCCGCCTGATATAGCGGGCGTCACGTTCGCCCAGCGAATCCTCGACCTCTTTCCGGATCAGGTCCAGCCGTTGCCCGAGCTCATCAATATCATCGCGGGTCAAGTGCGAGTAACGTTCGATATTCCTTATCGCCATTCGTAAACACCCTGACCGCCGGATCCGATGCCCATGGCAGAGACGATTGCATGTCATGCCGCCACGGCCAAGGCGCAAGTGACATCGATCACCTGATATAAAAACCAGTTTGATTACTGTAACTCGACTTATCTACATCGATTGTTTCTCCCGCCAGGTACGGCCGAAAAGAGGAATAGTAAATCGCATGAGGAAAGCGTCACGTGTCGCCGTGGCGATGATTGCCGCGAGCGTCGTCGTCCCTTTCATCGCCGTCACCACCGCCGCAGCGGGCCAGGTGGCGACGGGACCGGACGGCGGCACCGCGGGCACCGCGTGGGCCGCCGCAGAGGATGGGCCGCAGCAATATCCGAATGTGTCGATCGACTGGGACGTACCGATCCGAATGAGTGACGGCGTCGTATTGAAGGGCAATGTGTATCGCCCGGCCGACGCGAACGGTCGCCCGATCGAAACGCCGACGCCCACGATCGTCAACTTCACCCCCTACACGAAGCTGCTGTCCAATGTCGTCGACAGTGCGCAGTCGATCCCCGTGCTGTCCGACGCCCTCCTCGACATCTTGCGGCAGGTCGACTTCAGCGGCACCGCACTGTCCGGAGTCACCGATCTGACAAAGGCTTACGGCCGCGGGGTGCTGCGCAGTTTCTTCGGCGTCGACCGGCAGTTGATCAAGGGCGGCTACACCGAAGTGGTGGTCGACGTCCGTGGAACCGGTTTCTCCCAGGGAGAATGGGGCGTCCTGGACGCGCGAGAGCAACAGGACACCACCGAAGTGATCGACTGGGTCACCAACCAGTCGTGGGCGGACGGCAAGGTCGGTATGAACGGCCTCTCCTACGCCGGCGTCACTCAGGTGCAGGCCGCCGAGCACAACCCGCCGGCACTGAAAGCGATCTTTCCGGTCGTGCCGGGCAACGACCTGATCGACGACGTGCTCAACCCCGGCGGCGGCGGCTTTCCTCCGCTCTTCTATCTGCCGTGGCTCATGGGCGTCAACGCCCTGAAGTGGATACCCGACGTACAGTCCATCCTCGCCGGCAGATTCGACCAGCAATGGCTGCAGGATCGCATCGGCGCCCCGGCCAGCTTCCTGCAAGCATTGCTGAGCGCCTACACCAGTCCGCGCCTGGAGGATCTGGATCCCAAGACGCGGGATCTGCTCACCGACTCGAGCGCCATTCGCCAGGGCGTCCTCGGGGATCCGAGCAAGATTCAGGCGCCGACCTTCATCGTCGGTGGCTGGCACGATCTGTTCCAGTACTCGCAACCGAAGATCTACAACCAGATTCCGTTGCCGCCCGGGCAGAAGCAGCTGCTCATGGGCAACACCTACCACGTCAATTCGGGCAGCGAGAGCGGCGCACCGGGCCTGCCGCCACGGCTGGACGTACTCCAGCGCGCATGGTTCGATCACTGGCTCAAAGGCATCGACAACGGCATCGAAACCTACGGCCCGGTGACGCTGCGCGAGCAGGGCGGCGGCTGGATCACCACGAGCGGTTTCGGCCCCTCGGCGCCCGCCGAGGACGCCGGGACGTATCGGCGAATGTATCTGTCCGCCAGTAGATCCGGCACCGCGAACAGCGCATACGACGGTTCCCTGACCGGGCAGGGCACCAATGACACCGACCGCCTCACCATCGCGCCCGGCCTGACCACGATCTGTTCCAACGACACGGCGGAATCGTCGACCGGTGCCGCTGCGATCATCGTCGGATGTGCCACCGATTCACGGATCGCGGAATTGAATGCGCTGACCTTCACCAGCACCCCGGTGGCCGGTGAGACAACCATCTCGGGCCCACTTGCGGTGCATCTCAACACCGTTCAAGACGCCGCCGACGGATACTGGACGGTCACAGTGAACGACGTCGCCCCCGACGGTCGATCAACGGTGCTGTCCTCCGGGCAACTGATGGCCTCATTGCGGCAGATCGATGAGGAGCGCAGCTCCCGTTCCGCCAACGGCGACTACATCGACCCGCGACCCTACGTCTCCCTGGACAAACGCCAGCCGACCGTCCCGGGCCAGCCGACAACGCTGGACATCACCATGCCCGCCACCCGCGCGGTGCTGGCTCCCGGCCACCGCCTGCGCCTGGACGTCTTCGCCGGCAACTTCCCCAAGGGCCTCCCGGCCTTCCCTCTGCTGCTCGACACCGGCTTCAAACCTGAGCACGTCCAACTCGACCCGGGCGCTCCCAGCTTCGTCAACCTGCCGGTTCGCGGCGACAGCGGCTGGTGAAGAGCGGACTACCAGAACAGTGACGTTATCGTCCGGCAGAGATCAGCGTTTGCGCGAACGTCCGCGCAACATGTCGGCCGCGCCGGCCAGATCGCCGGGGATTCGCCTCGCCGCCTGGACGACTACGCCGTACCAGGCGTCGAGGCGGGCAACATCACCTGCGGTAAGGGTATGGTTGCCGCCGGCCGCTACCAGAGTGGAGAGCATCCGGGCGTGGTTGCGGGCCGGGAGCGCCTGCTGCCGGTAGTAGTCGGCGACGTCCGGGTTGAACAGGCTGCCCCAGTGCGCCAGACCATCGACGAGATGCTGGTCGTAGTAGCGGCTGCTCGCGATGGCAGCCAGGCGTTCACGCAGCGGGGCATCACGGCGCGGAGTGCGCTCCGCCATCGCGCCCCGAACGATCTCGAGCATGCCTTCGAATTCGGTGACCTCCGTCTCGGACAGACCGACCGCCGGATCGAAATCGCGGATCGCCGTGCCGCTCCGGTCGAGCAGATCAGGCAGGTCCGCCACCGGGGCCGGTGCCGGACCGATGCCCGGTACTCTGGCAATCACCTTGTCGTAGACGAATATTCGTTGCAGTGAGGCGAACAGCACGACCAGGCCGTTGAGTTGCGATCGGGTGTTCATCGCGGCCGCGTCTCGGACACCGCCGAATCCGGGTCCGGCGCGGGCCAATCGACGAGGGTGTCGTCGAAACTCTGTCGCACTCGCTCGATCTCGGCATCCATGTCATCCGGATCCCAGGTACTCACGTCGATCGGCGGCAGCACCAGCACGTCCACGACGCCCTTGTGCACGACCGTCCCGTTCCGCCACACGATGCCGCCGGAGTTGCGGACCACGATCGGCAGAATCGGCACACCGGCCTGCAGCGCCACGTGGAATGCGCCCTTCTTGAACGGGCCGACCCGTGGTGTCACCGAGCGGGTGCCCTCCGGTGAGATCACCACCGACACTCCGCCTTTCAGCGTCTCCACCACCGGCGCGAGCTCGGCCCTGGCATCCGCACCACCGGATCGGTCGATGAACGTCGCCCCGACGAAGCGCATGAGCGGCCCGAAGACCGGGTTGCGGAACAGTTCCTTCTTCACCACGCAGGTGAGCCTGCCGCGCAGCGCCGTACTGATCGCCACCATGTCGAACGAGCTCTGGTGATTGAAGATGACCACCGCGGTGCCCGCGGCCTCGACGTGCTCGGCGCCGCTCACCCGGACGCGCACACCGCTCGCGAGCAGGATCGCGCCGGAGGCGTGGCGCAGCATCGAGTAGGCCATTCGACGGCGGTCCCGGGTGCCGGCTTCGCGCAGGATCCCGAAGGCCGAGCCGCCGAGCAGACCCGCGAAACTCGCTGCGGTGCGGGCGATATCACGCGCCCGGGCTTCGGCGCGGGCCGGGAACTTCAACATCGGCCAGTTCCGATCGGTGGCGGCGACCACCATCCCGGGGTCGGGATTCACGGCGCACGGGTGTCCGGCCGACGCCAGGAGCGGAATGTCCACGGCGGCATCGGCATACGCGTAGGAGGCCGACAGGTCCAGTCCCCGGGCCGCGGCGAACTTCCGCACCGCATCTGCCTTGTGCCGGCGCCAGAGTGGTTCTCCGTCGACGTGTCCGGTCAGTACGCCGTCGCGCACTTCCATGGCAGTGCAGAGCACGTGCTCGATGCCCAGTTCCCGGGCGGCGGGCATGACCTGGTACCGGGCCAGGCAGGTAACGAGCACGACGGTGTGCCCGGCGGCCTGATGCGCACGGATCAACTGCCACGCCTCCGGATACAGGTGTCCGTAGATCGTGCGGTGAAACAGCTTCTCGCCCAGCGTGTCGAGTTCGACTTCCGGATGTCCGGCCCAGGCGGTCGCCGCGCGCAGCAGAAACCGATGGAACTCACCCTCACCGCGCGCGCCACGGATGCTCGTGAGCAACGTCGTCGCCGGATCGCGGCGCGTGTCACGCCGCCACGGTGCCGGCTGCCGCAGCGGGTAGCCGTGCACCACCGTGCCCCCGTAATCGAAAACGGCCGCGATCCGGGGGCCCTGCGGACCGGATCGGACAGCCGCGATCACCTCGGTGATGTTCATAGTCCCCTGCTTTCTACGGTTGTTCGGGGGTGGAGGGATCCATGGCCGCCGCACGGGCGATGCGTGCGCCGATAGTGCGCAGCTCTTCGGCGAACGCCTGCCGCCGCGGGCCGACATCGGCGCGTTCCGCGTCGAGCAGACCGAGATCGTCCGCCAACCGCAGTGCGGTCGCGAACAATTCCGAGGACACCGATTCCGGACTGTGCAGCCGCTGCTGCAGGAACATCTGCCGTCCGACGCTCACGCATTCGTCGATCAGCAGCGTCCGATCCACGGGTGCCGCCGGGTCCCGGGCCGCCAGCCGTTCGGCCAGCACCAACTGGGCGTCGAAGAAGGAGCGCAATACCCTGTGCGCCATGATGAAACCGGTGCGGGACAGTGCGGTGAGGACGTCGGCGCCGGTGGTCGTGGAGCGGCGCAGCCACTGCGGATCCACCAGCAGCAATTCCGACGCCAGCTGAGCGGAGAATTCGGCGCGTCCGGGAAACAAGAACTCGAACTTCAGGAGTTCGCGCATCCGGTACGCCGCCGCTCGCCCGGCGCGCAGTTGATCGCCTTCGGGCGCCTCCACGGCGGCCAGCACCGCGAGCTCCAGAATCGCGCGGTTGACGAACCAGTGCACCGCGCTGTTGCGATAGAACGCCGCCTTCAGGTGCGCGCCGGCCTGGATCGAGTACACCGGTTCCACACCCTCGCGGTAGACGGTGACGACCCGTGCCATCGACAGCTGTTCCAGCACCCCGGCCAGGCCACGATCATCGCGCAGAGTGTCCAGTTTGCCCTGGGGAAGGCCGCGGTGAGCGATGTATCCGAGCACGGGTTCGACCACGCGGCGCACCTCACCGAGGGTCAGGGCGCACTCGTGCACCCCCAGCAGGGCCAGGGTGGCCAGGGCGTTCACGGTGATCGGCGTGACGGCATTGATGCCGACGGCGACGTCACGAGCCAAGCGCCGCACAGCTTCCTGGCCCTGCTCGGACGGGGCACATGCCACGACCGGCCCCGGACCCGGACACTGTGGATCACCGTGCGCGGTGAGCCGGCCGCGCGCCGACTGTGGAGTCCCGAATCGTACGTAGACATGCCCCGCCGAACGCTGTTGGCTGCGGAGGTAGCGCGCCAGAAAGGCCAGCCCCTCGGGCTTCTTCACGCCACCGACCTGTTCGGTGGCAATGGCATCCAGTTCGTTGAGCCGTTCATAGGTGATCGACACGGGCACCAGCATCACGTCGTCGACCCGGCCCGCCCGGATCGCGGCCGCGAGATAATTCAGCAACCCCAGCCGTGGCTGGCGCAGTTTGCCGGTGCGGGTGCGGCCACCCTCGAAGTACCACTCCAGATTGAAACGTTTGGCCAGCAGATAGGCGAAGTACGCCTCGACGGCGGCCTTGTACACCTGGTCGTCGCCGAAACTCCGCCGGATGAACACCTTTCCGGTGCGGCGCGCGATCACGCCCATCGGCCAGAAGCTCAGGTTCACGCCGCCGACCACGTGGTTGGGCGGAAAGTCATTGCGCGCCAGGGCATCACCGAGCACGAACGGATCCATGTAGGAGCGGTGCGAAGGCAGGAAGACCAAGGGATGGCGGTTGTTGAGTTCACGCAGACCCGCGAGACCGGACCGGTCGCAGTCGATCTTCCACGCCGACGCGTGCAGCGGCCGCATCGCCTGGGTGAACAGGTCGGAGACCAGCGGGCTCTGGCCGGCGACCAGTTCCCGCAACGCCTCCTCCGCCCGTCCGAACACCTCTCGCACCTCGGCACCGGTGTCCGCCGCAATGGCCTCCAGCCGATCTCGAAACTCCGGAGTGTCCAGGACCTCCTCGGCGATCAACCTCGGCACCTTGTATCGGTTGCCGATCGCCGCCCGTTGCGCGCGCTCCAGAGCCACGATGCCGTCCCGGACGATGGCGCGCGCGAAAAGTTCGGTAGCCCCCGCTACCACCAGGTTTCTCGCGCGCAGCTCACTGAGACGAGCGGGCCGACCGGCCACCACCAGATGACGATCCGGAGCCTTGGCGAGCAGCCGGCGTTGCATGAACCGGCGCGGCTTGCGCGGGTCGGTCAGGGTGGCCAGATCAGCAAAAGTAGTGCGGCGCACACCCTCTCGCTCCGGCGGCAACCAGATGACCCGGACCGGCACCACCACCGGGTCGTCGCGCCGCCCGACCAGACGCGAGGCAACAGCGAAGGCATCCATGGCCAACTGGACGACCGGCGTATCGAAGCCGTACTCCGCCGCCGGCCCACCCTCGGCGATCCAGCCGTCGATCAGCTCCCGCTCGACCACCGAGGAGGCGTCCACCAATACGACCACCGGGCACGGACGGTCCTCGGCGACGATATCGGCGGGCATATCCGGGCGGCGGTCGATTGCCATGTGCTTCAACACGTCTACGCCTTCTCCTGGATCGCCTGCTGAGCCGACTGCCGGTCGGATCGCCCCGGCGAAGCACGTTCCGGCCGCCAGGGCAGTAGCACGGCGACGAGGGCGGCACACCCCAGCAATGCCCCGACGGCGATGTGCGAGGCCGTCTGAGAGCCGGCGACAGCCGCGGCTTTCATGGCATCGATCAGGTCGGCCTTGGGTTTCGCGAGAAACGGGCCGACCGGCGCCTTCGCCATCTCGAGCACGCTGATCGGGGACTCGCGCGCGATGCTCTTCTGGGCCGAGTTCATCAGCGTGCCGGGAACCGCATCGATGCGGGCACCGACACGCGCGGTGTAGGCCGAGGTCAGGATCGAGCCGAGCACCGCGACGCCCAGCGCGCCGCCGACCTCGCGGGTCGTATCGTTGACCGCCGACCCGGCGCCCGCCTGCGCGAGCGGGACCGAGCCCATGATCGATTCGGTGGCCGGGCCCTGCACCGCACCGAACCCGACTCCCATCAGCAGCATGGTGGTCAGGATCAGGCCGAGATAGGAACTGTCGACGGCGATCCGGCCCGCCGCATACATCCCGGCCGCGAGGAGCACCAGACCCGCGATCACTGTCGCGGTGGTCCCGATCCGCCGCGCGACCATCGTCCCGACTGCCGCGCCCACCCCGACGGCGGCCGCGAACGGTAGCGACCGAATGCCGAATTCCAGTGCGCTGTATTCCCTTACACCCTGGAAGTACTGGGTGATCAGGAAGGTGAACCCGAACGCACAGAAATACGAGACGGTAATGGCCAAGGCGGGCACCGAGAATCGGCGGATGCCGAGCAGGCGAACGTTCAGTACCGGCGACTCGACCCGAAGCTCCCACACCACGTAGACAACCAGCAGAATCGCCGCGATCGCGTAGCCCGCGACGCTCCGGCTCGACAGCCAGCCCTGCTTCGGCGCCTCGATGATCGTCCAGACCAGCGTGATCACCGCGATCAGAGACAGGACAACGCCCGCCACGTCCAGCCGGCCTGTGTGCTCGGCCCGTGATTCGGGCACCATCAGCAGCACCGCGGTGACGGCGATCAGGGCGATCGGCACATTGATCCAGAACACCGCGTGCCACGAGAAGTACCTCAGCAGGAAGCCGCCGGCCAGCGGTCCTGTCGCGACCGCGATACCGGCCATGGCCGACCACACCGCGATGGCGGCGGCCCGGCCACGCCCGCCCGGAAACAGGCCGATGATCAAGGCGAGCGTCGCCGGAAACACCGCGGCGGCAAAGACTCCCATTCCGGCACGGGCCACGATCACCTCCGGTAACGACGTGGACAGCGCGCCGACCGCGGACATGACCGCGACTCCGGCCAGACCGATGATCATGACCCGCCGCCGCCCGTATCGATCACCGAGATGTCCCAGTGCCAGCAGCAGTCCGGCGAACGCGAGGGTGTAAGCGTCCACTATCCACTGCAACCCGCTCATCCGTGCCTGCAGCTCCACCGCCATGGCCGGCAGCGCGACATTGACCAGGGTGTTGTCCACGACCACCAATTGCTCCGCCAGGCAGATCGCGATCAGCGCGAGGACTCGAAGCCGCAGCGCGACGGACCCGTACAGCGCAGACCGGTAGCCCGTCGCCAATGCCGCCATCTAATTCTCCTGCCCAGCGCTGCTTTACGAATGAGGTCCATCGGATACAAATGGCATGTATCCAAATTAGCGGGTGCGATCATTTGGAAGACCATCAGCAAATTATTGCGATATATACGGTGGTTTCGGTCGCGCGAGGGCGTATCACGTTGGTTGCAAAGCCTTTTCGATAAATGCTCTCCGTCACAGCACGAGCAATCCCCGGAGAATACGATCCACCGACGGACCGTTCGACGGTATGGAGCTGAAATGGCGAGAATCGGCAAGCGATCGTGGACCGACTCCCCGTGGATCGATACGCCGCCCTGGCGCGGGCGAGCCGCGTGCGCCCGGTTCGATCCCGAGACCTTCTTTCCCAGGCAGGGCAGGTCGAGCCTGCCGGCGAAACGAATATGCGTCTCCTGCAACGTGCGTGAGCAATGCCTCGATTTCGCACTGACGCACAGTCAGATCTTCGGCATCTGGGGCGGAATGACTCCCCGTGAACGCCAGCAATTCCGCCGCCCCGAGACGCATGGATAGGACACCCGGAAATTCTTCACGAGACCTCGGCGAGCCAGTTGTGCAGCCATGCGGTGGCGCTGACACCGTTGCCGCCCACCACATAGCTCGGATAGGACTGGTGCACACCGGAAGTGAGGAACTGCTGCGCCTGCTGGGCCCACTGCTCGGCGGCCGGATCGCCGGGCGGGGCGGTCAGTGTGGCCGACCAACCCGGCAGTAAGGCGTCGCTCAGAATGTCCTGCAGAGTTCGAGCGTAGTTGCCGGCCTGCGAGGGGTCCGGAGCGGACAGCTGGGTCAGAAAACCGGCCAGGCGCCCGGCGAGATCGTCATCGGGCACCGAACAGTAGAGATCGCCTGTCGCACAGAAGGTGCGAACCCTCGGGCTCAGCCAGCCGAAACCACCCGGGCGGGCACCGTTCACCCCACCGCCCGGCACCGGTGGGCCCACGAGTACATCGGCAGGGGAACGGCGCGGATCCGACAGCAGACCCACGGCGGCGACCCGATCCGGCGGAACCACACCCGCGCCGGTACCGATCTCCGCGGCCAGATCCCCCGCCGCGTCCGCGCCCTGGCTGTAGCCGATCAATGCGAAACGCGTTGCACTGCAACGTAACGCCATGGCAGCGAGCAAGGAACGAGCGTTGTCCACGGCCTCCCGTTTCGAACGGCCGTAGACCTCGCCCTCCCATGGCAGAGCGGTCGCGGCATAGCTGACGTAATCGGTGCGCACGGTGTCCGGCAGGCCGACCGTGACCTGCGCCAGCATGCCCTGACGCGGATCCTCGCGGGAGGTCTCCCACGTGCCGGGGACCGCGATCACATTCAGAGCCGGGCAATCACCCGGTGCCGCAGCAGCGGGCGGCGCCCCGGTCACGGCCGGGAGCCCGGCGGCAATCGCCGACGCCGCGATGACACGGGTTGTGGTGGACAGCCACTTGTTTCGAATCAGCAAGACAAACACTTCCTTTGCCCGGGGCGCCGGAGGTGCCGCAGACATTCCCGCGGCACCACGGCAATCCGAGCCTCACGTACTCCGGCCGCTACTTGGCCGGGGCTTGAAACGGTGCATTGATGGTCACGAAGTACTGAATCGCCGCGGCGATAGCGACCGGAGCGGTAATCAAGATCTCGCCGGCCACCGTGCCGAGCGCACCGACGGCGATCATGCCCGCGAGACAACCGATCGCGGCCGCCGGAAGGAATGGCCCGAAGAGCCCGACCAGGGTGGCCGAAGCGACGGTCGCACCCGCCAATCCGCCGAGGACGCAACCGACCGCGGCGCCACCCACCACACCCACCGCGGTGCCGATGGTGGCCCCCAGCCCGATGGTGCTGTTCAAGCGACCCCACGCGGCCTGCTCCCGGTCGTACGGCGTCTTGAAGGGGGCCTGGTCCTCGAACGGCAGGGCGACCGGACGATAGCTGGCGTGCGCGATATCCACCTGCGGGGTCAGGGTGGCCGTGCGGCCGGAAATCTCTGCGGCAATGGGGAATTCGAAGTCGTCGATCCGGAATGTCAGCGGCGTGCCCGCCAGGACGGTGCCGTTGTCGGCCTCGATCTTCAACACGCCGCCCTCCACCACCAGGGAACCCGCGTCCGTGGTGATGATCGACTGCGTGTCGGTGGCCCGCGCGGTGAAGCCGACCGATTCCTTGTCGTCGGGCGATGCCGCCGATGCGTCGACCGCCCCCGTCGTGAAACCCACGGCACCGGCCAGCAGTGCCGAAGCGACAGCAATCTTGTTAGCCCTCATATGACTTGCTCCTCATCAGATGTTTCCGCGACACCGTTGTCCGGAGCTGCTCGGGGTCATTTCGGCCAGACCTCTGACCGGGCGTTACATTACTGCCGGGACTTCCCGGGAATGCGTCATGAATGACCCCTCCGCGCGAATGTCCCGAGAGCCCACCACAATGGTCGATCAACCCCCTTCGTGCCTCAGGCTTCGCTTCGAGACGACAGTAGCTGCGTATTGGAAAACAACATGGATATATCGCTTATCGCCTGTTTACAACCGTGAAGAGAAGTAGGGCGCAACCGGCCATACGGGTGGTTTATCCGGTCGGAATATTTCTCTGGCAGAGACGAGTGTTTTCGATCCGACAAGGCGGAGGTACGCGGCCTTACGGCGCGGCCACAGATACCGGCAAGAGGCCGGCGTTGTCGCGAACACGGTTGTGCTAGCGGCTATTTGAGCACGGACGAAACGAGTGGCACCGACCTACCGCAGAACCGGCAGGCTGCGTCGATGACGGTGAGCGACATAAAAATGCCAATCAGTTATCGGCGCGTTTTCGCTCCTGTTACACCACCAGCCGTGAAAGTGACGTGGTTCACAACACATTGGAGCTTGCATCACCTGTAGTTATGGTTGCCAGAAAGTTGCCGGACAAATTGATCCGGATGCTCGCGAAACTCAGCGAAATACGGCTTTACCTGGTGAAAAGCGAAAGACTGGTCAGGATTCGATGATGGATCGTAGGCAATTCTTCAAAACCTCGGCGGTGGCGGCCGGAGCGTCGGTCGCGGGAACTCTGACGGCCGCGGGGGCCGCGAACGGTGCACCGCCGTTCGACCTTCCGATGCCGTTCGGCGACCCACAGCCGGCGGGACCGGCGAACCCGCTGCTGCCCCAGTTCGACCCGAACCCCGGCGCGCGTGCCGCCGAGCTCGGCCGCTTGCAATCGAAGTACGTATGGTCGGAGAACGCCAACTACGTCCACGGCGTTCCCATGGCCGAATCCCTGTCGATCGAGGACAACCCGACGCTCGAATACTTCACGATGTTCGTCGACGCCGAATATCAAGTGGTCTCGAACATCGCAGTTGCCCTGAGCAGGGATTTCAACCACCTGGCGGGAAACCTGCTGCAGCCCTTGGTGGATCAATTGGCCGGTCTGAAGAACACGGTCGACAACGTTCTCAGAGTCGCAGAGCCTATCCTGAAGAGCCCGGTGGCTCAGCCGCTCGACCCCGCCGCACGCGGCGTCGAGCATCTCCTCGTGCAAACCCTCGACGCTGCCCTGCGAACGCTCGATCAGATTCGTGACGACATCTTCAAGGCTTTGCGGAAGATGTTCGATAGTCCGGGCCTGGGAAATTTCGGGACCGTGGAGGGGGTGGAGCGCTACCGGCAGCTGTACGCCACCATGCCGGTGCCGGCAATCGCCGACAGCTTCCACGACGATCTGGTTTTCGCACGTATGCGGGTCGCCGGTCCGAACCCCATGGTGTTGCGGAAGGTGAGCGGCGCCCTACCGGCGAACTTCCCGCTCGACAACAAGGGCTACCAATCGGTGATGGGAGCCGGTGACAGTCTGAGTGGGGCGATCTCGCAGGGGCGCTTGTACCTGGTCGACTACGCGGAGCTCGGCCCCGCGGCATCGGAGTCCGCGACGTACAAGTTGCTGACCGGGCCCGGCCACAACACGGCACCGCTGGCGGCGTTCGCCGTCCCGGCCGGAGGGGGCGAGCTGGAGCCCGTGGCAATCCAATGTGGTCAGGATCCGGCCAAGCATGTCATGTTCCTGCGACCGGGCCCCGGCGATACCGACGGCTACTGGGGCTGGCAGATGGCGAAAACAGTTGTGCACACAGCGGATTTCAACCACCACGAAATGTTCTCCCACCTGGCACGGACACACCTGGTGTCCGAGGCGTTCTCGGTGGCCACCCGCCGCCATCTGGCGGCCAACCATCCCCTCGCCGTCCTGCTGACGCCTCATTTCGAGGGATCGTTGTGGATCAACCAACTCGCCACCTACCTCATCCTGGCGCCCGAGACCACCGGTGATCTGATCTTCGCCTCGCTGCTCGAGGACTCGATCGCGGCAACCGGACAAGCGCGGCTGAGCTGGGACTTCTACGAGAAAATGCCGCCCGCAGAGTTTGCCGAGCGCGGCGTGGACGACAAGCACCTGCAGTACCCGTACCGGGACGACGCGTTGTTGATCTGGGATGCCATCCGCGGCTGGGCCGGCGAGTACGTGCGCACCTACTATCCATCCGATGCCGATGTGCAGGGCGACTTCGAATTGGTCGCATGGGCCGACGAGATCGCTCAGGTCGGTAAAATCAAGGGCTTCAGCAGGATCGACAGCGTCGATCAGTTGGTCGACGTCGTGGCGATGATCATCTTCACCGCCAGTGCTCAGCATGCCGCGGTCAACTTCCCGCAAAAATATCTGATGGAGTTCATGCCCTTCTACAGCGGCATGACCGCGGCGCCCGCGCCCTCCGGCACGGCCGGGCACACCGAGTCCGACTGGGTTCGAATGCTGCCATGTCTGTTGACATCAGTGGCCCAGCTCTTTGTTCTGGACATTCTCGGCAGTGTCAACTATCGGCCGCTCGGCGACTACCGCACGAACACCTTCCCTTTCGCGAACGCCATCAATGATCCCCGGATCGTCGGCCCGGGCGGGCCGCTGGACCGATTCCGCGCCGCGTTACGCGAGGCCGAGAACACGATCGACGATCGCAACACGCGGCGCGAACCGTATGTCTATCTGCTGCCCAGCGGCATTCCCACCAGCATCAACGTCTGAGAGAAGGCAAACATGAGAAGCATTGGCCGCCTTGGTATCTCCTCGGTGCTGGCGCTGTGTGTCGCAGCCGGGACCGCCCACGCCGCACCGCCGGCGGAGCAGCCCGCAGGCCCTGCCGGTGAGCTGTACGTGCCCGAAGTACAAGCCGACGACGTCGCCGTGATCGATACCGCGACCAACACCGTCAAGCAGCGGATACCGACGGGACCCGCGACCAAACCCGGCGTCCTGGCCGCGACCCCGGACGGTAAGAAGATCTACGTCGACAACTTCGGCTTCCAGCCCCCGAGCGTCACCATCATCGAGCGACCGTCGAACACCACCAAATCCGTTCCGGTCCAAAGCCCTCCGCTGGGGATCTTCACGTCGAACGACGGCAAGGAGGTCTACATCCCCGAAGTGGGCTTCGTGATCGAGGTACTCGACGTCGCCACCGACACGATCGTGCGGCGTTTCCCCTACCCGGACCTCGCGGCCGGACGGCATCCGGAGATACCGGCGGGCGCGATCCAAGGTCCCGACGGCCTCCTCTATGTCGGGTTCATGCAGAGCGGCATGATCGAAGCGATCGATCCGATCAGCGGCAAGGTCGTCCGGCCACCACTGATAGTCGGGGGTATCGGAACCTTCTGGTACAGCTTCAGCAAGGACGGATCGAAGCTGTACGCCAACTCCGTCAACACGATCAGCGTCATCGACCTGAAGGACTGGCGTGTGACCAAGCTGCTGCACACCAGTGCGGACGGCAATTATTACCCGGGCAATCCCGGCGCCTTCGTCTCGACCCTGACCCCGGACGGCAGCAAGCTGTACGTCACGGTCTTCGGGGGCAAGGACGTGATCGTCATCGACACCGCGAAAGACGAAGAAATCGGGCGCATCCCGACCTCCGGCGCGTCGACCGCCGTCATGTTCAGTGCGGACGGCACCCGCGGCTACATCACCGATCTGGGTCCGTCGACGAACGCCTACCCCGGCCCGATCCTCGACCCGGTCCTGTTCCTGAACCTGGTGACCGCGGGCGCCGGGCTCGGGCCGGGACAGGTGATCGTCTTCGATCCTCGCACCGATCAGGTTGTGGGCGACCCGATTCCGATGAAAATCGGGCCCGGCGTTCCGGCGTGGCTCCCGAACATGAAGTAGCCGCAGCGCAGTCCGCCGCAACCCTCACGCAGACAGAGGTCCGATGACAAGTACACATGCGCTGCCCCCACCGCCCTTCGAGGACGCGGGCTATGCGACGGGCTGGCCGGTGCGCGCCGGTGACGTCGATCGCAACGGCCGGCTCCGGCTGGACGCCATCGCGCGTTATCTGCAGGACATCGCCTGGGAAGACCTGAACGCCGGCGGATTCGCCGACTCCGATCCGACCTGGATCGTGCGGCGCACCGTGCTCGACGTGATCCGGCCGATCCGCTGGCCCGACCGGGTCACACTGCGCCGCTGGTGTTCCGGCGTCTCGAGCCGGTGGGCGAACATGCGCGTACGAATCACCAGCGACGCGGGCGGACTCGTCGAGACCGAAGCGTTCTGGATCAACGTCGACGAAAACACCGGCACGACAGCACGGATCAGCGACGCCGGCTTCGCGCACCTGGCCGCCACCACCGACCACCACCGATTGCGATGGACCCCGATGGTCGGCGAAAAGCCGCCGGAACACTCGGATCACGATCTGCCGTACCCGATCCGGGCAGTGGATATCGACCTCTTGCAGCACATGAACAACGCCGCGTACTGGCAGGCCGTAGAGCAGGTCCTGCCCGGCTTTGCCGAGGTGATCACCGGGCCGCACCGCGCGATCTTCGAGTACAACGCGCCCATCACGGCCGAGCAAACCCTGCGTATCCGGCCGGAGCTCCGTCCGACCGGGCTGCACCTGTGGTTGCTGGCCGGGGAATCCATCAGCGCGGCCGTGCGGATCAGCTCGATCCCGCATCCGGCCGATCCGAAGAAGTGAGTTTCCGCCTTGTCCGAGCACTTCCGTCGAATGGGGTCCGGCCTGGTCCGGCGCACCATTGTCATCCTCGTCCTCTGCACTACCGCGGTCTTGGGGACTTCCGGTGTGGCGCTGGCGAATCCATCGATCTCCGGCTCCTCCACCGGCCCCGGGGGACCGATCTGGATACCGAACTACGGGGTGGGGTCGGTGCTGCGGGTCAATCCCGACACCATGGCGGTCGAACAGACCGTACCGGATGTCGGTGACCATCCCATGGTCATCAAGGCCCTGCCCGACGGCTCGCGCATGTTCGTCGGCAACTTCGGCCCGGGCAATCCCCTCACCTGGAATGTCTCGGTGATCGACATGCCGAGCGGCCGGGTCGTCAAACGAATCGCCACGCTCGGCGCGCCCTACGCCACCATCATCCTGTCGCGCGACGCGCGCTATCTCTTCGTGCCGACCGCGCTGTCGGTGACCCAGGTGATCGACACCGAGACCCTCGAAGTCGTACGTACGCTGCCGATTTTGCTTCCGCCCGGCCCCGCTCACATCGAGGTATCCCCGGACGGCTCATCGATCTACGTCATGGCGGCGACCGGACTCCTGACGAAATACGATGCCTACACCGGCGCGATCCAGGCGCCGCCGCTGTTCCTCAACGGATCCACGCCCGGCTGGGGCGCGCTGTCCGCCGACGGGAAAACCCTGTACGCGGTGAACTTCTGGGCCGGTGTGACCATGATCGACGTCGCGACCTGGACGGTACGCAGGACCGTTTTCATGGACTTCTGGGGCGAACCCATTTCGGCGACCCTGACGCCGGACGGCAAGCAGCTGTGGGTATGCATGTACAACACCGACGAGGTGATCATTCTCGACGCCCAGAGCGGCGATGAGGTGAACCGCTTCAAAACACCTGGCGGAGCGGTCTATGCGGGCTTCTCCGGGGACGGCAGAACCGCGTACCTGTCGACCATCTCCGATGGCGTGCCACTGCCGTACTTCAACCCGCTGGCCGGGTGGTACCACGCCAAGCAGCAGGCATGGGACCCGTTCATGTGGAACCTGGCGGGCCTCGATGCCACACTCACCGCATACGACACCACGACACGGCAACCGCTCCGTTCGTATACGGAGCCGGGCGCCTTCGTCGCCGGTGTCTACCCCGGCTGAGTCGAACACCGTTTCCGGGCTACCGCCGCGCTCGCAGGGCCGAGCGCGGCGGTTCGACCGCCAGCTGCTTCGCCAGCTTGCGCAACGTCTTCCGATACGAGACATGCTCGACCTGCAACCAATGGCGTTCGGAACGATAGAAATCGATACCGCCGTTCAGCTTCGATCCGCAGACGGGATTCGCCTTCGCGGCGCGGAACCGTGCGACACGCTGCGGATCGGTCTTCATCAGATACAGGTACCTCGCCATGATCTGCGACTGGTAATCCATGATCGGCCAAGTGCCGGTGGAGGTTTGGAAGTATCCGATGACGAAGAGATTGTCGTACTCCGGATGGAAGGCGTGCAGATGCAATTCCGGGATCGGGCCGTCGGACCAGTTCAGGTACTCGCGGTCCAGGAACGGGAACTCGGCCTGGCGGTAGCCCGTCGCGTAGACGATGACATCGATCTCCTGCTCCGACCCGTCCACGAAACGCACCCGGTCACCGCATAATTCGGCGATCTCCGGCGCGACCGCGATCTCGCCGTGCCCGAGGTGATAGAGCAAGGTCGAGTTCATCACGAAATGCTCTTCCAGCAGTTTGTGCTCGGGCCGCGGCAGACCGTATCGGACCGGGCTGCCCGCGCTGTTCAAGCGCAGCAACGGTTTACCGAAGGCCCGCACCAGCGGCCTGGGCAGGTGGAACTTCAGCACCAGTTCGTAGTAGACGTCGGTCGGGATCCCGAACATGTATTTCGGCCAGATGTAATTGCCGCGCCGCACGCTCAGCACGGTGCGCTCCGCGACATGGCAGCTGTCCACCGCTATATCGCACCCCGACGTGCCCGCGCCGACCACCAGAACCCGCTTGCCCCGCAACACCTCGGGGCCCTTGTATCGGGCGGAGTGCATCGACAATCCGTCGAAGACGCCCGGAAACTCCGGTTGCCGCGGCGACCAATTGTGGCCGTTCGCGATCACCACTCCCCCGTACCTTCGCTCCGAGACGCCACCGGACGTGCGGACCCGGATGATCCATTCCGGTCCACCATCGACGCGATGCACCGACTCCACCGAGCTCTCGAACTCGATATGCTCGCGCACGCCGAAATGTTCGGCGTAGGAGCGCAGGTAGGACATGATGTGGCGCTGCCCGAGGTAGGTCGGATACTCGTCCGGAATCGGGAAATCGGTGTAGCGGATGAACGGTTTCGAGGTGATCAGATGAATGGACGGGTAGGCGGCGCCGGTCGGGCAGTCCGGATTCCAGGTGCCACCGACCTCGGAGGCGCGCTCGATCACATCGACCGGAATGCCGTACTCCAGCAGATTTTTCGCGGCGGTCAGGCCCGCGGCGCCCGCCCCGATGACGCAGTACCGATCGCCGCGATCCTCGATCGCGGCCCCGGCGGCAACCGGCTCCAGCAGCGTGTCCACAGTCGAATCATCCTTTCCCGTACAGAATTCCATGAGCGGTCAGGCGTAGCTCTCCGGCCGGGGTGTAGACGGTCGCCGTGCCGTCCCCGGCCTCCACCCGGCCCGCGGAACCGGACAGCGGGCCGGAGATATCGATCGAGTCGATGGTGAGATGCCGCACCGATTCGGGCGCCTGGCGCAGGTACGCGGCCCGCAATACCGTCTCCAGCTGGTTCAGCGGAAGCTCGGGCAGCGGCGCCGGCACACCCAGCACCAGATCCCGCACCCGATCGGCTTCCACCTCGGCCGACCGCTCGCCCGGCGACCAGCGACCGAGCCGGAACACCTGGCCGTTCCACTGCAACCGGCGCACCGAACGATCCGTGTCCAGGAGCGCCTCGTCCTCGTAATCCGGTGGCAGTGCGGTAGTTTCGGATCCTTTGCCATAGCGAAGGGTCGCCGCGGCCACCGGGACCGCGCCGCGCCGCACGCGTACCCCGACCTCCCAGATCCGGTCCTCCGCCCACCGGCCTTCCGCCCACCGGCCTTCCGCGGTCGCCCGTAGCCGGGCGCCGAGACCGTGGACATGGACCGCGGCCAGGTCGATCCACACCTCACGGATAGCGGACAGTGCTTGCTCATCACCCTCCGGCTGGACCCAATCACCCAGGGACCGCACAAACTCGAGCAGCACGCTCAGCGGAATCGCCGGACTGCCGTCCACCCGGAAGTCGCCGCACGCGGGCGCGAGATCCGCGGTGAAGTCGATCTCGGTCTCCAGCGTCGAACCGCTCGCGTATCGAATCGGAATACCCAGGAAGAGCAGGCGATCCGCGAGGCGTTCGATCCCGGCCAAGCCCGTCGCCGGCGGATATCCACGCAACAGCGACGGCAGCAGCGCCTTGCCGAATTCACCGGCAAAGGTGAACTCCCCCGCACCGCCCGCCAGGATCTCACTCTCCCAGTGACCCAAGCCCTCCTCGACTCGCATCGCCGACATATAAGCAAGGGTCGCTTCGTAATTGGTGATGATGCCCAGCCGCTCCCACGTCGGCCAGCACATCGTGGCCACCGGCACCCGCACCGCACGACCCGGCTGCTCGCGCTCGGCTGCCGCCCACAACCCGATCCTGCTCAGCGCGTCGTTGGCGGCGCCGTACTCGAGCTGCCCGACCATCCCACCCCACCGACCGGCGAGCGAGCCCGCCGTGCTGAAGAAACGAATCGCCGGCCGTTCTGCCAGTGCGGCAAGGAGATTCACCAGGCCCGTCACCTTCACGCCGACGGTACGGCGGACGACTTCCGACGATTTGGCGGGCAGCCGGACCGGAGCGTCGACACCCGCGTTGTGCACCACGCCGGCCAGGCCCGGTCCGGCCGCGGCCAGCAGCGCGCGCACCTGCTCCGGGTCGGTGACGTCACATTGGCGGTAGACGATATCGAGCCCGTCGGCCCGAGCGGAATCCAGCCGGGCCGCGAGCTGCCTGCTCCACTCCTCACTGGACAGCTCCGCACGCGTCCGCGCCAGCGTCCGCTGCCGGGCCGCCTCGATCAGTCTGCGATCGCGATACTCCCGGAAACCGCTGTCCGACAATCGGATAACCGGATCGCCGGGATCCGGTAGCGGCCTTCTACCGCTGATGATCACGCGGCAACGATGCCGCTCGCACAGGCGGCGCGCCAGCGCGAAACCGATCCCGCGACCGCCGCCGGACATCACGATCACATCGCCCGGCCCGAGCTCGACGGTGGGGCCGGGCACCTCCTGCCGGTCGGCCACCAACGTGAACCGGCGACCCTCGTGATATCCGATCTCGAAGCGACCCCAGCGGTACAGCTCACGGCAGAGCACCGCGGCCCGCTCGGCGTCGAGCGCTTCGATCACCGCGCCCTCGGCCGGAAAATCGAGCACGCGGACATTCACGTTGTCGAATTCGCGCGGCAGGCCCTTCGCCAAGCCCGCCCACAGCCCGCCCAGCGGTTGCGCGACGCACTCCCCCGAATACCCGTGCCTGCCGTCCATCCTGGTCACCGCGACGTAGAACAGCCGCTCGGAGCCCGTTTCCGCACGCCAGTCCGCGTAGCACCGCTGCAGCAGGGCGATGGTCTGCAGCAGGTGCGCCTCCCAGCCGCCGGAATCCGAAAGACTCATGGGCCGTTCGTAGTTCAGGTCGATGATGCCGTCGATCGGACCGGCGACCTCATAGAACGCGGCAGCGTCACCACCCTCGTGCGGCGGCAGCAACCGCGACGGCGCCGCACCCGCCGCACGCAACGCCGCCATCACCCGATCCGCCGATTCGCCGCTCCCGCCCACCACCGCGACCCGGCGCCCGAGCAGCCGGGGACTCGGGACCTCGGGCAGGGGCGCGACCTCCAGCGGCCGCCAGACGAACCGGCCCACCGGCAGCACCGAACGATCGGCCCGATGACGGCCGCCGGACGATTCAGCCGCTTCCTCCGGCTCGGTCGAACTGTCTCGCACTGCGCCTGTCATGAATTCCTCGGGGTGATGCGCAGCGTGACACCGCCGACCGGGCGCAGGGAAACCGCGGTCGTCAATTCCACGCTGCTGTCGGGAAGTGAGTGAATCGTGAAGCGGGACGCCAGCATCGCCAGCGTCAGCGTCATCTGAGTCAGCGCCATCGACTCGCCGACGCATTTGCGTCGGCCGCCGCCGAAGGGGAAGAAAGTGTACTTCGGCCGGTTCCTCGCGGCGGTCTCGGTGAAACGCTCCGGATCGAAGCGATCAGGGGCCACCCAGAAGTCCGGATGGCGCTGCGTCACAAAAGGACTCAGGAACACACAGTCCCCGGCCGGGACATGCAGACCCGCGATATCGTCGACGGCCACCGCGGCGCGCGGGTACACCCAGATCGGCGGATGCAACCGCAGCGATTCGTCGACCACCATCCGCGTGTAGGAGAGTTCCGCCACATCCGTCGACACCGGATCGCGGCCGCCGAACACCCGCCGGGACTCCTCGAACACCCGCTGCTGAACCTCGGGCGCCCTCGCCAATTCGAACAGCGCCCACGCCAAGGCCGTTCCGGTCGTCTCGTGACCGGCCATGAAGATCGTCATCAACTCGTCGCGCACATCCTCGTCGGTGAGCGCCGGACCCGCCGCAGCATCGGTCGCCGCGAGCAAGAGATTGACCAGGTCCGGACGGCCGGCATGCGCGCCGAAACGATGCGACTCGATGATCCGGCCCACCACGTCGTACATCGCGTCCCGCGCGCGGGCGGTGCGCCGATTCGACGGGAACGGCAACCACGGCGGCAGTAATTCCGGCACGGTACCGCGAAAAACCATCGCCTTGACGGCCGTATCCATGGCCGCACCGATACGATGCCGATCGTCGTCGAGATTCGTGTCGAACATGATCCGGCCCAAGGCGCCCATCGTGATTCGCATCATTTCCGGCAGCACATCACCGGCGAACCCGACATCCCCGCGACGATCCCAGCGATCCAGCACCTCGGCGGTGGAGGAGACCATCGTGTCCACCATCGCGTCGATCGCGGGCCGATGGAACAGCGGGTTCATCAACCGGCGCCGCTCCCGCCAGATATCGCCGTCGGTCGTCAGCAGCCCGTTGCCCATGAAGATCTTGAACCGGTCGTAGCCGATGCCGCGGACATAGTTCGCGTTGTTGTCCTGCAGCACATGCTTGATGCCGTCCGGATGAAACACCAGCGTGGCCGTCAACAGGCCGAGCGGCAACCGCACGGTATCGCCGTAGGTGCGGCGCAGCGCCTCGAACAAGCCGGGCGCATTGCTGCGCAATGCCCGCACGTTCAGCGGAATACGGTGTGCGCCCCGGGGTCCCGGGGGCAGCCGGTACGACGTACCGGTATCGATGGCGGCCATGTCAGTCGGCCCTCTTTCCTGCACCCGCCGGGTCGGCGCCCAGCGGGATGGTTACACCGGCGCCCAACGGCAGCCGGCCGGTCACGATCGAGTCGAGACCCTTGAGCGCGAGGATGATCCGGCCGTCCGGCCGGACCGCGACGAACAGATTCGCCGAGCCGGTCTCCCCGTGCCCGGCAGCGCCCGCCACCGCGTACAGATCGATCGGCCCGGAATCGGCGACGAGCGCGTCGTTGGTGTGCTCGAACAGGTCCAGCCGATCGATCCGCAGCGGCGCGGCGATCGGCACGAAACCCTCGTCGTCACCGGCGGACAGCACACCGGTCCGAAGCAGCCCGTCGAGAAGGATGACCGGAACCCGGAAGCGCGAGAAGGTCGGGTCACCCGGGGCGAGCCGCAGACTATAGGTCGAACGCCTGCCCAGCGGATGCAGCCTCGTATCGGACGTCGACTCGAAGACACCGGTCAGCCGCACCGGGGAGCCGTCCAGATGGTAGGGATCCACTACCGATTGCTCCACCGCCGGATACCACGGCCGCCAGCGCGGAGCCGCCGGCATGGCCGGCGCCATCAGAACGGTGACGCTGAAATGCACCATGTCCCGCGCCAGCAACACCCCGCTCGGCGCGACGACATCACCGGTCACCTCGACACCGACCCGCACCTGACCGAGATCGGCCCGCTCCTCCAGCACCGCGGCGCGAATCCGCTTGAGCGCCGGGCGATTCCCCGGATACACCTTGAGGAAGCGATGAAACGTCAAGTCCTCCATGGCATATGCCCGCTTGCCCGGCACCAGCGCACACGCCGCCTCCAAGGCGATTTCCGCGACGAACGCACCCGGCACGGTAGGCACCCCGCCGACCCGGTGATCGGCCAGGTAACTGTCGCGTTCCAGGTCGAACGCACGCTCGTGCACCGCCCACGCACGCCCCTCCGTCATCCCGCCCGCCACCCGGCGGTCGAGATAGAACGAGCGTGGTGAGGGGCCGAGGAAACCCGGCAGCAGGGCATCCACAGCGCCGTACTCCGCGAGGCCGAGATGCGCCAGGTACGCACTGCGCCGCGTCGCCTGCAACCGGCGGACGAAATGGTGCACGCCCTCCGCGGTCGACATGTTCGAGTACTGACCGGTCTTGTCGAAGTAGGCCTTCGTCAAGGCGTTCGTACCGAGACCGACCTCACCCCACAGCGTCCAGCCGATCGTGAACTCGTCCCGCCCCGCACCGGCCCCGGCCAGCGCCGCCGTCCCCAGAAAATCGTTCGCCGACGCATAATCCACCTCACCGATCTGACCGGTGACACCGAGCAGCGAACCGAAGTTGCACCACACCCGCGGCGGACGCTTCGCCAGCGCGGCAGCAAGATTGGTGTAGCCCAGCACCTTCAGATCGCGAACACGGCGGAACTCGGCGAAATCCTTCGCCACGATCGGCGCCGAACGATTCAGGCCCGCCGCATTGAGCAACAGGTCGATCCGGCCGGCCTCGGCGTGCACCCGCTCCATCGCACGCTCGACCGCCACGCGGTCCGTGACGTCACACGCGAGATACTCCACGGCCGTAGCACCCGCATCCCCGATTCGCCGCAGATTCCGGATCGTCCTGCGCGCGTTCGCCATTCGCTCGAATTCGGCATTCAACTCCCGCGGCGTCGCCGCCGGCGCCTCGATCCGCCGACGCCGCATGTACTCCCGCTTGGCCGTGGCGAACTCGGCATCGGTGAGGTCGAGATAGCGCCGAGGCACCGCATCGAGCTCGCTGCTGCCGAGCACATAGAACCGGCCGCCGTAATTCCGTGCCACGGCGACCAGTAGCTCCGCGGTGATGCCGCGACCACCACCGGCCGCGACCACCACCGGATTCCGGTCCAGCCGCGGAGTTTCGCCCGGCTCGTCATCGACTCGGGTCAGACGACAGCGGTATCGGACACCGCCCGCGTAGTAGGCGACCGGCAGCGGACGATCGAGCACCGACTCGGCCGCGACGGCCGCGCCGCCCCCGGCGACATCACCATCGGTCACCAGCGCGAAGATCGTGCTGTGCGGTGATTCGAGCGCGGCAACCTTGATCGCCCCGGTGAACAGGCCCACATACGGCTTCGGCGTGGTCGAATCCATCGCACGAACCAGCAGGGCCACGACGGAAGAACCCGGTTCGACCAGCGTGGCGGAACATCGCTGCAGCGTCAGGAAGAAAAGATCATGCAGCACGCGCAGCGCATTCGTCCGATCAGCATGAACATCGCTCGACAGATCCGCGACCAAGCGCACGTGCCGGACCTCCGCCGCGGAGTCGTATCGAGCCAGCAGATCCGCGACCACCTCCGGGGTCGCCTCCGGCACCTGGACCACGCCCGGCCCGGGCCGCACCGACAGCACGGTGACCCACTCCGGAACGACCATGCCGCGCAACACCTCCGGTCCCTCGACCAGCAGCAACGTCGGGGCATCCGGAAGAAATCCGATCGACGGGCGAACCGCGACGCCCGGCTCCGGTTCCAGACCCCACGCGTGACCGTCGACGCGGGTCGCCACCGCGGCGCCACAGTCATCCCGGTAGGTCTCCCGATCCGAGAAATCCCCGGCAAGCACGGACCTTCCGGCAGGATCCGGACCACTGACCCGGACCACGGCATCCCGCGCGCCCTCCTCGCCACGGCACCGAACCACCATCGAACCACCCGACGCGACAGCGTCCAGGGCCGAAACGATCCCGAACGCACCCTCGCCACCCAGGAAATTCGGCCGCTCCGCGTCATCGCACGCACCGCATTCGACATCGGCGGCGATATCGGCGGACACCGACTCCACGAAGCCGATCACCGGGAGCCCGGCCTCCCGCGCCGTCTCCTCCGTCGTCAACGCCAGCAGGAAGGCACCTTCCGCGATACGGGCTCCAGGCGGCAGCAGACCGCCGAGCAACACCCGCTGCTCCTCGGTGCTGTTGCCATTGATCCCGCCTGCCAACACCATCCGCAGCTCACCGGTGCGCAGATAGCGTGCGGCCACATCGATTGCGCTCGCGGCGGCGGTGAAACCGGTGTCGACGGTCATGTTCAACCCGTTGAGCCCGAAGTAGTTGGCCACCCGGGCGGGAATGACATTGGGCATCATGCCGGGAAAAGTGTTCTCCGTCGCCGGCGGTACCGAATCACGAATATCCGCGGCGATATCGGCGAGCACCCCGTCCAACCACGGTTCGTCAGCGAGACTCGGATCAGCGCGCAGCGCGGCGGCGGCATCGTCGAGATAGCAGCGCGACGCGTACAGCAGGGCGTTCCTCGTCTCGCCGAAATGACCGAGTATCACACCGATCTCGGACCGATTCTCGGTCCAGAACTCGCCGAGCCCGGCTTGGATCGAACGCGCACAGGCCAGAACCATCAACTGACATCGGTCGATCGCCCGCATGAGCCCCGGCGGCAGCCTCACCTCGTCGATCGTCGGCAGCGGGTACCGATCGCCGAACGAGGTCACGGGTTCCGCGGTAGTCAGCCACTCCTCCAGAGAAACCGCACCGGGCAGGTGCGACGCGACAGCCACCACCGCCAACCGGCCAGGCGCGGGCACAACGGGCTCGGAACGAACTGCCTCCCTGGCACTTCCGGCGGACGCGGATGGTTCCTCGATCACCAGATGCGCGTTGGTGCCGCCGAAGCCGAAGCCGGATACGGCCGCGACCCGCGGCGTCTTCCCGCCCGCGGGCCAGCGCACCGCCGTCTTCGGAATCTCCACATTGCTCGCATCGATCATGAATTCCGCAGGGGCCTGGTCGAATCGGTGCTGCGGCGGAATCAGCCCGTGCGCGAACCCCAGCAGCACCTGCACCAGCGAAGTGGTCCCCGCCGCCCACCCCGTATGACCGATCACGGACTTGTTCGAAGTCACCCGCACCGGATGGTTACTCGACATGGTGGTCCGCAATGTCGTGAACTCCGCGAGATCCCCGGCAGGAGTACCGGTGGCATGCGCGACCACCCAGTCCGGGACCACGCCCGACATCCCTGGCCGGGCCTGCGCACGCCGGATCGCCAACTCCTGACCGGCGGCATTCGGCGCGTAGATCGCCTTGCCCCGGCCGTCGGAGGAAGCACCGAAAGACTTGACCACGCCGAGGATACGATCGCCGTCGGTCCGGGCACGGCGCACCGTCTTGAGCACCACCGTGGCCGCTCCGTCGGAGAACAGCACACCATCACCGGTCCTGTCGAAGCTGCGCACCTCACCCCGCAGCGACAACCCGTTGAGTTTCGCGAACAGCACCGATCCGCGCGGGCCGACCGCGAACGCGCCCGCACAGACCGCGATGTCGTACCGGCCCTCCAGCAACCCCTTGATACCGAGATCCACGGCGTACAGCGAGGAGGAGCACGCCGTGTCGACCATCAACAGCTCACTGTCGGCAGGCAGCAGACCCGCCATCGCACCCGCCCCTACCTGATGCGGGACCACCCGATGCGGATCGACGGCACTGCGCGGATAGCGCACGCGCAAGCGCGCCTCGATCGCCGCCAATCGGACATCGATATCGTCGACGCCACTCCCCTGCAACGCTTTTCGCGCCCGCCGCAGAATACCGGCGACCACCGTCGCCTCTTCGGCGTGCTGATTACCGTCGGCGGTGTATCCCACCAGAAAGCCGAACCTGTCCGACGGACGCCGGACCACCGAATCCATCGCCTGCAACACCGAATTGCGCAACCACAGTGTGGTCGACTCGACCTCGTCCGTTCTCTTTCCGGCCGCGGTGAGCTCCGCGGCCAGCGCCGGATGCGGGACGAACTCGGTGATGAACGCCGAATGATCGGAATAGGACTTGTCTTCGGCCGTCCTGTCCGCCGAATAGAAGCTGTGATTCTCCCACCGCCCGGGCGGCACCCGCATGAAACGGTCACCGCCCGAAAGGAGTTCACGCCAGAACTCGTCCGAGTCATTGGCCCCCGGGACTGTGATGCCCATGCCGACGATGGCAATGGCATCCGCATCGTCCCCGTCCGCCACCGCACGCCGAAGCGGCGGCACCACATCGATTTCCGGCGCCTCCGGCACGGTCTCGGTCGAGGCGGGCGGCGCCGGCGGCACGGCCGGGTCACGCGGCGGCGACAGCAGTGCGGCGCCGGTCGACAGGCCACCATCGGCCACCAAAACCTGCCCGGTCACCCAACTGGCGTCCGGCGAGACCAGGAAGGAGACGATGGCGGCCAGCTCCTCCGGTGTCCCGAGCCGATGCAGCGGCGTCGCGGCGATGATCGCCCGGCGCATTGCCGCCGCATCGGGGAACTGGTCCGCCACGGGGCTTTCCAGCATTCCGGCGGCGGCCGTGTTCACCCGGATGCCGAATTCGGCGAATTCGACGGCCAGATAGCGGGTCATCGCCTCCACCGCGGCCTTCGCCGGACCACAGGCCAGGTAGTCGGCCATCACGAATTGACCGCCGCCGAGCGTGGAGACGTTCACGATGCTCGCACCCGCGCGCTGTTTCATGAGCGGCAGGGCGCGGCGCGAACATCCCAGTCCGCCTTTGAGATTCGTGTCGATCGCCCGGTCGATCATCGACTCGTCGACCTCGGCGTTGCGGGCCAGGCGACCGTCCGCCGCGCTGTTGACCAGGATGTCGAGCGCGCCGAATTCCGTGGCGATCTCGTCGAACATCCGATTCCGCTGCACCGTATTCGCCACGGAGGCGCGGATGATGTGGGCACTGCCGCCCGCCGCCTCGATATCGGCCTTCGTCGCCCGCGCCTCGACGGGCGAGCGGAAGTGGTTGATGATGACCAGCGCGCCGTCGGCGGCCAGCCGCAGGGCTATCGCGCGTCCCACACTCCGGGCGCCACCGGTGACCAACGCGATCTTTCCATCGAGTTTCGCTGCCATCTCCGGTGCCTATACCGCGGCGATCATGTCCGCGATACGTCCCAGCGTATTGTGCTCGCCGAGTTTGAAATCCGAGGGCAGCGGGCCGAGCCGGAACGTCTCACCGACCCGCCGCAACAGCTCGGTTTGCTTCACCGAATCGACGCCCAATTCCGCCTCGAGATCGGTGTCCTCGTCGAAGACCTCCGGCGGGTACTCCAAGGCATCCGCATAGAGGGACACGAGCTCATGAAAGACCACGTCCCGAGGGGGCGCTTCGGGCAACGGCGGCGGGACTTCGGCCGGCGGCGGGACTTCGGGCAAAGGCTCGGGCAACGGCCGCGACGCTTCGGCAAGGCTGACCGTGCCGGGCTCGGCGCCGCCCACGGGATCGTGATTCGGCGGCCCGGTGAGCGCGGGAGCATTCGCTGCCGCGGAGTACTCACTGATCGTGAAGCGCACGATCTGCTCCACACAGGACCTCCACAGCCGCTCGAACTCCGCCGGGGCCAGACCCGGAGCCAGCCCCCTCCGGACCGCCTCGAGCCCGTCCGCGTCGCGCATACTCGACTGGGCGACAATCGAATCCGCGTCGAACTCCGCCAGAGACGCTCCCGGCCGCAGCAGCGGCACGAGGGAAGGGCCCGCGCCGAGCACGCGGCTGGTGATCTTGGTCAACGTGTCGAGAGACCCGCACTCCACGAAGGAATCGACTCCGGCGTCACCGAGTGCGCGCAGCGCGGTCGCGAAACGTACCGGCCGCGTCAGATGACCGGCCAGCACGGCCGTCAACTTGTCGGTGTCCTGATACGCGCGCCCCAGGATCGGCGAATAGACCTCGACGTCCATCCGACCCTGCGGCAAATGCCGCATCCGGCAAGCGAAGTCGAATGCCGCGTCCCGCAGCATCGGCCCATGGAACGGATACGGCGACTTCAGCGGCACCGCACCGAGACGAAGTGCGGCCGCCACCGCGGCCGCCGTATCGACCGACGCGCGCGGACCCGCGATGACCGTCTGCCGATCGTGATTCTCCACCGCGATCACGGTCTGCGGATCACCGACCAATTCCAGAATCTGCTGGGACTCCACCACGTCGGCACTCAGCGCGAGCAGGTATCCGTCGAGCTCACCGACCGCACGCAGAGCGGCATTACGGTGACCGACGATCTCCGCACCCGAGCCGACAGAGAACCCGCCCGCACACACCAGCGCGGCGATCTCGCCGAAGCTGTGCCCCACCAGGACATCCGGGCGCACCCCCCGCGCACGCAGCACGCGATGAGCGGAGACCGAGGTGCCGTAGATCGCCATCTGCAGCAGGTCCGGATTCGACTCCAACAGCTCGTCGATGGACGGAGCATCCGCCGTGAGTAACAGCTCCGACACCGTGTCCCCCGACAGCCGCTGCGTCACCTCGTCGATTTCGCGAAGAATGTCGCGGATCTCGGTGTCATTCTTCACAGACGCCAGGGCGCCCGGAAAGTACGCGCCTTGGCCGGGGAAAAGTGCAGCGCTCCTTTTCACCGTCATCGAAAAACCTCTCAAGAAACTCGAACCATTCCAGAAGAATCACAGCTGAACCAGACGGATATACGCCCAGCCTCACCATGAGAATAGAGACAAATTTCAGTAAATATGCTGTCGCCGGGCACGATTGTCCGCGAGGACCCCGTTCACGTCCCGGCGCGATCGAGACGCTCGGCCAGCCAGTCCATCGCCGGCGCCGCCGCCACGACGATCGACGTCACATGCTCGACAACCGGGAGCTTCACATAGGTGAGATCGACGCCGCGGTCGCGGTAGTCCGCCGCCAACCGGTCGTTGTCATCGGGCAGTGCGACCTGGTCATTGACGCCGACAGCGAGGTACAGAGGCGCACGCGGCGTCCCCAACCGGCCGGCCCTGAGGGTCTGGACGACCGCCGCCACCTTCGGATCGTCGAGCGGCCAGAGCCGGCCGAAGGTCATGTCCGCACCGTCCGCGAAGGCGAACGCGGCCTCGGCCTCCACGTTGCACATGCCGCCGACCTTGCTGCCCAGACCCGGATCCTTGAACATGGCGGAAGTATTCAAGTCGGGGTAGGCCCGATCCAGGGCGAAGGCCGAGATAACGTCGATTCCGGTGAATATGCTTTTGTTCATTCGTCTACCAGAGTTCGACAAATCTACCGGCAATCCAATGGCAACCGACCCGACCAGATTCAATTCCGGCGCGTAGTCCGGCGCCAACTCCGCCGCGAACTCCGTACCGCGGGCGCCACCGGAGAAACCGAACATCCCCACCGGTGTCACCTGCGACAATCCCGCCGGAGCGAAATTCAATGCGGCACGGATACCGTCCAGCGTATTGCGGCCCTCGACATAGGACGCCGTGAATTGATTCTCTGGTCCCAGATAATCGGGAACGACGACCGTGTAGCCATGATCGAGCAAGGCGACGAGACTCGTCATTTCCGTGATCATCCCGGTGGACGCCAGGTAAGCCGCGCCCGCACGCAACTGATACGACGGATTGCACCGCGCGTCCAGCGCGTCGATCCACGGGTCGAATGCCACCAGCTCTGAGGTTCTCGCCCCGCCGGCCGGCCTGATGATCGTCGCCACCGTCGTCCACGGCGTCCCGCCGCTGTCCTGACTCACGTACTTCACCTGCCAGGACGTCAACGGCGCCCGCGCGGGAATGTCGCGCACGTCCACGACCCGGCTTGCGACGATCTCGCCCATCCTCGAGCCGTCGAACGACGCGGGTTGCGCATAGAACGGATCCGCCGCGGGCACCGCGGGAAGGCCGGGCGGCACCGGCTCGGCGATGGCCGCCGGCGCCGGTGCGGAATTGCCCGCGATCACCGCCGAGACCAGCAGGAAAGTATGGAACAGTCTGGTCATCAGGCGGGGCGTACAGCGAATCATGTTTCTTCCTAGGCATTTTCGAAGATAGACCCGGGCCCGGCCCACACCATCGTGCGGGCCGGACCCGGCGCCGCGATCAAGAGATCACAGCGACACCGACACGAGACGATTGCTCGAATCGCGTACCGGACCGTCGGTCACACCCGCTCCGACCGTCGGAACACCGGCCGCGGCCGGGGCCGCCGCCACGGTGGCCGGCTCGGGACTCAGCAGGTCCCGCAATCCGGCGACGACCTGCTCGGTGGTGAGATCACCCGAGCCCTCGCGCCGTCCGTTACGCACCCCGCCGGCCGTTCGACCGGGCTGAGCGTCAACCTGTTTCGAGACCAGCACCAGCGGCCACGAGAAGGTGAGGGGCAGACCGAGCGCGATCGCTCCGAAGAACAGACCGCATCCGACCACGATCAGACCCACCGCTCCGACCACCGCGATGATCGGCACGCCGACCGTAAACGCGGCCATGATCAGTGTCGCCACCCCGGCCAGCACCAGCCCGACGACAAGGAACGGCGAGGCCAGCACCAGCAGCCCGATCGCAACCAGCGGGAACGCGAACACGGCGATCGGCAGGAACAGCAGGTACGGCACCGACAGAATCGCCGCGAAGGCCACTCCGATCACCGCGAGCGCCGCCATGGCCACGACCGCAACGACCGCGAGGGCGACACCGAAAGCGTTGCCGAGCACGAACACCGCCGCGGTCAGCGCCAGCGCGACCGCCACGGCGATCGCGGTGGCCACGAAGATGATCGCGATGGCCGCCAGCGCAACCGGGATCGTCACCAGCCAGAAAGGCGGGAACAACGACGAAACCAGCACGAACGTGGCAGCCAGCGCCAGAATCGAGACGGCCCAGATGGCACCGAACACGAGCGCGGCGATTGCCACGCCTATTGCCACCACACTGCCGACCACCATCGTCGTCCCGATCATTGCCAGCAGACTGAGCAGCATCCCGCCGAAGATGAGGGGCGATGCCAGCAATGCCAGCGGCGGGCAGAAGATGATCAGCAACGCGGCGGCGATGATGAATCCGAAGAAGGCCACCACTGCCAGCAGGAATCCGCTCACGAACAACAGCGCGACGCCGATGATCGCGGCAGCGAACACCAGCAGCGTGTACGCGCCACCTTCGATCAGGATGAGCAGCGTGGCGCTCGCGGTGACGAGGGTGAGGAGCGCACCCATGATCCCGGCGAACAGCAGATCCGCGACCAGGATGATCGGGATGGCATAGGGCATGAGCACCATCAGGATCAGCGAACCCACCAGCACCGCACCGGTCAGGCCCGCGAGGAGCGCGAGCCCGGCGGCAACGCAGAACACGGTCAGCAGCATGCCCACCGCGAGACCCACCAGAGCGAAGCCCAGCGTCAGGGCGACCGGCAGCGCGACCAGACCCAGGAACAGCAGCGGCGCCAGGAACGGGCCGACGATCGGGAGCGCCAAGACGAGCAATGCCGCCGCGATCGTCCCGAACACCACCGCGCCGGCGGCAGCGATGACGCCACCGAGGGCGAGCAGCTTCGCGGCGGTGCCGACGAGGAAGCCCAGGATGACACCAGCGACCCACCCGATTCCCAACGCCACCAGGGCCAGTAGCAGCAGCCAGGTAACGGTGATACCGGCCGCGATCCCGAGAACCACCAAACCGGCGACGAATACGACCGCCAGGACCCCGAGCGCGATGACCGCGCCCGCGCCGAAGAGACCCACCGCCAGCACCAGCAGGATCGCCAGGATCGGCAAGGCCAACAGCCCGAACGGCGTCAGCAGCGACAGCAAACCGGTGACCAGGGCCAACGCGGCGATCGCCAGACCACCGAGCAGCAGCAGCCCGAACACCACGGCGGCCGTCACCAGCAGCCCCAGCACGCCAACCGCGAGCGCGAGGGTGAACAGCAGCGGCCCCAGGACCAGTGCCAGCGGGGGAAGCAGCGCGGTGATGACGACCGCCGCGAGCCCCGCGATCACGAACGCGATCGCGGTCACCACGACGCCGATGATCAGCGCGGCGGCGCCGGCCAGGATCGTGCCGACGGCCACCACCACGATCGCGGCCAGCAGACCGGCCAGAATGAACGGCGCCACGAACTGGTAGGCGACCAGAGCGACAAGTAGTACCGGCAGCGCGATGATGCCCACGACCAGCAGGACCGGGGCCAGCACGATCGCGCCCACGACCAGCACGCCGACGAGCGCCGCCGCCACGAGACCGCCGACGACGACCACTCCCGCGACAACCGCGACCAGCGCCGCGGCCGCGAGACCGAGCACCACGACACCCACGATGGGCATGGCCAGCACGGCCAGGAACACCGGCACAGCCAGGAACGGCAAGATCACCGGCAGGATGAACGTAGTGTCGTGCAGCTGCGCCGGCAACAGCGCGCGTACCGCTTCCAGCAGGGTGTCCCGCACCGGAGCGAACGCCGAACCGGGGTCCGCCACGGCGCTCAGCAGAGGTGCCAGGAACCCGGCGAAGGGTGCCAGCGAAGCCGCCAGCGTGCCGGACCGCAACACCTGCTCGAACGCCCCGACCAGCGCAGTTGCCGGCAGTACTCCCGCGGAGACGGCGGTCAGGGTCGGCGCTACCTCCTGTAGGGCGGGAGCGAACTGCATGATCACCGGACGCACCGCATCGGCCAGCGGACCGGATTGCAGCAGCGGCGTCAGGTGATCGGTCAGGACCGTCTTGATGTCCACCCCGGAGGCGACATCGCGCAAGGCCGGGGCGATCTGCGCGAGCACCGGCGACCAGTCGGCGCCTGCCGCATCGCCGATGATCGGTGCGAACAACTCACGGAGCGCCTTGGTGGGATCGTCTCCGCCGCGCGGGAAATCGAAAACTTCGCGCGCTTGAGTGATGAGGGTATCGATCGCGTTCGCGCCGGGATCGGTGCGCCGAGCCCCGGCCATTTCGGTGGCGTCGCGGACGAAGGCGAGCAGATCCTGCACCGGCTGCTGCAACGGTCCGGCCGGAACCTGTTCGGCCCACGCACCGATCTGCGTCAAATTCAGTCCCGAGCTCACGATCTGGGTGACCGCGCCGGCGATCTCTTCCACGGCCGCGGGGGCACGACCGGTGCCGCCGTTGGTGGCTATCGCCGGGCTGTCACCCTCCACCGCCTGTACCGCCGGGCGGATCAACGGCGAAGCAGCCGGCACCGGCGCCCCGACATCGACGGGCCCGGCCTCCGGTACCGGCCCTCGAGCGGCCTTGGCGAACGTGTCGATGGGAGCTGCCAGGGGACTCCCCTGTGCCAGCGACGACACTCCCGCCAGCGCCGACTCCATCTGAGAGCGGGCCGCCGGGTCGAGGTTCGCCCCGACCGCCGTCCCCAACTGACCGAGTAGCCCGCCACCGTCGGTGATCGGCACGGTATCGGCATTGGCCGTGCCGACCGCGCCCAACGAGGCAGTCGCGACCGACGCGAACGCGGCGGCCGCGTACAGCCCTCGCCGATTTCTGGCATTTCTTCTTCGGTGCCGGCCGGATGCCTTGGTGGCATGCGATTTCAGGCCCGGTATGTAGCCGTTTTCTTGGTGCACGTCTCGCCTTTGCCTTTCGATGAGGTAACCCACTACCGCTCGGACGATTGACAATTCGAGGTAGTGAATTGCTGGTTTACGTATACGCGCTAACGTTTGCGGCCACTTGCATCGGCGTCAAATCGAAATTCGGACGATTCTTCCGGATCCCAGCTGAATACACTGCTCAGGCTTACCGGAACGGAGAAACGTTATCTTCTCGTAACGGGAAGACGCTTGCCATCGGCGGAATACTTCAGAAACTCGGAGTATTTCAGCGACATTCTATCCACCCCACCCTGAAATCCTACGACAATCCATGTGAGATAGATTTCCATACAAAAATGAGTGATGAACCGGATCTGGCATGCCCACCGCGCCGTCGGTAGATTGGAAATTACACACCTAATGCAGATCGAACCCTGATGAAGGATCCTTCCGTCTTTTGAAGGAGTGATCCTATGAGCAGTACCCTCCAGGCCGATCCGGCACCCACCCGTTCGCCGACGTTCTCGGGCGTGCTGATTCTGTCGACCGGGGTCCTGCAGTTGGTCGCGGCCGCAGCCGCTCTCGCGGGCAATGGTGGCCTTCTCATCGCACAGAACCCGGTCCACCCGCTCGACATCACACGCTGGAGCTGGTTCCTCGCCTTGATCGGAGTACTCGTAATCATCAGTGGCGTGGGCATACTCGCGAAGAAGCCGTGGGCTTACCTGGCCGGTATCGGTATGGCCGCGATCAGTGCCGCGGACAGCTTCGTGTTCGCATCCTTCTGTCCACTGTTCGCACTGCTGGTGATTTCCATCGACATCCTGGTGATCTGCACCTTGATGCGCGAGTTCCCCGCCGCGTGCCCATAGCGGCCCCTGGATATCCAACCGGTCATACCGTTCCGCCGGTCGTGCCGGAGAGCAATTCGCCGGTCCGGATGAGGTCTTCCTCGGCGGCGCGGAGCACACTATCGAATTCCTTGCTCAGCAAAGCCGCCGAGGCGCGGGTCAGAAGCGAAGAACCCGGACCGCGAGTGATTTCGAATACGGTGGTCCAAATGACTTCCGTGCCGCCCGGAATCGCGCTGACCCGGACGCTCGCACCGTCGTGGCGGACCTTGCCGGCGGATTCGATCATATGGTATCTGAATTCCCGGGGCCGATCATAATAGGTGATGCGCTGCCGACGGCGGAGCCCTCGCCGGACAACCTCACGGACGGCGCCGACACCATTGCGCCCCGGAATGCCCGGTGTGATCAGCCGACCTGGCCGTGATTTCGGAACCAATCCATGACTGGGAGCATCGAGCAACCAATCGAACACCGCTTCGGGCGGTGCGGCAATAATTCGCTGAACCGTGACGATCTGCATCAGACTCCTCTGACGATCGATGGGTCGGTTGTTTCGGTGCGACAGCCACCCCGGACTAGGCGAGCAACCCCCAGAGCCACACAGCTGCCATTACCGCGCAGGCGGACCATAGAATGGTGTACGCAATCGCGAGGCCGGCGACCACGACCACCGGTACGGAGCGCTCTCGCCTCTTCGCCGGACGATGATTCTGCGATCGGAACACCAGTGGTGAGTCCGATCGGCGTGGGCCCTTGTATTCCAGCATGCGACTTCCTTTTTCATTCTCGGCGTACTCGTAAGGTCCGATGCCGGGCGATCATCCGGCGATCCAGTGCGTTATCACGATGAGGAGGCCGGCAATCGCGACCAGCGCGGCCACCGACCGCAGCCACAGCCGGCGGACCCGCCATACTTCGGACTCCCGCACGAACTCGTTCGCTGTTCGGTTCCAGCCGATCCCACGCGCGCGCATGTCCGCCGCCTCTCGCAGTCGGGCTCCTCGATAGAGCAGCCCCTTCGAACGATCGCCGGCCGCCCAGGCCCTGGCGTCCGCCTCGATGCGACGCCGCAGGAGCGCGAATTCCTGTTCGTTCTGCAGCCAATCGTTCAGGCGCGGCCACCCCGTCAGGAGCGCGCCGTTCCGCAGTTCCACACCGTCCGTGGCGGCCGTCAGTACGCCGGCCGCCGCCAGTCGATCGATGAGGACGTCCGCGGTACCCGGATTCAGCGCCTCGTCCAGCAGGACCTCGCGGGGAACCCGATCCCGGACCGCGGACCGCGGGCCGGGAACCACGAGGCTCACCAGAATCCACTTCGCCACGGACCGCTCGTAGTCGGTCAGTTCCGCCCAGGCGCGTTCCGCGTTGGCCGCGATCTCGGCTTCGATGCCGCCGATCGATTGATAGGACGCCAATGTCGACGTCTGGCGGACGCGCCGTTCCCAGACCGCACCGAGCACCGGGGCGAGAAACCGCAGGATGGCGGTCTCCTCCTGCAGCCCGAGTAGTTCGATGTCACGCAGTACCACTTCGACCAGGGCCGGTTCGATCTGCCATCCGAGCTCCACCAGCGGGCGCACGAGCACCTCACGCAGCTCGTCCTCCGTCAATGGGCCCAGCGTCAGCGATCGCTCCTCCAGTGTCTCGGCGAACAATGGATGCCTGCGGAGTTCCGCGGCATATTCGGCCCGAAATGCCATGACGACCGTGAGATTCGGCCGCGCGGGGTCGAGGGTGATGTGGTCGATTTCATCGAGAAACCTTTGTCGCACAACCTCATCCGGGCAGCGATCGAACAGATCCTCGGCCTGATCGATGAGCAGGAGTACGGGCTCGCCGTCGTCGTCGCCGAGCTCGGCCACCGCACGCAGCAGTTCGGACGGGGAGAAGGTGTCCAAACGGATCGACTGTGAACGGCTTTCGTCCTTCGCGCCCTGCAATCCGGCCGCCAACAGCGACGATTTACCCGAACCCGCGAAGCCGAGCAACAGCACCAGCCGCCGCTTACGCTCCTGCCGCGCGGACGAGATGAGACGTTCCAGGTCGGTCAGCACCCGACGACGGCCGGCGAAGATGACGGCGTCCTCGGCCCGGTACGACTCCCGGCCCCGATACGGCGGCCGGTCGGCGTTCGGCGCGGCCGGCACCGCGTCGCGTGCGCGGGACCACACGGCGTGCCAGTCGTTCAGATCGAAGAGAGTGACATCTACGGGACCGGTGCCGGCTCGTGCCTTGGCCTCCTCTATCAGTACGGACAACACCGGCAGTACGGAATCGAACTTCGCCGGGACGCTCCGGCCCAGCCGCCAGTCGCTCAGGCGCTGGCCGCTGAAGGTTTTCGATCCCGGCTTGGATCGCAGGTTGACCCGTCGGACAACGGATTTGCTGGGTGGCGAACCCGCCGCCAGGTACAGCCTGGTGAGGCGGTTCGCGAATACTTCTCTGGGCACTTGTTACCTACCGTCACCTATCTCGTCGTCCGAGTGGGGGCGACAGTGGTGGTGGGTTCCACGGTCGAGCCGGAGAAGTTGGCCGAGCAGGCCAGGGACAGTCGTTCCACCGAGGCGTTGAAGGACGCCACCGAATTCTGGAGTTGCGCCGAGGGATCGCCTTGTGCAGGGCCACCGACTACCACGGCGCGCAACTGGTCGAGGGAGTCGCGCAACCCGGCCCCGGATGCGGAGGCATTCTGAAACTCGGTTCGAATCAGCGAGGTTGCCGTCATCGCGCCTGCCGCCGCACCGAGCCCGGCGCTGATCTGGTCGGCGGATCGACGGGCGCCGTCGATTTGCGCGAGTACCGCTTCGCGATCGTTGCGTTCCGAGGCGGGCCCGACGGCGTTCAGACTGTCGGTGAGTTGCCGAATTGCCGGCTGAAGATTGCTGGTCACGGCCGCCCCGCTCGCGCAATCCGCGGAATCGGCGCTCGTTGTCGACGCCTGCGAGCCTGCGTCATTGCCGCCGCAGGCCGTGAGCAGCACCGCGAGGAGCACTGTTCCGCCCGATCCGATCAGCCGCCATTTCGCGTGGTCGCGCCTATAGGACATGTCCGAGCACCACCAGTGCCGCATTCTGCACCATGGGCAGGAACGCCAGATTGGCTGCGACCGCGGCACTTACGCCCATGGTCAGCAGCTTGTGCCTGTTCCACCAGCCGATCGGACCACGTCGTTCGGCCTTGTTGTGTTCTACAGCGGCCTGCCCCTCGGCGACATCCTCCTGGTGATACCCGAAACTGACCTCGGTGGAACCGAGGTCGGTCATGTCGGTGAATGACGGCGCCGAACCATTGGCGGGGAATTGGCCCTGCCGGCTTGTGATGCTCATTGTTCGAAGAATCCTTCAGAGAAACGAGAAGTCCTTCAGAGAAAAATGCAGTCCGGAATCCGGGCAGCCCGCGTAGGAACAGGCCACCCGTGCTTGCGGTCAGGCTTGGATGCTCTCCTGCCATGACCGCATCAGCTCGTCGTAGACACTCTGTGTGAAGTCACCGCGGCCGACCAGATCACCGAGCACCGCTGCGGTCACTGCCTGCGCGACCGCGCTGACAGCGCCGATGGAACCGAGCGACTGCAGGATGCCCGCCACGTCTCCGGCGCCGGCGCCGGGTGACAACGCCTGGCTGACGACACTCGTCGCGACCTGGGTGTTGCGTAAGCGGCCGAACTCCTTGGCGACCTGGGCGGCGATCTGCGGCGCCTGCGGCGCGGTCTGCTGACCGAGGCCGGACAGGAGTCCGGACAGACCGGATAGGCCGCCCCCATTGCCCATAGCGTTCTGCAGGTTCTTCAGCTGCGTCTCCACGCCCCCGGCCGCAGCCGCGTTCAGGCGCTCACGTTCCTCGGCGGTCAGCTGCGCCGCCCGTTCGACGATGGCGATCACGTTCTGCCATTGCGGTCCGTACAGGTACTCGAGGTGCAGGGTTGCTTGATCACTCATGCCGATTTCTTTCTCTCTGTCATGGGACTTCGAGCCGAGGTCTGCGCACGACGGTCGATCCGAGGTCGTGCGTCGGATGTGCGCATTGCGGTCGAAACCCGGATACCCCCGTATCGACCAGCTAGTAACTGATCGATTGCCTACGCGCTGTATGGTCCGGCGCTGGATGATGTGAGTCAATGACAGTTACTCCCACTTACAGGCATAAGCGCAGGTAAAATACCCGATCCAAAGTTCCCGGACCGGAATTTTGTTACGCAACATTCTCCAGCGGGCACTTGACATATATGGCTTATTGCCTGGTTGCCAACTGTTTGCTAGCTTGCGGTTACTCGCACTCGTCGAGGAACCTTGCGGCCTCGAGGCCCATCACGTCGGAGAGACACCACCCATGCGTAAAACCCGGAAGGTCCGGCTCCCCAGGGCAGATCAGCTGGGGCGTGTCGGCCTTGCCGGCCGCCTGTCGAGCGCGGCCGTCCTGCTGATATTGACCGCCGCGATCGTTTTCGGCCTCGTGGTCCGCATCGAGGATCGCGACCGGGCCGCCGCCGAGGCGGCCACCGCAGTCGCGGGTCCGTCCACCATGACCAAGGACGGCCTGGTCCGAGTCGGAAGCCCGGATGCGAAGGTGGTCGTCACGGTCGTCGAGGACCCGCAGTGCCCGCTGTGCCGGTCGTTCGAGTCGGCCACGGGCCCCGCCCTGGACGCGCTGGTCGCGAAGAATGCGGTCAGCGTCGACTACGACCTGGTAGCGATTCGCGACCGCAGCTCGACCACCGCGTACTCCAGCCGTGCGGCCAATGCCGGCGCCTGCGTTGCCGCGGCGGATATCGGCAAATGGCCGGTGTGGCGACGAGAACTGCTGAATCAGGTTCCGGCCGAAGGCTCGCCGGGGCCGAGCGATCAGGACCTGATCGACCTCGCCGCCCGCATCGGCATCACCCCCACACCTCAGCTCACCGATTGTGTGACGACCCATCGCTATCGCGCGTATGTGGCGAATCAGACCGAGAAGGCGATCGCGGCCAAACTGACGCATGCTCCGGCCGTGCGGATCGGCACCTCACCGGTCACCAACCTGACCCCGGAGGGGATCGACGCGGCCGTTCGTGCCGCCACAGCCAGGCAAGTCGAGCAATCCAACCCGAAATCGGAAGTGAAATGACCGTCAAACCCATGAAAATCGCCGCAGCCGCCATCGGCGCCCTGTGCGCACTCGTACTCGGTTCCGGTGCTGGAATCGGCAACGCGCAACCGGGTCCGCCGGTGATCGGAGGTGGCTCGGGCATCGTCATCGACGACCGATCGCTGTGTACCGTCACCTCGGTCGGGCACGACGCCCAAGGCCGATTGGTCGGAATGACGGCGGGACACTGCGGGGGTGCGGGCGCGTCGATCTCCGCCGAGGCCGATCGCGGGGCCGGGCGGATCGGGCGTATCGCCGTCAGCAATGCCGATCTCGATTACGCGATCATCGAATTCGATCCGGCGGCGATCGTCCCCGTCTCCCGCGTCGGTGGCGTCACCATCAGCGGGATCGGAGCGCCGCCGGCCTTCCCGGCGGTGGCATGCAAGGAGGGACGGACCACCGGCAACACCTGCGGGGTCACCTGGGGTGACGTCTTCGGCGTCACGACGGAGACGTGGACCCAGATGTGCGTGGTGGAAGGCGATTCCGGTGCTCCGGTGGTGGTCGGGTCCACACTCGTCGGCATGGTGAACGCCTATCTGGGCGTCCCCTGCGCCGGCCCCGAGGTGGGAACGAACATGTCGGCGATCATGGGCGATCTGAACGCGCGGGGCGGGATCGGCTCCGGCTTCCGACCGATCTAGACCGGAAATCTGCCCCAGCCCGGAAACCGATGCCGGGAGCGGGCGGGTAGTCCGGAGAGCGCACCCTTTCGGCCAGCAATCCCCTACCTTGGTGGTATATCGCCGAAATAGGCTGCGGCCATGACAATCAGCGAACTACGAGTTACCGGTGGTCCGCTGGTCCGGCCGGCCAACGGTGCCTGGCAGTCGCTGCTGGTCCTGAGCATTCTCTCGGCAATTACGGGCGTCATCCTTCAAGTGCGTTCCGCCGCAAAGCAAGTCGAAGCAGCACTGCAGTACCCCGATCGGGGACGCAAGAAAGGTCACGCAATGGAATCGAGTCAGCTACCGCCGACCCAAGAACCACTCAATCTCTATCGGCTGGCACAGTTCCTCGAGGTGGCCGAACAGCTGAGCTTCACCCGCGCGGCCCGCAAACTACACATCACGCAACAGGCACTGAGCACCTCGGTGCGACGCCTCGAAAAGGAGCTCGGTGTCACGCTTTTCGAGCGGACGACGCGGCGAGTAGCGCTCACTCGGGCCGGCCGGACGCTGCGCGACGGCTCCCGCACCCTGTTGATGGTTTCGCGTGAGGTGAGGGTGCAGACCCGGCAGGCCGGCGCACCCCAACCATTGATCTGATCGGGGTGCGCCGGCCCGCCTTTGCGTCAGGAGGCGATGCGTCCGGCGACGACCGCGGGCTCCGGTGTTGCCATCGCATCGTCCCAAGGCAACCCGACCAAACTCCGAGTGCGGCTCGGCGGCTCGCCGTTCCAGCGAACGTAGGCACGCCGGAATTCGCGGGCATCGCTGAAGCCCGTCTCCGCAGCGATCTGCGTGACGGTCATCGTGGTCTCCCGTACCAGGAACAGCGCACGCTGCTGCCGCACTCGATCACGGATATCGCTGAACTTCTCCCCCGCGGCCTGCAGATGCCTGCGCAAAGTTCGTTCCGTGACGAACAGCCGCTCGGCGACCTCCGCCATCGTCAATGATCTGCGCAGGCTCTCCCCGAGGATCGACGCCACCGATGCCGCGATGTCGTGGCGGGGCGCGTCGTCGCCGCGCATCCGTTCGCAGGCTTCCCGCGCGACGATCAGGTTGGCCTCGCTGTAGGTCGGGATCGGCCGATGCAGCACTTTACGGGCGATGACCAATTCGGTGTCCGCGCAGTCGAATTCGATGGGACAGCGAAAGTAGCGGCGATATTCCGCGGCACAGGCCGGTTCCGGGTATGCCAGCCGGAGCCGGACCGGGTCGATGTTCGTGTTCAGTAGTGATCGACCGAATGCGAGCACGGCGGCCATTGCTTCTTCGGCGAGGAATCGGGTGAGTTCGTCATCGGGCAGGCGCTCGAAGAGCCGTATCGCGCTGAGTTCACCGTGGTGGCTCAGTTCGAAGTCCACCAGGCTGCCGGTCAGCCGGTGCATCTCCATGCCGAGGCCTAACGCGTCCGCGAGGGTTCTGGAGGACCGCATCGCGAATCCGACCATACCGAATCCGACCACGGCATTGCGCGAGCCGACAGCGAGGCCGATCGGCCCCTCCGGCATTGCCCGTAGAGCGCGGCGCAGGATTGCCGTCGCCTGCCGATACGACACCCGCGCCTCCGATTCGTCGAGCTGTGTGGGCGAAACTCCGCTACCGAGGAACCATGGCTCGGTGTCCACGCCGCGTTCGGTCGCGACGTCGCAGAGGCGAACCAGGATCGTCGGTGGGACGGTGGCCGCGCTGAACTCGGGATCGAAAATGTCCATTCGGACGACTCCTAACATTGCTGCCGAATGGAAGTAATTCTTTCCCGTAGGCGGTTGGCAACCAAGCGCTGTTGCGGCACATTCAGCGTCGATGCAGGTAGATCGTCCGGTCCAATAATCCGGACCGGAACGGATTAACTGGATTGTTACTGAAAATCGGTTGACGTTCGCGCCGCCGCACGATTCGGCGGATAGGGGTACACCCCACGCCTATGACCTGGGACACTCCACCGCCACAGCCACACGGTGTGTGGTATGCCGTAAATTCGCTCGATCGTCGTTCCGGACCTGCTACCTTCGGTTCTGTGGTGTTGCCGGAGTAACCGTTCGAGCCAGCTCGCCGGATCTTCCAGGAGTCTGCACGTGGTAGCAGGTGCGCGTGAGCGTTTCGCCGAGCGGCTGACCGCGCTGTCCGAACTCGCCGGCTCGCCTGTCATCAAATCGGTTGTGCGCCGCGCTAATTCACGCGGCGTCCCGGGTGCGATCCCGGTCACAGGGCAGCGGTACAGCGACTGGCGGCGCGGCCGGACCGTGCCCGCCACCTTCGAGTCCGTGCTTCCGGTGCTCACCGTCCTGATCGGTGACGCCAAGTCCCTTCCGCACCCTGAGAGTTTCGACAAGAGTCTGCTCGACCTCGGTCGCTGGCGGATTGCCTGGAGGCAGGCGAAGAACGATCCCGGGATCTCCGCCCTGCGCGTGCGCGAGCCGAGTCATCCCCCGTACCGGGGGTTGTCCCCGTATCGCGCCGAGGACACCGACCTGTTCTTCGGTCGCGACAGCGCCCGCGACGCGGTCGCGGAGACGATCGCCGCGGTGGAGGAGGACGGTGGCCTGCCGAGGCTGGTGCTGGTGGTCGGGGTCTCCGGTGCGGGGAAGTCGTCACTGCTCGCCGCCGGGCTGGCGGCGCATGCCGAGGGTCGAACGCCCGTGCTCACGAGCCCCGGCTCGCGGCCGGATCAGGCGCTGCGGGCCGCGATCGACCGTACGCCCACCGACGCTGACGTGCTGTTGCTGCTCGATCAGGGCGAAGAGCTGTTCACGCTGTGCACGGACAGCGCGGGCCGCCGGACCTTCATCGACGAATTGCAGCAGCTCACCGCACCCGGGGCGGAACGGAAGGTCACCGCGGTGATGGCGATCCGTTCCGATTTCTTCAATGACGTCATTCAGTACCCGCTGCTGGCCGAGGCGATCAAGCGCTCCTCGGTCATCGTCGGCGCGATGACCGAGGAAGAGCTGCGCGAGGTGATCGTCGGTCCGGCGCACGCGTGCGGTCTGAAGGTCGAGCCCGCGCTGATCGACATCGTGCTTCGCGATCTGGATGCCGCGACTTCCGAGGACGGTAAGGCGGCGTTGCTGCCGCTGCTGTCCCATGTCCTCGACGCCACCTGGGGCCGCCGCCGCGGCCGCACGCTCACGCTGGAGGCTTATCGGGCAGCAGGTGGGATGGCGGGTTCGGTCGCGACAACCGCCGAGCAGGCGTGGAGCCGCCTCACGCCCGAACAGCAGGGCTTCGCCCGCTCGATTCTCATGACGCTGACCGTGGTCGGCCCGCGGTCGGTGACCCGGAATCGGGTGCCTCTCCAGGTCATGGTCGACGAATCCACCGATCCGGGTCTGGCCGAGGAGGTGTTCGCCCTGCTCGTCGACGCCCGTCTGGTCGTGGTGCAGGACGACGAGGTCGAGTTGCTGCACGAGGCGGTGCCGCGAGTGTGGCCGCGGATGGCCGAATGGGTCGCGGAGGAAAAGGAATTCGGCCCGGCCCGCCATCGCATCGAGGATGACGCACGGACCTGGTTCGCGGACGGCAAGCCTCAGTCGATGCTCTATGACGCGAGGCGGTTGGAGACCGTCGACGTGGTGACCGGCGATGGGGGGTCGATCAACCGTATCGCCCAGGAGTTCGTCGCGGAATCGATTCGGCACCAGCGCCGCATGTCGTCTCGGCGCCGCGCTTTGCGGTCGGCCGCGGCGCTGCTGTGCGTCGTGGCGTTGCTGGCGGCGGTGCTGGCGACCACGCAGCATCGCGCGATCCAACGCGAGCGGACCGATGCCCAGGTCGCGGCGCTGATCCACGAATCCCAGCGCATCGAGAACTTCGATCCGCCGGAGTCGGAGCGAATGGCCTTGGCAGCCTATCGAATCCGGCCGGACGACCCGGAAACCCGGGCGCGCCTGGTGACCACCCAGGTCTATCCGGTGATCATCCCGTCGGCGGAGCGGCATGCCGGAAAGATCTACGGGCTCGCGTATCACTCGGCCCGCCGGATGGTAGCCAGCGCCGGCGACGACGGGCTCGTTCGCCTGTGGGCGCTGTCCGGCGGTGGTCAACCCACGGCGCTGGGTGCCGGCTTGTCCGGTCATCAGCGTGCGGTGACTTCGGTCGCGTTCGCTCCGGACGGCGGCATTCTCGCCAGCGCGGGTTATGACAAGACGGTCCGGCTCTGGGACATCCGGGATGCGAAAGCGCCTCGGCCGCTGGGTGTCGTGGGGACCCCGGACGCGGTGCTCTCGATCGTGTACACGCTGGACGGGCGGTCGGTCGTCGCGGCGGGCGCGGACGGGCAGCTGACGCTGGTCGATGTGACGAATCCGGCGGCCCCTCGGATCAGTGATCAGGTCGCGGCTCATGCCGATGCGATCAACGCGGTGGCGGTGAGCATTGACGGGTCGTTGGTGGCCAGTGGAAGTGATGACCACACCATCCGGATCTGGAGTATCGCCGAGCCGGACCGCCTCCGCCCTCTCGGCGGACCCCTTACCACGATTGCCGCGGTGAAATCCCTGGCGCTGGGACCGGACAGTCGTCTGGTGGCGGGGACTGAGGAGGGGACGGTGCGGATGTGGTCGCTCACGGATCCGGCGGCGCCCAAGGATTTCGGATTGCCGCAGACCGTGCACAGCGCCGCCGTCAATGCGCTGCTGTTCGGCCCTGCCGGTCAAATGGCGTCCGGCAGTGCTGATGGGACGGTCTGTCTCTGGCAGCAAACGGATTTCGGCTTCCAGCCGTTCGGACGACCGGTCGGCGGTAACCGCGGTGCGATCTCGAGCCTGGGGTTGACGACCGACGTTCATCTGATTTCCGCCGGAGACGATGGGCGAGTACGCGTCTGGACCCGGCCGGTCGCCGACATTCCGGTGGCGACGCCGGCGCAGTTCACCTCGGTGGAGCTCGACGCCGCGGGTTCGTTGATGGTGACCGGTGGCGGGGACGGCCATTTTCAGACCTGGGCGGTGGGTCGGGAGGATGTTGTGCCCGCCGCCGACGTACAGGCGGCGGTGGGGCCGTATCACGGTGTCGTGGTGCAGATCCGGCCTGACGGCTCAGTGCTCGCCACGGCCGATTCGGCGGGGGGCGCCGTGCAACTGTGGAGTCTGACCGACCCCACCCGCCCGACGCCACTCGGGACTCCGCTGACCACCCGCACCCAGTACTTCACGCGCATGGCGTTCACGCCTGACAGCAGAGTGCTCGTCACCGGCGATGACGACTATTCGATTCGGATGTGGGATGTGAGCGACGCGGCCGCACCGCAGCCGCTGGGCGCCGCATCGGCGGGTGCCAAGCGTTCGTTCCGGTCGCTCGCGATCTCACCGGACGGGAGGATGGCCGCGACCGGAGCCGGGGACGCCACCATCTACCTGTGGGATATCAGCGATCGCCGCAAACCGGTCGTGCGGGCACGGCTCACCGGGCATCAGGGCCCGGTTTCGAGCCTGCTCTTCGCCGCTGACGGGCGGCACCTGTTCAGCGCGGGCGATGACGAATCTCTTCGCAGCTGGGATCTGGACAAGGCTGCCGCCGGTCTTCCGGCGACCACGGCGGTGGTCGACACCGCATCGGTGCTCGACCTGGCGCTCGATCGCACCGGTCACCGGCTGGTGTCCGCGGGCGTGGATCAGTCCGTCCGGCTCTGGGACGTCAGCGACCCCACCCGGCTACGGCCGCTCGGCCGATCGATTTCCGTCAACCTCGGCTCGCGCTGGTTCGTGCGCTTCGATGGAACGGAGGAGAGTCGCGTCCTCGGCATCTCCGATCTCGCCTCGGAACGATGGACCACCGACCCGGCCGAGGTGGCGGCCCAACTCTGCCGGACTTCGCTGGCGGGCCCCGGCAATGGAGACCGGGCCGAGGCGTCCGAGTTGGATCCACGTATCGAACTATGCCCCCATTGATCGAGAGAATTGATCAGACAAGGAACTTGGTACAGCGGCGGATATTTGATTCAACAAAGGTAGATCTTCAGATTGCCAACAGATAGCTATCGCTGTAGGTTCATCGCATCCTGCACTCCGATCAACTCTCTACCGAAAGTGTTGACCCGAATATGCAAGCAGCTGACAAGAATTCGTTTTCCGAATCGCATGCAATCCGTTCCGAACTCTGGCACCAGTACGCTGTCTGCGCCCAGACCGATCCGGAATCGTTCTTCCCCGGCAAGGGCAGCTCCCCTCGGGCCGCGAAGCGAATGTGCCTGTCCTGCAACGTGCGAGACGAGTGCCTCCAGTACGCTCTGGCCAATGATCAGCGCTTCGGCGTATGGGGTGGTATGACCGCACGTGAACGGCGGCGCTACGGAAACCACCCTTCTTAGCTCGAGTTTCGAGCCTTGCGGCGTGGCCGCGGTCGGGCGGTATCGGATGCGGCCCGATTGCTGCCGGTCTTGATATGTGGTTTCGAGGCCCGGCGGGCACGGCACCGCATTGTCGGGTCCGTGACCGTTCGCGTCGAGGCACGGCGGGGGTGCGGGAGGTTTCGATGTGCTCGCGGGCCGCTGCGGGGGCGCGGGAGGCCTCGAAGGTGCCGCTATTGCGCGACCGTGCCCTGCCGCAAGCTGTCCGCACGCACCCCGCGTGCGGTCGACTGCGCCCCGGCGCTCAGGTCACGCCGACATCAACCGGCCTCGGCCCTCGAGCACCAGGGCGTCGAACAGCTCGTGGTAGCTGCGCCTGACTTCCGCAGCAACGCTGCCGGCCCCCCGGAACCCGCCCAGAGCAAAGGCCATGTGCACCAGCCGTATCGCCAGCTGCCCATCATCCCTGCCGCCGGCGAGCAGCATATGCTCGACCTGGAACGCCAGATCCATACATGCTGAACCTATTTCGGCGTAAACCTGTGCCTCTATCTGCCAGCTCGGTCGCCACGCCTCCATGCCCGGCCCACACATTCGTGCGTTCGCGGCCACCGCTTCGATGGTGTTCGCCAGCACCTTTCGGTGTCGTTCGAGCCCACCCCGGCCGGCCAGCGCACATCCCGTCACCGGCGGCCGCCGGACGAGCCGCGCAGCCTCGCCGGCCATACCGGCGCCCCGCAACGCGGCGGCGGGCAGCATCCGCACGACCCAATCCGCCGGCCGTTCCATATCCAGATCGACGACTCGCATCGTAACGGCACCACCTCTCGACAGATGCTGGCTGCGGACCTCGACATGAGGTCGGACAATTTTGCTACAGAGTTGCCATATTATTGAGACAGAACCTTTTATATAGCGGGCTTTCGTGGACGTAACGGGTGTTTGAGCGGACTTCCCGAGGCGTCCGGCCCTCGACATCGCCCTATGAGCACCGAATCGCGAACCCGAACGGGCGGAGCCGGTCTCGGCCTGGCCATCGCGAAGGAAAACGCCCAGCTCCTGGGCTGCGATGTCACCTACTGCCGAAGCGGCGATTCCACCGTCTTCACCGCAACGATTCCTGTTCGCGTGCACGTGGCACCTCGGCCGCGGCCGGATTGCATCGAGTGATGAGATCCGCGGCGGTCGGCCCCGCATGCTGCGGTCCGCGAGTATCGGTCAGAAGGCGTGGGCGGCTGCCAAGCCTTCGAGAACGGCATTCTGCGCGGACCACTGGGTAGCGATGGCGGCCGCGGTGGCGTCGTGCAGGGCGGGGTTCTGCAGTGCGAGGCTGTAGCCGAATATGGTCAGCGCTATCGGCGGTGAGGTAATGGACAGCAGTCGGCCGTACGTTCCTGCGCCGCCGGCCGAGTCGACGGCGTCACGGACGAAGGATGCCCGCCAGGCAGGCGCGATGTTCACGCCGTAGTCGCGATGGATGCGGTCGATATACGCGGGCGAGTCCGAAGTACTTCTGCCATTGGTAATCGACTGGGCCACCGGTGAAGTCGCCGTGCAGCGCCCGCAAGGTTTCGGCGAGATACTCGAAAACCGAGCTTCGGGCATAAGTGCGGCCGACTTCCACTCGATCGCCATGCGCTGCGTCGATTCGATGCGCTGCTTCAGTCTTATCAATTTCAGTCTTATCAATGAATTTTGTTGCTGGAACAATGTTTTCGAGTTCGCAATTATCGTGCAGTTGACACAGCAGCGAGGAGATCAGCATGAAATACCTCGGTACTCTGGCAGGAATAGCCGCAGGCATCGCCGCCCTCGCGAGTGCGGTGGTCGCGCCCGGCGCCGCCGAAGCACAACCGGCACCGGCGAGTTCGTGCAGCGACGGAGACCGGTCTGCGCTCGCATCAGGGATGTCAGCCCTGTACAACGAGTGTGCCGGTGGTAGCCAGGAGCAACAGGCCTGCCCCAGCGGGTTGGTGGCATGGCAGATCACCCCCACCCGAGTGGAATGCCGTTTCGTTTCTTGATCCGGCCGAGTTCGAACCGAGGACGCTTCGCCGCCGTGCTGGCGCCGGACTGGCAGCCCTGGGCCGAGCCATCACCAACGCCGGGCTCGACGTGCTCGACCCCTCCGTATATCTGTTCAGCCGCTCAGGCATTCAGCAGACAGTCGGTTCCGATATCGTCACCCGGCTGAATGCGAACGGTGACACCGTTCCCGGTATCGAGTACACAGTCGTCGGTTCCCGCTACGACCAGATCACTACTCCGTGTTGTCGGAGCGCCCCGCCACGCCGATCCGATGTGGTTCCGCCTCAATCGCGCCGAGCCGAAACAGACTGTCCAGTATGGAAAGATCGTCCAGAACACCTCGCCAACGCGCTCCGGCCGCCGCCCATCCGCCGGGATCCTTCGCGAGACTGCTGAACACGGCGATCGCCGCCTGGGAAGTCCGGCACGGCGAGCCGCTGCCGAGCCAGCAACTGGCGACACTGCTGGCCGCCGGGGGCCACGGCATCTCTCATGGCTATCTGGCGCAGCTCCGCAGCGGCACCCGTGCCGATCCGTCCGCTCGGCTGCGGACAGCTTTGGCAATCGCGCTCGAAGTCCCCGCCGATTACTTCCTCCATCCGCCCGGTGCGGCGGGCCCGGCACCGAGGTCGGATGCGCAGCTGGCCGCGGAGTTCCAGCAGCAACCACTGCGCAGCCTGGTGTGCGCCGCGGCGGGGCTGTCCGAACAGACTCTCACCGAGCTCGCCACTCTCGCGGATCATATGCGCCGCAGCGAAAATCTCCTCTTCGACAGCTTTCAGGACTACCGCCCGATCAGCGACGAGCACCGCCCACGCTGGTGAGCACTACCCTTCCGGTCACGATCCGACGACCGAGTCGGCCTCTATCGGAAGAGCTTTCGGAGGTAGAGGTTGGTGTCGACGGTGGTGTCGTCCAATGCTTGCATGTGGTCGTAGCCGGGGTAGTTGCGCAGGTCGACGGGGATGCCGGCGGTGGGCACGTCGAACACCGAGCGTGCCACGGGTTCGAAATCGCCTTCGGTGAAGGGTTTGGCGATCAAGGCGCCTATCGGGATGTTGTCGAGCCGTGCGGTCAGGTCGTCGTAGCAGAGCTGTTCACCCTCGGCGACGATGCGGCGCCCCAACGGGGTGAGATAGGAGTCGAGATCGAAGCCCGGACGTGCGGTCCGCAGACCGCCCAGTAGTTAGCTGATGTAGGTTTTCGCCGGCGCCTGCAGTAGGTCGGGGATCTCGGGGCGGAGCAGCCGTATCAGGTCGGTGATGGCGGCGGCGGGTGCCACCGCCACCGCGCCACGGTAGTCCAGGGCGCGCACGTGTCCGCGCGGCCGGTGGTGCCGTGTTCCCACGCCACCACCGGCCACCCACCTGCCGGTGGCGTCCCTTCTGGGACGAACAGCGCACCCGAGGACAGTGCCGGACGGCCGAGCGAGTCCCGGGTCCGATATACCACGCGCTCGGCCTCGGCGCTGCCGGGAATCCGCTGGCCGACAGCCAATTCGGTAACTTCGGCGATCGTTCCGGGCGCGTCGGCGGGAGCGGCTTACGCGGGCACCGTCGCAGTCGCGAGCGCGACAGCACCGATCAGAGCCGCGACAGCGGCCGACGTGTTATGTCTCATGCGTCTCCTGCCGAGTCCATACGTAGTGCCGCCAGAACGACTATTGATGGGTTGCCAATGTAATCTGCGGTCGCCGCGAATCGCCGATTGGAAAATCTTGTGATCCTCGACAGCGGCAAATCGCAAGCCCGGCAACCGCCTTTGCCGAAACCGCCGCCCCTGCTGGATCAGCCGGGCCCGACGAGACCACCGAAGGCCGAACTGCCGGCGGCGAGCAAGGGCGACAGCAGAGCCGCGATCAACGCCCCCATACCGAGAAACAATGTGTCGGACCTCATCGAGAACACCTTTCATCCAGAACTTCTGGTCGGGTATCTGCGGCACGATCTACCAATAGAGGTCTCACCCGAATTGCAGACGAATCAACCCGGGGCCCTTACACATTCACGGTCCGGCTCACAATCGATCCTGCCGGACGAACGCTTGAAACGTTAGCTGCAGGAGTGCCCGACAGCAACTCGAGCAACAATCCTCTTCAGACAGACCCCACCGCAGCAATCACCACAATTCACAACGAAAATCTGTAAGAAGGTGTCGCCGAACCTTTTCCGGTGGTAGCCGGTGCACGCCTGCGATACGAAACGCGAATCACGGTCGGCCCGGCGGCCAGGAGCGGATCGGGCTCTGCGTCAACGACCGCACCCCGCAGCACACGCGGCGGAAGATTCGCAACAAGTAGCGCATTGCGATTGCACGTCGATATTCCGGGCCGGACACCTCGCAGCAACGCTTCTACCTGCAGTTTCTGGTTCGTGGAGCGCCGATGTCGATTGACCGGGCATCAGGGATCGCCGAGATTTACTCCATGTAGCGAATATTGGCGGAGGAGTTGATCGATGATGAGTACACCGAGCCCGCGGTTGATGTACGGCTACCTACGACTGGATCTGATCACCGGTTGTGTCGACGAGAGCCAGGCACAGCTGGAGGCGTTTGCCGCCGAGCACGGGTACCAGCTGGCGGGTGTGTTTCATGAACCAGCCACGAACCCGTCCACCTTGCCGCCGAGTTCCACTTCTCTGCCCTTCTTGCCACCGGGATTCTTGGAGCTCGCGCGGGCATGCCGTGACTCCGACGTGCGCGAGGTGGTGACCCTTCCCGGGCACTTGGCGGGAATGCCGATGCCGCAGAAACATCTGCTCACTTTTCTTGCCGCGCGAGGCCACGCCCAGGTGTTCACGGCTCCGAGAACGTCGAAAGCGCGGTATGGCGACCTGATCACCCTCGATGGCGGCCTCGATTTCGACCGGAAGTTTCATGACGAGCACTACCGGTGGACAGAGTGGGTGGCGGCGCTGACCGCCTATATCCTCGACCACGGCCACGCCGACATACCCGCCACCCACATCACCGCGGATGGACACCACCTCGGCCGCTGGCTGATCGCCTGCCGTAACAGCGTCCGCGCGGGCACACTCGCCGCCGACCGCATCGCCCTACTGGCCGACCTCGGCGTGCACCTCGGTGTCTCGAATACCTTCGGCCGGCCCGGTGCGGCCGCGTCGAAACCCGACGCCGCCTGACTCCGTAGGACAACCGGCAGCTAGAGGGCGCGGGCCTGGGCCAGGGCTGCGAAGGCGGTGCCGGTGGTGTCGAACATCGCCCAGATTTCGGCGGCTGTCGCGTCGTGTAGCGCGGGATTCTGTAGTGCCAGGCCATTTCCGAGGATGACCACGTTGGCGCCGAGGTCGGCGCAGACCAGTAGCGGGCGAGTGGCTACCCCCTCCCCCGCCAGTAGATCCAGGCTCGCACCGACACCGTAGAACCGCCAGAGTGGACCGATGTCCGCGCCGTACACGGTCTTGGTACGTTCGATGATCCGATCGCCCGCATTCGCTATGGCGGCAACGATTTTGAAGTAGTCCGGCGCATTGCCGGGCGTGGTGCCGACCGCGGCGGCCGTGTAGGGCAGGTCGACGACGAGATGTGCGGCGTAGCCCTCCATGGTCGCTCGGGCCCCGGACGTGTCGCACTGCGCGGCGAGGTCGAAGTATCGCGCCCATTGCGGCGCGACCGCACCGCCGGTGAATTCGGCATGCAGATTGTCCAGGTACCGATTCAGCAGGTCGAGGCTGATCCGGTGGGCGTACTCGCGGTCCTGGAACGCGGACGGGTCCTCTTGCAGTGGCATGACCGCGGCCTGTTCCACCGCGTCGAGCCCGATGCCGAACAGTCCACGCCGATCTCGGTGGTCCGCGAGAATTCCGGTGATCTCGTGCAGCCGCGCCACCCCGGTCCGCAACCGTGCGAGCGAATCCTCCGCGATATCGGATGTATCAGACAGTCGCGCAATGGCATTCAGCTCGTCGGCGGACAGCGGTGTCCCGCACGCCGCCGCGGCCGCTGTCGGCGGCGCGGCCATTGTGACCGCCGCTCCGGGCAGCATCAGGGCGACGGATACCGCCGCGGCGACTGCCGACTTCCGTATGGCCGGCCGCTTCGTCATCGTGCAGTACTCCCTGTTCGTACGAAAGGCATTCCGTATCAGCGGTTACGTTATGGCGAACAAGGCGATGGACCTGAGGGTCTATCCGGACAGGTCATCAATTATCAACAATGGTTTCAAATTCACCCGCCCCCTTGGCTTTTCGGCACCTCGATCTGTCAGGGATTGATGCCCCCTCCCCAGGAATGTGAATCCCGTCTCAAATGCCACTCACACAGAAAACTCCTGGAAAACTTCTGTCATTATCGATCCCAAACGCCGTGTTGCCCTATCTCAGCGAAATCAATTCGATAGGCCCACAATGGAAAAACGATTCCACGCTTCTCCCGGCGTCCCGGTCGGCATCCTCGACCCAGCGGCCCGCGTCCCATGGCAGTCGAGATTCGCGAAGTTGTTGTTCGTCACGGATCTCACCGCGGTGTCCCTCGCCCTACTGGCAGGGCACTACCTGCACATCGCGGGGCCGACCCACAACCCCCTCCGGTGGTCGCTGACCTGCAAATCCGGCAATATTGTTGCGTCACTTATGATCACAGCGGGCTGGGTGGTATCCCTCACCCTATGGGGCGCACGGTCCAAGGCCATCGTCGGACACCGCGGCGCCGAGGAGCGCGCCGTCCTCTTGGCCACCCTCGCATTGTTCGGCATTGTGGGGATCGGCTCGCAAATCCTCCAGATCGGTGGGATGCGCGACTATCTGGGTATCGCTCTGCCGCTCGGCACGGCCGGATTGATCGCGGGCCGCTGGACGGCGCGCCGCTATCTGACCCGTCGGCGGGCGGACGGTCATTGCCTCACCTCCGTACTGCTGGTCGGGAGCCCGGAAGCGACCCGCAATCTCGCACACGAGTTTGCCAGGGACAGCACCACCGGTTATCGCGTGGTCGGCGCCTGCACCCCGGATGGTCGCGGCGATGGCGGGAACCCCACGATCTGTGTCGCGGGCCGAACCATTCCGGTGGTGGGCGACAACGATTCCCTCCAGGGCGCGGTGGTCCGAACCGGCGCCGATATGGTGGCGATGCTGGCGACGGACGCATCCGTCACGACCGATTTCCGTCGCATTGTCTGGGATCTGGACGCGGTCGCCGCCGGACTGCTTGTCGCGCCGGGGATTACGGATGTTCCTCGAGACCGCCTGTCCGACGAGATCGTATCGGATCTGCTGGTGATCCAGGTCGACAAGCCGAACTACAGCCATGCGTTGTCGCTGCGCAAGGCCGTCTTCGACCGCTGTTTCGCAGCCGTCGCCGTGCTGATCACCCTTCCGTTCATGGTGGCCATCGCGGCAGCTATCAAACTCACCAGCAAGGGCCCGGTGTTCTACCTCTCCGAGCGGATCGGACTGCGTGGCGAACCGTTTCGGATGATCAAATTCCGCAGCATGCGGGTCGGCGCGGAGACGCACGCCGAATCGCTGATCGCCGAGACCGATTCGCAGCCGCTGTTTTTCAAGATCAGAGACGATCCTCGGATCACGCCGATCGGCCGACTGATCCGCAAGTACAGTCTCGACGAATTGCCGCAGTTCCTCAATGTGCTCTGCGGCGACATGAGCGTGGTCGGGCCGCGCCCGCAGGTGCGCCGCGAGGTCGCGGTCTATGACGCCGTCGCCTGCCGGAGGCTGCTGGTGAAGCCGGGAATCACTGGATTGTGGCAGGTGAGCGGGCGGTCGGATCTATCGCCCGCCGAATCGATCGGCTTGGACACCTATTACGTCGACAACTGGTCGATGCGGCTCGACGTGTCGATCATCGCCAGGACCCTCCGCACCGTCAGCACGGGTGCGGGCGCCTACTGAGACTCGACGCCACGCATCACGGATATCACCGCGTGGAACCTCGCAGCGTGTCGCCGACCACCGTGGCGATCCGGCTTCGAAATGTGTTGGCGCTGAACGACAGTGCGTGGGCACGCACCTGGCGGGGATCGTATCGTTCGAGGTTGTGTGCGCCGAGCAGCTCCGCCAGCTCCCCGACGACCAGGTTGTCGGAACCGCTCGACACGTATTCGCCGGTGATCCCCGGCAGGACGGTGTCGAGCGCACCGCCGCTGCCCACCGCCAATACCGTTGCGCCGCAGGCCATGGCCTCGACCGGGACGATCCCGAAATCCTCGATCCCGGGCATCAGCAGCGCCCGGCAGCGGCGGTACAGATCGAGCAGCGTCCGGTCCGGCACCGCCCCGAGAAACGTCGTCTCGGCTCCGGCGATGGACTCGAGCTGACTCCGGAATCTGCCCTCTCCCGCGATGACGAGACGGCAGCCCGCGGTCTGTGCCGCGCGAATGGCGAGGTCGGCTCGCTTATAGGGAACCAGGCGGCCTGCGTAGAGGTAGAAGTCCTCGCGAGGGATGGACAGGTCGGGTGTGTATCGGTCCACGGCGACAGGCGGATTGATCACCGTCGCTGGTAGACCCCACCGGTCACGGATACGGTCGCCGACCGCGGTCGAATTGGCGATGACGTGCGCGAGCCGCGGTGCGGCGCGGCGCTCATTGCGGCGCGCCAGATTTCCCAGGCCCGCGAGTGCGAGCTGTCCGGCCCGGCCGCCTGCCTCCTGCGCTCGGAAGGAGGGATCCCAGGCCCAGCGCGCCGGACTGTGGACGTAGGCGATCGCGGGCACATCGGTCGCGAACGCGGCCTGAGTCGCGAAGGCGTGGTGACTGATCAGCACGGCGTCGAAGCGGTCGCGCAGTGGCAGTCGGCGCATCGTCGCGGGCACCAGCGGCAGCAGCGGCGCGTGTGACCGAAGGTGTATCCGGCGGAGCGGACTGTCGTGGATCGTCACCGGGCCGCCCGCGGCTGCCCGCAATGCGCTCGTTCCGTCGGTGTCGGCGAGCGGCACGAACAGCTCCGCGTCCGGCCACAGCTTCAGGAATTCGGCGACGACCGCCTCCGAGCCCCCGAATTCTGTCAGCCGTTCGTGGACGATCGCCAATCGCGGTGCGCTCACAACGTCTCCCTTGCTTCGGATCGGATTTTCCGGGGCTCCGCGCGCCGGCGCAGCGCGGGCGTCACCGGCGGCCCGGCGAGCGACCCCGCGACGTCGCATTGCCCCAGCACGAAAGGTCGGGCACGACCCCGTAGGTCTCCTGCGCACCGCCTGTGGCCCACCGGAATCCGGTGATCATCTCGTCGAAGACGAGCAGCGCGCCGCAGTCCTGGACCCGGCATCCGCGGCCCCGCATCACGATGGGAGCCATGCCCTCGGGGTATTGGTCGGGTCCGCGCGCGTAGGTATGGGCGCCGCCCGGCACCATCTCGTGCAGGATGCGTTGCAATGTATTGCTGCGCGTGAAGTCTCGCACCTCACCGAGTCCGTGTCCGTACAGCAAGTCCGTCTCCTTACGCTTCCACGCCCTTGTGCACCGAGGCCGTCACCGTCCCGGCCGGCCGCGGCCGAGTGGGACCGTCGTCAACGCACCGTCGGGACCGACCGTCAGCCGCCAATACCCGTTTCGTTCGTCCTTGAGGATCACGCCTCCGTCGCTTCGGTCGGAAAGCCATGCGCCACTGGGTAATACGGCAGCGAGGGGCTCACCGTCCGAGGTTTGCGCCTGCAGCAGGTCGCCACCGTCGGGGCGGGCCCGCGCGACGACGGTTCCGGCGAATCGGTCGCCCCCGCCGCGTCCGCATCCGATCACCTGCCAGCCGTTCGGGAAACCGCGTGCGTCGATATCGTCGCCGAAGCCGGAGATCAGGTTGATCGCGGTGCCGTCCGGGCAGTGGGTGGCGTCGATCCGAATCGGGGTGGGCGGCTGTGTGTTCCGCTCCGCGTCGAACATGATGTTCGCCAGGTAGGGCTGGCGGCAGTAGATCAGGTCGAGGCACACCGACCGGGCGGCCACTTTGCAGTTGACCATGCCGAACTGCGCGGGTCCACCCCGTACCGAATCTCCCACCGATACGGCGGTTTCCGCGCCTTCGAACCACACATTGGTCAGCCACCAGTCGTTGGCCGCGCCGTCCACCCGGAGGTGCCGATCCGTGGTGCGCGGGTCCTTATCGGAGACGAATTCCACGTTGGCCAGCGACAATCCGGCATTGTGGTCGTTGCCGGAGCCCAGGACGCCGATGTAGTTGCTGGTCAGCTTGGAGGCGGTGACGTAGTTCTGAATGCAGGAGGTCACGATCCCGTAGCCGAAGTTGTTGATGTCGCAGTTGGTGAAGGTGGTCCCCCCGGTGTTCCGGTCCAGCACCACTCCGCGCTGTTCGAGATAGCGGGGATGGTTGCTGCTGAGGTGATTGCCGCGAATCACCACCGAGTCGAACGAGCATCGAAAACACCCCGACAGGGATACCGCCGTGGCGCGGGGACCGGTGACGAAGACAGCGAATCGCGCGAACCGCACTCGCTGCCGCCCCGTCAATGCGAGCAGCGTGTCATCACCCTCGTAGAGGAGGGTGGACACGTCCCCGCCGTCACCGAGCACGGTGCTGAAATCCGGTAGCTCGGGCACCCGTTGGACACGGTAGGTGCCCGCCGGAAGGTACAGCACGAGTGGCCGGTCCGTTACTGTCGCCGCGGCGGCGAACGCGGCCGTGTCGTCGGCGACACCGTCACCGACCGCGCCGAAATCGCGCACATTGCGCGCGGACGGCGCATCCGTCACCCGGGGCGACCGGAAGTCGCCCGCACGCGGGGAGCCGCTCGAGCAGCTCGCGAGCAAGGGGACCGCCGCCGCGCCCAGTGACGCGGCGATCAGATTCCGGCGGTTCACGATTTTGTCGTTCATCTCCGTGCCCTTCTCGGAAGCCGTTGCCGCAGCTGCTCGCAAAGCCGTCTCGCACGGGTTTCGGGTGCACGGATCACGACCGCACCCGCCGGTTCCCGGTCGAGGGCGGCCAGTGCGGCGCTCACGGCGATCCGGTCGGCGCGTGCGAGATTCACGGTGGCGAGCACCTGATCGCAGCGCGCCGCGAGGATCGGCAGCTCCGCGGCGCCGCTGCTCGCCGCGACGATCACCACGTGATCGAACTGCTCCCGCAGTTCCGCCACCGTCTCGCAGAACCGTTCGGACACGAGCAGATCCGCTGTCCCGGGGCCGGGCGCACCGATGGTCAGCACCCAGACGCCGGCCTCGGGCCAGGTTGTCACCGCGTCCGCCACGGTGCTGTCCCCGGTCATCACCTCGACCAGGCCGGGTGTCGTTTTTCGCTGCACGAGCGCGGAGACCCCGTGTCCACTCGGGTCCGCGTCGACCAGGACCACCGCTGCGCCGAGGTCGCTGAACGACCGTGCGATACCGACCGCCACCGTGGGCGGCGGCTCCGGTGTAAGTCCGGTGACGAGTACCGTCTCGACTCGCGAATTGTTGTGCAGCAGCTGATTCCGAGCCTTTCGTAATTCGCCGGCGCACGCCGCGTCGTCGGCCCGCACGGTCGCGAGCACCGGAACGGGCAGGGCCTCGGCCACCTCGCGGTCGGTCCGCATGCGCCGGTCGAGCCGGTCACGGAGGAACGCCGCCAGGTATCCGAGCATCAGCCCGGCCGACGCGCCCATCGCCATCAGGCGCAGCGGCCCGCCGGCCGCCGTGGGCGTTTGCGCGTCGTCGACCACCGTCACCCGTGCCGCGGGCGCCTGACCGCGCTCGATCGTCTCCAATTCGTCCACCAGGCGCCGGAATTGGGCGACCACGGCGTCGGTGAGGCGGCGCGCGCCGTCCGGTGTCCCGTCGCGCGCCGAAATGACCATCAACGTACTGGCCGGCGGCGACACCGCGCTGATCCTGCTGCGCACCGCGTCCACCGATTCCCGCAGTCCCAGCTCGTCGTGAGTGCGTTCCGCGACGGTGCGACTGCGGGCCAACTCCAGGTACGAGCGGACTCGCTGCTGCGCGGCCAGGCCGCCCTGATACGAATCGTTCACCGAGGTGCCCGTGGCCATCGAAATGTAGACGGTGCTCGACGCGGTATAGGTCGGCGCGGTTGCCCGCGACGAGCCCGCGGCGGCGACCACTCCGATGAGCAGTCCGGCGGCCAGGATCGGCCACCGCCGCCGCGCTATCCGCAGGTAATCGCTCAATCGCATTGTCCCGTCCTTCATTTCGCCACCGCGGCGGGGACGGGCGGGGCGACGAGGACCGCGCGCCGGTGCTGGAATTCCACCACCGCCAGGTGGATGATCCAGATGAGCACCACGGCTTGCAGGTACTTGCCGATCACCTCGAACGTGCCGAGAATTCCGCGTTCGAAGACCACGGGGTTCTCGCTCAGCGCCAGGCCGAGCACGATCGGCACGATCCGGCGGCCGGACAGCGCGGCCGCCCACAGCAGCAGGATCACGAAGGTGAAGATCACCTCCACGGTGACTCCGGCGGCGCCGCCCAGTACATAGCCCTCGTTGATGTTCCCCTCCGCCAACGACACCGAGACCTCGCTCATGTCGACCGAGCCGCCGCGGATCTGCTCCGCCCACGCCGTCCCGGCCTGCATCTTGGACGAGCCGAGCACCTGCGCGGGCAGCAGGCTCGCCACACCGTGCGAAAGGACTTGACCGGGAGAAAGCCACGAGCCCGGCCCGGCGAAGCAGGCGTCCGTCGCGGCTTCGAGTAGATCGAATCGGCGGAGCAGACCGAGGAAGGGCTGTACGGAGGGCGGGTAGGCCGAGTTGGCCGATGCTGCTTGGGCTTTCAGCTCGGGCGTCTCCTTGAGTGACTGCAGCGCGCCGAACGCACCGATGGCGACCACGGCAATGGTGACCACGGCAATGGTTTTGGTTCGATTCCACCCTGTCATCGCGAATCTGATCGCGATGGCGAGCGCAGCCCCCATGATCGGTGTCTTGGATTCGATGGCCACGGTCCACAGCAGTTCACCGACGGTCAGGCCGGCGATCACCGCCACCGTCTGCCACGAGCGGGCCGGCCGGATCAGGACGATCAGTCCGAGTGACCCGATGGAGGCGAGCAGGGTGATCAGCGAGAGTGCCGGGCTGGCCGTCTGCACCTCGCCCGCGCGTGCGACCGTTCCGGTGAGGATCGAGGCGATTCGGCCCAGCGAACCGATCAGGTAGATCACGCCCAGTGTCGCCATGAGCTCGGGTTGTCCCGCCATCCGCGAATCCGACGCCGCCCACCGCCGCTTGCGAGCCCAGACCGTCAGTGCGGCAACCAGTCCCGCGTACACGAGGATGCCGTACGCGACCGGCTGCAGCGCCGCGGCGATGCCACGGTCGTATCCCATGGCGGCGAGCCGGGGGTCGGCGACATTGTCGCCGAAACGCGGTTCGGGCCGAGTCGTCAGCAGTACCAGGGGGCGGGCGATATACGACATCGCCCAGTAGGCGCTCTGTCCGATCAGCAACACCCGGATGACACCGGGCAGCAGGCACGCGCAGCACGCCAGGACGACCAAACCTGCTGATATCGCGGCGATCTCGGCGTACGGGTCCATCACGCACACCGCCCCGGGCGCTCGCGGCGGCTATACCAGCGCATCGACGATCTCCTCGGCCCGATCGACGTAGCGGTGCCGGCCGGCGGTGATCCGGCGCATCCCGGCCGCCGCCACCCGCTCGGTGAGGGCCCGATCGGCCGCACACCGGGTGAGGATGGCGTCCAGTTCCGCCCGTTCGGTGAAGAGGAAGCACTCGCGACCGTCGTCCAGCAATGCGGCGTGCTCGCCGGTGCGCTCGCCGACGAAAAGTCCGCCGGCGGCGGGCACTTCGAAGGTACGGCAGGTGTGTGTATCCCGGTTGTCGGAATTGAGCAGTACGAGATTGGCGGTCACCGCCGCCACCGACGCGGAGAAGTCCGTGCCGTAGACGGGTCCGCCCACGATCGCCCCGGTCCGGTGCAGCGCGGGCACCCGCCGCCACCCCGGACCACGCACCAGCATCCGATCGCCGTAGTACCGTGCCAGATCGACCAGCGGGCCACGCCGATCCGGGCGGCAGGCACCGATGAACCCGACGAGGTAGCGGCGGCTGCCGCGGCGGGCGCAGGGGTAGTGCAGAGTCGGATCGTAGGCACTGCGCACGAATACGACCGACCGCGCGCCGCGGGCGCGCAACTCGGGCACGTTGTACGACTTGGTGGTGACGATCAGATCCCATTCCGGTTCGTGGGTGAGGTAATCGGCGGTGGTGTTGTAGGGATTGCCGACATCGTCGGGGCTGTAATGCACCCGGCGCGCCGCCGGTGTCGTCAGCAGCCGGCCCTGGTCGAGATGCACCGATTTGAAGGCGAACAGTAGATCCGGCCGGAATCCCGCGGCGATCGCCTCTATGCGCTCGTGCACGGCGGCGACCTGCCAGGGCGCCCTGCGGTGCGCCAGCTTCGAATACGTCCAGGGCACGGACAGTCTGGGCGGCAGTGTCACCGGTGTGGAATCGACGACCACCACCTGATGCCCGGCCTGCGTGAACCCGTCGGCCAGCGATCGCGCGTTGCTGCCCGGCCAGTCGTCGCCCACGAAGAGGATCTTCACAGCACTGCCTCCCGGGTCCGGGCCGCACGCCGCGAGAGCTGCCACATGCGAGCGAGATACCAACCGGCGACCGAGAATTCGGCGGCGACCACGCCGCCGACCAGGGTCCACACCGAATGCGAACGCAGCGCCAGGAGGACGGCCGCCGCGCCGACGCCGGCTCCGAGCACCGCACCGATCAGCACACCGGCGGTGTCCTGCTGCACCGGCAGCACCGCGGTGGTGATGTAGGAGGTCACCGTGGTCGCGGGGAGCACGAGCACCTCCACCCGCAGCAGTGACACCGCATTCGCGAAGTCACCGCCGAAGATCAGCGGGATGATCACCGGTGCGAGCAGCCAGGTGCCCGAGGTGACCACCGCGGCCGCGGCGACCGCGGCGCTCAGCGCCCGCATCGATCGCCGCCAGAACCCGGCCTCCGCGCCGCGCCGCGCCATCCGCGGCAGCAAGGCGAAACCGATGGGGTCGAGCAGTGACTGCAGGGCGCGCACGAGCCGATCCGACGCCGAGAAAACACCGAGCGAGGTCGCGCTCAGAATTCCCGAGTAGACCGCGGCCGCGCCCTGCCCGTAACTCGAGGTCAACAGGCGTGAAGCCAGAACTGGTGCACCCGTGCGCAATACGGAGCGGATGCGGTGCGGGGCCACCAACGGGCCGAAGGTGCGGAAGCCGTCCAGCCAGGTCAGCCCCACGGTCAGCACCGACGACCCGAGCAGGCATCCCAATGCCATCGCGGCGGTCGGATGCCGGGGCAGCAGCACCACGAGCAGCAGCAGGTAAGCCGCGCGCCCGACCGACTGGTAGGCGATCGACGCGCCGAACCGGCCCCGGCCGATCAGCAGCCAGTCCTCCGAGAGCGACCAGAACCCGCCCGCGAACAAGCCGAGCAGGATCATGCCCGCGTGGGCGGGCACGTTCAGCGAGAAGCCGATCACCCCCAGGAGCCCGATTCCGCCGAGGATGGCGATCCGGATCGCCGCGTAGCTGGCGCGGAGATCGTTGATCATCGCTCGGTCGTGGTCGGCCTCGTGCACCCGTGCCGCGAGGAACGCCGTGATCCCGAGATCGACCAGCAGGGTGCCGACGAAGTAGGCCGACATCCCGACGGCCAGCAGTCCCAGACCCGCCGCGCCCAGCACTCGGGCGGCCAACGGCAAGGTGACGACCGTGACCAGGTATTGCCCGTATTTGCCGAAGCTCACGTAGCCGATGTCGCGGAGAATTCCTCCGATTCCCTTGCCGGACAGCGCGTTCCGGACCGCCTCTGGCCGCCCGGTCATGTCGAGGCGCCGATCCGGTCCAACAGGTCGGCGACCACCGTCGCCGTCTCGGCGATGTCGAATCGGCGTGCCCGCCGTCGTCCCGCCACGGAAAGGCGTTCGCGCAGAGCGGGGTCCGCGATCAGCCTGTCCAGCGCCCGGGTCAGGGCGGCCTGGTCACCCGCGTCCACCAGCAGGCCCGACACGTCGGGCTCGATGATCTCCTCCGGCCCGCCGGGCCGGGTCGCGATCACCGCGCAGCCCGCACGCATTCCTTCGACGACGACCTGCCCGAAGGGCTCGGCGAGCACCGAGCAGTGCACGAGAATATCGGCGCGGCAGAGGTATTCGCCGGGATCGTCGACGTGTCCGGTGAACGTCACCGTCAGATCGAGCTCGCACGCCATCCGCTCGAGCTCCGCGCGGTACTGTTCCTCGCCGAAGAACGTGCCACCGACGAGCAACACCTCTCGCGGGCGAATCCTCGCCTCGGCCAAGGCCCGCAGGAAGACGTGCTGTCCCTTCCATGCCGCCAACCGGCCGACGACCACGACGACGGTGTCCGCCGGTGGGCGCTGCGCGGGCCTGTCCGTGCAGGGCGCACAGTCGATGTCGAGCCCGGGATAGGCGACGGCGGCGGGCCGGCGCCAGCGGATCAGGGTTGCCCGGGTCGACCTGCTGTTGGCGAGGTACGCGCTACTGACGAGCCAGCCGAAGCAGCGCACAGCCGAGGCGAGCGGGCGCCCGAAGTATTCGGCGGACACTCGATCGTGCACCTGCCAGACGAGCGGAACATGGGCGCGCCGGGCCGCGACCGCCCCTATCGCCATGGCCTTCGTACTCTGCGCGACCAGGACCGTCGCGCCCGAATCCCGGACGGCGGCACCGACTTTCCATCCGGTTCGCACCAGGTGCACGCTCGCCGCGAGCAATCCGCGCACGGTGGCGGTGCCGATGGTCAACGAGCGTGCTCGGAACGGCCCTTCGACCACCCGGGTGTCGATACCGCGATCGCGCATCGACTCGACCATCGGGCCTGGCTCGGTGTAGATCATCGTCACCGCGAACCGGCGGTGGTGTAGCGCCGAAAGCAGGCGCGACGTCGCCAATTCCGCACCCGATGGTGCGGCGGTGTGAGCGAGAAACACGGCGCGCGTCATCCGCACAGCTCCCGATAGAGAGCCACATGCCGCGCCGCGGCGGCCTCCCAGGAGAACGACTCCGCATGCCGGCGGCACCGGTCGGCCGTCGGCACCGAGCCACGCAGTGCCGACACGATCCGCGCCGCGAGCGCGGCGGCATTGCCCACCGGGACGACCAATGACCGATCCAGGCTCGCGACCGCCGCCGGCAATCCACCGCAGTCCGTCACGATCGGCGCCCGCCCGGCCGCCAGCGATTCCAAGGCGATCAATCCGAAGCCCTCCAGCGTCGCCGAGGGCACGACCGTGACGTCCGATCGCGCGTACAGCGCGGCCAGTTCGGCATCCGTTGCCCGCCCGGCGAATTCGATCGACTCGGCCGCACCGCCGGACTCGGCGAGGCCACGCAGCATCGCCTCGGCGGCACCGGTGCCGACGATCACCAGCCGCGCTTCCGGGCATTGGCTTCGCACCGTGGACCAGCTGCGCAGCAGGGTGTCGATACCCATCCGATGTTCCAGCCGCCGGACACACAGCACCATGCGCTCGGCACGAGTGACGTCGCGTGGCGTCGGAGCGAAACGGTCGAGATCGACCCCCGGCGCAATCACTCGCACCCGTGCGGGGTCGACGCGATAGTCGGAAACCAGCAGATCCCGAAAGTGTTCGGACAGTACGACATACGCGTCCGCCCCGCGATAGCGCAGCCGCTCCAGCGCGTACTTCACGCGCATCTCGGGGCCGCCGGCACCGGCCGCACGGCTCTCCGCGGCCCACGGCCCGTGAAAATGCACCACCAGCCGGCTCGCGGCCGATGCGCGCGGCGCGGGCGGGCCGTAGAGACAGAAGTGGCGGTCCAGGATCATCGGTGCGGTGGGTTTCGTCCGATCGGCGAAGGCCGTCACCGCCCGGCGCACGGTCGAGCCGTTCCCCGGCCCCCACGAACGGCCGCCCGCGACCGGCCGGCCGAAGGCAGCCGCCGAGACGTCGGCGTCGCCGCGACGCGCCAGCGCCGTGTAGAGGTCGGTGAAGTAGCGATTCAGACCTCCCGGGGCGGTGGCGAACCACTCGGCCCCGGTCATGTGGATACGTAACCGATTTCGCGATTGTTCGGTCATGTGTGCCTCCGGGCGAGCGCGACGCGCGCTACCGCACGGCCCCGGACGGAGAGGCGATGCAACCCCGTGCGCAGCACCCGCCCATCACCCGCCAGCACATCGGCGAGGTCGACGCAGCCCGGGTATTCGGAGCGCAGTCGATGCTGGAAGCGGACCAGGTCCGCCAGCTTGCTCGCCGTCGACGTCCGGCTGCAGAGGTTGAAGGGAGAATTCCGCCATGCCGCCAACGGCGCGGAAATTCCGTGGAAGACGCCGAACGACGCGACCCTGGCGAACAGGTCGACGTCCATCGGAAACACCACGTCGCCGCGGATCCCGCCGACCAGATCGAAATGGGCGCGTCGAAACATCGCGGCGGCCGTCGGGCCGAAGTGCGCCGGACCCGACCGCACGAGGACGCGCATCAGATCTGCGGGCGCTCTCCGTCCCTCGAGACCATGGATTCCGAGCCCGGATTCCAGCAGGCCGCCGTGCTCGTCGATCACGTGGTATTTTCCGGAACTCACCGCGATCGACGGGTCCGACATGACGTCCAGCTGTGTCCGCAATGACCCTGGAAGCAACACATCGTCGGCGCAGACGATTTTCACGAGCTTCCCGGTCGAGAGCCGGACCGCCCGATTCCAGTTGCCTCCGATGGCCAGGAATTCATCGTTGCGCAGCACGCGCAGCCGCGGATCGGCGAACGAGGAGGCGATCGCATGCGTCTCGTCGGTGCTGGCGTTGTCGAGCACGACCACTTCGAAGTCGTCGTCAGCGCTCAGGATCGACCGTAGGGTCGCGCCGATCGTGCGCTCGGCGTTGTATGCGGGCACACAGATCGAGAGGTTCGTCATCACTCGGCCTGCACGTATTCATGCACGGCCACGGTGTGATCGCCCATTCCGGAATCGGCCTCGGTATCGGGGAATGCAATTATCGCGACGAGCCCGATAATTGTGGCAGCAATCACCCCGATGATTTTCTCGACAGCCATATCTTCATCACCCAATCGATCGTCGCGTACCGCCTCTCGATCGTAGGACACCGAAGACTCGAATTGCCTGAACCGTATTCAGGGTAATTACTCTCTTGTCCGCGTCTACCCCGCATCCGGCCAGGAAACCACCCACTCCTCACTCAATTCACCATATTGTTCGATCAATTCCGGCAGCAGCTCGGGCAATGTCAGGAATACTCGATCAGGGCGCGCCGCGACAAGTTCCTCCGGCGAGATGACAGGGATATCGGTACCGGGCATCCGCCGCCCCTGTTTGGCGGGTGACGCGTCGGCGACAGCCCGCAGCAGGCGGCGATCGACGCCCGCTCGATGGAACAGCGCCACCGACCTCGAAGCCGCACCGTAGGCGAAGATCCGGTGGCCTGCCGCCGCCTCCGAGGCCAGCCATGCGTGTAAGCCGCGCGCATCGTCGTCGGCGGCTCGCTGCAACCGCCGCAGCACGCCGGGATCCGCAAGTCCTCGCTCGGCGTGCAGGATCCGGGCAACAAGCGGATCGGGGCTGCGCGGTCCGGGCACGGCCGCCAGGAGAACCGTGCCGCCGTAGAGGTCGAACTCCCACGCCGTCAGCACGGTCATCCCGGCCTCCCGCAGTAGCCGGCGCAGCACCGTCAGCGAGTAGTAGCCGAAGTGGCCGTGCCGCAGCACATTCCACTGCCCCCGCGCCACGATGGCGAGCAACGAGTGGAACTGGACGAGCAGCACCCCCTCCGGGGCCGTCGCCGCGACGCGGCGCGCGATGGCCGCACGCTGGTCGGGCTCGTGCATCAAACCGAAGCTGTCCACCACGACATCCGCGGCGCCCGCCGTCACACCGAGGCCGCGTTCTTCCAGTGCGGGCAGCCAGCTCCCGCCGTGCGGACTTCCGAACTCACGCACCGTCCTTCCGGTGAGCAGGCCCGCGGCCGCCACCCGCGCGACGGCAGCGGCGGCTTGCGCACGCAAGGCCAGAGGCTCGATGCCGCGCGGCTCGGCGGGAACCGTCCGGTCATCCGCCAGTTGGGCCAGTCCACACGAGCCGCACACCACCATGACCAATGGGTTGGCCGTCTCCGCCGCCGTGACCGGTGCCGTCGCGGGCGGAAACGCGTCCGCGGCAGCGACTTCCCCCAGGTCCAGCACCGGGGCCGGCGAGGCCGCCCGGCATGCGCGGCATCGTGCCGGGCGCGCGCTCGCCATCAGGGCACCCTGCGCAGTTCGCTGTCGATCACCCCGCTTCGGCGCAGCGCGCGCAGTCGGGCCAGCCTGGTGTATCGCTCGGAGAAGTCACCGGTCGTGATCGCATGCGCGGTATACCGATGGAACAGCTCGGCAGCGCCATCCGCGATCCCCCATTGCGCCCGGAAGCCCAATTCCCTTTCCGCCCTGGAGAAGTCGACACGGTAGGAGCGCGGGTCGGTACCCGTCTCCCCCGTGACGAGAATCGGTGAGCCCGGCACCACGCCGGCCACCGTCCGTGCGATTTCGGCGACCGGCACGGTGTTCGATGCGCTGCCGATGTTGTATGCCCGGCAGTGCACGACCGAACTCGGAGCGGTCAAACTGGCGGCGAAGGCGTCGGCGATATCGGTGGCATGTACCAGGGGCCGCCACGCCGTGCCATCGGACACTACTCGAATCACGCCGCATAACACCGCACAGCCGACCAGGTTGTTCAGCACGATATCGGCGCGCAGGCGGGGGGAGTATCCGAAAGCGGTCGCGTTGCGCAGGAACACCGGAGTGAAATCGGAATCCGCCAGCGCCGCGACATCGTCCTCGACGCGAACCTTGCTGTCGGCGTACGCCGTCACCGGCCGCATCGGCGCGTCCTCGGTCACCGGGTCCTCGCCGCTCGCGCCGTATACCGAGCAGGTCGAGGCATACAGGAACCTCCGCACGCCCGCCGCTTTGGCCAGCCGCGCCAGCCGGACCGAGGCGTGATGATTGATCCGGTGGGTCAGCCGCGGCGCGAGCGCACCCAGCGGATCGTTCGACAGCGCGGCGAGGTGGATCACCGCGTCGAATCCGGTCAGGTTGCCGACCGTGACATCCCGGATGTCGGTGCGCAGCGTCGGCGGGTCCGCCGGCGCGGATCCCAGCACGCAGTCGGCGAAGTATCCGATATCCAGGCCGGCCACCTCGTGGCCGTGCTTCCGCAGCGCCGGAACCATGACGGTGCCGAGGTAGCCCTGGTTGCCGGTGACCAGCACGCGCATTCAGCTTCCCTCGAATGTGAGTGTCGCCTTGTCGAGCACGAACGCCTCCGCAAACGCCGACCGGCAGTGCACGCCGCGCAGCCGCGCCAGGCTCAGGAAGGTGTCCGCATCGAACCAGTCGCGATCGCGTTGGGAGGGATAGTGTTCGACGAGCAACCGGGCCTTGTCCTGCGCGGTTTTCCGATCGAGGGGATGGAACACCGTCGCCCGCGGCATATCGCTCTCCCATTTCGGAATCTCGTAGCCGAGCACGAGGTGGTGACGGAACTCGGTGTGGACCAGCTCCGCCAGCAGGCGGTGGTCCTGGTGCATGTCACCGCACTGTGGCGCGAACACCACCTGTGGATCGACCGCGACGCGGAACTCGAACAGCGCCTGCTTGATCCGGTCCCAGTGCGCGGGCGCGCGGCCGTCCGGAACATCCAGTACCGTGAGGTCGATATCCGCGCCGGGGCAGAACGCGCGCAAGGCCGCTCGCTCCTCATCGGCCCGGCCGGACCCGGCGCCACTCAGCACCAATCCCCGAACCCGCAGTGGCGCACAGGATTTCGCCAGCGTCAGCAAGGTGCCGCCGATGCCGATGGCGATGTCATCACAGTGGGCGCCGAGCACCGCGATCTGGGAGATACCACCGCAGCGAAGATCGATCATGCCGGCGTCCCGGATTCGTTCCACAGCATCCACGGCCGCTCGCCCCGGCGATAGCCTTCGTCCAACTCGGCTCGCTCCTTGAAGGTATCGGCAGGTTTCCAGAATCCGAGATGCCGGAATCCGAACAACCGCCCCTCCGCGGCCAGCGCACCACACGCATCCTCGACCAGATCGCCCCCGGGCGGCACCAGGTCGAATACCGCCTGCGTCATGATGAAATAGCCACCGTTCTCCCAGACCGGCATCCGCGCCACCGGCATGATCGCCTTGATCTCACCCTTGCCGTTCATGTCCACACAGTGGAACGACGACTGCGGCGGCACCACGGTCATCGCCGCTGCCGCACCGGAGGCCAGGAACTCCTCGAACATCACGTCCAAGGGCGCGTCGGTGAGGACATCGGCATAGTTGGCCAGGAAATACGGCTCACCCGCCAGATGCGGCCGGACCCGGCGTAGCCGCTCGCCGATCGACGAATCCACTCCCGTGTCGACGAAAGTGATTGTCCAATCGCTGATATCGGAGCTCAGCACATCCACCCGGCCCTCGCGGAGCACGAAATCGTTCGACTCTTCTTCCCGATAGGTCAGGAAATAGTCCTTGATGTAGCTGCCACCGAAGCCGAGGCAGAGGATGAAGTCCTTGTGCCCGAAGTGGGCGTAATACCGCATCACATGCCAGAGCAGCGGACGCGGGCCGACCATCTGCATCGGCTTGGGCACCATATCGTCGCGGTAGTTGCGCATGCGCATTCCGTAACCCCCGCAGAACAGCACGACCTTCATCGCAGTCCCCCGGTGCCGGGTCCCGCTCGCTGCAACTCCGGCAGTGGGAACACCAGCTCGCCGCCCCACGCCGCGATATGCGCGAGCTGCGCGGTGATTTCCTCGCGGAGGTTCCACGGCAGCACCACCACCACGTCCGGCCGGTCCGCGTCGATACGCTCCGGCGAATGGATCGGGATGCGTGTTCCCGGAGTGAATTTCCCCTGTTTGAAAGGGTTTCGGTCGACGGTGTACGCGAGCAGATCGCTACGGATGCCGCAATAGTTCAACAGTGTGTTGCCCTTGCCGGGAGCCCCGTAACCGACCACCCGCTTACCTGCCGCACGCTGCTCGAGCAGAAAACCGAGCAACTCCTGCCGGACCGCCACCGCCCGCTCGCCGAGCGAGCGATAGCCCGCCACGTCGTACAGCCCGGCGTCCATCTCCGCCCACAGCACCTCCTCCACCGCCGCGCTCGGTCTCCCGACTCCCTCGGGACGTGCCCAGATCCGCATCGAACCGCCCTGCGTCGGCAGCAATTCCACGTCCACGACGGCCAAACCGGCTGTAGCCAGGGCTTTCTGCGCCGAGATCAGGGTGTAATACTGAAAGTGCTCGTGGTAGATCGTGTCGAATTGGCCGAACCGCACCAAGTTCAGCGCATGATGCACCTCGATGGACACCCAGCCGTCATCTGCGACCAATTCACGCAGTGCGAAGCTGAAGCCACGGACATCCGGAACATGGGCATACACATTGTTGGCCACAACGAGACGCGCGGGCCCGTACACGGCCGTGATCTGCTCCGCCAGCCGCGGGTCCAGGAACCCGGTCAGCGTGGGTAGCCCCTTCGCACGGGCCGCGGCGCCGACATTCACCGACGGCTCGATCCCCAAGCAGCGGATGCCCTTTCGCACCAGATGTTGGAGCAGGTAGCCATCGTTGCTCGCGACCTCGAGCACCAGCGAGTCAGCATCCAGACCCAACCGGAAGACCGCCGCATCGACGAACGCATGCGCGTGACGCACCCAGCTGTCGGAATACGACGAGTAATAGGCGTAGCGGGTGAACGTTTCCTCGGGCGCGATCAGTGCGGGCAGCTGCAGCAGCAGACACTCCTCACACAGCCGCACATGCAGTGGATATGTCGGCTCCGGCAGATCCAATTCCCTTACCGTGAGGAACTTCTCGCAGGGTGGAGTGGCACCGAGATCCACGATGCTCGCCATCCGTCCGGAGTCACATAATCGGCATCGCACCCGATCCACCTTTCATCGGATTCTCGCCCACCCGATGGATTGAATCAGATCAGCGCGATCGGAAAAACGGGCGGAGCAGACCAATGGCGGGGCATCTCCGGACATTTCCCGCCGGGCGATCAGGGAGCCGTAGTCGTCATTTCCCGGCGCGGACGCGACAGACCATCGCCATGCAGATCCCGGATCGAGGCGCATATTTGCGACAGGTTTTCCAGGAGACCCGGGCCACTTTCTCCACTCACGAGTTTCCGCACCGGAATTCTCGACTGCCCGCCCTGGCCTGCAGAAATTCCGGCGTTCCGACCGAACGGCGTTGAGCGACCGGGTTGCTGATCCGCATGCTGGTTTGCGTTCATCAGCGCGCCTACGGCGCATCACTCGAAGGAACAATCTCATGAGCATCACCACGCCGAAATTGGTCACTGTGGCCATGTTCGCCGCCGCGATTCCCCTCGCGGTCTGTGCTGCCACCGCACCTGCGGCCGGCGCTGCCCCCATCACGGCCATCGAACGACCGGTCGCCGCCGCGCAGCCTGTCGCCGTCGCGCAGCCGAGTATCGTCGTCCTCCCGGCGGCTGCCGCGGCCGATCCGACCCAGAACTTGCGGACCGACGTCAAGACCAAGCCTGTGACCATCGACAATGCGGCTCGCGCGGGTGCCGCCCGCGGCGCCGCCATCGGCGGCACCATCGGCGCCGTGGTCGGCGGCGCCGCAGGGACACTGCCGGGCGCCATCGTCGGTGCCGGCGGAGTAGGACTGGTGGGTATGGCGGCCGGCGGTCTCGCCGGTGCGGCCATCGGCGCCGGCGTCGGCTGCCTGGTCGGCCTGCCGTACTTCGGGGTCGGTTGCATTGTGGGCGCCCCCATCGGCGCTGCGCTCGGGTTCCCCATCGGCCTGGCCATCGGCGGCACCACCGGTGCGATTCTCGGTGCCGCGACCGGTGCGGCCGCGACCGCGCCCATCGCCTTCCCGCTCGGCGCGGCAGTCGGCGCCCTGGTCGGCGCCGGAGTGGGCGCGCTGGCGGGCACTGCCATCGGTGCCGCCGACTTCTACGCCAATGACGAGCTGACGCCCAAGGAGGTGTCGGCGCCCGTATCCGCTGCGGTGCAAGGTGTTTCGTCGCTCGTGACCGACACCGACGCGCCCGTGCAGGCCGACCCGATCGCAGCCGCCGTCCAGCAGATCAACACGGCGGGCACCGATCTTGCCGCGGCGTTCGGAGTCCAGCTGCCCGCGTTCTGATTTCCGCATGAGCGGCGGGTTCGGCGCAGCGCGGCGCCGAACCCGCCTTGCGGTGTGTCCGCTATCCGATTGCGGTGTGTCCGCTATCCGACCCTCGATCCACCGGCGAGGACGCCGTCAGCACGGAGGCTCGTCCTGGTCGTGAACCATCGGCGGCAGCCCGGAAGCCCACGGCCGGTTGGCGATGACCGGGAATTCTCCGGTATACCCGAGCCTCTCGTCCTTGATCGCCATCACCCGACCGCGAACGAGATACCAACCACCGACAAGGGCCGGGACCACCGAGACCGCGGAGGCGACCGTCCACGTGCCGACCGGGTAGTCGACGGCCATGAGGATCACCACTGCCGCAAGGAATCCCAGACTGAGGTAGCCGGTGTAGGGCGAGCCCGGCATTCTGAACCTGGGCCGGCGGAGGGTCCCCGCTTCCGAGAATCGATGCAGCCGCAGCTGGCAGGCCACGATCGCGGCCCACGAGGTGACGATCCCCAAGGCCGACATATTGAGCACGATCTCGAAAGCTTGTTCCGGCACCACAGCATTCAGCCCGACGCCCGCCAGCGCGAGCACGGCGGTCAGCGCGATACCGCCGTAGGGGACGCCGTTCCGGGACATCCGGGCGGTGAAGACCGGTGCGCTGCCGTTCATCGCCATCGACCGCAGTATTCGGCCCGTCGAGTACAGGCCGGCGTTGAGGCTGGACACGGCCGCCGTCAGCACGACGACGTTCATGACCGTCCCGGCCCAGTCGAAACCGAGCTTGGCGAAGAAGGTCACGAACGGGCTCTCCCCGGCCCGGTAAGCGGTGTAAGGCAGCAGCAGGCATAACAGGATGAGCGAACCGACATAGAACACGGCGATGCGAGCGATAACGGAGTTGATCGCTCGCGGAACGACTTTCGCCGGATTCTCCGTCTCTCCCGCCGCCGTGCCGACCAGCTCGACCGCGGAGTACGCGAACACCGCACCCGACGTGACGACCACGAGCGGGAGTAGCCCGGCCGGCAGCAACCCGCCCGAATCCGCGATGACACCCGCACCCGTGCGCTGGCCTTGGATCTCGAACCGGCACGCCAGGAAGACCGTCCCTACTATCAGGAAGGCGACCAGCGCGACGACCTTGATGAGCGCTGCCCAGAATTCGAGCTCCCCGAACACTTTCACCGACACCAGATTCATGATCAGCACGACGGCGAGTGCGACCAGTGCGATCACCCACTGCGGTACGGCGTGGAACGCGCCCCAGAAGCGCATGTAGGCCGCGATGGCGGTGACATCGACGATGGCTGTCATGGCCCAGTTCATGAAGTAGGTCCAGCCGACGACGAAGGCTGTTTTCTCTCCGAAGAACTCGCGGGCATAGGAGACGAACGAACCCGACGATGGGCGATGCAGCACCAGCTCGCCGAGCGCCCGCAGAATGAGAAATACGAAAGCGCCGCACACGGCGAACACGAGAAACAGTGCGGGTCCGGTGCGCGCCAGCCATCCTCCGGTGCCGAGGAAAAGGCCGGTGCCGATCGCGCCGCCGATCGCGATCATCTGAAGTTGCCGTGCGGTGAGCCCCTTGCTGTAGCCGGACTCCTCGTCCGTGAAGTCCCTGACCTGTGCGCTGTGTAATGGATTCTCCGCGATCACCGGCAGTGTCCTCTCCCGTTCAGTGCCGCACCAGGGTGCAGCATTTGACGCTGCCGCCGGCCTTGAGTAGCTCGGACAGGTCGATACCGACAGGATGGAATCCCCGCTCGCGCAGTGCCGCGTGCAAATGTCTTGCGGCGGCGGGCAAGAATACATGCCGCCCGTCGCTCACGGCATTGAGCCCGAACGCGGCCGCATCGGCGTCGGTGGCGATGATCGCGTCGGGAAAAAGCCTGTGCAGCAGCGTGGTACTGGCCGTGCTGAATGCCGGTGGGTAATACGCCACCGTCGATGCGTCCAGCACACACAGCGCCGTGTCCAAGTGGTAGAACCGCGGGTCCGCCAACTCGAGCGGGATCACGGGTAGACCGAAGAACCTGGTCACCTCTTGATGGGAGGCGGGTGAGGTACGAAATCCGGTGCCCCCCAGCATGATGTCCCCGGCGATCAGGAAGTCGCCCTCCCCCTCGTTCTCCTCGGCGGCTTGCACGATCCGGCGGTATCCGGCGGCCCGGAACCAGTTCGCGTAGGCGACCGTTTCCCCCTGCCGTTCGGGATGGGTGAACCGTGCGACCATCACCTTGTCTCCGACACAGATCCCGGCATTCGCGGCGAAGACCATATCGGGCAGCCCCGCGACACCCGCCACGGTCTCCACCGTGTGCCCGTATTCCCGGTAGGTGTCGCGGAGTCGCTCCCACTGCCGGACAGCCGCTCTGCGATCGACCGGTGCGCCCGGGTCCATCCAGGGGTTGATGGCATAACTGACCTCGAAGTGATCGGGCCGGCACATGATGAACCGAAGCGGCTGAGCGACCCGAATCCTGCGACCGTCCACGAATTCGCCCTCGGCAGTTGTTGGCGGCATTCAATGCTCCCTCCCATCGTCCGAACGACATCCGGCCCGAGCGCGCCACAACCGCACTCGTCCATAAGGAATAGCCTGCACGGCAACACATTTCGCCGATACTGATTACGAATGACCGCCAGCCTAAGTCACCTTCGACCCAGCCGATCGTTTCGGCCCTCGGTGTTTACGACGAAGAAATACGCACAAAACCGGAATGTCCGGCGACCCCACCTTCGTGGCCGCGAAACGGCCCCACTCTCACCCCGAAAAGCCGATCAGCCGCCGAACAGCCTGTCAGCACCGGCCTCGACACGGCAGTGCCGCCAGGAGCGCGAGATCCTGGCGGCACTGGCGAAGGCTGCAGTCATGCTCCCAATGCTGGCTGCGAGGCCGAGGCCGGCGGGGTTTCGTTTGCCGACCTGACAACAACGTAACCCCGATTTGCCCCCGGCCACGACCCCGGGCAGGTCTTGGCCGCCGGCGCCCTGATTCGTCCGCGGATGTCCCCGCCTGCCGCTCACGGCAGGTACGCATCCGCGACTCGCGCCGTCCTCTGCGAATCGGTGCAATCGGGTGAGGCACCATGACCTGGTGCGTATCGAACCGACCGAGTTGGCCGATGTCCTGCTGCTGACGCCGCAGCCCTATCGGGACGAGCGCGGACTGTTCACCCGGACCTTCGACGCCGGCGTCTTCGACGAGCATCTCGGGATCCCCGGCCTGTCCGCGACCTTCGTGCAGGATTCGCAGTCGCGGTCCTACCGCGGCGTGGTGCGCGGCATGCACGGCCGGGCCGGGCGCGGTGAGGCCAAACTGGTGCGCTGCGCGCACGGCGCGGTACACGACGTGCTGGTGGACATCCGCCCGGACTCCCCGACCTTCGGCCGGAAACAGGCATTCCTGCTGGACGACAAGGACTTCCGTCATCTCTACGTGCCGCCGGGGTTCCTGCACGGCTTCCAGGCGCTGACCTCGGTGGCCGATGTCTGCTACCGGATCGACCGCCCGCACGATCCCGCCGAGGATCTCGGCGTGGTCTACGACGATCCCGATCTGGCCATCGAGTGGCCGCAGCCGATCACCGTCGTGTCGGAGCGGGACGCACGCGCGGGATCCTGGCAGCAGCTGCTCGCCGCCCATCACCTCACGCCCCGGGCCTGAACGCCTCACGCCCCGGCCCTCCCCCGGAGTCCGCGAACTCCGCGGTGGTCGGAAGTCGGCTCAACTTCCGATGCTGCGCACTCGGACGATTCCCGGCTGCTTGTCGATGTGCAGGACGAAGTTGCTGCCGTCCGTGTCGCAACAGCCATTTCGGATATCGCAGTGGACATTCCGCGGATGCGTGCCGGTCAGGCGGGCGACGTGTTCTTTCATGGCGATCGCGGCGGCGCGGTCGTCCGGATCGAGTCCGGGCGGCAGGGCCCATACCTGTTCCACGGTGGCTACCAGGGAATCCCACGCTCGGACGGTATTCGTGTCCAGTTCGGTGATTCCGGCGGCGTCGGTGCGGGACAGGCCCGCTCCACCGGCGGGGTCCGCGTCCCGCAGGAACGCGCGTCGTTCGGCGGCTGTGGCCCGGGCGAGCGCGCCGAGTGGAAATGCTCGCTCTACCAAGCGGAGTGCGAGAATGACCCGGTCCTCATGGATCAATTGCAGATCTACGGCAGGATCGTTGTTGTCGAATCCGGCGAAACGGGCTTCGGCGCGGAACCCGCCGTCCGCCGGGATCGCCTCGAAGACCCGGAGGTCGAGAATGCGCTGCGGGAATCGGACGGTGTCGGCGGGGATGTCGGTGCTCCACCGGCAGGGACCCGCGTGCGGGATGACATGGGTGAGGGCGTCGAGTATGCCCTGCGACAGGAGTCCCGGCGGAACGGTGCCGCGGTGGGTGTCCAGAACCGCTGTGGCACCGGAGGATCCGACGACGAGTTCACTCATGTAGTGGAACGCGGGTCCGTGGAACAGTTCGCCGGTCTCGTAGGGGTCCGGGACCGGTTCGGCATCCGTCAGTGCCGGGAACGGGTCCGGTCGCGGTCCCGGGTCGGTGCGGATGCTCGCGGTCACCACGGGTTCGAAGCGTGACAGCTCGTGCCGGGCGGCACTGCGCCAAGCCGACAGCGTCACTGTCGGGATACCGCTCTCGATGTCGACGTCGGTGCACAGTACGGCCGTCGGTGCGACCGGCACCCACCGGCTGAGGGTGACCTCGGGAACGTGAATGGTCGAGGCCGCGTCGGACGAGGTTGCCGCACGGCACAATCGGTCCACGATCGACATCATCGGCAGCGTCGCCACGGTGTAGGTCGGACGGTGATCGCGCAGCCAGATGTCGGTGGTCAGATCGAGGTGTTCGAACGAACGCCGGTGCGGGTCAGCGGGTTTGAGCCGGACACCGATCCTGGGCAGCTGATAGATGCGTCGGCCGTCGACCCATAACCAGGCTTCCGCGTACGCGGTCCGGGAGTGCGGGGCGTCGTCGACGATCTCGAGGAGGTCCGCCTCGACGGTCACGGTGCCGTCGGTCGGGATGACCTGGCCACGGTATTTCCACCGCAACGGCTGATCGAGCGCCACGGCCTCGAATCGCGGATCGTTCATCCCCGCATCGAGACCGCGCGCGAGCATGAGCCATTGAACGGCCTGCACGATCGCCTCCACGCCCAGCGACCCCGGCATGACCGGGTCCTGGAAGAAGTGGGCCTTGAAGAACCACTCGCCGGCGTCGACCTCCTTGCGGGCGATGATCCGGCCGAGGCCCGCTCTACCACCGTCCAGTCGACAGCTGGTGATCTCGTCCAGCATCAGCAGCATCGGCCCCGGCAGTCCCGGCCGTGCCGCCGGCTCGAGGTCACCGCGGACGGTGATCGCGTCGAGATCCTGTTGTGCGGGCGGAATTCCGATCTGCTGGGCGAGGGCGGCGGAGGTGAAGTATCCGAAGGCGGTGGTGCCGTGCAGGAGTGGTGTGCCGTCGACGTGGCAGTCGATCCGGAACGATTCGAGGATCATGCCGTTGAGCTCGGATACCGACACCAGTTCGACCCGTGTGCTGATGGTGCGTGCCGCCGGGGTGACCTCGGCGGTAACCACGACGTCGCCGTCGAGGTTGCGGATGAAGGTCTCGATGTCGCTGCGCAGCATGCTGCCCACGTAGGCGCCGAGCCAGCCCGCCGGTTGGAGCGCGACCTCCATCAGCACCGACAGCGGCATGACCGTGCCCGGGTTCTCGGTGAAGTACCAGGCCTGATCGGGCACGTCGTATTCGACGACCGCGCTACTGCCCACGGTGAATCCGGCATACGGGCCGTCGACCTCGTGGATCCTGGTCATGAAATGGTATGGCGGCCCGGGGAGCCGGGGCCCGCGCCGCAGTCCGTCATCGAAGACCGCGCAGGCCGGTCCCAGCGCCTCGCTGCTGCGTCCCCATGCACAGGCCAGCAGTGAGTGGTATCCGGCCGGGAAGCCGTCGATCTCGGCCACCGGCTTCTTCTCCCGATGGCCGACCAGGCCACCGAGTGCGGGCAGCGGGATCGGGTCCCCGGTCTGCTGGGTGATCGCCGATCCCAGTTGCTGCCAGTGGTTCAGCGGATAGTCGGGTACCAGGCGCACTCCCAGATCGCGAATGTGCAGCGCCTTGACACCGTCCACGGTGACCAGCACGTCGGCGGTCAGTGTCGGATAGGGCTCGGCGGACAGGCCGGAAACGAAGACCTCGTAGCGCACATTGCGGCTGGCCGGCGTGACCTGGCCGCGGCAGCGCATGGTGTAGGGCTTTTCCGGGACCGGCTCGAATCGCCAGCCGTCGCGGGAAACGGTGAATCCCGCGGCGGACAGATAGAACGACATGGCCTGCGTGCAGCCTTCGAACATCAACGTTCCCGGCATGCAGGGGTCATTGTGGAAGTGGCCGCCGAAGTACCAATCCGACTCCCGGACAGTCGTTTCGGCGCACAGATAGCCGCGGCCCCACGGACCGCCGTCCGGATCGTAGGCGGTGACTTGCCCGAGCAGGAGCATTTCCCCGGAGGGTATCCGCGGAGTTCGCACGTGCGTGCGGGTCATCACCCATTCGGGCCCGAAGCATTCGTCCGCCCTGCCCGCCGCGAAGGCCGCGAGTTCGCCGGCGTCGAAGGCGGTGCGTCCACTGCGCAGCGGGGCGGGATCCACTGTGCCCTCGGGAGTGTCATCGGCCGGGTCCCACAGCACTCCGCCGGTGCTCGCCAGCTCTTCGTCGGTGAAGAAGCCGGCCTGGCCGTTGCGGACGGACAGTTGCCGGTGTCCGTTTGCGCGGCAGTCGTATTCGAAGAAGAACAGCCGCTGCGCCCCGTTCGCGGCGTGATCGACGATCCGGATCTCGAAGTCCAGGCGAGTGTCCGCGGTGGGGGGTGAGCTGTGGAAGGTCGCATCGCAGCCGAGGAGCCGGTAGACGCGGTTGCCACGATTCTGCAGATCGGCGCCGAGCCAGCTGATCAGGAGCAGATCCGCCTGACCGGCCTCGATGAGCAGGCCCGCGGGCATGCGGCCGACGTGATCGAGAAACCAGCTCCGGGTGGTGATGTCGGTTTCGGTCCAGATCGTGCCGGTCCCCATGGTGGCGGGTTCGGCGTCGATGCCGGTGATCCGGTCCGCCAGCAGCATCGGCGGCGCGGGCATCCGGGTCTGGCGTCGATCGTCGTCCTGCACCGCGAAAGCCGGGCCGAACAGTGCCGAGATTCGGCCGGTGGCAAGGTATTCCAGCTGTGCGCGGTCGAATTTCGGGCCGGGCCGCAAGACTTGGACCTCGCTCGGCGCCTCGTCGAGGCTCTCGTCGGGCGTGGGGTCGACGCCCGGCGGTTCGACTGTGACCGGTTCGGCGGGTATTCCATTGCGCTGCAGGAAGAGAATGTCGAGCAGCCGGTCCCGATGGTTCAGGTAGTCCGTCTGGGCCGAGCCCAACAGGGCAAGGTGGCGGGCGTGCGCCGAAGCGACCAGGCCGAATTGATGTTTGATCAGTGCCCGCGTCCCACTTCGGTCGGCGGGTGTGGCCACCGTCGTCCCGCTTCGGCCGGCGGGTGCGGCCACCGTCGCCGCGGTCACCCGAGCAGCGACGACCGGTGCACGGTCCGAAGGTTGGTCGATGTCGATATCGCTCAATGCCGGTGCCGCCATCATGGTTTCGGTCATCGTCCGCATCATCAACCGCACCGGCGCCGGATGCGCGGGCAGCGTCACGAGGCGGCGCGCATCCTCCGGCTCGCGGGACGTGAGCGGGCTCAACAGTGCGGCGAGGGCCGCCGTATCCATTTCCACACCGGCCGCGGCAAGTTCGCTCACGGCGTGGTACAGGCCGGTGACAGCGTCGTCGGGATTCGTGTCCAGCGCGACCGCGACGTGCTCACGGTCGCCGAGTATCCGTTTGATCCAGCCGGTGCACAGCCCCGCGGGCCCGTGCTCGACGAACACCCGGGCGCCGTCGGCATAGGCCCGTTCGATCAGCGCGACGAAGTCGATGGTGCCCAGGCCCTGATCGGTGATCGCCTGAGCGATCCGATCCGAGGTCGGCTCGTAGGGCTCCCCGATCGCTCCGCTGTAGAAACGAACCCCCGGCACCGGCCGCGCCGGCTGCAAGTGCAGGTCATACCACTCGTCGCGCACGAGCTCGAGCTCCGGTGCGTGCGCGGCCAGGTCGTAGTCGACCGGTATCGCCACGGCGCCCAATTCGGACAGGGCTCGCGCGCAGGCCTCTGCTTCCCCGCCCACCACGCAGGTTTCGGGCGAATTGATCGTCATGAGATGAACGGCGGGCTGCCCTTCGATCACGGCGCGCACGCGTCCCGCGTCGGCGTTCACCAGATAGGTCGCCCAGCGCGTCCCGGTCACCCCGAGCCGCGCCCACGCCGCCCGCACCGCACGCAGTTCGCCGCCGAGATCACGGGTGAACATCTCGGTGGCCCGGAAGCGCCGGTTCATCCGTGCCGGTTCCGTCCACGCACCCATCACCAGCAGTGCTGTGGACTCCCCCGACGAATACCCGACCGCCGCTGCGGGTTTCAGCCCCAAGACCTCGCCCGTGATCGCGGCCTGCACGGCAGCCACCACCGTGACGCCCTGGATCTGATCCAGCGAGTCATCCGGTCGCCCGGTGCCCCGGTACGCCCAGCCGATCGCCTTCGACAAGTCACCGAATCGATCCGCGACGCCATCGACGATCCCGGGCGCGGCGAGCAACAGTGTGCGGCCCATCCGGGGCGAAGCAGCCGATCCATTGGTGAAGACGAACGCGATATCACCCTCGATCGGGGCCGCGCGAAATGCCATTCCCGGCGGCCGTATTCCGTTCTCGCGCAACCACCGTCGCGCCGCGGGCGCGCGCTCGACGGCCGCCGCCATCGAGGGTGCGACCACCGCCAGCCGCGCCGGCCCGGAGCCACCGGCCCGACCGGCCGCCAGCGCTGCCAGCGCCTCGGCGGCGTCGCTACCGGTGAATACGTGCAACTCCGGCCGGGTGGCGACGCCGGGGGCGCGGGTGCCGCGTCGCAGCCGGAGTCGCTGTGGCGTCCCCCCGAGTCGCGGTATCGAGATATCCGCCGTCTCGGCAGCGAGCGCCGGATACGCCGCCGCCGCCACCTGGAACCGGGCCCGATGCCGCAGTGCGAGTACACCGGCGGCGACGCCGGTCAGCCCGCGCGCGGCATGCGCACTGCCGAACAGATCGGCCGGGTCGAATTCGGTGCCGGGCCCGATGCGCAGGTCGGCATCCTCGGCCGGAGCGTCCGAATCCAGGACGGCCCAGATCTCTTCGTCTGCTGCCCGGGCATCCGTGAGGCGGCGGAGCACGAGGACGACAGCCGCGTCACCCGGTTGCACCGAATCACCCATCGCACGCAGAGCGGCAGCGTGAACCGGTTCCACCGACAGGTCCACCGCCGCCACGATCGCGGCGTCGACCTCCCCGTGCCGCAGGGCCCGAGCCGCCTCCGCCAACGCCAGTGCCCCGGATGCCTCGTCACCGGAGAGCGCGAATGCCGGTCCGGTCAAGTCGAAATGCGTACCGATGCGATTGGCGTAGATATTGGCCATCGCCCCGGTGATCTGCGCGGCGGAGAAGTCCGCACCCGCGTCCACGACGGATTCGGATCCGTAGTGGGCGGCCCAGCAGGCGTGCCGCGCGGCGGCTTGCCCGCGCGCCGCCTCCGGATCGCACTCCACACCGGCCAGCACCATGGTGTTGCGCGGTAGCCGGAGATCCGTCGCGGCCTCCCGGGCGGCTTCCAGCGCCAGCGTCTGAGCCGCGGCGCGACGCAGATCCATTGGTGGAAACCGCAATCCGTCCAGCCGCACCGACACCTCGTCCCGCTGCGTGGTGCCCACGCCGGTCAGCAGCGCCTGTTGCAGGTCTCCGAGAGATTCGCCGCCACCGACCCGCGCGCCGAGCCCGACCACCGCGATGGCGTCGGAGGTGGATCGCCGCGCCGGTTCTGCACGGCGTGGCACGTCGATGTCGGGGGCATCGAGAATGAGGTGAGCGTTATTGCCGCCGAACCCGAATGCGTTGATCGCGGCCCGGCGTGGCGCCGGCCACGCCTCGCTGGCGTGCAGCAGGCGCAACGGCCCGTCCCGCAACGCGGACAGCGGCTCGTCGCCGCCGACGCTCGACGGACGGACACCGTGCCGCATCGCGGCGACGACCTTCAATACCGCGGCAGCACCCGCGGCTGTCAGCAGATGTCCGAGATTTCCTTTGAGTGATCCCAATGGCAGATCCGCAGCGTCGGCGAATACCGCCGCCGCACTTGCCAACTCGACACCGTCGCCCACCGGTGTTCCCGTCGCGTGGCATTCGAGCAGCGTGACGGTGGCCGGATCTATTTGCGCCGCAGCGTAAGCCGCGCGCATCGCTCTTTCCTGTCCGTCTCGGATCGGCACCAGGAAGCCGCCCTCGGCCCCGTCATTGGCGAGGCCGATCCCGCGAATCACGCCGAGGATGTCGACGCCGCCGCGCCGCGCGTCGTCCAGCCGCATCAGGGTGACGACCGCCGCGCCCTCGGCGGGTACGAGGCCGTCGGCCTCGCGATGGAACGGGCGGCTGCGTCCGCTCGGGCTCAATGCCCCCAATCCGGCGAAGCCCTGATGGATCAGCAATCCGTCCGAACCGCTCACCCCGCCGGCGACCATCAGATCGGCGCTGCGGTCCTGGAGGCGGTCGCAGGCGAGTTTGATCGCATACAGCGCCGAGGCGCAGGCGGCGTCCAAGGCGACCGTGTCGGCGTTCAACCCGAGTGCCCGCGCGACCCGGCCCGCCAGCAGACCGGCACCGAACCGGCCGCTGGGATCCGCGTCGCCCGACCCCGGAATCACTCTCGCATGCTCGGGAAACCCTGCCTGCCAGACCTGTTCGGCATAATCCGCCTGGCTGCGCGAAGGGTAGCCGAGCCAACCGACCGTCAAGCCGCGCCGCTCGGAGGCGATCCCGTCCGGAACCGGCGCCATGGCGGACCGCGCAGCGTGCAGCAGCCACTGCGCGGCCGGATCCCAGGTTCGGACCTCGCTGCCGGGAACCAGGTACCCGTCCGGATCGAATACGTCATCGAAGCCGTGGACGAATCCGCCTGTCCCGGGGATCCTTTCGATCGCCTCGAGTTCGGACCAGTCGTCGGGCAGTCGCCATTGCCGGGGATCGGCCCGGGTCAGCGATACCTGTCCCTTTTCGATTCCGGACCACAGTTCTTCGGGCGACAGTGCACCGGGCAGCACACAACCCTGCCCCACGATCGCTATCGGCTCGAAGCTCGTCACGGTCACGCCTTGCCCTTCGGCTGCGACGGCCGTGCGATCAATACGATGCCCAGCATTTCCAGGCGCACCGTTCCGGCGGCATCGATCAGCGCCGCGTCACATTCGAAACGGTCGCCATCACGCGTGCCACGGCGCAGCACACACCGCAGCGGACCCTCGGCCGCCCCGAGCCGGTGCAGCCGGATCTCGCCGACTCCCATCGGCAAAGTCATGAGACCCGAGGTCCTTTCGGCCCAGAGCACGGCCAGCTGCAGCACACCGTCCACCGCGACGGGATCGCTCAGCCAGTGATCCTCCGCGGGCCAGCCGAGTTCCCGGGCGCCGGTCACGTCGGCGACAGCGCCGTCGGTGCCGACGTTGATGGCGCCGCGCAAGGCCTGCAGGCGCGGACCGTGGAACAAGAGGGTGCCGTCGTAGACCGTGGCGGGGTCGATCGGCAGCCCCCCGGGGATCGACCAGGAAGGCACCGCGGCACTCGCGCCGGCGAAGGGCGACAAAGCCCGATAGTGCGGGGCAGGACGAGTGGAGCGCAGCGTCAACGACAGACCTTCGGCCACCGGCTCCGCCTCGACGGTGAGCAGCGGTTCGGCGGAGGTGTCCACCTTCTGCAGGACCGAGAGGTCCCGCAGCACGACGGTCCCGCCGTCCGGCTGTGCCGCCGCGGTGATGGCGCAGCACCATTCCATGGCGAATGCCAAGGGCAGTACCGGTTTTCCGGCAATCGCGTGATCGGCCAGCGGCTCGTACAGTGACACGTCCACCCGGACTCCGGCACGAATGCCGCCGGCCGGCGCGGGCAGCGACTTGTCGCCGGCGGTGATGAGAACATGCGCGAGGCCGTCCCGGGTGTACAGCTCCGTGGTGAACGCGGAGGCTCCGGCGGCCGAGGGAATGAGCGCGACATCCTGCGCCGCGAAATGCGCGGCGAGTTGCGGATTGACCATGCCGCCGTCCCAGGGGCCCCAGGCGATCGATCGCACCAGGCATTCGGGTCGCGCGAGCTGCTGGGCGCGTAGGACCTGATCGAGCACCTCGTTGGCCATGGCGTAGTCGCACTGGCCGACATTGCCGAAATGCGCTGCGACCGAAGAGAACACGCAGATCAAGGCGAGTGGATCGGCGGTCGTGGCGTCGAGCAGCAGCTCGAGACCGTCGACCTTGGTCGCCATCACCTGCTCGAACTGATCGTCGCTCTTGTCGGCAATGCGCTTGTCCGCGACGACACCTGCCGCGTGAACGATGCCCTCGATGGGTCCCCATTGCTGCCGGATCTCCCGCAGTGCCGCCTCGACGGCGTCGGCGTCGGTGATGTCGGCGGGGATATAGCGCACCTGCGACCCGCTGTCACGCAGGTCCGCCAGGTTCTGCCGGACCTCGCGAGCGGTCAGGATTTCCCGGGCACGGGCGGCGAGCTGCGCGGGCGTCGCCCCCGGGGCGGCCGAGGCCGCCAGCGCCCCGATGAGCGCCTGTTCGGTTGTGGCAGTGGCCAGTTCGGCCGGCTCCTCGGCGAGGGCGGTGCGGCCGAGGATCGCCAATCGGAGCCGAGTCCGGCGGGTCAGATCGCGCAGCGTGGCCGCGGTCACGCCGCGGGCGCCGCCGCTGACGACCAGCACCGCATTGTCGCCCAGGGCGGCGTCGGCCGTCGGGGTGGCCGGGATTTCGGTCAGCGTCAGCGTCGAGCGAGCGCCGTCTGCCGCCAGCCCGACGTCGACGGTCGGTCCACCGGCTATCAGTTCCTCCACGATCGCTTCGGCAATGCTCTCGGTATCCCGTTGCCCGCGAGCGATATCGATGGCCTTGACCGCCGCCGCCGGCCACTCCCGGCCCGCGGTGCGGGCCAGTGCCGCGAATCCGCCCAGCCACGCCCGGTCCGGGTCGGCCGCCTCGATTCCGAAGCTGCCACCGGTGTCCTGGACAGTGACGAACAACCCGCCGTCGCGCTCCATCACTGGCGCGACCGCGCGAGCCCACCGGAATGCCTCACGCAGCCGATCCCGGCCGCGTTCGGGCCCGGCATGCCGGGCCAATCCGCCCAGCAGGACCACGGCGCCCTCGGGTTTCGCCGCACCGCTCGCGGTGACGGCCTTGACCCCGCGCCGGATGAACGCCTCGGTCACCGCGGCGGCCATCCCGCTGCCACCGTCGACGACACAGACCGTGGAGTCGTCCAGGCCGGCCATGGCCAGACCGCAGGCCGGTGCAGGAACCGCGCGAACAGCAAGCCGCCGCAACGGAGTCGGCTCGCGATCAGGCGCCGGCTCGCGATCAGGTGCCGAGCCACGAGGGGTGCGCGACTCCGCCTGCTCGGTTCCGCCTCCGCCGCCGCCCCCGGCAGCGGCCGTCAACGCCGCGGCGATCGCATCGGCGGTCCGCAACTTCAACATCTCCGCCATCTCGGGAGAATCCGACGCGGGCAGTCCCGGAACACGCTGCCGCACCGCCGACAACAACTCGACCTTCTTGATCGAATCCACACCCAACTCGGACTCGAGATCCATATCCCCACGCAGCAACTCGACCGGATAACCCGTTTTGGCCGCCAGCACCTCGAGCATCAACGGCACCGGCACCACCGCACCACCACCGCCAGCGGCAGTCGCGGAATCCGTCGGCGAAGCTCCGTTCACCACAGCGACTGCGGCACCTGCTGCCGGCGCACCGGATTCGGACCCACCTCCCGCGGCGGCCGATAATGCCGCGGCGATCGCGTCGGCGGTCCGCAACTTCAACATCTCCGCCATCTCCGGTGAATCCGACGCAGGCAACCCCGGAACACGCTGCCGCACCGCCGACAACAACTCGACCTTCTTGATCGAATCCACACCCAGTTCCGATTCGAGATCCATATCCCCGCGCAGCAGTTCGGCGGGGTAACCCGTTTTGGCCGACAGTACTTCCAGCATCAACGGCACCGACACCACCGGCCCGCCACCGGCGATCGCACGACTCGGCTCCGGCGCAGTGGGTTCCACCGGTGCCGTCGTCGGAGATGCGGTGGCTCTCGCCGTCTCGATACGAGGTGTCGGAGCGACCGCGGGCAGCTGGTCCGGTTGACCCACAGTCTCGGTGAGTGCCGAGGCGGCCGGTGCGATGACCTCGTGATCGACCGGAGGCGCGACGGCGCTGCCGATTTCGGTCGCCTGGGCGACCGGCGGCATCGCGACCAGGCGCTGATTCGGCGCGGGAGTCCACTCGTCCGAGGTGGCGACACCGGCGAGCCGCCCGAGTGTGCGCTCGGCCATCTGCAGGAACGCCTGGTGACTGGAGAGCAGTGCCTCCTGGAAGGACGCGTGCGCGTCGGAGGTCTGCCGTTGGGTGTCCGCTACAAGTTCCAGCCAGGCGGAGTCGCCGTTCACGAAACGGCCGGACGAGGTCGCGGTGACGGGCGACGGTTGAGGTTCGGTAGGCACGATCGCTCCCGGATTGTCGAGACGGGCAGGGGTTGACGAGACGCTGAGCGGCTCCGGGTTGGATTGCGCCACAGCACCTCCCGGTCGAGCGGATATCGGTGCGACCCGATCGGCGGTCGGTGCGACCGGCGCTCCTATCGGTGCGACCGGCGCGGATACCGGTGCGACGGTGGGTCGCTCCGGGTTCGGCGGCGCGAGCACACCGTCCTGTGGCGGGTAGCGGTGCTGATATGCGGCGCCGTTGAGGGGGATCGTCATGGCGGCCGCAGGTCGCTCGTCGTCGCGGCCGTCACCGTGGGGTGTCCACATCGCGGTGAAATCCATCGGAATCCCCAGTACGGCCAGCCGGCCCAACCCGGTGACGAGCGCGGTCACACCGTTCTGATTGCGCCGATCGAGCCCGATCGCGTGGTGCGGACGGTCGCCGAGGATGGCGCCGATCATCCCGGTCGCCGACGATCCCGCGCCGACCTCGAGGAAGGTGCGAACGCCCGCGGCGTACATCGCCTCGATCTCGTCGACGAACCGGACGGGCGCGGCGACATGCTGCGCGAGACGTTCGCGGATGACCGAGACATCACCGGGATACGGTCGCGCATCGGTGTTTCCGTAGACCTCGACGCGCGGAGTGCGCACCTCCACATTCCGCAGGAACGACAGCAACGGGTCGGTCGCCGATTCGACGAGCGGGCTGTGGAACCCGGTGTGCACGTCGAGTCGCCGTGCGGTGATGCCCTCGGCCGAGAGCTTCGCCGCGAAATCCGCAATCGCCGAGCGCGTTCCCGACACCACCGTCTGCAGTGGGCGGTTCAGATTCGCGAGCCAGAGCTCGCTCGACCCTGCGATGAGTGCCGCGGTCCGGTCTCCGGTCGCCTCCACCGCCAGCATGGCGCCCGGTTCGGCGGTGTCCGAAATCATGAGTTCGCCTCGGCGACGGGCCAATCGAAGCAGATCGGCCTCGCCGAACGCACCCGCGGCACACAGTGCGACGAGTTCACCGAGACTGTGCCCGGCCATGCACTGTGCCGTGACGCCGAGCTCGTTCAGCACCGCGAGCAGAGCCAGGCTGTGTGTCGCCAAGGCCGGTTGTGCCCAGCGGGTGTCGGTCAGCGTTTCCTGCTGCGCCCGAACCACTTCCGGATCCGCCGAGACCGGCGGAAAGACCACGCGCGGCAGCGAGGTATCGTCGAAAGACAGCGCGGTCGCGCTGTCCCACACCGCGCGTGCGGCAGGGAATGTCATCGCGACGTCCGCGCCCATGCCGACGTATTGCGCGCCCTGTCCGGGAAACACGAAAGCCAAGTGTTCATCGACCGCCGGACCGGACGCGTAGCTCATGGTGCCGATCGAGAAAGCGCGGCCGGGATTTTCGGTAATCGTGGCCAGGGCCGTGTCGAACTGCTTGCGAAGCTCGTCGGCGTCGGCCCCGACCACCGCCAAGCGCATACCGGCACCGCGGTCGAATCGGGCCTGCGCGACGCGGGCGATCTCACTCGCCGAACCGGATTCGAGTAGCTCGCGCCCCGCGGCGGCCAGACCCGCCGGATCGTCCGCGGAGACCAGCATCAGCTCGGCCGGACAAGTCCGGTGCAGTGGTGGCTTGCGGCCGTTTCCCGCCGGGCGATACTCCTCGAGCGTGGCGTGAAAGTTGCTGCCGCCGAACCCGAAACTCGACAGCGAGGCGCGCCGCGGCCGATCGGGGGCGCTGATCCAGGGCCGGGCGGACCCATTGAGGTAGAACGGACTGGCTTCGATTCCGAGGGCGGGATTGGGATGCTCGGCCTTGAGGGTCGGCGGCAGGATCGTATTGTGCAGGGACAGCACCGTTTTGATGAGCCCCGCCGCACCCGCCGCCGATTTGGTGTGCCCGATCTGGGATTTGACCGAACCGAGTGCGCACTGTCCGGGCCCGCCATCGCTCTGTTCGCCGAAAACCTCACACAGCGCGGCGAACTCGGCGGCATCACCGGCCTTGGTGCCGGTGCCGTGCGCCTCCATCAGGTCGACGGTCTCCGGACCGTAGCCCGCCGCGGCATACGCGCGCCGCAGCGCTCGCGCCTGACCGGCCGGCGCCGGAGCGTAGATGGCATTCCCCTTGCCGTCCGACGAGCTGCCGATTCCCCGCAGCACCGCATAGATCTGATCGCCATCGCGCTCGGCGTCGCTGAGGCGCTTGAGCGCGACCATACCCAGCCCCTCCCCGAGCAAGGTGCCGTCGGCCTCCGCCGAGAACGGCCGGCAGTCACCCGAGGGCGACAGTGCCGGAGTCTTGCTGAAACACACGAACATCAGCGGTGTGTTCAGGGCGTCCACGCCACCGGTGAACATCAGGTCGGCCTGCCCGAGGGACAGCTCGTTCACCGCGGCGGTCAGCGCGGCCAGTGATCCGGCGCAGGCCGCGTCGACCGTGCAGTTCGTGCCGTGCAGATCGAGCCGGTTGGTGATCCGTCCGGCGATCACATTCGACAGCAGCCCCGGAAAGCTCGCCTCTTGCCACGGCACGAACCCGGCGCTGATCCGGTCGCAGATGCGCTGCGCCTCGTCCTCGGGAACTCCGCTCTCCCGCAGGCCGTTCAGCCATACCGGCCGCTGCAGGCGCGAGTCCATGGTGCCCATCAGGCCCAGGCCGCCGTTGCCCAGAATAACCCCGGTGCGCTCGCGGTCGATGGGCCCGGTCAGGTTGTCGAGCACATCGCTGAGGAGGGCGTCGGCGACCGTCAGGCCGAGCAGCTGGCCGGGGTCGGTGGCCTCCATGAGCTGCGGCGGAAGGCCGTGGCGCATGGGGTCGAATGGGACCTCCGGCAGGAACGCGCCTCGGTTGGCATAGGTTTTGTCGGGCGCCGCCGGATCGGGATCGTAGTAGTCCTCGATCAGCCAGTGGGATTTCGGCACATCCGTGATCAGGTCACGGCCGCGCACGATATTTTCCCAGAAAGCGCCGACGTCGGGCGATCCCGGCATGAGGGCTGCCATACCGACAATCGCCACGGGGACGCGGCCTGCGTCGCTCATAAAGACCTCCAGCACTTTCGGTTACGACAGAAGACGGGGCGGAAAGAGCTCTATGCCCGGCACCGCGACACCGAACGTGCGCAACTGCTGGGCGCGGGCCAGCACGGTCGCGCCTTCGAGCAGGTTGCGCGCGATCTGAACAACGGTGCAGGCCTGGGGATCTGCGAGGGGGCTGTCGGCGATCCACCGATTGAACGAACCGATCGCCGGCCCACACCAGATCTGGAAGTCGCCGCGCCGCTCGGCATCACCTTCGATCGCCCAGCGGCTCGACCTGCCGAGGTAGGAGCGGAACACCAGTGCCATCCGATGCCGGGGATCCTGCTCGGCCTGCTCGACCTGACCCGGGTCGCGGTCCAGCCAGAACTGCCTCGTCTGCGCCCAGGCCTCATCGAACGAGGTGCGCAGAATGTCGCGTTCGATCCGGCCGCGCACCACGGCGGGGATGTCTCGTAGATCGTCGTGGTCGCGATAGGTGTCGTAGAGCAGTGCCGCCCGGTTGGCGAACATGGTGCCGCGCCGCAGCACCTGCACCTTGACCCCGTACTCGAACATGTCCGCCGCGGGCGCCATGACGATGTCGGCGAACGACGCCGTCGCGAGCATCTGCTTGGCGTCGTCGGACAGGCCCGCCTCGACGGCCCGCTGGTTCACGGTCCCGGTCACCACATAGTCGGCGCCCGCCGCGAACGCCGCGGCCACACCGGCGGGGTCACCCAAACCGCCTGCGGCACCGACCCGTATCCGCTCACGGTATCCGCCGCGACGCGTCAAGCCGTCTCGCAGGGCGATCACCGCGGGGAGAACAACGGTCAGCGGACGATTGTCGGTGTGCCCGCCGCTGTCGGCCTCGACCGTCACGTCCGTGGCCAGCGGCACCGCGGCTGCCAGACGTGCTTCGGTTTCGGTGATCTGCCCGCGGCTCACCAGAGTCTGCAGCAGCTCGGGCGGTGCGGGCGCCATGAACTTGGCGGCCACCTCGGTGCGAGAAACCTTGGCGAACAGGCGATGTCGCCGTTGAATGACTCCGGCGGCGTCGGTATGCAAACCCGCGACAGCACACCGCACCGCGGCGGGCGTGAGATCCATGAAGGCCGACGCCGAGATGTTGACGACCCCCGCCCGGATCAGCAGATCCGCCACTCGATCCTCATGCCCCGGCTCACCCGGCGTGTGGATCAAGTTGACTCCCCAGTTGGGCAGCGGCCCCAGCGTGCGCACCAGCTCGCCGACCGCATTCTCGATGGCACCCAGGTGCAGCCCTCCGGCACCGAAGAACCCCAGCATCCGGGCACGCGCCATCTCGATCACCATGCGTGTCGTCGCAATGCCGTTCGCCATCTCGCCCGCGACGTACGGAAACCGGACCTGGTGCGTCGCAGCAAAGCTCGGATCGCCGAGGTGTTCCGGAAATATCGGCGGCAGCAAACCCACCACTTCGAATCCCTCACCGGACGCATTGAGCTGCCCCCCGATCCCGACTCCCGGACGCAGGCCCGGCCCCGCACTGATCACATACGCCGCGACACGCGGAGTACGGATCGCCTCGACAATCGCGCGGGCCCGAAAAGCGGACTCCCCCGCCTCGCCGCACCAGCGCAGATCCGTCCCGGCGACTGCACTCCGGTATTCGACTGTCATCGGGCACCTTTCGGATATTCGCGCGAAAACCTCGAGCCGACAAGCCATTCCGGATAGAAGCCTACCGTCCGGTAGCGGCATTTCCGAAAGTTAGCAGAATCCACTCGACCACGGTCAATATGAAGCAATCTTTTGTGATTTCCCCAGGCGCTCAAACAGATTGGGGATACCGCCGACCGCCGTGCGGCGAGTTTGTCCGATAATGCCCGACATTGTCCGCGAATAACCGGGTCCGCTCCCACCACGCACACCTGCCTCCGACGGCGAGGGGGGGGACATTTACAGCCGTTGCCGGGGAGTAGCGGACAGGTTCACTGCAGCGGGCGACAGGTCCAACGGACCACGACTAGTTTTGGGGCGTTCTCGTTTTGGACGTTCCCACAAGGAAAGGTGAAAACAATTTTTCTCGATAGTCCGCTGACCTACCTCCAGGTGATGATGTCCGGCTTGGCCGCACTCCAGGCGCATGGGTTCGCCCTCGGCACGCTCGCGACCGGCAGTGCCGGCATCGGCTGATCGATCCGACCGAATTCTCCCCGCGACCAAGTGAGTTGGCTTTGTTCAAGGACATCAACCGATTCGGTTTCCCCCAGCTTCGACGCGCCACGGTCGTCGCCGTCTGCTGCGCAATCGCGATATTCTCGACTTCCGGTGCCGCCTCGGCGAACCCGACGATTTCGGGTTCGTCCAGCGGACCCGGCGGCTCGATCTGGCTACCGAACTACAGCAAGGGCTCGGTCGTCGAACTCGATCCCGAAACCCTCCAGCTCCAACAGGAGATACCCGCCGTCGGCGACCATCCCCTGGTCATGAAGGCAATGCCCGACGGCAAACGGATGTTCGTCGGCAACTTCGGCCCGGGCAACCCGCTCAACTGGTACATCACGGTGATCGATATCCCGAGCGGCAAAGTCGTCGATCGGATTCCGACAGTGGGCGCGCCATACGCGACCTTCATCCTGTCGCAGGATGCGAGATATCTGTTCGTACCGACCTCGTTGTTGCTGACACAGGTGATCGACACACAGACGCTCGAAGTCGTGCGCACCATACCGGTGGCGCTACCGCCTATCCCCGGGCATATCGAGGTCTCCCCTGACAACAAATCGCTTTATGTCATGTCGTCCCTCGGAACACTGACGAAATACGACACCGAGACCGGCGCGGTGACGGCGCCGGTACTGTTCCTCAACGGAAACTCGACCGGCTGGGGCGCGATGTCCGCGGACGGGAACACCCTGTATGCGATCAACTTCTTCTCCGGTGTCGCGATCGTCGACGTCCCGAGTTGGACCGTGCGCACCACCAAATTCTTCGGGTTGTGGGACGAACCGATCTCGGCGACCCTGACGCCGGGCGGCAAGGAATTGTGGGTCTGCATGTACAACTCCGACGAGGTGGTCGTGCTCAACGCCCAGACGGGCGCGGAGGTGAGACGCTTCGGCACTCCCGGTGAGGGGGCCGTCTACGTGGGATTCTCGCCGGACGGCAAAATCGCCTACCTCTCCGGCATTTCGGACGGCGTTCCGCTGCCGTATTGGCATCCCCTGGCCGGCTGGTACCACGCGAAGCAACAGGCATGGGAGCCACTCATGACGAATATCATGAATCTCGACGGTTCGCTCACCACCTACGACACGACGACCCTGCAACCGATCCGGAAGTATTCGGCCAAGGGGGCACTCGTCGCGGGCATCTACCCTGGCTGACCGATTCGTCAGCGCTCGGTCACCTCGAGTGCAGACCTTGATCGAGCCCTGCGAGCCACTTGTCCGGGTCGTCGACAACCCGTCGAAACCACAGGCCCTCCAGATCGAGGCTCGGACCGGACATGGACGTGTAGCCGGCAATCTCAGCGGCCGTCGTCGGATGCGTCCGGCCAGAGTTCGGGACGGTCCTAGTCGAGGCGGATGGATGGTGGTGCGGCGGTGCGGGTGCCGAGCCAGCGGATCAGAGGTGGTAGGGCCAACAGAACAAAGAACAGCCGCATACTTTGCACGGTCGAGATCAGCGTGACGTCGCTGCCGCTGGCTACAGCGGTGGCCAGAACCGCGTTGATGCCGCCCGGTGTAGTCGCCAAGTAGGCCTCCACGAAAGTGAGGCCGGTGATCGCCGCGGTCACCCACGCCAGTCCCGCACAGAGCAGGCAGACCGCTGTGATCGCGACCAGCAAACGGGGCAGCACAGAGGCGACACCGCGGATGGCGGACCGAGTGAACCGCAGCCCGATCTCGAGCCCTACGACCACGAACAAGGCGTCCTTGAGCGGCCCGGCCGGCGCGAGTCCCGACCACGTCCCAGTCATGGTCACGACAGCGGTAACCACCATCGGGCCGAGCAGCACCGGTGCCGGCAGTTTGATCAGCCGCCCCACTCTGATTCCCAATAGGCACACCGCGACCAGCACCAAGGCCGATGAAATGCCCTGCGGCCGCTCGACCCAGTGCGCGAAAGCGGGCCACCCCAGCGATGATGAGGAGCCGCCGCTGTGCCCTCCGGCCATGGTCACGATCAACGGAGCGGTGAGCGCGATCGCGCCCACCCGCAAAAACTGTGCGAAGGCCACGCGCCCAGCGTCCGCCCCGAGGTCGTGAGCGCAGGCGATGATGCCGGCCGACCCGCCGGGAACCATCCCCAGAACGGCGTCCACCAGCGGGATCTTCGGAGTTCGCGCGAGCCAGAGCGCAGCCGGGCAACAGCAGGCGATCGACACGATCGTCACGACAACCAGCGGCATACTCGCACCTGCGACCAGCCGTAGCGCATCGAATTGCAGATAGCTACCCATCACGACACCGACCATGGCCTGTACGGCCCGACTGGCGCGCGGCGGAAAATGCGCACGCACGAGACCGGTCAACGCCAACACAATTCCTGCCACCAGCGGAACGACGAGTTCCGCAGCCGGCACCCCGAAAACCCCAGCGAACTCGGCGAGCCAGTAGCAACTCACGATGACAACGGCCCAGCCCAGGAACCCACGCACCATCACCCACCGAGATCGCGCAGCGCACATCAATCGACGAAACCCTCGCCCGCGCGAACGTTCGTACCGGACAAATATCGGCGACCAGCTCGAAGGAGGAGCTGACGGCATCATGCACTGACCAGGGGCGATAGCCTGATCAGCGGACACGTCCGGACGGCGATGAACTCCAGCCTGCGACCAAACCATAAATGTCCTCAACAAGTAGGTGTCTGTACACAGTTATCCGGTCGAGCGGAGCTGACACAGCGGGGCGCCGTACACGACCGCGGGTCTTCTCCGCGGCTTCCACCGGATTGTCCGGGGTTCACTCTGCATCGCGGTCGCTGTGAAATCGCTGAGCCCGGCACGAACCGCGGCCGCAGTGAGCGGATCTTCATCTACGCGAAGGCATGTCCCCCGCCACCGATCACATCTTGGCGTGCTCGTTTTGCTCCAAGCCCGCCAACGCCGTGCGACGCATCGTCGCCGGTCCCGCCGTCCTCACTCCGCCGATCGAACTCCCGTAGTGACTCCACCGCCGGCCCGTAGTCGACATTTACAGGGTGCCGCTGACCGAACCGGCCAGCGGCACCCTGGAAGTTCAACGGGCCGAGATCATCTCGGTGTCGGCGATACTCCGACCGGACCGGGCGTACAGGCTGCGGGAAGTCAGCCATGCCAGTGGCGGTGTCAGGGTTGTGGCCAGGCAGATCGTGAGCAGGATGCGCACGGTGAGGGCGGCTCGGTCGGCCCACACCATGTAGGCGAGGGGTATGGCGAGTACGGCGGCCAACCACAGATGTAGTCGGAATGTGGCGAGCAGGTCGACGGATTTCAGGCGCCCCTTGGCGGTCACTACATAGGTCAGTGGCCGTCCGAGCAGCGCGGAGAATCCGGCGGCGGCGATGATGGGCGCGGTCACTTGAATCAGCGCGATGCCGCGCAGACCGTAGCGGCGTTGTTCGTGGGCAGTGGCGTAGAAACGGCGCAGCCACAGTTGCAATGGCGCAAAGCCGATCTGAGTCGCGCCCCACACGATCATGGCTACCGACCATTGCCCCATGACCGTGGTGCCCAGCAGCAGATGTGCCGCGGTGAGCAGCCCGAAGATGACCGCCCAGAGGACCTGGACGGGTTTGCAGAAGTCGTGACAGGCGAAGCCGACCGATGTGCGGATCTGCTGGAAATTGTGGCGGATAAGCGGGCGCATCCGGGGTGTCAGGTAGATCTGCCAGAGCCCGTAGGACCAGCGTTTCTGCTGGTTGAACCAGTCGGTCCAGGTGGACGGTGCTTCGCCGACGGTCAGCACGTCGGGGGTGTATACGCCGGTGAACAGGTTTCCCGTGGCGGGGTTGACTGTTCCGAGGATCCGCATACTCGTCAGCCGGTCTTCGCTCAGGGCGTCCTGGTAGCCGTCTATCAATCGCCAGGCCGACGGGCGGTACGCGTGATTGGAACCTTCGAGTATCGGAGTTCGCAGCCCGTTGCCACCGCGCAGTGTCACCGAGTTCCATGGAATCATCTGCGCCGACGCACCGTAGGTCACCCAATTGTCGTGCCGGTTTCCGTACACGTGGGGCATCGCGACGAAGGCGATATCGGGATCGCGGAAATATCCCAGGCACCGCTCGAGCAGCCACGGAAATGGCACATGATCGGGATCCATCTGCACGACGACGTCGTAGGGCAGACCATGCGCGGCCAGCCACGCATTGTGGTTACCGGCCTTGCATTTGACACGGAAGGCGCCCTCGGGCTGGTTGTATTCCGCCCTGCCTTTTCGTGAAAAGTGGTGCACACCCAGGCGTTCGGCGATTGCCTTGACCCGATCGTCATCGCCCTCGTCGAGAATCCACACATCGATCTGGCCGTCGTATTCGACCTTCATCATCGCTGTCAACGTCCGGTCGAGCATCTCCAGCGGTTCCCTGGCGGGCACGATCGTGGTCAGCAGGGCAACCCGCAACCCGGGTTGCGGGGTCCATGGCACCGGATCCTTTGCGTAGTAGGCAAATATCCAGTTCGCCGACGCCGGTATCACGCTCGCCACGACCGCAGCGATGGCCACCAGGTGCACGCCGAGGAACGCCCACGCACGCCAGCCATCCAGGCCAGCGGTCCCCGGCAGCAGCCATCCGATGAACGCGAAACCAATCGCCACGTTCAGCACCCCCAGCACGCAGATGGCCACTCGCTGCCGCCTGGAAGCCATGCGCCGAAACCGCACCGGCCCCGCGGCCGACGTCGGCGTGGTCAGCGGGCCGGTCCGTTCGCCACACCGCGCGTATTCGTTGATCCGCGCAGAATTGCGTGACGCGACCGTCGTACTGCTGCGAACCGTACCTAGCCGTGCCTCGGTAACGGACTTCGCGAACTGCCTCATGAACACTCCTGGCGAAAGAGGAAATGGGGAAGGTGACCCTGCCGATATCAACAGGTACGGGTCGGCACTGCCCCCGACACGATCAGAGCGTGCCGAGCCCTCGTCAGGCAGTCATCAATTGCAGGAAAACCGTGCGCTCACACGATAATCGGCTATCGTGCACCAGCCGCGGCAACATGCCGTTGATGACAGGTCAATCGCTGGACAGTCACAGCGCTTCGATCGTCCCCGCATGCTGACCGGCTCGCCGCATCAGCGCCTCGCGACCCGTCGGCAGAGCGAGAGTTCTCATGAACCTCGGAGCGCCGGCGCGGCAACGCCGGCCTCTTGGCAAAGCCCCTGATGCTGGCTCCATCCGAGAAGCTCGGTGAGAGGTTGCCGCCTGCACGGACTGGCGGAACTCCGACTGCGGCGGCCCGGCAAAGGCTTCGGACTCGGCGCGCCGCCGGAAGAATTCGCCGTCACTGCGTCGACGACTCTGCTCCAGCTGGGGCGTTGATGAGGTAGTCGGCCGAATCCGCGGCCAGGTTCAGGGTATCGAGGCGTATTCACGTATGCGGCACCAGATTTCGCTGTCGGGATCGATCACGGACCAGTGGTCTCCCGATACTTCCAGGGTCTGGACCCGGTCGCCGGCGGCGGCTGCGCGGAGGGCGTAGTGGTTACTGATCTCGCGGAGGTCGGGATCGTCGTCGCGGCCGCACACCACGAGTTGGGGGATACCGATCGGGAGTCGTTCGGCGGGCGATGATTGCCGGTAGATCTCTGCTGCGGTGGATGTCGGGGAGTAGCGGTGGCCGAGTGCCGCGGATACCGCTCCGTCGCCGAGCCAGCGCTGGTCCGCGATTCGGAGATCGAGGACTCCGGCCAGGCTCACCAGGAGAGACGGTCGCACGGTGGCGCGGGCCGTGTCCGCGCCCAGCCGCAGTGCCAACTGGCCGCCCGCGGAATGGCCGAACACCACGATGCGGTCGAGATCCAGTGCTGGGATCGAAGCGAGCACGCCGAATGCCGTGGTGACGTCCATGGTGGTCGCTGCCCAACCGTGCGTTGCGGGGCGTCGATATTCGACATTGCAGGTGGCGATGCCGCGTGCGGTGAGATCGACTGCCAGGGCGTCCATCAGGTCGCTGTCCCACCATCGTTTCCAGTAGCCGCCGTGGATCAGTACAGCTACCGGGAAGGGGCCCGGGCCGGGCGGGATCCGCAGTTCGATTCGCTGCCAGGGATGCTCGCCGTATGGCCGGACCGTTGCGGGGTGGGCGCGGTGGAAGTACCAGCTGTCCACGGCGAAACGGAGACCGTCGAGCCCGCGCCCGCGAATGTGTGCTCGGACGCCGGCGGCGAGATCGAGAGCGCGGGTGTCGAAGTCCACGCGTATCACTGTCGAACCCGAGAGCTCCGGGAGGTTCGAGAAGCCCGGCACCACAACACAATCCGTGGGCGCCGCGCGCACGGCGGACCGGAATTCGGCTGTGTCGGCCGTCCGGACCAGTTCGCCGGTCACTCCCCGCCGGGTCATTGCTTGCGCCAGCAACTCCTCGGCGGTGGGCGGGTGTGCGACGGCATCGGGGCCGAACACGACGACCAGGTTATCGAAGCCGGCTGCGGAGACGCTCATATGACATTAGAGTAGCGGTCGTCACGATTTTTAAACATGGTGTCCGGCGGGCGAGATGCGGAGGATTCGGCCGTTGCAGGACACCGGATTGGGACAAACATGAAGGACCACGAACCGATACCGGCGGTCGAAGGCAACACCCGCGCTCTGGAAGCGCCTGTCGTCACCGACTTCTCCGCGCAACTCAGTTACGGCGCCTACCTCGACCTCGGCACGCTGCTCAGTGCCCAGCACCCCCTCAGTCGTCCCGTACATCACGACGAACTGCTCTTCATCGTTCAACACCAGACCACCGAACTATGGCTGAAGCTCGCGCTGCACGAGATCGACGCGGCCCGGCAGGCCTTGGACGACAACGACATCGGCTTCGCGTTGAAGTGCATCGCCCGTGTCAAGCACATCCAGAAGACCCTCACCGAACAGTGGTCGGTCCTCGCGACCCTCACTCCTTCGGAGTACGCCCAGTTCCGGGGCTTTCTCGGACACTCGTCGGGGTTCCAGTCATATCAATATCGGGCAATGGAGTTCATTCTCGGGAACAAGAACGCGGACATGCTCGCGGTGTTCGACTCCGATCCGGTGGCCCGCGGCGAACTGGAAGTGTTGCTGCACCAGCCCAGCCTGTACGACGCCTTCTGGCACTACCTCGCACGTACCGGGCTCGAGGTGCCCGCTTCCGTACTGGACCGCGACGTCACCCGCGCCCATGTGCTCGATCCGAACCTGCTGCCGCTGGTCAAGCAGATCTATGAGAATCCCGAGGCTCATTGGTCGGTCTATGAGGCCTTCGAGGAGTTGGTCGACCTCGAAGAGAACTTTCACCTGTGGCGGTTCCGGCATCTGCGCACCGTGCTGCGCACCATCGGAATGAGAACCGGCACCGGCGGTTCGAGCGGTATCCCGTTTCTGGAACGTGCACTCGACCTCACCTTCTTCCCGGAACTCTTCGCGATCCGTACGCAGGTCGGGCGTTGATCATGACCGTCACTGCTACCGAGTTCGCGTCCCGCGCCGCGGCATTGGATGCCGCCGATCCCCTGCGCGACTATCCCGCCCGCTTCCTGGGCAGTGACGACCCGCGAATCGTCGCCTATCTGGACGGCAACTCCCTCGGCCGGCCCACCCGCGCGACCAGCGAACGGATCTCGGCCTTCCTCGCGCAGGACTGGGGACACCGGCTGATTCGCCGGTGGGACGAGGAATGGTTCGATCTTCCACTCACACTGGGCGATAGGCTCGGCGCCGCGGTACTCGGCGCCGCAACCGGGCAGACCACGATCGGCGATTCGACAACGGTCTTGTTGTACAAGCTGGCTCGTGGTGCGCTGACGCTGCGGCCCGGCCGCACCGAGATCGTGGTCGACCGCGGCAATTTCCCCACCGACCGCTACGTTCTCGAGTCGATCGCCGCCGATCTCGGGTACACATTGCGGTGGCTCGAGCCGGATCTGCGTGCGGGTGTGACCGCCGCGGATCTGGCCGAGGTCGTCTCAGAGCGCACCGCCCTGGTGGCGCTCAGCCACGTCGCCTACCGGTCGGGATACCTGCTGGACTCCCCCGCTGTCGCCACCGTGACACACGACGCGGGCGCCCTGCTGCTGCTCGATCTGTGTCACTCGGCCGGCTCGGTGGAGATCGAACTCGATTCGTGGGCAGTCGATTTCGCCGTCGGATGTACATACAAATATCTCAACGGGGGCCCGGGTTCGCCGGCATTCGCCTATGTCGCCGCGGCACATCTCGATGAGTTCGTCCAGCCGATCTGGGGTTGGATGGGCCGGGATGCGCCCTTCGAGATGGCGCAGGGCTATCGGCCCGCCCCGGGAATTCGCCGGGTGATCAGTGGCACCCCCGCGATTCTCGGCATGCTCCCGATCCAGGACACTATCGACATGATCGAGGAAGCCGGTATCCGGGCGATCCGGGCAAAGTCGGTCGCGCTCACCGAATTCGCGCTCGACGTGGTGCGGTCCTGGCTGGTTCCGCGGGGCGTCACGGTGTCGTCGCCGCTCGATCCGGCCCGCCGTGGCGGCCACGTGACCATCGACCATCCGACCTTCCAGGGGATGCTCCCCCGGCTCTGGGAACGCGGCGTCATACCCGACTTCCGCGGGCCCGCAGGCCTGCGTCTCGGTCCGAGCCCGCTGAGCACGACATTCACCGAGTTGCTGGCCGGGCTGGCGGTGATCCGTGATGAGTTCGCTAACCCCTGACACCGCGCCGGGCCCGGTCGCCGCGTCGGATGCTGTGCTCGATGACATCGATTCGCGCCCGGGCAGTGCCACATCACTGGCCCGCACGGTGCTCGGGGCATATGTGCGCGACCTCGGCGGGTGGATCGCCATCTCCGACTTCACCACTCTGCTCTCGATGCTCGACGTACCCGAGCAGAGCACCCGGTCCGCAGTGACCCGGCTCAAGAGCAGAGGAGTGTTGTTCTCGGAGAGCCGCAACGGCCGCAACGGGTATGGATTGACCGCCGAGGCGGGAGCGATGTTCGAGCGGGGCGACCCACGCATCTACGGATTCCGGCAGATGGCCCCGGACGACGCGTGGCGGTTGATCTCCTTCGGCATCCCGGAATCCGAACGCGCCGCGCGGCACCAGCTTCGGCGCAGGCTCACCTCGATCGGCTGCGGCATCGTGTCGGCCGGATTGTGGATCTGCCCCGACTATCTGACTGCGGAGGCCGCCGCCATCGTCACCACTCTGGGCCTCGACGATTATGTAACCACTTTCCGCGCAACAGAACTCACCGTTCCCGGCACAATCCGAGAAGCAGCCACCCAGTGGTGGGACCTGCGGGGCCTCGCCGACCGATATCGAACCTTCCTCGACCATCACGGCCATAGCCTCGACCCTGACGGCGATCCCGACGGGCACGCGGCCTTCACACGATTCGTTCCCGTCCTGGACGAATGGCGGATCATTCCGTATATAGACCCGGGCCTGCCAGCGGCCATGCTGCCCGCCGACTGGCCCGGCGGCGCAGGTCTCGAATTGTTCGCCGAATCGCGACGACGCTACTTGGAGCCGAGCCGCAAATGGGTACGCGCACTGGTCAACAGGGAATGACCGGAACGGGTACCGGGTCTTTCACACCGGCGCGCGAGCTGGTCGACAGCGCCGACGCGAACGCTGCGAGGAGTGCGGTGAGGGCGAATGCCAGGCACAGCCAACCGAATTGGTGTTCGGCGAGGCTGCGGACGCCCGAATTCGGGTAGAACGCACCGAAAGTCGCTACGCCGATCGCACCGGCTATCTGCAGTGCGGTGGTGAAGACGCCGCTGATGTCGGCCGCGTGGCCGGGGGTGGCCACGGTGGTGAGGTGGACGATCATGGCGCTGTAGCTGGCGCCGAGCCCGAAGCCGCCGAGGGCGAGCAGGATGAGCATGACGGGTGTGGACAGCAGACCGCTGAACAAGGTCACGGCCAGGGCGGTGTAGGCGAAGGCCACGATCGCGCAGCCGAGACCCGACACCAGATGCTGCCGGCGGCCGGGCACACGATGCAGCAGCCGTCCGGGAAGTCCGAAGGCCAGCACCCAAGGGATCAGAACGAGCCCGGAGAACAGTGCACCGCGGCCGAGTCCGTGCTGCAGATACTGGGCGAGGGTGAACAGCAGCGCGTAATAGGTCGCGGTCATGAGCGCCTGCGCCGACAGTCCCCAGGCGATGGCGGGTCGCGCGATGAGGGCCATGTCGAACAGTGGTGAACGCCCCACCCGGGTGCGGCGGGATTCCACCGCGAAGAACAATGCCGCGCAGGCAATCGCGGCGGCCAGGGACAGCCAGGTCCAGGCGGGCCAGCCGGCGTCGTGGCCCAATGTCAGCGGCAGCACCAGCAGCAGGACGGCGATGGCCAATGTCGCGGCGCCGGGTACGTCGAGGCGTTGTGCGGGATCGGTGTTGCGCTGCGCGGGAATCGCCAACAGCCCCGCGATGATCATGGCCGCGGCGATCGGCACGTTGATCAGGAAGATCGAACGCCAGTGCAGGCCGAGCAGATTCATCGAACCCAGCACACCACCGAGGAGCTGCCCGGCCACCGCGCCACCGGAGAGCGCGATCGCATTGAGTCCCAGCGCGCGCATGCGCTGCGGCCCCGCCGGGAACTGCAGTTGGATCCCGGTGAACACCTGCGGGATGGCGAGCGCGCCGCCGATGCCCTGTACGGCCCGCACGATGATGAGCATCACCGGGCCGGTCGCGAGACCGCAAGCCAGCGAGGCGATTCCGAAGAGGGCGACCCCCGCCAGGAAGACCCGGCGATAGCCCAGCAGATGTCCCAGGCGAGCGCCGATAATGAGCAGGGCTGCGGAGGCGAGCATATAGCTGCCGATCACGAGTTCCAGTTGGGCGCTCGAGGCGCCGAGTCCGGCACGGATGGCGGGCAGTGCAACATTCACGATGGTGGCGTCGGCCTGATACAGGAAGGACATGCTCAGCATGGCCGCGAGTCCCCATCGGGTGGCGGAGTTCATGCGGTCAGCGTGCCGGGACTCCACCGGTGGTGGCTGGCGGCAATCGGCCGCCGCGTATGCGACGTCCGAATCCCGCCGAAGGACCACTCTTACAGCGAATACAGTGGCTGGCAAAGCTACTGTGAAGCAACGGGATTCGCTATCGAATCGGCGCATCATCTCTGTGCCGGGACCGACCCGATCCTTGGAAAGAAGCCGAGCGATGTATGCCCTGACCTCACCACGACTACTCACCCCACCCCGTAACAACGAGGACCCCACCGCCACCACTGTCGAGCTGGACGTGATCATCGGTATTGCCCGTCGCCGTGGCGCCCACACCATCGCGATCGGTTCGGGCCGCACCTCTGCTGCCCTGGTCACCTCCCAGACCCTCGCAGACCGTTGGCAGCACGAGGGTGGAGAGGTAGCGGCGACGATCACTTGGCCCGAGACCGCGGCCTCTTGGTTGCGTCAGGCCACCCGCTTCGCGGCCACCGACCCCGATCTGTGGGTCATGACCGGGCCGGCGACCGGCTGGGCGCAGATGACCCGCCGACTGCTGTGGTCGACCACCTGGAGCGCGCGTCGCACGCTCGTCACCGCTGCCCTTGCCGCCCGCGACACGCTGGAATTGGTTGGCGCACACCATCTCGACGGCCTCGCCGGCGCGCACACCGACGGCACCCCTTGGATCCTCGCCGATGGTTGCGTCCGCCCACCGCGCGAACAACAGAGCCGATGACACCCCGATCCCTAGCATCATAGCGGTGTGTCCCCTGCGCAATCGCAAGGGACACAACGTAATTCGGAGCAGGTTCAGGAGTTTTCGGTCAACGCGGCCACTACCGCCACGGTGTCGTGATAGTACGGCCGGAACTCGGTGATCAGTCCGTCGCGGAAGCTGATCCACTGCAACAGTGAGGTTTCCAGCACCTGTCCGCTGCCTCTCGCGCGCAGACGACCCCGACTGTAGGCCACGATCTGATCGCCCTCGCACAGGAATCGCTGCTCATCGAACCACAACCCATCCCAATGGGCTTCCATGGCCGCAAGGAATCCACGCAATCCGTCATGCCCGCGCCACTCACCGCCATAAGGCAGGCTCGGCGCCTGATACATCACAACATCCGCGGCGAGATAGCGTGCCATCGCCGCGAATCCAGCCCCCTCGGTGAGGTAAGCGGCCTCAGCCGCGTAGAAGCCCTCCAGCGAAGCCATCGCATCCATCGTCATGATCACGATCCTCGCCAACACCACCCAGCGGCGCTGGCGAGAATCCGCCACGGCGGTGACTCCCAGATGACGGCTTCTAGCGGCGGTAGTAGGTCTTCCCGTGCTCGGCCGGCCGGGCGCAGGCGCATTCTCGATCCAGCCCACCCGCCGCGGTCGCGGAGCAGTACCTGACTCCTATCGAGTCATGCGCCTCCCAGGAGTGCGAGCATGCCGCACAAGAGGATTCAGGCGGTGCGTCGGTTACGGGGGCAGTGGATCCATTCGAAGACATAATGCCTGATCACCTCAGTTGGTCTACATCGTGGACAGACAGTGCTGACGCCTCTCAGACTACACCCGCGGTACATCGGCGTTCTCAGGACGAGAAGGGACGCCGCCGAGGACCTGGACTGTGCCGGTCATATAGGCGCCGGGTTTTCACTGCCGAATCAGCTACACCGACACCGCATGCTCCCTCGCATCCGAGGGCAGCTCGAGAGTCGGCCCGATAGCCCGGATTTCCGGCAGAATCCGCCGATTCAATGACGTTCCACGCCTGAGCGGCAACCACGTCCGCCGCGGAGTTCCGTGGTCCGCTGCGCACCGATAGCTTCGGTTCATGGCTGAGAATTACTGAGCCTTCGGCGCCGGTTCACGGGTCCTGCGCTATGGCGCCGGACTGATCATGGTCGCCGTGGGCGCGATTGCTCCGGCCGCACCCGCGGTTGCCCAGAGCCACGGCTGCACCGCGAGCGTCACCACCGAGATCGCCTTTCAGATACCCGGATTCGATTACTCGGAGAACCTGGGCTACGACGAGCAAGGCAATCTCTGGGTGACTCGCCTGTATCGAAATGTCGTGCAGCGCTATAACCGGGCCGGCCAGATTACGGCGACGGTGCCCGTCAGCTCCCCCGGTGCGGTCCGGCTCGGCCCCGACGGCCTGCTCTATGTCAATTACGGTGATGCCCTGAGCAGTCCGACACCGGGAGTCGGCACCAACGGCGTCGTCCGGTTCGATCCCACAGCGGAACTTCCGCGGCCGGAGGTCTTCGCGAGCGGCACGAATATGGCCAATGGCGCCGCGTTCGACAACGAGGGCTACCTCTATGTCACCGATACGACCTCGGGAGTGGCTCGCATCCGCCGGGATGGTTCGATCGATACCGCATGGACCTCGCGCGTCATGGCGCTCAGTGCCAACGGCATCATCGTGGTCGGCGGGGACCTCTATGTCACCGTGACGGCCAGCCTCGGTGGGCAGATCCTGCGGATACCGATCGATGATCCCGCGCGCGCGACTCTGGCCGCGCAGCTCGATCCCGGCCCGCTCGCGCTGCCCGCATTCCCTGACGATCTCGCCGTCGGTCCGGACGGAATGTTCTATGTTGCCACCGCACTCGGCCGGCTCTTCCGCGTGGACCCGGCCACCGGCAGCTCCTGTGTGGTGTACACGGGAGAGCCGATGACCTCGGTGTTGCCGACTCCGAGCGGCGATCTGCTGCTGAGCACCGAATCCGGTGACGTCCTGCGGGCTCATCTGCAGTGAATGCGGTGTGGCCAGGCTGCGGGCTGTTCGGTCACTGCCTCACTGATGGTAGAAGCAGGTTCGTGCGGCCTCGGCTCCGTTGATATCCGTTGTGGGGCAGGTTGTTCGGAATTCGGCTGCCGGGCGGTCGCCGAGCACGAGGTATGGCGTCGGTAGGCCGCAGCTGCGGGCGAGTGGGATATCGCGGTCGGGTGCGGCGTCGGGGTGTACGACGATCTTCGCGTCCACGCAGGTCTGGTCGAAGGGTGCGAGGTCGACGAGTAGACCCGCGTAGACCGGTGGTAGGTCGTTGCCGAATCGGATCTGGTTGCCGCCGAGGAAGGCGCCGGGGGCGAACTCGTTGTAATGGTCGAGTGACAGGTCGCCGAGGGAGCCGCCGTAGTTGATGATCGGGTCGGCGTGGGCCTGGCCGGCGCCGAAGGCCGTGGTGGCGGCTGCGGCCCCCAACGCCGCAGCCGCCAGCCGGTTTCTGACTGTTTTGCGCATGTGCTTGTCTGCCATCGTCTTTCAGGTTCTCGGGAAGCAGGTCCGTACGGGTTCGGCTTGGCCGGAGTGGCCTTCGAAGCAGATCCACGCGTAGTCGCCGCCGGGCCGGTTGCCGGTGTTCAGATAGACGGCGGGCAGGCCGCACGCCGCTCCGACCTCGTGTATCTCGGGTGGTCCGCCGTCTTTGGGTTGCAGAATGACGCGGCCGGTGGTGCAGTTGCCGTCGAAGGGCCAGTCCAGGATCACTCCGACCATGTAGGGCACCGCGCCTTTGGTGAGATCGAGGACGTCGGAGTCGAAGATGCCGCCGGGGAAGAACTGGGTGGTGTGGCTGCCGCCGAGTCCGTCGATGTCGAGGTTGAATGTCACCGCGGGTTCCGCACTGGCCGTGGCGTTTTCACCGCACAGTACGGTCACGGCTGCGCCGGCCGTACACGCCGCCAGCCGGAGCAGGGTTCTGTTCATCGGTGTTCGCACGCCGATTCCCTTCGTGGTCAATTGAATCGGTAGCAGGCGCGCTGCCCACCGTCGGTGTCGTGGTGGGCTGTCGCGCACACACCGACGTATTCGCTGATCGGGCGTTCGGTGAGGGTTCCGTAGAGTTCGGCGCCGCCGCATTGGTTCTGGATCTGATGCGTTTCCTGGGTGCCGTCGCGGCGGATGAACGCCAGCGTGCTCTGCGCGCATCCCGGTGTGCCCGGTGCGAGGTCGGCCAGCCAGCCGATGGTCAGTGCGGGCAGGAAGGGAATCAGTCCCCATACCGCGGTGTCCTGGCTGACCCCGTAGGGGAACAGGTTGACGTGGTCGAAGGTGGCGCCGAACAGTTCCGCGTGCGCGCCGATCGGCGGCAGCATCGCCGGGGCGTTTTCCGGGGCATCGCGGGATGGCAGTGCCGGATCGGTGCGCGGCGGTGCCGGTGCGGGCTGCGCGTCGACCGGCGGTGGCACATACGGTGCGGGTGCGGCACCGACGGGCCCGGCGAGGGCGGTGCAGATCGATGCGGCGGTGAGTAGCCCGGCGATCTGGGTGGTCAGTCGAATCACTGTGTCTGACATGGGCTTTCCCCTAGTTCCGCGGGAAGCAGGAGCGGGTGTGGTATTGGTCCACGGTCACTTCGGGGCAGAACTCCGTGTAGTCGCCTGTCGGCCGGTCGGTGGTGCCGATAAATGCCGCCGGAAGTCCGCATGCCGCGCCGGTCCGGTGTTCCTCGGCGGTGCCGTCCTGGGTGTAGAAGGTGATCTTCCCGGTGACGCAGTGCCCGGAGAACGGGTTCAGGTCGAAGACCAGTCCGGCATAGTATCCGGTGGTTCCGGGCGTGAAGGTCAGCAGGTCACCGCCGTAGAACGCGCCCGAGGGCAGCAGCGTCCAGTGGTCGATCCCGGTACCGCCGACGTTGAATCCGAAGTTGGCCACCGGTTCGGCGGCCGCGTCACCGGCCCCACCGAGTGCGCCGGCCGCGGTGAGGAATCCGATCCCGATCGCGGTGCTCGACACCGCGTAGAGACGACTCAGTTTCACGAGCAATCACTTTCACGTGTTTCCGAAGGGTGGGTCAGCGGCCGAAGGAGTACGGCGTGTAGATCTTGTAGCCGTCGCCGTCGAGGGTGTTCTCCATCAGGTTGGAGATCATCATGGTGGCGATCTCGGGTTTGCCGTTGTTCTGCTTCTCGGCGGCGTTACCGATGTCCATGTGTGAATAGCCTTCGGCGACAGCGCTGTTGGCGGGCATGACATCCTTGGCGATCAGGTCCTGCAGGCCCTTCACGCCCGGGACGAGATCGACGAGATCGAAGCCGACCTTGAAGATGCCGAAGCCGTCGCGGGTCAGCACCGCGGCGTTGGGTCGTTTGCCGCCGAAGTCGGTGTGCCAGGTCCGCATTCCCGAGCCCGCGGTGCCGCTGTAGCCGAACGCCATGTCCACCAGGGATTTCAGCGAGTAGTAGTACTCGGTGAAGTCGTAGTCCGGGCTACCGAGCGCCCATGCCGCGTCTTTCGCTGCGGTGACCGAGTATTCGGGTTTGGCGATGGGCTGGCCGAGCAGATCGGTTTGCGGGTATTCGTAGGGTTCGCCGACCTTGTCGTAGTCGCGCCAGGTGTAGAACTTGCTCGGATCGGTGGGTGCTTCGCGCGGCACCACGGTGAGCGTGTTGACCACCAGTGGTGAGATCTGGGCGGGCAGCCAGCCGAAGATCGATCCGGGCAGCGGGAACGTCTTCTCCGCGACCGGCCCGCCGTCGAGGCTGCCCATGCCGTAGTTCAGCCAGGTGGGCAGGCTGTTGTTGTTGATCAGCGCTCCCAGTGCGGCCATGTTGGTCATATGGAAGGTGCGCACGTCGGGCTGGCCGGTGAAGAAATCCTGATAGTCCTTGGCGAACAGCACGCGCCGTGCGATCGAGCCGGCGAGGTTCTCGAGCAGGTTCGCCTGCGGGTTCTCCGGCATCTGGGCGAGCAGTTTGCTCGGCTCGTCCGGGTGCAACCGCGCGGCAAGGCCGAAGACATTCAGCATCCGCAGGTAGTAAGAGAAGCTGAGCTCGCTGGTCACGTTCGCCGATCCCGGCAACAGCCCCATTTTGAAGATCGCGTCACTGAGATTGCCGACCGGTCCGGCGAGGGCGTCACCGAGTTGCTGCAGGCCGGGGATCAGGTTGGTGAGGACCTTGGTGTTGAACGGGATGATCGGTCCGTCGTAGGCGAACCAGCCTGCGCAGTCGTTGTATCCGGCGTAGCGGTCACCGAAGGTGTTGTCCTGCTGGGTCGCTGCCGGTCCGAAGTCGGTGGACAGGTACAGCGCGGTGACGGGTCCGCCGAGTGAATGGCTGGCGAGGAACAGTTTCTGTTGCCGCATCGCATGACTGGGCATTTCATGATCGTTGATGAAGTGCCAGTCGTTGAGTTCCTGGGCCAGCCCGATGTCGGCGAGGACCCGATTGTCGAGCCAGGAACCGAACCCGGCGAACTTGCGGCCGTTCACCTCGCGGCCCTTGTAGTAGTAGTCCCAGGCGATCTGCTCGTCACCGGCATCGGCGGCGGCCTGCATGCCGGTGTTGTCCTTGACGCATTCGGTCCGCCGGGCCGTCGACCAGTACTCGGTCTTCTTGCCGCGGCGTTCCATTTCGCGCACGACATTGATCGATTGACGGTAGAAGTCGCCGGCATTGCCGTAGAGGCCGGGCAGTAGTGAGACCACCGAATCGGCGTCGACCGCATTGTCCGGGCCGTCGACCGGTTTGAATCGGTAGAACCCGATGTAGTCGCACGCGTCCGGGTGCGGTCCGGCGCTCGCCGGCAGTGGGTCGTGCCAGGTCACCTTGCTGACCTGGACGCCGTCGGTCACCTCGAGGACCTGTTCGGTGCGGTCGGCGGGGTCGACCTGGGTGACATCGTCGGGGTCGGCCAGCGCGGTCCCGGCAACCGCGATCAGCGTGCTCGCGGTAATGGCCGGCACCAGGCCGAACCCGATCCACGGGGCAAATCGAGCACTGGGACGTCGGTGTCCGGTACGCATCGGTCCTCCAGAAAATTGGCACGCGAAATCGACGCGATCCCAGGTCGAAGTGCAGATCCGGTCGCGTGTACGCTCGGGTACATATTGAGTAACTGGAGAGTACATGCACGCGTGAAGTTGTGCACCCTTCGGAAGTGACCTAGGTCATAGTGCGCGCACCCGCCGTGTCCATGACGAATCACGCCACCTTCGTGGCCGGTCGGGTCACGGTGATCCGCCCTCGTCCTCGATACCTTCGAGTACGGCGACGTACCGTTCCGGCTCATCCATCAAGAGGGATTCCCATGCTCGCATCGACTCGACGCTGTCTCCGTGGGTTCGGCGTATTCGCCGCTGTGACAGTGATGTTCACCGGCACCCTGACCACCGCGCTCGCCGACCCGCCGCCCGCACCGGATACACCGACGGTCGCGACCCAGACCGATCCGGCCTATGTGCTGCAGAACATGCTCATGCTGCTACAGGGCTACCAGCACGATCTCACCGATCCGGCCAACCTGCAGTACTTCGTGCAGCACCTGCTCAGTCTGCCCGGCCGCGGCTTGCAGGGGCTGGCCGCGATGCTCGAACCGAGCCAGTACCAGGGGCCCGACGGCCGGCAACGGTTGCGCGACAACATACAAAAGGTCATCGACGAGGAAGTCCACCTGCTACCGACCGTGGCCGGGGCGGCGTTGCAGCCCGCGGACCGGCGGTACCTGCCGAACTGGACACACAGTGGCGTCTGGGATCAGCAGCCCGATGACGCCCTCGATGGCGATAATTTCGATGTCACTCGGGCGGGAAATGTCGGTCTCACCGCGAAGTTCCGTTACCCGTGCACCATGCCCGGCGATGTGGTCGAGTACGAAACCCGCGGCGGCGACTGCGTTCCCGGCGATACACCCGGCGCCGACTTCAAGCTCGGCGAGGCCCGCAAGATCCAGATCGTCAACTCCCGCGGGATGCGACTGGCCGCAACGATCTTCCTGCCCGAAGAGGCCCTGGATCCGGGGACCCACAAGAAGTTCCCGATGACGGTGTTCACCGACGGCGCCGTCGCCGCCCAATCCACCTATTACGCGTGGACGATGAACGCGGTACGCCGCGGCTACATCGCGCTCACCTGGGATGAAGCGGGTCAAGGGGCAAGTGACGGAACGATTCTCGATCTCGTCGTGCCCTACAACACCCCGCACTGCTTCGCCTCCGGACCCTGCCGCGATCTCGAGGACGTCATGCACTGGGTGGTCGGCGATGACATCCTGCCCGCACCCAGCACCCACACCACGCTCGCCGACTTCTCCAGCTTCGCCGACTTCTGGAATACCGTGCATCTCCCGCGCATCGGCAAGCAGTACAACCCCGGCTACGGGCCCGGCGGCGACAATATCCGCAACCCCGTCCTGGATCTGATCGACCTCGACCACATCGGCGTCTGGGGACAGTCCATGGGATCCATTGCCACCAGCCACTACCTGTGGGACGTGGGCCAAGGCCAAGGCATGGACGGGCGCCCGGTCCCGAAACCGGCAGCGGCGGTACTCATGTCGGGTTTCGAACCGTCACTGGCGAACGTGCCCACCCAGATCCAGACCGCGGACCTCGATATCCCCGGCCTGACCAGCGGCGGCGTGTTCCCGGTCAACGACCTCGACCTGTTCGGTGCGCACCTGGGTTTCGACCCCACCGACGGCGCGCTCGGCGGTAAGTCCTGGTACGACTGGGTCCGGCGCAACGCCAAGGACACCGCACCACTGCAATTCCTCACCCTCGAGGGCGGCAGCCACTTCGACACCGTCGGGGTCGGTACGATATTCCCGCGCGCGCTCGAATCCTGGCGCAACTCCATCGATTACGGCGTCGACTGGTTCGACTGCAATATCGAGCACGACGGCGACGCCTGCACGCGGGTCACCACCGCGGTCCCCGGACTCTCCCGCGCGGTGGCCGCCGAGGTATCCCCCAACGGCCCCGCCGGGCCCAGCTACTGCATGACCACACCGGATCGGCAGCAACTGGTCACCTTGTTGCTCGGTCCGCTCAAGACCTTCCTGTCCGGCCTATACGGCGAACCCGCACCTCAGGACTGCATTGCGGGACAACCGATTCCACTCAACCCGTAATCGCGTCCGCTGACCCCTCGGCTGCGGAAACGAAGGCTTGCGGGGTGAGGTAGGTGGTGTCAGGCAGGCTGTCCCAGGACTTCGGCTTGGCCGGCCACCACTCCGGTCAGGATGGCGCGGGCGACGGCGAGCAGCTCCGCGACCTGCGGCGAGGTGAGGGCGTAGGTCACCGACAGTCCTTCGCGGTGGGCCGTGACCAGGCCGGCGCGGCGCAGGATGGACAGTTGCTGGGAGAGATTCGCTGCCTCGACACCGATTTCGTCGAGCATTTCCGAGACGGCGTGCTCGCGCATACTGAGTAGTTCGAGGACGCGGATGCGGACGGGATGCCCGAGGGTTTTGAAGAAGTCGGCCTTCATTTGATAGAGCGGCCTCTGCATTCCCGGCATCCCGTGCCACTCCCTTTCATCGGTGACCTGTGGCCCCGACCGATCCAGCGACGTCGACAATAGGGCAATCACCTGACCAGTGCGGCCTTTTCAGACTTCGACTTCCTCCTCGATGGCCTTCAACCGATGCCGGGCGAGAGCGAGGTTGCCACGCTCACGATCGAGAGCGAGATAAAGGAACAGACCCCTCGCCTTGCGGGCGCGCGCCGGACGGATCAAGTGGTATTGACCACTGAGAGTGATGAGTACGTCCTCGATCTCCTCCTCGAGCCCGAGCTGCTCGATCGTGCGGAGTTTGGCGCGCACCAGTTCCGTATTCCCCGCCGCAGCGACCTCGAGATTCAGATCTCGCGACCCGCCGAGCACGCCCAACGCCATCCCACTGTTGTAGTCGACGACGGCCGCGCCCAGCGCACCGTCGAGCATCATCATGTCTTTCAACGTTATTTCCAGATCCGCCATGGTTTTCCTCTCTCGCACGCCCGATGGGCGACTTGGCGAGGCGAGACGCTACCCACACCCCACACGGAATACCCGAGATTGCTGAAGAATTCCGCAAGGTACGCAATTCAAGAATTCTGCAATCAAACAAACCGTAAAACATTGCCCACCAGTCGGTTTGCCGCCGGCTTTCCCGCGACTTTCTCCCACCGGCCGACAGGGCCCGATCGCCTTGTGGAGCGGCTCTGATTTCGCGGTACGGGGGCTACTGCGCGTCTTTCCCGGCGGTCGCCGGGGCGGGGCGCGGGGGGAGTTTGCGGCCCAGCAGTTCTTCGGTTTCGCGGCGGTTGGCCTCGATCTGTTCGGGGGTCAGCTCGACCCTGCGTGCGCGCCATGGTTCCTGCGTCAACGCACCCATTGCTCGCTTCCCTTCACGATGGCCCGGATGCGCCACATGTTATGCGCCGTATCCATGCTCGCGCCGACCCGCCGTGAACGAACTCCCCATCGATGAGGGCGATGCGCCGCGCATGCAGGGGAACAGAAGATGCGGTGTGATAACCCTTTCGGTTGCGCAGGACGAGGCGCTTCCCGATCATCCTCGGCAGGACTTGGCGCGGACCGTGTCCGAGCTGGTTGAATTCCGATTCGTTGGCACGGATCGAGGCGCGGACGGCTGGATGGGTCACAGGTATCTCAAAAGTAGCTGTCGATTCGGGATTGTCGTGCAGAATGCCGGGGTAGAACCGTCCGACGTGACGGTGTCGACCTCGATGGGGGCGAGATGGGCGAGATGGTCCGGGGCACCGCGGTGGGTGAGCTGCTTGGCGAGGTCCTGCAGCGCTATGGCAGTGTCGATGCCTTTTGCGACCGGTTGCGTGCCTTGCTCGACTCCCCCACGACCGTCCTGCCAACGGTCTCTGTCCCGATACCCGGTGCCGGAGGCCGGCACCGGCGAAAGGAATCCGAGGCCGTGCCAGCGCTGCTGCATGAGTACGGCGTGCGTGGCGTCCGGCAGGAAGTCGACCAGTAAAACCCCAGTTGCTGAAGGTTATTGGGTCATGGCTGCCAGCTGGCCGATCATTGGGTCCCTTTCAGATGCTCGTCGTCGAGTATGGCGGCGATGAGCGGGAGAGCGTGGGGGCCGGTCAGGTCGAGGTGGGTGACGGCGATGTCGTGGTTGGTGATCGTGCCGGTTACGTAGGGGCGCCAGCCTGTTGGGCCGAAGATGTCGGAGGTGTCGATGGTGGCGCTGAAGTAGACGATGTCGCCGGTGAAGATGGGGCGTTGGTAGGCGGTTCGGGTGTGGGCGGCGGCGTTGAAGGATGCGGCCAGGCGGTCGAGGGTTGGGGCGTCGATGAGGGAGATTCCGCCGGTTCGTTGCCGGATCAGTTCGGCGGCTTCGGTTGCGGTGGCGTCCGCGGGGACGTCGTCGATGCCGAAGACGGAGCCGAAGGAGTTGACGAAGCTGCCGGCGGTGAGGGGTTCGATGGTGGCGCCGTCGATGTCGGTGGTGTCGGCGTCGAGGAGGGCGACGGTACCGACGAGGGCGCCGGACTGTTGGAGTTCGGTGGCCATGGCGTGGGCGATGAGGCCGCCGAAGGACCAGCCGAGCAGGTGGTAGGGGCCGGTGGGCTGGATGGCGCGGATTTCGCGGATGTAGCGGTCGGCGAATTCCTCGATGGAGCGGGGTGCGGGTTCGTGGCCGGTGAGGTCCGGGGCTTGCAGGCCGAAGATCGGGCGGCCGGGGCGAAGGGCTTCCGCCAATCCCAGGTAGGTCCAGGAGACTCCGGAGGAAGGGTGGATGCAGAAGAGGGCAGGTTCGGTGCCGCCGGGGCGGATGGGCAACAGCACGTCGAGGCCGAGTCCTGTTGGTGGGGAGGCGTTCTGGGTGGTTGTCGCGATGGACTGCGCTTCCTGGTCGGCGGCGGTCCGCGCGGCTGGTGTGGAGGCGTACGAGGCGGCGGCGCCGAGTGCTGTGATCCACAGGTCGGCCAGGGCTGTCACTTCATCGTGGTGCAGCACGGTTTCGGGGAAGCCGAAGGTCGCCCGCATCCGGGAACCGACGACCACGGCGTTGACATCGATTGCGGATTGCAGTGGGACGTCCGGACTTTCGGTGGGAGTCGGATCGCCGAGGGCATCGGTGGGCAACCAGCCGATACCTTCCAGCTCGGCGGGGATGTCGGTCGTGGAGTATCTGCCGAGATAGTTGAAGCTGATCTGTCCGGGTAGCTGCCGAGGAAGTCGTGCGGCGGCATCGGGGTTCAGGTAGCGCAGCAGGCCGTAGCCGATGCCCTTGTCGGGCACGGCGCGCAGGTGATGTTTCACCGCGCGGATCGCCGTGCCCATGGCCGGACCGCCGGCGAGGGCATCGTCGAGGTCGATGCGGTCGAGATCCACCCGAAGTGGGTACAGGGTGGTGAACCAGCCCAGGGTTCTGGACAGGTCCGCGCCGGGGATGATTTCCTCTTGTCTGCCATGGCCTTCCAGTCGCAGCAATGTCGTGGCCTCGGTGATGCCACGATCGGTCCGCCAGCGCACAACGGCCAGGGCCAGCGTGGCGAGCAGCGCGTCTTCGACGCTGCCCTGGAAGAGTCCGGGCAGGGTGGTCAACAGTGCGGTGGTGACCTCCGCGGAGATCTCTCGGTCGATCGTGGCCAAGGTGTGCGCCTGGTCGATGGCGGGATCCAGTGGACGGGAGCCGATCAGCGGGTCCGGGCCCTCGATGACGCCGCGCCAGTAATCGAGTTCGGAAACTCTTTGCTCTGTTCGTGATTCGTCGTCGAGTGCGTGCGCCCACCGTCGCATGGAGGTGCCCGTCTCGGCGAGGATCGGGAACTCGCCGGCCGACACCTGCACCCACGCCGCGATCAGGTCGGGGATCAGGATCCGCCAGGACACGCCGTCGATCACCAGGTGGTGTGCGATCACGATCAGGCGATCGACTCCACTGTGGTCGACAGGGTTCAGCCAGATGAACTGCAGCACTGTGCCGTCGGCCGGGTTCAACCGGTCGACTACCGAATCAACCAGCGTCGCAAAGTATTCGCGCAGGTCCTCAGGATCGCCGGCGTCGATCTCGACGCGTTGCAGCAGTGCGCTCACGGCGACCGTGCCGGGTTCGGTGATCAGCAGCCGCATCTCGCCCTCGTCGGTCCGGATCAGCCGGGATCGCAGCATGTCGTGCCGGTCGATCACGGCTGTCAGGGTTGCGATGATGCCGCTGTGGTCGATGCCGGGCGGCAGTTCCAGCACGGCGGCCTGGGCGAAGCGGTGGTAGTCGCCGCCGCGTTCGAGCATGTAGTGCACGATCGGCGGGAGCGGTAGCTCGCCGACGCCTCCGCCGGGTAGTTCTTCGAGTGTGATCGTCGTATCTGCCGCCTCGATCGCGGTGGCGAGTGCGGCGACGGTGCGGTGTTCGAAGACTTGCAGCGGAGTGCAGTCCAGGCCCTGCTGTCTGGCCAGGGATACCAGCTGAATGGCCAGGATGCTGTCGCCGCCGAGCGCGAAGAACGAATCGTCGGCTCCGACCTTCTCGATATCGAGCAGGCCGGAGAACAATGCGGCCAGCGCGTGTTCGACGGGGGTGGACGGCGCCCGGTATTCCGCGCGCTCGGCGGTGAAATCCGGTGCGGGAAGAGCCTTCCTGTCGAGTTTCCCGACGGCGTTGCGCGGGATCGCGTCCAGCACGACGAAGGCGGCCGGCACCATATAGGCGGGCAGGGCGGCAGCGACGGCGATGCGTACCTGTGTGAGATCGGGCTCGGCGCCTGGTGCGCACACCAGGTACGCGGCCAGTGCGGTGGCGCCGGTGGGACCGGGCACGCCCAGTGTCACCGCGAAGTCGATGCCGGGCAGACGGCCCAGTACCGCATCGATTTCGCCGAGTTCGATCCGTTGGCCTCGCACCTTGACCTGGAAGTCGGTGCGGCCGGCATACTCCAGCTCGACCCCGGCATCCGTGCGCCTCCAGCGCACCAGATCACCGGTGCGATACATGATTTCACCCGGCGCCCCGAAGGGGTTGGCGATGAAGCGGGCGGCGGTCGGGGCGGGGCGGGCATGGTAGCCGCGGGCCAGAGCGGAACCGGCCAGATACAGCTCCCCCGCCACCCCGACCGGGACCGGGCGCAGTCGATCGTCGAGCACCAGGACCGATGCGCCGCGAACGGGTGTGCCGATGGAGACCGGCTCGCCGGGGACCAACGCCGCGGAACCGGTTGCCCAGATGGTGAATTCGGTCGGTCCGTACAGATTGACCATGGTGCGGCCGGTGGCCCACCGTTCGACGAGTTCGGGGCTGACCGCCTCGCCCGCCACCGCGAGCACCCGCACGCTCGACAGGGCAACGGGGTCGAGAGTGGTCAGCACTGAGGGCGTGATCACCAGGTGGGTGACCTGCTCGGCGTCGATGAGGTCGGCCAATACGCTGCCGCCGGATACCTGCGGCGGAGAGACCACTGCGGCGCCTCCGGAGCCGAATGCCATGAGTGCCTCGAAGATCGATGCGTCGAAGCTCGGTGAGGCCATCTGCAGGACCCGCGATGTCTCGTCGAGTTGCAGTGACTCGCGTTGTGCCGCGATCAGATCGGCGAGACCGCGATGGGAAACACTGACGCCCTTCGGAATTCCGGTGGAGCCCGAGGTGTAGATCATCCAGGCTGGGTTTTCGGCGTGGATCAGGGCTGCCGGCCGGTGATCGAGCAGGCGATCCGCGGCCCAGGATTCACCGAAAGCGGGGTCGTCCAGGATCAGCCATCGGGTGTGGCCGGGCAGGTGTGGCCGGTGCACGGCGAGGGTGAGCCCGACTGCGGCGCCGGAGTCGGCGAGCATGTGATCGATGCGGTCCGCCGGATATCCGGGGTCGACGGGCAGGAATGCTGTGCCCGTCTTGGCTGCGGCCCAGATTGCGGTGAGCAGTTCGGCGGAGCGTGGCAGGGCCAGCGCCACTACGGTTTCCGGACCGAGGCCCGCCTCGATCAGCATCTGCGCCAGGCGATCGGAGTGTGTGTCGAGTTGCAGGTAGGTGGTGGTCTTTCCGCCGACGATCAGTGCCGGACGGTGTGGGTGGCGGGTCGCTGTATCGGTGAGCAGCTGGACGAGGGTTGTCGTTCCCGTGGTGTCGGGGCCGCGGACCGGGACGAGGAGTGTGCGCTCGGTGTCGTCGAGAAGGTCGATGTCGGCGACACGCACTGCCGGATCGGCCAGGACGGTGGCGAGCACGCGCCGCCACCGGTCGGTGAGACTGGCGGCTGTCGTGGCGTCGAACAGATCGGTCGCGTAGGTCAGCACCGCCTCCAGCCCGGCCGGTTGTGTGCCGGTGAATCGCTCGCGCAGGTCGAGGGTCAGGTCGAATTGCGAGGTGTCGCGGTCGAATTCTTCGACCTCGAAACGCAATCCGGGCAGCTCGAGTACCGGTTCGGTGAAGTTGTGCAGAGTCAGCGTCACCTGGAACACGGGGTGGTGCGCGGTGGATCGGGTCGGATTCAGGATCTGCACGAGGCGTTCGAAGGGCATGTCGGCGTTGGCGAATGCGTCCAGATCCGTCGACCGGACGGTGGTGAGGAAGTCCTCGAATCCGGCGTCGGGGTCGATGGGTGTGCGCAGTGCCAGCGTATTGACGAACATGCCGACGAGTTCGTCGAGGACCTGCTCGCCGCGACCCGCGACCGGGGTACCGATGACAACGTCTGCCGTGCCTGCCATCCGGGCCAGCAGCACCGCCAGCGCGGAGTGCAGGAGCATGAACAGGCTGACATTGTGCACGCGCGCGAATTCCGTCAGAGACCGATGCATGTCGGCATCGATACCGAACGTGAACTCGGCACTGTGCATCGTCTGCACGGCCGGGCGTGCACGATCCGCGGGCAGCTCGAGCACATCGGGTGCACCCGCGAGCGCGTTCGACCAGTACTGGATCTGCTGCGCGGCAAGCGATTCCGGCTCGGATTCGCTGCCGAGCACTTCGCGGTGCCACAGCGCGTAATCCGCATACTGGACCGCGAGCGGCGAGCGTGCGGTGCCGTTGCCGGTGGAGCGCTCGGAGTAGGCGGCGGCCAGGTCGGCGGCCAGCGGCCCCATCGACGCACCGTCTGCGCTGATGTGATGCACCACGAGCACTACGACGTGCACCGTATCGGAGCCGAGCCGGAACAGTCCGGCGCGTACCGGCGACTCGGTGGCGAGGTCGAATCCCGTGCCGGCCAGCGCGTTGATCCGATCCCGCAGCGGCGCACCGGCTTCGATGTCGATCAATGGCAGGGCCACTACAGCTGCGGGGTCGATCACCTGGTGTGGGCCCTCGGCATCGGCGGGGTAGCGGGTGCGCAGGCTTTCGTGCCGTCCGATCACATCGGCGAGTGCCGATCGCAGTGCATCGGTATCCAGTTCGCCGGTCAGCCGCAGCGCGACGGCGATGTTGTAGGCGGGTGAGGCGGGATCGAGCCGGTTGAGCACCCACATCCGTTGTTGGGCAGGAGACAACGGAATTCGGTCCGGCCGGGTCCGCGCGGTCAGGGCACGGCTGCCCAGTACGCCGTCCGCGGCGGGGATGACCCGCAACGCAAGTTGCGCCGGAGTCGGCGCGTCGAACAGGTCGCGCAGGGCGATGGCCGAGTCCAGTGCCGCATTGACCCGCGCCACTACCTTGGTGGCGCTCAAGGAGTTGCCGCCCAGTTCGAAGAAGGACCAGTCGATCCCGACGCGTGGCGTGCCGAGCACCTCGGCGAACACCTGCGCGATCGCCTGTTCGTCGGCGGTGCGCGGTGCGAGGTAGGGCCGGTTCACCGTCGAGAAGTCCGGTACCGGAAGGGCCTTGCGGTCCAGCTTGCCGACCGGTGTGAGCGGGATGGAGTCCAGCACCATGAGGTGGCTGGGCACCATGTATCCGGGCAATTCCGCCGCGATTCGCACACGCAGGTGCTCGATGTCGATCTCCATGCCCGCGACGGGCACGATGTAGGAAACCAGCACGGTCTCCCCCGCGGGCCCGTCTCGGCCGATGGTCACGGCGTATTCGACGCCCTCGTCATGCGAGAGCGCCGCATCGATTTCGCCGAGTTCGATGCGCAGGCCGCGGATCTTCACCTGGAAGTCGCTGCGGCCCAGGTACTCCAGTTCGTATCCGGAGTCGCGCCCGGCGATCCAGCGCACCATATCGCCGGTGCGATACATGCGTTCCCCGGGCGCACCATAGGGATCGGCGACGAATCGGCTCGCGGTCAGCTCGAATCGATCGAAGTAGCCACGCGCGAGGGCCGGCCCCGCAAGATAGAGCTCGCCGGGCACGCCCACCGGCACCGGACGCAACCAACTGTCGAGCACCACCGTCGACGCACCCCGAATCGGCGTGCCGAGCGTGATCGGTTCGCCGACGACGAGTTCACCAGGTCCGGTCGCCCAGATGGTGAACTCGGTGGGCCCGTACAGGTTCACCATCCGCCGGCCCACCGACCAGCGGTCGATCAGTTCCGGCGTGGCGGCCTCGCCCGCGACCGCGAGTACCCGCAACCGCTCGAGTCCGCCCGGTTCCATGGTGGCCAGCGCGGACGGTGTGATGACCGCGTGGGTGACCTGCTCGGTGCGCAGCAGCGTCGCCAACTCGGCACCGCCGTAGACCTCGGGTGGGGACACCACCAGTCGGGCGCCGACCGCGTGGGCCATGAGCAGTTCGAATATCGAGGCGTCGAAGCTGGGTGAGGCCACCTGCAGGGTGCGGGCCTCGCGGTCCAGGTCGAGTGTTTCCCGCTGTGCCGCAACCAGATCGGCCAGCCCGCGGTGGCTGCACAGGACGGCCTTGGGTTTGCCGGTGGATCCGGAGGTGTAGATCAGGTAGGCGATCTGGTCGACGTCGATCGGACCGCCGCGTTCGGCGTCGGTGATGGGTGCGTCCGAGACCGTCATGACCCGACGCAGGGTGGTGAGGTCATCGAGCAGTAGCCAGTCGATGCCGGCGGGCAGCGTTTCACCGATTTCGGTGACCGTGACCCCGATCGGCGCTTTCGAATCGGCGAGCATGTATTCGATGCGTTCGATCGGATAGCCGGGATCCAGCGGCACGAAGGCCGCCCCCGTCTTGGCCAAGGCCCAAGCCGCGACAACCGCTTCCAGTGACCGGGTGAGCGCGAGCGCCACGAACACTTCCGAGCCGATACCGCGGGCCAGCAGCACGCGAGCGAAGCGGTTGGACCAGGCGTCGAGTTCACCGAAGGTGATGGTCGACTCGCCAACACCGGCCGCAATGGCGCCGGCGTCGATCTGCGCACCGGCACAGAGGATTTCCGGCAGGGTGCGCGGCGGCGCGGCTACTGGGCCACGCACGGCGAGCAGCGCGCCGCGTTCGGCGTCGTCGCAGTTGTGCAGTCGTGACACCGGAGTATTCGGATGCTCGGCAAGTTCGCCGAGCACATGGACGAACCGATCGAGGTACGAGCGTGCCACGGCTGGTTCCAGGTGCCCGGCCAGGTACTTCAGGCTGATGCGCAGTGTGTGCGCCCCGTTCTCCCCTGGCAGTGGAACGACTATGAGGCTCAGCGGGTAGGGCGTCGCATCGGTGGTGTCGGCATCGAGCACCCGCATATCGGCGATGTCGAGCGCTTGGGACAGCGCCGCTCGGTCGATCGGGTAGGACTCGAAAACCACCAGCGTGTCGAACAATTCGGCGAGACCGACCGCCTGCTGAATCGCGGCCAGTCCGACGTACTGGTAGTCCATCAGAGCGGCCTGCTCGTGCTGTATGCGCGCCAGCAGGTCGATCACCGGTTCCGCGGGATCGAGTTGTACCCGTACCGGCAAGGTGTTGATGAACAGCCCGACCATCTCTTCGACACCGGGCAGCGTGGGCGGGCGGCCCGAGACCGTGCCACCGAACACCACATCGGTGCTACCGGTGAGCATGGCCAGCAGCAGCGCCCATCCCACCTGCACCATCGTGTTGACCGTCGCACCGGATGCGCGCGCGGTCCGCTCCAATGCGGTGACCAGCGCAGGCGATACATCGAGGGAAATGGTTGCGGTTTCGCCCGATTCGATCTCGGCCGGGGCGGAGGCGACCCGGGTCGGGCTCTCGATTCCGGCCAGCGACTGTGTCCAGGCTGCCAGGGCGGCGGCTTCGTCCTGGTCGCGCAGCCAGGAGAGGAACTCGCGATAGCCGGGTGCGGGCGGCAGCGCGGCGGTGGGCTCGGAGGTGGCGTAGAGCGCCAGCAGCTCGCGCACCAGCAGCGGCCCTGACCAGCCGTCCAGCAGGATGTGGTGGTTGGTGAGGACGAAACGGTAGGTGCTCGAGGAGGTTCGGATCAAGGTGCAACGCAACAGCGGCGGGCGGGTCAGGTCGAAGCGGGTGTGGGCGTCGAGTGCGAGCAGTTGCTCGAGCGCTGCCGCCCGTGCGTCCTCGTCGGCCATCGTGCTCAGATCGACTTCTTGCCAGGGAATCTCGACCTCGGCGAGGACGAGTTGGCGGGGCCCGTCGCCGGATTCGACGAACGCGACCCGCAGGTTCTCGTGTCGGGCCACCAAGGATTCGGTGGCGGCACGCAAACGTGCCGCGTCGACACTGCCCTCCAAGGTGAGCAGCGACTGCACCGTATAGACATCAGCGGTGTCGGTGGCGTAGAGCGTGTGGAAGAACATGCCGTACTGCAGAGGCGAGAGCGGCCATACGTCCGCGAGATTCGGGTAGGTGTGTTCCCATCCGTCGATATCGGGTTGGGTCACCGGGAGCAGGTCGAAGTCCGAGGGCGTGTGACTGTCCGCCGTGCGGGCGGTCGCGTGGTCGCCGAGAGCGCACAACGCATCGGCCCAGATTCGAGCCAGTTCCCTGACATCGGCGGCGCGCAGCAGCCGGGAGGCATAGACCCAGTTCACCTCCAAGCCATTGCCGGAGTGAACGACATCGACCGAGAGGACGGCGGTTAGCACTTCCTCGTTGGCAGGCGAACCATGATCCAGCCGTACCGTTTTCCCACCGAGCATCCGACGGTCTCGATATTGGAGCTCGATCTGCGGGCTGGGGGCCTCCCCGAGCACGACCGCGCCGTCACCGTTCAGATAGCGCAGCATGCCGAAGCCAACGCCATGGCCGGGTGTCTGTCGGAGTTGTTCTTTGGCAGCTTTGATCACCGCGCCTGCCGCAGCGTGGCCTGCGAACGCCTCGTCGAGATCGATGCCGTCGAGGTCGACAACGGCCGGAAAGGCACTGTGGAGCGGGCCGACGGTGCGCACGAGGTCGGCGCCGGGCACTACATTCGCCTCGCGCGCATCGGTGGTGCGCGTCAGCAGTACCGATTTGCGTGTGCGCCAGCGACTAACCGCCAGCGCGGCCGCGGCGATCAGCACCTCTTCAGCGTCGCAATGGAATCGCTGCGCAATCGCGGTGAGGATCGTCTCCGCACGGCCCGCATCGATGCGGGTGCGGATCGCCGCGGCGGTGGCGGTCGTGTCGAGTGCGGGATCCAGTTCAGCCGATCCGAGCGCCGGGTCCGGTGTCGACAGGATGTGCTGCCAGTAGGGCAGTTCGGCGCCGCGCTCGGCCGAGTGCTCGATCAAACCTTGCGCCCACCGCCGGAACGACGTGCCGACCGGTTCCAGCGCCTTACCTGCGACTGCGCTCGCGAAGTCCGAGAGCAGGATGCGCACGGAGACCTCGTCGGCCACCAACCGGTGCAGCACGATCCCGCACAGCGGGCCTTCGTCGCCGCGTTCCAACAGCACGAAGCGCACGACGCCGGACTGCGGGTCCAGCAGCTCGCGTGCGCGTTCCAGCTCGTTATCGGGGTCGACACCGGGCCCTGCGGGCACCTCGAGCACTGTCGCGGTGTCGACCGAGCCACGCTCGGCGACAACCCATTCCCAGCCGTGTTCGGTGCGCCGCAGTTGGGACCGCAGCATGTCGTGATGGTCGAGCAGGGTCCGCACGACAGCGCCGATGTGTGCGCGATCCGCGATGTCCGGCAGTGCGATCAAGATCGCCTCGCCACTACGCCGATAGCCCTCGCCGCGGTCCAGCAGGGCGTGCATCGCGGGTGTGAGTGCGACGAGACCACTTCCGCCGCCGAGGAGTTCGGCGGGCCTGTGCGGGCCGGTCCGAGTCGCGACCGCGGCCAGCGCGGCGACGGTCTTGCGTTCGAACACCTCACGTGGACCGAATCGCAGGCCGGCGGCCTGTGCTCTGGCCACCAGTTGGATGGACATGATGCTATCGCCACCGAGCGCGAAGAAGCTCTCGTCGATGCCGACCGTGTCGAGTCCGAGTACGTCGGCGAACAGTGTCGCCAGAGTTCTCTCGCGCGGTGTCGACGGCAGCCTGCGTTCAACAGTGCGGGAACCGAAATCCGGTGCGGGGAGCGCTTTTCGATCCACCTTGCCCATGGGCGTCAGCGGTACGCGGTCGAGCATTATGACGAGCTCTGGCACCATGTACGCCGGAAGGCTCTCACCGACAGCTGCTTTGAGCGCCTCGGGATGCACCTGGGTAACCGGTGCGGCCACGACGTAGGAGACCAGCGTGGTGGCTCCGGCCGGGGTGCGCGCGCCGACGGTTATCGCGAAGTCGATCGCCGGATGTCGTTGCAGGGCAGCGTCGATCTCGCCGAGTTCGATGCGGAAGCCGCGCATCTTCACCTGAAAGTCGCTGCGGCCCTGATACTCCAGCTCGAGCCCACCGTCTCGCACGATCCAGCGCACCAGATCGCCGGTGCGGTACATCCGTTGACCGGGCTCATAGGGGTCGGCGACGAACCGTGCGGCAGTGAGTCCGTGGCGGCGGTGGTAGCCACGCGCCAAGCCCGCACCCGCGAGATACAGCTCGCCGATGCTCCCGATCGGCAGTGGGCGCAACCACGCGTCGAGCACCAGCGCGTGCACACCCGGGGCGAGTCCGCCCAGGGTGATCGCCTCGCCGGGAACGAGTGGATCGCTCAAGGTCACGGTCACGGTGGTTTCGGTCGGCCCGTACCCGTTGCGCAGTACGTGCCCGGACCATTTCCCCACCAGGTCCGGTGGGCAGCTGTCCCCGCCGACGATCACCGTGCGCAGATCCGGCAGTTCCGCGGGTTCCAGCGAACCGGCCACCGCCGGTGTGACATTCAGGTGGGTGACGTGGTGTGCGCGTAACACCGCGGCCAGTTCGGGCCCCGCGTAGGCGTCCGGGGGGACGATCGCGAGGGTCGCGCCGGCGGCGAGGGTGACCAGGATTTCCTCGACCGAGATATCGAAGCTGGGTGAAACAGCGTGCGCCATCACCGATTCGGCGGTGATCCCGAATCCGGCGCCGGACCCGGCGACCAGGTTCGCCAGTCCGCGGTGTGCCACGAGCACGCCCTTGGGCAGCCCGGTCGAACCCGAGGTGTAGATGATGTAGGCGATCTGGTCGGGCCGCAGCGGCGCCCGCCGCTGGGCGTCGGTGATCGGGCCCGCGTCCTGGGCGGCGCTGCGCCGGTCGGTGTCGGCGCTGTCGAGGGTCAGCCAGTCGACTCGGTTCGGCAGCGGTCGGGCGGCCGCGGTGACGGTGAGGCCGGTGACGATGGCGCTGTCGGTGACCATGTGCTCGATCCGGTCCGCGGGATAGGCCGGGTCGATCGGGACGAAGGCCGCGCCGGTCTTGGCCACCGCGAGCATGGCGAGTACCGATTCGATCGAGCGTGGTATCGAAATCCCCACCGTGCGTTCGGGTCCGGCTCCGTGGGTGATCAACAGCCGTGCGAGCCGGTTGGTGTACTCGTCGACCTCGCGGTAGGTCAGCGAAGTCGCGCCGGCGCGGATCGCCACTGCATCGGTCTTCTGCTCCGCACCGAGATCGAGGAGCTCGGGCAGTGTCCGGGGTGGCATGTCCGCCGGGCCGCGAGCAGGAACCAGTGAGGCGTATTCGGTGTCGGAGACGACCGGCACCTCGGCCAGCGGTGTATCGGGTCCCGCGACGAGGAACTTGTGCAGATATCGCAGGAACCGGCTGTGGTGTGCGGCCAATTCGGTGTCGCTGTAGAGGTTCGCGTTGCCCTGGAAATCGATGTGTGTGCTCTGGCCGCCCACGCCGGGATAGAAGTTGACGAACAGATCCTCGATCAGTCCGGAGGTCAGCACATGCAGTCGGCCGGTGACCGGGCCCAGTTGGATGCGGGTATCGACCATCATCAAGTTGATGGATGGACCGAACGAGGCGGTCTCCTCGGTGACCCGGCCCAGATCGCGCAGAATATCTTCCTGGCGGTATCGCTGCCGGCGCAGCGCGCCGGTCAGCTCACCTTGCGCCGCGCGAATGACCGCGCCGACCGTCGTGGCCGGCGCCAACCGCAGGCGCAGGGGAACGACATTGGCGATCATCCCGCCCGAACGCCGCAGTGCCGCCGTCGTGCGCGCCGACACCGGCAGGCTCAGCGATACTTCCGGTGCACCGGTCATGGCCGCCAGGTAGGCGCCGAACGCCGCGACGACGGTGGGCGCCACCCCGGAGGACACCGCGGTCGCGACGGATTCGAGCAGTTCCGCCGTGTCCGGCGCCAAGGTTCCGGCCACACGACGCGGATGGGCGTCGATATCGGCGGCGCGCCCGGCGAGGCTCACCGGGTCGGCGGCACCGGCCAGATGCTCGAGCCAGTATTCCCGGTCGGCGATGAAGCGCTCCGAGCTGCGGTAGGCCAGATCGGCGTCGATGATCCGGCGTAGGTCTTCGGCTTTGGCGGCAGGTGGTTCTCGTCCCGCCAGGGCGGCGTTGTAGAGCTCGCCGGTGCGCTGCACCATGGCGAGTGCGCCCATGCCGTCCAGCACGATGTGGTGGATGCGTGAGTACCAGAACCAGCGGTCCTCGGCGAGTCGCAGCATCCGCACGCAGACCAGGCGGTCGGTCGTAAGGTTCAGTGGCGCAGAGTATTCCGCGCGCATCCAGGCGTGCGCCGCGGCGTCGGGGTCGGGCTCGCCACGCAGGTCGACAACGACCAAGCGGTCGTCGAGCTCGGTATCGACGAACTGGTACGGGTAACCACCGATCTCGATCAGGCGCAGATAGCCGGTACCGAACTCGCGCCCCGCCTGGCGTGCCGCCGGTGCCAGCAGCCCGAAATCGAGCGGTCCGACCAGTTCGACGTACTGGGCGATGGAGAACGGGATTTCGCCTGCGAGGTGCTGGGCGAACCAGATTCCGCGTTGCGCTGCCGACAGCGGAAACGCATCGTCGGGGAAACCCTGGCTCGACTCGGTCGGCGAAAGGGATGTCTGCATGGAAGTCCTACGTTCTGGCCGCACTGAGGATGCCGGGCCATGTTGCGCGCCGTGACCCGGCATAGGCCGGTTCACAATCGGCGATAGCGGCCATATTTCAAATGTCGTCGCCGGAAAGGCGTTTCGATAGCGACCCCACCGCTCGACCGCACGCTCCAAGGGTGGGTTATCCACACCCAAGGGTTGGAGACACCGCCGTCCGAAAGCGCAGCAAAAGGACGACACCGCCTACCGTGATACAGCCCCCGACAGCGGCCGTGTCGCCGAGTCATACGAGTACTGGAATTGCCTGTCCCACAAGGCCCCCTGAAGCATTATCGATGAAATTCATCGTAGCACCCGAAATGCTTGATAAGCCTTCTGTGAACCCGATTTCCGCTGGCTGCACGGGATTTGAAGATTGGTTACCCGTTGCGAAACTCGTTCGCCCAGTTCACAGTTTGCCGATCGGCCGTTCCAGGCAGTCGGATTCGTTGATGAAACAATCCGACCAGCATGGACAGATGCTCACTATTCGTTGCCTCCGTTACTCTTTCATAAGACTACGAATAGGCCGACGAGAAAGTTCACAACACGCCGAATCAGTGTCGCCGATCGACTCAGCACCGCAGAAGTGCGCGTGAATTGAGGCGAGTCGGGACAAGATCGTGACATCTCGAATGCTCGAGCCACATCGGCAGCACAGGCAGTCGGCAACGCAGCGAACACCGAAGAACACCTCCCGAGTCGAACCAAGGCTCACCGGCAGCCGCGCTTCGGGACTCGGTAGAACTGCCTATCAGGATACGCGCTTGCTATGAAATCACTGCTGCTTCAATCCAGTTCATGTACCGGGGCACAGTGGCGGCAGGGCGGCACTGAACATGGCGTACTCGCCGGCAGGCACACATACCTCACGGTGCGCCAGGCGCGATATCCCGTCCGGACAATGGTTGGCCGCGACTACCACAGCGCCGTCGTCGGCTCCACCGGCTTGACGCTGGCGGCTCAGCCACGCCCGCAGCCCCGGCGAATCAAGGCTCGGTACCAGGGCCACGGCTTGCTGCCACCGCATACCCAGCGCCATCACAGCAGGGGAACCTACCGCCACGATCACCGCATACGCCCTGCACCAATTGCTGCTCATCATCGGGCCTGCCCTTCCCTGCTCACGCTTCGGGACGCAGTACCGAATTGCGACGTGGCTCCGGTAGAACAATCCAGCTTCAACGGTAGGCGCTCGCGATCTCGGGGCCATGACGTTTGCGCCCGATCGCGGCGCCCATGCGTCAAGGCGGATAGCGCTGCGGAGCTCTCGTCCGCGGCGCACTGCCGGCCGACGGCTCGCGTCCGATCGCGATGTCAACCGACCTGACGGCCTTTTACTTTGCAAAGTCTGCGAATCCACCACTGTCACCAGCGGATTCGGCGTTACATTCAAATCGTCACATACCGACGGGTACCGAGTTGCCCGCCTTGTCTGCGAGGTACCCGCCGAGTATGTGGCCGTTGTTGCGAGCCCCATCGGTCTCGCAAGCACCTCCGTTCCGTATGCAGCGGAGGACGTCGAACCGCTCAGTGCCGGTCAGGGCTTTCGGTCAACGGCGATCTCGCCCCGACCCGCACTGGGCTCTCGGGATCAGCACGCCGTGACCTTGTCGCCGGGTTTCAGCAGCCGTTGGGTGCGGGGACGCCCTGGAGGCGTTGATCGAGCCAGCTCATCGCACCGGGGAAGGTGGTGAGGAGGCCGGTGACATGCTCACCCGGGTCGAGCCGCAGAGTGGAAGGCACGCCGAGGGCGCATTGCCTGCGGTGGAGTTCACGTGCACCGTCGGCGGGGACCCACAGGTCGTCGGCCGCGTGATAGATGTACAGCGGTATCCCGGACTTCTTGTCCTGCATATCGGTTCGCTCGAAGATCGCGTCGGCCAGCGGGCTGGTGAGCGGATCGGCAAGGGTGGCGCCCAGTTCCAGCGGAATACCGACCGCCCCGAGAATGCCCTGGCTGGAACCGCAGATGTTCTTCAGCGGGGAGGTCGCGACCTGTTGCGCCAGATTGTTCATCGCCCCGAGGATTTCGGGATGTTCGCGGGCGTGGGCGAGCACGACCGACAGCAGGATGCCCGATTCGATGCCGCCATCGAAGGAGCGGGCGATCCGGCGGGTATCGGTGATCAGGCCGCCGACCGCTGCGCCGACGAGGACCGATTTCAGCTCGGGTGCGTACTCGTCGAGCGACATGGCGGCGCCGGCGGCGGCGATGGCGCCACCGGAGTATCCGGCGAGCGCGTAGCGGCTGTCACGGTATTCGTCGTGGAACGCCGCGCGCACCGCGCGGATGCCGTCGAGGATCGCATGCCCGGCGACCGTCGGTTCGGCGTAGGCCATGCGCGGACCCTCGTGATCGGGAAGAAGTACCGCGTAGCCGCGCGACAGGGCCGTGGCGTTGGTGGGCGGAATGGTGGCCAGGCCGTTGAGCTGGCCTGAATCACCGTGCGCCATCGCGTATCCCGGCGTGCAGGTGAGGCCGAGGGAATTGATCGGTAAGGCGTTGACCAGTACCGGGCGGGTGCCGGTGCCGGTCCACTGCGCGGCGGGCTCCAGCAGTGTGGCCGTGGCGAACGACGGCGCGCCGGCGGAGTCGGCGGTGCGGTACTTCAGTAGCACCGCGCTCCGGATCGGCGCCATGAGCTGTGGTGCGGCGGCCGCGGTGACGTCGCGTCGAGCGATGACATCGCCCGGGGCGTATCGGGTCAGGTCGGCCGGCCACTCGTCGAAGAACGCGTCCCCCGACGGAGTGGGCTGCACCGCTCGCCACAGCGCCGCCAGATCGGGCGCAAGCGTGCCGGGCGGGACCGACCGGCTGGGTTCATCGGTCAGGTTGGGTTCCGGGACAATGGAATCCAGCCACTTCTGGATCTCGGATTGATTCGCGGCGCCCGGGCGGTAGCCGTTCTCGGGTGTCGGATCCGCGGCGGCGCGGGTATCCAGCCTTCCCATCGTGATCAAGCAACCGACCGCGACTGCCACGGCAGCACTGCGCAGGTATCTCATTCAGGCACAACCTTCCGAACCCCGACTTCCACGAAAGGGGACGCTAACTGCGAATTTGCGCCCTTTACAAAGCGGAGGTAAAGCCTCCCCCGGCTTTACATGGTCAAACGCCCAGTTGAGCATATGAATGTGAACCACGCCACAGGTCGGCGCTGACAGGCATCCCTTCAGCAAACCCTCAGGCTTCCGTACTGGACACGTCACGCTCCGCGATAGTAGCGTTTAGTTAGTAGCTCATCGCTACTAACTAAGGGCACACCGTTCGGTGCGCACGAGAGAAAGAGGCAAACCCATGATTACAGGCCCTCTCTTCAATGTGTTTCACCCGTTTTTCAACCTGTTCCACCCGTTCGTCCCCGAGGTGCACTACTGAGGGTGATCACACCCCCATTCGCTTAGGGCAGAACGCATGAAAGAGGGACCATCCGGGTCACGTCCGGATGGTCCCTCCCTGATTCTGGGCGATGCCGCCGAATCACTCGCCACCGCACCCGCTATCGGGCCTCAGTCGGTGACCAGCAGGCGAGCCGCTCGCGAGACCGCGCTATACACCTGGGCGAGGTAGACGGGAGACGTGGTGGCCGAGGCGGTATCGGCGGGGGTGTGGAATTGCGGGAAGGTTCCCGTCAGCGACACCATCGGCGTCGCGGGGTCGGTGCCGGATTCCCAGAGCGCTCCCTCGCCGCCTGCCACCGGCACGGGCAGGAACCCCGCAGGAGTGAGTTCGGCGAGCAACCCCGCGAGTTTCCCTGCCTGCGGCACACGGTAATTCGCGATCCGGGCCGGGGTGAGGACGGTACCGATCGGCGAGTCCGCCGCGGCCGCCAGAGACGCGCCGAGATGCAGGATCGCGCGGGACCGGATCCCGCGCCGCAGGAAAACCTGCTGTCCGCCGTATTGCAGTTCATGGGCCACCGTGCCGAGGAACAGCACCGAATACTGTTGTGACAGTTCCCGGCACAGTTCGAGGGCGATCGCCACACCGCAGCCGCGCTCCGCGGCGCAGCCGAACCAGCCGGTCAGCGGAGTGGTGATCAGGATGGGCTCCGCGGAGCGCGGGCCGAACCAGCCGAGCACATTGTGCGAGACGGCGTCGGATCGGCGGGCATCGAACCGGACACTGACGGGACCTCGCTGAGCGGCGTCCGCTTCGGTGCCCGAGATCAGCAGTGTCGCAATGCCGCTGGGTGTGCGCGCGGGATTGCTGTTGACCGCCACCAAGTCCGCGTAGCGCGTGCCGAGGACTTGGTTCGTGGTGGCGAGCACGGCGGCCGCGGCGCCCGATCGGGCCGCTTCGCGAAGGGCCGTCTCGATCTGTGTGTCACCGAGTCCGTCGCGGATGGTGACGGGCGTGACGAACGGCGTGGTCGTGGTGATCGGGCCGGTGCTCTCGTAGTAGTACGGGATGGTGGGAACCTCGCGGCCCGCGATGCGCACTTCGCCGGTCCAGTCGTAGCGCTGGAAGGGAACCGATTCGAGTTCGATTTCGGCTCCGCGCGTGCGTAATTCGTCGCACAGCCATGCCGTGGTCGCGGCGTCGTCCGGTGAACCGGTCCGATGCGTCGGGTGGCTGCCGTATCGGCCGACCAGGTCGTACAGTCGGTCGCCGAGGTCCTGCGGGGTGGCGCGCGCCCGGCCGGCGAAGGGCAGTAGCGCGAGTCCGGCCAGGCCCGTGGTCAGGATGGCGCGCCGACTGGTCGTGATACGCACGATTCAGCAGGCATTCGACAGATCGGGCACGGGTAGCCCGGCCGCCGTGAGCATCAGATATGTCCAGGCCGGTGCCAGTTCCGGAGTTCCATTGGGGCACTTCGGTGTTGCCTGGTCCACGACCGGTGACAGATGGTTGCGCAGCGGATCCAGGTTGAGGCCTTCCTTCGTCACCAGCTCATGGGTGCCGCCGAAAGGCGCTGCCACCGCACCGACCTGCGCGGGTGCACCCAGGGAATCCAATCCGAGTGCGGTCCAGTCGGCGCGGATACTCTTCACGAACGGATCCCCCACGTTCACCACCCCGGTGTAATTGGCGATGGGGGTGAGATGGTCGGCGTTCACCCAGGACGCGGGAGTGGGGTCGGCCACCGGGTTCTCGGCGGCGTTGCTGTCCACCACGGAGGAGAACATCACCACACCGGCCAGCCGGTGGAGCTTACCGATATAGGCGGCCTCTCCCCCGCCTTGCGAGTGACCCGCGAACACGATCTTGTCGTACACGGGCAGACCGTCCTGGCCCAGGAAGTCACCCCACCCTTCGGCCGGGTACTGCTGCTGCAAGGTCTGCAGCAATGCGACCAGTCGGTGCTGAATGGAGTTCGCGGCATCGACCGAACTGTGTGGGTCGGGGGCGCCATCGAAGACGTTCTGCCGCAACGGCCCATAGCAATCGAGGTCCTTGCCGCAGCGCTGCGCAACCGTCGGTTTGTCGGGATAGCTCAGGCCGATGCTGTGAAAGCCCAGGCTCGCCGCCTGCCCGACCAGCTCGGTGTAGTCGTTCGGCGTCGAACCGCTACCCCCGAGATTGACGAACAGCAGCCCGCTCGCGGGCCCCGGCTGCACAGGCGCCACGAGATGCGGATTGTCGGGCGAGGAGATGGCCGGGTCGGTGGACGACGGGGCGATCTGCCGCAGATCCACCGGATTCGCCGCGGCGCGCCCATGCGTGCACGCGGTAATGCCCGCCACCACCAGCCCGAGAACGAGCAGCCACACCAGCGAACGCTTCATGGCACTACCCTCCAGATCGGAAACTATCGTTTCGATAGTATCATTTGGATAGTAAGGTACCAGGGATCGACCTTGAATACGAAAAGGGTGACCGACACCGCAGCAACCCGCGCCTCGCAGGCCTCCGTCGAGATTCCGATCCGGAAAACTGCGGAAACCCCATGACCAGCCATAACGTCGCCATTTTCGGGCGGGCAGCTACTCGGCTACCCGGGCCGTCTCCTAGCTTCAGAGGTGGAGGAACGACCTCGGAAGTCGAAGGGGGACAAGGACATGGACGGCGGATTCGTCTGCATTCTGGTAGTCGTCGGAGTCGTGGCGCTGCTCATCTATATGTCGAACCAGAAGGCGAGCAATAGATATCGTGCCGACTGCGGAGAGTGCAGCCATCAATCGGCGTGGCTGTCCGAATCGGAGGCGGAAGCCGCCAGTATTCGGCACTACCGATCGAAGCATCCGGATCTGCCGCCGGGCGGCACCATGCAAATCCGAGCACGGTGACCGTCGCGCCGGGCGCACCGGGAGACGATCGCGGGCTGCGCAGTAGCCTGGGGAAGGAAGGCATGATGCGTCCGCTGGATGCAGGTGCGGGAGGGGGTCCGATGGTGCGGTTGCCGAGCCTTCTGTGGCGCGATGCGGAGCACCGAATCACCGGACAGGCCAATCCAGCGCTGATTTCGGACTTGAATCTCGACCGCATCTTTGCCGAGATCACGGCGTCGGATAGCAGCGAAACAGTGGACCGGCTGCTGCGAGCACCGCTCCTGCACAGCGAGGATGTCGAGTACCGGCGGGAGGTCTTCGCCGACCTTTCATCACCGACGCTGCGTGCACAGCTCGAGGCGTTTTCGCAGTCGATCACCAGTATCCGTCGGCATCTTCTCGAACTCGCGACAGTCAGCCACTCGACCCTCAGGTGCCGGCTCCGCTTGGACGTCCTGCATTCCTATTGCCAGACAGTACTTTCGCTGCATCAGGGTCTGAATGGCATTGTCCTCGAGTCGCGGGGACTGGCGTCGTGGCGGGACTACTTGAACGCCTACGTCACTCGGGCCGCGTTCACCGGGCTCGTCTCGGGATGTGAAGCGGCACTTGCCGACTTCGGGGAGATCCGTTACTCGATGCGGTTCGACGATCATCGGATAGTGGTGGTGAAGGCCAGTGGAGCGCCCGATTACGCCGCGACCGTCGAGGGGTTGTTCCAGCCGTTCACGCACGGCTGGGCGCCCGCTGCCCAGGACAGCGTTCCGTGGTCCGCGAGCGTGCATCCGGTCGAAGAGCTCGTTCTCGACGAGCTGGTTCGATTATTTCCGCTTCCGTTTCACCGGATGATGGAGCACTCGAATTCCTACAGTGACTTCATGGATCCGGTGATCGATCGTGTCGGGAGCGAGCTTCAATTCTACTTTTCCTATCTGCGCCTGGTCGACAAATTGTCAGCACATGGCATGGAGTTCTGCCTTCCCGAGGTCACCGATTCATTCGACGGCATCCGAGTACACGGTGCGTACGATTTGGCGCTCGCGTTGAAGTGCATCGGGCAAGGTGAGGTGCCTGTCACCAATGACTATCACCTTGCCGGAAATGAACGCATCATCGTGGTGACCGGCCCGAACCAAGGCGGCAAGACCACCTTCGCCCGAACGTTCGGCCAAGTAGCGTATCTCGCCACCCTCGGCTGTCCCGTTCCGGCGAATCGAGCGAGAATGATGCTCACCGACGGAGTATTTTCCCACTTCGAGCGACGTGAGCAAGCGTCCGACGCGGCAGGAAAACTCCAGAGCGAGCTCACGGCGATCAAAGAAACTCTCGACCACTCGACCGAGCGAACGATCATCATTCTGAACGAGAGTTTCAGTTCCACCACAACGGTGGACGCCCTGTATATCGGCCGGCAAGTCCTGCAAAAAATATCGGAGCGGAAATCCATCGCGGTCTTCGTGACGTTCCTCGACGAACTATCGGGGCTGGACGGCGTCGTGAGCATGGTTGCCGGCATCGGCGGCGACGCGACGCTGCGGACGTTCCGGCTGGAACGAAAACCGGCCGACGGCCGGGCGTATGCGATGGCCCTGGCAGATCAGTTCGACCTGTCCTATGACGCCATTGTCGGGAGAGTGGCACGGTGAGGGTGAATCTCCTCGGTCCGGACGGGTGGGGTCTGTCCCAGGTCAGGGAGAACGGCGGAACCGTCGCCGACGATCTCGAACTGTCCACCATGTACGGTGCGATGGCAGCCGGGGACGAGTTCATCCGCACCGTCGTCACCGACCTGGTTCCGAGATCCTTGAACGATCCCGATGCCATCGCGTACCGGCAGCGGGTGGTGATCGACAGCTGCGCGAATCCGGAACTGCTGCAAGAGCTTTACGCCATCGCGACCGAAGCTGCCGGCGCACGACGGTGGATGGTCGGCCACGATCGCGGCGCACGGGGAAAGCTGTACCTATCCCTCGAGCCACTCACCAAGCTCATCGGCTTCTTGCGGCTGCTGCGATCCACCTACGAACCGTATTCCTCGCACTTCACCTCCGAGGGATTCGCAAGATTGGGCGAAAGGCTCACCGGCACCTTCGGGGAAGAGTATCTGGCCGAAGTCGAACACCACCTCCACATCCTTCAGTTCGAACACGGTTACGAGATCACCGCAGAACTCGGCTCCGACGGCCGGATTACAAACCCCGTACTGCACCAGCCACTGAAGCATCCTCCAGGCCGGCAATCCCTGTTCGGCAGCCGGGAGCGTCACGTCGTGAAGGTCTCCGACACCGACGAGAGCGCCAAGAAGTTCATCTGGCGCCTCGCCGGAAACAGCCTCGATCGCGTCGCCGACGTCGTCGCCCATGCCACCGATGCGATCGTCGACTTCTTCCAAGCTCTGCGTACCGAACTGGCTTTCCTCGTCGGTTGCGTGCACCTCTCCCGCCGGCTACAAGGTGACGGGTATGCCGTGTGTTTCCCGCATGCTCTAGCGCAAGGCAGTGGCGCGTCTTTCACCTTCCGCTCGTTGCGAGACCCCGCGCTGTGCTTGTCAACGACGCCGACGGTCGTGGGGAACTCGATCGACGGCCGGGGCAAGCTGCTGACCGTCATCATGGGCGCCAACAGCGGCGGCAAGTCTACTTTCCTACGCAGTCTAGGTACCGCTCAGATCATGATGCAGGCGGGCATGTTCGTCGTTGCCGAAGCCTATGAAGCAGACATCAGGGACGGAATCTTCACCCATTTCCGTATCCAGGACGACTCCTCGATGACCTACGGCAGGCTCGAGGAGGAGCTCGTGCGTATGCACGACCTGACGAATCGGATAAACCCGGCATCCATGGTGCTGTGGAACGAACCGTTCGCCTCCACGAGTGAGCGAGAGGCCACCGAAATCCTGGCCCCGATCACGCAGGCCCTCCTCGACTCGGGCGTGAAAGTGCTTGTGGTGACGCACCTGTACGATTTCGCGTCCGCACTGTCCCAGCACCGGCGAGCAACCGACCTGTTCCTTCGCGCGCAGCGGCTATCCGACGGTTCGCGAACCTTCCGCCTGGAACCCGGTGCGCCAGCGACATCGAGCCACGCCATAGACATCTATGAGCGAACCTTCGGACCCGACAGTGATTCTGGATCGAATCGGATGTAATCGCTTCTATCACAGCGGCTTTCACTTACGCAGCGCGAGGGCACGGCGCCCACCAGCGGCGCCTCCGCTTCCTTGCTCGCCCTACTCGGCATCTCAGCGCTCCTCGGAATCCCCAACGGCTTCAACAACATCGGCAACCAGAACATCCTCAATGCGCCAACCTGGCCTCCATCGTGATCACACTGCTATCCTCGACCGCCCACATGTCCATCACGCCACTGGGTTTCGTCATCGCCGGCATCGGTGCGGCCCTGCTCACCCTCACCCTCGCCGTCCCGGGCGGTTTGCCGGACCCCCGGCCGCACCGATCACCCGGGTTGAGCAGACCACAGATCCAGAGCCGGCCCTCTACCGCTCGTAAGGATCATCGAGGGTCGTTGGAGTATGAGCGATATCCAACGCCGCTGCCGGGTAGGCTGCGCCGGCGGTGTAGAAGCGGGCTCGGGTCTTGCCAACTGGCTCGAGCACGCGGAGCGCAACAAGATCGCGTAGATCGCGCTGCGCTTGTTGCATGCTCAACCCTTCCGATTGTTCGTAACGGGTCCGGCGAACCCTGCCCGACATCGCTACATCGTGCAATGCGCTGACGACACGTTCATCCAGGCGCATTCCTCCGACATACTGGTCGAGCTCCGCCCACACCGCACCCGATCGAACCCATCGGGCATGCACGGTTTGCGCCTGCTGGTGATAGGCGGTCAGATTGAATCGAATCCATTCGGACACATCCTGATCCGGCCGATAGGCGCTCCCCCGCCGGCCCAGCACCTGGTAGTACTCCCACATGTTTCCGGGCCTGCCGAGCCATGATTCGATCGATGAAAACTCCGGGGAGAGAACGCCTTCGCGGGCGATCATCAGCGTCTGCAGCGAGCGGGACATGCGTCCGTTGCCGTCGGCCCAGGGGTGAACTGATACAAGGTGCAGGTGTGCCATTGCCGCGCGCACGAGTGGATGTGTGCCGTCATCGGTGTTGAGCCAGTCGACAAGTTCTCCCATCAATGTCGGCACTTGATCGGCATCAGGGGCGGTATAGGCAGCAATACTCGGGTCGCGAGCGTCGGTCACGTACACGGGGCCAGGCCGCCACTGTCCGGCCGGGCGACGTTCGGTGTGCCGATGGCCCTGCAGCATCCAGTGCAGCGCGTTGAGAAAGCCTTTGCTGTAGGCGAAGTCGTCGACATCGTGGAGCGTTTGCAGATAGGTCATCATCCGCTCATAGGCAAGCGTCTCGGCCTTGTTTTCCTCGGAAACCTCGACGTCCCGTTCTCCTGCGATCAGATCTTCCACGTCGACGGTGGAGACCTTGAATCCCTCGATCGAGTTCGACGCGGCAACCGCATCCGCGGTGAGGAACTTGCGCAGTCCCCCTGCCCACTTACCGGGTTTAGCCTGCAGTTCATGGCGTAGTTCGTCACGCATCCGATCCACGTCAGCGAGGACGCGGACATCTGCGGCGGCTAGCGACGGCGTAGGGAACAGCATGACGCAACAATAAGATGACTCAATCATTACGTCAAGGATGCTCCTCGTTCGCTACTCAGGGACAAAGCCTCACGATTTCAGTGCAGATCAACAACGCAGTTGTCGGGGATGCAGTTTGATCAGCCGCAAAAGGTCGACGACGGGGGCGGTGGCGATGCTTCCGCGGTTGCCACGGTCACTGCCAGGCTGCTACCGCCATCGCAATCACACTGCCGTCCTCGACCAGCCACATGTCCATCACGCCACCGGGTTTCGTCATCGCCGGTGTCGGTGCGACTCCGCTCGTTCTCGCCCTCGCTGTCCCGGGTGCACTACCCGACCCGGGCCATCAGGCCGGGGCGAAGGACTGCAGGGCTGCGGAGCGGTAGAGCGCGGCGTGTTTCTCGTAGCGCCACCGGTGGTAGGCCATCGGGCTCAGGGTCGGGCGGGGCGGGAGTTTCGAGTACGCGATCGGTAGCACTCTGGTGGCGACACCGAACGCGAGATCGTGGCGGCGGGTCCACCGGAAGCCGGTCAGCTCACGGGTTTTCGGGTGCATTATGCCGAAGGAGCAGACGGCGGCGACCTGACCTGCGACGCGTGCCAGCGGGGTCCAGACCGGCTTGGCCGTCGCGGGGAGGAAGGGCGGCAGCGGTGCGTGCAGCAGCGTGTTCACCGCGCTTTCGACGGCGATGTTCGACTCCCCCTTGCGGTTGATCAGCTCGTCGTAGTAGCTGATCAGATCCTCGTAGCGGTCCGGCAACTGAGAATTCTTGCCCGGCAGTCGAAGATAGGCGAACTTCTCGAGCAGGAAGTCGTAGAACGACTGTCGTTGCGCATCGGAGAGCTCCTCGCCGGTGATCGGGGTGTAGGCGTTCTGGAACACCAGCCGATCCGCTGCCGCGGAGCGCAGCGCACGCTCGAAGGGCGACCAGCGCGTGGCACGGTTCGAATCCGCAGAGGAGAAGCTGGTCGAGGGCTTCGTCACGATCTACTGGTTCTTCCATACCCACCCACTGCTGGGCAGACTTCTGGAGACCGAGCCCGAGACCGTACTACCCGCCATCACCACCGGCGCCACACCCGGAGTGCAATGGGCCACAGACTATTTGGCGCAACATATCAGGTCCTACGTACGCTCCGGAAACGGTCTCACCGACCTCGACCCCTACGAAACCGCCGAGATACTGGTCCGGCTCTGCCAGTCACTCATCCTCACACCGCGCATGAACCAGCCTCTCGATTCCGAAGAGGCCGCCCGCGACTACGCGCGGCGTGTCCTGCTCCCACTCGTACGCCTGCACTGAACAGCGCTCCGAAACTGAACCCGATCGCGCCGGACCGAAGGCCCGGCGCGAAATCGAGGTTACTATCGGCTCCCTATTTCAGGGCATTCTCGGCGGTACCCCCTGAGATGAAGTCCACGGGTCCCAAACCCTGAGCCTCGGCCAGTTCCGCAGTCAGATAACGGAGCGCCGCGGCATCAAGGATCGAGTGGTAGCTTCCATCCTCGGAGAAATTGATATTGGCGCCCTCGACACGCACGAGGATAACTGTATCCTCGGTGTTCGACTCAGGGCAGACGAAGGTATGCGTGGAGGCTCCGGGCTCGAAAAGGTAGGAGCCGGCTGTTTGTGGCTGTTCCGGATATTCGAGATAATACCACTTGCCCGACAGTGTATATACCTCAGCAATACCGGTGTGATAGTGGAGCGGGATCACAGCTCCGGGCGAAAAGGTCGCCAGTACCAGCCATACACCGGCTTCCACGTCCAGGCGCAGCGGCTGGAAATGCACCCCCGGGCCTAGGGCATTCTTGATCAGCGGTGTTCCGCTGACGTTTACTGTCAGAATCTCCGTCTGAGGCAGGGCGACAAAGGGAAGGAGCGCTCCGCTGGATGTCCGGATGGGACCAGGAAAGTTCATGTTCGACCTCTCTTGTATTTCTCGATAATGAATACCCGTGCAATCCAGTTCCGTTTCAGTGACGCATGATCCCTTGCTCACGTGCGAAAGAGAGTATCTGGCGGCGGCTGTCGCTCTTCAGGACTGCGCGGATAACAGCCTTCAGGCCAATTTGACGGAGCAGACCAACCCGGTCGATCTCGTCCCAGTGCTCTACACAGATTCCGTCCTCCATCCGCCAGATATCAATCGAAGTCATTTCGACATGCTTGCCGGTAGGAGGTATACCGATGAGTGGTCCCGTGTGCGTACCTTTCATCGAAATCCTGGCCACAACTTTATCGCCCTCGGCAACAATATCGTTGATCACCATTCGGCCATCGGGAAATGCAGTCCGGAGGATGTCCGCCATACGCTTGACCGGCTCTCGACCGTTGGGAGTCGGATTATGCTGGATATAGTCGTCCGACATGAGAGAGTCGAGCAATCCGTGGTTTGCGACAGAAAATGCCTCCATGAGGCGCACCACTACATCCTTGTTCATCTCTTGGATATTCAACGTCACAACCTACTTCCCTGCGAATAATTCTTTCCTGCTATTGGAGGGCGGCCGCAAAATCGGCGAACTTGTCGGCGTCACGCAATACCGGCCCGTGCCCGAAGCAGACCAAATCCGGACCGAGCCCGGCGAGTCTGGCAATGGACTTCCGATTGCCTCGTGGATCCGCCGTCAAGAACTCGAACGGTTCCCGCAATCCGCGGGCTCCCGTGAACGGATGGTGGCCACTCGCAACATCGCCGAGCAGAAGCGTTCGGTCCGACTCGCGCCAGAACGCCAGGTGGCCAACTGTGTGCCCCGGAACTTCGAGGACCTCGAAACTCCCGACTCGATCACCCTCACGAAGCCGCTTGTCGACCGCCGCCGGCGGACCGCCCTGCAAGCGGCTCAATATCCGAGGAGCAGGATGATCCGGGAGTCGGTCGTACATCAGCCCGAGCGTCTCGACCGCTGCAGCATCAGCGTGACCGACCCATAAAGGGACTCCCAATTCCTGGCAAATTCGCCTACTTGCACCGAAGTGATCGGGATGTGCATGCGTTACCGCGTGCGCCCGAATGTCCAATTGCGCTATATCACGTAGTATGCGCCGGCCACTGTACCTGGTTCCGGCATCGACCAGAATGCCGTCTATTACGTAGGAATTGATAGAGCACTTTGGATATCCGTAAATTTGGTATACATCCTCGGCAAGTTCGATGATCATCGCTATTCCTAATAGAATTCAGGCTACCGGATTTATCAAGTCGGCAACCGTGGTGCGTGCGAGGTGCTCCGATGCGAGCCTCTCGACAACAGTTCGACGTACGGCAAGAGCAGGTGCGGTGCGCCTGTGAACTATCCATCCATACTGACGAGATTTACGCTGCATGTTCCGGACCCGTTTGTACCTGCTGGCCTGGAAGCGATGTAACGCGCCCGCAATTTCAGTCGAGTCGACCAGAATTCGAGCCAGCGTGATCGCATCCTCGATTGCCATGGAACCGCCCTGCCCGAGGTCTGGGGACATGGCGTGCGCGGCGTCCCCGATCAGGACCACTCGCCCCGAGATCCACCGGGGAAGGATTACCTCTTCGATATCGCCGTAATGAATCGAATCCTCATCCGGATTCGAATCCACGACATATCTGGCCGGTCCTTGGAAATCGCCGAACAGCTCACGCAGTAGATTCACATTCTCCGACGGATCCCGCACAGCACCTCGAGCCGAGAGAAACGTAGAGTACGAATACAGCAGATCTTCACCAATTGGAAGTATCCCCATTCTGCGACCACTACCCCAGAGTTCGCACATGCCTTCGAACCCCAGCGGCCGCGGGATAACCACTCTAATAGCGCAGTATCCTACATATTGGCGATCAATCTCTCCAAAAACCAGTTTCCTGACCTTTGAATTTCGCCCGTCCGCCCCGACGACGAGGTCGTACTCCGCGCTGGTCCCGTCGCTGAATTCTGCAACCACACCCTCGGCGATCTCCCTCAATGCGGTCACGGTAGTCCCGAGTCGCGGACTATTCCCGAGCGAGCCGACGAGAACGTCATGCAGGGCCCCGCGGTGTATCCCGGTTGTCGAAGCTCCGTACACGTCCGTCACGGAATCGAACCGGAATCCGTTCATGCGGTTGCCATCGGAGTCCAGAAGAGCGACGCTGTTGAGCGGAACCCCACGCTCCTGGACCGCACTCCCCAATCCAATAGAGTTCAACGCCAGAACGCCGTTGAATCCGATCGCAATTCCAGAACCAACCGGGCGCCATTCAGGCGCGAGGTCGATCACATCGGCGGAAGCGCCGTGCCGCTGCAAAGCGGCCGCAAACGTCAATCCGGCAATCCCGCCACCGACAATCAAGATCCTCTGCGGTATCGCCATTGATACTCCTTTATCGCCCAGCCCGCTTTGCTACAACTGTAGTAGATATTGCTACAGTTGTAGCCCTCCTTACTCAGGCTGTCAAGAGTGGATGGGATACTGACCTCATGCGACAGAGTTCAGATGTCATCGACCGCCGTGCCCGCCTGCTCGATGCCGCAATACAGGTGATCGGCACGAAGGGCCTCGCAGCGGTCACACATCGGTCGGTGCAAGAGGCCGCCGGCGTACCGCATGGGGCTGTCACCTACTACTTCGGTACCCGCAGCGATCTGGTGGTAGCCGCAGTCGAGCGCCTCGCCGAACTCGACGAGAAGCGCCTGACCGACCTCATGCACGAGCTGATGCTGGTACTGGCTAGCCGCTCGCCTGAGCCGGACTACGACTCGCTTCAGCAAGCTCTCGTCGAATGGATCGACAGTGACCCGATCCACCAAATCGCAAGGTACGAGGTACTACTGGAAGGCACCCGAAATCCTGCGGTTCGAGCCGCCGTCAGCAGCGGCGCCGCCGCGATGTGGCGTGCGGTCAGGCCGATCGCCGTGGCGGCCGGTTCCGACGACCCCGATCACGACGCCCGCATCATCGTCGCACTGCTCGACGGTCTGATCTTCGATCGATTCACACGCGCACCCGACGACCTGACTCCCCTCCGCCATGGGCTGGAGCGAGTGCTGAATACCTGGCATCTGTAGGCATTCTGCTGTCGTCACACCGTCAGCCGCACCGCCGAACTGTCGGCAGCGCCACCCGGTTTCGACGCAGGGAGGAAAATGGCCGGCCACAGACGCCACGAATCGTCGACTGTTCGAGCCTGCTGCTGGTTGCGCTGGCGACCGGCGCGAGCACCCAGGACGGCGACAGTGTCCGGCCGGCTTTGCGTCCGGTTGTGATGCGGCAGCCCAACATCCGGATCGACCGGTGTCGGGGCTCAGCCCTCCTTGCGCGCCGGGCCCCGCTTCTTTCCGCGCTGCCCATGAATTACGGCCAGTGCGTGCTTCTGGGCCAGTATGGCGAGGGCCTCGTTCAGTTCGTCGAACAAGGTACCGGCGGCCTCCCCGTTCCAAGCCGGGGGCAGTAGCGACAATGGGAGACCGGGATCGCGGTACGGCAGCCGGCGCCATTCGGTCAGCATCGGGACATAGAGCTGAAACGCTTCCTGCGGGGCGATATTCGTCGCGGTCACCTGATAGAGGACGGGTCGATATCGCTGCAGGAAGTCGGTGTACAGCTGGGCGAGCTCAGGCAGATTCCACCATTGACGCACCTTTGCACGTACGTCACCGAATCCGAGGTGACGGCCGGTGAACATGTCTACGTAGCCGGACAACTCGCGACGGTCCAGCATCTGACGGGTCTCCCGGACCAGCGTTCCCGGGCCGACCCAGACTCCCGGTGCCGCGGTGCCGAAGCCGAGCTGGGTCAGGCTCGATCGGAGCGCGTGGCGCTTCTCGCGCTCCGACTCGGGCACGGAGAAAACGACCAGGATCCAACCGTCCTCCTCGGATGCCCTGACGCGATGGAAGATTCTCACATCGCCTTCGGCCAACACCTCGAGCGTCGATTCCGAAAGGGAGTATCCGATCGCACCGGCGTTCTGCTCGCTCACCAGCACGCCGCGACGCTTGAGCCGCGATATGGAGGATCGGACCGCCTGGGCATCGACACCCAGATCTGCCATCAGCGCGACAACCGACGCCGTGGACAGCCAGTTGCCCTCGGCACGCGCACACAGACCGAAGATGGTGATGATCAACTGAGCGAGGCGAGCTTCTCGTCCGCGCGCATTCGGCACCACTTCCAGCTCTGTCGTCATGTTTGCACCATACGTCCCTTGAATCACGAGGCGCGAATCATTCCCTCCTGCAAGACAGTTGCCAGGTGACGCTGGTCGCGGTCATAGAAGCGACCGATTCCGACGCCGCGCCCGGCGTCCGCGGCAACTGCTTCCTGCACGTAGAGCAGCCAGTCGCCGACCCGGCCGGGGCGGTGAAACCACATCGCGTGGTCGAGGCTGGCGGTGACCAGGCCGGGCCGGGCCCATGGCAGGTCGAGCACGCGCAGGACGGGTTCGAGGATGGTGTAGTCACAGACGTAGGCGAGGGCGGCGAGGTCGCGTTGGGTATCGGTGAGACCGTCGACCGGTCGCAGCGGGTCGAAAGGTTTCACCCACACCGCCTGGTGCGGTGCCCGCTTTCCTTCGACCGTCAGATAGACCGGGCCCGGTACGTGGCGCATGTCGAAGCTTCGGCCTGCGGACCAATAGGCTTTCGACTCCTCGGTCATGGTCCCGTCGTGACGGTCGGCGAGATAGCGCGCGGAGCTGGGCAACTCGTCCGGATCGGGGACGGGAGTCGCGATGTGCCCGGCGAAGGTGCCGCCGGATTCGCCGGCGGCGAAGTTTGCCAGACAGACGTAGACCGGCCGATCGTTCTGGTATCCCCGAACCTGGCGGGTGCTGTAGCCGCGTCCATCTCGCAGCAACTCCACCTCGTAGCGAACTACCGCCCCGATATCCGCGGGGCGGAGGAAGTAACTGTGCATCGAATGCAGCGTCTTGCCATCGGTCACGGACCGCATCGCCGACGCGGCGGCCTGGGCCACCAGATCGCCTCCATAGGCCTTGGGCCATGGACATGGCTGAGTGGTGGCGTCGAAGGCCACATCGAAGTGCTGGGGCTCGGTCGGTGTCAGCGTGACCGCCGCGGTGAAGATCGTGGATGTGGTCGGGGTTTCGGTCTGCATCGATCCATCCGTTCGGAGCGTGGCCCGCAGGTACGAGCTGCGGGAGCAGTTATATAGTGTCAGCATTTCGATCGTCACAAAGAATCTACACTGTCGAAATCGGCACACTGATGTCCGGCGGCTGCCAGCGCCGCTGGAGGGACGTTGCGCCTTCGGCAGCGCGGATCAGCTGAAGACGCGGGGGCGGACCGTCGGTGCGGCCGTTGGGCGGTTTGCGGTTACCAGCACGGAAGGGCGCGGGCCATTCCGCCGCCTCGCCGACATACTGCTGATCCACCGCGGCATGCAGTGTCCACTGCGGATCCCAAAGATGAGCACGGCCGATCGCCACCAGGTCGGCACGCCCGGCGAGCAGGACCGAATTGACATCGTCGTAGGAGGAGATGGCGCCGACCGCCACCACCGAGATGCCGTGCGGCACACCGACCTCCTGCCGGATCCGGTCCGCGAACGGTGTCTGATAGCTGCGCCCGAACGCCGGCTTCTCATGCTTGACCACCTGGCCGGAGGACACGTGCAACACATCGACTCCGTGTTCGGCGAATGCCCGAGCGATCTCGACCGCGTCGTCGACGGTGTTACCGCCCTCGGCCCAGTCGGTGGCCGAAATGCGCACCGACAGTGGCCGATCCGCTGGCCAGAAAGCTCGGATCGCATCGAAGACGCGCAGCGGGAAGCGTAAGCGGTTCTCGAGTGAGCCGCCGAAGTCATCGGTGCGTTGATTGGCCAGCGGGGAGAGGAAGGAAGACAGCAGATATCCATGCGCACAGTGCAGTTCGAGCAGATCGAACCCGGCACGGGCGGCTGCCCGGCCCGACCGGGCGAACTGTTCGGCCATCTCGTCCATCTCCTCGCACGTGATCTCGCGCGGAGTGCGGCTGTCGGGTCCGTACGGGATCGCCGACGGGGCGACGGTGTCCCAGCCGCCGGTGTCCAGCGGGTCGTCGATGCCCTCCCACATGACCTTGGTAGCGCCCTTGCGGCCGGAATGCCCCAGTTGCACACCGATCTTCGAGCGGGAATTGTCGTGTACGAAGTCCACGACCCGCGCCCACGCCCGCTCTTGCTCGGTGGTGTACAGCCCCGCGCACCCGGGCGTGATGCGCCCCTCCGGCGACACACACACCATCTCGGTCATCACCAGCCCGGCACCGCCGAGCGCTTTGCCGCCGAGATGCACCAGGTGGAAATCGGTGGGCACCCCGTCGACGGCGCAGTACATGTCCATCGGCGAGACAACGATCCGGTTGGGTAGCTCGATTCCCTTGAGCCGCAAGGGATAGAACATCGGCGGACGAGTGTCGTCGCCGATCACGGCCGCGGCCCGTGGCGTATCGTCCTGGATCGAGAGGTACCACCCGTCGATCCGATTCACGAATCCGTTGTCGCGCAGCCGCAAATTGTCGTAGGTGATGCGGCGGCTGCGCGTGAGGAGATTGAAGGCGAACTGGTCCGGCGCTTGATCGGTGTAGCTGCCGATTGCTTCGAACCATTCCAGGCTGGCCTGGGCTGCCCGTTGAACGGACTCCACGACCGGCCGTCGCTCCTCCTCGTACTTTTCCAGACCCGTTGCAACGGAGTCGTTTTCGTGCAGACAGGCGGCGAGCGCGAGGGCATCTTCCATGGCCAGCTTCGTGCCCGAGCCGATGGAGAAGTGCGCGGTATGGGCGGCATCGCCCATCAGCACGACATTGCCGTGCCGCCACGTCCGGTTGCGGACCGTGGTGAATTCGATCCACCGCGAGTTGTTGGCCTGCAGACCGTGGCCGTCCAACTCGTCGGCGAAGATCTCCGCCAGGAGCGCGACGGACTTCTCGTCGTTCTCGCCGGGCAAGAACACGCGGTCGGCGAAGGCGTCGAAACCGGCGTTCCGCCAGACGGATTCGTGCATCTCCACGATGAATGTGCTCTGCTCGGCACTGAGCGGATAGCCGTGTACCTGCATGACCCCGTACGGCGTGTGCTTGATGAAGAATTCGAATGCCTCGAACACCCGGTCTGTGCCCAGCCACATGTACTTGTTGTGCCGCCGATCCAGATCCGGGGCGAACACCTCCGCGAAACGGGTCCGCACCACGGAGTTGAGACCATCGGCGGCAAGCACGAGATCGTGGGTGGCGGACAACTCCTCCACATCCGGGGCGAGCGTGCGGAAGTGGATGGTGATACCCAGATCCGCGCATCGCCGCTGGAGGATACGCAGCAACTTCTTGCGGCTCATCGCCGCGAACCCCTGGCCGCCGGAGGTGCGGACCTCACCACGGTAGTGGATATCGATGTCGCTCCAGCGGGCGAATTGCTCGCTCATCGCACGATAGATCTCCTCGTCGGCATGCTCGATGCCGCCGAGGGTCTCGTCGGAGAAGACCACACCGAATCCGAAGGTGTCGTCGGGGGCATTGCGCTCCCAGATGGTGATGTCGTGGGTGGGGTCGAGTTGTTTCATCAAGGCGGAGAAGTACAGCCCCGCGGGCCCTCCGCCGATGACGGCGATACGCATGAAAGCCTCACACCCTTCGGGTCGAAGTCGGGTCGAATTCGGTTGGCTGCCGGTCGGACTCGGCCGAGCCGATGCCGGTCATCGCTTGTCCCAGTTCTCGCGCACCTTGAACCGCTGTAGCTTGCCGCTGGGATTGCGGGGCAGACTGTCGACGAATTCGATACTGCGCGGGTATTTGTACGGTGCCGCAGTACTTTTGGCGAAGTCCTGCAGCTCCCGAGCCTTCGCCGCGTCGTCTGCGACGCCCGGCCGGAGCACCACCGCCGCGTGGACGATCATGCCGCGGTCCGCATCGGGAACCCCGATCACGGCGCTCTCGACCACATCCGGGTGCTGGTCGAGGACCGCCTCGACCTCCGGCGCACCGATGTTGTACCCGGCCGAGACGATCATGTCGTCGCTGCGGGCGTGGTACCAGAAATAGCCGTCGGCGTCGCGAGTGTAGGTGTCGCCGGTCAGGTTCCAGCCATTGCGTACATACTGACGCTGACGGGGATCGGCCAGATACCGGCACCCGGTCGGTCCCTGCACCGCGAGTCGGCCGGGAGTGCCATCCGGCACCGGACTGCCGTCGTCGTCCTGGATCTGGGCGCGGAATCCGGGCACGACCCTGCCGGTGGAGCCGGGGCGGATATCGTCGTCGGCCGCCGAGATGAAGACATGAAGCAACTCGGTGCCGCCGAGACCATTGATGATCTTCAGCCCGGTCCGTTCGTGAAACCGCTCGAAAACGGCCTCAGGCAGATGCTCACCGGCCGAAACGCACCGACGCAGAGATTTCAGGCGCTCCGGATCGTCGCGCTTGATCAAAAGCCGGTAGGCGGTCGGCGCAGTGAAAAGCACTGTCACCGAAAACTTCTCGATCGCGGCGACGAGCGCATCCGAATCGGGTCTCTCCAACAGCACGACCGACGCGCCGACGGACAGCGGGAACATCACCAGCCCACCGAGGCCGAAGGTGAAGGCCAAAGGCGGTGTTCCGATGAAGACATCAGCGTCGTGGGGTCGCAGCACATGCGCGGAGAAGGTGTCGGCAATGGCCAGCACGTCGCGGTGGAAGTGCATGGCGACCTTCGGCATTCCGGTCGTACCCGAAGTCGGCGCAAGCAGAGCCACGTCGTCGGCACTGGTCCGCACGTCGGCGTAACCGACCGGTTTCGCCGCCGCCCTGCGGATCAGGTCGTCGTCACACGGCCCGCCGACCGCGACGATACGCAAGGCCGTGTCGGCCGCGGACAGTTCGTCGAGCAGCCGGTGATCACATACGGCCAGCGCCGGGTGGGTCAGCTCGATCAGTTTGGTCAGTTCGGGGGCGCGCAGCAGCGGCATGGTGGTCACCACCACCCCGCCCGCCTTGACGACACCGAACCAGCAGGCGACCAGCCACGGGGTATTGGGACTGCGCAACAGCACACGGTTCCCGGGAACCAGGCCGTAATCGTCGGCCAGCACCTGCGCAATCTGGTTCGCACGGTCGAGAAGATCGCCGTAGGTCCAGGTTTCGGACTCGGAGTGCAGGCAAGGCCTGGCCCGGCCGTGGACCGCTATCGTCGCATCGAGCAAGGCGCTCGCGCAGTTGAGTCGATCGGGATAGCGCAACCCTGGCAGGTCGAAGACCAGATCGGGCCAGTCGGCTTCGGGCGGGAGATTGTCCCGGCAGAAGGTGTCTTTGTGCGCGGAGGGTGTGAGCATCACGCTCGGCCCTTTCGAACTGGTGAGGCCAATATATTCTGATCAATTCCAGCTGAGCGCCGTCGATGTCGCGCCGCGTTCCGAGGCCGCACCGAGCCGGTGACATCAGGCCTGTTCGGAGCCCAGCGCGGCGACGGCCTGAATCTCCACGAGCGCTTCGGGTTGCCAGAGCGCGGTGACGCCGATGCCGGCCATCGCCGGGTACACCTCGCCGACCGACTCACGCCAGAGCCGGCCGATTTCCTTGGCGTTTGCCTGATAGCCGGGAATGTCCAGCAGATAGATGGTCACCGACAGCAGATTCTGCGGCTTTCCACCCGCGGCCTCGAGCGCCGCGATCACATTGGCCAGCGCCTGCCGGAACTGAGCGACGATCCCGCCCTCGACGATCGTCCCCTCGGGTGTCAGGGCCGTCTGGCCTGCCAGATGAACAATGTCGCGATACCGCGTGGCGTGGGCGAACCCGGAGGGCTTTGCCAGCTCGGGCGGATTGATGTGTTCGACGAGCATGATCGCCTCTTTCTCACGTGGACCCACCGGGGCGGCGAACCGAACGGAATCGGGGTGGCTCGGACCAGAGTATGGTGTTAAATTCATCAGCGTCAATAGAACGCTACATATGAGCTTGCGCTCGTCACGTTCGAAGCCGCCGCGGGCAACCCGGCCGAATTCCTGGAGTCTCCAGCGATGCGTTTGCGAACAGTTCTCCGCGACGACCACGGCAGTCGTGCCGAAGTCCGTGACGATGGGCAGTGGTACGCGACAACGGCCCCGGACGTCGGCGCACTGCTCTCGGACCGGAACTGGCGCTCGGTCCGGCCACTGACCGGCGAGCAGCCGCCACCCGGGCGGTCGGCGCCCGTAGTGACAGCGCCGGCCAAGATCGTGTGCTGCGGCCACAACTACCGCGCCCACATCGCCGAGATGGGTCGATCCGCGCCCGAGTTCCCCACGCTCTTCGCGAAATTCGCCGACACCCTCACCGCCTGGGATGCCGATATCGTGCTACCCGGCCCGGCCGAGGAAGTGCTGTTCGATTGGGAGGCCGAACTCGCGATCGTCGTGGGCGCCACCCTGCGCCGGGCCGATCGCGACACGGCGCGGGCAGCCATAGCCGGATACACCGTCGCGAACGACTTCTCGGTGCGCGGCTGGCAGCGGCGGACTTCGCAGTGGTTGCAAGGCAAGGCATTCGACGCCACCACTCCGCTGGGTCCTGATCTGGTGACACCCGACGAGGCCGACCCTGCCGATGGCCTCCGCATCGTCTGCCGAGTCAACGGCACCGAGGAGCAGACCGGGGTCACCGACGACCTTGTCTTCGACCCGGCGACGCTGCTGTCGTACATCTCCGCGTTCACCGTGCTGCGTCCCGGTGACGTCGTGTTGACCGGCACTCCCGGGGGTGTCGGCATCGCGGCAGATCCGCCACGCTACCTGCGTGCCGGCGATGTCGTCGAGACCGAAATCGAGGGCATCGGCCTGCTACGCAATCGAATCACCCTGTCCCCCAGTGAGATCGAGCCCGCCTCGCGGGACGGAAAGGAATCATGATGACCAGCGACTCCACCATCCAGGTCGCCCCGATCGTCACCAAAACCGGAGCGGAATACACCGAGACGGCACAGTCCGGTGGCGCGGTACGCATCTCGGGCGTGAGCCCGCAGCACACCCCGGCGACCAAGATCTGGTACGGCAAGGTGACCAATGAACCCGGCTACCGTTCCCTGCCCCATCACCACGGCGAAGCCGAGACCGGCGGCTATGTCCTCACCGGGAAGGCACGCATCTACTACGGGGAGAACTATGAACAGTATGTCGATATGAGCGAAGGCGATTTCGTATTCGTCCCACCGTTCATGCCGCACGTCGAGGTGAATATGAGCACCACCGAGATGCTGGTCTGGCTGACCTGCCGCACTCCGGACAATATCGTCGTCAACCTGCCCGATGTCGACGATTCCACCCTGGCCGGCTATCGGCGGGCGTGAGATTCGAGCCAACGCGGGGCCTCGGGTGTCCTGCGGACTCCCGAGGCCATGCAATCGACTCGACGCGGATCGAGGCTCGCGCAATGCTCCTCAGGGTTTTGGCGGATCAGTTCCAGTCGGACCAGATCGGGGGCGGGCCGACGATGGTGACTCCGTAGCTTTCGAGGAAGTCGACATGCTTGTCGTCTTCTCGGGCCTCGGCCGCGCCGATGCCCTTGAAATAGCCCTCGATCGCGCCCGGCGTATTACCGACCAGGACTTCGCTCTCCTCGGTGATGGCCTGAAAGGTGTGCGGAATGTTGCGCGGGCCGTAGACGAATGTACTGGGACCCGCCTCGGTGATGACGCATTCGGTCAAGGAGTATCCACCGATCCAGAAGCGGACCCGTCCGGACAGAATGACCCAGAATTCGTCCTCCCGGGTGTGATAGTGCAACGGTGGCGCCCCTTCCGCGGTGGCCTTGGCCCGCATGACCGTCAGCGCGCTCGCGGTGTCCTGCTCCGAGAGCACCTGCTCGAAACTGCCGCCGTAGTAGCGGATTTCCGGCTGGGTCCACGGTGCTCGAACTCCGACGGGACCTGCGTAAACCATTGTGGCGTCCTCTCTCTCGTCTGTGGGATTGCCATCTCGTCCCACAACGAGGACACCGCATCGCCGTCAGCGACGAATCAGTTTTCGATCATGACCGGCACATTGGGCAGACAGCGTGAAGCATTCGACGCGATTCGCTCCACCTATGAAAGCTGAGAGCCGCTCAACTGCCCCCAGCCTCGGCGAGGGTCTCACTCACTCGTTGTCGGGGGTGCGTGGTCTGGCGAATCCTGTTGCCCAGTAGCGGCCGTGCAGGGACAGGTTCATCAGGTCTTCGGCCAGCTGTTCGGGGGCAGTTATGTCTGACCGATTCCCTCGCAACCCATCCGGCACGATCCGCAAACGCGCACTGCGAGAACAGATCACCGTGAATCCCTGGTGATCGCTACAGAATCGTCCGTGGCGGCTCGAGCCCGGCGGCAGATTCACCGGGTTGCTCAGGCGACCGTGGGATGATCATGGGCGGCAGCGCCGGGTCCGGTCGGCGCGGACTCGGACCGACCAGGAGAGGTGCACCATGCCCGAATACCCGGATACCATGCGCGCGGTCGTGCTGGACGCCCCCGGCCCGCCCGAGGCGCTACACCTGCGCACCCTGCCTGTTCCGACTCCGGAACCCGGCCAAGTCCTCCTTCGCGTGAAAGCCTTCGGGCTCAACCGATCCGAACTGCACACTCGGCTGGGCTTGGCCCAAGGGGTCACTTTCCCCCGGGTGCTGGGTATCGAAGCCGTCGGTGTCGTCGCCGACTGTCCCGGCGGTGAGCTGCCCGTCGGGCGGCAGGTGGCCGCGATGATGGGCGGGATGGGGCGCACTTATGACGGTGGGTATGCCGAATACACCTGCGTGCCGGTCAGCCAGGTCATTCCCTTCACCAGTGAGCTGGACTGGGCCACCCTCGGTGCGATTCCGGAGATGCTGCAAACCTCCTACGGCTCGCTGACCGTCGGCCTGGACGCCCAGCCCGGTCAGTCGATTCTCATCCGTGGCGGGACGTCCTCCGTCGGCATGGCTACCGCGATCCTCGCCAAGCAGCGCGGCATGACGGTCCTTGCCACCACCCGCAACCCGGCCAAAACCGCTGCCCTGCACAAGATCGGTGTCGACCACACCATCGTCGATACCGGTGAAATCGCCCCGCAGGTCCGTGAAATCATCCCCGCCGGTGTAGATACTGCCCTCGAACTCATCGGCACTCCGACCCTGCCGGACACGTTGCGCGCCACCCGGATTCACGGCGTCGTCTGCTTCACCGGAATGCTGTCCAACCAGTGGACCGTCGAAAACTTCTACCCCATCGCCTACCTGCCCCGAGGCGTCCGCCTCGCGGCCTACGGCGGTGACGCCGGCGACCTCCCCGCCGACGTCCTGCAATCCTTTCTCGATACCGTCGCCGCCGGAACAGTAACGGTGCCGGTCCATCGCCTCTTCAACCTCGATCAGATCCAAGAAGCCCACGCCTACATGGAATCCGATAGCGCTACAGGCAAACTCGTCGTCGTCCTCTGAACGCGGATCGTGGCCTGTTACTGACGAAAAGCGGTCCGGTCTTCGGAGAAGAGCCGGACCGCTTCACATGTCGGTCGAGTCAGCGCTAGGCCGAGCCGCAACCCATCGGAGTCGTCGACGGGGATTCCCAGCAGAGTGGGTTGAAGCTGCCGGTCGATGCCACCGGGAACAGGGCGGCGATCGCTGAAATGAAGTCCATGGTGTTTATCCGTTTTCTATCCGCCGGCGGCAATCAGCCGGGTGCCACCGAACAGTAGGCAGGCGCCTCGGGCTTGTCATGCCCGCAGTTCCGCTGGGACCGATCTCTCGGTCACCCTTGCTCACGGCGGCGGATGCTGTTGTCTCGGATGGCCCGAGTGGACGGGAAGGATCTCGGCACTCACGGGGCCCTGACCCCGCGCCGCTGTCGGAGATGGCCAGTTATCACGTCTCCGTTGACAATCCATCGCGGAGCGATCACACAACCATGCCCAGAACTGGAATTCAGCCTGCGGTGGCGCTCGGGGTCAATGTTTTGGCAGCCTGCATCATGTCCGCCACCTCACGAGGCCTTTAGCATCACCGATAACAGTCGCCCGGCACTGCCTGGCGGTGCTGCGGAACGACTGGCGCACAGCAGTATTCGATGGTTCGGGCACTGTCGCCACGAACCGTCTCTGGGGAGGAAGCCATGCAGGTCAAGCCCGATGTCGCCGCCAAGACGGACTCGTCCACGCATTGGCGTGCTGCCGTCGAGGAGCGGATTCCCGATCTCGGGTCACTGCGGCGCACCGAGCCGGGCACTTGGCTGGTGGGCCGGCTGGGTGGATTCCTGGGCGGCGGTGGACGGATCAAGGTGCTCGAGGCCATGGGCCGCAGTGGCGGCCTGTTCTGGGGGTACATCCCGCTCGGCGCGCGCGTGGTGCCCGGCACGTCGCTGTCGCGCGTGGACTGTGAACTCGCCACGCTACGGACGGCCTGGAACGTGGGCGCCCGCTACGAGTGGCATCACCACGTTTATGCGGCCCGCCTCAGCGGTCTGTCCGTGGAGACGGTCGAACGAGTCGCCAAGGGTTCCGAGGCTGCCGAGTGGACCGACCAGCAGCGATACCTGCTACGCGCGGTCGACGAATTGCATTCCGATCGCATGATTCACGACGACACGTGGGAAGTCCTCACTCAGCATTTGACCGCGGCGCAAATAGTGGATCTGTGCATGCTGGTGGGTCACTACGAGATGCTGGCCATGCTGCTCAAGACCCACGGCATCGAGCCGGAACCGGAGATGTGGCGCCGCGGCCCGTTGCGCTGGATCCGCGACAGCGACTCCGGCGACGGCCTCGCGCCCGCGTGGCTGCCACGTTTCAACCGCCTGGTCATCAACCGCATTGCCGGTCTCACCGCCGGAAATCTGCCGCCCTACACCATGATTCATCATGCGGGCCGCAAGACCGGCCGCGCCTACGACACCCCGGTCATCGGTTTCCGGCGTGCAGGTCTGCTCATCGTGCCGCTCGGCTACGGTGACCGCGCCGACTGGGTGCGCAACCTGCTCGCGGCCGGCGGCGGCACCGCCACCTTCCGCCGCCACACCCACAAGTTCGCCAATCCGCGTGTGGTCGATGCCGCGACGGCCACCGCGCTACCCGAACCGGCGCGCCTGTTCACCCGCGTGGTCAAGGTGCTCGTCGCCGACCTCATGGACGCCTCGTAAGGGCCTACGCTGCCTGGGATTTCGACGACACCCCCAGCCACGGTATCTGCGCCGGACCCAGCGCCATCGACACCCCGCATCCGTGGACCGAAGTAAGCCGGCCGAATTGGGTCAAGTCCCCTTTGCGATTCTTGGAGCTACATAGCGCGTCGCGCTACCGTTTAGGATGTGGCGCCTGAGGGGTCGGGCACCACCCGCTACCGGCAAGCCGGGGCAGCGGTTCCTTGACTGACGTTAAGCGGGAGGACCGACCGGTCCGTACGCCGCTTCTGGGAGTACGCAGAGAAGGAACCAGAAGCCATGGCGCTGCTTGCCGACATCACTCACGCCGGAACGGCCACCGCCGTCATCACCGCGTGCGCCTGGACGATCACCCGCATCACGATCACCATCTACGCCTTGAAGGACGTCCCCTCAGCTGAGCGGCCCGCGGTGATTCGGGCGCTCGCCACCTTCTTCGGCCGCAGCCGGAGTGAGTAGAGTCACAACGGCTTTCGCCAATAGAAGCGGCGCAGCACCGCCGTCCAGAGGCCTTTGTCTCGATATCGGTATGGCGTGCTGTATTGACGAAGCCGGAATGTTCACACGGTGAGAGTAGGGTCGAGTTGTCGGGACATTTTGTGCCCGAGCAGATCCGGCACCGGATTTCGGTTCTGCCATCCTTATTTCCGGCCATTTTCTCGAGCCGGATATCTGTCTTGCGCACAATCCATCGAGGAAATGTCATGCGAATAGTCGCCCGCACCCTCAGGGTCGTGTCGGCCATCGTCGGCAACGAATCGAGCTGACCGAGGGCCGACCCACGAGCGGCAGTCGCCGCACCGAAAGGACCATCATGTCAACCACTTCCGCACCACACCGGCCGCCGGCCATCCCGCGGCTGCCGACGCAGCCCTCCGGCTGGCCGATCGGCTCGTATCCGACATACGCCGAAGCCGAGCGCGCCGTCGAATACCTGTCCCGCAAGGAATTTCCGGTCGAAGATGTGACGATCGTGGGCCGGGACCTGATCCAGGTCGAGCGGATCCTGGGCCGGTTGACCTGGTCGAAAGTGCTTGCCGGTGGCGTCATGTCCGGGATCTGGGTCGGCGTGTTCGTCGGCCTCCTGCTCGGAATGCTCGCGCACGTGTTTCTCGCCCCACTGGTGCTCGGCCTGACGATGGGTATCACGTTCGGCCTGATGCGCACGGCGCTCCCCTACAGTGCCGCCAAGGGAAAACGTGACTTCTCCTCGGCCATGCAGATCGTCGCGGGCCACTACGACGTGCTCTGCCAGCCCACCACCGCCGAACGAGCCCGCGATCTCCTTGCGGTGCTCGCGATCGTCTGAACACTGCGCTCCAACTGCCCCGAGCGCGAACGCACGTCGTGAGGAGCCTCGGTCCCGAGGATCGATCTCCTACGCGCGTCGATATCGGATGGGCGTAGCGGTTCGAGCCGTCATCACGGAGGGATGAGGCACAGTCCGATCGGGCACCATAGTCCGCAGCCGCATTATCACCAGCAGCAGTGGCTTCAGCAGGAGCGGTTGCAGCATGACCGCGAACGAGAGGCCCAGCGGCAACAGGGCTTCGGGTCCTGGGTCCTACCCGCCGGGGTATATGCCGCCGTGGAACGCACCTCCCTACGCGAGCCCTCCGAACTCGGCATGGTGGGCCTGATCTCCGAAATCCGCCCGCTTCCTCCCGATCCGGACGCCGAGCGCTCGGGTAAACGCCTCTACCGCCGCTACCTGACCCCGCTGCAATCCGCCCCAGAAAAGCTCGTGCACTGGAAATACGCCAACGGCCTGGGTTGAGAAGTGATCTATTGCCGGGCAGACGCTGGGTCTCGTGACGAACCCTGCTCGCGCACAGCACTGTTGACCGGATCGGTGGCTATCAGCATATCGGTGTGCAGGGACCAACGGCGATGGACCACCGCGACAACGCGTACTGCCCGGTCACCGGAGCTCACCACCAACGGTCGGCAGTCCGCACTGTCGCATGCAGTGAATTCGATCCGAACGATATGCCCGGCGACATCTTCCACCCAGGCGTGACCCGAGGCGGCCGTGACAACCACGTCGCCGCCGGGCAGCACATGGCAGATCATCGGCACCGCGGTCCCGTTATCGATCGAGACGAGTCCGATCCGGCTCGCCGGGCATGCGCCCGGCCCGAGCCGGCACGCTGGTTGCTTTGTGTTCATGAAGCCCTTCCGGGCTGGACCGGTCCCGGCAGGGAAGGGCATCCGGATCAGGGTTTGAAGGCGTTCTTCGCCTTGTCGGCGGCCTGTCCGACGTCGCCGGAAACCTGATCGATGCGACCTTTGGTCTCCATACGGGAGTTTCCGGAGATTCTGCCGAACAGCTTCTTGATCATGCCCTTTCTGGACTTGGCTTTCTGCGCGAACATGTCGTTGCTCATTTCAGTGTTCCCATCTCGCCGGATCGAACCCCGGCAGAGCTCAAGTACACGCCCTCGACGAGACGCTGTCAACGCTGTGTAGACCTACAGTGTTGACATGAGTGCGCAGGTGGCGTCTACTGGAGATATCAAAGCGCCGACGACACTGCGGCAGCCACGAGCTGACGCGCGCGCACGTTGCGGCGAGGCAATGACAAAATCATCGAAAACATCTGGACGGCACCGGGTTTCGGGTAGTTCCGAACTCGCAGACCGCGCTGATATCGATACCAAGGATCGAACGACATGAATATCACGTCAATCAGCGGCATCACAGGCCGCAAACTCGCCATACTTCTCATCACCGGGGCGTTCGCGGCAATGCCATTCGGCTTGATCGCCGTATCCGCAAACGCCGCGACAGTGACACCTGCCGATTACAACAACAACGACGGTAGGTGGCAGAACGATTGCGACCACACCGGAAACATGATGTGGCAGCAGAATCGCGGGAATTGGGAATGGAGCGACTGCGACAACTCCAACGGTCACTGGCAACAGAATGACCGCGACGGGCAGTGGCAGTGGCATCGCGACAGCTATAACGCACCGGCACCGTCCATGTTCGGCAGTGCCTGAACACGCCTCGGCGAGGCTCGGAGCATGTGAGACGCTCGCGCGCGGGGATAGCGGTGCATGCTGAGTCGCAGCTCGGACACCCGACATGAAACGATGACGGGAAGAACGGCAGCTTCCGCGCCCGGCAGCGGCCCGCGGCTCGATGAGGTGGATCGCAATTTCTTGGCAACTGTCGGTTCTCGGACCGGTCGAATTGATCTCGGATGGGGTGCCCACCTCGCCGATGCCGCCCCAGCAGCAAGCCGCGCTGGTAATGCTGGCCTGTGCCCGCGGGCGCACGGTGTCGGCCGAAGAGCTGGTAGATGGCATCTGGGGTGTCGACCGCCCCCGTTCTGCGGTCGGGTCTCTGCGCAATTACGCCTACGCGCTGCGCAAATGCCTGGCCACACGGCCAGGAACCGTCGAGTTGTGCTCGGAGCCGGGCGGGTACCAACTCAAGGGTCCCCTCGAACTGGATGTCGACCGGGTGGAGCGGCACCGCGCCGAGGTCGCTCGAGGTCGCGCAGCTCACCTCCGCGAGCAGGCCGACACGGCGCTTCGAGCGACGCTCCGCGAGTGGCGTGGTGATCCGCTCAGTGGCGTGCCGGGACCATGGGCCGCCGCCGAACGTGCGCGGCTGCGGCGGATGCGTCAGTCGCTGTGGGAAGACCTCGTCGACCTTGCCGTGGAGCGTGGCGATTATTCGCGCGCTATCGCCGACCTGGAAGCCTTGATCACCAGCGATCCACACAGTGAGCGGCTGCGCGGGCTGATGATCACCGCGTTGTATCGGGCGGGGCGGCGTATCGAGGCGCTCGAGGAATACCAACGCATTCGGCGACTGCTCGTCGCCGAGCAGGGCATCGAACCCGGCCCGGCACTGCTGAAGCTGCACCAGCAGATTCTCGCCGACGATCTTCCTGTCTTGTCGGTCGTCACCACCCCGGTTGCCGCAATCGCCCCTACCCCGGCCCAATTACCTCCGGACACAGCCGATTTCACCGGCCGTCAGGAGCTTGCCGAGGGACTGTGCGCCTGGCTCGTGGACACTGCCACATCGATTGTGAGCATCTCCGGCATGGGCGGTGTCGGCAAGACGGCACTGGCTTTGCATGTGGCGCATCGGCTTCGGGGTCAGTATCCCGATGGCCAGCTCTATGCGGATCTGTATGGCGCCGGCGCCGAGCCCGCCGAACCCGAGCATGTGCTCGGCGCATTCCTGCGGGCATTGGGCGTGCGAGACAGAGACATCCCGGTTTCCATCGCCGAGCGGGCGGCGTTGTTCCGGTCTGCCATCAGCGGCCGACGCATGCTGCTGGTACTCGACAACGCGTGCGATACGGCCCAAGTCCTACCGCTGCTCCCCGGCGAACCCGGCTGCGCGGTATTGGTGACCGCACGGCGTCCGCTCACAGCGCTGCCCGGTGTGCATCCGACCGCGCTGCAGGTGTTCGAACCTGACGAGGCCGTGGCACTGTTCACGCGCATCGCCGGCGCCCAGCGCGTGGCCGCCGAACCCGACGCGACCCGCGACATAGTGGAGCTGTGTGGCCTGCTCCCCATCGCGGTTCGGATCATGGCGGCGCGGGTGGCGGCCCGGCCGCAGTGGACTATTCGGTCCGAGGCCGACCTCCTTGCCACCTCGCGGCATGATCTGGATCGTTTCCGTACGGGTGATCTGACTTTGACCAAGGCATTCCAGGCGGGATACGAGCAGTTGCCGTCGGCCACGGCCCGCGCGTTCCGGCTACTCGCGATGGCTGATCTACCGGATATGCCTTTGGCTGCCACAGCCGCCGTGCTCGACACCACCGAGCGGCTGGCCGAGGACCTCTGCGAGGAGCTGGTGGACCGCGGCATGCTCGAGACAGTCGGGCGCGGGCGCTACCACTATCACGACCTCATGCGCCTGTTCGCGCTGCGCTGCCGCGGCGACAACGCCGATGTCGACGTGACCATGCGATTGCTGGATTACTACCTCGCCACCATGAAAACCGTGCTGCGCGTTAGACATCCGGGACTGCGTCTGAGACTGGCACCGACCGCGCATCCAGGCGCACGGCTGGCCGACCTCGACGCTACCCGGGACTTCCTCAACATCGAGCGCCGCAATCTGGTGACGCTGTACCGGCTGGCTGCGGCGGGGCGGCCCCAACATCGCGCTCTCGCCACCGATCTGGCCCTGCTGGTAGCCGAGACGACGCTCGCCGGTGATGCCACGGTCGATATCGAAAGGGCGCTCGAGGAGCTCATCCGTGGCGCCGAGGCCGACGGTAATGCGCTGGGCGCCTGCCGCACTCGCCTGGCATTGGTGTTCGCGCAGGTCGCCGAGTTCGGCGAGCCGCAGCGCGCGAGCGGTCAGGTCCAGCGCCTACTGAATGAGGTCGATCCCGCCGCCGATCCATGGATCGGCGCCTCGGCCCATGGTATGGCGGGCACTCTCGCTCTCCACGAAGGTGACCCGGCCCGCGCGCTGACACATTTCTCGACCGCCCTGGCCCTCCACCGCCGCGGGGGCAGCCCGGAATGCGTGCGCATGGCGTATGCATGGCTGGCACAAGCGAATTCGGCTGCCGGTCGCAACCGTGACGCGCTCGCGGCCGCCGCGCGCGCCGTGGTCGGCGGCAGCCATGCGGGCACCCGCCGCAATGTCGTCTTCGCGTTGACCGAGGCAGCCTGGGTGATGAGCCGGCAGGGCGACGGCGAGCTCAGCACCCGCCTGTTCGACGTCGCTCTGTCCACGGCTCGCCGCGCGGGCAATACGCGTTTCGAATCCGCCGTCCACGCCCGAGCCGCCATGGCCCACCTCACCGCGGGCAGACTCGCCCAAGCCGCCGAACAAGCCGAACGCGCCGAAGCCACTCGCGACTCCGCCCGCACCGGCGCGGTCGCCCACACCTACAACATGCTGATCCGCTACACAGCTCTGCACCGCCTCGGCCGCATCGACGAGGCCGCCGAGTGCTATCAAGCTGCCGCCAGCCGAATCCCCGACTTCGACGCCACCCTCAGCACCTGGAATCAGCTGATGGCGACAGGCAAGTAGGTCTTGGGTAGATCATCGAGCCGGCCTGATGGGCAGCGAGTTTCGGGCTCTGCTGCCGCTCGATTGACCTCTCCCGCCAGTCGAGCGACTACCCAAAGCCCCTCCGATGCCGGACTTCAGCCCATGGTCCAGCGCCGGCATTGCGCTCACACTGGATGCACCGCCACACTCTCACCACCCTGATGCGACCAAGTGACGGCCGGACGTTCGTTCTGATCGGTAAGGACACAAAATGAGGATCGCATTGGTTGGCATCGGGCTCGCCGTAGCACTTTTCGCCGTACCCGCGAGCGCCGACACCGGGTTGGGCTCTTTCGCCGGGACCTGGTCCGGCATGCGAGAGGATGTCGTCATCGACAGCGGTGGCACAGGACATTTCGACTATTCGGACTTCCACAGTTGTCCCAGCTGTGCGATGGCCAACGTACCGCGCAGCACCGTGAACTTCACCCTGACCACGGTTTCGGGCAGCGTGGCCAGCGGAACCATCAGCGCCAGCTCTGATACCGGCGCCTACAGCGTCGGCGAGCCGGTGACGGCCACGCTACAGACACAATCCTGGGGACAGACCATCCAATGGTCGGTCAACAACCAGCAGATCGGACTGTTCTGCACCTCCGCCCAAGCCCAGCAGTGTGGCGGCTGACCCCGCCGCGTAGACGCCCGAAGGCCAACGGCCCGAGATGATCTCGATCCGCTGGCCTTCGGTGTGCGTTCGCTGCTGGTGCCGGACAGGTTCACCCGATCAGGCAGCCGAGGCGATCTTCCAGAGGTAGCCGTCGGGATCGGCGATGTAGCCGAAGTATCCACCCCACCGGGCAGCGGCAGCCGGTTTGACGATCGCACCCCCGGCCGCAACCGCGGCGGCAATCGTGTCGTCCACCTGCTCGGTGGTATCGACAATGTGATGGAACGACACACCGCGGAATCCGCTGCCCTCCGGCGACACTCCAGCATCGGCCGCCGCCGACTCCACCGGGTAGATGCCCAGCCCCGAACCACCGGTCAACTCGAACGAGGCGAAGTGCGGATAGTCCTGGCCGAGTTTCGCTCCGAGCTCGACATAAAACTTCTTGGACAGTTCCATGTCCTGTACCGCCAGCATGATGGTGGTCACCTGCAGAGTCATGACCTTCTCTTTTCTTACCGTTGTCGTGGTCTTGCTCTGTCGACCAGCCGGCTCGGCAAAACGTGACAACGGGTGAGGTGGATCACCGATGCGTTGACACTCGTGCGGCAGCCTCGGTCGGTGCGCGGTCGAGCAGGTCTGAGGGCGACGGTGATGCGGTTCCACTCTCGTTTCGGAATGTTGCCGTGTGCGAGAGGGAAGATCGCGGTGGTACTGACGCCTCCGGCGTAGTGGTGGCCACCACGCGCGGCGTGTGTCGGATCCGCCCGCTACCCGCCGATCGCGAATGAGGATGCGGCGTGATCGAACTCGGCACGTTCGTTCCGGCGCACCGACGCGCCGCTATAGCCGGCACACACCTGAACTACTGGGCCGCTCAAGCCTGCGGGCGCGGGTCACCCTCGAAAATCTGCTCACCGGAGTACACAACGAGCGCCCGATCCAGCCAACGCGTCAGCTGATCGGAGTCCGAGCAGGATGTCACCCGCGTACGAACGGAATCGTCGACAGGCAGTCCGCGGCGCTCGAGAATCCGCAGCACCGACCCTGCCAACGCCTGAGCCCGGCCTTCCACCCGGCCGATCTCCTGGTGTTCGTGCGCAAAATCGCTCTCCCAGTGGTAGTTCTCGATCGCCATGGCCACGAGCTTCTCCCACTCTTTCCGGTACCTGGCCGGTACACATTTGCTGATGTAGTCATGGTAATGGACCCGCATGTCCGGCTCGAGTTTTTGCATCGCCTCGAGCACCATCGAGAGGACGGCGTGCCGCTCGGGATCACCCAAATGACCTGGTGCCGACAACAGCGCCAGTTCCGGCCAATGATCCGCCTCGGCAACAGTGGTGATCGCGGGCAGCATGCCAGGCCAATACGTACGAGCCCGGAACACGAAATCGGGGTGGCCAGTTTCGACGGGACTCGCGACCTTCCGAGCGGTCGGCTCATCAGGACAGAATGCCAACAACGCCACTGGACACCCCAACCGTTGCCGTACGTGGGTGACATAGGCGGGCCAGCTGAGCGCGATCCGTTCCAGCTCCGTTGCCCCACAGGAGTTCTGGACTTCATGCACGATCGCATACTCCGGATCGACAGCCTTTGTGCCAACCAGCACGATATCCAGATGCAACTCACCTGGCGACAACAAGGTGACCGTTTCCGGGCCCGGCCGCCAGCACGGTAGGTCCGGCACCGCCAAGCCGAGCACCGTGCGAGCGATCTGAGGCGCGACTTCTGGACGGTTGCGCAACAACTGCAGCGGAATCTCATGTCGGATGGACGGCACGAACAGACGGTAACCGTGGATTCGAACAGATGTTCTCGATCCATGTAGACCTGCCCACATTGTCCGAATCTCCGCGCGTCCATTGAGATATCGAACGCGCGACCCTTGACCGCGAACTTTGCGGACACGCGTCGAGTCAGCTTCCGTGATAAGGGAATTGCTCTATGGGGACGTAGTACCAGCTGTTGTCCACCGGATCGAAATCGCAGGTGGTGAGGAGCCAGCCGAGGCCGAGAAGGCCCCATCCGTTTGCGTTGGCGCGGTCGGTGCGGCACTCGTAGTCGGTGCCGAACGAGTGGCGGTATCTCGGAGCCACCATGTTGTCGGTTACCAGAACCGTACGGTCGCGTATTACGACGCTTACGGTCTCACGGGTGATGTCGATGCGCAATGTCGGGTCGGCGGAGTCGACGTCGTCCGGCAGATAGGAAACCCGGCGGTCGCCGAGGGCGGTCTGGATCAGCTGCATGTGCGACACCGTCGCGGTGATGCCGTAACCACTGGTGGTGACGTCGGCGTTCGCGGTTCCGGCTCCTGCGGCGACGGCGCCTGCGGCCGTCCCGGCAATCAGCAACATTCTTGTCGTCTTCTCCAGCATGTCCACTCCTTCGGTGGAGATCTGTGACGCAGGCATGGGCTCGGACTGGGTAAAACCGTTCAGTCGGATTACTGACTCTTATTCGCTAGGACTTCGACCGCCAGTGCATGTGACGCGCATCACAGATATCTGTGTATCCGAGCGTGGCGGCGGCCTTGATTTCGTTACGAGATCACCACCAGATGCGCAATTAGTCATTCCTCGTATTCGATGTCGGAGTCGGGCAGGGATCGGGTGATGAGCCAGGTGCCGCCGAGCAAGCGGATGAGTTGGGCATGGCCGAAAATACGGATCTTGTGACCGTAGCTGTCTTCGGAACTCGTGACACCGGTACCTACCGTGGACTTCCGGACGAAAGGAATTCATGACCGACCCCCTGGCCCGCACCGGCGACCGCATCTGGCACGACGTCTTCCTGCCCGAGGACGTCGCGCATGTGCGGGCAATGGCCCGCACCGCGGTTGCCACGCACCTCGCGCCGGTCGCGCGGGAGATCGCGCAGCGCGAGGAATCGGTCGAGGCGTTCCCGTGGAGTGCGTTCAAGGGGCTGGCGGGCGCGGGCTTGTATGCGGTGCCGTTCGAGAAGCCGTTCGGCGCAGGACTCGAACACCGGATGCTCGCCACCTGCCTGGTCACCGAGGAGATCGCGTACGAAAGCTCCAGCCTGGCAGGGGTATACGACGGTCAGTGCATCCTCAACGCTCGTGCCCTGACCTTCGCCCAGCCGCACGTGCGCGAGGCGGTGCTGCCCGGACTGATCTCCGGCGAGCTGGTATTCGCCTTCGCGACCACCGAACCCGATGCTTCGAGCGACCTCACCCCGACCGCACTGAAGACCGTCGCCACCCGCACCGGCGACGGATTCATCGTCAACGGCCGCAAGCGCTGGATCACCAATTCCATTGTCGCCGACCGGGTCTGCGTGCTGTGCCGCGACGGGGACACCGACAATGCCACCATGCTGCTGGTCGACATGCACTCCCCCGGCGTCACCGTCGGTGACCCGGACCTCAAGATGGGCCACCGCGGGCAGATCACCGCCGACATCGTCTTCGACCATGTCACCGTCCCCGCCGACCACGCCCTGGGCGAACCCGGCCGCGGCCTGGCCACCGCTCTCGCATCCTTGGCAGCCGGCCGCGTCGGCATCGCCGCCGCGGGCGTCGGCATCGCCCAGGCGGCCCTCGATCTTGCGGTCCAGCGGCTGCGCAGCCGGGAACTGTTCGGCCGCAAACTCGGCGAAATGCAGTACTGGCAATACAAACTCGCCGAACGCGCCACCGAACTCGAAGCCGCCCGCTCCATGTACCAGAAGGCCGCGGTACGCCTGGACCGCGGCGACCGCTCCGGCGAACCCGAAGCCTCCATGGCCAAGTCCTACGCCACCCGCCTGGCCAACGACCTCGCCCGCGACGCCCTGCAAATCCACGGCGGCTACGGCTCCGCCCGGCAGGTCAGCGCCACCGGCGAAACCTACCGCCTCGAAGAGATCTACCGCGACGCCAAGATCCTCGAAATCTTCGAAGGCGCAAACGAAGTCCTGCAATGGGTCATCGCCCGCCAGCTGATAGGACGCGATATCACCGGATGACCACCGGAGGCGTGATTCGTCATTCCTCGTATTCGATGTCGGGGTCGGGCAGGGATCGGGTGATGAGCCAGGTGCCGCCGACGACGGTCAGGGCGAAGAGCAAGAGCATGCCGCCGGAGACGACCAGGATCCAGATCCGGTCGTGCAGTGCAAGGTTGCCGTTCAATGTCACGTTCAGGGAGCCGACGGCGAATGCGATGATCGCGGCGAACAAGGTGACCAGCTCGACGGATCGGAGCATGTTGCGGCGCACCGAGGAGACCAGCGCGGCCATGGCTTGCCGGTGACGTCGCAGTTGCCGGCGCTGGTCGGCGGAGAGCTGCTCGACCGTGGCGGTCAGGTGCGCTACCGTTCTGCCGCTGAGGATCGCTTCGCGCTGGGTGATGAATTGTTCCAGTATCAGTTTCTGGCTGCTGCGCCAGCCGGTGGCGGGCAGCAGGGCCAGTGCGCGATCGATGCTCTCCAACGCCGCGTCGTGCTCGCCGAGGAGGTATCGGCCCAGCGCCAGACGCTGGTGGAACAGAAACGCTTCCGGGAACTCGGCAAGCGCCTCGCCGGCGCGCGATGTCAGCAGCTCACCCTGTGCTGGAAAGGGCGCGCTCACCGCTAAACCGTTGAGCGCCACATCGATCACCGCAAAGGTGCGGGCGGGGGCGTGCCAGGCATGATCGAGCAGCTCTCGCGCACGCGCCTCGGTGATTCGGTGGCTCCCGAACGCCGCAAACGAGAGCAAGGCGGTGAACAGCGCGTCATCGCGAAACGGTCCGGCCGCCCACGCCAGCGGTGACGATTCCAGGAACTGATGGAGTTCGTCGAAGCAGAGGTTGGCTCGCAGTTTGCCGGCGTGGTAGAGGACCGCGAAATATGCTCTGCTGCAGTCGGGGTCGCGGCCCTCGAGAACGTCGGCGGTGAGGTCGGCGATCTCGCCCGCCGACTGCACTGTGTCGCGGGTGATGAATCCGTACCCCAGGGACCATTTTTCACGAATGGCACGCTGGAATTCGGCGTCCACATGCTCATCCAGCCAGCCCGCGCACTCGACCGCGGTGCGCAGGGTCGGCTCGTCGAGGTGACGTCGTCTCCAGTAGGCGTCCGCGCAGATCAGGAATGGATCGGCCGCGAAATCCGCCGAACCGACCTTGAACTGCGGCTCGACCCCGGTGTCGGCGAGGCGATTCGCAAGAATATCGCAGTCACGATCCAATGCTCGAGACGGTTCCCCGCGCAGGGCCGTCAACGCGGCCTCGATGGTCGCGTGATCCACGCTTTCCCCTTGTCCGTCAACGACATACAGCACCGGATGACTGGCTTACCACAATGTAGCGGACACTGTCGAGATCTGGCAGACTCGCCGGGTATGCGGGTGGATGTGGTGACGGCGGCGCACAGCGCCTACGCCAATTTCCTTCCCGCGACCTGGCTTTCACTGAACGCGCAGACCCATACCGCATGGCGTTGGCTGGTCCAATGCGACGGCAAGGGCACCGCCGTGCGCAACGCCCTGATCGCCTGTGGCGCATCGGACGATTCGAGAGTGCAGATAGCCGCCAACGGCACGCAGGAGGGCCCGGCCGTCACCCGAAACGTCGCACTTGGGCGGTCGAGCGCCGCGTTGATCCAGAACCTCGACGCGGACGATGAACTCGAGCCGACCGCACTCGCGGCGCTGGCACAGGCTTTGGAGAATCATCCCGCGGCGGGGTATGCGGCGGGGCCTGCACGCGACCTCTTGTCTTCCGGTGCGCTGGTGGACTTTCCGCTTCCGCTCGAGCCCGGCAGGTTACAACGGGGGGCGCTGGTGGACGCTTGGATCACCACTTCCGATGACTACCGCGTGCCGGTGCATCCGGCCGGTGTGATGTGGCGGCGGGACCTACTGCTCGCACTCGGCGGGTGGAGCGCCATGTCCGACATGGAGGACACCGGACTACTCATGGCCGCGTCCGCCTTGTGTGAGGGAGTTCTGATCGACACACCGACCCTCCGGTACAGGCGTCACCGAGCCCAACGCTCCAAGAAAAGCTCAGGATTCGTAGGGGGGGGGGGGGAGCAAATTACGCTTGTTCGGCAACGCACCGCACTGCTCCGACGTGGCCCCTCCTGGCGTCCTGCCCTACCGCCTCACTCTGAGGACTGGGATCGCGCATCGGAAAGCCCTGTACCCGAGCAGCAACCAATGCAAGCGTGACAGGCTCGGACATGTACGGGAACCCTCTTCCGAGAGATTCCGCGCATTCCAGATCTCAGCCTTCGGTGTTTCTTCCGGAGTCCCAGGCGATCTCGAAGAGGTGGCCGTCGGGGTCGGCGAAGTATCCGGAGTAGACGCCGAACGGGCGCATGTGGGCAGGGGCGGTCAGGGTTCCGCCGACGGCTTCGACCAGGGCGAGCATTTTGTCTACCTCCTCCTGGGATTCGGCGGGGATGCCGAGGCTGAGCTCGCCTGGGCTCCGTGGGCCGAGCGGGAGGCCGGCGTCCTTGGCGAGGTTGGTGCGCTCGCACAGTTCGATCAGCGCTTGCGGGCTACGCCGCTGTAGCAGGAGACCTTCGCGTCGAAGGATGAAGAAGGCTCGGTGGTTTCCTCGAGTCGCCAGCGGTGTGGTGGCACGACGCCCGGGTCGACGAGGTCGAGGCCGGTGAACCATGCGGTGACCTCGTCGCGTGTCCGGACCTGTGCGGGGAGCTTGCGGACGCGGTAGACGTCTTGCGCGGCGGATACCTGCTCGGGGGCGAAATCGGCTGTGATGGTGCAGATTACGAGGTAGGAGCCGGGGGCGAGGGCGTTTAGGAAGGCCGAGACGATGTCGGGGACGCTGGCCTCGACGAAGTGGAGCAGCGCGATCATGCTCAATCCGACCGGCTCGGTCAGGTCGAGGATCTCGGTCAGTTCCGGGGCGTTCAGGATGGACTTCGGGTCGGTGACGTCGCCGTGGATGTAGGTCGTCGCGCCTTGTGCGCTGGCGGCCATGAGTGCGCGCGCATGTGCCAGTACCACCGGGTCGTTGTCGACGTAGACCACGCGAGAGTCCGGTGCGGTCTCCTGGGCGATCTGGTGCAGGTTGGGTTCGGTGGGGATGCCGGTGCCGATGTCGAGGAACTGGCGGATCCCGGACTCGGCCAGGAACCGGGTGCTGCGGTGCATGAACTGGCGATTGACCCGGGCAGCGAGGCGAATATCCGGCCAGGCCTTCAAGATCTCCTCCGCGGCCACCCGATCGGCCTCGTAGTTGTCCTTGCCGCCCAGAAAATAGTCGTATATGCGAGAGGTCTGTGGCTGGTCCAGTAGGATTTCTTTGCCCATCCCATCACCGCTTCGATTGCTTGGTCACGCAAAGAGCTTTCCGCACAGGGTAGTCCTTCCAGCCGTGGAAACGAGCGGTTTCGGGCCAAGGTACATGCTTCGAGTTTGCTGGCAACTCTGGGTGTGGTAGACGCCCGGCCGCGGTTCTATTTCGTTCGGAAGCAACAAAAACGGGGAAATCGTCCTGTTTTGCCTTGTGCGGTGGATCATTGGCGCTGTGCCGTCGATCAACAGTCGTGTCGCCCGGGCCACCGCCGATCTCACGGAGCTGTACCGCGACCTGCACGCACATCCCGAACTATCCTTCGCCGAGCACCGCACCGCGGCCATCGTCGCTCAGCGCGCGAAGTCCCTCGGCTACGAGGTGACCGAAGGTGTCGGCGGGACGGGTGTCGTGGCTCGGCTGGCGAACGGGCCCGGCCCGCTGGTCGCGTTGCGCGCGGATATGGACGCGCTGCCGGTGCTGGAACAGACCGGATTGCCGTATGCCTCCCTTGCCACCGATCCCGACAGCGGCCGGCCGATCATGCACGCCTGCGGCCATGACATGCACGTCATCTGCCTGCTCGGCACGCTCGAGGCGCTGGCGAGTGCGCGTGATCAGTGGTCCGGCACCGTGCTGGCCGTTTTCCAACCCGGCGAGGAAGTCGGCCGCGGTGCGCAGGCAATGGTCGACGACGGACTGTTCGAACGCTTCGGGACACCGGAAGTCGTGCTGGCACAGCATGTCCTGCCGATCGCGGTGGGTACCGTGGCGACCCGGCCGGGCGCGATCCTCTCCGCCAACGACAGCTTGCTCATTACCTTGCACGGCCGCGGCGGGCACAGCTCCCGTCCCGAGGCGACCGTCGATCCGATCGTGATGGCCGCCGCCACCGTGATGCGGCTGCAGACCATCGTGTCCCGCGAGATCGCCACCACGGACCAAGCGGTCATCACCGTCGGCACGCTGCACGCGGGTACCAAGGAGAACATCATCGCCGATGAGGCCCAACTCGGCCTCAGCATTCGGACCTACTCCCCCGAGCTGCGCGACAAGGTGCTCGAGGCGGTGCGGCGGATCGTGCGCGCGGAGGCCGAGGCCGCGGGTGCGGACCGGGCGCCGACGATCGAGACCCTGACCCGGTTGCCTGTCACCGTCAATGATGCTGCGGCGCTGGATAAGACATGCGTAGCGCTGCGCGATGCACTGGGCGTCGAGCAGGTCCTGGAGATGGGGGCCTTCCCGGCCAGCGAGGACGTGGGCATCCTTGCCGAGGCCGCCGGTGCGCCGCTGTGTTTCTGGTTCTTCGGTGGTGCGGATCGGGCGAAAGTCGCGGCGGCACAACAGCAAGGCACTGTCGACCGCGATATCCCGATGAACCACTCGCCTTACTTCGCGCCGCTCGCCGAACCCACGATCGACCATGGTGTCACCACCTTCACCGCGGCGGCCCTCGCTTGGCTCGGACATCAGCAGAACCGCTGAGGTCTCGATCCGCACCCTCGCCCGGTCCGGCGATATGTGCGGCCTCGCACCAGAATTCGTGATCCCCACTCGCGTCCCCACTTCGGGTGTGCTGGACAACAAGGTCAGCCGATAGGCAATCTGGAACAGCTACACGCATATCGCCGAATTCGCCTTTTCTACAGACGATTACGCACAGGCACGGCTCCGGTATGCATCGCACGATTGTGCTCTTTTCCGACTCTTCCAGCACAGGAGTTGTGTTCCATGAAGATTGATCGCTCGGCGGATGTGCTCAATCCGTCCCGTGCCGTTTCGAGATCGCGGCGGCGGCCGATTGTCGTGCCCGCATTGGCTCTTGCGCTGAGTCTGACGGCCGGCGCTCCCGCGGTGGCGGCGCCGTCAACGGGCGCCGACGGTTCGAATTCGGGCTCGGCCGCCCCGTCGCCGGGCTCGGATGGCACCGGCGACCCGTACTATCCGCAGGATGGCAACGGCGGCTATACAGCTGGCAACTACGACGTCGCCATCGACTACGACCCGCCGACCCATAACCTGACCGGCAAGACCACTATTACGGCGACAGCTACTCAGGACCTGTCGTCGTTCAATCTCGACTTCGCCGGTCCCCCGGTCCAATCCGTCACCGTGAATGGTCAGGCCGCGGGTTCTCAGCATCAGGGCGAACACGAACTCGTCGTAACTCCTTCGGCGCCACTGCTTTCGGGGCAGTCGTTCACGGTCACGGTCGATTACTCCGGAACCGCGGCCGATACCGGCGGAAACGGCTGGACATATACGCCGTCCGGCGGAGCATTCGCGGCCGGTGAACCGCATTCGGCGACAACGTGGTACCCGCTCAACGACACGCCGCTGAACAAGGCCACCTTCAGCCTGCACGCGACCGTGCCCACCGGCTGGGACGTGGCATCGAATGGGACCCTCACCTCCGATGTCCCTTCCGGCACCGACCGGCACACCGTCACCTGGGACGAGAAGAACCCGATTGTCGGCTATCTGACAACCGTCGCGATCGGCAAGTTCACACACCTGAGTCAGCAGCGTTCCGACGGAACACCTTTGGAGAGCTTCTTCGCCAAGGGCGCGGCCGAGCAGAAGCAGGATCTCGAGAAGCGGCTCCCGGATATCCTCGATTTCGAAGAACAGCTGTACGGACCATATCCGTTCGAATCCGGCGGCGGTATCTACGTCGACACCGATCTGAAGTTCTCCCTCGAGACCGAGACACGGCCTATTTACGCTCCGTGGACAGACCTCAACACGGTGGTTCACGAGAACGCGCATCAGTGGTGGGGTGACTCGGTTTCGGTCAAGCAGTGGAAGGACGTCTGCCTGAACGAGTGCTTCGCCAGCTACACCGCCGACATCCTGTGGCCCGAACGCACCGACAACAAGGATGCCGACCAGATCTACCTCGACGCCCTCGCCAAAGCGGGCCAGAAAGACATCTGGTCGACTCCGCTGTACGACCCGGGCAAGGGCAAGGAATTCACCACCGTCTACACCCGCGGCCCCCTGTTCCTGCATGCGTTGCGCCGCACCATCGGCGACGACACCTTCTTCACCGCCGTCCGAGATTTCGTGCAGGACCACAAGTTCGGTAATGCTTCGATCCCGGAGTTCCGCCAGTTCATCCAATCGCGTAGCTCCGTGAACCTGGACGGCTTCTTCGACGCATGGCTCAACGGAACCCAACAACCCGCCGACGAGTACCTCTACCCCGGCAGCCTTCAGCAAACTCTCACCAAGCGGCAGAACCAGGGTGTGCAGGCTCCCGAGAGCACGCCGAACTGGCCATTCGGACAAGGCGATCGGAAATGACCACCGGCCATGAGGGACCGCTGACCAGAAACACCCTCCGCTACATCCGGCGCCTGGTCGAAGAGGCCGCGTTCGACGCCCGCGAACCGGCTACGACGCGCGCCGAGCAACGCGGCGGTCGGACGAGGGCCGGCAAAGCAGACTCAGCGACGACCACCCCGCTGAATACTTCCGGCCACCACAAGATGTGAGCCATCGGACCGGAATACGGATTCGGCCCCTTACCAAATTGCTGGTAAGGGGCCGTTTTCTGCTCCCAATCCGAACTCGGGGTGTGCTGTGTTGGAACGCCCGGTCGCAACGGACGCAGCAACCACTCCGTCACAGTAAGGTCGAGGCCATGATCGGTGACTGCGCGAATCCTCGGGAAGTTCGGCGGTGGGAGGGCCTCGTCGATCCGGCTCACCGGACGACTGCTGATCTCGCGGCGAGCCCGTATCGGGTGGATCGGGATCGGATAGTGGCGTCGCCGTTTTTCGCCAGGCTCGGCGGGGTCACCCAGGTGGTGAGTCCGAGCAGCTCCAACCTGCTGCACAACCGATTGACCCACAGTCTCAAGGTCGCCCAGGTGGCGCGGGCGATCGCTGAACGGCTGACGGCCGATCATCAGGTGGTGCCGGTGCTGGACGCCCTCGGTGGCTGCGATCCCGACGTGGTCGAGGCCGCTGCGCTGGCGCACGATCTCGGTCATCCGCCGTTCGGGCATCTCGGTGAGCAGGTGCTGGATCGGCTCGCGCGGCACCGGTTCGGCCTGCCGGACGGTTTCGAGGGCAACGCGCAGAGCCTGCGGATTGTCACCAAGACCGATACCGGAGGACCCGGCGGCGTTGGACTCGACCTGACCGCGGCAGCTCGCGCGGCGATACTGAAATATCCGTGGACTCGGCTGTCGTTTCCCGACCCGCATCCTCGCCACATGGACAATCCGCCACGGGGCGCGTCCGAACCGCCCGAGTCGCCGGGTACGGGGTCGAGCAAGTTCTCTGTGTACATCACCGAACTCGACGAGATGGCACAGGCGCGGGCACCGTTCAATCAGAAGCTGGCCGATTGGCAACAGACCGTGGAGGCTTCGGTGATGGACATCGCGGATGACATCGCCTATGCCATTCACGACCTCGAGGACTTCCACCATATCGGTGTGCTGCAGCACGCGCCTATTGCGGCCGAGCTCGGCCATTGGCGCTCCAGTGCAAGGGAACTCGCCGGTCTCGACGATGCGGAACTCACCAAGTGGTCGCGCCGGCCGGGGTACTCCCTCGAGCTACTGCGCCGCCGCCTCCACCACAGAGATTCATGGATCGTGGATGACGATGCGTTCGCGGCTGCGGTGTCGCGGGTGTGTTCGGAGCTGGTCGATGGTCTGCTCGCGATGCCGTTCGATGGCTCGGCGGAAGCCGAACAAGCAGTCGGCAGGTTTTCCGCCGGCTGGACCACACGGTTGGTGTCCGGGATCTGCGCGGTCCTGGATCCACCGGCCCGATCCGGACACGTGATGCTGGCACCCGCGCAGTGGCATGAAGTCCAGGTGCTCAAGTTCGTGCACAAGCAGTTCGTGCTGCTGCGACCGGATCTCGCGCTCCACCAGCGCGGCCAGGCACAACTCATCACCTCATTGGTAGAGGCGCTCGACCTCTGGCTCGGCGATCGCTACGAGGCAAACCGGATACCACATCGACTGCAGGACTTGATCGAACGCGCCGAGGAGGAATACAGCACGCTGGAATCTACTGACTTGTACCCCTTGATCGGGATGACGGAGGAAATCCCGCAAGGCATGGTGGGGATCCGCAAACTGGCGCGCGGACGTGCGGTAATCGACTTCGTCGCCGCATTGACCGACGGCCAGGCCACGACGTTGCTCGATGCACTGTCCGGTCGTAGTGCGCAAGCGTGGTCGGATATTTTCGTGCTGTAGCTACGGTTTTCGATGACACCTGCTGCGGTTCTTCGACTCCGGTAGCGACCCGGCCGCGCGGTGGCGAGCGGGTCGCTCATCGGTTCCGGGCTGTGATCTATCCGGTTGCCGGAACGAGGGTCATGCGTGGCGGAAACACAGTGTGCCCCATTGGAATCCGGCGCCGATCGCGGAGAGTAGGAACGTGTCACCGGGGGCTATGCGGTGGTGTGAGTGGGCTTGGTGCAGGGCGGTGAAGACGCCGGCCGAGCCGGTGTTGCCGAGGGTGTCGAGTGTGATGGGTGCGCGGTGCATCGGAATGCCGAGGTCGGTCATGGCCGCGGTGAGGATGTTGAGGTTGGCTTGATGCAGGAAGTAGTGATCGATGCCGGTGAGCGGCAGGCCCGCCCGGTCGGCGGCGGCGCGGATGCTCTGTGGCAGACGGGTGGTGGCGACCGACCACACCGCGCGGCCGTCCATCCGCAGGTAGTGGTCGCGGTCGGCGACGGTGCGGTCGCTGGTCGGCAGACGCGAGCCGCCGGCGCGGATCTCCACGTCGTAGGACAGTTGTGAGCCGAAGTCCCAGGACAGCAGCCCGGCGCCGGGTGTTTCGGTGCGGGTCAGCACGATGGCGCCTGCGGCGTCGCCGAAGAAGACGCCGGTGGTCCGGTCGCGGGGATCGGTGACTCGCGACGCGCAGTCGGCGGCGACGACCAGGATCGTGCGGGCGCGGCCCTGCAGCAGGTGGGCGGCGAGCAGGATCGATTGCAGGCCATTGGCACACGCGGCCTGGGTGATATCGAGGGGTAGTGCCCGGTGTGCGCCGAGTTGTTCCTTGACGATCAGCGCCGTGGACGGGAGTGGCTGGTCGTAGGTGTAGGTCGCGATGATGACGGCGTCGAGGTCGGCCGCGCCGATTGCCGCGCTGTCCAGCGCCGAGCGCGCGGCCTCGACGCACATATCGGAGACGGCCAGCTCGGGTGCGAGCCGGCGGCGTTCCCGGATGCCGGTGCGGGCCACGATCCACTCGTCGGAGGTGTCGAGGGTGCGGGCGAGTTGTTCGTTGGTGACGATGGTCTCGGGCAGGTGAATACCGGTGCCCGACACCATGATCGGCAGGATTGTGCGCGCGAGTGCGGCCTGCGGCGGGTTCTGCACCGCTGACGGGGTGGTCATGCCGGCACCCCCGCGGGCAGGGCGGCGGTGTTGTGCTCGGGTGCGATGAGCGTGTCGAGATCGATGTAGAAGCGTCCCGATTCGCACGGCAGGCCGAGCAGGATGCGGCGCGCGGCTTCGGTGACGAGGGCTCCGCCCAGCGCCACATCCGAGGCGAGTTGTGGCCAGCTGCACAAGGTCCGGCCGATTTCTCCGAATGCGGCGGCGAGTGCGGGGCTGATCCGCTCGGGGTCGACCATCTGCAGGATGAGGTCGGCCTTGGCCTGATCGGTGAGCGTCGGCAGATCGGCGGCGCGTAGGTCGCCGATGCGCCCGTGCAGCAGCGGGCGATCCGGTTCGAGATCGAATCGTTCGATGTCCAGCATGCCGCGGTCGTTGCAGTCCATGACGACCGGAATGCCCAGGGCGCGAGCATGTTCGCGGGCGGCGATCTTGACGTAGGGGGTGTCGCACTCCTCGACCAGCAGATCGATCGGCGTTCCGGCGCCCTGGAAGAACTCGGTCATGGTGGTGTCGGTGAGCCCGGCCGGCATGATCTCGATGTCGAGGTAGGGGTCGATCTCGTACAGCTGGCGTGCGCACAGGACCGCTTTGCCGAGCTCGAGATGATGCACGCCGGCCCGCAGCCGGTTCATGTTGGACAGGCTCAGCTCGTCGAAGTCGGCGAGGCGGAATGCGCCGGCGACACCTTCGAGCGCCAAGGTGATCGCGGCGGAATTGCCCACGGACAGACCGACAATGCCGATCCTGGCGTCGAGCAGCCGGCGTTGCTGCGGGCGCTGGATCTTCTCGCGGTTGCGGTCGGTGCGCACGAGTCGGAACTCGTCGCAGGGCAACAGGTGTACCAGTCGGCCCGACCAGGGATACCAGACCCAGGTGCCGTAGGCCCAGGTCTCGGTCCCGGCGAGCTGCTCGGCCACCTTCGCCGCCAGTTCGGTGGGGTCGAAGCGGCGACCCGGCTCCCGGCATCGGATCAGTTCGATCAACTGGGCATCGATGGTGTCGTGGACCGCCTGCACCGCATCGGATTCCAGCAGTGCGGTCAGTGCCGCGTAATCCGCGGCATGGACCGGCTCGAAAACCACCGGTCGCCATATCTCGCGATCGGGGACCTGCGCCGGGTGCAGGCCCGCCGGGGCGGCGCCGTGATCGAGGTGCGGCGCGGTGGGGAGGGTGAGCGGCTCGGCCGCGAATGCCGGGAATTGGGAGCACATCTCGGCTACCAGGTCGGTGTATTCGCCGGCGCCCTCCGCGGTGCGGTGCACCAGCAGGACCACGTCTTCGGTGTAGTGCTCGACGTAGCGGCGCGTGCCCGCGACGGGCCGGAATCCGAAGCGCCCGTGGAAATGGTGCTGGCCGTCCTTGGTTCCCGAGGTGCCGACCATGATCTTGGCGCCGAGATGATGTGCGGCGCCGATGGCGACCGTGTTCAGATATACGCCCAGGCCGAGCTTACGGGCGCGGTGCTCCACCACCAGGCGGCTGTGTTCGAAGGTCTCGCCGGGCTCGGCGCCTTCGCTCAGCAGCAGTCGTTCGTAGGCCTCCTCGCCCAGGTAGGCCCGGGACTGGAACAGGTCACCGGTCGCCGGGGTCGACAGCCTGATATAGCCGAGCGGGGGGCCGCCCGGTTCGCGGCGGGCAACGAAATGCCATGCGCCGTAATCCAAATCCTGATCATCGACGTGCGAGCCGTCCGCTGCGCGGAAGTCCGGCCTGCGGCCGTGGTCGTAGAGGATCCGGGCCCGCAGCTCCCGTAATCCGTTCACCAGATCGGCATGACCGGCTTCCGCTCGCGGTACTCGCACCGCTGAAACATGCCACGACACCTCGTGATTGCGGCGCCGGATCTCACACCCGTTCACAGGCATGCCAGACCCGCCCGACACCGACACGTACATGGATCCTTCCCAGAGAGTTGTTGGAAGTGTGCTGGGCACACTCGACGGTCGAAATGACAACGCCAATAACCCGGGAATCTCCCAGCAACGCAAGGAGATCCTCGTGATCTAACAACCAGGAAGAGCGATAGCTAGATAGTAGCTATAAGTCGGTCGTTCAACTAATCGGACATTTCGCCACCGGCCCTGCACAGGCACGCGGATTCACCACCGAGCACATTCCAGCTCCAGATTCGAGGCGCGAGGCCGAGGGCGACAGATTGCGGCGGCAACCGGTCGGGCTCGGTTCGCTGCACCGACATGGTGTGCCCGCCTTGGGAACTAAGCGCCCCGCCACGCAGCATGGCGACCACAGTTGAATCACGTCGTCATGCCCTGACCGATGCCGTCAGCATCCGCCTTCGTCATCCGGCGCTGTCCCCCGGCGGCTCGCGTCGCTGTAAGGCCGGCGGACGGGTTCACTCCAATGACGCGGCCCATTCGGTGACGGTTGCCGCGTAGAGCTTCGGGTCGGCCATGTGCATTGCGTGCGGTTGTTCGGGGAAGGATCGGTAGGTGATTTGCTCGCCGGTGGCCGTGACGAGCGCGCGGACCCGGTCGGCTTGCAGGTCCGACATGGCGCCTATCAGCCGGCCCGTGGTTTCATCGACACGGCGGAAGTGATGGGTGAGCAGCACCGGGACCTTGACGTGGGCAAGCATATTCGCATGGTCGCATCCGGCGGTGGCAGTACCGGTCGCGAACGCCCTCCCCCATTCGGGATCGTATTCCCGAAGGGACTGGGAAAGCGTCGATGGTGGTGTGCCGTCGTTCGGCATCATGTCGGCCAGGCCTCGTAGACGGCCGCGCGGATCTGGCCGGGTTCGGCGAAGGCCGACAACCACGCCGCCACGGTGCCGCCGGAGGACAGTCCGCTCACGATCGTGGGACGCCCGATGACCGCACGGAGGAACCGCACCAGATCATTGCCGAAGTTGTCGAGTGTGTACCGTCCCGGGGTCCAGGTGGAGCGTCCCTGTCCCCGTAGGTCGACCGCGAAGACCTGGAATGTGGCGGATAGCAGCGGCATTGCGTGTTCGTATCCCCACCAGGACTCGCCTTGTGCCGGGATCAGCAGCAGGGCCGGATGATTCGGTTCCCCGGTCACGGCGTAGTTCATCCGGATCTCGCCGAGATCGGCGGTCTGCTCCGGGTAGGCGTGCGGCACAAAGATATCCGCGTGATCCTCGGCCTCGAGGTACTTCATGATTTCGTTCCTTCGCTGCAGTTGTGCTCGGGTTCAGGTGGTCGGCGGTGCGGGGTCATGCGACGGTGTGCAGTGGTGAGCCGGTGCCGGTGAGCTGGGCGGTGCGGTCCCAGAGAGCGGCGGCGGTGCGGCTGTCGCGGGCCTTCGCGGCGGGCTTTCGGACGGTGGGGTAACCCTTGATGCTGGCGAGGCCGTCAGGCCCTACATAGGAGTTGCCGGGGATGTCTTCGGTGGCTGCGAACAGCGAAGGCAGGGCGCCGTGTTCGGGGTCGTTGAGCAGGAACCCGAGTTTGTTGATGCGGCCCGAGCTCGAGTGGGCAGCGAGGTTGGTGGTGGCGATGCCGGGGTGGGCGACGATGCAACGGAGCCGGCTGCCCGCGGCGGTGAGGCGGCGTTGCAGTTCGTAGGAGAACAGCAGTAACGCCAGTTTCGAATCGTCGTAGGCGCTCAGGGCGTTGTAGCGGCGGGTCTGCCAGTTGAGGTCGTCCAACTGTAGGTTTCCCCTGCGGTGCAGCTGTGAAGATACCGTCACGACGCGGTCGGTGAGGTGCGGCAGTAGTAGATTCGTCAAGGCGAAATGGGCGAAATAGTTTGTCGCCATTTGGGATTCGAATCCATCGGCGGTTCTGATCAAAGGCACGTCCATGATTCCGGCGTTCCGGTGACGACGACGGTCTTTCCCGTCATATCGGGTAGGTCGGCTGTGGTCCATCGAGTCATGATGATTACTCCCCTGATGTTGGGATCGATTACTGTGCGCGGTGTTTCACCTCGTAGCGCTATCCAGTGCAGTCGGTGCGGAACACGCCGACAAGGCAGTGCTCATCCACTGATCGGCGGTCAGCGTCTCGGTGGGTCTCAGGGGTGGATCAGCAGACCGTGGCTAACGGCGGCCGATCACGCGACAGTGGTGAGCATGGTGAATCGGCCCGAGCTCGCTGACTTCCTGCGCACCCGCCGTCAGGCGCTGCAGCCCGAGGACGTCGGGCTGTCGCGGGGTCCTCGCCGGCGTACCAGTGGGTTGCGCCGTGAAGAGGTCGCCGAGCTGTGCGGCATGTCCACCGACTACTACGCACGCCTCGAACGCGGCAATGGGCCGCAGCCGTCCGCGCAGATGGCCGCGGCCATCGCCCGGGGTCTGAGACTGTCGCTGGCCGAACGAGATCACCTGTTCCTGCTCACCGACCACCGGGCACCCGACCTTGCGCTGCGCGGCGATCACGTGAGTCCGGGACTCCTGCGGGTGCTCGACCGGCTCGCCGATACTCCGGCCCAGATCATGAGCGGTCCCGGCGAGACCCTGTGCCAAACCCCGCCTGCCCGTGCGCTTCTCGGTGACCAGACCCGGTTCACCGGGCTGTCGCGCAGCATCGTCCATCGATGGTTCACCGATCCTGGCGAACGGCTCCTGTATCCGGGGAGCGATCATGCGGCGCACAGCCGGATCTACACCGCACAATTGCGCGCCGACGTCGCCGAGAAAGGCCCTGGATCGCGCGCGGCAATGGTCGCCGACCACCTGCTGCGCTGCAGTACCGAATTCTCCGCGCTGTGGGGTGATCACGAAATCGGTGTCGAATTCACCGATCAGAAGCGATTCCAGCACCCCGAGGTCGGCATCATCGAGCTGCACTGCCAGACGCTGCTCGACCCCCACCAGGAGCAGACACTGCTGGTGTTCACCGCCACTCCGGGCACCGAAAGCTACGGAAAGCTCCAGCTATTGACCGTCATAGGCAATCAGCAGCTACGACACTGACATCGGCGAGCCGGTGGTTCCGGTGGCGAAGACCGGCCAGCCGATCTCGGTGCGCCAGGCTCCCTCGTCGGCGGTGTCGGCGGGGCCGACCAGGTAGTACTCGCGCAATGGTCCGTCGAGCGCCAATTCGTGCTCGGCGACGTGGGCGCCGAGGGTTCCGTAGGCGCGGTCGATTTCGTCGTGCGGACCGGCGTGGATGATGGTGGCCAGTTCGACGGCGGGCGCGGTCGTGGGCGTGACGCGGCCCATTGGCCGGACCCGGCCGTGGCATGGAATGAAGATGGTCGCGCGGCCGTGCTCGTCGGCGAAGAGTTCGTCGGCGAACATTCCGCCGGCGGCGCCGTCCGCTCGGATGCCCTGGGCTGCCAGCGTGGCGTGCAGTTCTCCGAGCGCGCCCGGGTACCACAGCAGGGCGTCGGCGACGTCGATGTTTTCGCTGATCGCCGCGGCGGGCGTGGCAGGGACGCTGCGGTGCCCGATCGTGGCCGGTGCGGCCCGGTGTTCGAGCAGGTCGCGTAGTGACGCGACGGCCTGCTGTGTCCGGGACAGGCTGGCCTCCATACGGGTGAGGTGGGCGGCGATGAGGTGGTCACGAGTCCGCAGGTCGGGCGCGGACAGCACGGCCTGGATGTCGTCGAGCGGCATGTCCAAGGCGCGGAACCGGCGGATCACCTGAGCTGCCGGGATCTGCTCGGTCGTGTAACTGCGGTAGCCGGTGTCCGGGTCGACGCCGGTCGGTTCCAGGAGGCCGATCTGGTGGTAGTGACGCAGCGTTCGGATGCTCAGGTGCGTCGCCTTGGAGAAGTCACCGATCGTCAGCGCTTGGCTCATCGGGTCATTCTCAACCCTCCAGCTGTGTGAGGGTCAACGCGACCTCGCGGCCTTGACCCTCACCTCGTGAGAGCGCTGAGCATGGGCAATGGCGGAACGAGTCAGGATGGTCCGCCGCTGCTCACAACAGCTTTACCGCCGATCGAGAGGATCTCCGAAATGTCCAGCGTGACAACCACTCTGCCCGCCGTGGTGGCCGAACACATCGCCGCGGTCAACGCGTTCGATACCGAACGCATCGTGGCGACCTTCGCCCCCGACGCGTACGTCAACGACAACCGTCGCGAGATCTGGGGTGCCGATGCGATCGGCAGGTTCATGGCGAAGGAGTTCGTCGGCGACCACGTCACGATGCAGGTCCGCGAGGTCATCGACCACCACGGCGACATCATCGTGCGCGCCGAGTACGACGGCGACTACGACAAGACCAACCTGCCCGACGTGCTGGTCATGACCAGCTACTTCGCCCTGCGCGACGGCAGGATCACCAGCCTGACCGTCATCTTCAACCAGCCGTCCCCGTACTGAGCGCAGTGACAGGCGGCGGCACCGTCCGAGAAAGGCATTTCGCCATGGGCGCATTCGTCACCACCGAGTTCTTTGCCCGGCCCGGCCGCGGCGACGACGTCGCGCAACTACTGCTGGACATCCTCGGAGAAAGCCTCGAACACGAAGGCTGCCAACAGATCCGCATCCTGCGCGACTGAAGCCGAAAGACGACACCTACTTACGGGGAGCGACATGAGCGAGATACGTCCATTCCGCGTCGAGATCAGCGACGCGGTGATCGATGACCTGCACAAGCGGCTGGCGCGCACGCGATGGCCGGAGCAGGAGCCCGTCGACGATTGGTCGATGGGGATCCCACTGGCCTACGTGCGGGAGCTTGCCGGGTACTGGGCGCAGTCCTACGAGATGCAGAGCGTTGCCGATCAATTGAACCGTTACGAGCAGTTCATGACGACGATCGATGGGGTCGACGTCCACTTCCTGCGCGTCCGTTCACCTGTCGAGGGGGCGACGCCGTGCATCATGACGCACGGCTGGCCGGGGTCGGTGATCGAATTCATCAAGGTGATCGATCCGCTCGTGGATCCGATCAGTCACGGCGGCAAGGCATCCGACGCGCTCGAGCTCGTGATCCCGTCGCTGCCGGGCCACGGGTGGAGCGGCAAGCCGACGGTGACCGGATGGAACGTCGAGAAGATCGCGCAGGCCTGGATCGAGCTGATGGACCGGCTCGGCTATGAGCGGTGGGTAGCACAGGGCGGCGACTGGGGAGCGCTGGTCAGTTCGGCGATCGGGCGGCTGGCCGATCCCGCGAAGCTGATCGGGATCCATCTCAATTGGGCGGTTGCCGACCCGGCGAAGCTCGTGGAGCTCGGCGGGCCGACCGAGGAGGAGCAGCGATACCTCGCGTGGCTCGAGCATTCCAGCGTGGCCGAGGGCGGGTACGCGATCGAGCAGGGCACCAAGCCGCAGACACTCGGATACGGCTTGACCGATTCGCCGGTCGGTCAGCTCGCGTGGATCGTCGAGAAGTTCAAGACCTGGTCGGACTGCGGTGATGACTTGGAGAGTTCTTTCACGAAGGACGAGCTGCTCGACAATGTGATGGTCTATTGGGTGTGTGCCGCGGCCGCCTCCTCGGCCCGGCTGTATTGGCACTCGTTCGCGTCGAGCGTGGGGAGATTCGAGGAGGTGCCCGCGGCTTCGGCGTACTCTCGCTTTCCCGCGGACAACGTGGCGCTGTCCGAGCGCTGGGCGCGGACCCGGTATACCGATCTGCGTTACTACGGCAGGCCTGAGCGGGGTGGTCATTTCGCTGCCTACGAGGCTCCTGCCGAGTTCGTCGCGGAGGTGCGCGCAGGGCTGCGCGCTCTCGTATCCGAGTCGATTCGTGTGTGATGTCTTCGGGGACAGTGCATCTGGGTAGCAGCTAGGCCGCGGTGCGACCTGCGTCAGCCGCGATCACGGCTCCGGTGAGGTAGCTGGAACGCTCGCTGGCCAGAAAGAGGATCACCTCGGCGATCTCGCGCGGTTCGGCCATCCGGCCGAGCAAGCTGAGCTGGGCAAGTTGCTGCTCGCCACTCTCACCCAGCACCTCGGCTACTGCCGTGAGCACCGTTTCGGTTCGAGTCGAGCCCGGGGATACCGCGTTGACGCGGACCCCGGCCGGGCCGAATTCCGCGGCCCAGGTGCGGGTCAGCGATTCCAGTGCCGCTTTCGTCGCGCTGTAGACGGAGAAGCCGGGCATGGCGACCGTCGCTGTCATCGAGCTGATGTTGACGATGGCGCCCGAGCCGCGGGCGATCATCTTCGGTGCGATCGCCGCGGTCAGAAAGTAGGGGGCTCGCAGGTTTACCGCGACCGCGGTGTCGAACCCGTCGACATCTTGGGAGACGGTCGGTGAGAGGGGTTGTGCGCCGGCGTTGTTGACCAGCACATCCACCGCGCCGGCCGCATCGGCGAGTGCACGCAGCGAGTCGAGATCGGTCAGGTCGGCTGCGACGAATCGTGCCTTCCCGCCGGCTCGGGTGATGGCATCGACCGTGGCGGCCCCGCGGGCGATATCGCGGCCGGACACAATCACGTCGGCGCCGGCCGCAGCAAAGAGTAGGGCGGTCTCCTTACCGATCCCGGCGGTCGCTCCGGTGATCAGAGCAGTTTTTTCAGTAAGCGTCATGATCAGGTCCTTCCTCGAAGTGCTTGGTGCACTGGGCTTCTGGACCAGAATCACGTGTCCGGCCGGCTGCAGCCAGGGCCGGCCTGTCCCACCCACGGCCTCGAGTCGAGCAGCAGCCCGGTTGGGTCAGCGCGGCGGGAGTGCCAGTTCGCGTCTTGACACAGGTCCTCGACGTCTTCCAGGCCGACCGAGAGGCGCAGGAGTTGGTCGTTGATGCCTGCGGCTACGCGATCGCACAGGTTCGCGATGTGGTGGCTAAGTGAGGCGGGGTGCTGGATCAGGGTGTCGACGCTCCCCAGACTTACCGCTTGCGTGATCAGGTTGACTCCCGCGATCGCGGTGTGCGGGTTGCTGATTGGTTCGAAGGAGAGGATCGCTCCGCGCTCTCTCATGGCGACCCGGGCACACCCCGCCGCGCTGTCGCATATCTATCGGAGGAACTCCCGAACCGCCTGACCGGGGACGCACAACCAGCGGATCACGCACAAGACGTTCCGGCACCCGTGACCGCTCTGGGCTTCCCTATTGAACCGCGGTGCGCTCCCCTCGCCGTAAAGCCACGGTCGCGCCCGCGAATCGGCCGCAGCGCAAACGCTTTCGGGGCGCGCGTGATCAGTTCTTCGGAATGCCGTGTAGGTGTAATCAACTCGGCACCAGCGGCGCGAGGGTGAGCGGGTCGCTGAGCCGGCTGCACTGCGCCGTCTAATAGATCAGGCGGAGTGCGGGAGGTTCCGCAACGCCTGGATCGCCTCATCGACGGTGATCATCTGCCGCTCCGGGTGCTCGGTCGCCTCGAGCTGGTGATCGACCCATTCCCGCAGCAGGCTCGACACGTCGGTACCGCGTTCCTTCGCCAGCTTGACGAGTTTTTCCTTCTGCACCTGCGAGAACCGGACCGTCGTCGGAATCAACCCCGCCGACTCCACCTCGGCAGCATCCGGCACAGGCAACTCCGACATATCAGCCGGTTCACTGCTGCGAACCAGCCGCCCGCCCAGGAAATCGCCCATAAGATCCGCGTCAGCGGCCTGCGCGGTCAGTTCTTCGATTCGACGTTCGATACTCATTGCTGTGCCTCCCAAACGGTGTATTCAGCGTTCTCGTCCACCTCGAGGGGCCGCCACAGCGCGACCCTCGACCGTGCGGCTGAAGATCTGCAACACCCGCGCGTCGACCTTCGACTCGATCCGCTGCGGCCACCGCCGCCCAAACGCCAATGCCTGCATGACCTCGGCCTTCGTGACGTCGTGAAGGTACACGGACTCGGCAACGTCGTCGCGAAAGTGAGAACCCGCCCTAGAGCATACAAGCGAATACGCCAGTACTGGATAGCCTCTCAGCCAGCATGAACACGTCCAGCCGAGCCGCCTCGCCCCGACTGTCGCGCGGGAGGTAGGTCGTGGACGAGTCGATCGCGTCCACACTCACATCATCTTCGAGTCGTGGAACGGCGGGCCCCAACTGCCGGGGTGACGGCGATCGGTGGGGTATTGCCGACTGCCCGGCGAGCGGCCATTCGATCCGGTTGAAAATCCTTGCGGGCGACTGCAATTGTTTCTGTGTTTTCCAGCAAGGCCGAATGATGGTTCCGGATGCGTTGCGAGGTAACTATCGTGGCTTTCGCGGTACTTCCAATATTCACTGCGAAAGAAGATTGCAATGCCTCTCCTCAATTTCGGTTCCGCCGCACTGGATCTGGCGAACACGGTCACCTCTCTGGCGGCCAATATCACCACTTTGCTGAAGACCTTCGGCATGCATTGATACCTGGCGAACAAGAATTCGGCGAGCCGGTCCGGGAGGACCGGCTCGCCGCGTATCCGGGGTCAGTGATGCCGGTGGCGGGTGGGCACCGGAATACTTCTCATCGGCGCCGTAGTGATCGGCGGCGCGCTTGTTGTCGGAATTGTCGGGACCGTGCTCGTGGTCGGAATCGTCGAGGCCGTCGTGATTGTCGGATCTGCTGTGGTCGTCGGATCCGTTGTGGTGGCCGGGGCTGTCGCCGTGGTCGGGTCTGTGGTTGTGATCGGGTCTGTCGTCGTGGTGTCCGTCGTGGTGGGGTCGATCGGCGTCGTCGAGGTTGGCGTGCCGGCGGCGGTGAAGGTGGCGGCGGTGACCACTCCGTTGTTGTCGGTGGTGAGGGTGATGGGGTTCGTGAGGGCGGTCAGGGCCTGGCAGTTGAGGTTTCCGAACGACTGCTGGGCGCGCACGGCCAGGAAGGTGAACAGATTCGTGGCCATGGCGGGATCCACGGATGGCGCGGCCGCGAAGAAGGCCTGGTCTTGGAAGACGCGTTGGATGCCTGCCGCATTCGTGAAGATGTTGGTGCAGTAGGTCGCGCCGTCGCCGTTGTCGGCGCCGCCGAGTGCGGACTGGTCGACGCCCTGGCGGTAGAGGTTGGTCTTGTCGGGGCTGTTCGCGCCGTTGTCCAGGGTCATCGGATCGTTCAGCGGGACCAGGGCGATCGGGGCCTGCTGATTCGCGGCGGCGGACAATTCGTCCAAGGACAGCGCCGCGGACGCCTGGTCACCGCTGGATTGGTCCGGTGCGGTGAAAGGGGTGCAGCCCAGCGCCGGGTCGATGAATTCGCTCAGCAGCAGGTTGTCGCTGCCGTTCGCGAGATCGACGACCGGAGTCGTGGTGGGGGCGGGCGGTTTCCGTCGATGTCTCGGCAGGTTCCGCAGGTCGGTGGTGTTGGTGAGTTTCGCCTGGTTGGCCGGATTGTTCTGTGCCGTCTGGCCGTTGGCGGTGGCGAGGTAGTGGGTGACGACATTGTCGCTCTGGTCCTGGTCGACGACGGAGAAGTCGCGGGTGGTCGGGCACGGTAGCCCGTCCTTGGCGGTGCCGTTGGCCGGTACCGCCAAGGTGTGGCCGGTGATTCGCCGGTTCGCGTCCTGGAAGAACTTCACGGCATTGCAGTACGCGAACTGGCCGAAGATCGTGCCGGCCGGTAATCCGTTGACGCAGTGCGCATCCGCGAGCGCGTCCCCGTTGCCCGAGGATTTCAGGGTCAGGGCGGTGCCGTTGAAGCCGAACCAGATGGCCACCGTCGAGCCGGGTTCCACCCGGGCGGGCACGGTCTGGGCGGCGGGGCGGGTGCCCTGGTCGATGACCAGCGGGTCGTAGGTGGACAGTTTGCCGTCCCCGGACAGGATCGCCGCTTCGACGAAGGCCGACTGGTTGACATCGGCTTCGTTGCAGGGCCCGGCCGCCGCGTCGGTGGCGACCAGCTGGTACGGCGTCGCCAGCCCTCTGGCGGACAGGGGGTCATCAGGCACGATCAGCGTGCAATTCGGGTCCGGCGCAGCGGTATCCGCGGTGGCCGGGCCCACGTCGTCGATGATCACCACCCCGGCACCCACCAGTACGGTGATGGCGGCAGCGGCCGCAGTGGCCGCATTCACCATGCGATCGACGCTGCTTCGGTGACTTCCAAGCAAAGCATTCTCCTCGAGACATTAGCGATCGGTGAATCTGATCGATCTACACCCGCGCCAATGCGTCGATCGCCGGGCAGCCGAAAGAAGGCAGGAAATGCCCGCCGAGTATCGATACCGCCCGAAATCCGGCGCCGAAATCTATTGCGGCTGCCGGAGTCTTGGTGAAATGGGAGAGCTACGCCGCCCGTTACCGGGATACGGCGTGCGGTAGCTGCTCACCAACCCCTCGTAGTCGGGATAGTTCACGTTCGAGTTCCGTGATCCGCCGGCGAGCTTCCAGGAGTTCGGTCAATCCGGTGTAGGTGAGCGGGGCATGACCGCTGGCGAGCAGCTCTTGGCGGCGCCAGTTGTAGATGGTCTGCTCGGCAATGCCCAGGTCAGCGGAGACTCGTGCGACCGTGCGGCCGGTGGAGACCAGTTCGAGTACTTTTCGGCGGATATCTTCGGAATAGCGCTTCGGCATGAAGAATTCTCTTTCGGCAGAGCAAATTATTCACCGGGGAGTAGGCCCACAGATGCGGATTCGCAATCAAAGCTTGATAACTTCTACGCGTAAGCGTTACCTACACGATAGGTATCTGTGTTATTGCTGTCAAGAATTTTAGAGTATTTGGAGCGTCCGCAGAAAACAACAGCGACCGGTCGGTCCGGGATAAACTCAGCTCTGCCGCAAAACGGACCAATCCCCCGCAGACAATGCACGAAAGTCCTCGCCGGAAATTGGCATCTTTGTCCGAATTGCATACTGTGCGGCGGCGATATCCCCCGGATGATGGCCCAGCACGGTCACTCCCGCGATTCGCCCTTGCTCGGCCACCAGCCGCCGATAGGACCCCGGACCGTGCACCACGATGGCCGCTCCACCAGCCCGTGGATGTACCGGCCCCTGCGAAAACAACTCCAACCCCGCGTCTTTCAGCAGCACCGCAGACGCGCCGCCGAGGAAGGCCCGCTCTCCGCCGAGCGCGTTCACCGCCGCCACTTCCCCCTGTTCCGCCGCGACCGGCCACAGTCCGGACACCTGCCCGCGGTGCTCGGTGACATCGCCGGCCGCGTACACCTGCGGTGCGGCGGTACGCATTCGGTCGTCGACGAGTACGCCGCGCCGCACCGGAATGCCCGCAGCACGGGCAAGATCGATGTTCGGCAGAATTCCGGTGGCGGTCAGGAAGAGATCACAATCCAGCCGCCGCCCGTCGGCCAGCCGCACACCGTGCACCGCGGGATCGCCTGCGACCCGCAGGCATTCGGCATGGCTCAACACCCGGATCCCGGTATCGAGCAGATGCTCGGTGAGTAGCCGCGCGCACCGGGCGTCGATATGTTTCGACAGCAGGTGCGCGCCGCGCGTCAGCAGCGTCACCCGCAGTCCCAGCCGGTGCAGCGAGCAGGCGATCTCGATACCCAGTGGTCCGCCGCCCGCGACAACCGCTTCCGCACAGCCGAACTGCTGCACGTAGGACCGGATCCGCAGCGCGTCGTCCGCCTCGTGGATCACGAAACACCCTGGGAGCCAGAGCCCGTCGATCGGCGGCACGAGCGCGCGGGCACCGGTCGCGAGGATCAGGCGGTCGTAGGGAAGTTCCTGCCCGGTGGCGAGCAGCACCCGTTGCGCGGCGACATCGATGCCGGTTGCCAGGGTGTTGAGCCAGGTGGTGATGCGGTGTTCGTCGTACCAGCCCTCGGGCAGCAGTGACAGTCCGCGCATCGCGGAGCGGCCGTACACCAGCCGGGAGATCCCCATCCGGTTGTACGGGCCGTGCGGTTCCTGGCCGACCAGGTGGATGTCGCAGTCGGGATGGCCGCGGCGGCTGAAGTCCGCGGCCGTCACCCCGGCGATGCCGCTGCCCAACACGACGATATTGACGATCGATCGATCGAAGTCGATGGGCGCGGCGATCCGGCCGCCGCCGGCTCGCGGCGCCAATGACACTCGTACTGTGCCGCATTCGATGCGCGCGCAGCACGCCATTCGGGTGTCGTCGCCGAAACCCAGCCTGCGCAGGGTGTTCAGCTCATCGGTCCCCGGTGCCGACAGCGCGTCCGCCCCAGCGAGCACCGCCACCGGGTCCGCCCCGCAGACGCCCATGCGGCATCCGGCCTCGATGCGCTGACCGGCCTGCTCGGCGATCTCCAGCAGACTCGATCCCGGTTCGGCGGTGACGGTCGCGCCGTGCGGGTCGAAGGTGACCGACACCGCCGGCGTCTCCGGTGCCTGCGCGGGGCGTCGCGGCAGCGGCAGCAGCACCGGTTCCCGGCGGTCTCCTGTGTGTAGCCGGAATTGCAACTCCACCACCCGGGTCCGGGCGATCCACACCAGTGTCGCGATCAGGACGGTGACGCGGATCTGCCAGCGCATCCAGGACACGTCGACACCTGTGACGGTCGCGATCGAATGCACCAGAGTGACTGCGGCATACCAGTAGAAGATGTTCAGCGCGATCGTCGCATAACCCACGTTCATCATGGCCGCGCTCAACGGCGTCATCGCGTCCACAAAGAAGTACAACGCCATCGCCACCACCATGAACACCAGCAGGAGCGAATACCGGTGCACCACACCCAGTTCGGTGTGCCCGGACAGCATGAAGAACCCGAGCACGAATCCCGGCAGCGCCGCGGCGAACAATCGGCGCGGTCCGGTCCACCACGCGACCGGCTCGGCGAGGTCCGCCTGATACGCCCCGCGCGGTTGCAGATCGATGCAGTTCTTCGCGCACCCGACGCAGGGCCGGCAATGAGAATTGGGCACCGTCACGAACGGCGTCTGCCCGTACAACCGCTGCAACGCGAACAAGGGACAGATGCTGCTGCACCAGCCGCTCTTGCCCTTGTACAGCACGCCCCCGGTGAAGGCGGCGATCAGCACCAGCGACAGCACGGTCCCGGCGGCGATGCCGCTGCGATCCAAACCGGCCAGCCGCGCGCCCGCGATTCCGAAGAACAGAAACACCGAAATCGGATAGCCGCGCGAATACAGCCAGGCCGGTGGTGGTCTATCGCGGGTGAATTTCCGCTCCCGCGGAATTTGATTCACCGCCGCCAACGGACAACTGTTCCGCCATATGCCGGGCGCGAGCAGAAACAGTCCCGGCAAGATGGGCACGACAATGCCAAAAAAGACGAATAATCCGATCGCCGGGCGACAGAACATCGCGACGATATCGGCCGCGTAGATCCCCATACTCACCAATCGGACATACCGCCACAGTCGTGGGGGCAGCCGCGTCGGCAGCTCACTGGACGTGGGGAACAGATTTCGCCGTCCGGTGGCATCGATGCCCAGAATTCGATCAGCCAGGAACAGCCAACCATCCGGATCGGCCCGCTCCCGCGCGGCCGGCCGAGTGCTCGCCGTCCCGGCCGAGTCCGGCTCACCGACATCCGGATCGGCTTTCGGCGCGTCCAGCACCACGATCACGGTATCGCCGGCCTGAATCCGATCCCCCGCCGCCAGCGTCACCCGCCCGGTCAACCGCACCCCATTCACCCACGTCCCATTGCGACTGCCGAGATCCACGACCGACAACCCCAGCGGACTGGGCACCAGCCGCAGATGCTCCCCCGACACCGCCGGATCGGCCACCCGCATCCCGAAATGGGACCGCCCGATCGTGACCGCCCCGGTGAGCGTGACCCGCCGCCCGGCCCGCCCTGGTTCCCGGATCTCGAGCGCCGGCCGCCCACCCGAGATCCCCCGTCGCCGCCGGAACCGCCGCCCGCCCACCACCCGCCGGGGCATTCGCTGCGCCTCCAAGGTGTCGAATTCATCGGCCAATTCACCACATCGGCCGTAATTGACGTCGATCTCACCCATCACAAATTCCTCATCGGCCGACTCCATAAAGCCTTGCGCGATCAGGGGCGACAAATCTTCGGCGCGGTGTGCCGCCCCTGAACGCACCTGCAATCATCCATTACGGGCCCGGGCGGACAAAGACTTCGCACAATAACAGAATCCCCAATATGGGGATACATACCGCAATTCCGGATAGCCCACACTATCCGTTCACAGGGTCGGAATACCACGTTGTCAGCACTCACCCGATCCCGGTTACAGGCCGATCTCCGAAGAGCCACTCGCGGGCGATGCGGTGCCAGTTGGCGGTGGCGCCGAGTTGGCCGAGGAGGCCGAAGTGCATGAAGTCGGCCCGGCGACCGAAAGCTACACCGGCACTGCGCTTTCCGTCTTCACGGATCGCCTCGCGCAGGCCGCGTCACGCAATGTGTGCCGTCGGTGTCCACAGCGCGCACCTACAGTAACTTACGCCAATGCTGGTCCCATCCTGCGAGGTCACGATCTTGGTGTTGGCCCGAAAACGCGGGACAACATGCGAATTCGCATACTGATACAGGAGGACTGCACATGGCTTCTTCGAGGTTCGCGCGGATCGCCGCGGCCGGCGTGATCAGCGTCGCCCTGCTCGGCATCGGGGCCGGTGTGGCGAGCGCAGATCCCGGCCCGGCCCCGTCGGGGAGCTCGGCTCCCTCCCAGCAGTTCCCGCCGCCCGGCGACCAGCCGGGGCCGGGTGGCCCAGGACAGCCACCGCAGGGGCCCCCGCCGGATGGTCAGCCGCCGCAGGGCCCGCCCTCCCGCTGACTATCGACCTGTGCGGCACCGGAATTCCCGGTGCCGCACAGGTGGTTCCGAGCACAGAACCCCGCCAGCCAGGCCGGCGGGACCCAACCGGCGGTGCGGCACTCAGACTGCGGTGAAGTACTCGATCTTCGGCGCAGCCGCCAGCAAGGGAGCCATCAACTTACCCGCGGCACGGAAATGCTCGGACCGGCCATGGGCTTCGACAGCCGCATCGTCGGAATACAGCTCGAAGAACCGGTAGTGATCGGCATCGGTCCGTGAACGCACGAGCTGGTAGGTCAGGTTTCCCGGCTCGTGGGCCTTGATCTGTGCGATGAGATCGGTGACGACGGATTCGAACTCCGCACCCCCACCGGGCTTGACGGTCACTTCGGCGATGACTGCGATCATGATCTCTCTCCTTTTCCGTCCGACGGTACCTGTCTCGGCAAGTGGCCGAGACCGCCGGGCAGGTTGCTACGGCAGTAAGTTCACTGGATCCGAGATCGGCCGCGGCCCTGGCCTGAACGCACCTCGTCGATCAGGTCTAGGGCACCGGGTCTTGTTTGAGTTTGGCCCAAATGGCTTCCAAGGCAGCGATATCCGTGTCGTCGAGGCGGTCGTCGAAGACCTCGGCGAGGGCTTCGCGGCGAGTGGTGTCGGCGGCGGCGAAGATGGTGCGGCCGGTCGGGGTGAGGACGATGTGAACCGAACGGGCGTCGTGCGGGGCGGTGGCGCGTTCGACCAGGCCGCGTGCTTGCAGGGAGTCGAGGACCCGGGAAACCTGACTGCGACTCAGGACGGTTTTCGCGCCCAGGTCGGACGCACTGAGGACATCGTCCTGGGTGTTGAGCCAGAGCATGACCTCGAACCAGGAGAGCGGGAGATCGTGCGCACGCCGCAGAGCGCGGTCGACCCGGGCACTGAGGGTTGCACTGGCCCAGACCAGGCCGTAGAAGGCGTGGTCGCGAGCGGCCAGATCACCGAAGGGGTTGGTGGAGCGCGACATGGACGTCAGCCTAGTCGATTTGTGCGTGTACACACATCTATGGTTATGTGTGTGTACACGTAACTTTCCGAAAGGGCTGGCCATGGGATCGACCGAGAACTCCGAACGGACCGTTTTGATCACCGGGACCTCCTCCGGCATCGGACTGGCGGCCGCTATCGGCGCGGCGCAGGCAGGCTGGAACGTCATCGCCACCATGCGGAACACTGGAAAGGCCGATGAGCTGCGACGCGCCGCGGAGAAGGCCGAGGTGGCCGACCGGATTCATATCCGGACCCTGGATGTGGTTGAACCGGAAAGCATTTCGACCTGCCTCGACGGCGTGATCACCGAGTTCGGGCGATTGGACGCGCTCGTGAACAACGCCGGCGCGGGTCGCGTCGGGACCATCGAACAAAGCGGCACACAGGCAGTTCGCGACACCATGGAAGTGAACTTCTTCGGCGTGGTCGAGACCACCCGCGCCGCACTGCCGCATCTGCGGGCGACGGGCGGGCGGGTCATCACCGTCACCAGCGTCGGCGGCATCGTCGGGCAGCCCTTCAACGAGGCGTACTGCGCGGCCAAGTTCGCGGTCGAGGGTTTCATGGAATCCCTCGCACCGGTCGCGGCCACAGTCGGAGTCACGGTGACCGTGGTCGAACCCGGCGCGGTGGCGAGCGAATTCGTCAGCAACGTCGGAGATTTCGACACCCTGACAGCACAGGCCGGACCATACGCATCCGCACTGAACGCCTACATCACCCGCACCAGGCAAGCGTTCGGCAACGCACAGACACCGGACCAGGCCGCCGCCACGATCATCGAGGCCCTCACCACCGACCGGCCCGTGCTACGGATGCAAACCTCCGACACGGCACGCCAGTTCACCGGAGTCAAGCTCGCCGATACCGACGGCTCCGCGGTCCTCGCACTCACCGACGCCTGGGTGCGCTGAGCCCTGCCCGTTCGGAGCTGGGAACTGCTGATTCGTTGTCCGGCAACGAATCACACTCGCAGAGATCCGAGAGTGGCTGAAACTAACTATCGGCCGTGGTCAGCGCTTTCGCGTAGGCGGAGAGTTCGGCGGTGATGTCACCCCCGGCGGGCGCGTAGACGATCTCTGTCACACCGGACGCGGCCGCATGGGTTGCCCGGTCGCGGAGCTGTTCGGGAGTGCCGGTCCAGCCGGGTGTGAGCAGTGCCGGGCCTGCGGCGGTGACGAGTTCGTGGTCTCGGTCGGTCAGGGTGGTGAGGTGGCCTTGGTGAACGTCGAGGTGGCGCTGTCCCGGCGGTCGGCGGGTCTCGAGGTCGTCTCGCCAGCGGTGGCCGCCGGGGATATCGTCGACAGCGTCCGGTGAGCGCTCCCAGATCGCGTGCACGATGCTGGCCCAGCCCGGTCCCGCGGCGTCGATGACGCGGGGCGTGGTGTGATCCTCGCCGGGACGCAGCACGGTCCCGAATCGCAGCAGAGCGCATTCGTGCCAGGGACGGTCGGGGGTACCGGTGACCAGTACGCCCGGCACCTCGAGGTCACGCGCGGCCGCGATGGCACGCGGACCCGAGGCTGCCAGCCAGACCGGCACCTCGATGGGCCGGACCGGGCCGAACCCGGGCAATTGACGCATCTGGCAGGCTTTTCCGTCGATATCGACCACTTGGCTGGCCAGCAGCGACCGCACCTGACGAACCTCGTCGACCAGATCCGTGACCCGAACCGGCCGCTGCCCGAGTACCCGGCGCGCGGTATGGCCGGTGCCGAACGCCACCGTCAGTCGTCCCGGCGCGAGCTCGGCGACCGACGCGGCCGCGGACGCCGTCACCATCGGGTGACGCAGACCGGCGACGGCGACACCGGCCCCCAGCCCGATGCGTTCGGTCGCCGCCGCGGCCTGCGCCAGCGCGATCCACAGATCCGTATGCAGCCCAGGCGATTCGAACACCCAGAGCCGGTGATAGCCGAGTTGCTCGGCGTGGCGGGCATACTCGGCAATCGCCGCCGAGGGCGGCAGGGCACACGACAAACGCATGACGTCTACCGCTCCGCCGCCTGCCACAGCGCCAGCGTGGCGCCACCGGGCTCATCGATGACGACCACGGATCCCGGCGGCAGGTCGGTGCGGGGCTTGACGATTCGCGCTCCGAGCGCGACCGCTTGCTCGGCCGCGGCGTCCACGTCGGGCACCGGAACGTACGGAATCCATTGCGGGTGACGTGAATCGCCCGGGGCAAGCGGTGTGAACCCGCCCCAGACGCCCTCGTCGTCACCGAGCAGTGGCCCGGCAGGAGATTCGGTGACCGGCCAGCCGAACATTTCGGTGTAGAACCGGCGCGAGGCAGCGGGGTCGGTGGTGCGGACGTCGTGAAAAACGAAAACTCGGGACATGCGTCCTAACATTAGGTCGGCTGTCCCAACTTGGCAACGGTGTTGGTAAATTGAGGCCGTGACCAGACCCGTGATCGAAGGCAACCGGCGCGGTAAGCGCGAACAGATCGTCGAGGCTGCCAAGCAGGTCCTGGCCCGCGACGGGCTGGCCGCGTGCACGGCCCGCGCCGTCGCGGAGGCCGGCCCGCTCAGCAAGAGCGCGGTGCACTACTACTTCGACGACATTCACCAGATCGTGGACCTCGCGATGCACGAGCACGTGACGGCAACGGTCGCGGTGCTGCGCCGAGCCGCCGCGGCCGAATCCGATCCGGCCGACAAGTTGTGGGCGGTGGTATGTGCCTACCTGTCGACGTTCACCGAGCAACCCAACGCCGCGTACCTGTGGTTCGAGTACTGGATCGATGCCGGCCGGCGACGATCGTCCGACACCGTCGCCGCCACCCTGAACGACATGGACACACTGCTGCACGACCTCACGGCCGAACTGGGCGTCGACGATCCGGCCACGACATCCCGCGTGCTCCTGTCCTGGCTGCTGGGCACCATCGTGCAGCAGCAACTACAACCCGTGATGCCGGAAGCTATACGGCAACAACTGAACTCGATTCTTCGCGGCGGCGGCGGTTGCCCGGTTCAGATCGCGTGAGATTCCCGGGCTCTCTCGTGGGCGGCGAGGCGGGCCTCGAGTAGGTCGCCGACCGTGCGTGGTTCGCGGTCGAGAAGGTTGCCCAGCAGTGGGTCCACGCCCGCGAAGCGGCCTTCTCGCGCAGCTTGGAAGGTCGTGAGGGTCAGCCGCGCCATAAATTCCTGGACGCCGCGCTCGATTTGGCGGGCAATCCACTCCTCGTCGTTCATGACAATGCGTTCGATTTTCCGGCCGGTGAGTTCGGAGGCGATTCGGGCGATGTCGTCGAAGGTGACCGCCGCACGCGCAGTGAGGGTGACGGGACCGTGGAGCGGGCGGTCGCCGCTCAGGATAATGGCGGCGGCTTCGGCGGCGTCGCCGCGGTCGGTCCACGAGATCGGGCCGTCTTCCGGTGCGATGATGGCGCCGGTCTGCTGCCAGTTTGCGAGGAGCCAGTCGAGGCTGTGCGCATAGAAGCCGTTGCGCAGCGAAGTCCACGCGAGACCGGAGTCGGCGAGGAGTGCCTCGGTCGCGGCGTGCTCACGCGCCGGAGGGAACGGGCTGTCGCTGCCCGCGCCCTGATGGCTGGTGTAGAGGATCTGCTCGACTCCCACAGCGACCGCGGCCTCGATCGCGTTGCGGTGCAGACTGATTCCGTCGACATGCGGACTGTTCTGCGAAACCAGCAGGATCTGGTCGGCGCCTTCGAACGAATGGCGCAGGGCGACCGGATCATCGTAGGGGCCGCGGCGTACCCGCACGCCACGGTCGGCCAGATGCTGTGCTTTCGCGGTATCGCGCACGCTGACACCGATCTGCTCGGCAGGGATGCGTTCGAGCAGATGCTCGATGGTGGCGCCGTTGAGTGCGCCGGTGGCGCCGGTGATGACGATCATGGTCGAGCCCTCCTTGTAGATATGTACGGCCCGGGCAGGGCTGTCGCTATTTCCGCTGGAACAGCGGTAGCAGGATGTCGTCGACGAGATGCTCGAGAAACGCTGGGTCGCAAGGTTTCCCGGTGACCACGATCCGATGCACGATGACGGCGGGTGCGATCTCGGCGAACAACTCGGCCGCGCCCGGCGTCAGCCGATCGCCACGTGCGAGGACCTTGCCGAACGAGGTATCAGCCATCGCGGCCTCGTCGCGATGCAGCAGACGCCGCATCCCCGCCGCGAGCCCGGGATCGCTGCGCATCCCGGCGAACAGGGCGCCCAGCAGGCCGACCTCCTGCTCGGCGATCTCGCGCGCCAGCCATCGCACGACTTGGAGCAGGGCTCCGCGCAGATCATCGGAGCGGACCCTCGGCACAGAGGCCGGCGCGCGGTGCTCGACCGCCGCCACCACCACGGCGGCCTTATCCGAATAGCGCCGATAGATCGTCGTCTTGGCGACCCCGGCGCGCGCCGCGACCGATTCGACCGACATCTGGTCGTAGCCGACCTCGGTCAGGACCTGCAGTGCCGCGTCGAGGATCGCGGCATCACGTCCAGCGTCGCGAGGTCGCCCCCGCGGAGCCGCGCCTTCGGCAGTGGTCGGTTCTCGCGATATCGGCACGGGCCCGCTTCCTCAATTTACAAAACGCTACGGTAGCGTTTCGTAAATTGCAGCCAGAGCCTCTGGTCGGGTCAAAGCGCGCCCCGCCGGCGATGCTCGCTCCAGACTGACTCGCGGTCGCTGAAGTCATTGCCGCAAAGGGGGACTCACCGATAGCGACGATGCGCCCCGGCACCCACTCACCTGAGTGACGTTGTGTCTAAACGTTCGTCAGCTGCACGCAGAGGGCGTCGACCGCGTTGGTGGCACGAGCGAGTCCGAGGTGGTCGATGTAGTCCCGCGACTCGACGATCAGCCCGTCGCGGATCCGGAAGACGATGATGCACGGCGCGGCCCAGCCCGCGTCGCCGCGGTAGGTGAACTCGCCGATGATCACCTCGGGGTCGACAGTGTGGTGGACGCGTACGTCCTCGACGCGGAACCCCGCCAAGCCGGCCGGCCCGGCCGTGGCGAAGTGCTGCCGGAGTTCTTCGCGGCTGAGTAGCGGGGTGTCGCCGAGCGGGGCCATCGGGTGTCGCACGTCGGTTTCTTCCGCGTAGAACTCGGCCAGCTTGTCGACCTGATCGCGGTCACCGTTCTGCAGCCGGCAGGCGCCGTCGAGCATGGCGCGGAAGGTCTCTTCGGGGGTTCGCATTATGATTTCCCTTCTAATCGGAGTCTTCACTCCGAAATATACGGAGTCTTCACTCCGGATCGCAAGGATGGATCACGGGCCCGAGAGAGCGAGGGATCCGGGGAGGGAAAATAGCCGGATGCGAAGCGACGCGCAGGCAAATCGGGACCGGGTGTTGGCCGCAGCCGAAGAGGTATTCGGCGAGTCCGGCAAAGCCGGTTCAACCGAGGAGGTCGCACGCCGCGCCGGCGTCGGGATCGGCACCGTGTTCCGGCACTTCCCGACCAAGCAGCTGCTGGTCGAGGCCACGATCGTGCGACACCTGAGCCTGCTCACCGACACGGCGCGGACACGAGGCGAAGGCGGTGAGGCCGGGGCGGCTTTCCGGATGACGTTCCGGGAGATGGTCTCAGGCGCACCGGCGAAGCTCGCGCTCGTCGCGCTACTGGAGGAGTCCACCGATCCGGCGGGCGCCACCAATGAGGTGGAGAGTGCGGCCTCTGTGTTGCGGGACGCCGTCGAGGTGTTGCTGTCCCGGGGCCAGCAAGCCGGTGAGGTGCGCGCGGACGCAACGGTGGACGAGGTCTACGTGCTGATCAGGGCACTGGCCAATGCCCGGGGTGACCGGGCTGTCGTAGACAGGGCGGTCGACATCGTGCTGGACGGACTGTCGCCGCGGCGTTGCGAGTAACCCACCAGGCCTTCCGGTTGCCGCCGGACAGTCCGCACGCCTGGATAGCTGAACCCGCGTCACCCAACCCGGATTTGTGCAGCGACAAGTCTTATTCTTTCGCTATGCAAATCTCTATAGCAGCGCTATAGTCGGTAGTTCCGTCGACCGACCGATGAGGTCCACCAGGAGAGTTCGATGAGTCTCGAAGGAAAAACCGCGCTGATCACCGGATCGTCCAAGGGCATCGGCAGAGCGATCGCACTGCGCTTCGCCGAACGCGGCGCGAACGTGGTGATCAACTATTCGCGCGACAAGGACGCCGCCGACAAAGTCCTCGCCGACGTTGCCGATTTCGGCATGAAAACCGTTGCGGTACAGGCGGATGCCTCCGATGTCGGGGAGATCGATCGCCTGTTCCGCACCGCGCTCGAGGAGTTCGGCACGCTCGACATCGTGGTTGCCAACGCCGGCATCGAGAAGGTCAATGTGCCGGTGGTCGAGGTGACCGAGGAGGACTTCGACCTGCTGTTCCGGATCAATACCAAGGGCCCCTATTTCGTCCTGCAAGCCGCGGCGAAGTACATTGCCGATGGCGGCCGCATCATCAATATCGCCTCCAGTTCCACGGTGCGCCCGCAGGCCGGACTCGGCCTCTACGGCACCAGCAAGACCGCACCGAAGTACCTGGTCCAGGTCCTCGCTCTGGAGCTGGGCGCCCGCGGCATCACCGTCAATTCCCTCGTTCCCGGCCCGATCGACGGCGCGGGAATCTTCACCGGGGTACCCGATGACGACCCTTACAAGAAGGCACTGCTCGACTCGGTCCCGATCGGACGACTCGCCACCCCGCAAGACGTGGCCGACTTCGCCGAATTCCTCGCCGGCGACCGATCGCTGTTCATCACGGGCGAAGAAGTCCTGATGAACGGCGGCTCCAGCAATTGATTCCACAACAAAGTTCGGAAGGGCTACCACTATGAGTTCAGCAACCATGCGCGCCGTCCAGGTGGTCACCGCCGGTGCACCGTTCGAGAACGTGACGATCCCGATTCCCGAGCCCGGCCGCGGGCAGGTCCGCGTGCGGGTGCGGGCCTGCGGGGTGTGCGGCGGTGAAAACGTCCCTCGGCTCGGGCTTTTCGGTGTCACGCTGCCGCGCGTGCCCGGACACGAGATCGCCGGTGACATCGACGCGGTCGGTCCCGGCGTGACCGCATGGCAGGTCGGGGACCGCGTCGGCATCGGCTGGCATGGCAGCAGCTGCTTCACCTGCGGGCCGTGCCGCCAGGGAGATTTCACCAACTGCGTGAACCGCACCATCGTCGGCCTGTCCTATGACGGAGGCTACGCGGAATACACTGTCGCACCCCAGGATGCGCTCGCCCGCATCCCCGAGGCGCTCACCTACGAGGAGGCCGCGCCGCTGATGTGCGCGGGCATCACCTCGTTCAACGCACTGCGCAACTCCGGCGCGCGGGCCGGCGATACCGTGGTTATCCACGGCGTCGGCGGACTCGGGCATCTGGCCGTGCAGTACTCGGCGAAAATGGGTTTCCGCACCATCGCGGTGAATCGCGGCCGGGCCAAGGAAGACATCGCGCGCGAACTCGGCGCCGATGAGTACATCGACAGCGAGGCAGGCGGTTTGGGCGCAGCCGTCGAGCGGCTCGGCGGCGCGGACGTGGTGTTCTCCACTGTCGGATCCAGCCCCGCGCAGGCAGACCTCATCCAAGGTTTGCGGCCGAACGGTCATCTGGTCATCGTGGCCAGCGACCACCAGCCCATCGAGGTCTCCCCCGACCTGCTGGTCTTCGGCCGCCGCAAGGTGTCGGGCTGGTACAGCGGGCACGCCAAGGACAGCGAGGAAGCCATGGAGTTCGCCGCCCTCAAGGGAATTCGCCCGCTCATCGAGACCTACAAGCTCGAAGAGGCCGAGACGGCCTTCCAGAATATGGGCAAGGCGCGCTACCGCAACGTGCTGACCTTCTGAGCGAACCAGCGGAATTGATGCGCGGTCGGGAACTTCTCCCGACCGCGCATCCGGGCTGTTCTGCTCGATCACTCCGACAGGCGGCGCAGCCAATCCTGTAGCAACGCAACCTCGTTCGACTGCAGCCGGGTTTGCTTGTCCTCATTCAAAGCCGCGCGCAATGCGATCGCGGCCACCGCGACGGCGTTCTCTGTACCGCCGTTATATGCAGGCGCAGTGTCGGACCGAACCACCGAGGCCAGAATCGCCTCCCGCGCACGCTCGGAAATCGCGATATCGCGATCACCGGGTGGTGTGGTGATCAGAGCAAGTGCCACACCCACATTCGTAGCGAGGATCAACGGCCCCGCCGCCTCCGGAGCCACCGCCAACCGGCCGTGCCCCGCCGCTCGCGTCAGCAACGACAACAGCATCGCCTCGGCATCGGCGGCTGCAGCCGGGCGCTTACCCGGAGCCACCTGCCCATACATCACCGCATAGAACGACGGATTCTCCAACGCGAAGGCCACATGGTGATCCCAGCCCGCCCTGATGTCATCGATCGGATCCGCCGACGGCACCTGCGTACGTTTGACCTTCAGGTATCGCTCGAATCCATACGCGGCGACCGCATCGAGCAGCCCCTGCTTATCCCCGAAATGGTGATACAGCGTCGGCGCCTGCACCCCGGCCAGATCGCAGATGGCCCGCGTCGTGATCGGCGCACCATTGGACTCGGCCAGCAGCCGAGCCGCCGCCTCCAGCAACTTGGCCCTGGTCGAACCGGGCGACTCCGCTCCATCTGTCACACCCGCTACTATATTCGATATAGCAATGCTATAGGCTGTGGGCGTCGACTCAGGGTTCCGACTGCGATGGCGGCGATTACCAGCTCGCAGCCAGAACCGGCTTCAGCGTCGTACACGCACTGCCACGGCCATCCCGGCCGCCGAGACCACCAGGCACAGCCAGGCGAACCAGTCACCGAGTCGCGTATACCAGGTCGGGCCCGGGCCCGATCCGACCTCGGCGACGAGCGTGGTGAAGCCCGACGGATCCACGCCGCTCGGGACGTCCGCGACAACTCGGCCCCAGCCGTCGGAGATCATTTGACGAGTCTGCCGGCCACCCCACACCACCGGGAGGCCGTTCTCCGCGCCACGCAATAGTGCTGTGCGGCTGTGCAGCCACCCGTCGTCGCCTTCGTCGGATGCGGGCACCGCCAGTCGCGTCGCCCCGGCCGTGGCGTAGTCGCGGCTCGGCTCGGCGAAGTTGACGTCCAGGCAGATCTCGACTCCGGTGTCGTCGTGCACAACCAGGTCGTGGCCGGGCGGGCTGACCGCGTCGTGGTGTTTGAGGTACCGCAGCGGGGCACTGCCGTCGGCCGGGAAGACCAAGGCGTAGTTGTACTTTGCGTTCTTCGCCCACTGCGCGTACCCGACGACGAGTACCGCCTGCCTGTCCCGCGCGAGCGCACGGAACCGGTCGACGAGGACCGGCGGGCTCGGTTCGGTCGCACCAAATGTGCCCTCGGGCAGAACGATCGTCCGAACCCCGGACGGGAGGGCCGCGATGCGGTGAACGTAACTGTCGACAAGCGCTTTCCCCGCCGGCGTTCCGACGTCTGCGGCCCACCCGTGCATGTTGGCCGACACCACCGCCATCCTTTGTGGCGCAATGGGTTCCGATGTCAAGCGGATCACACCACCGATCAGCACGAGAGCAGTCACACCGAGGATGAACGCGCCGGTGCGAATTCGTGCCACCCTGCGTACCGTCGGCGCCAGGACAGCCGCGGCCGCCGCTGGGACCAGCAATACAAGAAATTCCAGCCCCCACGATCCAGTGATCGAAACGGTCTGAACCACCACCGGGACATCGGCCTGGGCGGTCGCGAAGGTGTCGGTGAGGCCCTTGGGATTGAGCAAGGTCACCAGATACAACACACCGGTCCAGACCGCCGATGCGGCGAGCGCACCCAGCCACGCGTGCCCGAGCAGCACCAGGCGCCGGAACAGCGCCACGGCGAGCACGAACGTCGCGGATAGGCAGACACTGACCACCAACCCCCAAGGCAGTAACGGAAGGTCGTGCGAACGGAGCGACCACGCCCAGATGTTCGCCGTCCCACCGAGATAGGCAAGGAACGCGGCAGGAAGCGCTGTCCGGGCATGCGCCCGCGTCGCAAGCAGCAACACCGGCAACGGCGCCAGCCAGGTCAGCGCGGCAACCGGCGTGAGGCCCGTGCCGAAGTAGAACAGGACACCCGAGGACACCGTCGCTGCGACGGCGCCCACCTGTTCATGCACGTATCCCATCGGGAGTCCTTTCCATGCTGCGGTGGCGGCGCCGAGGCCATCCTCACGCTGCGCTCACTGCTCGCGGCATTATCAACCGTCCCCGACGAAGAGCCATCCCCTTCGGTTTCCTGGGTCCAGCCACCACGTCAGTATCGACCAACTCGCCGATCACCACATCAGAGTTCCTGTGCCGCTCCCTGTTTCGGAGTTACACCGTTGTTCCCAGTGTCCCGTTCTCCTCGGCGTCCCGAATGCGTCGTTTGAGAGCAATGACATTTGCCGGGGCCTTCCCCTCGCCGCCTGCAAGGCGCCCAGCAGGACGCGCTTCCTGCGGCAAACGGTGGCCCTGTTCGCGACCTTGGCGGACACGGCGTTCGGATTCTCGGTCGTCACGCAATGCCACGAAGAACGCCCGGCGGGAGCACTCGCCCTTCAAGCAATTCTCGCCGTGTAGCAGCAGCATCGCACGAATATCGCTGCTGCTGAACGACTCCGGCGACTGGCCGGGGACGGAATGGTCGATGCGCGGCCCATCGGCCGCGGCGATATAGAGAGCCACAGTTGATCACTTATCCGAATCTCGGTGCTGGCTATCAGCTATGTCGTCGACCCAGGACCACCCGGCTGCCCGAGCGATATCCAGGAGTTGCTTGCGGGCACTGCACGAACTGGCTTGGCAGCCATCGCCTTCACGGCAGGACCGGTGTGGCCAGAGCAAGATCTTCACCCCGTTCGAGTACTGCATCGACCCAGAAAGCGGGAGCCGGTAGTGGCTCACCCGCGAGTACGTCGTCGGCATCGGTCAGTCCTTCCCGCTAGGCCGCCCGATGCCGGCCCCGGTGCCACCGTCCGGCTCCCCCGCTGGCCGGGACTGCGAGGTGTCGGCCAGTCTCGAGGAGCGGGAGTAGAAGAGACCGGACATCACCTCCAGGGTGAGCATCACGGTGGAAACCCCAGATAGCCCACCCGATGACGGCGAGGCAGAGTCCGAGTATCGACAGCAGCGCCCATGTGTCCCAAAGCATTACGGCATCTCCCTTGAATGCTCATCGCTGAACTTGGCCTGATCCCCCACCGGCGGCTGCGCGCTGTCGTCGCCCGGTGCTATTTCTCCTTAGACATCCAGAATCGTCGAACTGGAACACTCAGTAGGGCGTTCTCAGGCAAAATGGTGGGTGCTCAGCTAGGCGCTATCCAGCACGGGGCATTCCAGCACGGAGACATCCAGATAGCGAGGCTAAGAAAATGGCCGGATCATCGCTTCCCCGTAGGGCACTCGGGCGGACCCTTCGCCGATACCGCGAGCGTGGCGCGAAGAGTCAGCTAGCGGCCGGAGTCGCAGCTGAAATTTCACCGCAGAGCATCAGCCGACTCGAAGATGGCCAGAAGATCAGAATCGCGACCTCTCAGATCAAGGACCTGCTCGATCTCTACCAGGTCACCGACCCCGAGCAACGCGACGAGGTTCTCGGTCTGTGGAAGGAGGTCAAGGAGCAGGACCAAGCCGCGAAAACCGCTGGAACCACCAAGGGTTGGTGGAGATCGTACAGCGACCAATACTTCGCGCACTTCGATCACTACCTGAGCCTGGAGGCCGCCGCGAATCACCTGACGACCCACCAACTCACCCTGCTTCCGGGCCTCCTTCAGATCCCCGACTACAGGCGGACAATGATCCGCACCGCCTATCCCGAACTGTCGCCCGTCGATGTCGAGCGCCGAGTCGAGCTGTCCGCCCGACGACAGGAGCGGCTGCAAGACATGGCATTTCGGATGGATGTGCTGCTGTCCGAGGCCGCGGTTCGCAGCAGGCCCGCCGGGTCCGATGTCATGGCGAAGCAGATGGCACACCTGGCAGAGGTGTCAGGACAACCGAACATGTCTATTCGCGTTGTTCCGTTGGATGTGGAAAGCCCGCTGTGGCTCATGGTTCAATCGTTCACTCTGCTGGAGTTCCCACCGCTGGCCAGCAGATTGGTCGAGCCGCCCGTCGTCTACGTCGAGGGCTACGAAGGCGCGCTCTATCTCGAGCAGAAAGCGGTGATCGACCGATATCGCCAGGCGATCAACGACATTCAGCGGTTAGCGTTGAGCGAGGACGACACCAGGGCGCTGGTGCGAAGGACGGCGAAGGAGTACACAGCGTGAGGATCGATCTATCCGGTGCAAGTTGGTTCAAGAGCAGCCATAGCCAACCCAGCGGCGACTGCGTCGAAGTCGCATTCCTTGGCGACCACACCGACAACGTAGGCGTCCGCGACTCCAAGGATCCAGCCGGCCCGGCTCTCGTTTTCCCAGGCGAGGTTTGGGATGACTTCATCGCCAGCGGCGTCTGGAAGCACTGACCCACAGAAAATTGCCCGGTAGCTTCGGAGACCTCACTACCTCGAAACGTAGGGGACCGCGAAACGAATGGAGCTGTTCTGGCTTCCTACTGATCATTAATGGTTGACGGCGGTTGACAGGTCTGGTGATCAATCATCTTGTGGGAGTGTGCGTTTCGGGAGCGGTATGGACAGGGTGGCGGAGTGTCGGCGGTGGGCGGGCGCGGCGGGAAGCGATCCGGATGACTGCGGCCGAGCACTTCGCTGCTGGTGCTTGGCGGCATGACCCGCTCGGCTTTCGCGCAGCCAACGATGAGCCGAGTCCGGTCACACCAATTCGGATGCGCTATCAGCCGATTCGGTAGGTCATGCCCGTTGTGACGACGCGACCCGCCCGAATTCATCGCCCGCGCTGACCGCGTCCAGTTTGCGGACCCGGATGGTGATGGCGACCACGATTGCCGCGATCACGAAGAAGCCGGCGCCCCAATAGAATCCGACGTCATAGCTGTGGACCGCCGCGTGGGCCGGGAGGGCGGGGGTGGGCGGGTGATGGTGCGCGTAGCGGGTGGAGACCTGTACCGCGATGGTGGTGAGCAGCGCGGTGCCGATCGCCGCGCCGATCTGCTGCACCGCGTTCAGTAGTCCGCTGGCCACGCCGGCGTCGCGGTCGTCGATAGCGTAGAGCGCGGTGGCCTGCATGGCCACGAAGATCTGCGCCATGCCGAGTGCGATGACGATCTCGGCCGGGAATACCGCCGCCCAGTAGGAGTAGCCGACCTTCAACTGCGCCAGGTAGATCAGCCCGACCACCCCGAGTTGCGCACCCGCCAACATGAGCACGCGCGGGCCGACCTGCGGCAGCAGCTTGCTCGCTATGCCCGCGGACACCACGATGCCGAACGGGAACGGCAGGAAGGCGATTCCGGCCCGCAGCGGTGAATAGCCGAGGGTCTGCTGGAAGTAGTAGCTGAGGAACAGGAAGACCGCGTACATCGCCACCGGAACCAGCAGCGCGACCAGGAATGAGCCGGCGCGGTTGAGCTCGCCCGGAATGCGCAGCGGCAGCAGCGGATCGGCGACCCGTCCCTCGACGGCGACGAAGGCCAGCAGCAGGCCGACGCCGACCACCAACAGCGTGAGGGTGCTGGCCGCGCCCCAGCCCACCTGCGCCGCGCGGTTGAAGCCGTAGACCACGCTCGCCAGTCCCGCCGTCACGAGGAGCACGCCGGGCAGGTCGTAGCCGCCTTCCCGCCGCACGGGCACATCCCGGACGATGACCAGCAGGGCCGCCGCCGCGGTGGCGAGCGCGATCGGGGTATTGATCAGCAGGCACCAGCGCCAGGACGCGTACTGCGTCAGCGCGCCACCGCCGATGAGCCCCAACGCGAATCCGGCTCCCGACACCCCGCCGAACACCGCGAAGGCGCGGGCCCGTTCCTGCGCGCGGGTGAAGGTCACCGACACCAGCGACAGCGCCGCGGGTGCCAGCAGCGCCGCGAACAGGCCCTGCAGCGCCCGGCCCGCGAAGAGCATGCCCGGGCTCACCGCCGCGCCCGCCAGCCCCGAGGCCACCGCGAACCCGGTGAGACCGATGAGGAAGATCCGCCGCCGCCCGACATAGTCGGCCAGGCGGCCGCCCAGCAGCAGCAGGCCGCCGAATACCAGGGTGTAGGCGGTGAACACCCATTGTTTGTCGGCGTCGGCGATGCCGAGGTCGGCCTGCGCGTAGGGCAGCGAGATCGTCACGATCGTCGCGTCCAGCACGACGATCAGCTGCGCGATCGACAGGACCACCAGCGCCCACCAGCGACGGTCGGACGCCACCTGCTCTTCGGACATGTACCCCTCCGGATTCGTCGAGCTCACTTGTTGAAGGTCCGCCCGGGCAGGCGGCTCGCCACGAAATCCACCGCGGAGCCGAGCACGCCGATGACGAGGATGATGGCCACAACCTGGTTGTAGGCCAACTGATCCCGGGCATTGAGAATCTGGTAGCCCAGGCCCGAGCGCACGCCGAGCATCTCGGCCGGGACCAGCACGATCCAGGCGGTGCCGAGCCCGAGGCGCAGGCCGGTCCGCACGTGATCGCGGACCGCCGGAATGATCACCACCCGCAGTTGTTCCAGGCGGGTCGCGTGAAACGACCGCGCCACATCCAGGAACCCGCGGTCGATCGCGTGCACCCCGGACACCGTGTTCAGCAGGATGGGCCAGACGGCCGCCGCCGCTACCAGGAAATACACCGGCTGATTGCCGATCCCGAACAGCGCGACCGCGATCGGAGTCCAGGACAGCGGGGAGATCATGCGCAGAAACTGCATGACCGGCGTTGCCGCGCTTTGGATCCGGGTGCTCAGCCCGATCAGCAGGCCCGCCGGCACTCCGATCACCATGGCGATGGCCAGGCCGATGAGCAAGCGCCACAGGCTGATCGCCGAATCCGACACCAGCACGCCACGCTGATACAGGTCGGCGATCGCGGGCAGCGCCCGCTGCGGCGCGGTCTGGCGCAGTAGCGAATGCTCCGGCGACAGCACCGATGTCACCAGCCACCAGAGGAACACCGTGAGCACGATGGCCGCGACCGGGGGCCAGGCCTTGGCGAGAACCGACCGGGACGCGGCCTGCGGAATCGGCGTCGATCGAACGAAGGTAGCAGTCACAGCAGGTTCACCTGTTCAGCTCTCACGAGGTCGGCGGGCAGCCCCAAGGCCTGTGTTCCGCCGTGTGCCGCAATCGAATTCAGCACGAAGGAGTCGTTCACCAGCTCCCCGTGCACCGTGCCCGGATCCAGGTCGTCCAGGAAGCCGCGGTCGCCGTCGACCACCGTGTCGTGCATCGCCTCCACGAGCTTGCGGGTGAAACTCGGGTAGGGGTACGGCTGGAATCCCACCAGCTGCGGCGACCACTCCGGGTGCCGCAGTGGGTAGGGCGGCGCGGGGTAGGTGAGCGCGGTGCGTACCGCCGGAAGCGGCTGGGGCAGATAGCTTCCGGAGGTCAGGGTGTCGGCGGCGCGATTCCGGTCCGCGGTGATGCGCAGCTGCGCGGACACCACGGCGTCCATGACCGCCTGCACCGCGGCGGGCCGGTCGGCGATCACGTCGTCGCGGGTGACCACGACACAGCAGGCGTGATCGCGCCACACGTCACCGAGGAAGGTGTGGATCCGCCCGATCTTCTTGATCTGCGCGATGGCGTTGAACGGATCGGCCACCACGTAGCCCGCGATCGAGCGATTCGCCAAGGCGGGCACCATATCCGACGGACTCATGACGATCAGTTCGACGGTGCGGCCCGATCGCGAGGCGCCGCGCCGGACCACCGGCGTAATGTCGTGGGCCCGGAGCAGCTGTTGCAGGACGATATTGTGGATGGACCACCAGAACGGGATGGCGACCTGGGTTCCGGCCAGCTGGTCCAGGTCCGTGATGTCCGGTGCCACGGTCAATGCCGAGCCATTGGTGTGATTCCAGCCCAGCACCCGCACCCCCGCGCCGAGGACCCGCTGGAGTTGCAGCGCCATCGGCATGAGCAGGTGCGCGACATCGATCTGGCGGGACACGAAAGCCTCCGCCAGTCCGGCCCAGCTGCGGAACAGCACGGGTTTGCCGCTGCTCACCCCGGACGGGTACAGGCCCGCCGCATGCGCGACCAGTAGCGGGGCCGCGTCGGTGATCGGCAGGTAGCCGATGCGCAGCGCGGTCTCCCGGCGCTGTCCCGCGGTGGCGGCGCTGCGCGCGAGGTCCGCGGTGCCGAAGAGCCCGGCGGCCACGGTGAGCCCGGTGGCGCCGGCCAGCAGGTGCCGTCTCGAAAAGGCCGTCACGACACCACGACCTCGACCGGGTGATACTGCCCGAGGATGTCCGCCCGCAGCGCCGACGTTTCGCCGCCGGAGCGCACCTCGCTCCACTCGCGCCGGATCCGGCCCCGATCGAGCAGCACGATCCGATCCGCCAATGCGATCGCCTCGTCGACGTCGTGGGTGATGAGCACGACCGTCGCCGCGAGGTCGGCGACCAACTCGGACAGCCACTGCCGCAGGTCGATTCGCGTCGCCGGATCCAACGCGCTGAACGGTTCGTCGAGCAGCAGCAGCCGCGGCCGGGTCGCGGCCGCCCGCAACACGGCCACGCGCTGGGCCTGACCGCCCGACAGCTCGTTCGGAAAGCGGTCCGCGAGGCCGTCCAAACCGAAACGCCGCAACAGGGTTTCGGGATACTTCCGGTCGAAGTCCTGCCGGTGAGCGCTGAAGCGCCGGGCCACCGAGATGTTCTCGATGACGGTCAGCCAGGGCAGCAGCAGGGCCTGCTGGAACACCACACCGGTGCGCGGGCGGGTGCCGTCCGCACTCCAGCGCACGGTTCCCGCGGTCAGCTGCTCCAGGCCCGCCAGCACCCGCAGCAGGGTGGACTTGCCGCTGCCGCTCGGCCCAAGCACCGCGAGGAATTCACCGCGATCTATCGACAGGCCCACGTTGTCCAGCACGAGATTGCCGGCGAACCTCTTCGTACCGCCATCGAGGGTCAATTCATTTCGCAAACCAGGACACCTTCGTGAGCGGAATCGAGCGGGCGCGCCGCACACCCGCGGCGGCGCTCGCCTCGCTTCCGGAATTCGCGCTATGCGCCCTTGACACCCGTGAGGCGCGTGTACATGCCGCCGTGCACGCTGTCGATGACCACGTCGCTCAACTGGTCGGTGAAGACCCGAGCGAAGGGCTCGAGCTTCTTGTAGTGCGACCCGACGATGAAGGACTTCAGGAAGTTGTAGCCGTTGATGGCCTGATACCCGAAGCCCGAGGTGCGCGGCAGGGCATCGATAATGCGGACGACAGTGCCGGGCTTCAGGTTCGCGAGCAGTTCGTTCAGCTTCTCCGACGGGTCCGGAACACAGCTCATCGCAATGCAACTGAACACCACGTCGACATCCTGGAGCAGCGGCGTCGTCGCGATATCGTCGACCACGAGCTTCACGTTGCTCCACCCGTTGGCCACCACCCGCTTTTCCGCCTTGGCGAGAATGGCCGCGTTGCTGTCCAACCCGATCACCCGGCCCGACGGGCCGATCGCCTCGATCAGCGCCGGAAAGGCGAGCCCGGTACCGCATCCGAGATCGGCCACCGTCTTACCGGACAGGTCCAGATCGGCGACCAGCGCCGGGTGCAGCTTGTCGATCCCGCCCAGGGACAGCACCCACGCGGTTCGGTCGTAGATGGGGGCCGCAATATCGTACCGCTCTGCCAATTTCATCAAGTCCTCTCTCAGATTCTTTCCGGCTGAAGGCTTTCAACGTCGCATCAATCGAACTCGGAAGCCGCCCTTGATGGTCGGCGCCAGGCCGGTGTCCTCACGCAGCGTGAAATCCGGCGGTATTTCGACCTTGTACTGGCTCAGGATCAGCGCGACGAGGTAGGGGGCGATCAGGTATCCGAGTTGGGCGCCGGTGCATCGGTGCGGGCCCGCGCCCCACGCCAGGAAGTGCAGCAGGCGCGGTTGATCGACCCGTTTGCTCTGGTCGTAGAACCGATTCGGATCGAAGGTGTCGGGATCGGTCCACCAGCGCGGATCGCGGTGGATCGTCGAGATGGGCGCTCCCAGCATGGTGTTCGGCGCGATGTCGAGCCCTTGGAAATTCGCGCCGGTCGCGGTGAATCGCAGCAGCAGCGGAAAGCCTTGCATCCGAATCGATTCCTCGAAACAGGCCTTCGCCCAGCGCAGGCTGCGCACCGAGTCGATGGTCGGCTGCGACAGGTCGACGGTGCCGCACTCCTGCACCAGGCGATCGGTCGCCTCGGCATCGAGGAGCGTGCGCACGACGGTCTGGGTGATGGCACCGGCGGTGGTGCCGTACGAGGCGCTGGTCATGGTCGCCACGTCGAAGCACAGGTCCCAGAAGGTCATGGGGGTTTTCAGCTTCTTGTACCCGAGCACCATGCCGTCCAGGACATCGCCGTAGGTGCCCAGCGCCGGTGAATTCTGCCGCTCGACAACGCGATTCTTGACGATCATCGCCGCGGAGTACACCGTCCACGGCCGAATCTTGTACGGACCCCACGGTCGCACCAGATTCGGCGGATCGGCGATCTTCAGCGTCGAGCCCAGGAATTTGGTGAAAGTCGCCATGCCCTCGTGCAGTTCCTTCATCTCCTTGGGAGTGAAGGGATCGGTGTACGTCTGCGCGAGCACACCGCGCAGCAGGGTCTGGAAGATCACCTCCTGCAAGTCGGTGACGCCGTCGGCGTCGGTCGCGTCGGCGATATTCGCGTCCAGGGTCTGCAGGTAGGCGTCGACATTGGCCTGGAAGGTGTTCTTCAGGCCGTCGCGCGTGACCAGCGGACTGACGATGCGCCGGCGTTCCCGAAAGATCTCACCCTCGATGAACGAGAGACCGTTCTGCCGCTTGGCCAGCGCCGGATGATAATTGCCGAATTTGCTGTAGTCCCCGGACGTGTCGCTCATTGCCTTGTGCACGTCTTCCGGATTGCCCAGGACGACGAGGTCGCGCAGCGGGAGCTTGATTCGGACGACGTCCCCGTACTGCCGGACCGCCTCGCGCAGGAATTTGTTGCGATCCTTCGAGTACTCGGGATACGAGCCCATGAGGCCGCGGCCGGGCGGACCGGGCAGGTGCCTGTTGGAGAGGCGACGGCTGGTGATGCTGGTGACGGAGTGCACCTTCGGTGCCGCGAGATGCGGGCATTGATCGGCCATGGGGAATCCTTCTACTTACGGAAGACGTACGCACGGACCAGGCCACCGTGGTACCGGGCCTCTGTCTCCAACGTCAGGCCCGCGTTCTCACAGCGGGAGATGGTGTAGTCCGCACCGCGATCCGACGCCACTTCCTCGGTCATGTGGGCGACGGGATCCAGACCGAAAAGGCCGGCGATCCGGCGGGTCACCGCCAAGCGCAGCCGCATCAGCGTGAGCAGCACCGGGTTGTCGGGCATCGCGAGTTCTATCAGGAGAAAGCGTCCGTCATCGCGGAGCACGCGGACGGTCTCCGACAGCGCGGCGGCCGGATCGTCCATGTCGTCGAGCGCGAAACACATGGTGACGGCGTCGAAGGACGATGACTCGAAGCTGACGTCTTCCGCGCTGCCGCGCATGGCATCCCAGCTGCTGCGCGGGTGTTCCGGCCGCAGCCGAGTCAGCTTGCGTTCGGCGACCTCCAGCATCTGCTCATTGAGATCGACGCCGAAATAGGCGACGGGAAAACGGTATTCGGCCGCCAGCGCGGTCGCGATGGCCGCCGTCCCCGCCGCGAGATCCAGCACCCGGGAAGCGGGCCGCAGCCGCAGCATGCGCACCGCCCGGCGGCGGAGCCTGGTGTCGCCGCCCAGGGTCATGACCGAATTCACCAGGTCATAGCGTGGCGCGATCTTCGTGAACATGGCCTGCGGCGTGGCCGGACGGGTCCCCGTCATGCGCGGCCTCCTCTCTTGTTGCCCGGACACTTCATTCGCGCGGCCCCACCCGGCGCATTGCCTGCACGGCCGCGTCGGCGGCGACCGCCTTCACCATCGACCAGGCGCCGGAGCGCGCGGACTTGCCGTCACGCAGCCAGCCCGAGACCAATCCGATCACCTGGCGCAGATGGATCCGGCCCGCGAGCGCCGGGGCCTCCACCGCCGGGATGCGCGCGTCGATGAGGGTCGGGCCGTCGGTGCGCAGCGCGGACCGGAAGGCAATGCCGAATTCCTCCGAGGTTCGCGCCGTGACCGCGGGAACCCCGCAGTGGCGCGCGAAGCTCGCGAAATCGCAGGGGGCGAACTCCGAGGAGGTGTCCGGCCAGCCCATGATCCAGCTCTCGAACTTGATGGCGGCCAGGGCGCCATTGTTGAAAACGACTATGACCGTGGTGGATTCGAGCCGCGCGGCATTGCGGAGCTCGGCCAGGGTGATGCCGATGCCGCCGTCGCCGACGATGGCGACGGAGATGTCGGCGGGATTGCGCTCGGCGACATCGATCGCCGCCGGGACCGCGAATCCCATGGTGGCGAACGAAGCGGTCCACAGATACCTGGATGCCGAGCGAACGAAGCGGTAGGCCCACAGCGTATTGATGCCGACGTCCACGCTCAGGGTGGAGCGTCTCTTCGACTGCGCCAGTTCATGATCGATGATCTGCGCGACCGTGGCGGCCCGCAGCTGCCGGGCATTCTCCCGTGGTCGCCGGCGCACGCTGGCGTCGGTCCGGATCGAAGCGGTCACGGCGATAGGCTCTTTCGCGCAGCCGATCAGGGCCTCGAGCATTTCGCGGGCGTCGCCGAGCAGGCCGATCGATTCCGGCGGCAGCCGCAGGAAGGTCAGCGGATCGGCGTTGACCGAGATCACCGGCGCGTTGCCGACGAGTTCGAAGGCGGAACCGCGCCAGGAGACGCCGACCAGGATGACGAGGTCGCTGCGGCGGATGTGCTGCATGGCCTCGTCGTGGCCGGAGGTGCCGACCAGGCCGTCGCAATGCTCGCCGACCACATTCGCGGCCAACGCGCCCATGGTGCAGTACAGGGGAGAGCCGAGCCGGGATGCCAGTTCGAGGAGTTCGCGCCGGGCGCCGGACGCCCCGCGGCCGACGATGATCGAGACGTCCTCGGCCGCGCCGAGGAGCTCGGCGGCCCGCAGGATCTCGTCGTGGGCGGCCACGGTACTGCCGGGCAGTCCGATCAGTGAGGCCGGAATTCCCAGCGCACGTGCGCTTTCCACGAGCGCCGAGCTACTGCCCGCCGCGATCGCCGACGCGGTGATGTGAATGTGCGTCACGCCCTTGCCGCCACCGGCGACGGTCCGCAAGGCGTCGCGCAGGCGCGCGGAGTCCTGGGGGCCGCCGTCCAGTACCACCGAGATCGCCGAGATCTCCCCCAGGAGGTCCACCGGATCCAGGAACCATCGGTCGATCTCCATCGAGATCAGCAGCACCGACGCGCTGTCGAACGCGGCGTCGTAGAGGCCGTTCAGCTGTCCGAGCAGTTCGGCGGGCGAGGTGACCAGGGCGCAGGCCGTCTGCCCCTCGGCCTTGAAGGCCGCGGTGGCACGCATGGCGGCCGCCTGGATATCGGCGACCACATGCAGGTCGAGATTGGAAGGCACTTCATCCGCGAGACCGATTCGCGCGCAACCTGTTCGTGAGAGGTACACCGCGCCGATGCCATGGGCCGTGATCGCCTCGAGCAGATCATTCGTGTACCGCACGACCTCCGCGGGTGTCTCCTCGACCGGTGCTGATTCCATCTCCAAGACGGAAGTCAGGATGACCGCCGGCCCCTCGATCCGTCCGGCCTCGTCCAGCCGCGCGGCCAACTCGTCCGGGCTGTCCGCCCAGAAGACCTGAATCCCGAAGGCGGTGGCCAGATCCCGGGCCGTCGCACCGGACTCGGCGGCGCATACGACGGTGACGGGCACCGTGTAGCGCACGGCGGTGGACAGCTCGGAGATGTACTGGTCCAGTGCCGCGAGTTCGGTCAGCGCGTAGGCCCGGTCCTGGGCCGCGAGGGCGAGGCCGATCGCCATCGGCAGCGCCGAGCCCTCGGCCCGCAGGTTCCACGCGCTGTGGATATCCGCGTGCGCACTGAGGAATCGGCGCGAAAGCCGCTGGACCGGACCGGGATCCACGGCGACCGAGGCCCCCTCCAGCCGCTGGGCGAGCACCGCCCAGCCGTCGGGCAGGTCCTCGTGGCGCGGTATCACGGACGTGTCCCCCGAATTCTGCGCGGGTGCGCCGCGTCGACTCGACACCGCGGCGGCCAGCGATTCCAGAATCGCGGGGATGTCACCGGCGATGCCGATGCGCCGAGCGCCCGTGTCGAACCCGGATGTGGCGAGATCGGTGATTTCGATCAGGTTCCGCACGACCGGAAAGTGCCGTCGCACACCGACCGTCGGGCGGCCGATCAACAGCACGCTCCCGTCGGCGACGCCCTCGTTCTCGACCGGGGTCACCAGTGCTTCCGGAATTCCCGACTCCGGTAGGGCCACCAGCCGGGCGTCCAGCGCGCCCGCCAGGACGCGGGCGCGATCGACCGATTCCTGACTGCCGGAACCCAATACGATGACCGCCGGGTTCGCGCACAGGTGATCGGCGAGATCCTCGACGCGCTTTTTGTCGACCTTGGCCGCGGTCCGGCGATCGAGCCGGTACGGGCTCGGCTGTTCCGCGTCGTCGATCGGGGCGTGCAGCAGGTCCGACGGGATGGCGACGTGCGCCGAGGTCTGCTCCAGCCGGATGGCCAACACGATCTGCTCGAAGACGCCGATCTGGTCGGCCGACATGATGTCCGAGGACCGCCACGTGCCGTCGCGGAACAGCCGCGCGGAATCGATCTCCTGGAACGACCGGGTGCCGATGCCCGCCAGCGGCACCTGCCCGGAGATGGCCAGCACGGGCACGCGGTCGTACAGCCCGTCGTATACGCCCGGAAGCAGGTGCGTCGCACCGGGACCGGCCGTGCCGAAGCAGACCCCGACGGTGCCCGAGCCCCGAGCGTAGCCGACCGCCATCCAGGAGGCCGCGCTCTCGTGGCGGACCGCGATCAGGCCGATCTCCTCGCGCCGACCGACCGCGTCCACCAGGCAGTTGACCGACTCCGCGGGCATCCCGAACAGGTATCGCACGTTATTGCGGACCAATCGATCCACGAGCGCGTCCGCGAATCGTGGACGACCCAACAGATCGGCCCCCAGGTGCGGATTCATCTGTGGCATGCGCTTGCCTCCATCCGGCTGTATCCCTCCGCGAATGCGGCAACGACGTCATCAAGGTGTTCCAGGGCGGGCACGGTGATCCGGACGCCGAGGTCCGGGTATGCCCGCACCGCGATCCCGCCACGGGAGAAGCGATTCACCAGCGGCGTGGGGTTTCGCGTCGGCAACCACAGGAAGTTGCCGTACGACTCGGGTACCGCGAGTCCTTGCGCGCGAACCGATTCCGTCAGCAGCGCGCGGCCGTGCACGACCAGTTCGACCTGGCCGGCGAGCTCGTCGCGCACGTCCAGGGAGGCGATGGCCGCGGCCACCGCCAGCCGGTTCACACCGAAGGGCAGGGCGGCGGTCCGGCACGCGCCGATCAGCTCGGCGTCGCCGACGGCGTATCCGACCCGCAGGCCCGCGAGACCGTACGCCTTCGAAAAGGTCCGCATGACAATGAGATTGGGATGCATACGGGTCAGACCGAGGCTTGCCGCGGCGTCCGCCTTATGGTCGAAGTCGATATAGGCCTCGTCCACCACGACAACGGTGTGACGTGGAACGGCCGACAGGATCATCTCGATCTCGTCGGGACCCATCCGCTCGCCGGTCGGGTTGTGCGGCGTGCAGATCAGGATCGCGGCCACGTCGTCCCCGGCCGCGGCCACCATGGCCGCCGGCGACTGCCAGCGGATTCCCGTGCCCCACACCGGCACCGGCGTCCCACCCGCGTCCACCACCACGCGCTCGTAGGCGTCGAAGGCCGGGACCGCGTAGACGACCCGGCCGCCGCTACCGGCCACCCGGCGCATCACGTATCCGAGCACGCCCACGCTACCCGGTCCCACGATGACCTGGTCGGGTCCGCAGCCCACGAAGTCGGCGATGGCCGCCCGCAGCGCGCCATAGGCGGCCGGCGGGTAATCCGCCGCGCGATCCACTTCGGCCTCGATGGCCTTGCGGACACTGGGCAGCGGCGCGAAGGGCAGTGCGTTGTTCGAAAGGTCCAGCGTGACAGTCGAACAGGTGCTCTCTTCATCCGCGCGGTACTCGGTCGGAATCACGCGACATCCTTCTTTCTGCGGGTATCGAGCTTCAGCGCGTCCATCAGGAAAATGACGATCAGCGACCCGGCGACCAGGCTGATCGAGGACAGCGACGGATCCGCCACCAGCACCCAGGTCGACAGGTATCCCGTCGAGACCACCATGTCGAAACGCAGCATGTTGTTCGCCGACTGGCTGTCCGCGCGCAGGATCATGCGCGCGGCCTGCACGCAGACGACCGGGAACCACACCAGGGTCAGCAGGTACTTGTCCGCGAAATGACCACTGGCCACCAGGAATACGGGGCCCAGGTAGACGGCGATGGTCGCGGCCGCGGCCGCCACCGCCGCGCGCCGGCGGGTGCTGTGGATCGTCGCCGAGGTCTTCAGACCGGCATTCCGATCGCCGTGGTAGTCGGGCAGGTTCTTCACCAACCCTTTCGCCACGAACCACACGAACAGATAGGCGGCCATCAGAATGAACTGCCAATTCCCGACTATTGCCGGTCCGTGTTTCGCCACGGCAGGAGCCATGAGGAACGGGAAGGCGACGTCCAAGGCGAAGAGGCCGATCGACAACACCGGCCGCTCCTTCACCCGGAATGGCGGTAGGGAGTACTGGTGCGCGATGAGCACGCAAATCACCGTCAGCGCAAGGAAAACGGGGCCGACGAGGGCCGCCAGCGCCAGCATGATCGCACACACCGCGTAGGCACTGCGCAGCAACCGCTGCCGACCGAAGAGGCCGAGCAGATACAGGCGGGCAGGCAGATTCTCATTGTCCTCGGCTACATCGGAGTAACCGTTGAACAGATTCGCGACCGCGCTGTACAGGAAGGTGATCACCAAGCCGATCAGCACATCCGCATCGATCGCCTGCCCGAGTAGCTTGCAGGACAGGCCGAATGCCAGCATCCCGGGCAGGCACGTGCGCGGACGCGCGAAGGAAAGAAAAAGCCCGACTCGCCCCAGAAAACCCTTGGTATGCCCCTCGGAAGAATTTACCCAATCAATTCTGTCTTCCGCCGACCTGCTCAGAAACTCATCGAGCGTCGGTATCGAAATAGTTTCAGCCACGCCCCATCAATCCCTATACGGCGTATCAGTGATCCTCAGCGAGCATACATTAAATGCGTTGTGCCCCAACGGTGTCCAACCGCCGCATTCATCAGTTGCACACCATCTTGTGCAATTCCATCGCAGTGCGATTCACGGGATTACGAGTGGCCGGGGTATATCAGACATCGTCTTGTATCGCAGAGAGGTTCCCATGCTGATCGACTTCGTTCCCGACAAGAACCTGTATCCCTTCGAGTCCCGCTGGTTCGACTCATCGGCGGGCCGGGTGCACTACATAGACGAGGGGTCCGGACCGACAATCCTGTTCTGCCACGGTGTCCCGACGTGGAGCTTCCTGTACCGCCACATTGTGACGGAACTGCGGGGCCGGTACCGCTGCATCGCGGTCGACCATCTGGGTTTCGGATTGTCCGAACGCCCAGCGGGTTTCGGCTTCACGGTCGCCGAGCACACCGCCGTCCTGGGCGAGCTCATCGATCACCTGCAACTCGACGACTTCCTGGTGATGGGGCACGATTGGGGCGGCCCCATCGGCCTGGGTGCGGTCACCACCCGCGCGGACCGCCTGCGCGGCATCGTCCTGGGCAATACCTTGTTCTGGCCGCCCGAGGCCCTGGCCAACCGAGTCTTCGGCCGGCTCATCCGCACCGGCCCGATGCAGCGTCGCGTACTCGACAAGGGCTTCCTCATCGAGGGATTCCTCCTCGGGGAGCTCGGCCGCAAACTCACCCCCGCAGAGGCCGACCACTACCGCCTCGTCCAGCCCACCCCCGAGGCCCGCCACGGCCTCGGCGTCATGGCCAAGCAGATCGTCGACGCCCGCCCCCTCCTGGACCAACTCGCCCGAGACGTCCCCGCCCACCTCGGCAACAAGCCGACCCTCCTGGTCTGGGGTATGAAAGACCCGGTCTACCGCCCCAAAGCCCACATCCCCCGCATGCGGGCAACATTCACCGACGTCGAGGTAGTAGAGCTCCCCCAAGCCCGCCAATTCATCCAAGAACACGCCCCCGAAGCCATCGCCACCGCCATCACCAAACGCTTCCCCTGACAACAAGGGCGGCGCCACCCGTGGGTGACGCCGCCCGTATCAATCAGCTTCGACCGCCCCGAGTTTCGGGCCGGCCTAGTTCTTCCGGCCCGGAGCCTTCATGCCCGACTTGAAGCCGAGGCCACCCGGCTTGGCGGCGGGCGGTGTGGCGGTGCCATTGCCCTCCGAGGTGCCATTGCTCTGCGAGGCTGCCGGTTCGGCCGGTGCCTGCGGTGCCGAACCAGCCGGGGCGGCAGGCGCTTCCGCAGCCGGAGCGGCGGGAGCAGCGGCACCGGGAGCCTTCGGCCCGGGACGCTTGAGGCCGGACTTCATGGCCAGGCCCTTGGGCGCGATGGACGGCTTGGCCTCGCTCTTGGCAGTCGATGCGCCCGTAACACCTTCGCTCACAGCGTTTTCCGGCGCGGACGCAGAACTGTCAGCCTCGGCGGCGGGCTTGGCGCCCGGCGCCTTGGCTGCGCCCTTCATCTGCAGGCCCTTGCCGCCCGGCGCCTTGAGCCCGCCCTTCATGGCCAGGCCGCCCGCCTTGGCGGTCGGGGCCGCGGGAGCGCTGGTCTCCGCCGCCGCGGATTCGGCCGGGGCCGAAGCGGATTCGGCTGCTGTCGCGTCGGCGGCCGCCTTTGCGCCGGGGGCCTCGAGGCCGCCCTTCATCTGCAGGCCCTTGCCCGGAGCCTTCGCGGGGCCCTTCATGGCGAGACCCTTGGCCGGAGCCGGCGCCGCGGTCGCCTCGGAGGCTGCCTCGGCGGCCGGGGCCGCTTCGGCGGGGGCCGCGGCCTTTGCGCCCGGTGCCTTCAGGCCGCCCTTCATGGCCAGGCCCTTGCCACCGGGGGCCTTCGCGCCGCCCTTCATACCCAGGCCACCACCGGCCGGAGCCTTCGTGGCCGACTCGGCCGGCGCCTCGGCCACCGCGGCCTCGGCCTGGACCGGCTCGGCGGTCGAGACCGGTTCGGGCTCTTCGATCTTGGGCTGCTGGATGACCTTCAGGTTCTCGGTCAGCACCGAGGAGTCGATGCGGTCGATGGACTGCAGCATCAACTGGGCGACGTCGACGACCTCGACACCCTGACCGACCTCGCCACCATCCTTACGAGCGGTGACACCATCGGTGAGCATCACCCGGCAGAACGGGCAGCCGGTCGCGATCATCGACGGCTCGTTACCGCCCTTCAACGTATCGAGGGCCTCATCCACGCGGTCGATGTTGATGCGCTTGCCGAGCTGTTCTTCCATCCACATGCGTGCGCCACCGGCGCCACAGCACATGGAACGCTCACCATGGCGCGGCATCTCGACCAAAGTCGAGCCCGAGGCCTCCATCAGCTCACGCGGCGCGTTGTAGATCTTGTTGTGCCGGCCCAGATAGCACGGGTCGTGATAGGTGACGTTCTGCGCGACCGGCGACACCGGGATCAGCGCCTTGGCCCGCACCAGCCGGTTCAGCAACTGGGTGTGGTGCACGACCTCGTAATTGCCGCCCACCTGCGGATACTCGTTATTGAGTGCGTTGAAGCAGTGCGCACACGTGACCACGATCTTCTTCCTGGCCTGCTCGACACCGTCGAACACCGAGTTCAACAACTCGATGTTCTGCATCGCCAACTGCTGGAACAAGAACTCGTTGCCCGCGCGGCGCGCCGAGTCACCGGTACAGGTCTCCTCCTGACCCAGCACCATGAACTTCACCCCCGCCGTCGCGAGCAGTTCGGCCACGGCCTTGGTGGTCTTCTTCGCACGGTCTTCATAGGCGCCCGCACAGCCCACCCAGAACAGGTATTCGTACCCGTCGAAGGAGTCGGTGTCCTTACCGAACACCGGAATCTCGAAGTCCACCTCCGAGATCCAATTCAAGCGGTCCTTGGCGTTCTGACCCCACGGGTTGCCCTTGTTCTCCAGGTTCTTGAACAACCCCGCCAGCTCCGAGGGGAACTCCGACTCGATCAACACCTGATAGCGGCGCATATCGATGATGTGATCGACATGCTCGATATCCACCGGGCACTGCTCCACACATGCACCACACGTCGTGCACGACCACAACACCTCCGGATCGATGATGCCGTGCACATCCTCACCACCCACCAGCGGCCGCTCGGCCTCCGCGCGGGCTTCCTCCGAAATCCTGGCCAGCGCACGCTCATTCCCATTCGCCAGCAGGTAAGGCGCCTTGGCGTAACCGTGGTCGCGCAGCGACATGATCAACAGCTTGGGCGAGAGCGGCTTACCGGTGTTCCATGCCGGGCACTGTGACTGGCAGCGACCACACTCGGTGCAGGTGGTGACGTCGAGAATGCCCTTCCAGGAGAAGTCCTCGAACTTGCCGACACCGAACGTGTCGTTGTCCGGGTCGGCGGTCTCCATCTCGATCGGCTTGCCCTGCGACAGCATCGGCTTCAACGCACCGAGTGCGACCGAGCCGTCGGCCTCACGCTTGAAATAGATATTGAAGAACGCCGCGAACCGATGCCACGCCACACCCCAGTCGATATTCCGGCTGACCACCACGACCCACACCAGCGCTGACATCAGCTTGAAGAACGCGAACACCGAAACCGCCGCCGCACTGGCGGGCAGCAGCCGGGCGATATTCATGCTGACGAAGTCGCTGGCCACGTGGTGCTCGCCGGTGTAGGCCTCCACCAGCGCCTTCACCCCGACCATGCTGATGCCCTCGACGAGCACGACCGCCTCGACGAAGTAGGCGGCCAGGAAGTTCGAGCCGGAGAAACGCGACAGCCGGGCAGGACGGCGCGGGTGGTTGCGCTGCCGAATGATGATGAGCGCCACCGCACCGACGATGGTGCCCAGTCCCAGCAGCTCGTCGGCCAGGTGGTAGGCGAGCGTGTCACCGATCCACGGCCAGGTGAAGGTGGGGCTGAAGATCTGCCCCTGCGCCTGGAAGACGGTCACGAAGCCGATCAGGAAGCCCACCATCACGAGCCAGTGCGCCCAGCCGACGGTCCGGAACTTCACCATGCGGGTGTGCGCGGCGAATTCCTTGACCATGGTGCCGAATCGCGGCAGGAACGGCCCGAAGCGGTCGGGCGCCGGCTGCCCCAGCCGGATGGTGCGCACCATTCTGCGGATCGCCAGGACAAACCCCGCCCACGCGGGGACACCTATCAGGATGGAGATGATGCCCAGCGTCAATTGCAGGGGGCTCATGCGGTGGCCTTTCACTTACTAAGGGACGCAATGTCGTTCGTCGCTCGTCGCATCATAATATGCTCCAAGTTACCCGTCGGTAACAACCCCCCGAGCGACTCCCCCAGTCGGGCGAGATTGCGCGGCCAGGCGGAGAAGTCCCGATCCCCTTCCGGCATCACGATCTCCTGGACCGCGTTGACGTGCACCTGCAGGGCGTCGGCGCGCAGCAGGTCCACCGCGCGCGCCGCCATCTCCGGCGTGGCATCGGCGTTCACATACCCGTCCGGATTCCACTCGCGCAAGACCCGATATGTACTGGCATAGCTCATTCGACTCCCCCGAGTGGACTCTGTTAATCCGATTTACATCTACCGCAATTTACGTATACATCAACAGTATTCGGGCACGGCATTACCGCACATGCCGGTCCGCCGACAAGGGCACACGCGGCGTTATAAAGCTCACCGGCCGAGGCGTCCGGCGGTGAGCCCGGAAGGTGTGCGAAATCGCACACCGCGAGGCGCGCCAACCTGTGAAGTTCCTTCGAACAATGCTGTGCAACTGCGACTTTGACCTAGTTGCACAGTCCGCGAGTCGACGTACCGGGTGTGGATCGGCACATCCTCGTAGGCAGGCGACGATGGCAGAGCACAGTGGCCACACCGCACATTCAAAACCCCCTTGCCGAAAACACACGGCTGCGGTACTTTTCGTTCTCTGATCTTGAAAGTCCAAGTGGCACTACTCATTTGGAGCCATGCTCGAATTGAACCGCGTCAGAACATCCCTGGAGATTGCATCGCTGGTAACTGTCGGATCGCCCAGATCCGAGGGTGAGGATCATTCCCACATAGAACGATTGGTCGAGGCCGAATGGCCTATGCCGCCCATTCTTGTCCATCGGCCCACCCTGCGAGTTATCGACGGATTCCACCGTACATCCGCTGCGCGACTGAAGGGATTCACACATATTGACGCATATCTGGTGGATGGTTCCGAGGAACTCGCATTCATTGTCGGGGTCCGGGAGAACACGACCCACGGCCTGCCGCTGTCCTTGACCGATCGGCGCGCGGCCGCCGAGCGGATCATACGAACCCATCCGCACTGGTCGGATCGTTCGATCGCGACCACCGCGGGCCTGTCCGCCAAGACCGTGGCCTCGATTCGGCATCGCGTCGACGGCCATGGGCCGGCCAGCCATCGTCTGGGCACCGACGGCCGCCTCCGGCCGGTCGATACGACCTCGGCGCGGCGCACCGCCGCCGAACTGATCCTGGCCCGCCCGGACGCGTCGCTGCGCAGCATCGCGCAGGAGGTGGGCCTGTCCCCGTCGACGATTCGTGATGTCCGCACCCGCCTGAGAAGTGGGGAGGATCCCCTCCTCCATTCGAATGAAAACAGAACTCCCCGTCCACCTTCGGAGCCGGAGCGAAAAATCCCGGACACCGCGGATCGGCCCGCCCCTTCTCCTCAGCCCGAGAAGCCCGCGGATATCGGCGCCCTCCTGGATCTCCTGTCCCGCGATCCAGCCCTGCGCATGACCGACAGCGGCCGCGAGTTGCTGCGCTGGCTGCATCTGCGCGCGGTGCGGAGCAGCGATATCGAGAAGATAGCCGAAACCATTCTCCCCCATACCCGAAAACACCTCATCGAATTCGCGCAACAATGCGCGGACAACTGGTCGAATTTCGCCCGGGAATTGCAATCCCTCGCGGGCGCAGCCGAATTGGCCAATTAAGCGAAGTAGGCGACATGTCAAAGATCGCAGTCCTTACCAGCGGTTTGCAGTACGATATCGTCGGCAAGAATCCGGAGCGTCAGGCGGCGATCACCGCGGCCACCGCCCATGTCACCGGATTCCTGTCGGCCATGCGTGAACGCGGCCATCCCGTTTTTCACCTGCAGCTGCTCAACACGCCCGACGATCCGCTCGCGGAACGGTACGACGGCCGGGTCCCCGCGCTGCGGGGCACCCCCGGCGCGGAGGTGATTCGCGAGTTCCTGGACCCCGACGACATCATTCAGGAGCGGAGCAAGGACAGCGGCTTCTACGAGACCGATCTGCACGAGCGGCTCCAAGCGCTCGGCGTGGAGACCTTGATCCTCATCGGTCTGCAAACCCAGATCTGTATCCAGACAACGGCGGCCGACGCATTCTTTCGCGGATACATTGTCGGCGTTCCGAGCGACTGCGTGTTCTCCGCGGCCGAGGCCGACCGGCAGCGGGCGCTCGAATGGCTCGAAGGTTACTGCGCCACCATCGCCGATTCCGAGCAAATTCTGAAGATCATCGATGAGAACGGCGGCCTCCCCCGGAAGGAGACCAAGACACCGTGACTCTGGCGACCCAGCAGATCCAGCTCGACCACGGCACCGGCGCGACCCTGTCCGGCGAACTCGTCGGCTTTATCGCGGAGACCTTGGGCGAGGTCTACATCGGCGAGATGGAGGACAGCGCGATCCTTCCCGTGGAGGGCGGCCGCATCGCCATGACCACGGACAGCTTCGTGGTCGATCCACCCTTCTTCGGCAATGGCGACATCGGGAAGATCGCCGTCTGCGGGACCGTCAATGATCTCGCGGTCTCCGGCGCGACCCCGCGCTACCTCACCCTCGGGCTGATCCTCGAGACCGGGCTGCCGTTCGACCATCTGCACCGGGTGCTGACTTCCATTCGGGAGACCGCCCGCGAGGCGGGCGTGCACATCGTCTGCGGCGATACCAAGGTGGTCCGCACGGGAGAAGCGGATCAGCTGTACCTCAATACGAGTGGGGTCGGTTTCTTCTCCAGGGAGCCCCTGCGGATGGCGGCCGTACGGCCCGGGGACACGGTCATCCTGTCCGGTCCCATCGGGAACCACACGGTGCACCTGCTGTCGATCCGGGAGGGTCTCGGTTTCGACAGCCGGGTCCTCAGCGACTGCGCACCGCTGAACACCATGATCGAGGGACTGTTCGACGCCGTGCCCGCCGGTTCGATCCGCTCGATGCGCGATGTCACCCGCGGCGGTCTGTCGGCCGTATTGCACGAGTACGCGGGCACGGTGGGCAAGGACATCGTCATCGACACACCGGCGCTGCCCATCCAGCACGAAACGGCGATGGCGGCGGACATGCTGGGCATCAACCCCCTGCACTGCGCCAACGAAGGCTGTGTGGCCGTCTTCGTCGACCCCGACGCAACCGATGCCGTGCTCGCCGCACTGCGCGGGCACCGATACGGGCGGCACGCCGTGGCGATCGGCGAGATCACCGAAAGCGACGGTGCCGCGGTCATTCTCCGGGATGCCCAGGGCAGTGAATCGACTCTGCAGCCGCTGCGCGGCGCAGAGCTGCCGCGACTGTGCTGACCCCGCGCCATGACCGAACAAGCAACCTGGAGTATCAGGGTCACCGGCGTCGTGCAGGGTGTGGGCTATCGTCCGTTCGTCTACAAGCTCGCCCTGGAACGGGAATTGGCCGGATGGGTGCGCAATGATCCGGAGGGCGTGCTCATAGCCGCGAGTGGCCACGAGTCCGTGCTGCGGCTGTTCAGCGAGGAATTGGCCAGTCGGGCACCGGAATTGGCGAAGGTCGACGGCGTCGTCGTCCTCGACCGGTCGGAGCCGTTGGCGGACAGCGGTTTCGACATCGTGGCCAGTGAGCACTCCGGGGCGAAGGCGGCCCTGGTGCCCGCCGATACCCACGTGTGCGCCGACTGCCTGGCCGAATTGCGTGATCCCACCGACCGCCGGTACCGCTACCCGTTCATCAACTGCACCAATTGCGGTCCGCGGTACTCGATCATCGGCGCGCTCCCCTACGACCGGTCGCAGACGACCATGCGCTCCTTCGTGATGTGCGAGCGCTGCGACCGCGAGTACCGAGATCCGATGAGCCGCCGCTTTCACGCCCAGCCCAATGCCTGTGCGGACTGCGGACCCCGCCTGTCCCTCGCCGAGCGGGACGGGACGACCGTCGAGGGCGAGGAGGCCTTGCGGCAATGCGCTCGAGCACTGGCGAGCGGGCGGATCGCGGCCATCAAGAGCATCGGAGGCTTCCATCTCGCGGTGGATGCCACCGACGCCGAAGCGGTGGCCCTGCTCCGCGCCCGCAAACGCCGCGATTCGAAACCCTTCGCCGTCATGATCCGCGATCTGACCGTCGCGCATCGGATTGTGGAGTTGTCCGCGGCCGAGGAGGACATGCTGCGGTCGCCCGCGCGGCCGATTCTCTTGGCCCGCAAGCATTCCGGCGCGGTGCCGGAGAACGTGGCACCGAGGAATCCGAACCTGGGCCTGATGCTGCCCTCGGCCCCGCACCACCACCTGCTCCTGGACGAATCCGGGCTGGACGTGGTGGTCATGACGAGCGGGAACATCTCCGGCTACCCCATCGTCCACCGCAACGAGGACGCGCTGGGCCAGCTCTTCGACATCGCGGACGTGATCCTCTACCACGACCGCGACATCGAGATCAGGGTCGACGATTCCGTCGTCCGACTGTCCGCGCATCCCGAATTGGACGCTCCCCTACCGACATTCCTGCGCCGCGCGCGCGGCTATGCACCATATCCGGTGGACGTGGGCCGCCCGCTGGCCCCGTTGGTCGCCTACGGGGCCGAACTCAAGACAACGGTCGCACTGTCGGCCGGCTCGAGGGTGTACCTGAGCCAGCACATCGGAGACCTGAAGAACGACGAAACCTTTGCCTCCCACCGCAAGACGGCGGCGCACCTGGCGGCGCTCTACGACCTGCGGCCCGCGGCGGGCGTGTACGACATGCACCCGCAGTTCCGCACCAGCAGCGGCCGCGAAGGCATCGGCGAACCTGGCGATCCCGTGTTCGTCCAGCACCATCACGCGCACATGGCCGCGTGCATGGCCGAGAATCAGCTCTCCGGACCGGCCATCGGCGTGATCTTCGACGGCGCGGGCTACGGTGTCGACGGCACCATCTGGGGCGGCGAGTTCCTGATCGGCGGCTTCGAAAGCTTCACGCGGGCAGCGCATCTGCGGCGCATGGTGCTGATCGGCGGTGACCGGGCGGTGCACGAACCCATCCGGACCGGGGTATCCCTGGCGCTGGACGCTTTCGGCGATATCGACTCGGCCGTCAAGGCGTTTCCGGCTCTCTCCCGACTCGATCAGGACCGCAGGCACGTGTATTCGACAATGTGGGCGCGCGGCATCAATTCACCCGAGGTATCGAGCATGGGCCGGTTGTTCGACGGTGTAGCGGCACTGCTGGGCGTGTGCTCGCACGCCGAGTACGAGGCGCAGGGCCCGATCGAGTTGGAGGGCCTGCTCGAGCGCGACCTCGGCACGGTCGAAGGATACGCATTCGACTACGGCACAACCGAAGTCGATTTCAGGCCGGTGATCCGCGCAATAGCGGAGGAGCTGGCCGCCGAGGTACCGGTCCCGGAGATCAGCCGTCGGTTCCATTCCGGCGTGGTCGCCATGGTCCGGCAGCGCTGCCGCGAGATCTCCCGCACCACCGGCATCCGTCGGGTCGTGCTCTCCGGCGGCGTGTTCCTCAATGAATTCCTGCTGGTCAACTGTCTGGTCCTGCTCCGCCGAGACGGGTTCGACGTCCACACCCACCGCCAGGTGCCCCCCAATGACGGCGGACTAGCCCTCGGCCAGCTGCTGGTCGCGGCCGACGCGCCCCCGCCCTGAGTCCACCCGATGCCGGCCCCGGTGCCATCATCCGGCTCCTCCGCCGGCCGGGACTGCGAGGTGTCGGCCCGTCTCGAGGAGCGACCAACCGACCGAACCGAATGTCATGGCCGCACAACTGCGTTGGCTGGCCGACGTAGGCCGCAAGGACAACATCAGCATCAGGGTCATCCCGTTCGGTACGCGAGCCCACCGGGGACTGACCATCCAGTCGTTCACCTTCCTCCAGTTCCCGCGACTGAGCAGCAATGTGATGGAGTCACCGGTCGTCTACGTCGAGGGGGTCACCCTTCCAGTAGCTGCATGCCGATGTAGCCGCCGGCCTGGCAGCCGGGCGGAACGGCGAAGACCGCGCTGGATTCGTGCCGGATGAATGGTGTGAGTGCGTCCAGTTCGGCGAGGCGGCGCTGCAGTGGGACGAAGGCGGCGTGTGGATCTGCTTGGAAGGCTTGGAAGAACAGGCCTGCATTCGGGTCGCCGGTGGCGTCGTAGCCGTCGTCGTAGGAGTAGCCGCGACGCAGCATGCGGACGCCGCCGTTGAGATCGGGGTGGGTCAGTCGGATATGCGCGTCGGCGGGGATCAGTGGGTGGCCTGTGCTGTCATGTCGCGTGAAGTCCGGTGTGGTGTGTTCGATGCCGCCCGACAGTGGTGCGCCGGTGTCGATGGTGCGCCCGATGATGCGTTCGCGAGTATGGACCGGCTGTTGTTCCCACTGCTTGAGCAACATGCGAATTCGCCGGCAGACCAGGTAGGTCCCGTTGTGCAGCCAAGCCGGGTCACTCGCCCAGACCGCCTGATCGAAGTACTGATCGCCGGGCGTGGGGTTGTCGGTGCCATCCAGTTGGCCCATCAGGTTGCGTGGTGTGGCGTCGGGTCGGGTGGACGCGGCGGCGGTGCGCAGGAACCCACGCTGTGACCATCGCGGTCGTGCCTCGGCGGCATCGGCTGCCGCGGTGGTCAGGGCGTGCGCGGCGGTGTAGGCGACGACGGGGTCTTCCGCACAGACCTGCACGCCGAGGTCGCCGCCGCTGCGGGCCGGATCCAGCGCATCGCCTGGAAAGGTGGGCAGCGGTGCCAGCGCCGCGGGGATCGCGGTATCGAGTCCGGCTTTGGACAGCGCGGAGGCGCCCATCCCGATGGTGACGACCAGTCCGGCCGGTCCGAGACCTGCCGCAAGACCATCGTCGGTGCCGTGGCCGTCCATGAGGGTGCCGGCGGTCGTGCTCCAGGATCGCAGCAGGGCGCGCAGTCGGGAACGGGTCGCGGGGCCGGTGTCAGCGGGTAGGTCATAGGCGGTGAACACCAGGTGGGCTGGGGCGCGATCGGCGATGCCTGGTTGGTGCGTCCCGATGAACCTGCGGGAGGCCAGGGCGTCTGCCCGTTGCCGGTCGACAGCGTCCGGTCCGGGCTGCAGCGTCGCGGTCAGCGCCGCCGCGGTGGCTCCCACCCCGAGTACACCGGCGCCACCGAGCAATCGGCGTCGGCCGATTCGAGAGATCGGCTTGTTCATGCGGGTTTCAGCTGCATGCCAGCGGCCATTTGCGGTCGGCGCACGGGTCGGTGCCGCGCACTACCGGATATCCGGCCGCTTCCCAGGCCGGAATGCCCTCGTGCAGCACTCGCATGTCGGCGTCGGTGAAACCGTGCTGTCGCAGGATCACCGACTCGTTGGCGGCCTCCTGCCACGGGCAATCACAGTACAGCACCAGCACGGCCTTGCCCCGATACTGTTGCAGCGTTTGCCATCCGGTCGTGGGTGCGTCGGCCAGTGGCACCCAGATGTCGCCGGGAATATGGGATTCGGCGCGCACGGCCGCTGGGCGGACATCGACCAGCACATAGCCCGGGTCGTGGCGATCGTAAATCGGTTTGTAGTCGGCCAGGGCCAGGAACGGGGCGTGCTGGCCGCCGTGGAACTCGTGCAGGCTGTCCCCGGAGGCCGTCGGCCGGGTGAGCTGGTTGATGGTGACGACCGCCGCCACGGCAAGCGCGAGAACCACCACCGCGGCGGCCGTCAGCCGGCGCCGACGCGGTGTCGCGAGGATCAGGGCGGCGAGCTTGCGCAGCCGCGAGACGGGCGGGGGCGCGGGTTCGGTGTTCATGACATTTCCAATTCCTCACCGGCGACGGGTTCGCCGGATGTTCGAACGTCGGTGCCGGGCAGCGGATTCGGCCGGCGAATCGTGTGCCGGATCGACGGGCTCACTGCCGTGGCGGCGCATACCCCGGCCATGAGCACAGCCAGGATCAAGCCGGTCGGTCGAATTCCCGGTCCGGCGAGCAGGATTCCGATCACCGAGGGCGCCACCGTGACCGGGACCGCGGATATCACCTCGATCGCGGCATCGACGCGACCGCGAATCCGGTCGTCCACCAGATCTATCCAGCGGGTGGTCACCAATACCTCCGGGATCGGCCGGACCAGCAGCAGGGCCGCCCAGCAGGCGGCCGCCACGATCGGCGATCCGATCGCGAGCCCGATCGCCGCGGCTGTGCCTGCGGCGCGGGCGATCACGAGCAGGGTGTGCGGGGCGCGTCGCGGGCCGGCCAGTCGAACCAGGGCCGTGCCGAGGAATCCGGCGGCGTAGGCGACCGCGATCGCCAACCCCAGCAGATACGACGCGACATGCGCGTGCACGAACACGATCAGCAGCACCGCTCCGGTGCCGTTGACGACGAACTCGCCGATGGCGGCCAGCACCGCCGTCGTGCGTAGAAACGGGTTGCGGCGCAAGTAGTTCAGCCCCTCCAGGACCGCCCGCAACGGTGATTCGGCCGGCTCGGACCGGTGCTGATCAGCTGCGGTGCGGCGCAGTGGTGCACGGATCGCCGCCGCGCACACACCCGCGACGCAGTAGGAGACGGCGTCGACGAGAAAAGGCAGCCAGGGCGATATTTCGAACAGTGCGGCGGCCACCGGCGGGCCGGCGACGCCGGTGGCGTACCCCCGACCGGTGACCATCGCCACGGCCGCAGGCACTTCCGCGCTCGAGACCACGTTCGGCAGGGCGGCCTGCTCGGCGGTTCCGCGCACGGCCCAGCCGACCCCCAGCACCGCCACCGCCGGCAGCACGTAGCCCAGCTGAAATGCCCCGAACCAGGCGACCATCGACAAGGATCCGGCGGCGAGGGCCGACCCCGTGTCCGCGGCGACCATGACCAGCCGACGATCGAATCGATCGGTCAGCCAGCCCGCCGGCAGGGTCGCGAGGGTATAGGCGACGAGCGTGATCGAGGAGATCAGGCCAACTTTCGCCGGAGAACCGGTGACCGACAGGGTCCACAGTGGGATCGCCATCCCGTAGCCTCGGCTGCCGAACTGTGAGACTGCCTGGCCCCAGAACAACAAAGTGAAGTCGCGGTGCTGCCGCAGTAGAACATCACGTGCCATCGCGATCACCGGCTGCCGGAGGCGGGCACGCCGACCGCGGTTACCGCCAGCACCGGCTCGGCGATGCCGTCGCAGCCGATCAGTTGCTCCACCAGCTCGTCGCGAACGGCGGTCGCGGTGACCGCGCCCAGTCCCATCGCGGTCGCAGTCAGCAGCAGGGTCTGGCTGACATGGCCGACCTCGATCAGGATGTCCCGGTAGGCGCGCCGACTGCGATAACGCCAGCGAGTCCGGGCGATCACCGCGGTATGGATCAGCAGGAAAGCGCAGTCGGCCAGCCAAGGCTGGCCGCCCACCGCGGTCAGCAGTTCGTCACGCCCGGCGCTGCGGCCGAGATCCTCCAATCCCCCTGACAGCGGCGCGAAATGGTAGACCCCGGCCGAAAGACCTTGCACGCGATTGACATACACGTACAGCTCCAGCGGAGTCCGGGCCCCGGCGGACGGACTGGTCTTGAACAGCACGGGACCGATATCGGGGTGCTGGAGGATCTCTACCGCTCCCCCGCCGATCCGCACCATCGCCGCCAGCAGCTCCAAACTCACCGGCGCCGAGGAGAATTCGCGGGTGGATCGGCGGGCATACAGCACGTCCAGCAGTGTTGTGCGCGGCCAATCGATGTCGACCGGTCTGTCGGTGGGCAACGGGATCAGTGGCCGCCCCGGATAGGATTTGGCGGGCGGTGGCGGTGGATCGTGCTCGGCTCGTTGCGCGGAGCGGGCGACGTCGTCCGACAGCGCCAGGTATTGCGTGTCCTCGGGAGTGCGCGCGGCGAAGTGATGGCATCGCGTGGCCGGCCCCCACGCCTGCCACTCCGCCAGCAGATGCTGCTCGGCCTCGTGCTCGGCGGAGTGCTCGCGGATCAGAATGCCAGAGGCGAGCAGCCGGTGTGCGATCGCTCGATACCGTGCACCGAGCTCGTCGACGGTCTCGGGCTCACGCCAGCCAGCGAACCAGCGCAACACCTGCGCGCTGTCTTCGGTCAATCCGAATTGGCGATGGCGAACGTAATCGTCCCAGACCAGAGTCCCACTGTCCCAGAACATGATTCCGCACTCGGTGACCCTCAGCCTAGACACTGCCCGGCTCCTCTTCGTACCAGCCGACAATGAGGTCGCGGACCGCGGTCGAGACGGCGGCCGACCCCACCGGACGCTCCGACCACAGCCATTCGCATTCGGGGTTGACCTCGAGGAATATCGGCCCGTCCGCCGTATCCAGCAGGTCGAAGGCGCAGATGTCGAGGCCGAACAGATCGGTCAGGCGTACGAGTGCCGTGCTCAGCCGCGTGGGCACCTCCCAGGGCCGCACCTGTATCGAGTCCGGGGCGGTCCACGGCGCGTCCGGGGTCGGCCTGATGATCCGATATCCGAAGAATCGTCCGCCCACCACATAGATTCGCAGCTCGCTCGGCGCGGAAACGTACTCCTGCACGATGACCGGTGCCTGTTCGACGCCGTTCTCGGCGGACAGTTGTTGCCGACCGATCCGTTGCGGGAACACGCCACGCACACTGCCTGGTTCGGATTCGACAGCGTGCGGTCCGAGGCTCTTCACCAGCAAATCCCCACGCCCCGAGAGCAACTCGACCGCATCGGATGGCCGGGTGGTGACGACGGTGGCCGGCGTCGCCAGGCCCACGCGTCGCGCCGCCGCGAGCTGGGTGAGGCGATCCGGCCAGCCGGGGCGGGCCGCCGCATTGATCGTGCGAATGTTGTTGTCGCTGCGCAGTACCGTGGCCCAGGCCGACCACAGGGCGCGGCTGTAGCCGGTGAGCACCCCGGACGCCGGGACGCCGGTGAACGGCATTGCCTCGAGGTCGAAATAGCGGTGCCAGCAGACCCGCGGCCGAAACCGCTGACCGTCCCAGCACAGCGTGCCGGTCGCCGGATCCCACCACAGCTGGGTGCCGGCACAGCGGTCACTGTCCATGCGGAGCATCGGAATTCCTCGGGCCGCCAGGCCCAAGGACAAGTAGTCCATTTCCCGGTCGTCCGCCCGGCTCAGTACGACGACGCAGGGTGTGACGCCGTCGGAGTCGACGGCGGCGGGGCGACCGACGCGAGACTGAAAGTCCTTGCACGAGTTGGACAACGTGGTGGTGAAGTGCTGCGTACGCAGTAGAAGTGGCAGGTCGGTCGTACTCATCCTGGAACGGCTCCGGACTCGGGGGCTGGGAGCGCCGTAACGCCCCCAGCTGGTTACTCCATCAGCTATTGGTGTGACATCCCTTGCACACCAACGCGAGTTCACCGACGTACGCGCTCGCATACGCAGCGAACGTCGCGTCCTCGATCGCCGACCACGAACGCAACGAAACCTCGTCCTCCTCGGTCAGGGCGATCAGCGACTGCGCCATCTGCTCCAAACTCATCAGAATTCACCTCCTCTCCTCATGAACCAACCGTTGTCCCCTTTGCGGTGACAGCAGTACTGCCCGGGATGGTGCCGAGTCGCCGATACACGCGAGGTGATCTGCGGGGGCGGCATGGATCTCGTGGGGTTACCACGTCGTGGTCGGCCTGAGCGTTCAACCGAACCCGGCGCCCGCCAAAGCAGTCGATCCGCGGCCACAGTAGGTGGGCGTAGTGAGGGTGTCGTCGGAGATCGGTTGTCGTGCATAGTCGTTCAGCTGGAATACTGACGAACCGACCAGCACACCGATGATGCTGGCCCGACCTTTCAAAAACATTTCACGGCCCGCGAGGGCCAGTCACGACGAAAGTCGCGACTAGCGTTCCGATCTGACCCCAGATTTCCGGTCCGGGACCAAACCACGGGATCCCGTCACATCCGATAGGGCGACGGTGACGCGCGCAGTTGCCTACTCCTCTGATGATCTTGATGAGGAAGTCTTGCATGTGTTCGTGCATGACTCCCCGTGGTAGGCCTTGATGAGGTTCTCCACCTTCGGTTTCAGAACGGTCGGATCCTGCGGCGATGTTGACCGCGTCGTTGTAGCCCTGAGTTTGCCACTGCTGTCGCACTGGTTGGAGTACCGCGGACCGTGCGCCAAGGTGCCGTCTTGCCCTTGCCGGACCTGCGCGATCTGGTGCAGCTCCTGTGCCGGCGCGTAGGTGCGGGAGTTGTCGAAATGGAGTTGGGCGGGGTCCGGTGAGGAGCGGGTGACGCCGAGCGGGTTGATCTTGGCGTTGGAGTTCGCCATGTCGGCAGCTTCCAACTGGCTTACGGGGGTGCCGCGTGGCAGGGTCGTAGGTCCGCAGGATCGGTGTTCACGTCGTCTTGGCAGGAGGGATTGGGTGAGTTCACCGCAATCAGGTCCGCTCGGTTACACCGAGTCGCTGGCCACGAAGATGGACCGGCTGACCGACGCACTGTGCGATAGCCGTGCCTCGCTTCGAGAAGGTGGGGTGTATGTCGATGTGTACGCCAATGGTCAGGTTCGCGCCGTCGCGATCGACGAGGAAGCCATCGCGGACCACGCCGGACTCGGCCCGTTGATCACTGATCTGATCAACAGGGCGCGTGAACAAGCGCAGCAGCAGGTTGAGCAGATTGTGCGTGAGGTCCAGTTCGATCCACGTGTCGCCAGCGTTGTAGAGCAGATCCGCGACGCGCCTGAGCGTGGTTTGCAGTCTGCGTCGCAGGTGGCTGAGCCCTGGGATGAAGAGGGCGACGATCCGTGGCGGCCCAGATCGCGGATCGCGGCGGATTGATTCCGCCTGGAACATTCTTGTTCAGGCTCTGAAGTAGAGTTCCACGCAGTATCTCGATCAACACTGACCCAAGGGGGGATCAGCGGTGGCCAACGACGATATTTACGTCGACCCGGAGCGCACTCGCTCCTTGATCTCGACCGTCAACACCTCGGCCGACACCTTGGCGGCGGTGCGCGCGGACGAGAAAGTGCTCGCGATCGCGGGCATCGTGGCGGGGACCGGCGTCGAGGCCGCCTGTATCAAGGGGTCGCAGAGCGCCACCACCGCGGTGAGTGCGACGGCCGAGAAGGTCCGGGTGCTCGCGGTCAGCACCGATACCGGTCTGAAAGAGCTCGAGACCCAAGATCGACTAAATGCCACTCACATCACCCAAGCCGGTCCCCGATGAGCGACGGCCCGCCGCTGTCTTCGATCCCGACGGTGGCGCAGGTGACCAGTTGGCAGCTGGGAGTCCTTGCCGAGCAGGGCACCTACTGGACCCAGCAAGCAGGCAAGCTCAAGACCGAACTCGACACTGTGAACAACAATGTCGGTAATTCGGGCGACTATATCGTCGGCAAGTTCGGTAATGCGTTGCGCGACAAGACACTCACGGTGCGCGACGAGGGGTACAAGGTCGCGGGCGCCCTCGAAGATGCCGGTACCGCGGTGTCGGGCGGCATCGCGCCAATGCAGACGGCACAACAAGCCGTGATCAATCAGAAAGCCATCATCACGGGCCAGGGTTTCATGCTGGCCGAGGACGGCGGAGTGGTGTTGTCGCTGTCGCAGGTGGCGAATGCGTTGTCCGACAGCAAGAACGGGGCAACCAAACTCGCTGCGCTGCAACGCAGTGCGGATGACTTCCAAACTTGGATGCGGACCTACCTGTACAACGCCGGACACGCCGCGCAAACGGTAGCGATCGCCATCACCAAGGCGTTCGGTGAATTGCCCAACGGCGTCGACGGCGCCGCGCCGGTACCGATCACCGCGGCCTCCGGTGAGGATCTGGGCAAGAAGATCAAGGACTCGGATCAGATCCCGCCCGAGGTGCTCTCGCAGGTCGATCAGGTGCTCGACGAGACCCAGCTCTCCGACGATGACAAGGCCAAGCTGAAAGCCGGGGACACGGTGGTCGTGCCGGCGTCCACGCTGGAATTCACCCAGAAGCTCCTCGATAGCGCCGGCCCGGAAGGGTTCGAGAAACTCAGCGAACAGCTGCGCGCGCAGGGACCCGACGGGGAGAAGCGGGCCCAAGAGCTGGCGCAGTCGTTCATGGTGCTGTCCAACCAGAACATCAAAGGCGTTGAGGCAAGCGGCAAACAGATCGACGGCGGCTACGAAACGCTACCCCAGTCCTACCGCGACATCATCTCCAACCGAGTCGTCGAGCAGCCCGGCTCCCAGCCCGGCATGCCCGGCTACATCTGGGACGGAAACTCCTTCAAATACGAAAACCCCAAGGGCGAAAGCGAAATCCAGGCCGGCCGCGACCACTACCAGAACCTATCGCGACTATCCAGCGCCCTCGACCTCGCGGACCCCAGCTACACCCCCGGCACCAAACTCAGCACCGAGCTGTACCGGCAAGGCGCATTCCTATCGGAAATCCAGACCGATGGTCGCACCGCCGCACTGCCACACGACCCGGCTGCGCTGAACAACACCATCGGCAACGTCGTCGATATCGCCTCTCGCAATACCGACGCCACCTCGGTCATCCTCACCGGCCAAGGCACCCCCGACCAGCTCGGTTCCGGCTACCACCGCGACCCCGCTGTCGTGTCGCTGCTCGAGCACAACTGGCCCGATGGCATCGAGAAATCGCCGATGAAAAACGTGCTCGACTGGATGTACAAGGATGCCCATGTCGAGCTATCGCCCGGTGACGAGGGCTACCAGCACCAACTCGCGGAAGCCACCAAAGCCGGCAACTCCGCCCGCGCCTTGGCCGACATTATCTCCTCCACCAAATCACCCGAAGGCCTCAACAACTTCGACTCGCTGTTCAAACACAACAGCCAAGCACTGCCCTATGTCGCCGCCGCACTCACACCGTACGTCGGCAATATGGTCGATGCTCCTGAAAACCTGGTCGGCACACACGGATTCGGAACCCTCAACCCCGTCGAAGCGACCCGGGTGTTCGCCCTCATGAACGAAAACCCCAAGGCGGCAGAACTTCTCAACGGCGCAGCCATCGCCCAGGGATACCAGTTCGACCGCGCCTACGCCCTCGGCGACAGCGGCCCCGAGAACGCTCTCTATTCAGGACGCCTGCAAGGCTTGGTCTCCGGTGGACTGGCCGCCGAGATCGGACTCAACCATTACGACGACCAAACCTTGGGTGCGCACCGCAAGGACGCCTACGGCGCCGGCTTCATGACCGCCAAAGAGTGGATCAATACGGGCATCAAGCTGCTGCCCGGCGATAAATACACTGTGCCGCTGGCCAACTCCATCGAAGCCTTCCTCAAGGACCCGACCGTCAACGCGATCAACGACAAGACGGGACTTTCCTACCCTGTCCTCGAGGCCAACAAGCCTGACGGGCACGCCACCGATCCTGGTCCCGGCCAGACCCAGGAAAGGCGCGACGCAGCTCAGCGATACGTCATGCTTCAAACGCTGGTCGACAACCACCGGATCGACGCTCATGTACTGCCGGACGACCTCGCCACAAACGGATCGTTGCTTCCCTTCGACAAGGTGAAGAGCACCACCGCCATCCACATCCCAGACATACTCCAAAAGAACGGGATAAATGTGGACGTAGAGGACTACGTCAACCACTCGAGCATCTCGAGCCAGGTTGTACGTCAAGTAGTGTTCGGCGGCGACTCCGTTCAGCCGGGTAGTGAGCTTTACGTTCCGGTGCTACGCGCGGGGATAGCACCATCGGCCGCCGACAGTTGGGATGCACAATGATCACCGCCCCCGCCGCCCGAGCCGCGACCGCCGTCTCGGCGGCAGTCGTCGTTGCGCTGCTCGCGGGCGGCTGCGAAGGAAAGACGAACTCGACACCGGCCGCACCGGCATGGAACCCCTGCACCGCATTTCCTGAATCCGCCCTGCAGAATGCAGGACTGGACCCTAAGACCCAAGACAGAATCCCCGGCATGTGTAGTTGGTCGGGGTCGACCCACTACAGGGTGGATATCCGATACCTGACCAAGGCCAGCGGTGCGAACTGGCAACTCGGCCATACCGACATCACCTCCATAAAGATCAGCCCCTACGCCGGGCACACATTTCATGATGCCCGTGAAAACAGCAACTACCTGTGCGGGCTCCAGCTCGAAACACGAGGCGCGGACGTCACATTCGAAGTGACGAACTCCCTGCTCCAGGACGAGGACCCCTGCGCTGTCGCCACACGGATCGCCACCGGACTCAAGGACTACCTCCCCGCTGCTCCGTGATTTCCGACGTCACTGCGCAGATTTCAAGGCTGACCAGGGTAACGAGGGCTCTTGAACAGCGAAAGCTGGCCCGGTGCACGGGACTCGGTGAGCCTGGCGTCGTGGCGTGGTGTAGAACGCCCCGAAGCGGCACTTCTCACCATCAACAGCTGGGATGGAGCGGCCCTATGAGTAACCGGTTCCGCAAAGCCACACTGATCTTGGCAGCCGCCACCTCGACCGCGCTCGCGGCTAGCGGGTGCAGAACCTCCGCTACGAAAAGCGACGACGCACCGGCCTGGGATCCATGTACCGCCTTCCCCGGCTCTGCGCTTCAAGAACTCGGGCTGGACTACAAGGCTAAGACCGAACTCCATGGCCATACCTGCGGGTGGGCGAAGCTCGGGTCCGGCTACAACGTGGAGGTCACCTACCGGACCATGAGCCGATTCGCAGACTGGACCGGGCCCGAGGACCCGTCCAAGGTCACGGTCGGTAGCTATGACGGGCACACCTACCATGTCAAGGGCAACAGTCACCCGTTCATGTGCGCGCTCCAGCTCGCGACCAAGAAGGCCAATGTCGTGTTCACAGTGACCAATACGAACTACCAGGACGAGGATCCTTGTACGTTCGCGAGCCGCGTGGCGAACGGATTGGAGAAGTACCTACCCCCGGCACAATGATGTGGTCTCGAAGCTGTTCCCCCAGAGGGTAGCCCGGCTCAAGAGCCGCTGCTCGCCAGACGCGACACGTCCGCCAGCAACCCCAACCATAACTCCGCTAACGGCGGGCAGAGTTATCCGTGGTGGTTAGCGAGGCAAGTCCAGGTCGCCAGCAACGACACCCGTGGTGAACGATTCCCATTCATCAGGGGTGAAGGCCAGCGCCGGGCCGGTTGGATTCCGCGAATCACGTACGCCGACAGTGCCTTCCGGCAGCCAGGCGACCTCGAGGCAGTCGCCTTGACTACCGCTGTAACTACTCTTGAACCACCCGGCGCCAGACGGGCCGATACTGGTCACGCCCGGACTGCTTCGTCACCCGCCGTGCCGAGCTCGCCAGAGACGATGCCGACAGTGAAGGCATCCCACTCCCCGGGAGTGAAGACCAGGGCCGGCCCGGTCGGGTGCTTGGAATCGCGAACACCGACCATGCCCGCCTGCAGGTGCGCGATTTCTACGCAGTCCTGGCTGCCCCCGCTGTAGCTGCTCTTGAACCAGCGAGCCTCGGACAGGTCAACGCTCATGCTCATGCTCCCTTGCTGCGTGCCGTAGCAGGTCCCGACTTTGACGCGCGTCCAACGCTACCCGCCGCATGGCTTCGTGTGCGGTCCGATAGCGTTCGATGCTGAGGTGGTCATCGAAGTACATTGCACCGGTGTAACTTTCGATGTAGACCACCGACGGCTCAACAGGCTGGCGGTCGTCCTCTCCGAAATCGAGGATGGTGAACGGCCCGGTCAACTCACCCAGCGGGATACCGGCCGAGTACGGAAGCACCCGGATCGCGATGTTGGCCCGAGTACCGAGGTCTGCCAGGTGACGCAGTTGGGCGGCCATGATTTTGGGGTTGCCGATCACACGGTGCAGCACGGACTCATCGAGGACCACGTCGAGCGTCGCGGGCTGCGCCCTGCGGGTGATGAGTATTTGGCGGTGCATGCGCATCTCGACCCTGCGGCTGATCTCGCTTTCCGGCTGACCGGCGTGCACCGAGCGGATCAGCACGCGAGCGTACTCGGGCGTCTGTGCCAGCCCTGGCACCAGCTCTTGAAACGACGTCAACGACTCGGCTGCGGATTCCAGGCCCATGTAGACATCGAAGTTCGCCGGAATGAGATCACCGTACTCATGCCACCAGCTCTTGGTATTACCTTGCTGGGCAAGTCCTTTGAGCGCGGCGGTCTCGGTTTCACTGGCACCGAGAACTTGGCACAGGGCTTCGATGTCCCACAAGCGGATACGGTCGGCTGAGCCGGTTTCGAGCCGCTGCAACGTGGTTGCTCCCCGCTCGATCCGACGGGCGACCTCGGCGATCGTCATCCCGGATTGCTGACGCAGTTCGCGCAGGTAACGACCCAGCTGGCGACGCGGGACTGTGGACTCGGTTTCAGCCATGACTATCTCCCCCCGATCGGATGACACATCCACGGTTTTTGGATGACGCTGCTGCCTGGTGTGGATGATTGTCGCCGAATCCACGAACCCGTCGCTTGGCTTTCGGATCAATCCTCATGGATTATCCATTTTCTGCTGTCCAGCTGCGGCGCTCAGCGGTGTGCTGGTTACGAATCCGGACCGATAGCCGGGAACGTACCGACGCCGACGAGCGGAAGGAGCGCAGCAACCATGTCCAGCAACAGTCTTTGGTCAGTGCAGGCGATCACCGAACGCATCGAAAGGGAAGGACAGCAAGCCGCCGAAGTCGGGTGTGTGACGTCGAAAAAACCGGCCGCTAGGTATTCGGTGCGCGGATTGTGGTCGTGCTCCTGTGATCCCGGCGAGTTGACCGCCACACAGGCGCACATTGCGATGCAGCTACATCTCGAATGCGGCGTACACACCTGTAGGGTCCGGTCGCGGGCGCGCAACACGTTGGTCTCGGCCGGGCAGATGGTTCTCGACACGCGCGCAACCCGGGCGCCTGCAGCTGCCCGCAAGTCTCTGTTCGGCCTACTGCAAGCCGCAGTGTTCGGTTGCAGCGCGCTGTTTCTCGGTGGTCGCCATGCTCTCCGATGAACACGACCAGATCGAGTTGCAGGTCATCCAGGACGTCCTCGACACAGTGGAAGCACGTCTGCGCGAGCGCGAACGACGCGGGTGGCAGCTGACCGTGCCACGCTTCCGGGTTTACGCAACCGTGCTGCTGGCCGTCGTCGTCAGCGCACGCGAATCACACCGATTCCCCCTCACTCTCGACGGCGCCGAGATCCTCGACGCAATCTTCGACGGCACCGAACCCTCGAACCCCGCCTCCGTCCAACCGGTCGACGATGCCATCACCAACCACACCGTGAACGTGAACTGATCCTTGATTGATTGTCGTATCCCACGGACGGTGTCCCTTCGAGGACGGCCCACTTCAAAGCGTGTCGACACACCGAAAGGAAGATACCTCTTCACGAAAGCCGCTGAGCTGCAACAATGTTCTCGGATCTGGGCCTCAACTATCCGAGACCCAGCGAAGGCGCGCCAACACTGCCCGATCATCGGGATCGAGGCCAACCGATCGCGTGAAAGGCCGCCCAACAAGGGGGCTCGTCCTCGAAGCCCCGATATGACCACTTACCGGCGAGGCGGCGGATAGACCGTTCCGGTGCAATGCCCCCACCACGCCACCACCCGGGCTGGTTGCCTCAGCGTTCGTCGCTGCCGCACCGCACTATGACCTCTTCCTGACGATCCACCTCACCGGTACCGGCTGGGTCGATCAAGCAGGGCGTACGGATTCGGCGCAGCCGTCGAGGAATGCGACGAGTTCGATGCGCGGCAGGGAGGCGAAGAGCTCGTTCAGTTCTTCTTCGGTGCGGTCCGCGGTCGCCTCTTCCACGGCGTGTGGAATCGCGACTCGGTGTACCAGATCCATGCGCCCACAATCACATCGATCAGTATCTCCGCCCATTGGAACGGCACGAGCTGTTGTAGCCACCATATGGCGCCGTTCTGCCGACGCGACGCCGGGCGAGGCAGGACGCCTCGCGTACGCCGGGTGGCGCGTATCCACGACATAACTTTGAAAAGAGCGATGCCCGCAGCGATGCCGGCGATCGCAGCAATCGCTCTGATCACCAGACCCAGGTCCGACCCGATCGCGACGTCTATCAGCACCAAAACCAGTGCTGTCAACACACCAGCCGACGCGGGTGCCCAACCGGGCACGCGAGCGGCTTCGTGTGCTCGGCGAGTTGCCGCGGCGGCGATGTCGAGTGCCTGTTGTGGAGTCTGTTCGTCGTGCATGACCCGACCGTACGGGAGCAGGTTTCCACTCGGCAACCAGTTTCCTATTTTTGGGGGCACCCCACCTTCAGACGCGCTGAGGCGATTCGAGGAGAGCGAGATGGTCATACGAACGGCCGGAGCGCTGCCGCAGAGGTTGATTGACGACCGCACGCCCGCGCGACCACCATGAAATATGGCAAACGATGAAGCCCATCAGATCGACGAGGTTGTGCGACGACTGGCGAATCGCCACCCCGCCGTAGCCGCCGACACCGTCGCCCGGGTTGTTCACGAGGCACATCAACGCTTTTCCGACAGCCACATCCGCGACTTCATCCCACTGCTCGTGGAACGAATCGCCGCAAAAACACTCACCGCCGCTGCCACCTGACGCTCACCGACCACGCTCGAAATCCGAGTGGGTCGATGCCATCCCGTCCGGGCCACGGGAGTCGGCACCGGCGTGATCTGCACTGGCAGAGGGAGTCCCGATCACGCGCTCGAGGATCGAGCCGATGACGTTATCCGGCCCGCAGCAGTTTCGCGGTCAGTGGGTTGAGTTCGATCGGGTCACCCTCGCCGACGAGGACCGTGCCGCCGAGGGTGACCATATGGTCGCCGATTCCGCAGCTCGGTTCGAAGGCGAAGGACATTCCAGGCTCGAGAGTCATGTCGGCCAACGTCGCCGGCCGTGGGGCTGCTATCGGATACAGGTCACCGCCTTCGGCCTGGATGAGTCCCCCGGGGATACGACTGAAGGCGCCATACGGGTTGAGGCCGTGGATTTGCGGGCCACGCAACCATGCACCGACTGCCTCGGCGGGCGCCAGCATGGCCTCGGAGACTTCCCCGAATGTCGCGCCCGTGCGCAGCGTCGCCAGACCGGCGGCGTAGCACTCGTTCGCGATCCGGGCGACGTGCTCGATCATCGGGTGCACCTCGCCGATAGCGATTGCCGCTTGATGCTGGGTTTGACGGCCGCCGAAGTAGCTGAAGATCTCTGTGGCGATGAGGTCGCCTTCGGCCAGGATGCGCGGTGGTTGCGGCCGGTAACCCCATGCGGGCTGTCCGGAGGCCGATGGGGCCGGGCCCGAGCAGAAGTGGATGTGGGGTGCCAGTGTGCCGTGGCGGTAGGCGGTGGCCATTGCCGCGGCGTACACGTCGGCTTCGGAGACGCCCGGTGCGGCTGTGGTCACCATGGCCTCGGCCATCGCGTCGCCGATGCGGGCGGCATGACGCATCACAGCGATCTCCTCCTCGCTCAGCGGCATCATGAGGCGGGCGAACGCGTGCCCGACATTGCGGAAATCGGTGCCGGGCAACAGGTTCAGCACGGCGTGCCAGAACGGGTAAGGGATTCGCCCTTCGGGATGCGCGGGAAGGTACGGGTCGAGGCCCATGACCCCGATGGCGCCGTTGCCGAGACCCAGATCCTTCAAGGTTTGGACGAGTTGATGGGATTGGCGGCCCAGACGCAGATCGGTTGCGGCGAGCCACAGTTCGTCGCCTCTGTGCATTGCTTCTCGATGGTCGAAGAGAAAGGTCGGGATCGGCACAAGCGCGATCGGTGTCCGGTCGCGAGGGAAGACGAGTAGGACGCCCGGTCGATCATTGGTGAACCAGCTGTCGAAGGCGAAGGGGGCAGGGCCTGCGTCTCCTTCACCGAAGACGATCAGAGCATCGAGACCCTCGTCTTCCATGAAGCTGCGAGCCAGGTTCCAGCGCCTGTCCCGCTCGGCCAGTGAGTAGACGGGAACGGAAGGGCGCGTGTCCAGCCCTGTCGAAATGCGTTGCGTCGGTGAGAGTGTCATGCTGCCAACCCCTGTCGTGATTCGGTGATGAGCGCGGTGGCGGTGTCGATGATGGTCTGTTCGGTGGGGCGGGGGTGCCAGCCGAGTTGGGTGCGTGCTTTGCCGCTGTCGACGAGGCGGATGCGGCCGAGTTCGGGGCGCAGCATCGCCAGCTGCGGGTTCCGTCGCGCGACTAGTTTGACGATGAAGTCGGGCATGGCCCGCGTGGGCACCTTGGTGGCGTCGTCGGGGAACTGCTCGCGCAGGATGCGGGCTATGTCGCGGTACCACAGGAAGTTGCCCGAGCCGAGGAAGCGCTCGCCGGCGGCGGCCGGGCTCGTCATGGCGAGAATGTGCAGTTCGGCGATATCGCGGACGTCGACGATATTCCATCCGATGTTCGGCACGGCGGGGATCGCGCCGGTGAGCAGGCGGCGGAGGATGTCGACGGTTCCCGGCCTGTTGGATGCGCCCAGCGTGGGGCCCTGCATGAATGTCGGGAGGACGGCGGTCAGTTCGAGCCCGGTCGCGGCGGCGAGGTCCCAGGCGTCACGCTCGGCGAGGATCTTGGAATCGGGGTACGCGCGCAACGGGGTACCCGACGGCGCGGTCCACATCGCCTCGGTCGCAGGCATTTTCGGGTCGGCGGCGTCGGCTGTGACACCGGAAGAGGTGAGCACGGCGCGGCGTACTCCGGCACGTGCGGCAGCACCCAGGACGCGGCGGGTGCCCTCGCGTGCGGTGGTGATGAGGTCTACGCCCGAGCCGAAGGGCATCGGTGAGGCGGTGTGCAGCACGTAGTCGGCACCCGCGAGGGCTTCGTCCCCAGCCGTCGTCGCGGAGCAGATCGACAGCGGCGAATTCGAGAACCCTGGCCGCCCGGCCGCCGGCCTGCTCGCCGACGGCAGCGCGCACCTGTTCCGCCTTGCCGAGGCCGCGCACGGTGGTGCGCACCCGGTAGCCGCGCTCGAGCAGGCCCGCGATCACCCAGCCGGCCAGGTAGCCGGTTCCGCCTGTGACGAGGACTGTCTCGCCAGCGTGGTCGTCGTTCATTTACTTCTCCAATATCATTGAGTTTCTCATTGATATTTGGAGCGTATCATCGTCGCATGACTTTGGGCAGTGGCGTGGAGGGATCGGCGGCTCACCGCGCGGACGTCGAGCGGAAAGCCGAAATCGTCCGCGCTCTCATGGAAGTGGCAAACGGCGCGGACGCGGTCGTGGCTCAGGTACTCAGTGAGTTCGGTGTCCCGTCGTCGGTCGCGAGCACGCTGTGGGCGCTTGCCCCGGGAACCGAACCGCCGACGATGCGGGAGGTGGCGGCGCGCCTGCGCGTCGATCCGTCCACGGTCAGTCTCGCCGCCGACAAACTCCAGAGCACCGGACTCATCGCCCGCCAGCCCCACCCCGACGACGGCCGCAAGCGCACCCTGGTCCTCACCGAACACGGGCACGAACTATGGGAAACGCTGAGAACGCGCCTGCACGCCTCCGGCCTGTTCACCGGCCTCGACACACAAGAACAGGACACCCTGCTCGCGCTACTGACGAAAATGCGGAAACCGCAACGCCCATAGCCGGTCTCGACCGAAAACCGGGGCGGCACAGGCATTGCTACCGGAACCCCGGATCGATGGCCCGCCCGCAGTCCAATGCTCCGCCAGTCAGCGCCCGTTCAGAGCTGCGCCCAGGCAAGCGTCTGCTGGTAGAGGCCATCGCGTCGAGGGCAGCAGCAACCTCGGGGTCCAACGCGAAAGTCATGGAACTGGTTGGCTCTCAATCAGTTTCGGGCGGCAGTAGCACAGTGCGGAACCGCGGTGCCAGCTCCTGGACCTTGGCGATGAAGGCGCCCTGGGCCGCGGCATCGAGCGGCGGTGGCGCTTCGGTCCGGGTCTTCACTGGTTGACCGACGAGAGTGAAGAATTCGTCCTGGCCCGCGGGAGTGCACATACACAGCAGGCGCGCCGGGTGATCGCTGACATTGTGGAATCCGTGCGGGGAGTTACTGGGCACGTTCACCGACTCGCCGGCGCTCAGGCGCCGTTTCTCACCGCGGAACGTCATCTCGACTTCGCCTTCCAGGATGGAGAACATTTCCTCGAAGTCGTGGCGGTGCGGCGGAGGACCGCCGCCCGGCGGGACATGCATGTCGATGAGGGTGTAGGCGCCATTGGTGTCCGCGCCGCTGACCAGGATCGTGTAGGTATCGCCCACCAGGCCCAGGTGCGGCAGCTGGTCATCCTCGTCGGGCCGGGCGACGGTGAGCGTGCGGGTGGGGTCGTCCGGCGGGATCGACGCGGGCGCGGGCTGGTTCGGTTCGTCGGTCATGACGTCTCCTCGGGTGCGAGTTCGACAGTGTCAGAGACGATTTCGCAACTATCCTGAAGCGGATGATTTCGTCCGTTTCAATGTAGCAGCGTTGCGCTCGGTTCGTCGGCGGAAGCGGTTCAATAGGCGGGTGACAGACGCAACCGACTCGCGCGACCCACGCCGCGACGCCGTGCGCAACCAGAAAGCACTGGTGCGCGCGGCAACGGCGGCCTTCCACCGCGAAGGACTCCGCGTCCCGATGGGGACGATCGCCGCGGACGCCGGGGTCGGCGTCGGCACCCTCTACCGGCACTTCCCCACCCGCGACGAGCTCTTGAGCCACCTGACCCATCGCTCGTTCGAACAGATACTCGCCAATGTCCGAGCAGCCGAGAGCAGCGGAACGACACCCGCCGACAGTCTGCGACTGTTCATCGACGCCGCGATCAGTCAGCGCAACGAACTCGTCCTGCCGTTGCACGGCGGCCCGCAAGTCACCGCGGCAGCGACGGCCACCCTGCGCGACGAGGTCCACGAGATCGTGCAGCGGATTCTCGACCGCGGAATTGCCGACGCGACCCTGCGCCCGGACCTCACGGCACGCGAAATCATCGCCTTCGGTGCGCTGCTCGCACAGCCTCGCACCGCCGACCCCGACTGGGATGCCACATGTCGCCGTCTGCTCACGACATTCCTGCGCGGCCTTCGACCGAACTGCTGACGGTCGCCGTTTCGGTTCTGCCGGACCACGAGCGGGTCCCACCTTGACTGACGAGGGCCGAGGATCGCCGAAAAGCTTTTCGGGACTTGCGAAGTCAGGCGTCGAGTGTGGCGATCCATTCACGCAGAGTCCGGTTATAGAGCTGCGGATCGCTGCCGTGCATGACGTGGCCCGCGGTCGGGAACGAGTGGTAGTCGAACCGCTGGCCGGCTTCGGTGATCAGCCTGCGCGCCTGGCGGACCTGCAGGTCGGAGATGGCGCCCTGGAGTCGGCCCGATTCCTCGTCGACGTGGTGGAAATGGTGGGTGAACAGCACCGGGACCTTGACTGCCGCGAGCATGCGGGCGTGGTCGACCGCGGCGCTCGCCGAGCCACTGGCGAAGGCGCGGGCCCATTCGGGGTCGTATTCCTTGAATGTCTGGGGTGGTTCGTCCCCGCCGAAGAAGTCGCCCATCGCCGCAAGGCCGCGAGCGAGTACCGGCGGCAGGTCGGTGTGGAGGGCTTTCTTCAGGCCCGGCCAGTCACCGACCGACCATTGATCGCCGAGGTACTTGTTCATCAATTCGAACCACGGGCCGATGACCTGGTTCATGCCCTGACCGTAGGCGGGTCGGATTTCCGAGGAGAACAGTGGTGCGTCCTCGTAGTAGGCCGCTCGTAGCACTCCGGGCGGTGCGTAGGCCGACAGCCATGCGGCGATGACGCCGCCCGAGGAGAGGCCGCAGGCGATGACCGGGCGCCGGATGCGCCCGGAAATGAACCGGACCAGGTCGTTGCCCATGTTGTCGAGTGTGTAGCGACCGGGGGTGCGGGTGGAGCGGCCCTGTCCGCGCAGGTCGACGGCGAAAACCTCGAAGTCGTCTTCGAGCAGTTTCATCACCGCCTCGTATCCCCACCAGGACTCCCCCTGCGCCGGGATGAGCAGCAGGGCGGGGTTCTCGGGTGATCCGGTCGTGGCGTAGTTGAGCATCACCTCACCGGTGTCGAATCCATGCTCGGGGTAGTCGTGCGTGACGTAGGTGGCCCCTGGATTGTGCGGTCCGTATGTCATGGGAGCGTTTCCTCGTGTAGCGATCGCAGAGTCTCGTGATGGGACCTTTGTCCCGTCACTCGTCTCACCGTAACAGGTGATGGGACTTTTGTGCCATCACTCGGTAGGCCTAGGCTGCTCGGTTATGACGTCCGACTCCCCCAATGAGCCCGACCGGCTCGGGCACCGTGCCCGGCGTGGGGCGAACGGGAACGCCGGCGGGCAGGCAACTCGGTTGCGGCTCATGGAGGCGGCCGAGGTCTTGTTCGCCGAGCACTGAATTACGTTCAGCCTCAACGAGGTTCGGGTCGCGGCGGGTCGGGCGCGATCAGGGAGCGATCAGGACAGTCTTGCCAAGTAGCTGCCCCGCACCGGCTGCCTCGTGCACCGCACCCAGTTCGATCACCGGGCGCCGGTCCGCGACGTGAATCCGGAGTCGGCCGGCATCGATCTTGGCGACCAGCTCGGCCAGCTGGGCGGCGTCGCTGCGGACGAACAGACTCGCCGCGCGCACCGACCGGGCCGGGTCTTCGGGGACCGGGGTAGCCGAGCAGGCGGCGACCCCACCGTCGGCGACATAGCGCGACAGCTGCGCGGCCTCGTCGGGGGTCATGCGCACCATGTTCAGCAGGACCTGAAACGGACCACCCACGCTGCCTGGTCCTTCGGTGAGATCGAGGTGGCCGACGACGCGGTCGACACCGTAGGTCCGCAGGCGGTCGGCGTGCCGCGGACCGGCCGCCGCGGTCACGTGTGCTCCCGCATCGACGGCGAGCTGGACCGCGAGGCTGCCTACCGCGCCTCCTGCCCCGTTGACCAGGACGGACTGTCCGGGTTTCAGCTCGGCGAGCTCGAACAACGTCTGCCAGGCCGACAGGCCGACCAGGGGCAGCGCGGCGGCGTCGGCCAGCTCGATCGTCCGTGGTGCGATGACCAGGCTCTCGGCCGGGGCGAGTACGTACTCGGCTGCACCGCCGCCGGCGCCCAGCGGCAACATCGCTATGACGCGGTCCCCGATCTCGAGGCCCGTGACCTGTGCGCCGAGCTCGGCGACGGTGCCCGCCAGGTCGATCCCGGGCACGTGCGGCAGGCTGATCGGGATCATCTCGGTCAGGACACCGGCGCGGATGTGGTCGTCGACCGGATTGAACGAGGTGGCCGCCACCCGCACCAGCATCTGCCCCGCGCCGGGGACCGGACGCTCGATGTCCTCGTAGCGCAGAACCTCGCTGCTGCCGAACTCGTGATAGCGCACTGCTTTCATGACATTTCCTTCAGTGTGTGGCGATACGGGATAACGCTCTGGGACAAAGGGTTTGAAGCGAATCGATGTGCGCGAGCCGGTCGAGGCTGTCAGTTCAACTGCACCGAGCGGGTGGAGTTCCCCATCACCATGCGGTCGATGGCGCTCACGGCGCTGCCGGGATCGGTGGCCGCGCCGACGGTGAGCAGCAGGGGGACGAAATGCTCGGGCGTCGGATGGGCGACCTCGACACCGGGTGCCTTGCTGCGGTAATCAGCCAGGGCGTCGACGTCGGCTCGGGCGAGGGCGTCGACGGCCCATGCGTCGAAGGCCGCGGTGTGCGCGGCGAGCCCCGGGCGGCGGAAGACGGCGAAACTGTGCGTCATGAAGCCCGAGCCGAGAACCAGGATGCCTTCGTCGCGCAGTGGTTGCAGGCGCGCCCCGAGCCGGAGCAGGGCGCCAGGATCGAGACTGGGCATCGAGAGCTGCACGACCGGGACGTCGGCCGCGGGATACATGGCCATGAGCGGGATGAAAGCGCCGTGGTCGAGGCCGCGATCGGTGAACTCGTGTACCGCTGTCGGGCTCAGCATGCCGGTGAGCCGCCGAGCAAGGTCGGTGGCGTCCGGAGTCGCGTACGGCAGAGTCTTGTAGCGGGGATGAAAGCCGCTGAAGTCGTAGTAGAGCGGGGTGCCGGCGGCGGCTCCGGAGATCGCGACCGGCGCGTGTTCCCAGTGCGCCGAGACGACGATGATGGCCTTGGGTTTGGGCATCGACTGAGCCCAGTCGAACAGCTCGGCGATCCACTGCGGGTCGTCGAGGGTGAACGGGGCCCCGTGACTGACGAAAAGACTGGGCAGGGGCCCGTCGGAGGGACTCCATACGCGCTGCTCGCGTGCCCGTGGCAATACCCGGGCGAGGTGGTCGTCGTATGCTCCGGCAGGGCGATGCGCGTTGGCGGAAACGTCGTCCTGGTGTTCGAGGTGGCCGATCGTCATCGTTCTATCTCTCTGATGTGAACCCGCTGGCAGCGTCGTGGTGTCAGCTTTCCGAAGGCATCGGATCACTTGCCTTGGCAAGTTGAAAGTATCTTCAATTAGTTGCCTTGGCAAGTCACATAAGTTGCCCAGGCAAGTATGCTGAGTCTCATGGACACCCCGTCACCCTGGATCGAGAGTGAGTGCCGCGCATCGTTCGGCTCAACCGAACGATGCGATCGGAAACTCCCGATTGTTCCCCTACCGGGCCGGCGGGAAGCTCATGTCGTCCGTGGCATCACAGGAGAGGTCCGATGAGCATCGCTGCAATCACAGGAGCCCCCGTCGTCCTCGAGGTCTCGGGGCGTGATCCGGACCTGGTCTCCGCCGCAGGCAGCCGGACATGGTCGGTGTGCGGGCGGAACTTCGTCGTAGCGATCACCGAGCTCGAAGCGGGTGATCGTCTCACCGAACACGACCTGCCCGACGAGTATGTGCTGCTGGTCCAGGACGACGCGGTGGTCGTGGAACACGAAGGCCGGGCACCGGTGTCGGTGGCCGAGCCCGCACTCGTCGTCGTACCGGCCGGCACGAGTACTGTGCACGCGGCGTTGCCGATCACGGTGGTTCGGGTGTTCACCGCACGCTGCGAGGAGCAGATGAGGCGCGCGGCCAACCATGCCGCGCAAGCCGACCTCCGGGCCACACCGCTACCGGAGCCCACCGCGGGCGACGGCGACGATATCCGGATATATCGCCTGCGCGAGATACCCGACGAACCGGGACGCCTCGGCCGGATCTTTCGCACGAAATCGCTGATGGTGAACTGGTTTCCAGTGCACGAGGGACCACGCGACACCGAACGGCTCTCACCGCATTCCCACCAGGACTTCGAGCAGATGTCGGTGACCCTGCTCGGGAACTACGTCCATCACCTGCGGGTCCCGTGGACTCCGCGGATGAGTGAGTGGCGCGACGATGAGCACGTTCAGGTCGGTAGCCCCTCGATGACACTGATCCCGCCGACCGTCGTGCACACCACCCGCGCGGTGGGCGCCGGCCCGCACACGCTCATCGACGTCTTCGCCCCGCCGCGCGAGGACTTCCTCGCCAAGGGCTGGGTGCTCAACGCCGGCGAATATCAGGGAGCCCGATCATGACAGACGATCCGTTCCCTCGGCTCGGAGCCTGGGTGAAGCTTCCCGCGCCGGAGAGCGTCGAGTTGCTCGCCCTCGCCGGTTTCGACTTCGTCGTGATCGACACCGAGCACGGCACGATCGATATCCGCACGATGTCGACCATGATCGGGCTGGCCCGTGGCTGCGGGATCGCACCGTTCGTCCGGGTCGCGGACACCGCACCACGCGACGTCCAGGCCCCACTCGACGCGGGGGCGGCGGGTCTGTTCGTCCCGCAGGTCGACGACGCTGCCGCGGCGCTGGATGCCGTGCGGGCGACACGGTTTCCTCCGCTCGGCCGACGCGGGGCCAGCACCTCCGGGCGGGCCGGGCGGTGGGGGCTCGAGGCGCTCGGCGACTATCTGCGGACCGGTAATGAGGAGGTTCGCCTCGTGGTCCAAGCCGAAAGCCTCGAAGCGCTCTCGGCGATCGTCGAGATCGGCGAGGTCGCCGGCGTCGACGCGGTCTTCATCGGCCCGACCGATCTCGCGGTCTCCAGCGGGCTCCGGGACGATGACCGCAGCCTGGCAGACCTCGTCGCGGCGGCCGAACGACGCTGCGCCGAGCACCGAATCACCCTGGGCACCACGGCTTCTGGCAATGCGCCCGCATTGCTGGATCGCGGATACGACTTCCTCGTTCTGGGCGCCGACACCACGATGCTGCGCCAGAGCGGACACGCGTTGGTCAGCGGTGCACGTAGCGACGCACCGGCGGTCGGCCGATGACCGCCGATGACCGCGCCGTCGGCGGACAATCCCTCGCCCGCGTACACACCGATCTGTCGATGCTGGTGACGGCGCTGTGGTTCGAGATCGACCACGGCGACGGTTCGGCGGCCTCCGGCTTCTTCACGGCTGATGCCGAACTGACGTTCTCGCGCAAGACCTTTCGCGGCACCGACGAGATCGACGGCGTGTACCGCGAACGCACCGCACGGGGTCCGCGAGTCTCGCGTCACCTCATGTCCAACTTCCATATCCTGCGCCACGACACCGATCTCGTCGAGGCGGTATCCGCACTGGTGCTCTACGCGCAGGACGGAACGCCTCCCATACCGGCAACCGCCCCGGTGCTGGTCGCCGACGTCTTCGACCGCTTCACCCGCGTCGGTACGCCCGACGGCGAGGCCGGCAGCTGGCTCATCGCCTCCCGACGGATCGAAAACCGCTTCCTCGTACCGGGCGATGTCCTCGCTGTTCCCACCGAGTAATAAGTAAGGAGACGCCGATGTCTCACCAGCACCATCCGGGAGATTTTCCCCTGCCTACCGCCCGCGGCGAGCTTCCGATCGTCGACTCCCATCTATTCGACGACCTGCTCCCCCCGGTGGCGGCCTTCGAGCTGACCGCCGGCCTACGCCGCCATCTCGAGCCCTACGTCGGCATCACCGAGAACGGCACACCGCGCCCGGGCCTCTACCGGCTCGACGGTACGGGGCAGTCCCCGAATTCGGCTGTGCCGGCGGCCCGGGCCTACCTCGATGGGCTGGCGCCCCACCAGAGGGCGGTCGGCGCCCTGCCGATGGACGCCCCGGAATGGCGGTTGTGGACGAACGCCGTCCCCACCTGGCATCCGAAGGGCATGCGCCTGGAACGGCTCGCCGAACGTGACCGCGACCGCGCCCTCGACGTCGTCGAGGCGAGTCTGAGCCCGGCCGGCTACGCCCAGGTACGAGCGGCGATGGCGCTCAACGCGAACCTCGGCGAGCTCATCGACGACTACCGCGACACCCTGACCGAGTTCGCCTACTGGTTCACGGTTTTCGGGACTCCCGCGCGCGACACCCCTTGGGGCTGGCAGCTGATGGGTCATCACGTGGACCTGCATTGTGTCTTCGTCGGCGGGCAGGTGGTGCTCGCCCCGGTGTTCCTGGGTGCCGAACCGACCACTGGGACAGGGCGATTCGAGGGCATCCAGGCCTTCGGCGAGGAGACCGAGGTTGCGCTCGCGTTCCGCCGCACCCTGGATCCCCACCGGGAGAACGAGTTTCTGATGGGATCCTCGCTGCGCACGCGCGACCTCCCGCCCGAGCTCGCCGGTCCGTGGAACGGCCGCCATCTCGCCGGCGCGGGCAGCGACAACTTGATCCTGCCTGCCGAGGGGATCGTCGCGGCGAGCTTGCCCGCCGACCAGCGCGACGGTCTGGTCGAGTTGATCCGGGTCTATCTCGATCGCCTCCCGCGGACACAGGCCGAGCGCACCCTGGCCGATGTCCGTGCGCACTTCGACGAGACGCGGTTCTCGTGGCGCGGCGGCCACGATGATGAATGCGCCTTCTACTATCGGATCCACTCCCCCGTGCTCTTGGTCGAGTACGACAACCATCCCGGTGTGTTCCTCAGCAATCCCGAGCCCGCCCGCTACCACGTCCACACCATTGTGCGGGCGCCCAACGGCAACGATTACGGGCGCGATCTGCTCGCCCAGCACTATCGGCTGCACCACGGCGGTCACGCGCACCACGGCGGTCATGTTCACCACGGCGGTCATGGGGCCGATTGACGTCGCACGACGAGCGGGCGTGCCGGTCCCCGGAAACTCCGGCCGGCCAGCGGGTTTGCGGCCGCGAGCCCGTGGCCGAGTAACCCGGGGGAGGGCGGTGTGACCGAAATCGATCGGCGGCAGCGAGCCTGGATCGCGCGACTGATTCCGCAGGGTGAGATCGACATCGGCGCCGCGGCCTGCCCGCGCGCGTTCGTCGAGGAGGTCGTCGCGCGCGTCGGTGCGGACCCCGTACGCTGGGCGATCGAACTGAATTCCATTGTCGTGCAGCGGATCATCGATGAAGTACCGGCCCTCGGTGGTAGCCCGGCCGCGATCGAGCTGCTTCGCCGCGGCAATGAAGCGACCACCCTGCGGGCGCTGTTCACGCTGATGATGGGCCCGGCGTCCATCCCGCCGGCCGAAGCGGCGACCTTGGAGGGCATTCGCGAGTTCGTTCACCGGGCCACACCGCTCGAACGGGTATTGCAGGGCGTGCGCATCGGTCATGCCGCAACAACCGAAGCGTTCCTGCGGGCCTGCGTCGAGCTCGTAGACCCGCAGGCGGCGGTCGATGAGGTCACGACGATCTCCCGCGAGCTGTTCTCCTTCGTAGATGACCTGTCCGACACCATGATTCGCACCTATCTCGCGGAGCACGAGGTGTGGAGTACCAGTGTCGCCGCGGCACGGGCCGATATCGTGCGTTCCCTGCTGAGTGCTGCCTCGCCGGCCGACCTCGACGAGGCGTCGCGCGCCCTCGGCTACGACTTGCGCCGGACCCACGAGGCGGTGATGGTGTGGTCGGACACGCCGAGCGACAGTTCGACGCTCCCGGCGGCAGCGCTCGAGGCCCTCCGAACCCTCGGCGCCACAACCACATTGGTCATACCGGTAGGCTCGGGGCGGTTGTGGGCGTGGGGCACTGTACATCCCGACCGCACCGGCCGGCCCGATTCATGGGAGACCATCGCGGCGGCACTGTCCCGGCAGCGGCTACACGCCGCCTTCGGGACACCGGGAGCCGGCGTCGCGGGCTTTCGCCGTTCACACCGCGAGGCCGAGCGCGCGGAGCGCGTCGAGCGACTACGGCGCGAGGCCGGGCGAGATCCGCGGCATGCGACCGCCTACGCCGACGTCGCCACCGTCGCACTGCTCGCCGCCGATCTCGACGCGGCCGGTGACTTCGTGCGCCGTGAACTCGGCGGGCTCGCCGCCCGCAACGCATCGATGGCGGCGCTGCGGACCACGCTCTATCACTACATCGGCGCCGAGCGCAGCATCGCGGAGGTGTCGCGCCGCCTGCATGTGGCCAGGGGGACGGTGACCTACCGCGTGAAGCGGGCCCAGGAAGTGCTGGGACACGACCTCGACGACCGCCGCTTCACCCTGCACACGGCGCTGGCACTCGCCGAAGAACTCGGCGACGCGGTGCTCCTGCCGCGCGACATCGAGCGGTGAGCCCGAGGGCAATCGTGAGCCGTCAGACCAACGGGCGACCGGAATTCTGGGCCGGCAGACCAAGCGAGTGCCCCGAGATCGAGCGTTTACTCGTGATGTCGGACGCGGTGATCCACGAAACCGCCTATCCGACAGACGAACTCGGACACAACAGGAGGCGCACGATGATCGACCGACAGACCTTCGTCGAGCTGATGAGCGGGGTATGCTCCCCGGTCACGGTGGTGACGGCCACGACCGCCGACGGGCACCCGCACGGCAGCACCGTGTCGAGCTTCGCCTCGCTCTCACTCGACCCCCCGCTGGTGAGCTTCGCGCTCGACCGCGCCTCGGGGTTGCTGGCCCACCTGCGGCCGGGTGATCGGGTGGGGGTGAATATCCTCGGCGCCCACCAGCAGGAACTGGCGTCGACGTTCGCCCGTCGACACCGGGGACCGGGTCGCAAGTTCGACGGCGTCACCTGGACCGTCCGCGCCGGCCTGCCCTATCTGCCCGAGTCCGCCGGCTGGACCGCGGGACGCGTCGAACGCCATGTGGACGGCGGCGACCATGTCCTTCTCGTGGTGTCCGTCGAGGAAGCCGAATCGACCTCCATGGCCCCACTGATCTACGCGCGCCGCGTCTTCGGCACACACTCCCAGCTCGCTGTCGCGAGCTGACCCCGACCCCATGACCTTCGATACCGGAGTAACAACGATGAGCATCATCATGGACGCCCCCCGCACCAGCGACACCGCGCGAGCCCTGCGCGCCGACCTCGTCGAGCGAGCCGCCAAACTGCGACCGCTGCTGGCCGGCAACGCCGATCTGACCGACCGCGAGCGGAGCGTACCCGCGCAGAACATCGATGCGCTGGCCGAGGCGGGCCTGCTGTCGTTGCTGCAGCCTGCGCGTTACGGCGGTCTGCAGACCGACTTCCGCACCCTGTTGGAGGTCGGGCGCGAAGTCGGGCGCGCGTGCGGCTCGACCGCCTGGGTGACCTCACTGCTCAATGCCAATGCCTGGTTCGTCGGGTTGTTCCCCGCTCGGGCCCAGGACGACGTCTGGGCCCACACCCCCGACGCCCGAGTGGCCGGCGTCGTGACCCCCTCGGGTACCGCGCGTGTGGTCGAGGGCGGGTACCGGGTGAGCGGGCGCTGGGCCCCCGCCTCCGGGTGCGCCCATGCCGACTGGGCGGTCCTGGGGGTCACCCGGCCGGATGCCGAGGGCACCGCCGATGCCGTCGGCATCGTGCTCGCACCGATGTCGGAGCTGACCATCGAGGACACCTGGTTCGTGGCGGGCATGCGCGGGACCGCGTCGAACACGCTCCTCGGCGAGGACCTGTTCGTGCCCGCACACCGCTTCCACTCCATCCCCGACGCCGTCGAGGGTCGCTATGCCACACCCTTCACCGACGAGGTGCTCTACCGGGCGCCGTTCGTACCGGCCGCCGCACTCGTGTTGACCGGACCCCAGCTCGGATTGGCCGCCGCCGCAGTCGATCTCCTGAGGGAGAATGCCCCGCGCCGAGGATTGACCATGACCAGCTATGCCCCTCAGACCGAGGCGCCCACGATCCAGCTCGCCGCCGCGAACGCGGCATCGCTCGCCGACTCCGCCCAATTGCACGCCTACCGCGCGGCCGCCGACATCGACGACGCCGCCGGGGTATTCCCCGATTACGCCGCCCGGGCCCGGATGCGGATGGACGCGGGCATGGCGGCGGTGCACGCGCGGGCGGCGGTCCGCATCGTGTGCTCGGCCCAGGGGGCTTCGACCTTCGGCGAATCCAATCCGGTGCAACGCATCTGGCGCGATGTCGAGACCGCGAGCCGGCATGCGGTCCTCAACCCCGACGTGGCCGCCGAGATCTACGGGAAATCGCTGTTCGGCATCCAGGGCACGGTAACCACGATGGTGTGAAACGAGTTTCGTTCGAGCGGTGCGGAGTGACGGGAGGACAGCGGTGAACCTGCGTCAGATGGAGTGCTTCCTCGCGGTGGCCGACGAGCTGCATTTCCGGCGGGCCGCCGACCGTCTGCGCCTGGCTGCGCCCAGTGTCAGCGAGGCCGTCGCCGGCCTGGAACGCAGCCTCGGTTGCCGGCTCGTCGAGCGTACGAGCCGGCGGGTGCGACTGACGCCCTTCGGTGCCGAGTTCGCCGCCGCGATCCGCCCACCCATCGAGGCGTTGCACCAGGCGCACCGCACCGCGCGCCTGCGCTCGGTGCACCATCGTGACCTGGTCATCGCCCACACTCCGGAACTGGGACAGCTGATCCTCCCGAGCCTGGTCGACGCCTGGCCCGACCCCACTGCCGACAACGAGACTCGAGGCCGGTGGCGTCCGGTCCCCATGCACACTCCCGAACAACTCGCCGCCGTGACGGACGGCACGGTGGACGTGGGTCTGTGCTGGTCGGTCCCCCAGCAACCCGGAATCACCAGTACCGTGCTCGGTGAATTCCCGCTGGTCGCCGTGCTGCAGGCGACGGACCCACTCGCCGGTCGCCGGACGGTGACTCTCGCTGAGCTCCGCACCCGTCAGATCCTGATCACTCCGCGTAGCGAAAACCCTTACCTCGACAGCCAATTGCGGGCAGATACCGTCCGGGCCGGCATCTCTCACACCCACATCGAGGAGGTAACGCGCTACGACGAGCTCGCCGTGCATGTGGCCACCCGCGGCCACGTGGGTATCCACCCCGGGTCGATCGTGTTCACCAACCCGGTGCCCTCCGTCGTGTTCCGTCCGATCGCCGACGCCTCCGACAGCGTCCGGATCTGCGCGATCAGCCACACCGAGGCACGCACTGATTCCATCGCGGCCCTCATCGCGAGCGTGCGATCGATCGTCGACTCGCTCGACATCGACTCCGAAATCGACGTCATCGGGCAGTGAGGACGTGCGCCCACGGCTCATCGACGTCGGCCAGACCGAGCACGGCGACCACGTTGTCGAGCATTCCGGCGCCGAACCAGCGCCGCACGGCGTCGTCGTCGCCCAGCAACTGCTCGCAATGGCCACGTCGAGGGCCGGCTCGCCGCCGAGCAGCGCCATCCGCGCCTGATCGACTCCGGACACAACGTGCGATCGAACGAGGCGAGCTTTCTGAGTCGAGCCGCAAACATGCAGAATCAGGCAGGGGGTGTTATGCCGGGTTTCGCGCAAGTCGCCGGATCTCTAGGCCGTAGGCCAGCACGTTGATCGCGAGGGCGACCGATGCGACAACGGTCTGCGGGCCAAGGACTTTGGGCGGACCGGCCGCGGCAGTCACGGCGCCGGACGCGGACGGGTGCTGTGGGTGGTCGAACAAGGCTGTACCCGGGTAGAAGATCGCCGACAATTGCGTGATCCAGTAGACCGACGCGGCAGCGGCAGTGAGCTGCAGCCGATCCCTCGTCCATGCGCCGCGCCGGCCCCACAGTAGATAGAGGCCGGCGGCTCCCACGACAGCGCCGGTACTCATGGTTTGCGCGTTGTGGAACTTGGCGTGTGGTGGCCACTGCGGGTTGTAGATGTGGGTTTCGTTCCAGTCGAAGTGATAGCAGCCGTAGGCCGACCAGAACGAGCTCAGGCTCAGCAGGACTTTACCGGTACTGATCGTGGTCATGAGAATCTCCCGAAACCATTGTCGTGAAATGGATTGCGTCATCAACGGAAATCGGCGGCATGCTCGTGTGCCCACTGCGCGAACGATGTGGCAGGTCGCGCGAGCACCCGCTGCACCGTGTCGGTCATCGGCGATCCGCCATGCGCCGCGGCGTTGATGAAATCGAGGATCGCCTCGACGATCTCCGGCCTCTCGAACCGGCCGAACCGTTCGCGTGCTTGCGCTTTCGACAGCTTCTCGATCCGAATATCGGCGCCGATCGCCGTGGCGATCAACTCGACCTGACGCTGCTGTGAGACCAACTCGGGACCGGTCAACATGGCATCGGACGCGGCGCCGGCGCTATCTGTCAGAGCGGCGACCGCGACCGCGGCGATATCGCGCTCGTGAATCGGCGCCGTCATCGCTTCGGGATCGACAAGTCGCACAACGCCTTCGGTCCGGATCGACTCGGCCCAGTGCAGAGCATTATTCGCCAGGACGAGGGGCCGGACCGGTGTCCAGGGCAAGCCCGAATCGGTCAGTGCCTGCTCGACCCGTCGACGCTCCTCGGCGATCGTATTGCCTACCGCGTCCGGCAACAGCACGCTGCCCGAGGACATCAGCACGATGCGCTGTACATCAGCGTCGCGGGCGGCCGTGATGAAGCCGGCGGCGCCGCCGGTGGGCGCGTACAGGAAAACTCTGGTCACACCATCCAGTGCGGCAGACAGGGTTTCGGGCTCGGTCAGGTCGGCGGCGACCACCGCGACGCCGTCGGGCAGCCCTGCGGCCGCGGGATTGCGAGCCGATGCTCGCACCGGCTCCCCGGCTGCGAGGAGCCGGTTCAGTACCTCGCGCCCGATGCTGCCGCGCGCCCCGATCACCAGTGTTGTCATCGTTGTCCCCCTTGGACATTCGTCGAAACCGTGGATGAGATCTATGCTCGGCTCGGGGCACGATAATGCCCAGAAAACGCGACTCAGACGGCGGCATTCGACAAATACAGGTGAAAAGTGGCGACTTCCGAGGTATTCGACGATCTGGAACTGAAGATCATCCACGCGCTGCAGCTGGATGGCCGGGCGCCGTTCAGCAAGATCGCGGAAGTCCTGGGGGTGTCTGACCAGACCGTCGCCCGCCGGTACACCCGCCTGCGTTCGACCAAGAAGATCCGGGTCACCGGTCGTACCGATCCGGAGCGGGTGGGTGAGGTTTCGTGGTTCGTCCGAGTCCGATGCACCCCCGACGTCGCCCGCACCGTCGGCGCCGCGCTGGCTCGGCGCCCCGACACCTCATGGGTCAAGCTGACCTCCGGCGGCACCGAGATCGTCACCGTCGTCCGGGCATCCACCAGCCACGACAGCGAAACATTGCTGCTGGAGAAGCTTCCGCGCACTCCACACGTCATCGACGTCAAGGCCAACTGCTTGCTGCATGTCTTCTTCGGCGGTCCTCAAGGCATCGTCGATGCCCTCTCCCCCGAGCAGATCGCGTGGCTCCAACCGCCACCACCGGCCGCCGCGACCACGGAACCCGTCGCGCTCGATGAGGACGACCGGCACCTGATTGCGTTACTCGAACGCGACGGCCGGATGGACTTCACCGCACTGTCCGAAGCCACCGGCCGCCCCGCCACCACCGTGCGCCGCCGCCTCGCCGAACTCACCGCGCGTGGCGCCCTCTACTTCGACATCGACCTGGACTACCGCCACCTCGACATGATCAGCCAGACCATGCTCTGGCTGTCAGTGGCCCCGGACCGGATACTCACCACCGGGCGAGCCCTGGCCTCTCATCCCGAAGTCCCCTTCGTCGCCGCGACCACCGGGTCCACCAACCTCTACGCCAGCGTGCTCAGCCCGAACCCGGCCGCCCTGTTCACCTACCTCACCACCAAAGTCGCCGCCCTGCCCGCCATCCAGGTGATGGAAACCGCCCCCGTCATCCAGACGCTCAAGAACCTCTGAACCGGCACTCCCGCGGACACGCTGATCCGGCGCCTCGTCACCGGCCTGGTCGCACGCGAAGTACACGAGGCGCCACGCGAGGATCAGACGGTGAGGACGAGCTTGCCCTGGAGGTGACCACCGTCGAGCACCCGGTGCGCGTCGGCGACGCGTTCGAACGGGAACGTCTCCTGCACGTGGACCCGCAGTTTGCCCTGTTCGACGAGTTCGATCAGACCGCGCAGGGCGACCGGATCCGGGTCGACCGCGATGCCGCTGAAGCGCATACCGGCCGCCTCGAGCTTGGTAGCGAGCTTCGAATCCTCCTCGGCGACTGCGGTCACCAGGTGACCTCCTGGGCGGAGCACTCCGAGCGACCGCTCTGCGGTCTCGCCGCCTCGCGTGTCGAGCACGACGTCGATGTCACGGACCGACTCGGCGAAGTCGACCGTCGTGTAGTCGATCACCTCGTCGGCGCCCAACCTTTCGACGAACTCCCGTTTGCTCCTGCCGGCGGTCGCGATCACGTACGCGCCGAGCGCTTTCGCGATCTGGATCGCGACGTGGCCGACCCCGCCACCGCCGCCGTGGACCAGGACGCGGTCACCCGCGCTCACGGCGCCGAGGTCGACGAGGCCCTGCCAGGCAGTCAGCCCGACGACCGGCAGCGCCGACGCCTCGATGTGTGAGAGCGACGCCGGCTTGTGTGCCAGATGCAATGCCGGCGCCGACACGACCTCGGCATACGCATTGGCCGCCCGGGGAAACAGCGGCATTCCGAACACCTCGTCGCCGGGTCTGAATCGCCATGTCTGGGGCGACTTTTCGACGACGCCGCTGATGTCCCAGCCGAGGATGAACGGCGGCTTGCCGATCAGCGGGAACTCGCCGGCGCGCAGTAGCGCCTCGAGCGGATTCAGCCCGATCGCCTTGACACGGACGAGGACCTCGGTCGGAAGGGGCTGGGGCTCGGGCGCATTCACGATGGTGAGCACTTCGGGACCGCCGAACGTCTGCTGGGTGATGACTCGCATGACTCCCACGCTAGGTTTCCGATAGGAACCTCCAGGTACCTTGGCGCCATGAGCGGTTTCGGACCCGGTGATCCCTTTCTCGCCGACTGTCCGGCGCGTCTGGCGGTCGAGCTGATCGCCGACAAGTGGACGGTGGTCGTGCTGTACGGCCTCAGCAAAGGCCCGGTGCGCCATGGTGAACTGATCGCACTGATCGGCGGCATCTCCCGCAAAATGCTCACCCAGACGCTGCGACGGCTCGAGGCGCACGGACTCATCCGCCGCCACGCCTACGCCGAGGTGCCGCCTCGCGTCGAGTACGAGCTCACTCCGCTCGGAGCAACATTGATCGATCCGATCCACGTACTGACCGAGTGGGCGCGGGCGAACGGCGACGCCGTGCTCGAGGCGCTCGACGCCGATTCCGAGCCGGTTGCCGGTAGCGAGCGCAGCGCGGGCACCGCACGGCCGCAGCCCGGTTCGGTGGAACGGGCGGTCTTGCCTTGACGCCGAGGTCAATGTTTACGGTCAGAGTTATGACCATGGCGAGCTGGCCCGGACGACAACCGGCGCTGTGAAGTTCTACCAATCGCAGGGCTTGCCGAGCACGCGGCGGCGTGGTTCCGAGGCGCGAGACAATCTGGCGCACAAGCTAATCGAAGGATGCTGATGACCATCTCGAAAGAAACCTATTCCGGCATAGTCGTCGTCACCGAGGAAACCTTCCAACGAGAAGTGCTCGAAGCCGTCGGGCCCGTGCTGGTGGATTTCACGGCCGACTGGTGTCCGCCCTGCCGCATGGTCGCGCCGGTATTGGCCGACATTGCTCGTGAGCGCACCGGTACCTTGATCATCTGCAAGATCGACACCGATGCAAATCCAAGTGTCACAAGGGATTACCACATCATGTCGATGCCGACCATGCTGCTGTTTCGCGACGGTCTGCCGATCCACACGATCGTCGGAGCTCGGCCGAAGGCTCGGATTCTAGCCGAACTGGATGCCGCGCTGAGCGAATAAGCGGCCTGTCCAGCAACACCCCCGAACCTCGCGGCAGGTCGCCAAGCGGCAGCTGATGTCGGCGAACCCAGATCAGTTGACTGGGTCTCGGGGCTTGTCCGAGGTTCCACCGGATTTCCGGACAGTCGGAAATCCGGTGGAACCTCAATGGCGGAACCCCTGCCGCCGACGCGGCATGGGCGTGTTTCGATCGCACTGCGCTGCAGACGGTTTCGCGCCGTACGGGCGCCCAGGCACTCGCGCAGCCTCGCCGATCAGAAGCGCGTCCTGGGCAGCGATTACACCGACATTCAGGCCGGGCCGTTCTTCGCGAAGAAGTCGATCAGCCCTTGTGTGTCGGACTGGTAGACGTCGACCTTGCTGATCGCGCGGCCCTTCACCTCGTAGCGCTCGAATTGCTGATAGCGGAAGGTCTCACCGCTGGCGCGCGCGGTGAAGACCGCGCTCCAGAGGCCGGCGAGCCGATCGCCGTCCCCGAAGATCTCTCCCTCGATGAACTGCCACGTCGAGAACTGATCCAGCCAGCCGGGAACCTTCTGGAAGAACTCGTCGCGGCTCGTGGTCGTCCCGCCGTACGGCAGTGCCGAGGGCTCGGTGATGACGACGTCGTCGGCGAGTGACGTGGCTATTGCGGCTGGGTCCTGCGATTTCATTGCGTCGTAAAAGAACTGGATTACCGAGGCACTCATGGGCCATCTCCTCGTTGAAGTCGACGTCGCGCATCGGGCGGCATCGCGTCGCGCGAAGGCTGCTCTGCGCGCTGCGGGGTCTGCCGAGCGCGTCGCTACCTTCGCCGACCACCATACACACTTAGTTGTCGATGGAAAATAACTTGCCGTAGGATGCACACCATGCCCCAACCCCGCCGTACGCAGCAGGAACGCGTCGACGAATCGACTCAGCGACTGCTGCACGCGGCGGCCGCGCTGATCGCCGAGGGCGGCTACGACGCGGCGTCCGCCGCCGAGATCGGGCGCCGCGCCGGCTACAGCCGGTCCATGGTGCGCGCGCGATTCGGCTCGAAAGAGCAGCTCATCGACGCCGTGATCCGGGCCGCGTACGAGGGGCCGCTGACAGTCCCCCTGCCCGGGTCGGCGACGGGCATGGAGCGGGTGCTCGCCCGCATCGACGCTATGGGACGGCTCATCGACGAAAACCCGGCACTGCTTCGAATGTTGTTCGCCGTCGAATTCCAGGCAGCAGGCAAGGGATCCGGCATGGCCGTCCGTGCCGCCGGTTGGATCGGCCGGCTCCGCGGCGACATCCTCGAAGCCCTGAGCGCGGGACAGCGCGACGGCAGCATCAGCGGCGACCTCGACGCCGAGGCCACCGCCCACGCGATCGTCGTCGAAGGCGTCGGCTCCGCGTTCCTCTGGACCGTGGACCCGGCCGAAGACTTCCCTCGGCGCATCGATCAATGGCGCACACGAACCATCAAAGCGCTCCGGCCCTAGGAGCTGCCACCAGCCCGGGCCGACAGCATGGGTTTCAAAGCAGGACACCGTATTCGAATCGATTTCTCCACTGCCAACCCCCCCACGCTCGACGCCCGTGGTACCACGCGGGCGCGGGCAGCGGGAGAAGGTCAGTCATTGGAACGCGGAGCAGCCGGTTCGTCTGTGAGGGTGCCGTTTGTCCGGTCGAGATTGTTGCCGACCCGAGTCAGCAGGTCTCGCAGGATTCCGATCTCGTCGGCGGTAAATCCGGCGACTGCCCGGCTGTCGAGGGCGGCGAGCCGGTCGTGGGCGTCGGTGACCCGTGCGCCGCCTGTGGGGGTCAGTGCGATCGCCTGACTGCGCGCATCTCGGGGGTGGGGTGTGCGGTGGATGAGGCCGTCGCGGTCCATGCGGGCGAGCAGTTGAGCCATCGAGGGTTGCTCGATGCCGGTGGCCTCGGCCAGGTCTTTCTGGGTCAGTTCGGCGCCCTCGCGCAGCAGTGCGAGTACGGGCACCTGGGCGTAGCGCAGGCCGAGGGGCTTGAGGGTGTTGTCGCCGTCGCGTGCGAGCGCGCGGGAGGCGCGGTTGATCAGCTGGGCCAGGCTGGGTGCGGTGATCGGGTCCATATCATCCTTTACATAGGTTCCTATGTAGCGTTATATAGGAGCCTATGAACTTTAACTCTCCGGAATCGGAAGCCCAAGTCGTCATCGCCGGGGCCGGTCCGACCGGCCTCATGCTGGCCGCCGAACTGCGGCTCGGCGGCGTCGACGTCATCGTGGTGGAGCGGCGTGCGGCCGGGACCGTCGGCGAATCACGCGCGCCGGGCATCAACGCCCGCAGCGTCGAGATTCTCACCCAGCGTGGGCTGGGCGACGAATTCCTCAGCCGTGGCAAGGTCCTGCCGGGGGTGCTGTTCTCCGGAATCCCCATGGCCCCACACGATCTCGACCCGGGCTGGCCCGCTGCCCTGATCCTGCCCCAACACCAGACCGAGCGGATCCTGGCCGCCCGGGCCGTCGAACTCGGCGTCCGATTCCTTTGGGCCACAGCCGTAGTGGACCTGCACCAGGACGACGACGGGGTCGGAGTGCTCGTCGAGGGGCCCGCGGGCCCGGCCGCGATCCGTGCCGACTATCTCGTCGGCTGCGACGGTGGCCACAGCGCGGTACGCCGGATCTGCGAGATCCCGTTCCCCGGGGAGGAACCCGTCTCCTATTGGGTGGTCGGCGATGTGCAGCTGGATTGCCCGCCCGATGGCAACGGAGTCTTCGGGCGCAACGAGCGAATCGGCACCTACCAGATCTCGCGCGCCGAACCGGGCTGGTTCCGCCTGAGCCTGATGCGGGCCACCCCGCCGGCCGACCGGACCGCACCGGTCACCCTGGACGAACTACGCGAGGTCATGCGCGACGGCCTGGGCACCGATTACGGCCTGCGCGCGGCACGCTGGATGTCCCGATTCTCCGACGGGTTCCGTCAGATCACCGACTATCGCCAGGGCCGGATCTTCCTGGCGGGCGATGCCGGGCACACCCATTCACCGATCGGTGGGCAGGGCTTGAACCTCGGCATCCAGGACGCAGTGAACCTCGGCTGGAAACTGGCCGCCGTACTGAACGGCGCCGCGCCCGACTCGCTGCTCGACACCTATCACCAGGAGCGACACCCGATCGCAGCCACCGTGCTGCAACTGACCAAGGCACAGACGGCGTTGATCAAGCCCGGCGCTCAGACGGATGCACTTCGCAGCGTCGTAGCGGACATGCTCGCAGAGCCCGAAACCTGCCTGCGGCTCAGCGGGATTCTCAGCGGACTGAATCTGCGCTACCCGCTCGGCGACACCCATCCCCTGCTCGGCCGCCGCATGCCCGACCTGACCCTGACCACCGACCAGGGCACCACTTCGGTGTTCGGCCTGCTGCGCCATGCACGTCCGCTGCTGATCAACCTCGGCGCCGACGAATTGACCGGCACCCCCGCCCCGTGGACGGACCGCGTGGACTACATCGAGGCCCGGCTCGATCCCGCGGCCTCCACAAACAGCTGGGACCTGCCCGTCTTCGGTGACGTCCCCGCCTGTGACGCGGTATTCGTCAGACCCGATGGCCATGTGGCTTGGGTCAACCCCGCCGGTGCGACCCTCGCCCGCAACGCCCTGGACGCTGCCCTCGGTCAATGGCTGGGCATCGCCGACCGTACGGTGGCCGTCCACCACTGAGCCGCCCCGGACGGCAGACCCGAGCACTCGTCCCGAGCCAGCGTCGCGCGGTCGAGTGCCCGGTATCCAGCACGGTCACCGGTCAGACCGCGGCGCGTTCGTCGGCCGATCGACGGCGTAGCGCCGCGTGTTCGATGGCCGGTGGCACATAGGACACATCGAGTGGGCTGATGTCCGTGCCGGGTGGCACGATCCGGTCGATCCGGTCGAGGACCTCGTCATCCAGGGTGACCACGGCGCCGGCCAGGAGATCGTCCAGATGTTCCATGGTGCGGGGGCCGATGATGGCCGAGGTGACACCGGGGTGCGCGATGGTGAAGGCCATCGCGAGGTGGGTCAGCGACAGGTCGGCCTCCTTGGCCAGAGGGAGGAGCTGCTCGACGGTGTCGAGTTTGCGCTCGTCGGTCAGGTGCCGGGGCACCCAGTTCATCCGCGCGTTCCGCGCCGGAGGCCGGCCCTTGCGGTAGCGGCCGGTGAGCAGGCCCATCGCCAGCGGGCTCCACACCAGCACACCCATGCCGTAGCGCTGGCAGATGGGCAGGATCTCGCGCTCGATGGCGCGGTTGAGGATGGAATAGGTGGGCTGTTCGGTGCGGAAGCGCTGCAGTCCGCGCCGCTCGGCCACCCACTGCGCCTCGACGATCTCCGAGGCCGGGAGGTTGGAGGTGCCGATGGCGCGCACCTTGCCGGCTCGCACGAGATCGTTCAGGGCGGAGAGCGTCTCCTCGATGTCGGTCCGGGGGTCGGGGTGGTGGATCTGGTAGAGGTCGATGCGGTCGGTCTGCAGGCGCCGCAGCGAGTGCTCGACCGCTGTGACGATCCAGCGCCGTGAGCTGCCGCGCCGGTTCGGGTCGTCCCCCATCGAGCCGTTGACCTTGGTGGCCAGCACGATGTCGTCGCGTCGGCTTTTCAGCGCCGCGCCCACGATCTCTTCGGACATGCCGTGGGGGCCGTACACATCGGCGCTGTCGATGAAGTTGATGCCCGAGTCGAGTGCGCGGTGGATGATCCGGACGCAATCGTCATGGTCGGGGTTTCCGGCCCGGCCGAACATCATGGTGCCCAAACAGTAGGGGCTGACCTGGATTCCGGTGCGGCCGAGGGGACGGGTCTGCATACGCTGTTTCCTTCGATGATCTGGCGACGTGCGGGTCGCCCCACGTGGCACGGGACCACAGTCGCAGGAGAAGCGGTCAGCCTGTGGCCGCTTCTCCAGGCCATCTTCGGAGCTATGCCGAGAACTTCAGCGCGACTGCGGCTTTGATGAGTTCGGCGGCACGGACGGGCCGGCTGATGAATGCGGTGTGGGAGCCGTCGATTTCCTCGATGGTCGCACTCATGCGTTTGGCCATGAATCGCTGTGCTTCGGGGTTGATGGCGTTGTCGTGGCGGGCCACCTGGTACCACGATGGGATCTGTTTCCAGCCGGCGCGGGTGGCCGGCTCGGTGAACGCGGCTGCCGCAAGCGGCCGTTGGGCGGCGCGCATGACCTGTGCCACCTGGACAGGGACGTCTGCGCAGAATGTCTCGCGGAATCGATCCGCATCGATGTAGAGGTCCGGGCCGCCTGCGGCGCCGGATGCGTCGTAGGGTGTCGGTCGCACCGTCTCGGCCAGCAGCGACGGTGCGAACGGTTGTTGCACCTCGGCACAGCTTTCGCCGATCTCGAGGCTGAACGCTGCCAGGTACACCAGCGCCGTGATGTTCTCCGGCCCGGCCGAGGCCTGTGTGATCACCGCACCGCCGTAGGAGTGGCCTACCAGCACCACGGGGCCGTCGATCGCGTTCACCACCGAGCGCACGACATCGGCGTCATGTCCCAGCCCTCGCAACGGATTCGGGGGTGCGAGCACGGCCAAACCCGACGCTGAGAGTTCTTCGATCACACCGGTGAACCCCGATGCGTCCGCGAACGCCCCGTGCACCAGCACTACGGTCGGTTTTGTCGGATCGGACATGGCAATTCCTCCGCCTTCGGATCTGTTCATTATTGTGCTGACAAACTGGTAGTCACGATGAATTCCATTGGTAAACAGTCGCTTTGGGAACTCATCGGCGTTATTGGCAGGTCGAGACGGCGGCTTGCTCGATCAGGTTCACGACCGCGTCGGGGTTGGTCTGCATGATCAGGTGCGGACCGTCCACGTCGACGGTGTGTGCCCCCGCCCGCGTCGCCATATACCGCTCCAGGCTCGGCGAGATCGCGTGGTCCTGATCGGCGACCAGGTACCAGGATGGGAGCGTCTTCCACGCCGGCACACCGGACACTCCGGTTGCCGCGGCCAGGCTCAACGGCCGCTGCTCGACCGCCAGCGCCTGCTGCTGAGCCGGTGGTAACTCGTTGTCCAGGAACACATCCGGGTATTTGGACGGGTCGATGGTCAGTTCCGTGCCCATGCCGCCACCGTCCTGCGGGTACGACGAGGGAGTCGCCGGCACCGCGGGGATCTCCTTGCCTTGCGTACTCGAGTTGAGACTCGCGAGCGAATCCCCTTGGTCGGGCGCGAACGCAGCGATGTATACCAGGGCCTTGATCTGCGGATCTCCCGCCGCCGCGTTGGTGATCACCGCGCCACCGTAGGAGTGACCTACCAAGATGATCGGGCCGTTGATCTGGTGCAGCACAGTCGAGAGGTAGGCGGCGTCGGAGTCGAGCCCGCGCAACGGGTTCGGCGGAGCCTTGACCGGGAAGCCCGCCTTCTGCAGGTCGGCGATCACCGGCGTCCACCCGGCCGCATCCGCCCATGCCCCGTGCACCAGCACGATCGTCGGCTTGTCGCCATGCCATTGGGCGAGCGCCGGATTCGGAGTGGCGATCGAGGACGAGGACGGTGCGGCATTGTCGTGGGAGGTCGTCTCAGTGGAGCACGACGTGAGCACGACGCTCGAGATGCTGACAATCGCGGTCACCGCAGTGGCCGAGCCGGCCAAACGAGCACGGTATTTCATGGCTACGAAACTTTCGTTCTGTGTACGGATGAGGTCGAGGGGGGCGCGGGGTCTGGCGCGTGTCTTCATGTCCGATGCGATCGATGGTCCGGCCCCAGACCCGTTCCTGCCGTTGCGAATTCGGTCACGAACACAGTGAACGTTACGTCCGTGCGCCTGTTCGGATTTCGAGTGGAAGATGGATTCGGAACGCGAATGGTGAGGGGTATCGCAATATTCGTGATTCTCGGTGCGGGAACAAGCGACAGATACCCGCCGGCCTGCTCAGGTGCGAACGAGCCGATCGCCGGCGACTCGGAGCCGACCGCCGTGCAGACTCGGGCCCCGGGATTCGGTGTTTCAGCGGACGGCCTGGTGTCCGCCGTCGATGGGCAGGATCACGCCGTGGATGTGGGCCGCGTCGTCGCCGGCCAGGAACACGACAGCGGCGGCGACCTCCGCGGCGGTGCCGGGCCTGCGGTCGGGGGTGATGGCTGCCAGGCTGCGCAGGGTCTCGTGGTAGGCGGCGTTCTCCTGGGTCATGGTCGGGCCCGGGGCCACGGCATTGACGCGGATGCCTTTGGGTGCGAGTTCTGCTGCCCAGGAGGTGGTGAGCGAATGCAGTGCCGCCTTGGTTGCGCCGTAGAACGCGGAGACGGCGTTTCCGGCCAGGCCGCTGAGTGAGCCGGTGTTCACGATCACGCCCGCGCCGGCCTCGATCATGGCGGGCACGACCGCGGCGGTCAGCAGAGCCGGCGCCTTCACGTTCACGGCCAGGGCCAGATCGGCGAGGCGTTCGTCGACCTCGCGCAGTGATTGGGCGGGGATGAGCAGCGCGGCATTGTTGACCAGCAGATCGACCGGGCCACCGAGGGCGTCGGTGGCGGCCTGCGCGAGTTCTGTTGCGGCGCGGCCCGATTCGGCCAGGTCCGCGCGCACGAAGTGTGCCGCGCCGCCGGCGGCGCGGATGGTCTCGACGACAGCGCCGCCGGCGTCCTTGCCGCGGCCGGACACCACGACGTTCGCGCCTTCGCGGGCCAGGGCGATCGCGATCGCGCGCCCGATCCCCGACGTCGAGCCGGTCACCAGCGCGCGACGGCCGGTCAGGGGCTGAACAGTGGTGAGGGTCATGATGTGAGCCTTTCTCGAACGGATTGCACAGAGGAGACGGGAGCGTGGCAGGTGCCGCGGACGAGAAGCGCTGTCCCGAGCACGATCTCGAACAGCAGGATGGAGTAGACCGCGCCTCGCTCGGGCACCCCGCCGGCCGAGTCATAGAGCGGCCGATCGGCCTGCAACAGGACGAACGAGGCCAGCCCGAGAATCCCGACTGCGCCGAAGGTCCAGCGCAGTCCTTGCGCGACACCGAATTTCGCGCCCTGCACACCCACGACGATCGCGACGATGTTGCCGGCCAGTATGGTGGCGGCCGCCCCGATACCGTGAACCAGCAGAACGCCGTTGTGCTCGTTGGCCGAGGATTCATGGAAGAACCCGACCAGGATCACCCCCACGCTATGGGCGATCACCAGACCGAGCAGTAGCCGGTCGAGTCGCCCTCGGATCATTGAGGTCAGCAGCAGCACGCCGGCGATGAGGAACAACGCGCCCTGGGCGACGAAGGCGATGTTCATCGCTACGTGGTGAGGCGAGTCGATCAGCCGGCCGGCGTAGACGTCGTCGGCGACCGGGTTGCCCAAGTCGCTGATGAAGTTCACGACGTAGCTGTAGCCGGGGTGAGGCCACGCGGCGGCCGCGACGTACTCCAGCACGACGTACTGCACCCCGGCCAGTAGTAGCAGCGCGCCTGCGAAACGCATACGCACAGTTGCTTTTTGGACTATCACGTCCATCAGGCTGACACCAAGTTTTTGGACTTTCAAGTCCAGAAACTTAGAGTGCGAGGGTGACCACACGCAAAAAAGGGGAAGCGACCAAAGCGCGCATCCTCGAGGCCGCCACCGACCTGCTCGTACGAGGCAACGACGTCAACCTCGACGACGTGATGCGCCTGACCAGCACAAGCAAAGGTCAACTGTTCCACTACTTCCCCGCAGGCAAGGACGAACTGCGACGCGCAGCCGCTGAACGCCACCTGGCACGGATCGCCGAAACCGACGCCCCCACAGTCGCACTCACGTCATGGCAGGGCTGGGAGGCGTGGATCGAGCAAATCCTTCGCGTGCACGACCAGCAGACGATCAACGACGCGTGCGAGATCGCCGCCCTCGCGGGCAGGGCCCTCGATACCGACCAATTCACCCGCGAACTGGTCGGCCGAATGTACGAAGGCTGGATCGAGCAACTCGGCCGGCAACTCGACTCCATGCGGCGGGACGGTCTGCTACGCCCGGATACCCCTGTGACAGAGCTGGCATCCGCCTTCGTCGCAGCGCTGCAAGGTGGCGCCGTGATGGACAAAGCCACCGGATCTCACCAGCACCTCACCCATGCCCTGAATCAAGCCCTCGCACTACTGCGCAGCTACGGCCATGAAGGTCAGGCACCGGGAAGTGTCATGGCCGTTGAAAAGGAGGGCTGACGACGCACTCCAGCGACAGGACGTGCCCACCGGCAACCCCTCGGCAGCCCAATTGTGGTCGACAACGACCGTCATGGACCATACCGTCCTCCACCGGTCCCGTAATCGGCGTCCGGTTCCATAATCCCGAATATCAACTTGTCCAACGCCATCCGAGTCTGTGCAATCCATCGGACCGAGCGACCGGGGCACCGTCCGGACTGCTCAGTTGCTGAGGCGACGCGGTTCGGATGAATGCCTCAGGCGGATGCAGTAATTCGAACACCTGATCAGCGGCCGTCTCGCTGGAACCGGATCGGCACCAACCGAAATCGGAATGGCCGGTTCGCCCACGCTGCGGCAGGAGGCACCGGAGACCCACTACTACCCTCGAGCGGTCCGGAATGTCAATCCTGTTGCTGCAGCAACATACTCGCCTCTCACGGCACGCGCCCACTGTGCAATGATTCAGCGTGTGGCAGCTGATGAGGTCGTCTGCTCGGGAGGTACGCGAAACGTCGGGATCCAGGGCGCCGGGCTTGTCGCGCGCCGAGGGTTGTTCGAGCAGCTGGGGGCCGCGCGGGTGACCGTGGTGTCGGCGCCGGCCGGGAGTGGCAAGACGATGCTGTTGCGGTCGTGGATCTGTGCCTCTGATCTGGCTGAGCGCGCCGCATGGGTGCCGGTACGCCGGGGTGAGCGGGACCCGCAGCGGTTCTGGTTATCGGTGGCCGACGCGCTGCGCGCCACCGCCGTGGGCTCCGGCCTGGTCCAGGCGACAACGGCGGCGCCGGAACTGGACGGGTGGGCGCTGGTCGAGCGCTTACTCGAGGATCTCGCGCCGCTGCAGGAGCGGATATGGCTGGTGATCGACGACGTCCACGAACTCGATACCGCGGAGTCGTTGCGGCAGTTGGAGTTACTGATAATGCGGGCACCGTCCCGACTGCGGTTCGTGCTGGCTACTCGGCACGATCTGGGGCTGGGGCTGCACCGGATGCGGGTGGAGGGTGCACTGGCCGAGATCCGTGCGGCCGATCTGCGGTTCGATCAGGCCGAAGCCCGAGAACTGTTCGCCGGCGCCGGAATCGAACTGCCCGACGCGGCGCTGACCGCGCTGCACGAACGGACCGAAGGATGGGCGGCAGGCCTGCGGCTGGCAGCGTTGTCGCTGGCCAGATCTGCGGATCCGGTCCGCTTCGCGGCGGAGTTCTCCGGCAGCGAGCGGACGGTCGCCGAGTACCTGCTGGCCGAGGTGCTCGAGCGACAAGACCAACAGGTACGGCGGCTGTTGTTGCGGACGTCCATCCTCGATCGGGTCAACGGCGAACTGGCCGACCTGCTCACCGGCGGCAGCGGCGGGGAACGGATTCTGCAAGACCTCGAGCACACCAACGCATTCGTCACCTCCCTGGATGCGCCGCGCTCGTGGTTTCGCTACCACCAGATGTTCGCCGATCTGCTACGACTGGAACTGCGGCGGACCGCGCCGGGTGAGATCACCGCGCTGCATCGGACCGCCGCCGAGTGGCTCGCCGGGCAGGGATACCTGGTGGAGGCGATCCGGCAAGCTCAGGCCGCCGAGGACTGGGCTCTGGGCGCCCGGCTGCTCACCGAGCATTGGCCCAGCCTGCTGGTGGACGGGCAACGAGCCACCGTGCACCAGTTGCTGATCGGCTTCCCCGACGCCGTCCTCGCCGCCGACGGCGAACTCGCGCTGATGGCCGCTGCCGACGAGTTGAAAGAAGCACCCGAGCATTCGAAACAGCACTACCTGGACCGCACCGATCGCGCGCTGGAGTCGGTGCCGCCCGAACGGCGCGCCCGCGCACAGCTGCTGTTCGGGATAGTCCGGCTGCTGCTGGCCCGCCATTTCTGGGATCTACCGGCAGCGGCCTGCGCGGCGCGGCGCCTCGGGATCACGACGGATGCACCGAACGCGTCGATGCCCGGCGGCAACCTCGCCTTGCGTGCAATGGCCCTGATCATGCTCGGCACCACCGAGTACACGATCGCCCGATTCGCGGACGCTGTACGGCATCTCGAACTCGGTGCCGCGCTGGCCCGCCAGATCGGGCGACCACACCTCGAGTTCGTCAGCCTGGCTTTCCAGTCCGCGTCGGTCATGTTCGACTCGTTCACACCAGCCACCGAGCTCGGCGAGCAAGCGATGGAGCTGGCCCGCCGGCACGACTGGACCGACGAGCCCACCGCCGGAATCGCCGCGACAGCGCTGGCGACGATGCTGGTGTGGCGGGGACAGCTGGCCGAGGCGGAGTCGTTGCTGCACGATGCCGAGCGCACGCTGCGCGCGGCGGCCGAACCCGCGGTGGGCATGGCGATCCGCTGCTCGCAGGGCCTGCTCGGATTGGCGCTCGGCCGCAATGCCGAGGCGCTGAACGCCTTTCGGTCCGCCGAGCTCTTCGCCGACCGACTCTCCGCGCAGAATCAGTTCGTCACGATCGTGCGGGGGTTCCGATTGCTCGCCCTGGTACGCCTCGGCGACGCCGAACGCATCACCGCAGCCTTCGCCGCGCTCGACCCCGAAGTCCGGGAAAGCGCCTGGGTGCGTTTGGCTTTGGCGACACGGCAGATCGACGAGGGCACGCCGGATCTCGCGATCGCCACCCTGGCGCCGGTGCTCGACGGCTCGCTGCCGGTCATCTGGCCGGGGCGCGTGGCCGAGGTATTTCTGCTCGAGGCGATCGCCCGCGAGGCCTTGGGTGACACGGCGGCCGCGGAGGTCGCGGTCGAACGCGCGCTGGATGCCGCCGAGCCCGATGGCGCAGTGCTGTGCTTCCTGCTGCATCCCGTGTCCGACCTGCTCGAGCGCCGGGCGCGGCACGGCACCGGTCATGCCGCGCTGATTGCCGAGATCCAGAGCCTGCTCGCGGGACGTCAACCACAGCCGGCAGCACTGCAGCCACCACTGGAAGCGTTGAGCGACAGCGAGATCCGCGTCTTGCGTTATCTGCCGACCCACCTCTCGACCCCCGACATCGCCCGCGAACTGTCCGTTTCCCCCAATACCGTCAAAACCCACATGCGCAACCTCTACATCAAGCTCGGCGTGCACCGCCGCGACGAGGCCGTCGGCCACGCCCGCGCGCTCGGGCTGCTCGCACCCGCACATCGCCGCTGACCCGTCCGATCAGGCCGCGACGGCACCGAAGTGGTCACGAACATCAGTGCACGCCTGAATGATTCGATCCACCTGCGCATCGGTCAGCGACGCATGCAGGGACAACCGGATGAGAGTGCGATGGTGACCGGTGGCGGGTGGACAGAACACCGAACCGAAAATGCCACGCTCTTCGAGGAAGTCACGGACGGCGAGCGCGCGGGAATCAGTGCCGGTGAGTATCGGGACGATATGACTGTCACTGCCTTCCACATCGAAACCCAGGTCATGGAGTGCCGTGCGGATGATCGAAGAGACTCCGCGAAGCCGGCGGCGGCGGTGATCATCCTGCTGGATGACCTCGAGAGTCGTTGCCAGCCCGGCGATGTCGTGCGCCAGCAAGGTCGAGGAGAACACCGCCGGATAGGACTCCATCTTGAAGTAGTCGACGAATTCGGGCGAGTCGGCGGCGACGAAGCCGGCACGACCGGCGAATGCTTTGGACAGGCTGGCGGTGCGAAAGTGCACGCGCCCGGTGAGCCCCTGCTCGACCACCATCCCCGCTCCCGCGGGCCCGTCGGTGCCGAGCGAATGCGATTCGTCGACAACCAGCAGGCAGCCGGTATCTTCCGCGAGTTCACACAGTTCCGGCAGCGGGCATCGGCTGCCGTTGGTGCTGTAGATCGAATCGACGGCGATCACGCCCGGGCCGTGCCGCTCGATCTGTTCACGCAGATGCGACGGCGCGTTGTGCCGGAACGCGTGGACGGGCGCCCCGGCGTTGCGGGCGCCGTGCCACAGCGACATGTGCGCGATCTGGTCGATGTATACCGGCGTGCTCGGGTCCGCAATCGATTGCAGCAGACCGGCGTTGGCGTCCCAGCCGGATTGGCACAAGATGCCGCCGGGCGCCTGCAGGTGCTGAGCCAGCGCTCGTTCCAGTCGCAGCTGCGGATGCTCGCCGTGGAGGAAGGCGCCCGAAGCGATCCGGCTGCGCCCGGTGAGCGCGTCGGTCATCGCCGCGGCGATGCGCGGATGACCGCTGAGCGCAAGGTAGTCGTTGCTGTTGAGCAGCACGCTGTCCGGGGCCGGATCCCGTCCGCGCAAGATGTGCCGATGCCCCCACTCGGTGGCGACTCGATCCTGATAAAAGTGGTCGATCCGGTCCTGCAGGCGTGTGGCGACCGTGGTAGCCAACCAGATCCCTCCTTCTCGAAACATCTCACTTTCGGGTCACATCGAGCTTGGACCGCATCGGTATGAGCGGTCATCACCCGATCGGGGTGGTGACGGGCGGCGGTGCCTCGGGCAGCCCGCGGGCCCGGAAAATAACCCCGATCGGGCGAGTGCTGCTCACCCTGGCACGCGGGAGTCTCGGGTATCGGCCCGATCCCGGGCGAGCAGCTCGAGCGAGCCCGGCCGGCCGCGGGCAACGACGCCCGGCAGCAGGCCGCCAACGACGCCGGCCCTATGCTGCAACCCCACCTGTCCAGCCGCGCACCCGATGTCCTCGCGGCCGACTGCTCAGGCCGGGCCGCGACGAGGTGGCGCAGGTGGGCGGCCGGTTCCGGCCGCGAGCATGGCCCGGGCGAGGATGGACGGTCCGCCATCTCCCCCAAGCCATCACGACAAACTCAGCGGTTTGTGTTGCCGCAGCATGCAATTCGGCCGCTCGATGCGGCGCTGTGGGATGATTCGGTGTGTGAGATCCGGCGACGGTCTGCGCTTCGAGTCCGAGTACGGCGCTCGTTTCGATGCCGTCGGGCTCGTTTCCCGGCCGGGGTTGTCCGAGCGGCTCGGAGCCTCACGGGTGACGGTCGTGTCCGCTCCGCCCGGGAGCGGAAAGACGGTTCTGCTGCGGTCGTGGATCTGCGAGACGGATCTGGCAGCCCGCGCCGCATGGGTCCCGGTGCAGCCCGACGAGCGTGACCCGCAACGGTTCTGGCTGTCGGTGTTCGCCGCGCTGCGCCGCACGACGTCGGGAGCGGAGCTGGTTCAGTCCGTCTCGGCGGCACCGGATCTCGACGGATGGGCACTGGTGGAACGGCTGCTCGAGGATCTCGCTCCGCTGCGCGAGCGACTGTGGCTGGTGATCGACGACGTGCACGAGCTGGGTTCCGCGGAGGCCTTGCGTCAGCTGGAATTGCTGGTGATGCGGGCACCGCCCGCGCTGCGGTTCGTGCTGGCGACCCGTCACGATCTGCGGCTGGGCCTGCACCGATTGCGGGTCGAAGGCGAACTGACCGAGATCCACCCCGCCGATCTGCGATTCACCCGCGAACAGACAAGAGTGCTCCTCGAACTCGCCGGAGTGCGGTTGCCCGAACCTGCGCTGGTGACTCTGCAGCAGCGGACCGAGGGGTGGGCAGCCGGGTTGCGGATGGCGGCGTTGTCGCTGGCCGGTCATCCGGATCCGGGCCGGTTCGCCGCCGAGTTCTCCGGCAGCGAACGGACGGTGGCCGAGTACCTGATCGCCGAGGTGCTCGAGCGGCAGAGCGAACACGTACGACGGCTCCTGCTGCGCACCTCGATACTGGAGCGGGTCAGCGGCGAGCTCGCCGACCTGCTGACCGGAGATATCGGCGGGGAGCGGGTACTGCAGGATCTCGAGCGGGCCAACGCCTTCGTGACCGCGGTGGGCCCGGCACGCACATGGTTCCGCTACCACCAGATGTTCGCCGAGCTACTGCAACTGGAACTGCGGCGCAGCGCACCGGACGAGGTCGCCGGACTGCATCGAGCCGCCTCGGATCGGCTTGCCGAACAAGGCTTTCCGGCAGCAGCGATTCGGCACGCCCAAGCAGCCCAGGACTGGAACCTGGCCGCCCGCCTGCTCGCCGACCACTGGCCCGGTCTGCTGATGGACGGGCAGATCGGCACGGTGCATCAGCTGCTCGCCGGGTTTCCTGCCGCCGTAGTGACGGCCGACGGCGAACTCATGGTGATATCCGCGGCCGACGAGCTACGGCAGTCCCACGAGAAGACGGAAGAGCACTACCTGAACCTCGCCGAACGCGCCGTAGCGTCGGTGCCTGCCGAACGGAAAGCCCACGCGCGGCTGGTCCTCGATATAGCGCGGCTACTACTGGCTCGGCATCGATGGAATCTGCGCGGGGCGTTCGCGGCGGTGCACGAGCTGAAGCGGGCCGCCGCCCAGGCTCCGGGCATGATTCCCGACCTCGGCGACGACCTGCGCGCACTGGCCCTGGTCGGCCTCGGCACCACCGAGGGCACCATCGGCCACCTCGAAGACGCGGTGCGGCATCTCGAAATGGGTGCCGCGCTGGCGCGTCGGATCGGGCGGCCCTACCTCGAGTTCACCAGCCTGGCCTACCAGGCGCAGGCGCGGATGTTCGGCTCGTTCACACTGGCGATCGAACTCGGTGAGCAGGCAATGGAACTGGCTCGCCGGCATGGCTGGACCGAGGAGCCCGCAGCCGGAATCGCTTGCGCGGCACTGGCAGGCACGCAAACGTGGCAGGGCCGGCTGGCCGAGGCGGACCGCTGGCTCCAGCATGCCGACCGCACGCTGCGATGGGAGGCGCAGCCGTCGACCGGCATGTCGATCCGCGTCGTCCAGGGGATTCTCGAATTGGGGCGCGGCCGCAACACCGAAGCGCTGGCCTACTTCCAAGCCAGTGAACGGTTCGCTGCCCGGCTCTCCGAACCGAACTTGATGGTCACCGCCCTGCGGGCGTTCCGGCTGCAAGCCCTCGTGCGTCTCGGCCGGACCGAAACCGCCGCAGCGGGTTTCGACGAATTCGACGCCGCCGAGCAGCACAGCGCGCCGATGCACCTGGCGCTGGCGGCGCTGCGCATCGCGGAAGGTGCGCCACATGCGGCAATCGCAGCCTTGGCGCCGGTGCTCGACGGCTCGCTGCCGGTGCTCTGGCGAGGCTGGCTGACCCAGGGACATCTGCTGGAAGCGACCGCCCGCGACGCGCTCGGCGAACCCGACGCCGCCGAGGCCGCGGTGGAACGCGCGCTCGAAACGGCGGCACCCAGCGGGGCGGTGCTGTGGTTCCTGTTGTACCCCGTATCCGAGCTGCTCGATCGCCGGGTGCAGCACGGCACCGGCCACACTGTGCTCATCGCCGAGATCAAGAACCTGCTCGCCGGACATCAACCACCAGTGGCAACGCCGCGGCCGCTTGTGGAAGCGTTGAGCGACAGCGAGATTCGCGTACTGCGGTATCTGCCGACCCACCTGTCGACCCCGGAGATCGCCCGCGAGCTGTCGGTCTCGCGGAACACCGTCAAGAGCCACCTGCGCAACCTCTACACCAAGCTCGGCGTACACGGCCGCGACGAGGCGATCGGCCATGCCCGCGCCCTCGGATTGCTCGCACCCGCTACCCGGCGCCGCTGACCATCCGCGGCGATCACCCCGATCGGGTGAGGTCGGCTCATCCTGTCGTGGCCGACTCTGACAGTGACCGGCCCCCGCGAGACAGCGTCGTCACGCGCAAGACATCGGCGCCGAGCTCGTCGGACAACAGAGGTACATATGCCCAGTCACCATTGCGAACCCCACTACTACCGGATCCGTGTTCGAGGACACCTGGGTGCGACGATTTCCTCTGCTTTCCCTGCCCTCGAGCCTCGGACGGTCGGCGCGGACACCGTGCTGGCGGGCGAGCTGGCCGACCAGGCAGCACTGTTCGGCGTCCTCGCCGCGATCGAGGCGCTCGGACTCGGACTCGTCGAGGTGTGCTGTTGCGAGACACAGGAATACCGGGGCCCCGAGGCGACGGATTCCGACGGTGCATTCGTCGGGCCGTGGAGTGTGCTACTCCGCTTTCCCGACCTGGCCCGGCCACTGAGTGAATTCATCGCCTTGACCCCACGGTTGCCCGGGCTCAGCGAGCGAGTACGTCAGGTCGTCATCTTGACCGTCGGCGCACACTTCGGTGTCGCTGACCGGTTATCCGCCCATGTGTTCCCGGACGCGCGCGCTGGACTGTGTTCGGACCAGATCGCCGCGCTCAGCGTCGGCGCGCGCCCTGCCGATCTGGGCGAGGACGAGCTGCTGGCGGCCGATGTCGCGCTCGCCCTGGCCCGCGGCGGTGCGGTGCCCGGGCCGCTTTACGACACGGCCGTGGCACGGTTCGGCCGCGAGGGCTTCGACGCCGTCGTATTCCTCACCATCCACTGCCTGATCTTGGGTGCCCTGCTCAACGCCTACGACGTGCCGGTCCGCAATGCCGCGGCCCCTCGGGAGAAACCATGAGCGATCTCGCCTTGTGCGGCAACGTCGTACTCGCCGATCCAGCGCCATGATCAGGCTTCACCGGTGCGGATACCGGCCGAGGCGAGCGGAATGACCGGCAACAGATCAGCGGCATGGCGAACGGAGCAGTTCGAATGAATGTGACTAGGTGGCGTTTTGTCGGCCGGGCCGAGCAGCTGCGAGTGTTTTCCCGAGCGTGGCAGGACAGTTCGACTCATGGTGTGGTGCGCTGTGTGGTGTCCGGGGAACCGGGAATCGGGCGGACCGCGCTACTCGAGGCGATGGCCAGCGAATGCGCACGGCGAGGCAGCGAGGTGATCTCGTTGTCCTGGGATTCGGACAATCGCAGTGAGTGTGGCGCACTGGTGGACGATCTCATCGAGGCGCTCGCCGACCGGCTGCCCGCGGACAGCCCCGACGGCGCCGCGTTGGTGGATGGGTGGCAGCGGGAAAAGACAGCACCCGAGGAAACCTCGCTGTCCGAAAGAACGGTCTCCGCGGAATTCCCGCTGTTGCTGACCGCAGTACGGAACGCGGTATCGCAGCTGTGCCACGATGCGCCTCTGGTTTTGACCGTCGACGATGCCAACCATGCGTCGGCCCGCTCGCTAGATATGTTGCGCCGCTTCATCGACGCGTGTGCTCGACTTTCGGTAGTCGTGGTGCTCGCTGTGCGCTCCGGTGAACCGGCCCGCGCACCTGCCGAATTCGCCGGATTGTCGGTCGATGCTCACCGGTGTGCTCTCGAGGGCCTCACCGAGGCGGAAACCGGTGTCGTGCTGCGCGATCGGCTGCGGCACGGCGTCGGCGCGGCGGTCATCTCGGCCTGCCACCGGTTGACCACCGGGAATCCCTTCCTGGTCGCGGAACTGGCCCGGCGGTTGGGTGAAGCAGACGAGTTTCCAGCGCCGGTGGCGATGAACGCCCTCGTCGTGCCCAGCGTGGTCGATCAGTTCGTCGAGCGGGCCATCCGCGTCGATCCACGCGCCGGCCAACTGGTCGAAGCCATCGCGGTAGCAAGCAGATTCGCCACCACGGGCGCCGCGCTCGTCGCGCACCTGTCCGATCTCGGCCTGGTGGACACTCTCCAGACTCTGGATCTGCTGGCCCGGATGGGCATCGTTTCGGACAGCGACGAACTCGCGCTACGACATCCGCTGCTGGCCAACGCGATACTCGCACGGATGACGCTGATGGCCCGCAACGCGGCCCACCTGCGCATCGCCGACTACCTCTACGCACACGACGCGCCGGTGGAATCGGTCGCCCGCCACCTCAGTGCGTCGACGGTGGCCCAACCAGGATCCTGGCCCGCCGAGGTACTGCTGCGGGCCGCCGACGTGGCGCGGGAGTCGGACCTGGACGACACCGCAGGCCGATACCTGGAACTGGCCGCGGTAGCCGAGGCGGGAGTCGCGCAGCGCCGGGCCGTGCTGGAACTCGCAGACCTGCGGCTGCGCACCGATCCGGTCAGCGGACTGGCGGCCGTGGTGGCGATGCTGGCACGCACCACCGACCCTGTCGTGCGGCGGCGGCTGCTCGGCGATATCGGCCGTACGCTGTGCCATCCCGCGGTGTCCTCGGATCGCCGGCGGCTGCGCAACGCCACCGCCGCGGCGCTCGCCGGCACCGAATTCCACGGTTGGGGCCAACTGCACCACGCCCTTTCACGGCTCGCGCGGATGTCACCCGCGCAAGCAGCGGAATTCGCCGAGAACCTGCCCGCCGATCTCCCGTTGAACAGTGCTGCGCTACTCGGCCCGACCAGCGCATTCGCGGCGTTCTTCCGCCACCTTGTCGATGACGACCCCACCGAGGCACTGCGCACAGCGCGCGCGGCACTCGAACGGCAGCCCGACGAATTGGACACGCAGCCACTGGCACTCGCGGCAGCCCTCACCGTCCTGGTGGACACCGGGCATCCCGAGGAAGCGGCGATATATCTGCGCCGGCTCGATGATGAGTCCGGCCATGGCGCGGCGGACGGCAATCGCGCGGACATCGCCTACCTGGATGCGCGGATCGCGTTCACGCGCGGTGACCTGCCCACCGCACGGAGATTGCTGACCGACCACATCGGCGACGAGGACCGTACCGGCGCGGACACGCCGCTGGCCACGGAGATGATCGGTTTGCTGGCCCACGTGCTGCTCAGCACGGGCGACAACGCCGCCGCCGAAGCGCTGCTACGACGCCACCGCTACGGAGAAGAGTTGCCGTTCGACTGGCATTACGGGGACGTCTTGCTGGCCCGGGCACGCCTGCGGGCCGCCGGCGGGGACTTCGCAGGCACTGTCCGGGACCTGGCGGAACTGCGGCTACGCGGTCAGGAAAATGGCCTGCGGACAGCCGGGACCGCATGCTGGCGGATGTACGGTGTCGCACTGCTCGATCAGGTCGGGCAGCACGAGCGAGCCAATCGACTTGCGCTGCAACAGGTTCGGTTCGCGGAGAGAACCGGGTCCGCGCTGGAGCAGGGCCGGGCACTACGCGCGCTCGGCCGGGTGTCTCCACTGCCACAGCGTGAGCGGATGCTCCGCGAGGCGATTGCCCTGCTCGAGTCGGCGCCCGGCGGGCTGGACATCATCCACGCGACCGCCGATCTGGGCAGTGTGCTGATCCAGCAGCAACGCCAGGACGAGGCCGTCGTCGCATTGACCACCGCCATGCGGCACGCCGAACAGTGCGCTGCCGGTGCGCTCGGTGAGCAGGCCCGCCAGCAGCTTCTCGCCATGGACGAGCGTGCCACACAACATGTTTCGTTGCGCGGTGTGCTGTCGTTGACCGCGCGGGAACGCGAGATCCTCATCGACGCCATGCGCGGCCAGACCAACCGGCGGATCTCCACGATCCGAAAGATCACCAGCCGCACGGTGGAACTGCATCTGTCCAGTGCCTACCGCAAGCTGGGCATCTCCGGGCGCGAGGGATTTCCCCTGGTGTTCAGCAATCCCGGCCTGTGGACACTGCTCTCCGACGGCACCCCGGTCGCCGATCGGCGGATACAGGTGGGCGATTCGTGGTCCTCGCGCAATGACTCGGTGTTTCGGTGAATCGCCGGGAATCCTTCGGGGTTGGACCGTGATGTTCCGCGGCGATATCACCGCCAGACTCGTACTGTGCCATTCACGAAAGGAAGAGCGCAGTGAATTATCGTGCTACCGCGCGAAGTTGGTCCGTGCGCACACACCTACCTATCGAATACGAAGTCGTCGAGACTCCAGGGTTACTGAACCCGGAAAATCATGAACTACTCACGCTTCCCGACGGGAACCGCGGCTCGGGCACTCGCCTGGTCGTACTCGACCATGCAATAGCCGAAATCTACGAGCCGCGAATACGCGCCTATTTCGATGCGAACAAAGTATCCGTCGATTATCTGATTCTGCCGGGTTCGGAAACGAACAAATCCATCGAACGCGTCTTGGAAGTCGTCGGCAAGCTCAATGACATCGGCACGAATCGGCTGAGCACGCCACCCATCGTCATCGGGGGCGGAGTGGTGGCCGATGTGGTCGGCTTGGCCGCGAGCCTGTACCGGCGCGGAATTCCTTTCGTCCGCGTACCGACGACCCTGCTGGCCCAGGTGGATGTGAGTATCGCCGCCAAAACCGGTGTCAACTACGGCGGCTACCGCAATCGGCTCGGCAGCTATGGCCCGCCGCCGCGGACGCTGGTGGATCGCCAGTTCCTCGCGACGGTACCGCCCCGCCAGCTGCGCAACGGGATGGGCGAGATCTTCAAAATGGCGTTGATCAAGGACCAGCGGCTTTTCGGCCTGCTCGAGGAGTACGGAGCCGATCTCATCGAGGCCCGCTTCTCCGATGAGGCGCTGCGTCACCGGCGCATCGCCGCATCGATCGCCGATGAGGTGATCGGACGGGCGATCGCCGGAATGGCGGCCGAGCTGGAACCCAATCTGTGGGAGAAGGATCTGCGGCGCTCGGTCGACTACGGGCATTCGTTCTCACCCCTGGTCGAGATGCGGGCCCTGCCCGAACTGCTGCACGGCGAGGCCGTCGCCATGGACTGCATATTCTCCGCGGTCCTGGCGGCACAGCGCGGTCTGATCGGCGACGCAGAACTGGAACGCATCGTGGCCGTGGCCCGACGCCTGGGCCTGCAACCGGCGCATCCGCTGTTCTGCGACAGCGACCTGCTGATGGAAGCGCTGGCCGACACCGTGCGCCACCGCGACGGCCGGCAGAACCTGCCCATCCTCACCGGGATCGGCCGGGTCGTGTTTCTCGACGACATCTCCCGCAACGAGGTGGAACTCGCCTGCGGGTACATGCGAAAACTACTGCCCCGCCCCGAAACCATCACCCGCACCGCAGGACTCGTGCGATGACGGCGGACCGGACCGTCGTCGTGACGGGCGGGAGCTCGGGCATCGGCCGGGCGGCCGCCGTCGAGTTCGCGCGCACCGGTTTGCGCGTCGTGATCGCCGCGCGCAACGAGCAACGCGGCAACGCCACGGTCGACGAGATCCGCGGTGCCGGCGGCGAGGCGTGCTTCCTGCGCTGCGACATCACCGATCCCGATCAGGTCCGGACGCTGTTCGAGCGGGCATTGGACCGATACGGCGCGGTGGACTACGCATTCAACAACGCGGGAATCCCGGGTGACGGCCGCCTCACCGAGCTCTCCACGGCGGCCTTCGACGAGGCGTTCGCGGTCAACACGCGGGGATTGTGGCTGTGCCTGCGCGAAGAGCTACGGCTGATGCGCGCCCAGGGCGGCGGCAGCATCGTCAACAACACCTCGGTGCACGGGCTGCGGACGGTCTTCCCCGGGATCGGGGCCTATGTGGCCTCCAAATACGCGGCGGTGGCGCTGACCCGGATGGCCGCGCTCGAGCATGCGGGCGAGGGCATCCGGGTCAACGCCGTCGCCCCGGGCCCGATCGAGACCGACATGCTCACCGCCTCCGAGGCCGCCGTCGGCGGGGCCACCGCCTGGCGCACTCGGATCCCGTCCGGGAAAATCGGTACCCCCCAACAGGTTTCACAGGTGGCGCTGTGGTTGTTCTCCGAGGCCGCGTCCTACGTCAACGGCCAGGTGATCGGCGTCGACGGCGGGTTTCTGGCGACATGAACAGAGCAGACGAATGAATATCGGACACAGTTACGACTACATCGTGGTCGGGGCGGGCGCGGCGGGATCCGTGCTGGCCGCGCGGCTCAGCGAGAACCCCGACCGCACCGTATTGCTGCTGGAAGCGGGCCCACGCGACACCGACCCGCGCATCTGGCGGCCCGCCTCCTGGCCGGCGCTGCTCGGATCCGCGCTGGACTGGGGTTACCGCACCACGGCGCAGGCCGAGCTGAACGGCCGCTGCCTGTCGTGGCCGCGTGGGCGGGTCGTGGGCGGGTCGGCCGCCATCAATGCGATGGTCCACATCCGCGGCGCGGCAACCGATTTCGATTCCTGGCAGCGGTGGGGCGGCGAGAGCTGGAGTGCCCGGGCGATGCTGCCCTATCTCGAGCGGCTGGAGACACCGGCCGCGAGCGGCGGCTACGGGTGGCTCCCGGTCGCAGAGAACACCGCACCACATCCATTCGCCGCCGCGTTCGTGCAGGCCGGGCAGAAATTCGGGCTGCCCTACGATCCAGACCTCGGGGTCGAGCGGCCCGACAGTGTCGGCCTGTATCGCACCACTCGCACCAGTGCTCCGGCACGGCGCGCCAATACCGCGCGCACCTACCTGCGGCCGGCGCTCGAACGACCGAATCTGACCTTGGTCACCGATGCCCCCGTCGGTGGCATCGTGACCCGCGGTGGTCGGGCGATCGGGGTGCGCGTCGGGGCGACGGTCATCGGATGCGAGGGCGAGATCGTGCTCTGCGCGGGCACGGTGGCGAGCCCGCAACTGCTGCTGGCCAGCGGTATCGGGCCCACCGAACAGCTTCGCGCACTGGACATTCCGAGCATTCATCCGCTTGCGGGGGTAGGGGAGAATCTGCACGATCACCTGCAGGTCTCCCTGGTCTTCGACACCGTGTGCGGGCACCCGGTCTCCGAGCGTTCCAATCTGGGAGAGGCGGGCGGATTCGTCACGCTGTACCCGCACTCCCCCGCACCCGACATCCAGCTGTCGTTCGCGCCGATGAAGGATCTCAACAATGCCGCCTGGCTCGGCTACGGCTTCACGATCGGGCCCGCGGTCACCCGGCCGCGCAGCCGGGGCCGACTCACCCTGGCATCCTCCGATGTCGATATCCCGCCTCGTATCGATCCGGGCTACCTGACACACCACGACGACCTGGACGTGCTGGTGGAAGGCGTGCGCATCGCCCTCGACATCGCCGCGACCGAGCCGCTCGCCGGATTGCGCAGCGGGCCTGCGCCACTGCCGTCCAGTCCCACCCGTACCGAAGTGGAGGCATTCGTGCGGGCCAATGCCCAGACCCAATTCCACCCCGTCGGCACCTGCCGCCTCGGCACCGATTCCGATGCAGTGGTCGATACCCGATTACGGGTGCACGGATTGCGCGGCCTGCGCGTCGCCGACGCCTCGATCATGCCCACCATGATCACCGGAAACATTCACTCCACCGTGGCTGCGATCGCCGAGCGGGCGGCCGAATTCCTCAGGGAGGACGCCGGATGATCGATACGAGCGAAGATATCGTCTCTCGATACAGCGCGGTGCTCTTCGACTGGGACGGCACGCTCGCCGACAGCCATGACGCGCATTTTCATGCCCTCGGCGACGCGATCGCGCCGTTGGGCATGCGGATTTCCTGGAGTTGGTATGCCGGCCGAAACGGGCGTTCGGCGGAAGAAAATGTGCTCGCGCTGGCTCGGGAGCAACGTATCGAACTGACCGAACCGGTTGCCGACGTCGTCGAACGCTGCGAATTATCGTATTTCCGGCAATTGGAGCGGGTACGGGAAATCGGCTGGGTCGCCGATCTGGCCCGCACGATCAGCGGCCGCCTGCCGATCGCGGTGGCCTCCGGTGGTACTCGCAAGAGCATCGAGGCCACGATGCGACAGCTGGGACTGAGCGACATCTTCGATTGCGTGATCACGCGGGAGGATGTCCGCTGCGGTAAGCCCGAACCCGACATATTCCTGTGCGCCGCACGCGAATTGGGTGTGACCGCCCAGAGCTGCCTGGTGTTCGAAGACAGTGACGACGGATTACTGGCCGCGGCGCGCGCCGGAATGGCAGCGGTCGACGTCCGCCGATCCGAACAAATCCGAAAAACCGATAACACCTGAAGAAAAGGGACCTTCCCATGCCCGGACCCGGATACGCATTTCTCGGTGCAGAAGAGCAAGCCAATGTCGAGCAGGTACTGCAGAGCTGGGATCTGACCCGGTACGCCTACGACGTCCCGGACAAGACCTCGTTCGTGCGCGGACTCGAACTGGCCGCACAGGAAATCTTCGGCGCCCCCTATTGCATCGCCGTGAACAGCGGTACCTCGGCGCTGCTCACCGGCCTCGCCGCGCTCGGCGTCGGTCCCGGCGACGAGGTGATCGTGCCCGGCTACACCTTCATCGCCTCCATCGGCAGCATCGTGCACAGCGGCGCCACCCCGGTGCTCGCGGAGGTCGACGCCTCGCTGACCCTGGATCCCCGCGACGTCGAGGAGCGCATCACCCCGCGCACGCGCGCGATCATGGCCGTCCATATGCTCGGCGCCCCTTGCGATATGGACGCGCTGCGCGCGATCGCCGACCGGCACGAGCTGGCGCTGCTGGAAGATACCGCGCAGGCCTGCGGCGCCGGCTATCGCGGTGATCGGCTCGGCACGATCGGCCGGCTGGGCGCGTTCTCGCTCAATCCGTTCAAGGTGATCACCAGCGGCGAGGGCGGACTGCTCCTCACCGGCGACAGCCATCTCTACCAGCGGGCCTACGCCTTTCAGGATCAAGGGTGGTCGGTGCTGCGCGCCGACCGCGACAACACCGGCGGGGACATCCTGTTCGGACTCAATCTGCGGATGAGCGAGCTGACGGCCGCGGTCGGCTCAGCTCAGCTCGCCAAGCTCGACACCGTGCTGGACTCCGTCCGCGCGACCAAGCAGCGTCTGGTCGGCCTGATCCCCGAGCTACCGGGCCTGCAGCGGCGGATCTTGCACGATCCCGCCGGTGAATGCGGGACCTTGCTGGTCTACCAGCTGCCCACAGCCACCGCCGCCGCGGAACTCGCCGCCACGCTCGGCACCCGCACGCTGGTGGAGTCGGGCCGGCACTACTACGGCAATATGCCGCAACTCGCCGGACTGTCCGACGGCTCGTCCATACCGTTCCACGGTCGGGCACGCACCGATGTACCCGACTACCGGGTGGGTAGTCTGCCGCTGACCGACGACATCCTGGCCCGCAGCGTGGCCGTGTCCGTAGGGGTCTCCGACAGTTACCTGGGCGCGGGTTTCGGTGTCACCGTCCGCAGCACCGCCACCGAAATCGAGTCCGCCGCTGAACAATTCACCCGCGCGGCCGAAAAGGTACTCGGGTAGCAAGGTGGCCCTACCGGTCCGCTTCCGGCGGGCCCGGTAGGGCCGCATCATCTTTGCCGATGCTCACCCCGGTCCGGTTCGCGGCATCGAGAATCATTGCGCTGAAAAGGAGACCGGCCCCGACAGACGTCGAGGCCGGCTACTCACCCGAGTCACGTTGCGGCACTGAGAAAATCACGGCCGATCCGATGCGCCTCGGCCCGGATTTCGCTCCCCCACCGGTCCCACAATGTCCGCAGCCTCGATGTGACGAAGACGAGATCGACCGAATTGTCCGGCAGGGCGGTGCGCACGCCGATGGCATGGCTCACCTTGTGCTCGGCGTTCTCGACGACCTCGCGGTCGAAGTCGAACAGCGCGGCGCCGGCCAGCCAATCCGGCACGTCGTCGCCGCAGCCCAGCACCGCGATCCGGGCATTTCCCGCGACCTGACGCAGCTTCGCCAGTTCGCCGCTGACATCGATCGATCGGGCGGCGGCGACCGCGTCGAGGACGAGCAGGTACTCGTCCTCGACGTTCCACTCGTGCCGGATGCGGAAGTGGGTAGGTTGTTCGCGGGCGAACCAGGCCCACCAGAGTTCGACCACGGTGTCCGGGTGCTTGTGCAGGAACCTCAGCAGGTTCACGCCGCCGCTGTCCAGGTTCGCCACGGTCGTCCTGGGGTGGGGCATCTCGATGGCCCACGCGGCGCGGCTCACGACGAATCGCGCGCCGTGCCTGAACAACCGGTATGCCAACTCCGTGTCCTCGCCACCCCAGCTGCGGAAGTCATCGTCGAACCCGCCGACCGCCCAGAAGTCCGCCGCGCGCACCGAGCAGTTCCCCGACCAGAACCACTGCCAGGGAACGATGCAGCGACCCAGATCGAAGGCGAAACGCTCGAAAGCGAGGTGCCGGACATCCCGGAACTCCGGCGAATCGCCGTACTGCCGGACCAGTTGTTCGGGGGGCAGCGTCCAAGCGGTGTCGTCGAGTGCGGCGACCGGGCCGTCCGGTTGGTGTTGGTAGCCGAAGATGTACCCGACCACGGCCGAACCGGAAAGTTGAGCGGCGAGGTGGGCGGACAGGAAGTCCGGCCCCGGCACCTCGCCCGCGTCGAGGAACAGCAGGATCGGCGCCGAGGTGCGCCGGGCCCCGGCGTTTCGAGCGGCTGCGGCCCGGAAGCCGAGGTCCTCCTGGAAGTGGTACGTCAGCCGGAGCGTGTCGGCGAAGCCGGCGACCACAGCGGCGGTGTCGTCGCTGGAGCCGTCGTCGGAGACCACAACCTCGAACTCGCTCACCGGAATCCGCTGCCTCGCCAGTGCCGTGAGCGTGCTGCGCAGTAGCGCGGATCGATTGTAGGTGGGGATCACGACCGCGATCCGCGGCCGGTCCTCGCGTTGCGGTGACATCGCTGCTCCCAAGAAATGTTGTGGTTGGCCGACCCCTGCGTGCCCGATGCGCATCGAGCGCCGATCGATACCGCCGGTGCCTACGGTCACGCGCAGGAAACTCCCCGGACCTCGTCGACCAATAGTGCGGCTGTGGAGGCGGCCGCACATCACGGCCCGCACCGAGATACAGCCGGCAGGCCCCCGAAGGTCGGTCGGCCCACTGCTGGCCAGGTATCTCGGTGCTCGCCGGCCGGCACTTCGGGTCATGCCGTGATGTGGCCGGCGCGCTGCGCCTCGACCATGGATACCGGCCGGTGGCGACGGCGTGAGACTGCCTGATCGCCGTGGTCGCGGCCACTCTTGCCGAACACCACGAACTCGCACAAGGAGCGGAATCATGATCATCTGCGGGCTCAAGCTCACCCACGACGGCGCCGTGGCGCTGATCGATGGTGACCGGCTGGTGTTCAGCGTCGAGATGGAAAAAATCGGTAATGGCAAGCGCTACACCTGGATCGGCGACCTCGGCGTCATTCCCGGGGTACTCGCCGATTTCGGGTACAAACCCGAGGATGTGGACGAGTGGGTGATCGACGGCTGGGATGGCGACCGCCCCGCGCCGCTGTTTTTCGCCCCGCTCGACAACGGGAATCCGGTCGAGGTCATCGTCGCGCCGTACCGCGAGTGCGAGGCCTGCCCGGACCTGCTCGCGCCGGGTTACTCCGGCGAGTTCACCATCGACGGCAACAGTCACCGCTACACGAGCTACACACACGCCGCCGGGCACGTGTCCAGCACCTACTGCACCAGCCCTTTCGCCCAGCGCGGGGAGCCCGCGTTCGTGCTCGTGTGGGACGGCGGCCTGTTTCCGGCCCTGTATCTGGTGCATCCCGACACCGGGGTGCGCAATCTCGGTGACCTGTTCCCGTTGCTCGGACACGCCTATGCGATCGCCGGCCAGCATTTCGGCCCGTTCCGTAAACCCGGCGACGCCGATGACTGGGACCTGACGGTCGCCGGGAAACTCATGGCTTACATCGCGCTCGGCACACCCCGCGAACCGGTGCTCGCGGTGTTGCGCGAGGAGTTCCACCGCATTTTCGAAAGCGATCAGGACCAGGCAGTCGAATATCGGCGCAACACCGGCGGATTCGGCAGCCCGTTCGAACCTTCCGTGCCGCCGGTGCACGAGTTCTACGCCGCGGTACGCAACCGGATCGATCCGGCCGCGATATCCGATGAGGACGTGCTGGCCGGAATCCACCAGTTCTTCGAGGACCTGCTCTGCGAGCGGATCACGGGCGCGCTGCGCGCGGCCGGCGCGACGGGCCCGGCCAACCTGTGCTTCACCGGCGGTTGCGCGTTGAACATCAAGTGGAACAGCGCATTACGCGCGCTGCCGGCCGTCCGCGAAATGTGGGTGCCCCCGTTTCCCAATGACTCCGGCTCGGCCATCGGCGCCGCGGCCCTGGGCCGGATCGCGCACGACGGACTGTCGGCCATCGACTGGTCCACCCGGCTCGGTCCCGAACTGCTTCCCGCACTGGACATTCCGGCCGATTGGTCGGCAACCGTCTGCTCACCGGCCGAACTGGCCGGGCTGTTACACGAGACCGGCGATCCGGTGGTGGTACTCGACGGGCGCGCCGAGCTGGGGCCGCGGGCCCTGGGCGGGCGCAGTATCCTCGCCGCGCCGATCGATCCCGGAATGAAGGACGAACTCAACCGGATCAAGGCGCGCGAGCCCTACCGTCCGGTCGCCCCGATCTGCCTGGTCGACGCCGCCCCCGAGATCTTCGACCCGGGTGTCCCGGACCCCTACATGCTCTTCGACCACAACGTGCGCCCGGACTGGGTGGACCGCATCCCGGCGGTCGTGCACCTCGACGGCAGCGCCCGGCTGCAGACGGTCGACCCGGCCGACGACCCGGTACTGGGCGAGGTGCTCCTCGAGTACCGACGGCTCAGCGGGATTCCGGTGTTGTGCAATACCAGCGCCAATCTCAACGGCTGCGGATTCTTCCCGGACGTGGTCTCGGCCATCCAATGGGGACAGGTGGACCGCATCTGGAGCGCCGGAACGCTCTACCAACGCCACACCAGCTGACCGACGAGACCGGCACAATCGATCGGTCAGGTCAGTGAATTCCATTGCCCCGCAGTGCTTTCTGGAGGACTCGATGCTTTTCTGCGGAATTTCCTGGGGACCGGTGGGATACCGCGCCGCCGGAGTGGACGCGGCAGGCGAGGAGATCTTCGCCCGGGACTTCCCGCCCGGTCCGCTCGACGGCCTGATCGCCTTTCTGCGCGCACACGCGGCGAGCGCCGACGACGAGTTGTGCTGCGTCATCGACAGCACCAACGGAACACTGGACCTGCATCTGCTCACCGCGGGTCTGGTCGTGTACCGCGCCGATCCGTGGTTGCTGCCCACCCGGCCGGTCGACGGTTCGGTGCCCGCGACAACGCTGGCCAAGGCCGCTGCCCACGACCCGGCCGCGATCACCCGACTGGCGTTGTCCTCGGGCACGCTCGGCGGTCGCACCGACGCGCCCGACCACTACCTGCACATACCCGCCCGACTCCCGCGACATGGCACTCCCGGTGACAGACAGCCGGAATACGGTGCGCGGCAACCACGCCGGGTCGCGCTGACCTTCGACGACGGCCCGTGCCCGCCCTATACCGACCGGATCCTCGACATTCTGCGGTCCTACCGGGTAACGGCCAGTTTCTTCTGTATCGGGTTGAATGCGGCCGGCTACCCGGCCACGGTGGGGCGCATTGCCGAGGAGGGGCACACGCTGGGCAATCACACCTGGTCACATCCCTTTCTGCCCGACCTCGGCCCGGACGAATTCAGCTTCCAGATCGAGGCGACCGCCACCGCGATATCCACGGCCACCGGGTCGCGGCCCCGCCTGGTGCGCCCGCCCTATGGGGCCGGCCGGCCCGAAGTACTGGACTGGCTCACCGAACGCGACCTGACCTGTGTGCTGTGGGACAACGACAGCCGGGACTGGGCCGCGCCGGGGGCCGCGGCGATCACCGAGCGGGTCACCGCCCGGCTGCACGACGGACCGATCGTGCTGCTGCACGACGGCGGCGGCGACCGCTCGCAGACGGTGGCAGCACTGCCCGCAATCATCGAGCGGCTCCTCGCCGGGAACTACACGTTCGTGGGCGCCGATGCCGTGCACCCCGGCCCGGCATATCGACCCGAAACCGGAGGTCAGGGCGATGGGAGCGACTGAATGTCCACCAGTTGAGCCGATCTCGGATTTCATACGGGACCGCAGAACCTGGACCCTCTACGCGCAACTCTCGGCCTTCGCCTACTTCCTCTACGGCTTCGGTCCGTCTGTGCCATTGCTCGGGCACGATCTCGCGCTGCCCGACGGTGTGGCAGCGCTGCACGGCACGACCTTCGCGGCCGGTGCCATCGTCGCGGGCCTGTCGAACACACGCCTCGCCCGCCTGCTCGGCCGCACTCGTTCGCAGCAGATGGCACTGCTTTTTCTCGTGACCGGAGCGTGCGTGTACTGCGCCGGCCGTTCCCTGCCGACAACGTTGACCGGCGCACTGATGGCCGGTTACGGGGGAAATGTCGTGGTCAATATGACGGCGGCATCCCTTGCCGACCATCACGGTGACAGGGCGACCACAGCGATCAGCGAGGCCAATGGAATCAGTGTGGGAGTCGGTGTATTCGCGCCGTTCTCATTGGGGCTTGCTGCTTTGCTCGGATCGGGTTGGCGCACAGGCCTGCTCGTTGTTGTTCCATTCACCCTCGCCGTCCTGCTCTGGTCACGACAGGTGCGGTTGGGAACAGTGGATCCACTGCCCGCACCGCGCGAACCCCACACTCGCTTCGGACGACTCCCCCGCGGCTTCGCTACCGCGTGGTGGCTGTTCTTCCTGTGCACCGTCGTCGAGCTGTGTATGACGTTCTGGGCATCGCAGCATCTTTCCGAGTTCGACGGCCTCTCGCAGTCGGCAGCGACCATGACAGTGACGCTCATGCTTGCCGGGATGGCGGGCGGGCGGCTCCTCGGTGCGCATTGGACCGGCATCGCCGGCGAGGACACGCTATTGGCCGGCAGCCTGGTAGTGAACCTGGCCGGTTTCGTTCTCTTCTGGTCCGTGCGGCAGCCCATGGTGGCAGGGATCGGCATCGTGCTGTGCGGCCTCGGCATGGCAATGCAGTTCCCGCTCACGGTTTCCCGTGTCATCGCCCGCTCGGGCGGGCGCCCGGACCAGGCGATGGCATGGGTCGCGCTCGGCGAAGGTGGCGCCGCGATGCTCGGGCCGCTGGCACTCGGCGCGCTGGCCCAGCGCACGGGCGTACATCCGGCCTTTCTCCTGGTACCCGCATTACTTCTCGGCGCCGCGCTGATTTTCGTGCTGCAGAACAAGCCGCTGCCGAATGCCCCGCACGAGAAAGTAATAGTTAGGAAGCACCGTGCATAACCTGTCCAATGCCTTCGATAGGGCCTCGGCCATCCTGTTCGATTGGGACGGAACGCTGGTCGACAGCCACGCCGCACACTATCGATCGCTGTGTGACGCCCTTTCCCCGGAGGGCATCACTGTCGATTACGGGTGGTACACGTCGAGCCCTGGCATGTCCACCAGGCAAGAGATCGACTGGCTCGCCGAGGATCAAGGCGTCCTTCTCGCTACTCCGACAGACGAACTCGTTGCCCGCTGCGATGCCGGCTATCTCGAGCACCTGGACCTCGTCCGGGAGATCACCTGGGTCGCCGACCTGGCACGTGACCGGCACGGCAGCAAGCCTCTCGCGGTGGCTTCCAACAGCACCGCAGGCATCATCACCGAAACCATGAACCATGTCGGCCTGGCCGGGCTGTTCTGCGCAGTCGTCTCACTCGACGACGTCTCGGCCGGGAAACCGGCCCCCGATCTGTTTCTCCTTGCCGCAGAACGTCTCGGCGTACCTGCCACTCGGTGTCTCGTCCTGGAGGACAGCGACGCCGGTATCGAGGCCGCCGGTCGCGCCGGCGCGGAGGTCGTGGACATCAGAACCGTCCGCCTTCTCGCCGACTCACACCGTTGACGGATCTGCTTCCAGTTATTCATATTCGACCCGAAGGAAAATCTCTTGATGAACGACGAGAAGACACAGGATATCTTTTTACCGGAACGCCGTGACGCAGCCGTGGAACAGTTCGTCGAAATCAGCAAGAAATGGACGTTCGACGCGGCACATCATTTGCCCAATCATGCCGGAAAATGCCGCAACGAGCACGGTCACACATACACCGTGGAAGTCGCGGTGAGTGGCCCGGTACAGCCGGACCGTGGACGTTCGGACGACGGCATGGTCCTCGACTTCGCCGATCTGTCGCAAGTATGGAAAACGTCGGTGGAACCATACTTGGATCATCGGAACTTGAACGAGAGCATCGGGAAACTGGGCTGCTGGCCGACAACGGCGGAAAACATCGTCCGATGGATCGGCGAGACTTTCGAGAAGAACGGGATCGCCATCACCTCGGTTTCTCTCTGGGAAACTCCGACATCACGCGCGACCATCCACTGGCGGCTGTCGTGACCGCCGCCGCGACCGACCGGCGTCCCGGTATCCGCCATCACCCGGTGATCGAGCTCTTCGGTCCGACCATTCAGGGCGAGGGCCCCGATGCCGGCATGCCCTGCCTGTTCGTGCGATTCGGTGGTTGTGATTACCGGTGTACCTGGTGCGACTCCATGCACGCGGTCGACCCGGCGACGGTCCGGCGGGAGGCGCGCAGGCTCGACGAGGCCGATATCGTCGCCGAACTGCGGCAGCAGGTATCCGACCCCACCGGCATGCTGGTGGTCCTCTCCGGCGGCAATCCGGCAATGCACGAACTGGGATTCCTGGTCCACCAACTGCACGACGCCGGTATGCGGGTCAGCGTCGAAACCCAAGGGTCACTCTGGAAGGAGTGGCTGCGCGACGTCGACCGGCTGGTGATCAGCCCTAAACCGCCCTCGAGTGGAATGGCCACGCCGGCGGCCGTGAGTCAGTCCGCGAGATTCATGTCGGCGGCTACGCAGACGGACTTCGAGAAACGCGATATCTATCTCAAAGTGGTCTGCTTCGACTCTGCGGATGTCGAATTCGCGTTTCATTTCAGAGAGCATCATCGACGCGCCGATGGAACATTACTTCCGCTTTTCCTGTCCTCCGGAACCGATATCGGATCTTCGCTACCCCTGCCGGGAGTGGCGAGCCGTTTCCGGTGGCTGTGCGAACTGGTCGCCGGTGATCCGCGCGCAAAAGACTGCAAAGTTCTACCCCAATTGCACGTTATCGCATGGGGCAACGAGAAAGGACGGTAACATTGTGCTGATCGAAAACCATGACAAGACCCTGACAGCCAACCCGCGATATTCTGCCTTCCGATCGATACTGGCCGGCATCGAAGGAGAGGACCCCGATCGGGAGGGGCTTGCCGATACTCCTCGACGTGCCGCCGAAGCAATCGACGAGTTCACCCGCGGGTACGAAACCGACTTGAACGAGCTGTTCACGACATTCGACTCCGCCGGATACGAGGAAATGGTGACGGTTCGAAACGTCCCCCTCTACTCGTTGTGCGAGCACCACCTTCTCCCATTCATCGGCACGGCGCACGTGAGTTACATTCCGGATGGTCGGATAGTCGGCCTTTCCAAGATCGCGCGAGTCGTGGACACGTTCGCGCGCCGCCTGCAAGTGCAGGAGCGCCTGACCATCGAGATCGCGGACGCGATCGAAAAGTACCTGGCGCCGGCCGGTCTGCTGGTGATGCTCGAAGCCGAGCATCTCTGCATGACAGTGCGCGGCGTGCAGGCTCCGGGCACGACGACCCTCACCACGGCTGCGCGCGGGCTTATCCGCGAACAACAGAGCACTCGCGCCGAAGCGGTATCGGCAATCGGAATGAGGTCGCGATGAAACGTAAAGCGCTGGTCTCGCTTTCGGGCGGGCAAGACTCCGGAACCTGCCTCTTCTGGGCGCTGTCCGAGTACGACGAGGTCGAGGCGGTCTCGTTCGACTACGGCCAGCGCCACAAGGTCGAACTGGACTGTGCCTCGCGACTTGCCTCCCGGGCCGGAATCCGCCACACCGTGCTCGGGCTCGGTCCCGCTTTTCGGCAGCTGGGTGGCTCCTCGCTCACCGACGAATCGATCGACTCACGATCCGACGCCACGGGAACGGGCAATGACTACGCCGCCGCACACGGCCTGCCCTCCTCGTTCGTCCCCGGACGCAATGTCGTGCTGCTCGGCTACGGCGCGGCGCTCGCCGCGACGCGAGGCGCCCACACCCTCGTCACCGGTGTCTGTTCGACCGACGACGCCGGATATCCCGACTGCCGAATCGATTTCGTTCGCTCCTACGAAATCGCCTTGCGGCATGCCCTCGACGAACCGCAGTTCCGGATCGAGGCGCCACTGCTCAACCTCACCAAGGCCGACACCTGGGATCTCGCGCAGCGGCTGCAGTGCCTCGACGCCATCGTCGAACACACCCACACCTGCTATCACGGCGACCGCAGCACGCGGTTCGACTGGGGATACGGATGCGGCCGCTGCCCATCCTGTATGACCAGGGCGGCCGGGTGGCAACAGTTCGACGACCGGCAAAGGCAGCGAAACCGATGAAGATCGCATTCGTTCTACTCCCCTACGGTCCCGACGAGCCCGCCGGCATCGAACGCAGCGTCGCCGCACTCGCCGCGGGCCTGCGTGCACGTGGTCATCGAGCGATCATCATCGCCGCGGGACCGCCAACCAGCGCCGATGATGCGGACCTCGTCCGGCTCGACACGATCGAGCTGCCCCGCCCCATGCTTTTCGATGATCTTCCGAGGCTGCTCACGAGTCCCGCGGCGCTGTGTGGCGAGGTCGAGCGCATCCTGGTCGAGCACGACATCGACCTGGTCTGCTGGACCGACGCGGTGGCGGGTCTCGGCTACCTCGCCCCGGCACCGGCCGGTGTGCGCACGGTGCTCATGGCCCACCTGATCCGGGCGGACGCATCGATCCACGAAAGTCTGGCGCACAAGCCGGACGCGGTGCTGGCCGTCAGTCCTTTCGTCATCGAGGAGCATGCGCGCGTCGGTGTCGACACGCGCGGTTGGCAGGTCCTTCCGAATCCGCTCCCCCGGCGCGGCACTCCGCCGTCTCGTCAGATTCGGGAGTGGTTGCGGCTCAACGGCCCTATTCGAACGTTGACGAGGGCAGACCCGGTGAAAGGGATGAGCGGGCTGCTTCGCAGCCTGCCGCCCGATCTCGGACGTCCGGTGCAGATCGCTTTGGCGGACGCTGCTTTCGAGTTGTGGGACGGTATGCAGCAGGCCGTCCGCGATGAATGCCTCGCGATCGCCGAAGAACGGCCCGAGGTCGAAATCTTGCCGGCCATGCCGTGGGACGAAGCGCAAGGCTTCCTGGCGGGCGCCGCGCTGGCGATGGTCCCGTCGGTGTGGCCGGAAACCTTCGGCAATGTCGCCGCGGAAGCGCTGTCGGTAGGCACCCCGGTCGCGGGTTTCCAGCTCGGGAATCTGCCCGTTCTCGTCGGTGGAGCGGGCTGCCTGGTGGAACTCGACCGCAGCAACGAAGTGCAGCACATCGGCGGGGTCACGGATTCGACCGCGGAGCCTCCGGGCGCGCCCGAGGCGTTCACCCGCTTGTGGTCGGCCGCCACGAACCTTCTCGCCGACCACGACGCCTACCACGCGGCCTCCGATCTGGCTCGTGACCAGGTACAACTGTACGAGCCGGCGTTGGTGGCCGACATCTTCCTGAGTGTGATCGGCACCGGGCATCCGGACCGCCGAGTCCCGATTCGGACCCCGCACGGTGGTCCGCACGACACCGAGGAGCACTGAATGTGGCCAGCTGATCTGTCCGTTCCCACTTCGAAGCTCGACGTCGAGGCTGTCGTGGCCCATCCCTGGTGCGGCCCGGCCGAAACGCACCCCCGGCAGTATCGCGGCCCGCACCAGCTGTCGCGGGACGGCTGGACCAACTTCACCGAACGCCTGGAACGAGGTGAAGAGATCTCCCTCGTCCGCGCACTCGCCGCCGGCCGCGCGCACGCACTCGACATGGGAGGCGGTACCGGCGAGTTGACCGCCGCCGTGGCGGCGCACGCCGGACGTTGTGTGGCAGTCGAACCCCATCGTGACCGGGTTGCCGTGCTCGATGAAATGGCAACCGGCTCGGCCGTGGAGGTCCATCCCGGCCAGGCCGAGGCGTTGCCGTTCGCGGACCGCACCTTCGACTTCGTGCTGGCCGCATGGGTTTTGCCTTACGCGCAGGACTTGCAGGGCGCGCTGCACGAGATCGCCAGAGTGTGTGACAACGAGGATCCCGACGCGGCCATCGTCATCATCGGCGGTGCACCCGACAATGAACTCGTCCGTCTGCTCAACGACGTGGGCATTCCGGTAGCCGGTGAGGAGCCCGATCACCAGGGTTTCCTCCTGGCCGAGGCCGCCCGGGTCTTCGCCGAGCACGGTTTCTCGGAGTTCTCACTGCTGCGCACCGAGTCCGCGCTGCACTTCCGGGAGACCTCCCAGTACGACAGAATCGCCGCCGCGGCAACAACTTTGGCCGATTTCTGGTTCGAGGGCCATCCGCGGTCGGCCGAGATCCGCCGAGCGCTGGAACCGGCTCTGAGCGAGCATTTCGCGCACCGGCCGCACGCGATCGGCGATCAGGCCACCGTGCTGGTGGCGCGCCCGGCCGGGATGGCTCGCACCCGGGCCGGGTCACTCCTGTAGGAAGGCGATGATCTCCGGCCACAGGTCGGTCCACGCCGGGTCGGTGAAGGCGCTGTCGTGGGCCAGGCCCGGCACGATGTGCAGGCGGGCCGGCAGGCCGGCCTGCTGTGCGCGGGTGGTCAGGTCGCGGGCGTGGACCGCCGGGATCATGTCGTCGGCGTCGCCGTGCACGACGAGCAGGGGCGCGCTCACCGCGTCGAGCATGGTGAGTGGCTGCCGTTGTGGGTGGGCGAAATGCTCGGCGATGTCGTCCGGGCTTATCCCCGCGTGTGGCGGCAGGAACGATCCCGGGTGGGCGCGTTCCGCGGTGACGAGCGGTTCCGGGCTGTACAGGCCCATCAGCAGGGCGGCGCGATGCCAGCGGAACTCGTTGCGCGCCAGGGCCAGCAGTGCGGAATAGGCGCCGCGGCTGGTGCCCGCGATGCTGATGCGGCCGGGATCGATCTCGGGTCGCTGGGCGAGATACCGTGCCGCGGTGAGGATGTCGTCGATCTCCCGGCCGCCCATCTCGGCGCGGTCGGTGAATTCCGCACCGTGTCCGGGCGCGCCGCGATGATCGACGGTGAAGGTGGCGAAACCGGCCTCGTGTAGCGGCGCATGCTCAGCGATCTGCGCATAGTCGCCGCTCACGGCCAGTGCCCCGCCCGGGCCCGCGGTGCAGATCAGGACCGCCGGATGCGGTCCGGGCCCGGCAGGCACGGCCAGATGACCGTAGACCGTCAGGCCGTCCACCGCCTCGAATTCGTGAACGGTCAGATCCCGTTCCGGCACAAAGGTATCCAGCGGTGCCTGCGCGAGCTCCTCGGCCAGCAGACCCGCCAGCCCGGTCATGGTGAGGTTGGTCTGCAGTTTCACCGCGGGGACGGAGACCCCGAGTTCCTTCTGTAGCAGCACCCGCAGCCCGACAGCGGTGAGCGAGTCGATATCGATGGGCTGGTCGTCGCCGAGCTGATGTTCGGTCAACCCGGTCGTCTGTGCGAGGAGCGGGGTCAGCAGCGGAGCCAGCAGGGCGGCACGTTCGCCCGGATCGGCTTCGTGCAGGCGCAGGCTCGCCAGGCCCGGGCCGGCGTCGGCGGTGTCGGCCGGTGCGACGCTGTGGAATCGGGGCAGGGCCGACAGTTGCGGATTGGCCCGGGCCCAGCGCGGCCAGTCGATATCGGCGACCGACACCTCCACCGGCCGGGTGCGCAGCAGCGTTTCCAGTTCGGCGGCAAAGGTTTCCGGGGACAGGCCGATATGGCCGCTGCGGCGCAGGTACGCGCCCACCTCGCCATTGCCGCTGACGGCCACGCCGACCTCGTCGATCATGCCCCAGCCCACACTGGTGGCGGGCAGTCCCAGGCCGTGGCGGTAGCGGGCGAGGGCGTCGAGGAATTCGTTCGCGGTGGCGTAGGCGCCCAGGCCGACCGAGCCGAGTTGCGCTCCGACAGAGGAGAAGAACACCAGGAAGTCGAGGTCGTCGGGTTCGGACTCCAGGTGCAGGTTCCACGCGCCGTCAGCCTTGGGCCGGGTGGCGTCCAGCAGGCGGCCGGGATCGGTCTCGGACAGTACGATGTCGTCGAAATCGGCTGCGGCGTGGATGATCCCGCGAATCGGCGGCATGTCCGCGCGCACCCGCTTCAGCAGTTCGGCAACCTGACTCCGGTCGGCGACGTCGGCCTGTTCGACGCGCACGGTGACGCCGCCGGCGGTCAGTTCCGCGACCGTGCGCGCCGCCTCTTCGGAGGCCGCGCCATGGCGTCCGGCCAACACGAGATGGCGGGCGCCGCGCTCGGCGAACCGCTGGGCCACAGTGCGTCCCAGTCCGCCGAGGCCGCCGGTGAGCAGGTAGGTCGCGTCCGGGCGGAGCGGTGATTGCGGGAGCGAGGCGGCGGGAACCGTGACGCGTTCACCGCTCATCCGCACCACGATCTTGCCGAGGTGTTCCGGGCCGCCCATCGCGAGGAACGCCTTGTCGACGGACTCGGCGGGAATCTCGGTGACCGGCAGCGCGGTGATGATGCTTTGTTCGAACAGCTCCGCAGTCTCCTTCATACAGGTCTGCACGTATTCCGGTTCGAGGGCCATCATCTGGTCGTAGTCGAAGGAGTGATACGACATCGCCCGCAGTACGGAGTGGGTGCGGATGCCGTCGTCACCGGTGTCGGCGGGTTTGCCCAGTTCGACGAATCTGCCGAAGGTGCGCAGCACACGCAGACTGGCGTGCAGCATGTCGCCGGGCAGCGAGTTGACGATGACATCCACGCCCGCGCCGCCGGTCCAGGCGAGGATCTCGTCGGCGAAAGAGGTGCTCCGCGAATCTGCCACGTGCGCAACGCCTTCGGTGCGCAGGAAGTCCCGTCGTGCCCGGCTTCCGGCGGTCGCGTACACCTGCGCGCCGAGTGCGGTCGCGATACGCACCGCGGCCAGCCCGACACCGCCCGCGGCCGAATGGATCAGGACCCGATCCCCGGTGCGTACTCCGGCCAGGCGGACCAGCGCCTGGTGCGCGGTGACCACCGGCAGCAAGGAGGCCGCCTCGGCGAGTGACAGCGCTGCGGGTTTGCGCGCCACCCGCACCGCGTCCAGGGTCAGATGGGAGGCGAACAGGCCGCGGCTGTGCGCGAACACCTCGTCGCCGGGCCGTAGCTCGGTCACCTGCGAGCCGACCCGGATGACCGTGCCCGAACACTCCAGCCCGAGTGCCTCGCCCGAGTGGCTGCCCTCGATGGCCTGCGGGGTGATGAGCCCGGTCACCTTCAGCACATCCTTGAAATTCACTCCGACGTAAGCGACTTCGATCTCGACCTCAGTGGGTCCGGGTGCGCGCCGGGTGGTGGCGGCGAAGCGCAGCGAGTCCACCGTTGTGCGGTGTATGCCGAGACGGACCGGGGTGCGGTCGGTGGTGACGCCGAGTTGATGTGCGGGGGAACGGTCCCCGGCCGGTTCGATCCGGCGGATGTGGCGGGTGCCGCCGCGCAGCGCTACCTCGTCGAGCCCGTCGTGCGCCAATTCGCCGGCGAGTGCGTCGAGGTCGGGGTTCTCGGCATCCAGATCGATGAGCCTGCAACGCAACTCGGGGCGTTCGGCGTTGACGACCCGGGCGAATCCCCACAGGGCACCGGCGAACGGGTCGGTGATCACGTCGCCGGCGTCGATGCTCTGGGTTCCACTCGTCACCAGGAACAATGACACCCCGGCGGCCGGTAGGGCCTGTATCAGGCGCAGCGGTTCGGTGATCGGTGTGCACACCGGACCGGTGGCGGTCTTGGTGTCCTGGACGTAGACCACACCGCGGCAGGCCGCATCGGCGGCGAGTGCGGTAGTGACCTGTGCGAGCCAATGCCGCGCCTGCGGGGTCACCCGCGTGACCGCGGCGCCCGAGTCGGTGAGTCGCTGGTGCAGTTCGGTGGTGATCCGGTCGGATCCGATCAGGATCCAGCTGCCTGCGAGGTCCCCGGTCGGGTCGAGTTCTGTTGCCTGCCAGGCATGGTCGTAGTAGAGGCGTTCGGCGTGCGAGGGCCGTGCGTCGCTGTCGGCTGCGACGCGCTGGGCGCGCAGGCCGATGACCTCCGCAACGATCTCTCCGTCATCGGTGATCAGTGTCAGATCGCAGTCGAATCGTCCGGGCATCGTGCTGTGCCGGTCGCGCCCGTGCACCCACAGCTGCCGGCCGGGGCGACGGTAGAACCGGAGTTCGGTGATCCGGGCGGGCACGTAGGTTCCGGCCGCGTCGGCGCCGCCGAGCAGCAGTGCGCCGGCGAACACGGATTGCAGGGCGGCGTCGAGGAGCACCGGATGCAGGCGGTAGCCCGCCGTATCGATGGTGGCGGTGCGGATTTCGGCGAATACTTCGCCGGTCTCCCGTCGATACCAGAGCTCGTCGACGGCCCGGAATGTCTTGCCGTAGTTCAGGTTACCGACGCCCAGGATCTCGTAGACCTGGTCGTGATCGATGCTGGGCAGGTCCGCGGTGGCGTCGGCGAGGGTCTCGGCACGCGGCGCCGGGATCGGTGGCGCCGCGAGATAGGCGCGCCGGAGGCCGGTCTGCAGGGTCCAGACGGGCTCGTCGGGCTGTGTGGTGGCGTGTAGCCGCAGTTGCCTGCGTGCCGGGTCGTAGCCGGCCCGCAGGGTCGTGATCACGGACGGCGCGAGCACCAGTGGGCGGTGAAAGACGATGTCTTCCAGGAAGCAGGGCGTGTCGTCGGCGAACATGGCCAGGGCGGCCTCGACGTATCCGGCGCCGGGGAAGATCAGATCCTCGCCGATCCGGTGGTCGGCGAGGTAGCCGAATTTCACCGGGGCGAGTTCGATGTCGGCGACGGGTGTCGTCGCCGCGACGGGCCGTCCGCCGAGCGCGAGACCGCCCGCGCCCAGCCGAGTGCGCTGTGAGGTGGCCGACTCGATCCAGTGCCGTTCGCGCTGCCAGGGATAGCGGGGCAGGCCGAGATGTTCGCGTGGTCCGGGATGCACCCGTGCCCAATCCGGTTCGGCGCCCGCGCAATACAATGCTCCCAGTGTTGTCAGCAGGTGTGCGCGCGGTGGCCGGTCGCGGTGCAGCGAGGCCAGCAGCGCGACCTCTCGCGGATATGCGGCCAGGGCCTCGTCCATGGCGGGGGCCAGCACCGGATGCGGGCCGACTTCCAGCACCGCCGACGGTGCGTGGTCGAGCATGCGCCGTATCGCGTCGGCGAATCGCACGGGCCGGCGCACATTGCTCCACCAGTAGTCCGCGTCCAGGTGTGAGCCCTCGATCGGCCCGCCGGTGACGGTGGACACCAAGGGGATTCGCGCCGGACGGGGCCGGATACCGGCCAGTGCCGCGACCAGCGGTGCGCGGATTTCATCCATCTGGGCGCTGTGGTAGGCCACCTCCACGCGCAGTGCCGTCACGCGGGCACCGGTGGCCCGCAACCGTTCGGACACCAGCTCGACGGCGTCGGGGTCACCGGCCAGGGTGATTGCCGTCGCGCCGTTGATCGCGGCCACCTCGGCGCCGTCGACAAGGTGGGGCGTCACCTCGGCGGCGGACAGGGCGACCGCGGCCATCGCGCCCCGACCGGCCAGGCGCGCTTGCAGATTCGCGCGATGGAAGCTGATGGTCAGTGCGTCCTCGAGGGTGTACACCCCGGCCGCGTAGGCTGCGGCCACTTCGCCGACGCTGTGCCCGGCGATGACCGCGGGCTCGATGCCCCATTCCCGCCACAGGGCCGTGAGCCCGGCCTGCACAACGAAGTTGGCGACCTGCGCGTACAGGGTTCGGGTCAGCCGCGATTCGGGCTCGTCGCGGCGGAATTCCTGCGCCATCGACAGCCCGAACCGGGCCAGAACTTCATCGCATGCGGCGACGACCTCGGCGAAAACCGGTTCGTCCTGCGATAATTCGCGGCCCATACCCCACCATTGCGGACCCATCCCGGTGTAGACGAACGCGATCGAGGGCCGTCCGGCGCGTTGTGCGGTGACCTCGAGCAGGCGCAATTGCCGCGCCGCGTCGGCCGCGCCGTCGGCGACCACGAAGGAGCGCATCGGGTGGTGGTCACGCTGCCGGGCGGCAGCGCGACAGATCCGTGCGAAGTCCGGGGCGTCCGGCGCCTCGAGCAGGCCCGCGTAGGCGTCGGCCAACGCGCGCAATGCCTCCGGGCTGCGCGCGGACAAGGCCAGCAGCTGCGGTCGCCCGTCCTGATGACCCGCTTCGGTCCCGGTCTGCGGTCGCCCCTCCTCGCTACCTGCTGTGGGCCCGGTCCGGACCTGCCTGTTTTCCCACGGCGCTTCGGTCCCGGTCCGTGACTGCTCGCCCGCTCTGGATGCGCGGAGTTGTGGTCGCGCCTGTTCGAGGATGGCGTGCGCATTCGTGCCGCCCGCGCCGAAGGAGTTCACCGCGGCGCGACGCAGCTCGGAATAGCGTGGGAACGGCACGGTCTCGGTGGCGACGCGCAGTGGCAGCCGATCGAAGGGGATGTTCGGATTCGGCCGCTGGAAGTGCAGGGTCGGCGGGATGAGTCCGCGCTCGAGGCACAGACTGGCCTTGATCACCCCCGCCACCCCGGCCGCGGCCTCGGTGTGGCCGATGTTCGACTTCACCGAGCCGATCCAGTGTGTGCGGTCCGAGTCGCCGATCGAGTCGCCGATCGCGGTGGCCTCGATGGGATCTCCCACCGGGGTGCCGGTGCCGTGCGCCTCGTAGTAGCCCACCGAGTCCGGCTCGATCCCCGCGGTCCGATAGGCCTGCCGGATCAATGCCCGCTGGGCGTCGACGCTGGGCACCGCCGTTCCGGGCGTGCGCCCGTCGTGATTGACCGCGGTGCCGCGCACGACCGCATAGATATGATCGCCGTCCCGCTCGGCTGCCGGAAGCGGTTTGAGGACAACGATTCCCGCGCCCTCGCTGCGCACGTACCCGTTGGCTCGATGGTCGAACGGCTTGCAGCGCGCGTCCGGGGACAGGAACTGTCCCTTGGACATCACGATCGTCGCGACGGGATGGAACATCACGTTCACCCCGCCCGCCACCGCCATCTCGCATTCGCCGCGTTCGAGCGCGACGCAGGCCTGATGGAATGCCACCAGCGACGAGGAACAGGCGGTGTCCAAGGTGAAACACGGTCCGTTCCAGTCGAACGTGTACGGCAACCGGGCCGACAGCATGGTCATGCTGACTCCGGCCGGTGTCGAGGTGCCGAGCAGATGCTGGTTGGCATCGGCCAGTTGCAGGCTCGCGGCGTCGAAGGTGAACCCGCCGATGTAGGTGCCGATATCGGCACCGGCCGTGGAGTTCAGCGGAATTCCCGCATCCTCGAACGCCTCCCAGGTGACCTCGAGCAGTACTCGCTGCTGCGGATCCAGCGCCGCGGCGTCGCGCGGTGACATGCCGAAGAATCGCGCATCGAATTCGTCGATCGGTCCCGCCAGAAATCCGCCCTGCTCGACGAAGGTTCGTCCCGGAGTGGCCGGATCGGGATCGAAGAAGTCCCCGCTACTCCACCGGTCGGCCGGAATGTCGCCGATCGCATCGGTTCCCGAGGCGATCAGATTCCAGAAGCTGCCGGGACCGTCGATTCCGCCCGGGAAGCGGCAGCCGATCCCGATAATCGCTATCGGCGTCACGGCCGGTGATCCTCCTTGCGGCGCGGCCGGATCCGCCACGGTGTCAACGGATTCCGCGGGCAATGTCATAGCGCGCCTCCGATCGGACGTGGACCTTCCACGTCGCGGCCCGCAACGAACCGGTGGGCAGGCCTGTTTTCGATAGTGCGCCCGAACCGGCTACCGGGCAACGCGAGAACAGCTGCCCTACAGGCTTTTCAGCACCCGATGACGGTCGGCGAGGGCGCGTCGTGACACGTCGGCGTCGAATGCGAGGGCGTCGTATTCGTGTGGCACGCCGGGGTGTACATGCAGCTCGACGGGTACGCCCGCCTGACTCAAGGTCAGTGCGTACCGGATGTCCTCGTCGCGGAAGATATCGAGTTGTCCGACCTCGATGTAGGCGGCCGGGAGGCCGGTGGCGTCCGAGATTCGGGCGGGCGCGGTGGCGGGGTCTGTCGCCGACCGGTCGGCGTGTTCGCCGAGCAGCGCGTTCCATGCGGTGATGTTGTCGTCATAGGTCCAGCCCGCGAACGGCACGATATACGGGTCGGGGGTTGTCGTGCGATCATCCAGCATCGCGTAGAGCAGGATCTGGCGGGTGAGCGCCGGGCCGCCGCGATCACGGCTGAGGATGGCGACGGCCGCGGCGATACCGCCACCGGCACTGTCGCCCATGACCGCGATGCGGTCCGGATCGACGCCGAGTTCGGACGCATGGCCGGCCAGCCAGAGTAGCCCCGCGTAGGCATCCTCCACCGGGGTCGGGTGCGGATGTTCGGGGGCGAGCCGGTATTCGACCGACAGCATCGGCACGCCGGTGTGGGCGACATAGCGCGAGACGGGCCCGTCGAAGATCGGGACCGAGCCGAGGATCATGCCGCCGCCGTGGAAGTACACGACCGCGGCCCGGCTCTCGCTCGAGGGCAGACGATACCAGCGGGCTCGAATCGCGGTGCCGTCCTCGACGATCACCTTGTGGTCGATGATCTCGACCTGCGCGGCAATCGGTTGCGCGACATTGTTGGCCTGATTCAGCATGGCGTCGAGTTCGGTGCGCCGAGTTTCCACATCGCCGATCGGCGGGGTCGCCGGCGGCTCACCGTAGGCTTCGAGCGCGGCAGCGATCTCGGGGTCGAGCGCGAAAGTCATGGGGGTTCTCCGTGATCGGGGGTCAGGGATCACGCGGCGAGTTCGCCGAGATAGTCGTCCAGCGTGCGCGGGGTGCGGCCCAGGATGGTGCGCAACACCAGGTTGTTGCCGCCACGGAAGCCGTGCGCGGTGTAATCGCGGAACATCGCGGTGAGTCCGTCGCGCATCGCCCCTGCGGGCATATTCGCCAGGGCCACTTCGGGATCGACATCCTGGGCGACAACGGTGCGGCCGGCGTGGCGGCTCATCATTGCCGCGATCTCGGTGCGGGTCACCACGCCTCCGGCGGCGAGTTCGAAGGTGCCGTAGGCGAGTTCATCACCAGACAAGGCGATCGCGGCAACCTCGGCGACATCGCGGTAGTCCACGAAACTCATCGGCGAGTCCTTCGAATACGGTGCGGTGAAGATCCCGTGTTCGCGCGCCGTGGCCCAGCTGCCTGCCAGTCCCTGCATGAACATGGCGGGCTGTAATACGGTGAACGCCAAGGGAGACCGGTACAGCGCCTCCTCGATCGGATGCATGCTCGCGTGATTCACCAGTGAGAGCGAGGGATGGTAGACACTGGAGAAAACGAATCGCCCGACCCCGGCGGCGGTTGCTGCCTCGACCATGCCGACACCGAGTTCGACGGTGTCCGCCGCGAAGGCCGGTGTCACATGGAAGACGGCATCCACACCTTTGAGCGCGGCATCGATGCTTGCGCGGTCACGCAGATCACCGCCGACGATCTGCACCCCTTCCAGGTTGCTCACCCGATCCGCCTTGGCCGGATCGTGCACGAGTGCCCGAACCTGTAATCCCTTGGCCGCCAATGCCGGAACGACCAGACCGGCGTACTGCCCCGTCGCCCCGATAGCCAATACCTGCACGTCGCACTCCCCGAATTAATCGGACGATTTCGTCCGTTTCAGTGTACCGAGGTTCCCGTTTTCCGCAGCGGAAGCGGTTGAATGAGCACATGCCCGACGCCACCGCACCCCGCGACCTGCGCAGCGACGCACTACGCAACCAACAGGAACTGGTCCGTGCCGCGACCACGGCATTCCATCGCGACGGGCTACGCGTGCCCATGGCCACGATCGCCGCCGAGGCCGGCGTCGGGGTCGGGACCCTCTACCGCCACTTCCCCACCCGCGAAGACCTGCTGAACCATCTGACGCACCGCTCCTTCGAGCAGGTGCTCGCCAACGCGCAAACCGCCGAACGGGACGGTGCGACCGCTGCGGAGGCCCTGCGATTGTTCATCGATGCCGCGATCCGCCAACGTAATGACCTGGTGCTGCCACTGCACGGCGGACCGCCTGTCACCGCTGCCGAGACGGCGGTGCTCCGCGATCGGATTCACGCAATCGTGCAGCGGATCATCGACGGTGGCATCGCCGAGGGGACACTGCGTCCCGGCGTCATCCCCCGCGACATCGTCGTGTTCGGCTCGATGCTGGCCCAACCGCAGCAGGCCGATCCCGACTGGGACGCCAGGTGCCGGCGCCTGCTCGACACATACCTACGCGGCATCCGCCGACACCCATGACGAGGGGCGGGCACTCAACCGGCAACCGCCCTCGACAGCCGATACTGCAGCGCACCGTCACGCAGCAGGCGATAGGTCAGTGAGCCGGGCAGGCCGAGAAAGTTCTTCATCAGTTGCGTGCGTTCGCGGGGTGCCTGGGCTTCGAGGACCGCGGCTCGATCCCGAGCCGCCACGATATTCGCGGTGATATCGCGGTCGCTGGTCACGATGAGGCCGAGTTTGCTCATCTCGGTTCGCATTTCCTGCCAGGATCCCGGCTCCAGCAGGTCGGCATGCAGGAAAGTACCTCCGGGCCTGAGGATTCGGCGAACCTCGTGCAAGAACTGCGCCATATCCGCGTAGCAATGGGACGACTCCAGATTGGTGACGACATCGAATGTGTTGTCCGCCAGCGGTAGATGCCCGGCGTCCCCCACCAGGAAGGTGGTGTTCGGCTGCGCTCCATGCCGCGCCCGGCAGAACTCTATTGCCACCGGTGACAGGTCCACGCCGGTGACTCGGGCGTCGAACTCCGAGCTCAGCACGCGGCAGAGTCCGCCACGGCCACAACCGATATCCAGCACAGTGCGGCCGCGGATGACAGTGGACCCCAGGAGTTCGTAGGCCAGCCGTACGGCCTCGCGGTAGGGCACGTTCTCGGCGATCTCGTACCGGGACTCGTTGTTTCCGTCTACCTCGACGTACCCGTAGTCCAGGAAGAACAACACCTCGCCGAGCTCGGACGAGTCGAGAGTTCGGGAAACCTGATCATAGAAGGAGCGACACAACGCCACGAGATCGTCCGGAGCAGTTCGATTTCGGACCGCCTCGCGGTCCTGCAGGCTTGTCACCGTCAACCCCGCACTGCCATGGTTGACGACGAACGGGTAGCTCAGTTCCGACACGATACGTTCTCCCTGATTCGCTTTTCCTCTACCAGCTCACCGGAAGTGCCTGCGGCCCACGGAAGAACAGGCCGGGCTTCCACGGTATGTCGGCCGGCGGCACCGCAAGGTGCAATCCCGGGAACCGCCGCAGCAGCGAGCTCATCGCGACGTGTAACTCCAGCAGGGCCAGCTGGGCGCCCACACAGTAGTGCGGGCCGTAGCCGAAGGCCATGTGCGGGTGATGCTCTCGGGTGAGATCCAGTTCCTCCGGATGCTCGTAGACGGCCTCGTCACGACCCGCTGACTGGGTATCGACGAACACCGTCTCGCCCGCCCGCACGACCACGCCACCGACGGTCACATCCTCGACGGCCGCCCGCGGGAACAGTGCGCCCGAGGCGAGCTGGACGTAACGCAGCAACTCCTCGACCGCGCCGGGCACCAATTCGGGCCGCGCACACAGCGATTCCCACTGCTTCGAATCGCTGAGCAGCGTGTAGGTGAAGTTGGCGATCTGGTTGGCCGTGGTCTCGTACCCCGCGACCAGCAGCAAGATGGCCAGATCCACCATTTCGGCCTCCGTGAGCCGGTCGTCGTCGTCCCGCGCGCAGACCAGCGCGCCGAGTAGATCGTCGGTAGGGTGCTCGCGGCGCTCGGCCACCGACTCGGCCAGATACTCCTCCAGTTCCGCCCGCGCGGCGTCGCGCTGCTCGCGGGTGTGCGCGGTGGTGGACATCTGACTGTCGGCCAGTTCCAGGAACCGGCGCTGTCCCTGCGGCGGCACACCGAGGATCTCGAAGATCACGGTGAGCGACAGCGGCGATGCCAAGCCCTGCACCAGATCCGCCGGCGGGCCACACCGTACGATCTCGTCCAATTGCCGGTCCACGATCTGCTGAACGCGCGGGCGCAACCGCTCCACTCGGCGGCTGGAGAAGGCCTTCGCGACCAGCTTGCGCAATCGACTGTGCTCCGGTGGATCCATGCTCAGCAGCGAAGCGGATTGCGGCGGTTGCGGCGTCGCCCGCGGCGTATCCTCTCGACCGACCGTGACAGCCCGGCTGAAGCGTGGATCGGCGAGGACCAGCTTCGCATCCTCGTAGCGAGTGACCAGCCAGCCTGCACCGCCATAGGGCAGTCGGACCCGCGAAACCGGTTCCTCTCGGCGAAGTTTCGCATAGATCGGATTCGTATCCAGACCGTCTGCGGCGAAAGGGTAGCGACGCTCCCCTGCATCACTGGGCACCAGGCACCATCCCGTGGTCGAAGTCCTCTCGTGGGCTCGTGGCGTCGATTCAGCGGGAACCGCAGCGAAACATGCTGCTGCCGAGCGGCTTCCGATCGCGACGGACCGGCCGGGCAGTCGCCGAAAAGCCCACTTCCACACGGTACGCACTCTCGCCCCGTGTGGTTGACCAAATACCTATCCCCGACACGAAACCTCCTGATCACCGCCGCCCACGGCGTGGTCATCGCCCAGACCAGCGGATCGCGCGGAGGACACCATCTTTCGCTCGCCTACGACGCGGCGCCTCGCTCGCGGAGGCCGAGCACAATGCCGAGAGCAGCGATGACGATCAGCAACAGGACACCGGAAATGTCGGCGAGGAAAGCCAGCGGCTGCAACATCAGTAGGTAAGCGATGCCGGAAGCCACGATGGCGACAGTCAACGCGATGGACATGTAGCGCAACCACCGTGGCAGCAGACCCGAGATCGCGGCGGCCGTGGCGAGACCGATAAGGGCGAACATCTTCACGCCATCGAGTCTGTTGAGCGCCTCGAACAGCGCGTGCGCGGTACCGGGGGCGGTGGTGTCGGACAGTAGAAATCCGAGGAGGCACTGAGTCAATGAGATGACCGCCGCGATGAGGCCGGCGGCGATAGCGAGGCGGGTCACCGCGGGCCGGTGCGCTGTGCGAGCGAGCAGGAGCGAGATGATCGCCAAGCCCAGGGCGGGTAGGGTCAGCAGTCCGGAGCGCCGTGCGGTGTCGGCAATATCGTATTCAGGCACGAGGTGAAATCTCTTTCGGACAAATACTTTCCATCGCGACGGCACACGCCGCCGGGGTCCAGACCATCGTGGCGCGGGGCCGGACCCGTCGACAAGGGCGAAAAGCTACACGCAGCGTTCAACCGGGCTTCACTCTCGTGGTGAGAGGGATCGAGCGAGGTTCAGCCGAGGCGCTGCAGGTGTGGCCAGATCTCAGTCCAGGACGTGCGTGGAGTGCAGACGAACAGGGGTGTGTGCTGTTCGTCGTTGTGGATGCCGAGACCGTTGTCGAGGTGGCCCGCCGGAGTGGGGTCGATGCATATCCGTTCCACTGCGGGGAGTGGAAGTCCGATGGTGAGTACTTGGGACGATCCCGGCGGGGGTCCCCAGTACCAGTAGGAGTTCTGTCCGCTGTGCGGGGTCGGGAGGCCGTACGGGGGGCCGAAGCGCTCGATGGCGCCTGCTTCACCGTAGTTGGCAGTGAGCAGTCCCGCGGTGGGGGCGTAGCGGTTTCGGGCGTCGGCGATCTCGCGCACATATGTCGGCCAGCCTATGGTTTCGGCGCCGTCGTAGTTCACCGCGCGCAGGATGGGGCTGCGCTGTGCTCTCGTGGGCAGGACCGGCAGGAACAACACCGCCGCGACCACGGCACTCACGGCAACCACCGAAACCGCTGCGGGCCAGTACCTTCGGTGAGCGATGAGCCAGTCGGCCACCGGCACGGCCGCGGCCGCTTCCAGCACCGGGTACATCCCACCGAGGTAGTAGGCCTTACCTGCGGCCGCCAGGAACCCGATGAACAACAGCACGTAGGTCAGCGGAAAGGCACGCCAGCGCGGTTGCTTCCACAACCGCCACCACCCCGATGCCCACAGCGGGACCAGCAGCGGCCCCATGAGGCCGAACTGCAACAGCACGAACTGAACTCGGGTGCTGGATGTGCCCGACGAGCCACCCGCGATCGAGCGACTGAGCCGCCATTGTGGCCAGCCGTGCTGAGCCTGCCACCACAAGTACGGCAGCCACATCAATACGGCGATGCCTACCGCCAAGTAAAAATACTTGCTGGCGAAGATCTTTCGCGGCCCCACCGCCAGCAATGCCGCCACGAGCGCCGTCACCGGCAGGACCAGCAGTGCTTTGTTCAGCAATCCAATGCCCACAGCTGGTCCTACCGCCAGCCACCAGCGCGGATCAGCGTGCTCACGCAACAACTTCAGCACGAGCAACACGATCACCGACCATGCCGCCAGGTCGAAGGTCGCGGTACTCAACAGATGCCCGGTCCCCATGACGAATTCGCCCGCCGCCACCGCCCCCGATGCCAGTGCCTGCGACGTGCGCCCGCCACCGAATTCCGCGGCCATCCAGCCCGCGCAGAGCACCACGAGCGTGGCCGCCACGATCGCCGGAACACGCAGCAACATCAGGGAATTCGGGTCGATCGCCGACATCGCTCGCGCCAGCATCGGAGTCAGTGGCGGTTGATCAGGGTATCCCCATGCCGGATGCCGCCCTGCCGCAAGGAAATACAGCTCGTCACGGTGATATCCATACCGATCGGAGCACGCACCGAGCCCGATTGTGAACGCGACCGCGATCCACCACACACCCAGACTGTCCCACAACCATCTGGACCGACGGAACTTTCAGCTGAACGGCTTGTGTCGGGAGGTCAGTTCTTTGCGGTATGGCACAGCGCATGATCGATGAGTGTGCCCGCGGTTTTCTCCTGGGCGAGTTGATGTTCCTCGGTGTCCTGCAGCAGGGTGGACATGGAGATGACGACGCTGCGGGTGCCGTCGTCGGTGACGCCGTCCCTGGTCTTGTAGCCGGTGATGTCGCCGCCGTGCATCCAATACCTTCCACCGCAGGACAATTCCACCGAGAACAGGCCCAGGCCGTAGCGTGCGCCCGGGAAGACCGACCGTATCTCGTCGTCGGTGTCGACAGTCTGCTTCATTTCGGCGAGTTGTTCGGGATGCAGCAGCCTGCCGCCGAGCAATGCCCGGAAGAACGTGTTGAGGTCAGCGGTCGTGGTGATCAGCGCGCCTGCCGAATCCGCGAATTGACCGATCCGGCCGTCGGTGGTGTCAGCCAGCCCGCCCGAAGGCCATTGGGTATATCCGGTGGCGTGCGGGGTGGGGATCGTGGTCGCCGCCCCGGGGTAGCTCGTGTGTTTCAGGCCGAGCGGGGTGATGATTCGGCTGTTCACTTCCTCGAACCACGGCTTGCCGGTGACCTTGTCGATGATCAGGCCCAGCAGCAGGTAGCCGGTGTTGCTGTAGCTCCAGCCGGTTCCCGGGGCGAAGGTCGGCCGGTGCTGCATGGAAGCGGCCACCACCTCCGCCGGGGCTGGGGCATCGTCGGCGTGCTGGCGGTAATCGGTGGGCGAGGACAGGTCGAACGGTGGCGCGTAAAACACTCCGCTGGTGTGGTTGAGCAGTTGGCGCACGGTGATTTTCGTGCCGTCGTTACCGTTGCCCTGCACCACACCCGGCAACCATTTGTCGACCGTATCGTCCAGGGCGAGTTTGCCCTCACCGACCAGCTGCAATATCACGGTGGCGGTGAACGTTTTTGTGGCGCTTGCCATCCGGAAATACCCGTCCGGAGGAACCGGGCTCTTGCTCGCGATATCGGCGACGCCGCTGGTCACCACGGCATTGCTGCCGTCGGCGGCGACCAGGTTCACCTGTACGCCGGTGACGCCGACATCGCGAATCGCGTCGGCGTCGCGCTGCAGTTCGGTGGTATCACTCGGTGCGGCCGTGCCCGACGTGGAAGGCGGTGCGCTGCTCGCGCGGGGGTGAGCACCAGGACCGGGCGCACACGCCGTCGCCAGGCTCGCCAGCACCACGGTGGCCAGCACGCGCGGCAATATTGTTTTCCGGGGTCGCAACATCGTTCTCTCCGATCGCGCACAAAGCAAGGCACGGCGGCACAGCGGAACACAGGAACCGCAGTGCGCCGAGACAGGTGTGAAAAGGCTCGGACACCATCATCGAGACGACGCGTCGCAGCGGGAATCCCGCTGGCTACCCCACCCGAGGTAGGGCTAGCCATAGGATGGCTTCCCGCCGGTTACCGGCTGGGTGCACTGTTCTTCGCCGGCGAGCAGTTCGCGGTCCTCGAAATCGCGCCCGATCCGCGCAACTTCGCCGAAATGTGGATGCCGCTGGTGTGTTTCGCCTACGGCGTCGCCGCCTGGCCGGCCGAGCCGCCGGGCTCGAACACCGCACCGTTCCCCGCGAACGACCTGGCCGAACTGGACCGCAGCCCACCGACCGGTTGTGCTCTTGGATGCCCACACCGACCTGCAGAGCATTGGGCAGGAGCGCTACCTCGACCTTCGCCGGCACACCCTCGCCGGCACGCAACTGGCCGCTCAGGTGGTCACCGAAACGACCACCCGATCTACGCTCCACCCATCTGTCCCGTGTTCACTCCGCAGCCGGCGGGCGCACCCGCAAATGACGGCTCGTGTCACCGGTCAACCGGATATCCACCCGCCGCTCCGCGAACCGCCACTCGCCGTCGCAGCGTTCGAACCGATCGTCATAGCGCCCCGCCGCCACCGCTTGCAGCGGAAAATCCGAAACAGCCTGGAACACAGTGAAATACGATCGGCCGACCGCCGTTTTCCTCTCCGCATCGACGTTGACGACAATATTCGTCGTGACATGATGCGTGCGCGGCGTTCCATCCTCGTAGAGAATCACCATGCCGCGCAACATCTTCTCGATCCCCGCGGCACCCCTGACCGAACCGCCCCCGCTGCCGCCGAACACCCCGTCCGCGAACATCGCACCCACACCGGCGAAATCCCCGTCATCGACCAATTCCGCGTATCTCGCGATCAGATTCATCACAGCGGTCGTATCCGTGGCAGCGCTCATGAAATGCAAGGGTAAGCGACCGCTGTGCCCGAATGAGCCCGGCCCGCACTGCCGTGGTCTTCGTCGTAGATGTGGGTGGTATCGCTGTTCTCGCGACCCACGGTCAGCTTGGCCATGGTGGTTCCACCAAATTCGCGGTCCGTACTCTGTGGGGCGGAGCGCCATCGGGTACGCGATCGAGAAGGGGCAGCATGGCCGCGGACGGATATTTCGCCCTCGACACCTCGGACCGCTGGCGGTTTCTGACACCGCAAGGCCAGCCGTTCCTGTCCATCGGCGTCGTCCACGCCGACGACACCAATCTGCGTTACCCCCACAACGCCGACCTCTTCGCCGACCGTTACGGATCCTTACGACGGCGTTGGCTGCACGAGGGACTCGTACCGGAACTACGCGCGTGGGGATTCAACACACTCGGCTGGACCAGCGAATACATCAGCGGCAGCGGCCTTTCGGCCACCCATGACGTCGTCGATCTCGGCCACTCCGAGGGATTGCCCGACGACGACGTCGCCGACTGCGGCCTGCCCTACACCCTGTCATTGCGGATCGCCGAGATCGAACACTGGAACGGCCACCCTGCCTACCGTGACCCCCGCTCGCCGGCATTCGCACAATGGTGCGACCACCTGGCCCGGACCCGATGCCGCCCCGAGGACCCGAACCTGATCGGCTACTTCCTGGTCGACGCCCCGGCCTGGGCACAACACCCGACCGGAACCGGTTATCCCCCTGGCGAACTGGCCGAAATCGCCGAAGCCTACTACCGGGTCGCCACCGAAGCCATTCGCCGCCACGACCCGAACCACCTGATCCTCGGAGACCGCTACGGCACCCGAGCCGGCATCCCCGAACCGGTCCTCCAAGCCGCCGCCGCCCACGTCGATGTCTTGAGCCTGCAAACCTTCCCCGCGGTCGACCCCACCGCGATCGAGGCCGTGGCCGACCGATTCGACACCTGGCACCAGCGCACCGGCCTGCCGATCCTCGTCGCCGACACCGGCAACTGGTGCCCGACCCGCATGAGCCCCGACCGCACCGGATCCGCCCACGACCAAGCCGACCGCGCCCGCGGATACCGCATGATCGCCGACACCTTCGCAGCCCGCCCTTGGTGCCTGGGCTGGCACTGGTGCAGCTGGCTGGAAAACCCACACCGCGGCTTCGGCCTCAAAGACCCCTGGGACGAGCCCTACACCGAACTGGTAACAACAGCCCAGCAAACCAACCGCCGCTGGACCGAGGCAATAACCGCGACACCCTCGACATGAGCCCTCACAACCGTGGCTATTGAGCGATGTTGCCAACGGGGGGCTGATCAGGGGGCGGGGTCCGACCTTCGCCGAGTTGGTCGACGGACGCTTGGGTCTTGCGGATCAGTTGGTCGAGTTCGTCCATCGCGCACTGGAGTGGGACGGTGTCGCAGTGCCTGCGATCGGTCGCCGCGGCGGCACGCCGCGAACGCACCAGCTCGTTGTGGATTCGCAGCCCGATGGCGAATATGCGGTCGATCAGGTGATCGCTCAATTCCTCGACCACGTCGCGATCTGCGGGTCCACTGCCCGGCTCGGCAGTATTGCCACGCAATCGCTGATCGTGTGCGGATCGGTCACCGGCGCTCAGGGGCGCGGCAGAAGTCATCTGGGTTCCCGGGGGTAGGCGGGGGCGAGACTCGGCCGCTCTTCGGGACCCGATTGTCGGCATCGACTGTAGTCGGTGCCTGTACGGTTCGGGGAAATTGGCCGGAACTCGCTGCCCATCCCGGAGCAGGTGCTTTCTGCACGGAATACGACCGCCCAGTATTTGCCGATCGTGCGCTCGACTCGTATCTCGAAGCAGGAATCATGTGGATCGAGGCGTGTGGTGAGGTGGGATCGGTTGTAACGGGATTCAGACCGGGATGCCGCCGAGGGTTCGGCGCCACTTGGCCTCGAGGAACGAGAAGATGCCGAAGGCGATCAAGCCCAGTGCGGCGAGGATGAGAATCCATGGGCCGAAGGCGGTCTGGGCGAACTCGCGGAGGACTCCGTCGACGCCCTTGGCTTGTGCCGAGTTGTAGGTGTAAGCGGCCACGAGCGCGGCGATTCCGATACCAACGACCACCGCACCGCGCGCGACATAGCCGATGCGGCCCAGCCATACCACCATGTCCTGGGTCGATCGCGTCATCCAGCCCATCCGCAGATCCCGGGTGAACTCGATCCGCAGCCCGCGCAGCGCCAAGCCGAGACCGGCGGCGACGATGGCCAGGCCGATCAGGGCCACGACCACCCGCCCGCCGTCCCAGCTCATTATCCGGGCGGTCAGATCGCGTGCTGTGGCGTCCCCGGAGGCCGGCGTCCGGCCGTGCACCACGAACATGAGAGTGTTGAAAAAGGCTATGGCGTAGGCGATTCCAGCTGCCAGGGCGTAGAGGCGGTGGCCGCTCGATTCGCGTTGCCGCGCGGTGGCGGCCTGGGTCAGTCGCCAGGCGGCGAGCCCGGCGAATCCGAGGACCAGTACCCACAGCAGCAGATATCCCAGCGGCTTGGTGGCGATCGCCTCCAGGCCTCCGGCGGCATCGGGCTCGTGCCTGGCAACGCCGAATGCCAGCATGATCGCCATGGCACCGAGGACGATGTAAGCGATGCCACGGGCTACGAAACCCACCCGCGCGAAGATTTCGAGCCCGCTGGTTCGCCCGGCTCGGCGCGACCTCGAATCACGTTGTCGCCGATTCCCTTTCGTGCGTCTACCCCAGCCTCGGCGCCTGGCGTGGGTCTCGTCCTCGGCGTAGCGGTTCCGGCGTCGGTATCCGGTTCTGTTGCGCGTAAAGCTCATCGGTATGCGCCTCTCCCTTGATGTGACATGACGGTTCACGGGCCGGATTGTGGGGATCTCGTGACTGTGGGGCGAATTCCGGTGCACCAGCCTGCGGCCGGTCACGCCCGGAGCGCTCAGTAGTAGTGCCGGCGACCGCCGACAGCGTGTCCGGTCCGGCCCGCGACCATCAGTAGTCCGCCGAGAACCAGCACAATGATTCCGGCGATGGTCAGTAACGGGATGCCGAGAAAATATCCGGCAATGAGGAGGGCAACTCCAATAACGAGCATGGGAAACAACTGATTTCGGTAGTACATGAGGTGTCGCGCGGGACCGTCGGATCGCCGTTCCTTCAAGTACACGCCGCCGACCACCCGGTGTCAACAGCGTAGTACTACACCAGATGACTACAGTGATTCTTCCGGCTTCTGACAAGATCCGACCCGAACCCGTTCCCGCGGCCTCTGACGGCATTTCGATGAACCCCGGAGAGCACGCGGCGGTCGCCGGGGACGAACATGCCCTCGCCGAAGTCCACGCGGTCACCACCGGAGTACTCGACAATCTCGATCTACTGATCGGCGACGCCTCCCACGTCGCGCTGTCACTTTTCGCACCCGCCCACCGGATGGAGCACACCGAAACCCTCTGAACGCTTCGCGAGGAGCGGCGGTTTCAACCCTGTCTGACGGGTTATGTGCTGTATATGACGTACACCATCACTTTGCCCAATGTCACGCGCGAAGGCGCTGCCGCCGTCGAGCAGCAATTACGCGGCATTAACGAAATCGACTATGTAACTATCGACCAGTCCACCGAAACGGCCACTGTAACAACCAATCTCAGCTACGGCGAGGTGCGGGATCTGATCCAGCAGGTTGGTGTGGCGGCGAACTGAACCGAGCAGCGGGCCGTCGCGGGCGGCGGCGGTCTTCAGTCGCGTAATGCCTTCTCGTGCAACATGTTCAGCGTTTGGGACAGGATGCGTGAGACCTGCATCTGCGATACACCGACGGATTCGGCGATCCGGGCCTGCGTCTGATTGCCGAAGAACCGCATGGCCAATACCCGGCGGTCACGTTCGGACAGCGCTGCGATCAACGGGCGCACCGCCATCCGGTCCTCCACCGTGCGGAACTGCGTTTCTTCGATACCGAGGGAATCGAGCAGTGACTGCGGCGGGCGGTCGTCTTCGAGGCAGGCATCGAGCGAGGAACTGCGATAGGCGTTGCGGGCGATCAGGGCCTGAGTGACTAGGAGGCGGTCGGCGCCGAGTTCCGCCGCGATCTGGGTGACCGTCGGCATGTGACCCAATCGCTGGATCAGCCCGTCGACCGCCGGACCGATCCGGACCTGGATTTCCTTGAGCTGCCGCGGCACCTGCACCGCCCAGGTGTAATCACGGAAGTGGCGACGGACCTCACCCAGAATCGTCGGTATCGCAAAGGACAGAAACGGCACCCCGTACTCGACGTCGAAACGATCGATCGCGACCACCATCCCGACCCGCGCGGTCTGCAGCAGATCCTCGAAGTTCTCCCCACGACCGGCGTACTTGCGAGCGATGTTCGCAGCCAACGGCAGGCATCGCCCGATCAACTCCTCCCGCAACGCTTTCCGGCGCGGATCCGCCGCATCCAGCGCCGCCAACTCGGCGAACAACGGCTCGATATGGTCGTAGCTGTCGGGGCGGCGATGCGGGCGGGCTGCTCCCACCCGGACAGTCCGAGCCGATTGACGCGACGTGCTGTGGTCGATGGTGATGCTCATGGCGATCCTCGAAGCATTCGCTCGGGTCTGTTACGCCTTCAGTACACGCCGTACTCACCCTGGTGTCAACACTGTAGGACTACAGTGACGTTCTACAGAGAATTTTCCGGTGGAGTAATCACCCGGATTGCAGCGTCTGGACGAGGGTGAGGGCCTTTATGCGGACCTCATACTGGGCACTGCCGTTGAGCGTGATGAACATGACCTCGTCTTTGGGGAGTTCGACACTCACCTCGAAGGTGATGGGGAGGACGGCCATGGCAGCGCCGGTCTCCTCGTTCTGGATCGCGAACAGCACGTTGTAGTCGTAGCTCGTGCTCATGGAAGCCCCTCTGCGCCAAAAGATCCAGATCGCGTCTTCCTGGGTGTAGAGGTTGGTGAACACGTCGGTAATCGCGCTTGCGACCTGGGCCCAGAAAGTGGGAGAACCGATCGCGAGCTCGGACATGGTCCGGACGGTCTCGGTGAGTTCGTCCACCATGTCGCTGACCTGAGTGATCTGACTGAACACCAACTGGTCGAACGCCTGAAGGACAGAGCTCTGGGGGATATCTCGGGCGATCTGCAGTGCCTTCTCGACGTCGAAGCTGAGGTCGGTGGGATGGATGGCACCCTGGAAAACATCAGCGAGAGACGCTGCTTGATTCAGGTACTGCGGTGCGACTTGGAAATTCTCCCGATAGTTCTCGGCCATGATTCCTCCGGTCGCACTGGCTCATAATCACTTGCACCACAAAGCATCCCATCACTCCACCAGCATCCGCGTCAGGGTCGAGAAGTGTGCGGGTGCAGCATGATCGGGTCGGCGGGGCGGGAATCTCGGTGCGCGCGGGCAGCGGTGAGCAGGTCGGCGATGGCGTTGTGGATTCCGTCGACCAGGAGATGCAGGTCGGGGTTGGTGTCGTAGTCGCCGGTGATGCCGAAGTTCAGTTGGTCGCCATAGCTGAGGACGGCTATACCGGTGCGCAGGCGCATTGCGATGGGGACGATGGGAAGTAAGGCCAAGACCTGGCGGCCGTGCACGGTGAGGGGGTGGCGGGGGCCGGGAATGTTGGTGACCAGGGCGGTGATTCCGCGTTGCGGGATGTGGGACAGCAAGCGCAGAGTCCATGCCACGGGAGCGAAGGGAAGCCATTCGGTCATGGCGATCATCGACTTCTCGGCTTGTGCTTCGCCTCGCGACTTGTGCGCGGCCATCCGCTCGTGAATGACCGAGAGACGCTGCACCGGATCCTCGAGGTGAACGGGTAACGTCGGCAGCATCACCGAAACCCGGTTGTCCAGAACATATTTCGCGTCGGCGGGGCGCACGGAGACGGGCACCAGGATGCGCAGAGTGTCGTCCGCGGGTTTCTCGCCGCGTTTCAGGAGCAACTCGCGATAGGCCGACGCCACGGCCGCCAGCACCACATCGTTGACGGTCGTACCGAAGGTCTTGCCGATCTGACGGACCTCGGTGAGCGACGTCCTGGCAGCGACGTAGCGGCGCTGCTGCCCGATGACGCCGTTGAGTGATGACCCGCTGGCCGGCGCGACGGCGGCAGCGGCGACCGGGATGAGTCCGCGCACGATGCTTACCGCGTGCCGGGGTACCTCGAACGGCAACCGGATACCTTTCATCGCCCAGCCGAGCCAGTTCGCCAACGGGTGCTCGCCATCCACGCCGTCGGATTCGTCAGTCTCCGGGACCGCGTCAGCCCCGTCGCAGAAGGTCCCGAACAGGGTGACCCCGGAGACGCCGTCGACCAGGCTGTGGTGCGCCTTGACGAACAGCGCCCAGCGGTCGCCGGTGAGCCGTTCCACGACGATGCACTGCCACAGGGGATGGTCGCGATCCAGACGCTTCTCCAGCTCCTGCGCGACGAAGTCGAACAGTGCCGCGTCGTCGGCCGGCTCGGGCAGCGCGGTCCAGTGGATGTGGTGCGCCAGATCGAAGTTCGAGTCCTCCTCCCACACCGGCGCCGACAGATCCAGCAGTGCACGGCGCAGCTTCTGATGCAAGCGCGCATTGCTGTCCACTCGTCCGCCGAGAACTTCGGCGAACGCCGAATGATCCGGTGGCGACCCGGAAATGATCGCGACAGCACCGATTCCGAGACTGATATGCCGGTCGGAGTCCTCGAGTTCGATGAATCCCGCATCCAGGGGATGTAGTTCAGTCATGACTGATACCTGAGATCGAAGTGTGCAGGGGCACGTCCATCGACTCGGACTCTCGAAGACGCGGTGGATGGTTCAGCGGTTCCGGGGAGGCAGCCTGCGGCGCGCCAGATGTTTCGACGCACCGTCCGGCTATGACCGCGGGCGGCCCCGCGGATGACGCCCGGCAAGCCCGGGCGCCATCCGCCAATGGCCTTGTGGCGCAGCGTTTCGCGTCAGAACATGCCGGAGTCACGCTGTCAGTAGTTTGTTGAACATGGAGCGGTAGTGGCGCAACGCTTGACGCAGCTTCTCGGTGTCGTCGCCTTGATCGTGTGACCATTCATTGTTCAATGCCTGCCGGTGTTGGATATAGGTGTTGGTCAGCTGGTCGATAGTCTCGGCGAGGAGGGCATCGGCACGCGTCACCGCGTCGCGGGGGCCGTCCACGAAGTCGCCCTGCAAGTCATGCCACTGCGCCCGCAATCGCTCGAGGTCGGTTTCGCCGAAGATCGCGGTGGTGTCGTCGTTCTCGGGGCGGGTCGCACGATCGGGCCGGGCAGCCGGCTCCGGTTCGGCGACGGGCTGGGGGCGGCTGCTCGCCTCGGGGGTGGCGACGGCTTCGGAGTTGATGTGCGGCCGGGTCGGGCTCTCTGGCGCTGTCCATGTTCTGGGCGCTTCTTCGCGCTCCGGCACATTCTCGTCAGCGGCTTCTGTGGGGTTCGAATCATCGGCGAGTGCTGCATGATTCGGGAGTTCGTAGGTGCGGTCGGGTTCGATGCTCATGACATTGCGTCCTTCTTCTGGTTGGGAGTGTCGTCGTCGAGCAGGTCCTGGAACAACTCCCGGTAGTGCACGATCGCCGTGCGCATGTCCTCGGTGGATACGTCGACGCCGTTGGGTTGCGTCGCGATGTCGTGGGCGGTGCGGTAGTGACCGAGAGCCGCTGTGTGTTCGACGGAGAGGTCGGCGAGCTGCTGGTCGTAGTTCTCGGTGGGGTAGCCGCGGTCGGCCATCATCGTGGTCACCAGCCCGTCGGCCTCTGTCATGGCATCGGCTGGATTGTCGACGAACTGTTGTTGCACCCCTGCCCATTGCGTGCGGTAGTGCTGTTTCTGCTGCGGTGACAGCTCCCGCAGCTCGAGATCCGCGTGCCGGTGCTCGCGTTCGATGAGTTCGCGTTCGCCGGACCGGCGATCGTCCGCGGCGTCGACGGCACGGTCGTATTCGGGGCCGAACTTCTCGCGCAGCCGTCTTCTGCGCAGCATGGGCCGCAACAACAGCGCGGCCGCCGCGACCACCACCACTACCAGCACAACGATCACCAAACCTGTAGCAGACACCGGGTCCTCCTTCGACGAGCCAGTCCGGTCGCACCGGTAATGACTCACCACGAGGTGTTCAAACCCGCGCCATACCCGTTGACGCGGCACCGCAGCGCGAGCGTGAGCGACCTCGCGGGCCTGTCGAACGGTCGGCCAGGGGGATCACCGGTCTGGGGATAGGCTCATCGTGTGAGGCCCGAGCAGCACTTACCGGAGGGCTATGACGTTGTCGCCCTCGCCTCTTCGGCCGGGGGCATCCAAGCCCTCCAGGTGGTGTTGGGCGCGCTGGGCGGAGACCTTCCGGTACCGGTACTCGTTGTCCAGCACCTTGACCGGCGCCATCCGACCATCTTGGACCGAGTCCTCGCCCGCGCTACCGCCCTGACCGTCAAGCTGGCGGAGGACGGAGAACCTATCGAGGCAGGCACGGTGTATCTGGCACCACCGGATCGGCACATCCTGGCCGGACCGAGCGGCCATCTCGGACTGTCGAGCAGCGAGCGCGTCCACTTTCTGCGACCGTCGGCGGATCTGCTCTTCGTCTCGGTCGCCGAGGCCTACGGTCCACGGGCGATCGCCTGCGTGCTGACCGGCACCGGTGCCGACGGCGCGATCGGAGTGGGCGCGGTGAAGTCTCACGGCGGCATCGTCATCGCACAGGATCCCGCGACCGCGGCATTCGACGGCATGCCCCGAGCGGCAGTAACTACGGGAGCTGTCGACTTCGTGCTACCACTATCGGAGATCGGCGCGGCGATCAGCACACTCGTCACGAAGACCAGCGACGTGTCGCACGAGCTGACCGCTTCGAGTCGGCCTGTGGCCGAAGGGACTTCGCGCCGCCGCGCGGATTGACCGCGGTCCTCCTCGCAACCGGGCGCACCGGTGAATCGATCAGTGGTGGCGATTAGCGCCAGTGGTTACCGGGTATGGCGGACTTCGATCGGAAGGTCGAGGTATGTCCGCAGATATGGTGGCACCGAATCCGGCAGGGCCGACGGACTTGAAGAGGCGCTCATGGTGGGCCGTGTTGCGCGGCACCGTCAGGCAGTTCAAGGACAAGAAACTGACCGATTGGGCTGCGGCACTGACGTATTACAGCATGTTGTCGATCTTTCCCGGGATCATCGTGCTCACCTCGGTGCTGGGGCTGCTGCCGCCCTCGGCCACACAATCGTTGATCAGCACCATCGGGGATATGGGCCCCGGCAGTGGTACGGCGTTCCTGGTCGATGCCATCAAGGCGTTGCAGGGCACACGGTCGCTGGCGGGGCCGTTGGCGATCCTCGGTGTGATCTTCGCGCTGTTGGCTGCTTCCACCTACATGGGTGCGTTCATCCGGGCCGCGAACGTCATCTACGAGACCGAAGAGGGCAGGCCGCTGTGGAAGACGCTGCCGTTGCGCATCGGATTGACCGTGGCGATGGTGCTTTTGGTGGCACTGTGCGCGCTGGGAGTGGTAGCGACCGGTTCGGTGGCGGTGCGGCTCGGGCACTGGCTGGGTGTCGGCTCGACGGTCGTGACGTTCTGGGACGTCGCGAAATGGCCTGTGCTCGCGGTGCTGATCGGTCTCGCGATCGCGTTGCTGTACTGGGTGGCGCCGAATGCGAGACAGCCGGGCTTCCGGTGGCTGGCGCCGGGCTGCGTGCTCGCGGTGCTGCTGTGGATCACCACGTCGGCCGGATTCGCCGCTTATGTAGCCAATTTCGGTTCCTACAACAAGCTTTACGGCTCCCTCGGTGGCGCGATCATCCTGCTGGTGTGGCTATGGATCACCAACGTCGCGGTGCTGCTCGGCGCTGCGTTCAACGCCGAGCTGGCCCGCGGGCGTGCCATCGAACAAGGCCAGCCTGCCGAGCAGGAGCCACTGCCTCCTCGCACCGACCCGTAACCTGGATACAACGTAGCTATCCCATGTAGAGCTACAGTGTTGACAGTAGGTTTTGGGCGGAGTCTACTTATAGAAGCAATAGATCCGAGCACAGGCGCCGACGATGAGCACGCAACACAACCACCCCATTTGGTCCGGTTGCACCGCCGGCGCCGATGCTCCGGCCGATGACCCCGGCAAGGACGCCGGGCAGGGAGCTGACGAACCGCCCCGCGACGCGTGGACGCGGTGCGAGTCACCCGTTCGATTGCGCCCACGTGGCGATCAAAGTCGATAACTGCGCTCCCATCGGCGAACCCGCCCACTTACCGCGTGACACCTCACGTCTCCCGAAATCAGGTATTTACTCATGATCATTCTCGGAGTGATCCTCCTCGTCGTCGGACTCATCATCGGCATGCCCATCCTGGTCACCGTCGGCATCATCGTCGCGGTCATCGGCTTGGTGCTGATGGTGGCGGGCAGGACCGGCCATGCGGTCGGTGGCCGTAGCCACTACTTCTGAAACCTGCACCAGCACTACACAATTCAACCCTGGAATTAGAAGATGAGAACATATGCAAACGAAAACCGAAGAATGCGCGGAAGGAGTCGTTCGACCATGAGGATCGGCGGCCTTGTCCCAGTACTGCTGCTCATATGGCTGATCATCGGCGCCGTCGCCGCCGGGCAACGCCACTACTACGACAGCGCACCGACCAATTGCGCCAGCACGAGCACCATCGCGGTCACCATAATCGCCGGGCCACTCAACTATTTCGGCGTGAATCCGAAGGTCGCCGACTGCCATGTGAACGTGCCCCAACCCAGTCCGTAATCGCCAGGCGGTGTGCGCACCCGCGCACGGAGCTCGAACCTCATGACGTCGTGACGGTCCTGCGCATCATCTCCTCCGCAATCTCGACACCTATGGACCGCCCTGATGAGTTCACCGCGAACAATTGACGCGACCCGTCCCTTCACACTGCAGGTCCCGGCCCAGGACAGAGCAGACACTCGTGCACGCGGCCGGGTCCAGGCGCAACGCCAGCGGCTGCCGATGATCAAGCTGGACAAGGGATATGCCTTCGACGGGCCCCGCGGCCCTTGCACGCTGCCGGATCTGTTCGGCGGGATGCGCCGGTTACTGGTCTGCCATTTCCTGCTCGATCCGAGCGGTTCACCGGAATGCGCGAGTTGCAGCGCCGCCGCCGAAGAGGTTTCGAACGATCTGCTCGCCCGCTTGCGGGGTCGAGACACCGCCTTCGTCGCGGTCTCTCACGCGCCGCTGGCCATGATCGAGGAGTGCAAGGCACGCAGAGGTTGGGAGTTTCCCTGGTATTCCTGCTTCGGTAGCGACTTCGACTACGACTTCCATGTCAGACTCGACGACCGCTACCGCAGCGGCGCGCAATCTCTTCGGAGTGTCTTCCAACGTGAAGGCGCCCGCCTGTTCCACGCCTACTCCATGTTCGCTCACCGCGCCGAAATGCTCGGCAGCTGGTGCTATTGGCTCAACCTGACCGCGGACGACGAGCAACAGCAAGCGCCCGGATAAACGGCCCGACATCCTCGTTCCGAACGAATCCCCCACTGCGGAAGGCATATTCGCGTGTCCCGAGCCCGAAGATGACAATCACGGCGACACCCCGGCCTCCGCTCAGATCTGTCGATCCTCACGATATAGACGCCACCCCGTGAACACCAGCGATCACATCGCGCGGGCGAAGGTCAGACAGCTTCGGCATACCATCGCCGGGATTGCGTGGATGCTCGCATTCGCATATCTGGCCGCCGAGATCGTGACCGCCGTCGACTGGCAAGGTGGCTACAGTTTCCGCCACGACACCATCAGCGACCTCGGCGCCACCGCCTGCACACCGAACATGTGCTCACCATTGCACCTGCTCATGAACGCGGCATTCGTAGCCCTCGGACTGCTCACCATCCTCGGCGCCATCGGATTCTGCGACTACATCCCCCACGGACGCCGCCAATGGGCGACCATCGCGCTGTCCGCCATCATCGGCGCGAGCACCGCCGCCACCGGATTCTTCCCCTCCAACGACGGCATCATCATCCACGGCCTGGCCGTCATGCCGGCCCTCGTATCCCGCCACATCGTGCTGATCCTGCTCGCGATCTGGCTGTGGAAACAACGCCGCCTCGCCGCCATATGGTCGGCCTTCTGTGCCACAACCGGTCTCACCGGCACGGTTCTGCTGACCCTCGGCCTGCAGGTCGGCATCACCGAACGACTCGTCTTCTACCCACTCCCGACCTGGATGGCCGTCACCGGCGCCGCCATCATCCTCACCCCACTGCGCAACGCGGTACTACGGCGGCACCGATCAGTGCCGCGCCCTACCGAACTCCACGACCTCACCGGCATCCTCCCGCCGCAAGATCACCGCAGCCTAGCTGTACTGACACCCTGACCCCGACCGGATGCGATTGGGTGGCATCCGATTCCAGGTTCGCCTCAACCGGTGTGGGCGGACAGCGATCGGGTTTCGACGGATAGGTCGCCGCCTTCGGTGAGCGACGCGGCGTAGGTGATGCGCTGTTGACCGGGCTCGTCGAGCTTCTCCTGGTCGTGCACGGTCAGGCAGGTCATGGCACCGAAATTCACTACTAGGTACCGGTTTTCGACCTTCCCCGACTGGTTGGTCAGCGCGATGGTGAAGATCTGCCCGTGCGCGACCCAGGCTCGGGCGGCGATGGCCACCGCCGCGGATTTGTCGGCGGAGAACTGCAGGCGGAAGGGCAGGCTGGGCGAGTCCAGATAGGTGCTCATATAAGTTCACATCGGATCTTGATCGTTGACGGAATAACGCTGTAGTTCTCAAGTGTAGTCCTACATTGTTGACATCAGGTGCCCAGCGGCGTCTACTTGAAGGGAACGTAGAGATCCGAGGATCGCCCCGCGCGACGATCGACGCCGTCGCCGCGCTCTCATCAACGATCCCCAGATCCCTCGTGACACTCATGCACTACCGAAATCAGTTGTTTCCCATGCTCATCATGTTCATCGCTCTGATCGCCGGAATCGTCCTCGGCGCAGTCGGAATGGCTGCACTGAACCGCCACCAGCCCGATGTCCGACCCACCGCCCCGGCGAGCCCATCGGGTCAACCGCACACCGAGGGCAAAGCAGTCCAGCGGGACCTCGACGAACACGCCGGCGGCTCACGACATATCCGCACCAACCCGAGCTGGCGAGACCGGCACGAGTAGCCGCCACGGTCGGAGGTTCGACCACGCCGGTGGATTGCGCTGGGAGACAACGCTTTCGATGACGCGCGGAGCTTCGTCCGATCCCGGCTCGCCTCAGCCGGTCAGGCTCTGAGTAACTCGCCACAGGCGGCGTGGTAGTTCGCCTTCTTCGAACGCGCGGATGTCGCGTAAGTGCCAGCCCTCGGCGAGCTCGACGACGAGGTAGCGGTAGAAGAAGTGCGCGGCGAAGCCGTCATGCTCGAAAATGTCGTCCCTGTGTGCGATTCCGACTCCATAGTGCGGGTCGCCGGTGTGGCGCACGGTATAGATGAAAGTGCCGCCCGGGCGCAGGACACGACGGATCTCGCTCACCAGCGCGTGGATCTCGTTGGTGGACAGTGCCATACACAGCAGCATGTGCGCGAACACCGCGTCCACGGACGCGTCCGCCTGCGGGAGAGGGTCGCGTACATCGACCACCATTGTGCGCAGAGTATTCAGGCCTTCCGCGGCGGCGCGATCTCGTAGCTGTTCGAGGCCGACATCGCTGAAGTCGGTGGCCTGCACGGTGAATCCGCGCTGCGCGAAGTACAGGCTGTCGCGGCCCTGCCCGGCGCCCAGTTCCAAGACATCGCGCGCGCCGGCCGCGCGAAACACCTCGACGGCATGCAGCGCGGGCGCGGACGGTTGGTCACCGTACATGTGCGGATGGGCACCGTAGGCGTGCTGCCAGTGCTCGCGCTGGTCGGTGCTGAGTGCAACCATCAGGTCGGCCCGCGGGTCCGGGGACAGATTGGATGGTTGGACGTTGTTGCGCATCGGACAGTCCTACTCACACGAATGCTGCGGATCGAGCCCCGTACACGCAGCGCCGGGTATCGATCCGCTGATACTCCCAGTAGACGCCGCCCGGGTCGTGGTGTCGACGATGCGGCTCTGGATCCGATCACGCTTTGGTTGAGTAATCGGTTCGTTCGTTGCTGCAGCGAGGCTTGGCCACGTCTTCACAGCCACTGGCCACAACGCTCGTGGTGGAACGACCGAGCTCAGCTCAGCTGGCCGCGAGACGAGGGCTCTGTTCAGCGAGGAGCAGTACCGTCCTGGTGTTCGGCTTCCAGGAGTGCGAGCAGTCCGGGAAATCGGGTCTCGATGTCCGTGCGTCGTAGGCGGATTCCCTTGCGGTTGCCGTAGTCGATCTCGTCGATGAGGCCTGCTTCGCGCAGGACCCGGAAGTGGTGGGTCTGGGTCTGCTTCGAGATCGGGAGATCGAACGAGTTACAGCCTCGCTCGCTGTCGGTGCGGTCGGCGGCCAACTTCGTCATCACCGAACGACGGTGCTCGTCAGCGAGAGCGCGAAGCACCACGCCCAGCTCGAGCGCATCGACCGCTGGACCGACCAGGTTCGTTCCGGCCACGGACACCTCCTTCAGGTACGTCTTGCATCGTACCTCTGAGGCGTGTTCTACTCGAGTACGAAATCGATCGTACCTAGACGGCCGGGCATGTAGCCGTCCGCGCTCCGAGAGGTCTTGTCATGAAGAAGCCCGAGGTGCTGATAGTCGGTGCCGGAATCGCCGGGCCCGCGCTCGCGTACTGGCTCGCCCGGAATGGATACCGGCCGACCGTCGTCGAGCATGCCCGGCAGCTGCGCTCCGGTGGCAGCGCGATCGTCGTGAAGGGGCCCGCGATACCGGTCGCCGAGCGTATGGGCATCCTGCCGCAGCTGCGCGAGCTCGCCACCCGCAATCGGTCGCTGACCCTGCTCGACCCGGCCGGCAAACCAGTCCTGCGACTTCCTTCCTCCTCGGGAGGGTCGCCGACGGTCGAGGTGACCCGGGCCGACCTGTCCGAGGTACTCCACCGGTCGGTGCGGGGCGATGCCGAGTTCGTGTTCGACGACACGGTCACCGCACTCGATCAGGACGAAGGCGGGGTCGACGTCACCTTTCGACGGTCCGCGCCACGGCGTTTCGACTTGGTGGTCGGTACCGATGGGATGCACTCCGCCATACGGCGTTTGGTGTTCGGGCCCGAGCGGCAGTTCGTGAGCGACCTGGGTTTATACGGCGCGACCGTCCCGCTGGAACCCGACGCCATCGACGACCCGAGCGAGCTGACGATGCTGACCGTGCCGAACCGGATGCTGGTCGTCCACCCCTCGCGCACCACGCCGCTCGCGATCTTCACCTTCCGGGCCGCACGGCCGGCGCCCCACGACCGCAAAAACATCGCTCTCCACAAGCAAACCGTGGCCGACGCCTACGCCGACGTACGTTGGCGGGCACCGGAACTCGTGGCGGCCTACCTCGACCACCCAGCCCCGTTCTTCGACCCCCTGACGACCGTCCGGATGCCCTCGTGGTCCCGCGGACGGGTAGTGCTACTCGGGGACGCGGCGGCGGCCACAGCCCTGCTGGGCGACGGGTCCAGCATGGCGACGGCAGGAGCGTATGCCCTTGCCGAAGAACTCGCCTCCCACCACGGCGATCACGCCCGCGCCTTCGCCACCTACGAGTCGCGGCTCCGACGCGAAGTGCGACCGCGGCAGCGACGCGTCGGCCTGCTCTCCAGACTCATGGTGCCCAGCACCCGACCAGGCCTCGTGGTACGCAACACGGTGAGCCGCGCGATCGGTCGCGCGAACCGGATCACCTCTCGCGAAACCGCAAACGGAACGACCGTGTAGCAGCCAACACCAGATTCCGGAATGAGGAAGCCGGTGCGCCCAAACCTCCTCTCCGACTGGACATATCACGCGCCGGTCGGACCAGCCAGAGCGCGGCCGGCTGATCATCTCCTACCAGCCGGCTTGACGGCTTCGTGCGAGAACCTGCGGCACGTAGTGCATGACGGCTCAGGCCGAACTGACAGCCAGGACCTCGGAGCTCATCGGCCCGAACCTCGCCGACAACACGCGCGGGCCGAGCGGTCGCCGCAGTACCGCGCTGTGTTCTCCTGCTCAGAGCGAGGACCATTGTCTTGTGCTGAATGATGAAGCCACGCAAATCCAATCCGTTCTGGAAAAGCTCACCAGGCACCACCCCGAGATCTCACCGAGCGCAATCGCCGCGATCGTCGATCGGTCCCGTGATGCCCTCGCCGGCGCGAGGGTTCGCAACTTCGTTCCCCTGCTCGTGGAACGCCGCGCAAACATCGAACTGGCCGCGAGCCGCACCCGATAGACCCGCCATGGCGGTTTCACCGATCGTCCGCGCGCACCAGCCGGTCGAATTCGCGGGCGATGCCCGGTGGGATCAGGGATGCGAGATCCGCACGTAGCGCGACTATTTCCGTGTCGCGTGTTGCGCGGGCATGAGGCGCAATTGCCACCGTGCCCACCGGACCTCGCAACGCCCAGCGCCAGTACAACGCCGCGGCGGGGACTGGGACTTCGGTGAGGATGAACCGCAGTCCGCTCGGCGCCACGGCCACACCGCGATTCGCCAGCGCCGTGAATCCGTCACGTACAGCTCGCACCATCGTTCGCATGGTTTCGCGGTTACCGGTGAGCCGCTCAATCGAATTGCCGGCGCGCTCGAGTGCCGCGCAGACCGCCACAATGAACACCGCGTGCGTCGCGAGCCACCCATCCATGTCCTCGACGACGGAAGTCGAGCATCCGGCATCCGAGAAGACCTGCACCACAGGTCCTTCCCGGCCGCTCTTGCCTTCGATGGTGGTCGGTTGCTGCCGGATCCGGGTGTACCTCACAGAACCATCGGCCTCCAAGTATCCGCCGACCCCTGGAAACGCTCCCACAATCCGGTCTGCACCGAACCGATCCCGCAGCGGTGCAAGGCCGAGCGGATTGTTGAACATCGGTATGACGATTCCGCTATCGACTCGATCGATCACCTGCAGCACCCCGTCACGTTGATCCCGGCGTACCGCAATCAGCGCCATGTCGTAGGTCTCCGCATCGATCTCCGTGATAATCCGGACTTGCCGTGTGACGGTGCGCGACCGCTCGGCAATCGTGATGCCTTCCCGCGCAAGCTGATCCGCAGTCGCACCGCGTGCGAGCACCGTGACATCATGCCCACCCGCCGCCAACAGGCAAGCGTGAACTCGCCCGATGACACCGGCACCGACGACGAGAACCCGGAATGCGGCCATCCCTAATTCTGACGGCAGCCGCACCAGGCCGGAGCGTTATCGAGCCGGCCAAATGTGCGGCGTCGTGAACTCGTCAGGGCTTGCGCGGCAGCACCATTCACCTCGTGGGCTGTTCGGCGGGGTGTCGTCGCCGTTGAATCCATCGCCGGATTTCATCGGCGCCCCAGACGATGAAGGGGAAGGGTAGTACCAGGATCAGTTGGCTGGGTGTCGGTGCGGCGGTGCCGAATATCGGGTGCAGGAACGGCAGGTAGGTCAGTGCGGCGACGAGGACCAGCTCGACGGCGATAGCGCCGAGCAGCAACGGGTTCGTGGTCAGGCCGATCGTGCGGAGCGAGGCACGGTCTGTGCGGGCGGCGAATGCGGTGCCGATCTGACACGCCACGATGCCCAGCCAGGCGATGGTGGTGGCCTGCTGGTAGAGGTGGTGCAGGGGTGCACCGTCCGCGGTGGCGGCATGGAGGTGCCAGCCGCCGTTGTGCAGTGTGAGGAAGAATCCGGTCAGCACCAGGGCGGCGGAGATGACGCCGAGGAATCCCCATGCTCGTGCCAGCAGCGAAAGCTGGATGACGCCTTCGGTTTTCGGCCGGGGCGGCCGTGACATGGCGCCAGGTTCGGCGGGTTCGCGGCTCAGTGCGAGCGCGGGCAGGGTATCGGTGATGAGGTCGATGGCCAGTAGTTGCATCACGGTCATGGGCAGTGGGATCGCACCGCCGGAGAGCGCGAACAGCACGAACGGCGCGACCTCGGGGACCGCGTGGGTGAAGATGTAGAGGATGAATTTGCGCACGTTGTCGTAGACGCGCCGGCCCTCTTCGACGGCATCGATGATGGTGGCGAAGTTGTCGTCGGTGAGGACCATGGTGGCGGCTTGGCGGGCGACCTCGGTGCCGGAGCGGCCCATCGCGACACCGATGTCGGCGGCCCGCAGCGCAGGGGCGTCGTTGACGCCGTCGCCGGTCATGGCCACGACTTCGCCGAGACTGCGCAGCGCCGACGCGATGCGCAGTTTCGCTTCCGGCGACGAGCGCGCGAACACGATCTCCGGCGGCGATGTCAGGATGTCGTCGAGTTGCGGGTCGGTCATCGCATCGAGGCGGTCGCCGGTGATGGTGCGGCTGCCGGCCGGGCCGGTGCCGATACCGACCTGGCGCGCGACTTCGGTTGCGGTGTCACCGTTGTCGCCGGTGACGACGAGGACCCGGATACCTGCGCGGTGGGCGCGTTCGATGGCGTCCTTCGCTTGCGGGCGCGGCGGATCGAGCATGGCGATCAGGCCCAGCAGGCACAGATCCCGTTCCACCGCTTGACGATCGGTCGGGACCGGCCGACCACGGGTGAGCGGGCGTCGGGCCACCGCGAGCAGCCGGAGTCCGCGGCGGCCGTAGTTCTCGACCGCGCGGGTGACCGCCGCCCGGTCTTCGGCAGTGATGAGGCGATCCTGATCGACGCCGGTCGCCACCCGGGTGCACAGCGCGAGAACAGCTTCCGGGGCGCCCTTGGTGTCGACCCACAGGCCCGGCGTATCGGGGTCGGTGTCGATGGTGCTCATCAGCCGTAGACGCGGGTCGAACCGGAACAGGGCCGTGCGACCGGCACCGGCCGCGGGGCGCGCGGCCGAGTCGCGGGCGTCGGCAAGCTTGATCAAGGCGATTTCGGTCGGATCCCCGCTCACAGCGGTCGATGACACGGTAGCGGTGCAGCACCGTGCCGCCGTGGCGCTCAGCAGCCCGGCCAAGGGATCGGCTGCGCCGGCGGTGATCTCGGGCCAGGTGAGTTCCCCGCCGTCCGCGCAAGTAGCGGCGCCTGCGAGGGTCCATACATCGGTGACCTGCATGCGATTCTGAGTCAGTGTGCCGGTCTTGTCCGTGCAGATCACGGTGGTCGATCCCAGGGTCTCGACCGCGGAAAGACGTTTGACCACCGCGCCACGCCGCGCGAGGTTCTGGACTCCGACGGCCAGTGCCAGGGTGATGGTCGGCAACAGCCCTTCCGGCACATTGGCTACCAGCATTCCGATGGCGAAGCTGATCGCGGCCGTGATCGAGAGTCCGGCGGCCGCTCCGAGCGGCAGGAACGCGGCCGCGACCGCAATGGACACCAGCGCAATGAGTTTCGCGACCTTGCGGACCTGGATCTCCAGGGGGCTGCTGTCGCCGCCGACGCGCTCGGACAGGGCGGCGATGCGGCCGATCTCGGTGTGCATGCCGGTGGCGGTGACCAGCGCGCGGGCCTCCCCCGAGAGGCAGGCGCTGCCGCTGAAGAGCATGTTTTCGGCTTGCAGCAAGGCAACGGCCGGATCGCCCGGCCCGGTGGTGCGGTCGACCGGTTGCGATTCGCCGGTCAGCGTGGACAGGTCGACCTCGACGGCTCCGGCGATCAGACGGGCGTCGGCACTGATCCGGTCACCCTCCTCGATCAGCAGGATGTCGCCGGGAACGAGATCGGCGGCCGGAATGTCCAGCGCTGCACCGTCGCGCAACACTCTTGCCTGTGTGGGCAGGTACGCGGCGAGCGCTTCCACCGCATGCTCGGCATGCAGTTCCTGGAAGAACGCGAAAACAGCGTTGAGCAGGATGACCGCGACGATCGCGGCCGCCAGCACCAGGCTCCCGCTGACGGCCGCCAGCACGACGGCCGCGACCAGCAGCAGGGCCAGCGGCTGGGTGAACTGGGCCAGAAGTTCATGCGGCCATTGGCGTTTGCTGCGGCGGGTGAGCTTGTTGGGGCCGTAGACGACGAGCCGGTCCGCGGCGTCACGGCCACTGAGTCCGGCCGCGGAACTGCGGAGGTCGCGGAACAGCAGTTGCGGAGTTTCGGCATTGGCTTCGCCGGAAAGCCCGTCAGGGGTGGTCGACGGCACGAGACTCGCACCGTTGCCGGATTCTGTGGCAACACTGGCGGGCCGCACGCCGGTCATGGTCGCGTCGATTGACGAAGTTCGTGGTCAGCGCTGTCGAGGATCGTCATGGCGTGATCGACAAATAGAGGAGAGGCAAAGCGCTGATCCTTCCGAGGGCCGAAATATCGGTGCCGCCGGGTCTCGAGCAACGACTACGAGACTATCAGCTGCTCAAGCATGGGTCTACAGCGTAGTTCTCTGCTGTATGTTAACAGTGATGTCTCGACAATGATGCTCAGGGCATTCGAGCGTGAATTCCCATCATCAGCAGATAGTGAGCCGAGTGGATCACTGAGGAGTACGAACCCGGGCAAGCGATTTCGCCCATCATCCAGCGCGCGGGCCGGGCTGTGAAAGTTGTTCGAGCCGAGGACGATACGCGATGGCGTCGCGGCAACCCGGCATGTCGCTCGAGACGTAGGCCTACGGTGTTGAAACGCTGTTCGCAGGGGTGTGTACTGAACTCACCAAGCCGTGGCGCCCGGCGGTGGCGCACTCTCCACGGAGAAAGCCCTCCAGCGCACCGGAAACGAGACTGCAGGCGATGAACGGTGACAGGATACGAACCGGTGCCGAACCCGCGCCGGACGACGCACAGGCCGATGACGATGTGAGGGCTTCGCGGGCGCAGCAGAGTGTCGACGGCGACTCCGGCATCGATCCACGCTGGGCGGTCCGGGAAGATCCAGCGCGGCACCGCGTTTCCGATGCGTCGGTGTTCACGGTCGGCTCCGGCGGGTTCGCGACCCGCGGCACGCCCGAGGAGCTCGATGGCGACACCGCGGGTGTGTTGGTGGCGGGCGCGTATACCGGCACCGGGCCCGAGCAGCAACTGCTGGAGGGGCCGGTGTGGACCCGGGTCGATATCGATCCGCCGCCCGCGACCGCGCGGTGGTGCCTGAATCTGGCCGACGGTGTGCTCTCGCGGGCGGAAACGCTGGGCGAGCGAGATTTTCACAGTCTGCGGTTCGCTTGCGCCGACCGCCCGGGTGTCTTCGCAATGCGGGTGCGGGCGCGTGATTCCCGGCTGCTGCCAGGGCCTCCGCTGCGGGCACCCGCAGCCGATCCGGACGCGCGGGTGAGTGACGCCCCGATGGCGTCATTCGGTCCCGGTGTCGAAACCCGCTGCCTACGTGTGGTTTCCGCTATCGGCACGGTGACTGCCGCCGCAGCCCAGCGCTTCGTGGACGGGCGGCTGGATCGGGTGGCGGTATACACGGTCGGCTCGGCCGGGCAGGCGATGCGCGAACTTCGGCGGGCGTGGACGCGGGGTGTCGACGGGCTGCTGGCGGAGCAGCGCGCAACATGGGCGCGCCGCTGGGATGACGCCGGCATCGACCTGCCCGATGACCCGGCAACGGAACTCGCGGTGCGTTTCGCGCTGTTCCAGCTGTGGTGCAATGCCGGTGGGCACGGCGAGTCGGCGGTGGGCGCCCGCGGCGTCTCCGGTTCCGGCTATCGCGGCCACGTGTTCTGGGATTCCGACGTTTTCGTGCTGCCCGCGATGGTGAGCCTCGATCCGGCAGCGGCCGCCGCGATGGTGACCTATCGGCGGAAACGCCTGTCCGCCGCGCACACCAGGGCTGCCGCCGACGGCCGCGCCGGCGCGCGGTTCCCCTGGGAGTCCGCCGCCGACGGCACCGATGTCACCCCGCGCAGCGGGTTCCTCGGTGGCACCGCCGTTCCCATCCTGACCGGCACCATGGAGGAACACATCACCGCCGATATCGCCTGGGCGGCAGACCATTACGCGGAATGGACCGGTGCCGGTGCCGCACGGGAGTTACTCACCGATACCGCCCGCTACTGGGCGTCGCGGGTGCGGGTGGATACGACGGGACACGGACATATCGAGGGCGTGATCGGTCCCGACGAATACCACGAATCGGTGGACGACAATGCCTTCACCAATGTGATGGCCCGCTGGAACCTGCGCCGCGCGGCGCGGCTCACGCCCGAAACAGCCTCGGAGGAAACCGAATTCGCTGCATGGCGCGACCTTGCCGAGCGGATCGTGGACCAACTGCGGCCCGACGGCCGCTATGAGCAGTTCACCGGGTATTTCGACCTGGAGTCGCTGACCGCCGACTCGGTCGCCCCTCCGCCGATGGCCGCCGATGTGCTGCTCGGTCAGGCCCGCGTCGCCGGCTCGCAATTGATCAAACAGCCCGATGTGCTGATGCTGCACCACATGATTCCCGAGGAGGTCGCGCCGGGCTCGCTCGCAGTGAACCTGGACTTCTACGGCCCGCGCACCACGCACGGCTCCTCGTTGTCGCAGGCGCCCATCGCGGCACTCCTGGCCCGCGCCGGGCGGGCCGAGGAGGCCCTGGACATGCTGGAGCCCGCACTGCGATTGGATCTCGATGATCGCACCGCGACCTCCGCCGGAGGGCTGCACATGGCCACCCTCGGCGGGGCGTGGCAGGCAATGCTGTTCGGGTTCGGCGGCATACGGGTGCGAGGTGGCGTGCTGTCGGTGCGCCCGCTGCTCCCCCGCCGCTGGCGACGGTTGAGCCTGCGCTTTCACTGCCTCGGAAGAAAAATCCGGCTCGATCTCACGACCGGCGGCGTCGCGATGCACACCGACGGACCGATTCCGGTGTCTGTCGGCACCCATGCCACGGTCGTCGTTTCCGGCGAATCCTGGTGGCCCACAATGGGGAAGGAGTAGAAATGCCCCATATTTATCTGATCCACCCGACGGAAGAGTCACGGGCGGTGGCCCGAGCTCTTGCCGATATCACCGAGGCGTCGGTGCGCGCGGAGCCGGCGAACCGATCCGATGACGAATATCTGCGCGCCCTCACCGAGCCGGATGTGCTGCTCGGCGTCATCGCCCTCGAGGGTGCGGGATTGCGGATCGCGCAGCGTGCGCAGAAGCCGCTCGTACTGGTGCCCGAACAGGCCTGCCCGAGTGGCGCGATCAAGCGGGTCCTGGTGCCGCTGGACGGTACCGACGAGTCGGCGCACGCGGTCGCGGAAACAGTGCAGCTGTTCCGTGCCGCGGGGACGGAAATCGTTGTGCTGCACGTCTTCGACAGCTCGACGGTACCCGCGTACTGGGATCAGGCCGCGCACGCCCGTGCGGCCTGGGAGGACGAATTCCTGGCCCGCTACTGCACGCCACATCTGCCGGGCCCGGCGCCCACCCTGACCCTGCGCAGCGGCGCACCCGGCGAAAGCGTCGTCGAGGTGGCGGACGACCAGATGGATCTGGTCATCCTCGGCTGGTCACAGCGGCCGGAGCCCGGACGAGCACAAACGGTGCGAAAGATCGTCGAGGAGACCTCGGTCCCCGTCATGCTGATCCCGACATCCATTGTCACGTAACTGATCAACGCGTCGAGCGGCGCACCCGTCGGCGTAGTTGCCAGATGCGCAGCGATCCGGTTGTCGCGGTCAGCAATACGCCCGCGACAGCGGCGATCAGCATTGCGACCGCCAGCGACAGGTGCCCGCTCATGCCGAGGTAGGAGACCTTCACCGACTGGGTGTTCTGCAAGAGGAAGATCACCAGCAAAACCAGGACAAGACCGAAGACGACGATCCCGATCCACGTATTTCCGGTGCGGGTGGCCCGCAGCGGATTGCGATCGACGGGGACCTGCGCCAGATCCTCATCAGGGATCGGCGGTCCAGGTGTGAGCGGTGCCGAACTCGCGTCGGGCGAATCGGTCATGACGTGCCTCCTCCGGTGACTATGAGAGGCCCCGCTTTTCACGCTACTCCGGCCTGGGTCGAGGAGTGACCCAGCCATCACCGCGCAGCGAAGTCTTGTAGACCTACAGTGTAGACATGCACCGTGGAACTGCTCTAGGCTGACTTCATCACGCTCTACAGGAGCTGCCGTGATCGTCATCATCGGATCGATCGTCTCGAGCGCCGTCGGCGGATCTGCCGGCCGACCTCCCGCGGTGACGTCGCGGTGTGTCCCCCGCGCCAACGATGAGCGGCGGGCCCCTCACTCACCGCTCTCAGGAGTCGGCTATGCAACCCACCAACATCATCGATAACCCGACCCTGCACAAGGATGAACTGCAGTTGATCGACGCCTACTGGCGGGCAGCGAACTATCTGTCGGTCGGGCAGATCTATCTCTACGACAATCCGCTGCTGAAACGGCCACTGACACTGGCGGATGTGAAGCCGCTGGTGGTCGGGCATTGGGGTACGACGCCGGGCCAGAACTTCATTTACGCGCATTTGAACCGCGCCATCAAGAAATACGACCTGGATATGTTCTATGTCGCCGGTCCCGGCCACGGTGGACCAGCACTGGTCGCCAACACCTACCTCGAAGGCACCTACAGCGAGATCTACCCGGACGTGAGCCGCGACGAGGCCGGGTTGAAGAAGCTGTTCACCCAATTCTCTTTTCCCGGAGGCATTTCCAGTCATGTCGCCCCCACGACCCCGGGGTCGATTCACGAAGGCGGAGAGCTGGGCTACTCGCTCAGTCACGCCTTCGGCGCCGCGTTCGACAATCCCGATCTGATCGTGGCCTGCGTCATCGGGGATGGTGAAGCGGAGACCGGCCCCTTGGCCACCGCATGGCAGTCGACCAAATTCCTCGACCCGATCGGCGACGGGGCCGTGCTGCCGATCCTGCACCTCAACGGCTACAAGATCAGCAACCCGACCGTGCTCGCCCGTATCGAGCACGAGGAGCTCGACCAGTTCCTGCGCGGCTGCGGGTGGGCGCCGCAGTACGTCGAGGGCCACGACCCGCACCACATGCACGAACTGATGGCCATCGTCGTAGACCGTGTCATCGACCGGATCCACCGGATCCAGACCGATGCCCGCACGACCGGTGACGCGACCCGACAACCATGGCCGATGATCGTGCTGCGCTCCCCGAAAGGGTGGACCGGGCCGAAGATCGTCGACGGCCTCCGGATCGAGGGGACGTTCCGCTCCCATCAGGTACCGCTGCTCGTCGATGCCGAACACCCCCAGCACGTGGCGGAACTCGAAAGCTGGATGCGCAGTTACAAACCCGGCGAACTGTTCGACGACAACGGGCGCCTGCTGCCCGACCTGGCCGCACTCGCACCACAGGGCCCGCGACGAATGGGCGCCAACCCGCACGCCAATGGCGGAGTGCTGCTGCGTGATCTGCGGATGCCCGACTTCCGCGCCTACGCGTTGGCGGTCGCGTCGCCCGGCGCGACGCAGGCAGAGGACACCCGGGTATTGAGCGGCTTCCTGCGCGACGTGGTCGCCCTCAATGACGAGCATCGCATCTTCCGTATCTTCGGCCCCGACGAAACCCTGTCGAACATGCTCGGCGCGGTCTTCGAGGTCACCGACCGCCAGTGGGATGCCCGCATCGTCGACGGCGACGAATCACTGGCTCCCGCAGGGCGAGTGCTGGATTCGATGCTCAGCGAGCACCAGAGCGAAGGCTGGCTGGAAGGCTATCTACTCACCGGACGGCACGGACTGTTCAACTGCTACGAGGCGTTCATCCACATCGTCGACTCGATGTTCAACCAGCACGCCAAATGGCTCAAGGTCACCGCGACCCTGCCGTGGCGCTACGACATCGCCTCGCTGAACTATCTTCTCGCCTCCCATGTCTGGCAACAGGACCACAACGGCTTCACCCACCAGGACCCCGGCTTTCTGGATCACGTCGTCAACAAGAAGGCCGACATCGTGCGCGTCTATCTGCCGCCGGACGCCAATTGCCTACTCTCCGTGGCCGATCACTGCCTGCGCAGCCGCCACTACGTCAACGTGATCGTGGCCGGCAAGCGCGCGATGCCGCAGTGGCTGACCATGGACGAGGCAGTCGTGCATTGCACCGAGGGCATCGGGATCTGGCAGTGGGCAGGCAACGACCGCGGCGCCGAACCGGACGTGGTGCTGGCCTGCTGCGGCGACACCCCCACCCTGGAAGTGCTGGCAGCGGTATCGATCCTGCGAGAAAACCTGCCCCAGTTGAAGATCCGGGTAGTCAATGTCGTGGACCTGATGCGCCTGCAATCGGCGAGCGAGCACCCACACGGCCTCGATGACCGTGACTACGACGCCCTGTTCACCACCGACAAACACATCATCTTCGCTTTCCACGGCTATCCGACCCTGATCCACCGCCTCACCTACCGCCGCACCAACCGCAATCTGCACGTGCGCGGCTACAACGAAGAAGGCACCATCACCACCCCCTTCGACATGCGCGTACAGAACAAACTCGACCGCTTCCACCTCGTCACCGACGTCCTCGACCGCCTCCCCCAACTCGGCGCCACCGGCGACTACCTCCGCCAGACAATGGCCGACAAACTCGTCGAACACCGCCGCTACATCTGCACCCACGGCCAGGACCTCCCCGAAATCCGCAACTGGACCTGGACCCCCGCACCATAACGGCACAGCTACAGGACGTTTTGCTGTGATGTCGCAGGCGGCCCCGCAGGCTCGAACCGCTCCTCGGCCATTTCCGCTCCAGTTGGCGTACACAGGCGGGCCGCTCCGCATAGTGTCGTGGCGACAGGTTGTTCGGATCCTTCCGCTGAACGGAGTCGCCCGTGCCCGCGCTCGATCTGCAATTCGCTGCTCGAAATCTTCCTGCCGGCACCAACGGCTATCTCGACATCTATCTCACTCGCGCCGACACCCGAGCGCCGCTCACCAAGACCACGATCATCGCAAACAACAGCAATCCGGACTGGCCAGGTACCTACCGATTCTGGGTCAACAGCGGCGAACAGATCCGACTTGATGCCGAAGTCCAAAACGACCGCGGATCGCAGCAGCCGGCCACATTGCTCGGGACCGTCACCTTCGACCTCGCGTCGCTGCTCGACGATCCGTCCCAGCACTGCAAGCTCGACCCCAATCCCAACGGAAATGCCGTCGTCATCGTCCGGAGCGTCAGCTCACGATGACGCGCATTCGCACACGAACCTGCCAGCGCCGCAATAACACTCGGATCCGCCATCGCTGAGACCAGTTATGTAGTCACGGCGGCGGCGGATATCTCGATCAGCCATTCGGGACGGCCGAGGCCGGCGACACCGATGAGGGCACCGGGTTTGATCGGGTTGATGCCCAGCGCGACTGCTGCGGCTCGGATGCCTTCGGCCAGAGCCGGGTATTTGGATTCGTCCCAGTTGGGAACATAGAACGTCAGATTCACAACGTCGTCGAAGGTGGCTTCGGCCGCGGCGAGCGCGATCGCCACGTTGCCGAGCGCGCGTTCGGTTTGAGCGCTGAGGTCTCCTGGGCCGACGATCGTGCCGTCGGGGTCGTGGGCGGCCTGCCCGGCGATATGGATCAGTCGCGCACCTGTCGCCACTGAGACGTGGGCGTAGCCCTTCGGGGTGGGCAGCCCCGGTGGGTTGATCGTGGTCACTGGCATCGAAGCCTCCGTTGGAGCGTCAGGCCGTGGTCTGTGGGTGGCAGATCCGGCTTCACCAGGTCTTGCCGCCCGGCTCCCGGATCGTGTGATTGATCCGGTTGAAGAAATTGGTGATCGCGATGTTCAGGGTGATCGAAAAGATCTGCTTCTCGTCGAAGTGGGCGGCAGCAGCATCCCAAATCTCGTCGGTCACGCCCGGCGAACCGTCCTGGATCCGGGTGGCGGCCTCGGTCAGCGCGAGCGCTGCCCGCTCCGCCTCGGTGAACAACGGGGTCTCGCGCCAGGCAACCACGCTGTGCAGCCGCTCCTCGGTCTCGCCCTGTCTCTTCGCCGACTGGACGCCACTGAACACACACGGGCTGCAGCCGTTGATCTGGCTGGCCCGCAGATGAACCAGCTCGAGCACGAGCGGGTCGACGCCCCCGGCGTGAATCGCCTTCTGGAGATGCTCGATCCCGGTGATCAAGTCCAGACTCGCCACGCTTTTCATCCGTGCTTCCACGGGTTCCACCGTCGACTCGCTGTGTTCCCTTTTGGTCTGTGTATGACTCATACATATAAACTAGGACCATGTCTCGAACCCCGTCAAGCCACCAGCACGCCGCCAACGTCCTGGGCGCTTTGAGCCTCGCAGTCGCCGACCGGATGAACACCGCCGTCGAAGCGATCGCGACGCTCGGCCCGTCGGCCCCGGCCGCCCTCGCCGCCATGCACGAGTTCCTCGACGGCGCATCGGTAACGCAGCTGAGCTCGGTGCTCGGCCTGACCCACTCGGGCACCGTCCGCCTCGTCGACCGTCTCGTCGCCGAAGGCCTCGCCGAGCGCGTCAAAGCACAGGACGGGCGGGCCGTCTCTCTGGTCTTGACCCGGGATGGCCGGGGCACGGCTGAACGGATACTTCGAGCGCGCGAGAAGTCATTGGCGAGCGCACTGTCCGCGTTGCCCCCGGACGAGATCGACAACCTTGCGGCAGCGCTGGACACGATGCTCACCACGGTGACCCGGACCAGAGCCGAGGAACGCTCCGCCCGCACCACCGACCGCCCACAACCTTGGTTGTGCCGCCTCTGCGACTTCACCGCATGCGGCCGCAACGAGGGCAACTGCCCCGTCAATAACACGATCACAACCGGCACAAGCAGTTGACACAACGCTGCGACTCGGCCCAGAGCGGACAGTCGATGTCATCAAATCGACTGTGGCACACTACTTCCACATCCTCCATGAAGCAGGACCAACCCCAATGGAAGGCGCCGCATCGGCAATATGGCGCGCTGCCGGCAGCCGGAAGTCTTGGGCCCGTTGATCTTCGAGGCCGGCGGTGCCGACCGTGCGGTCGCTTCGATGCGCTTCACGACGCTGCCATTCCTCCAGCGCGGGGGTGACAGCAATGTGCATGGCGCGCAAGATATTCGCTGCCGATTTGCTCTGCGAGGTTCCAATACCCCCGCCGGCGTGGGGGCGGAATCGGATTTTCCTGCGTGGCCGGGCACAAGCGGCGACACGGACGGACCTGCGCCACGCGCAGCAGGGTTCGCTGCATGAACCACACTGGCCCATAGTCTTTCGCTATGACACTCGAGGCGGGTCGGTTACTGGTCACTCGGCGACTGCGAATCCAGGACAGCGATGTCCACGTCACTATCGGCGTACCGCGCCGGAATGGCCCAACCGGCGAGGAACACTACTGCTGCGATATCGTCCTGGACGGTTTGGAGCGCGGCGGCCTCGTTCGCCTGCAGGCGATCTCGCCCCACGTGGGACAGGCGTTGGAGATCGCGCTGTCGGCAGTCACCGACCGGCTCGGAGTCGGGGTAGGAGAGTTCCTCGCACACGCCCAACTGGGATAGCCGGGCGCGGGCGCGCGGCCCGGAATCTGGCCGGCGCGCCCGTGGATCGGGGCGTGAGACAGCGAAGCGAGTTCACTTGCCGAGAAGGAGTTGGTCGTACGCCCCGCTGAGATAGTTGGCAACGCTCGGCCCTCCACGGCCGATGTCAGTAATTTCGAGGCGAAGATCGTCCGAGGTGTGGTGATAGCAAATCGTCGCGCCGGTGGCCATGTCCAGATCTCTCTGCACCAGCGGCAACCCACCCGCAACGAGCCGATCCGATTCGTTGGGCACGTCATCGGACCACAGTCCGATGTGGTGCAGACCTGGTGTGTCCCAGATGGTGTCGGGAACTTGTTCCAGCAGTTCCAGGTAGGCCGGGCCCTGCTTGGAGTAGACGAGCCGCGGTGAAACAGTTTTGACGACCTCACCGTCGGCGAGTATCTGTGTAGGCGCATTGAACGGCGTATGCCATTCCACCCCAAGGTTTTCGCTCATCTCGAGCATGGCGCGCTCGAGGTCGGCGACGACGATGCCGATGTGGTAAGCCGGGAGAAGGGTAGCCATTTCATACTTCCTTCCAGGTGATGTAGCCGAACATGCGGTTTCAGTGCGGGATTGGTTCCGCCAGCCGGTCCCACGCGGCCATCGCGCAGTCGATTGCCAGCTCGAGGGCAACAGTGCCGACGCCGTCGCGGGCCTGGATCGCCATACCGAGCACAACGGTCATGTAGTAGCCGGCCAGGGCTGCGGTGTCGACCGTTTCCGGCAGCTCTCCCCCGAGGCGAGCCCGGTCCAATCGCGCGCCGATCCCGGCTTGCATCTGTCTGCGCACGTCGGTGAGAAAGGTGCGCACCGGGTCGTTCTTCGCCGAGGTGGTCATCGCAGACAGTGTCACCAGGCAACCGCTCGGAGTCTCTGGGTCGGTGAACACCTCTGCGCTCAGGCGCAGCCAGCGCTCGACAGCGCTACGAGCACACGGTTCCGCGGCGAAACTCTCGGCCGCCGACCTCATGACGGTCCGGGAATACAGCTGCACCGATTCGCGGAACAACTCCTCCTTGCTGCCGAAAGCGGCATACAGGCTCGCCACCCGAATACCCATCAGCGCAGCAAGATCGGCAATCGAGGTGCCCTCGTAGCCATGAGTCCAGAACAATTCCATCGCGCCACGTAAGGCAGCCTCGCGATCGAAGCTGCGCGGTCGTCCTCGTTCGGCCATCCCGCCTCATTTCTTGAACGAACACTCAACATATACTTCGGCCACGCGCATGTCCAGACCTTCGCAAACTCTCAGCTATGAGATAGCTACCGGCCATCCGAAGCGCGGTGGCCGGTTGACCCTGAAACCTCGCGCCGAGGAACCCATGCCCCGAAGGCACGCGGCGGCCTAGGTGGTCGCCGAGGCTGGGATGATCTCGGGCCGTTGATCTTCCGAGCTGCCGCATTGGCCGCTTCGGTCAGCGCGGTCCGCGGCTGGTTCCAGACCTTTCAGCGGGCGATATCCGACGCCAAACAGTACGCTTGTCCTGCAATGGATATCAGGAGGGGAACCGTGATTCATCACGTCCACGCGAAGTACTCGTGGAATGGGAGCTGGAAACCGAGCTGCTCGGGACCTCGCTGCGCCAAGCGGCAGCCGATCCTCGCCACGGGGAGGCACGAGCGATTCTGCGCAAGTGCGTGAACCAGTCCCCCGCCTTTCAGGCGATCTACGAACGAGGAAATCCAGATGTGCAGCGCCCCTACTCCTACCAACTGCTACGCGACCTGGAAACAGGCGAGATCATGCGAGTGGATTGCAGTGTCTGGGTTGCCTTCACCAACGGCGAGCCGGTCCACTTCTACATCGGCAGGCCGTTGAATCGAACAGCCCAGATCTGAAACCCGTTGGAACGCATGCCAACTGCATGCCCTCGAGCGCTAAGAGCCAAGGCTCGGAAGGTTTTCAGGTGTTGTCGGGAGTACGGCGTAGCTCCACCGAGCATGAGCGGTGCTCTGCTATCAGCAGGATTTGGTCGCTGGTCAGGGCTCGGTCGAAGACGGCGATGCCACCGTTCGCGCCCGCGAAGTGGGTTGCCGGGACCATCGCAATTGCACAGCCCCGACCGTGAACTCCGCAGGCGTGTCGTTGAGGCCAGGTGACGCCGGTACCGTCGAAGGTGAACGCGGGGAAAGTCGTCCCCTAACCACCTTCGAGGTTCGGGGGATGGATCAGCGTTCCCAGAGACGACCGGCTAGGAAGCTGTCCCACTCACCAGCCGCGAAGAACAACTCTGGCCCGTCAGGGTTCTTGGAATCACGGACACCGACGCGGTCATTGTCCTGGTAAACCTCGACACACTGGTTCGACGTCTCACTTCTGCTCGACTTGTACCACTTGCGGACAGGCGGATTGGTCACGCCGCGTACTCCTTCGCCATCCTGAACACCATGCTTCGGGTGTCATCTTCACTCAACGCTACCGCTTGAAGGGCGGCGATCGCCCCGCGATACCGCTCGATCACATCCGCCCGATCGTGATAGAGCGCCCCGATTGCACCTTCGAGATATACCACCGGGGGCTCGCTCAGCCGGTTCCCCAGACTCGCGAACTCGAGCAGGGTGAACGACTGCATCACCAGCCCACGGTGCGGGCCCACACCGAACGGGACGACACGGATGCTGATGTTGTCGCGCTCGCCCACCTCAGCCAGCCAGCGCATTTGCTGAGCCATCACCGCCGGATCGGCCGGCTGATGACGCAAGACGGCTTCCGAGAGAAGAACTTCCATCCGGAAGCCCGTCTCATCGAGGCGTTCCTGACGCCGCGCGGTCAGCTCGATCCGGCGTTCGGTATCGACAATCGACAGATCAGGCGCATCCAATCGGGCTACCGCGCGACGGTAGTCAGCTGTCTGCAACAGCCCATGCACCAACACCAATTGATGCGTCGTCATATGGTCGGCCGCAGACTCCAGGCGCAGATAGTGCGGGAAATGAGAGGCGTACTGGTCCGCATACGGCTGCCAGAATCCCTTCGAATTCCCTTGCAGCTTATCGGCTTTCGCCTGCTCTCTCACTTCCTCCCACAGATTGAGCGCCTCCGCACGACTGCGCTCATCAGCTTCATAAAAATCAAGCAGGCACTTGAGCTGCATCGTGGTGATCTTGGTCAGCATGCCGTCTTCCAACCGCACGATGGTCATACGAGAAGTCTCGGCTTGTAGTCCGGCCGCCAGCGCCGTCTTTCCAGCACCCTCCCGCATTCCGCGCAAGAAGTTCCCGAATGCTCTGCGAGATACCGTCGATCCGGCCATCTTAGTAAACCTCACTATCTATGAGTTGCTCATGGCGTGCGACCTCATGGCGAGCATGCACACAGCGAGCAGGTGCAAAGTGTGCACGCTCATCGTGTGCACCCATCATATTTCGTGAGTAGCGCACAGTGAGCGCACACTTTGGCGATTTTGGGTGTCTACTGGCAGATGGAACCGAGCGGCGCCATCACGCGAGCAGCTGCCGGGGATTTCAAACCAAGATCAGAACCAGCATTCAAGGAGATGCCGTAATGCCTTTGGACGCATGGACATTTGCCCCCATTGCCATGGCCTGCCTACTCCTCGTGGCCGGTATCCATTGGTGCGTAGGTAGTGACCGCTCCGCGACTCCACCGACTGGGTGCGATCGATTTCTCGTGGTCGGTGACGTCGAGCTGGACCGGGTTCCGCTCCATAACAGACACCGTTCACGCGGTAGACACCGCGCAAGTTGACAGCATGTATTCCGCTGTCTCGCACTACAGGATCGCATTGACGCGACCGTTGACGTCGCTGGAGGTCCGATTGCTTCTGGCTCGGCACGCAGGCTGCACCGCCGGCCATGGCCACACGAGCCACGATTGCAGCGCCCGTTCCCAACTGCTCGAGATCCGCGATGCCAACGGATGGACGTGGCCCGTATGCACCACCGTCCCACCGCCTACGGCCTCCTTGAACACCATTGCCCACCGTTGGGACTGTTTCCCATTCACCCTGCTGCCGCCACAGGAGACGACCATGACCCACCCCTATATCGCCCCGGGAGATATTCCGAAACGCTATCCCGAGGATTCGATCCGCCAGCATCCGGCCTGGCACGCGAAACCGCCCATGCATGCCGTGTTCTCGGACCGGGACATCGACTCCCTCCTCGAAGCCCATGACAACGACGCCTGCCAAGCGGCCGGCTGCGAGCTGCGACTCTATCTATTGAGCCTGCGCGGACAGCGTGAGAGAAAGTAACTCGTCCATGAATCGGCTGCCCTCGTGGGCCAAAATAGATGCGCTAGTCCGCTTTTGGGCAAGCAGGCACGGCGAAATCAAGTGCCGCATCGATCGCGTCAGCGACAGGGGGATCGTCCTGTCGAACGGCGAGCGCTTTGCGCTCACGCATCTCCACCGTGGAAGGAACGACGACACAACCTATTTCGAGAAGTACGACGTGCGCAACCGCATCCGGAAGACTGCTCACCGGGCATGACAGGATGCGTGCCGCTGGTGAGGTGCGCTGCATGACGCTGGCGCTCGAATCCGGACGACTTCACCTGACCAGAGATGTGGTCCGCGGTGATACAGCCCTGGGCAGCAATGAGCTCGGCGGCCGAGGTGTACCGCGCACGACAGGAGAGCACCCGCTCAGGCGCTGCGATCAGGCGGAGGCTCGCCCTGGTGATGACGCCACGCCGCCCCATCCCGGCGCGCAACGAATCGAAAAGCTGGTAACGGCGAGTCGGCGAGCATGTGACGACTTCCCCGGCGGGCGTCACCGCTTCGAGCTCGATTACGTTCGCCGCCTGAGTTCCGTGAATATGCGACGCACCGCCGATGCCGGCGGCCGAGAGCGTCCCGCCAACGGTCAGATCGAGGTAGTCGATCAGTACCGGCGGCATACGCCCGAACGGCAGTGTCGCGCTCAACACCTCCCGCCAGGTCGCCCCCGCATCCACGACGACGCAATCCTCACTGATCTGGTGCACTGTCGCCATTCCGCGCATGTCCAGAGCAACGCCATCGGTCAAAGACTCACCACGAGACGAGTGCCCGCAGCCGCGCGCGACCACATCCGCAAACGGACGGGTCCGAGCGTCTTGAACGACGGTAGCGATCTCCGCAGCAGAGCTTGGGCGAACGACCAATCCTGGCGTACAGCAAGCGACTCCGCCGAAATCACGCATCGCGCCACGAACGCCCGCATCCGCCATAGCCAGACTGTCGGACCGGCGCCGAGGTAGCTCGCTACCTGCTTGCTATCCCTGCACAGGACGTTGGGCAAATACGTAGAGGTGGATCTCGGGATCAGCTGGGTCGATCGCCGGGATGTAGGAGACAACCTTCGTTTCGAGGACGACGAAGCCGGCTTGCTCGACCACTCGATGAAGATCCTCACGGTGGTAACCACTGACCCGAACATCGGTGTCCAGAAACTTCACCGGCGCGTCGTCCAGATCCGCTTCAACCATACTGAGCAACAGATATCCACCCGGCTCGATCGCCCCACGGAGCACCGATAGTGCCCGCGATATGTCGGATCGGGACAGCATCAGCAATGAGAAGAACGCGACCGCACCATCGAACCCTGATTCGGCGAAATCCAAGACATCGCAGTTATGGAAAACAGCCTCGGGCACCGCAGCGCAGGCAGCCGAGACCATCGCAGGCGAGATATCGATACCTACAACCTGCATCCCGGTGTCCACCAACTGGCGAGCAGTAGGGACTCCGCTTCCACAACCGACGTCCAGCACCCGCGCACCGGCGCCGACGCGCTCGGCGAGCCACGCAACAGCCCGAACCTGCTCGGGCCGATCCGAGTACGCCGTCTCATAGCGCTGCACAAGTTCATCGAAGACAACCGCTTGCGAGGGCCTCTGCGCCCCACGACTCGGTGCACGACTAGCACTCGATGATGGATCTGGCAGACGATCAACCATTCGTAACCCACACCCCTTGTTCCGACGGACCCCGAGAGTACCGCTGAGCCCACCTCACGGCGGCCAAATGGCCACGGCTTCGAGATTCCGCGCCCCGCTAGCTGATTGGTGGATGATTTCGTCAGTTGCGGTCAGTGACAGGAGGATTCGGGCGGCGAGCTTTTGCTGGTCAGTCAGGACGCGATTCGAGACCCTCAGGTCAGCCCAGTGCCGGCAGCTAGTATCTCGGTGCGTTGGTCGGCAGCCGTGATCAGGTCGTCGAGGCGGTGCAGGGCGTTGGTCATGGTGGCGATGTTGCCGGCGAGGCGGCCGCGCTCGGCGAGTAGTTCGTCGCGTTGGGTGGGGGTGGTGCGGCCGGTGTCGATGCAAGGCAACAGCTTTGCGATGGTGCGGCTGCCGAGTCCGGCCGCGTAGAACAGCTGGAAGATACGTACCCGCTCGACCGCTTCCTCGGTGTAGACGCGCTGACCGGAGGCGGTGCGCTCGGGGATGAGTAGTTCCTGTTCCTCGTAGTACCGCAGGGCGCGCACGCTGACACCCGCGCGGTAGGCGAGTTCTCCGATTCGCATGAGATGTGCCGTCTTTCACGCTCGATCGGCTTGCCTCTCACGCCGACGTTAGGTTTTAGCGTAGCGGTCATGGAACTCGAGAACTCGATCGCACTGGTGACCGGCGCCAATCGCGGCATCGGCCGACGCTTCGTCACCGAATTGCAGAGCCGGGGTGCAGCGAAGATCTACGCGGCAGCCCGCAATCCGGAGGATGTGGATCTGCCCGGGGTGGTACCGATCCGGTTGGATGTCACCGACGATGCGTCCGTCACGGCTGCCGCGGCAGCGGCGGGTGACGTGACGCTGTTGATCAACAACGCCGGTATGTCGACGTACGCGAAACTAGTGGACGGCGCGATGCCCGATATCCGGCAGGAGATGGAGACCAACTACTTCGGTACCTTGCGCATGGTCCGCGCCTTCGCCCCGGTGCTGGCCGCGAACGGCGGTGGCGCGGTGCTCAATGTGCTGTCGGTGATGGCCTGGATGGCCTACGAACATTCCAACAGCTATTCCGCCTCCAAGGCTGCGGCCTGGGCGCTGACAAACGGCATCCGCGTCGAACTCGCCGATCAGGGCACCCAGGTCACCGGATTGGCCATGGCCAGCGTCGATACCGACATGATGGCCGGTATCGACGTCGACAAGACCGACCCGGCCCTGATCGCGCGCCGCGCACTCGACGGTGTGCGAGCAGGCGCCTTCGAGGTGCTGGCCGATGCGCAGACTGTGGCCTGGAAGGCGCGCCTCGGCGAGGATCCGGCGCTGCTCTATCCGCAACTCGTCCGCCGAGAAAGCGCTCGAGTTCCACGGTGACGAAGTGCGGTTTCTCCTCGACTTGCCAGTGTCACCAACTGCGGCGGTTCAGCCCTTGCCGGACGGGTGGAAGGAGGCTTCTATCTGTGCGGTGTCTTCGGTGCCGCGGTAGTAGACGATCTTTTCTCCGCGGAAGGTGAACCGGTGATGGACATCCATCACCACCGAAACGCCGGTGGCGCGGTTGCGCCCGCGGAAGTGCACTACGGTGAGCACATCGGAGTCCGCGACCGCGTACAAGGCGGGTGTGAAGTCCTGTACCTCCATCGTCGATCCGAGTTGCTGGACGAACGATGCGACCGCTTCCTTGCCGTGACGCTTGCCGTACCACGGCGCCACCGTAGACGTGGTCTCGGTTGCCCAGTCGATGTCCTCGCCCAACGTGTCGAGGAGGCCGGGCACGTCACCGTGAACAAAAGCCGCGTAAAGGGAATTGACTGTCTTGATGTTGGACTCCGCACTCACAATGCACCTCTTTCTGAAAAATGATCTGCGACGCGGCGTGACATCACGCCACGGATGAACGAAACGAGTAGGGCGATCACGCTGCGGCTTCCGCTGTCTCACAGAGCTTTTCGAGCCACAGAGTCAGCGATTGAGTGAGTCCGGCGCGCTGGTTCTCCAGGTCGGCCCGAACCGGCACGCCATCCCATGACATCTCGGTATTCACCAGGGTGGCGGCACCATCGGTCTCGAAGGTCCACAGATGTATGCCGGTGATCCCGTGTGCAGATCCGCCCCAGAGAATTCGGCGCGGAGCTTCGACGTCATAGATCGTCGAGTCGACGGCCAGCCTGGAGGTACTCCAATGGAAGGTCGAGCCGGGTGCCAGCGGTTCAGCCATCCGAGATTCGACGATGTCAGGGCGCCAGGTGTTCCAGCCGTCGATGTCGGTGAGCAAGGCCCAAACCCGCTCGATCGGCGCGGAAACCCGGGTGCCCAGCCGGATGACGACCGCGGCGTCGGTGTCGGCGTGATCAGGGTAAGTCATGTCAATTCTCCTCAGGCAAGGCCGAAATAACAGAAACAGGAGTCGCAAGGCCGACAGCGGACACACAGTGTCAGAAGAAAGCGGGATTCGGAATTCTCATATTGTCCGAGCGTCTGACATTCACGGTAATTCGGCCGCGACCCAACAGTCAATGGATTACAGCTGGTCCGAACGTCGCAATAATTGAATGACTGAATCGAATGGACTGCTATATCGAGACGGAGCATCGGGACCACAGCCGCACACCGGCCGGATCGGGGCCGGACACGCCGGCGGCAGGAGTGGCTTGATCTACCGGCACAGATGCGAGCGGTGCGATCGCCGGGAGCGCCGGCACTGAGCGAAGGTTCCCTACCGTTGATCGTTCAATGAAGCATTGCTGGTAGGGGGCCTTTGACACAGCGAACCCATGAACCTGATTTGTCTCATTCGCACCGGAATTTCACTCCGAGAAGCTCTCCGAATCAGGCTAATTCAATGCCTATAGATCGCTTGAATTAGAGTCCTCGGGTGTGTCCACCGAACCCGCCTACCGAGCCACTGCCGCCGAGATCGCAGTCGATCTCATCACCGCCATCCACAACGGGCACTACCAGCCGGGAGACAAACTCCCCTCCCAAACCGAGCTCATGACCACATACGGCGTCGCCATGGCTACCGCAGCCGCGGCCCTCCGCAAGCTTCGCGACCATGGACTGACCACCACCCAACCCGGCAGAGGCGTTTACCTCACCACTGCACTGCTGCACACCGCATCGCCTCGAACGGCCACCACCGCCGAAGAGCTGGGTACCCGCGCCCACGACGAGGGCAGCCACCCGGACAGCAGCGAATCCAATGGATCTCAACGCTGGAAACAGCGCTATACCGACATCGCGACCCTGTACCACGCCGCCGACCGTCTCACCGCACTCGCCGAACAGGCCGAAACCTTAACGGCCACAACCGATGATGGAAGCCCCTTAGGCGGGCTACACCCGACGGTCCTGAAGACGCTGGCTCACACCCTCACCACCGCCGCGCATCACATCATCAACCACGGCCCCACCTCCGCGACTCATACCACCATCACTGCCGCGCATCGCATACTCACCCAAGACGGACGACGGTAGAACCAAGGGGTTCGAGTCCTCCTCGCGCCGACCGTCCGGGATATGCGGCCGCGTCCTCGGCCAGAAACTCGATCATTCCGTTCAGATCCCCCTGACTTCGGGTGACAGATCCGGGTGAGCCGGCGAGATGTTCGGGATGTCCTGACCCGCCACCGGCCCGCGATGCGGAATGGAGTCGATGATCGAACGGGCACCCTGACGCAACAGGTCGGAGCCGACGAAGAAGCCGAGCGCTCGGGGATCCTCGGGCACCCCCCAATGATGGGAGTCGAGCCATCTCGAACCGTCGAGCTCGAATACCTTGCCGTGCAACGACAGCCGCCCGGCCGCGTCGATGGTGCATATGCCGGCGATGGGTGAATTGCAGTGCCCTTGCAGGGCATGCAGCAAGGCACGCTCGGCTTCCGCCTGTCGGCGAGTGTGCAGATCGTCGAGCCCGCCGCCCAGCCCGAGCAGCTCACTATCGTCGGCCCGGCAGACCAGGGCGATGATCCCCGCGCCGATCGGTGGACACATGAGACCGATCGGCAGTGTTTCGGTGATCCGGTGTTGCTGCTCGACGCGGTGCAACCCGGATACCGCCGCGATCAGTACGTCGACTTGCCCCTCGTCCAGGCGCGCCAGCCGAGTATTGACGTTGCCGCGCAACGGTTTCACCCGCAGATGCGGGTAGTGCAGGCGAAGCTGGGCGGTGCGCCGCACGGAACTGGTGCCGACCACGCTTCCTTCCGGCATGTCCGCCAGCGGTATACCGGTGCGGGTGATCACCGCGTCATGGACATCCTCGCGGGGTGGGTAGGCTGCGAAGGCCAGCCCAGCGGGAAGCGGGATATCACCGGGTATGTCCTTGAGGCAATGCACCGCCAGATCGGCCCGTCCGTCCAGTAATGCGTCGTCGATCTCCTTCACAAACGCGCCCTTGCCACCCAGCCGGGACAGATCGCCCATCCAGCGGTCCCCGGCAGAAGTGACCTTGACCAGTTCCGTAGCGACATCGGCGTCGATGTCGGCGAGCCCGCCGGCGACCCGCTCGGCCTGGACAAGGGCCATCGGGCTGGATCGGGTGGCGATTCGAACGATGCGCGACTTCGACATGATCCGCTCCCTAAGGCGCAGCGCGCCGTAGGTCATGACCGACCACGGTGGTCACGGCCGCCTCCCGAGGCCGACCACGAGGTGCCGCGGGAAGCCTTCCGGTCCCCGCCTGATCTCCCCCTCCGGCGCTGGGAGAGGCCACGGGTCACGCAGGAAGAGTCTGCGTACGGACTCGGCGACCGTCGCCTGGCCGAGCCGCCAGCCGACACAGTTGTGGTGGCCGAAGCCGAAATGCATCTGGAGGATATGGGCGGGCCGATCGAGGCGGAAGGCGGCCGGTTCGGATACCTGGTCCTCATCGGACATCGCCGATTCGATAGAGGTGAGCACCAGTGCGCCCGCGGGGATCAACGTCTCCCGTGGTGTGCCGCCCGCAAGAACGTAGTCGCTCACGCACTTTCGCGACAGCATCTTGAAGAAGGGATTGAGCCGCAGCGCCTCCCACACGTACGGGTCGAATCGATCCGCGTCTTCCGCGAGATCGCGCAACGGCAGCTCCGGATGGCGAAGCAATTCCTCCACCAGATGCGTCGCGGAACCCATCCCGTTCTCCACGTAGCCCAGCAGGATGCCGGCCAGGTTGATCGAGATCCGCTCGTCGTCCATGTCCAGCCCGGCACCGATATTGCTGTTCAGCAATCTGGTGAGCAGATCACGGTGCGGGACGGTGATCCCGGCCCGCCGCTGCGCCACCAGATCTCGCATACAGCCCATCATTTCCCCGCCGGCGTGTTCGGTCTCCTTCCGCATCTCGGGGTCGTTGGCGAAATTGGTCACCATATCGATCAGAATGGGCCGCACCCAATGCGATAGGTCGTTCGGGTCGGCTCCCCGAAAACCCAGATACTCCATGCATATTCGGATGATCACCTTCCGGACCAGACCCCCGGCGGCATCGATGCGGCCGGTGGGCATCGCCTCGTCCAGGGCCTCGTCCGCGTAACGACCGGCCACCTCACGCAGCCGGGGCACGTCCTCGGGGGCGAGCATGACCTGCAGCAGCGACCGCTCCCGCCAGTTGATGACATCCCCGTCGGTGGCCAGAATGTGCCGGCCCCCCAGCGCGGTGCACAGGGCCGGGTCGTAGCGGGAGTTGAAGACCATCTCCCGTGAGAGCACCTCGGTCACGTCGGCGAATTTGGTCACCAGCGTGAAGGCGGGAGTCACCAGGATCGGGCGATGCTCGCGGAGTTCGGCGAACAAGCCCTGCGAATCGGTCACGAACCATTTCTGTAGAAGTTGCAGCTGATCGGTTGCGGTGGCCGCGTCATACCGATCCAAGTAGCTTTCCGAAATTGCCTCGTTCGCCGCCATGGGATCGACCTCCATTGTTGTATCCGTGGGTGTTGTGGTCAGTCGGGTTTCAGGGGAGGTGACGCGGGGAGAATGCGAAAGCCGCATCAGGGACCGCGACCCCGTAACTGCGCAATTGTTGAGCTCTGGTGAATACGGCCGCACCCTCGAGCAGATTCCGGGCTATCTGAACGACGGAACGGTTGGCCGGATCGGCCAGGAAACCTGCCTCGGTCCACTGATTGAAGGCACCCATGGCCGGCCCGCACCAAATCTGGTAATCACCACGGCGTGCGCCCACCCCCTGGATCGCCCATCGGCTCGACATGCCCAGATACCAGCGAAAGACCAGGGCCATTCGATGATGCTCGTCCCGTTCGGCTCGGGTTACCTGTGCGGGCTCGCGCGCCTGCCAGAACGTGCGGGTGCCGGCCCAGATGTCGTCGAACGATGCCCGGAACCACTCCTTCTCGATCTTGACGCGAACCGGCTCGGGCACGGTCGCCCACGACGTATGGCTCGAATAGATCTGATAGAGCCGCTCGGCGCGAAAGGGAAACAAGGTGCCGCGACGCAGTACCTGCAGTCTCACCCCCAGCTCGAACATGTCCGCCGCAGGCGCCATGGCCACGTCGGCCGCACCCGCGCCGGCAAGCAGCTGCTTACCGTCGGTGGACAGCCCGGACTCGACTGCGGCCTGATTGATGGAACCGGTCAGCACGTACGCGGCGCCGAGGGAGAAGGCCGCAGCCACCGACCCGGGCGTACCGAGCCCACCCGCGGCGCCCACCCGAATCGGCCGATCGTATCCGTAGTGGCGAATCATCTTGTCGCGCAACATGAGTACGGCCGGAAGCATCGCGGTCAGCGGGCGGTTGTCGGTATGGCCACCGCTGTCGGCCTCCACCGTGATGTCCTCGGCAACCGGAACCCGCGCGGCCAGCTCCGCCTCCTGCGCGGTGAGCTCACCTCGATCGACCAACTCCCGCAACAGTTCCCCGGGTGCGGGAGCCATGAAATGAGCGGCCACTTCAGGCCGCGACACTTTGGCGAAGACACTGCGCCGACGGTGGATTCTGCCCTGGGCATCGCAGGTCAGCCCGCTCGCTGCGACCCGCACCACCGCGGGGGTGAGTTCCATGTACGCCGAGAGGGAGACCGCCGGGACCCGCCGGGCCAGCAGTATGTCGGCCACTGCCGCTTCGGTGTCCGGCTCGGCGGGCGAGTGAATGAGATTCACCCCCCAGTTGGAACGTTCGGGCAGCGCCGCTCCCAGTTCCGCGACAGCCTCGGCCACGCGCGCGGGCGCGAGGCCCGCGGCGCCGAAGAAACCCATCATGTCCGCCCGTGCCATGGCGATGACCAAGGACGTGGTGGCGATCCCGTTGGCCATTTCGCCTGAGACGTAAGGAAAGCGGGCTCCGTGCGTCTCACCGAAGGTCCGGTCGCCCAGCCATTCCGGATACAACGGCGGCAGTAGCCCCACGACCCGGTACGAACCTGCTCCGGATGCGGTGATCGTGCCGCCGACTCCTACACCGGTGTTCGCCCCACCGCCGGCCGCCAGCAGGTACAGCGGCTCACGAATGCGCGCGGCGAGTCCGGCGATCCCGGTCCCGTCGAACACCGGCGACATTTCGCCCGGGCACCACGTGAGCGTGATACCGGCGGGCCAATCCATTCGGGGCAGCACTTCGGTGTTCATGCACGCGGCCTTCGCTGTCGGGCGTCCGGACAGAATATGTCCGAGAACAATTCTCGGCCGACAATATCGCCTCTTCTATGAGAAGAAGGTCGTGGTCCGTGATCCATGGGATGGAATACGAAAGTTGCAGCTCACACGTATTGACCGGCTCCTCGGACGGTGTTCACACTTGTTGCGTTGCATGGTTGTCACGGCGATGGCGCTCATATTCGATAAACAATGGATCGCGCGTTCAGGAAGGAGGCGTAGGCGCATGAATTTACTCGATAATTCTCGCGACGTACTTCAGAGCAGGACCCGGCAGTCGACAACAGATCGGGTCGCCGAAGAAGGAATGGTGAAATGAAAGCCCGCAGCATCGCCACCGACGGCGCAGCCAACCGGCTGAGGTATCTGGCCCTGACGAACGGTCGAGCGGTGTGGGATCTTGCCCAGCGCGTCGCACCCGTGCGGGAAGGCCTCAATACCTACCTGATCGATCACGCGATCCGCGAAATGCCGCCCCGGCCCGAGCCGTTGAGCACCATGGCCCCGTACACCTCCTGGTCCTCACTGAACGACCGCACCTACAGCGGGCGACATCTGCCGCCGATCGACGACGCCGAGACCGGCAGACCCTCGGTCAAGGCGACCGAAAGCCTGTTCACCCGCACCGGTCCGATGATTCCGTGCCGGCGCTCGACAGTGATGCTGGCGTATTTCGCCCAGTGGTTCACCGATGGTTTTCTGCGCAGCGACAGCCACGTCCCGCCGGATCCCCGCAAGAACTCCTCCAACCACAGCATCGACCTCAACCAGCTCTACGGGCTCAACGACCAGGCCACCGCCCAGCTGCGTGCCTTCGAGGGCGGCCGACTCAAGAGCCAATTCATCAACAGCGGCGAATTCCCGCCCTACCTTTGTGAACAGGGGAAGATCAAGGCGGAGTTCTCGGCACTCGGGGTAGTCCATTGGAGCGAGCTCACCAAAGCCCAGCGTGACACCCTGTTCGCTACCGGCAGCGACCGCGGCAACAGTCAGATCGGCTTCACCATGCTTACGGTGCTGTTCCTGCGCGAGCACAATCGACTGGCGCGGTTGATGGCCGAGGAGCATCCCGACTGGGATGACGAACGGCTGTTCCAAACGAGCCGTAACACCCTCATCGTGGTGCTGCTCAAGCTCGTGCTCGAGGAGTACATCAACCACATCACGCCTTACCACTTCCAGTTCAAACTGACCCCGCAGCTGAGCCGCAACGTCGCCGACTCACCCTGGCAGCGGCAGAACTGGGCGTCGGTGGAGTTCAATCTCGTCTATCGCTGGCACAGCCTTATTCCCTCCATCCTCGATGTCGGCGGGCGCGAAATACCTGTCACACAAACCCTCTACGCCGGTCAGCTACTGCCCAAGGTCGGTCTGGGCAGGACATTCGAAGATGCCTCACGGCAGACGGCAGGACAGATCGGCCTGTTCAATACCGATGCTTCGCTCGTACCCACCGACCTCGCCAGCATCGTCCGATCCCGTCAGCTGAAACTCGCGCCGTACAACGCCTATCGCCGGCACCTGCGGATGCGCCCGATCCACGACTTCCGGCAGCTTTCCAGTGATCCGAAGGTGAGCAACGCGATTCGAGATCTGTACAAGAGCGTGGACGACATCGACCTCTACGTCGGGCTCTTCGCCGAAGAGCGCGGATCGGGCGTGGCCATCCTGGGGCCACTCCTCACCAAGATCATCGCGATCGACGCGTTCTCGCAGGCGCTGACCAATCCGCTGGTGGCGCCGCGCATCTTCAACACCGCGACATTCTCCGAACTCGGCATGGAGGTCATCGCTACCACCCGGACCCTGTCGGATGTACTGCACCGCAATATGCCCGAGGACCCCCAGCCCCGGCTGGTGACCATGAGCCGCCAGGACATTCGATGACCACAACCGACAAAGCCCGGAGCCTCACCGCCGACGCCGCGACCCTCGAAGACTGCGCCACCCGGCTCGAGGAACTCGGTACCCGCTTGCACGGGGCCACTGGAGTCTCCTCCCAGTTCTATGCGTTCATGACCACCTACGCTGCCCGGTGCCGTACTGCGGCAAAGGAACTCGGGCAGATCGCTGCCCTGCTCGAAGGTAAGACCACAGCCGGGGCAGCATGGCCGCTGCCCACACCACCCGGCATACAGACGCTCCGGCAGCTCTCGCAGCTCGCCATCAATCGTCTTCCCATCCCGGGCCGACCGTCGTCTACCGCCTACGTCCCGCCCGATACAGACGAACATTGATCAAAGGCCGAGCGAGCCCCCGAATCCGTGCCGAGATTCGGGGGCTCGCTCGGTCATGCACGCTGCCGATAATGTTGCGCTGCAGCCGATGATGTCGCGCTGCGGCGTGTACTGCCGGGCCCGGGCCGACGTCATTGTCGAACCCGGGCCCGTGCCGGGCGCCGTTGCCCGGTGACCGTGCTACTGCCGCTCCGCTCGACCGCATCGATGTCCGGTCGAGCCGGAGCGCGCTCAGACGGATTGCCTCCGACGCACGATCACGCTGTGGCCCGATACCTCGGCCTGCACGAGAAATGGCTCGCCGGAGCGGTTTTCGATACGCGCCGATCGCATATCGGCGGCGGGCAGCACCTCGCTGGGATGAACGCCGGCGCGCTGAGCGACATGGTCACGGACCGCGACCTCGACAAGTCGTCGCAACCCATCGCAGCCGGGCGGCAGGCGGTAGACGTCTGCGATCGTCTCGGGGAACCAGTCCAGACTCTCGAGATCCCCGAGGTCCAGGTGTGCCGTGTCGCCGTCGAAGGTCGACAGCCCGAATCCCGGGATGTGGCGGCGATCGCGCAGAAACGCTCTCCTGTCGTCGGGCGCGGATCGGGCCAGTGGCCCCATCGGCAGCAGCAACTCCACCAGCCGCAAGCAGATCAGCGGCCGGTCCTCCGACAAGATCCGGACATCGAACATGGGCAGCAGGTCGTTGTCTCGGTCGAATCCGGCGAATCGCGCATCCACCCGTAGCGTCCCGCTGTCGGGCAGCGGCCCATGGAAGTCCGCGGTCACCACCTTGTGCGGGAAGCCGACCCGGCCACGTTCGATCCGCTCGGACCACATCCATAAATCGGTATGCGGGATGACGTGGATCGCGGCGTCCAGCAATCCCTGATGAAGATGGCCGCGGGGAACGCTGCCCAGATCCGCGTTCAGTACACCGGACGCCCCCGACGGGCCTTCCTGAAGCTCGGCCAGATATTGAAACGCCGGCCCGTGAAAGACCCTCCCCCGCTCGTAGGGAAGCTCCACACTGCGGAGCGAGGTCATCGGGGGCAGCGGCGGCGGCAGCGGCGGCGGGCCGCCCACCAGTGCCGTTCCCGTCGCGACCGTTTCCTCGTCGGTGGATCCTGCACGGCGGCAACGGAGTTCGACCTGTAACCGATCGACGTCATCGGGTGAGGCGGCCACCGTTGCGCTCAACCGCACCGGCCGGTCGACCACTACCCATCGATGAACCCGGACATCACGCAATCCGGCCACCGGCCTGCCGCCGTACTCGGCTGCCGCCCGCGCGATCCGATCGAGGATCGACATCATGGGGAGTGCGGGGACTGTCCAGATCGGACGGTGATCCGCCAGCCAGGTATCGATCTCGGGATCGAGCACCTCCTCGATCGGAGCCGTCGCGTTCCCGGAACCCGCACCGGAGGCGACCCGCATACCGAGGTTGGTGGCGTGATAGATCCGGCGGCCGTCGACCCAGAGCCAGGCGTCCGCGATCGCGAACGGGCCTCGGTCATCGGTTCCGGTCTCGACGACCTCGAGTTCCACGGTGACGATGCCGTCATCAGGGACGACCTGACCCCGGAACTTCCAGGTCACGGGGCGTTCGTCCAGCCATGTCTCGAAGCAGGGCTCGGCCACCTGTGCCGTCATGCCCGCGTAGGTCAGGTAGCACTGCAGGAGTTGCAGCATGGCCTCCAGCCCGAGCGAGCCCGGCTGGACCGGGTCCTGAAAGAAATGGGCACGGAAGTACCAGTCGTCGGGACGTACCGTCTTCTCGGCGCGCAGCCTGCCCAACCCGGCTCGGCCGCCCTCGGGCCAATAGCCGGTGATGCGGTCCAGCATCGACAGCATCGAGCCGGCAGGCCGGGGCAGACCGGTGGGCAGACCGGTGAGATCGACGGCTGTCGGCTGCATCAACCGGGCCGTATCTCCCTCGGACGGTGGCAGCCCCGGTTGCCCGGCGAAGGCCTCCGGCGGGAAGAACCCGAAGACGCAGTGCAGCGCGGCGACCGGACGGTCGTCGGCGAACACGCGGACCTCGAAGGAGTCGATGATCATCTCTTCGGTCCGGGAGAGATCGACCAGTTCGATCTCGGTCCGCAGCACTCGGGTGGCCGACGTGATCTTCCCGTCCAGAGTCCCGTGCCCGTCGAGGTTGCGGAACAACAGTTCGGCCGCGCCGGGCGGAAGATCAGCGGTGTAGAGCGACAGCCAGCCGCACGGCTGCAGCGCGACCTCCAGCAGCACGCAGAACGGCATCGAGCCGGCACCGTTCGCCGTCCAGAACCACGCGACCGGGGGAACGTCGTACTCGGCGATCATCCTGGTGCCGATCGCCCGTTCGCCCGGTGCGCAGGTGAGATCGGTGATCCGGGACATGAAGTGGTAGGGCGGTCCGGGCAGTCTGGCGTGCCGGGTGCCTTCGTTCAGGTGGGCGAGCCTCCCGCCCATCATCTCGGCGGGGCGACCCCAGGCGCACGCCAGCAGTGACGCGTATCCGAGTGCGACACCGTCGATCACGGCGACGTTCCCGGCCTCCTCGTATCCGAGCAGCCCTCCCAGCCCAGACACCGGAACGAGTACACCGGTGTCCTGCACCGCGGGGGTACCGAGGTGACGCCAGTGATCGAGTGGCCAGTCCGGGACGAGCCGCAAGGCCAGGCCGCCGACGTGAAACGCCTTGACTCCATCGACACTGACCAGCAGATCGGCGGTCACGGTGGGATGAGGATCCACCGTGACGTGACCGACGAAGACTTCGTAGACCAGATTCCGGCTGGCAGGAGTGGCCTGTCCTCGACAGCGCATACGGTAGCTCCGGTCCGGTACGATCTCGAATCGCCAGCCGTCCCGCTCGAGGGTGTGTCCCAGCGCGGTGAGGTAGAAGGCCATGGCCTGCAGACAGCCCTCCAGCATCAGCGTCCCCGGCATGCAGGGGTCGTTCTCGAAGTGCCCCTCGAAGAACCAACTGTCCGCCGTGATGGGCAGCTCCGCGCGGAGGTAGCCGCGGCCGTGCGGCCCGCCCTCCGGATCGAAGTCGGAGACTGTCCGGAACAGTCGCAATCCGGGCCGCATCAGCCTGGGAGTACGCACGTGGGCACCGGCTTTCGCCCACGACAGACCGAAACAATCCCCGAGCCGGCCTGCGGCGAACGCGGCCACGCGGTCGGGGCCGAACGTGCGAATCCCGGTACGGACGCCAGGCGGATCGGACAGCTCCGCCGATGCGGTGAGCTCGGCCGGAGTCCAGAGCACTCCCCGGGAATTGCGCAGCTCCTCGTCGGTGAAGAAGCCGGCCTGGCCGTTGCGGACACTGAGCCGCAACTCACCATCCACCCGGCAGTCGTAGTGGAAGAAGAACAGCCGCACCCCATCGGTGTCGGCATGGCCGTCGATGGTGATCTCGTAGGTGAGCGTTTCACCGGGCACGGGTGGATTGCCATGGAAGGTCGGCTCCATGCCGAGCAGCCGATAGACCCGTTCCTCGTCATTTCGCAGATCCACGCCGAGCCAGCTGATGAGCAGCAGGTCGGCCTGGCCGGCTTCGATCATGATTCCGCCGGGCATCCGGCCGGCCGGGTCCAGATACCAGGAGTCGAGCCGCACATCGGTTCGGGTCCATATGGTCCCCGTGCCCATCGAGCCCGGTATCGCATCGATCCGCACGACCCGATCAGCGAGGAGCATGGGCGGCGCAGGCATCCTGGTCTGCCGTCGATGCCCGTCCTGCGGTTCGAACATCGGCCCGAATACGGCAGAGACCGATCCGGTCGCGAGGAACTCCAACTGTTGCCTGTCGATGACAGCGCCGCTGAACCCCTTGTACAGCACCCCATTTCGCGGCTCGCATCGAAGCAGAGCAGTCGCCGCCACTCGATGAGCGAGGAACCGATGCTGGAAATCATGTTGCAGGGCAACGAAATCCCGATGGACCCGGCTGACGCACGCGTGGTGTGCACTCAGCGCCGCACCGAGCACCACGCCCGACCGGTCCGGCCTCGCATCGGTTCGCGGTCGCACCCCTTCGATGATCGATGAGGGCGCAGCCGCCGCAGGCTCGGGATGGATGGACAGCGCAATGGCCGGGGGATGTGCTGTGAAGCGCAGCAACCGATCCGACCCGTCTCGGGGTTCCGGACTACACGCCGTCAGCTGCGAGTAGAGGGCATCGACGTTCAGGTCCACTCCGGCGGCGATCAACTCCGCCACGCATCGGGCCAGCTGGTCCATCTCGTCCCGGCCGGTTCCGCCCAGTGCCACCGCGAGATACTCGCGGTCGCCGAGTGTCTGGCCGATCCATTCGGTGCACATGGCCCGCGGGCCGTGCTCGATGAAGATCCGGACGCCGTCCGCCCAGGCCCGCTCGACCGTGCCGGCGAAGTCCACACCGTTCAGGGCATGAGCGACGCTCGCATCGGCGGCCGCGTCGGCATCGGCGCTGAACCAGTCGCCGCGGCCGCAACTGTAGAAGCGGACGCCGGGCACCGGCGCGGTCGGGCGCAGATGCAGCGCGCGCCACTCGTCGTGCACCTCCGACAGCACCGACGCGTGCACTGCCAGCTCATAGTCCAGCGGGAGCGCGTAGTCGGGATCGAGCCGGGCCAGCACCCGATCGCAGGCGGCCGGTTCGCCACCGATGGTGCAGGAGACGGGTGAGTTGACCGCCATGAGATAGACCGCCGGCTCGTCCTGCAGAGCTTGTCTCACCTGCTCGGGCCCCACGGCGACCAGATACGCGACCCATCGCGTACCGGTGATGCCCGCACGCCGCCATACCCGGCGTACCGCCTCGAACTCTCCGGCGAGTTCTCTTGTGAACAAAGGAGATTCCCGAAAATCGCGGATCAGATCCATCAGGTCGGGCCACGCTCCCAGCGCAGTGAGCGCCGCGCTCTCCCCCGACGAATAGCCCAGGGCCGCATGTGGTGCGACACCCATAACGTCACGCGTGATATGCGTGTGGAGATGACTCAGGTAGGTCGCCCCGCAGATCCGTAGTACCGCATCGCTGGGCCGCGCATTCCCGTCGTACAGCCAGGAGATCGCCTCGGGCAGCGACGGGCAGCGAGCAATCAGGTCACCTACCGCGTGCGGAAATGCGAGGGTGAGTTCTCGCCCCATACCCGGGTAGGCGGCGGCGCCACCGGTATAGACGAACGCGATCTCGCCCGAGAGGGGCTGCTCACGGAATACCGCCCAGTCCGGCTGTGGCGTCTCCCCGCGCAACCAGTGACCCGCCCGCTGTCGCCGATCGACGAGCCGATCCGGATTCTCGGCGAGAATGACCAGCCGAGCAGGGCCTGCACTCGACCGACGGCCTTGCTCGAGAGCGGCGATGACATCGGCTCGATCGGCGCCGGAGAACACAAACGGTCGTAGAGCGGGCCGTTGCAGCCAGCCCGATACCTCCCCGACCCGCACACTCGTCCGGATGGGCGCGGCCGCGATCGGGCCCGTCGTCACCTCCACAGCAGCACCCGCAAGCCACGGCTGAGCCGGAGCACCGGCAAATGGCCGGGCCCGATGGTGTAGCGCTTGCACCGCCGCGGCCACCGACACCAGCCCCTGCGCGGCATGCGCCGAGCCGAACACAGCCCCGATCTGCGACCCCAGCACCAGCCCGGCTCCCTGCGACTCGTCCGGATCCAGGATCGCCAGCACCGGCTCGCCATCACGACGAGCGAGATCGAGGTTCTTCAGCGCGATCACCACGGCGGCGTCGCCGGGCTCGCGATCCAGCCCCAACGCGGCGGTGGCCGCGCGATGCACCGGCTCATCGGAAAGGTCGACAGCCCCGACCAGGGCAGCATCTGCCTCACCGGCTCCGATGGCCCGCGCAGCCAACTGCAGTGCGACCTGTCCGGATGCCTCCTCGGCGGACACCGCGACGCTGGGACCCTGCAGATCCAACTGCCGGCTGATCCGATTCGCCACCACATTGGCCAGACAGCCGAGCACACCGGCAGCACTGAGCGCCGGTGCGACCGAGTCCGCCGATTCGGGGGCGATACCCGGCAATCCAGCCAGCACCCGCCAACGCAGGATGTAGCGGGAAACCTCTGGGTCACAACCCATCCCGATCAATACCAAGGTCCGATCGCGGGGCAGACGGATGCCACCGGCGGCCTCCCGAGCGGCCTCCAGGATCAGCAACTGCTGGGCCTGGGCGGCGCCGAGGTCCGCAGGTGGGAATCGCAGCCCGTCGAGTTGCATCTCGACGGTCTGCCTGGCGGCCGATGGTGCGATACCGGTCAGGAGGGATTCGGTGAAATCGGCAGTGTCGCGGCCGTCGCCGACCCGGGCGCCGAGCGCGACCACCGCCACCTGCCTCCGCGACTTTCGTACCGGCGTTTCAGCTCCACGGGGACGCGCCGGCGTGCGGGCGGTCAGGTCATCGGGACCGTGCGCCCATGAGTCGACGATCAGGTGTGCGTTGTTTCCCCCGAATCCGAACGCGCTCACCGCGGCCCGGCGCGCACCGTTCCAGGGTTCGTTGCTCCGCACGACCCGCAGCGGCGTTCCATCCAGTGCGGACAGTGGCCGTTCCACTCCCGGGGTCAGCGGCCGGACGCCGGCCTGCATCGCGCCCAGTACTTTCAGCAGACCTGCGGCCCCTGCCACCGTGATCAGATGACCGAAGTTCGCTTTCGAGGAGCCCACCGGCAGATCCGCCGACGCCGTGAAGACGCGAGCCGTGCTGCGGATTTCGGCCCGATCCCCGATCGCCGTTCCGGTGGCATGGCACTCCAGCAGCGATACCGTCTCCGGGCCGAATCCTGCTGCGGCATAAGCCGATCGCATCACCCGATCCTGTCCCGATTCGTCGGGAGCCAGCAATCCGTTCCCGCGTCCGTCGTTTCCGAGCCCGACTCCGCGGATCACTCCGAGGATCGGAAGATCTCGATCGACGGCGTCCTGCAGGCGCATCAATGCCACCAGTGCGGCGCCCTCGGCGGGTATCAGCCCATCCGCGTCCCGATCGAACGGCCGCGACCTGCCGGTGGGGCTCAGAGCCCCCAGCGCGGTGAAACCTGTTTGGAGGAACAAAGCATCGGCGCTGTTCACCGCACCGGCAAGCATGAGATCGGCGCGGCCGTCGTGCAGGCGATCACAGGCGAGCTTCACCGCATAGATCGACGAGGCGCATGCCGCATCGAGTGCAAACGCGCCGGCTCCCAAGTCGAGTGCGCGGGCAAGGACATGCGCGGTCAGACCGGGCCAGAACCGGCTGCGCGGGTCGAGCGCGGATCCATCGCGGAGCCAGATGCTTTCGGCGTAGCGCGCCATGGTCGTGCTGGGGAGCGCAAGGTGTCCGAGCACCATGCCCCGCCGGTCATGTTCCAGCGGCACGTCTCCCGCCTCGCGCAAGGCCTGCCGCGCCGCTTCCAGGACCCAGCGGACGGCCGGATCGAAGGCGTGTAAATCCTTGGGCTGCAACGCGAAACCGGTCGGATCGAAGATTTCGTCGAAACCGGTGACATAGCCACCGATGTCATGCCAGGCGAAATCGGAGCCCGGCGTCGACATCGCGGACGGCGGCACTCGCCACCGGCCGTCCGGGATGTGGGCCAGGCTCGTCCGCCCCGAGATCACCAACTCCCACAGCTCGGACGAACACAGCGCGCCGGGCAGGACACAACCACGCCCGACGATCGCGACGGCGGGAAAGGAAGGCATCCTCGACCTCCAGAGGAATGGATGATGGAGCGCTCAGCGAGGACGTGCGACCAGTTGCAGCCCGGAGAACTCGGCCACCGTCGCGCCATTCACGCCGAGCAGGACGATGTCGCAGATCGCGTCGGCCTCGTTGACCGCGACTCCTCGCACGACACAGCGCAATTGCTCATCGCCGGGCGAGCCGGAATTCAGACGGCACTTGCGAATCGACATCGGCAGAGTCGTTGTGCCGAGCGCCTTTTCGGCCCAGAGCACCGCGAGTTGAAAAGCGCCGTCTACGGCGGCCGGATCGATACGCCAGGGCTCACTGGCCCAGCCGAGGCGGCGCACGCCATGGACCGTGCCGACAGCCGCTGCCGCGGTCACTCCCTCGATCTCGGCGATCGCCTGGAATCGCGGGCCGTGGAAAAGTGCTGCCCCGGCATATACGGCGGTGCTGTCGATCGGGGTCAGCCCGGCAGGACTCTCGCAGGGGTACGACGGCCGGGCCATGGTGCCGGGAAACAGCGTCGCCCGGCAGTGTCGCTCGCTGTACTGCCCGGTCAGCTCGATCTGCAGGTTCTCCCCCGCTGTCCGGCGAGTCCGCACGATCAGCACCACCCGGCCCGCATCCGGCACCGTGGCTTTCGCGAGCACGTGCACGTCCTGAAGCACCCACACGCGGTCCGCCACGTCAGCGCACGCATCGACGGCAGCCCGCACGAACCAGTCGAGCATCATCGCCAACGGAACCACTCGACGTCCGGCGATCATGTGATCGCGCAGCTGAGCGTGGGATGAGTCGCTGAGCGCGATCTCGGTGGTGACTTCGTCCGGTGCGGGATCCATGGCGGTGGGATCTCCTGCCGCCATGAGTACCCGCACCTCGGGCGTACCCGACGTCAGCTCGGCAACGAAGGATTCGGCCCCTACCCCGGGCGGGATCAATTCGATGTGGCGGCGGCGGAATTCCGCGGCGAGATCCGCGCCGACCATCCCGCCACGCCAGGGACCCCACGCCAGGGATTTCACCGAGGCCCCCGGATCGTGCGCACGCCAGCGTGATGCCAGGTGTTCCAGGATCCGATTGGCTATGGCGTAATCGCACTGGCCGGGGTTGCCGTAGCTGGCGACGACGGAGGAGAAAACGCAGACCAGCCGGACCGGATCGGCCTCGAGCTGCTCGCACAGCTCCCCGAAACCGGCAACCTTGATGCCCAGCACCTCATCGAACTGCTCGTCGGTCTTGTCACCGATCAACCGGTCGGCCAGCACACCCGCCCCGTGGACCAGACCGGTGATGGGCCCCCACTCCGCGCGAATCTCCTTCAGCGCCATGCGCAGAGCAGTCGGGTCGGTAATGTCGGCGGCCAGATAGCGGGCCGGCGAGCCGGCGGCTCGCAGCTCGTCCACTGTGCAGCGGACCTCTCGGGCCGAGAGCACGCGGCGGACCTCGTCGTCGATGATCGCCGGCGTCGGGTGGCTACCATCGCGGCGAGCACGCGCGATGAGTGCCTCCCGGATTTGCTTCGCACCGGCAGCGGCCGCCAGATCCGGGGCCTCGTCGCCGAGCACGGTCCGCCCTATCAGCGCCAGTCGCGGCCGGCGTGCGCGAGCGAGAGCATGAGCGCACGCCGCCGTGATTCCCCGGGCACCGCCCGTCACGACGATCACCGAGTCCGAGCCGATGATCTCGTCGTCGATATGCCGGGGAACCAACGGGCTCGCCCGCAGCTGCAGCCGGGTTCGGCCACCATCGGCACGCAGTCCCACCTCCGCAGCGGATCCGCCGCCGAGCAGTTCGGCGGCCACTGTTCGCGCGACGGCGGCCGGTGTCCTCCACGCACACTCGCAGTCGATGGCTTTGACGGTCGCGGCCGGCCATTCGCGAGCACAGGTGCGGGCCAGAGCTGCCAACCCGCCCGCCCATGCCCGCTCGGGGGATCGGCCGCTGAGCCCGAAATCGCCACCGGTGTCCTGCACGACGACAAAGGACCCACCGGTGGTCGTCATGCGGGCCGCCACCGCCCGCGCGCACCGGAATGCCTCGCGATTCACCCGCATGCCGTCTTCTCGGGTCGACAAACGACGCAGTCCGCCGAGGAACACGACCGTGTCCAGGAACACGACCGTGTCGGCGTCCGCGGCGGTGAACAGCACAGCGGTCACACCTGCTTGTCCGAGCTGGGCGATCAGCTCCTCCGCGACGCCGCCGCCGTCGTCGGTCACGGCCACCGTGCCCCGCAGCAAGCCGGGTAATGCCAGACCGGGAGGTGCGACGGAAATCAGTTCGGGCGTCAATCGCGCAAGACCGGCAGCTGCGTCGCCCTCCTCATCATCGTGCCCGCCGCTGCGACCTCCGCCGCCGCCGCGGGTGGCGGATTGGCGGCTTGCTTCGGGCCTGCGCAGGTAGCCGGAGATCTCCCCGAGGGTCCGCAACCGAGCCAGATCGGCCGGATCCACCTTCGGCAAGGTAGGCACGCGCTGACGCATACCGGACAGGATCTGCACACGCTTGATCGAGTCGACACCCAGATCGTGTTCGAGATCCATGTCGGTACCCAGCATGTCGACCGGATAGCCGGTCAGCTCGGCCACGACCGACAGCAATATCTGCTCGAGATCTTCCGCAGCGCCGGCCACGGCAGCGCCTGCTGGCGCCATCGGACCGGCGGCTGCGGGGGCCGCCATCGGTTCCGGGGATTTCGGAAGATCCCGCACGCGGTGCTGGGCCGGAATTGCCGGGATGTACGTGGAGTGGCCGTTGCCGGCCGTTTTCTCGGGCACCGGTGGGGCGGCCGCCAGCGCGGCGGGCGTGTACGGCGGCTCGTGGACCGGTGCGGCAACATGTTCGGCGACCGGAGTTCCGCCCAGCGCGGTGATCATTCCGTGCAGGGTGGCTTCGCTGGTCCGCAGGTAGGCGACGTGACCGTCGGCCAGTGCACGCTGGTACGACGAGTGGACCTCGCTGGTTTGCCGTTGAATCTCCTGGAGTGCCTCCAGCCAGTCGACAGGCTCGGCCGCGGTCCGCGACGACACCATCGGGCGGGTACCGGCATTGTCCGGGTGCGGCCCGATCGTCCCGGTCGGGTTCGGATCGGCCTGATGGTTCGGCATGAGGATCTCCACTTCGTCGACGGGCTCGGGATAAGGCTTTCCGTAGTTGGTGCCGAGGAGCTCGACCGTCATCCGGTTCTCGCGCGGCCGTGCCTCGACACGTGCCGGTGCGGGGAGCTGTGCGAGATTCACGGCCACGCCGTGGACAGCCAGCGCGCCGAGAGCATGCTGAAACGTGGTGACTCCGTTGTGCCCCTTGCGGTCCAGAGCCACGGCCAGATGATCGCGAGACCCCAGGATCCGGTCCACGAGGCCGGTGAGTGCGCTGCCCGCACCGAATTCCACGAACGTGCGGGCCCCCGCGTCGTACATGGCCTCGATCTGCTCGGCAAAGCGGACCGGTGAACTGAGCTGGCGGACCAGTAGATTGCGGATCTCCGACGGTTCTCCCGGATAGAGGGCGGCATCGCTGTTGCCGTACACGGGAACTCGCGGCGGTTCGATCTCCAACTCGTCCAGGAACGCTCGCAAGGGGGCGCTCGCACGTTCCACCAGCGGGCTGTGGAAGCCCGTCGAGGTATTCAGCCGATGGGTGGTGAGGCCGCGGTCCGCCGCTCGTTGCTCGAGTCCTGCCAATGCCTCCAGGGTTCCCGACACCACGGTCTGGTCCGAGCTGTTGAGATTGGCCGTCCACAGCTCGGCCACGTCACCGATGAGGGCGGTGGTCAGCGCGGCATCGCCGGCGAGCACCAGCATGCCGCCGGGCCGATCAGCGGCCGCACGCATCAGTTCACCACGCCGCCTGGCAAGCCGTACCAAGGTCTGGACATCGAAACAGCCCGCAGCGTGCAGCGCGGCCAGTTCACCGAAACTGTGCCCGCCCAACAGATCCGCGCGCAGTCCGAACATCGCCGCCAGCCGTAGCTGCGCCGCGCACTGCACCGCCAGCGCCGGCTGTGCCCACTCGGTCGCACGGAGCGCCTCCTCGAGCCGTTGCCGATCCGCGTTCTCGAAAACCGGGTGTGGGAAGACGATTTCATGCACGGGCCGATCGGCGAACCGCAGATCGGCCGTCTCGTCCCACGCCGTGAGGGCCTCGGGAAAGGCCATCGCCAGATCCGCTCCCATACCGACGTACTGGGAGCCCTGCCCGGAGAACAAGAAAGCGATCCTGCCCGGTGCGGCCGGACCGATCCGGCATCGGATGCCGGAGGGGGTGGCGAACGACTCGGGCGGATCAGCGGCGAGGCGCTCCGCGGCCTCACGGACGGATTCGGCCATCTGGTCCGGGCCCGCTACCAGCGCCAGCCGTACCGGATCGGTCCAATCGAATTCTTCCGTGGAACCGGCGCGAATCCGGTCGGCCAGTTCGGTGGTGGAACCGGCGCTGCACAGGACGAGCCGGGAAGGCAGGGGGTACATCCGATTCGCGGACCGGCCGCCCTGCGCGGGCACGTACTCCTCGAGCGTCACATGGAAGTTGCTGCCGCCGAAGCCGAAGCTGGACACGGAAGCCCGGCGAGGATGATCCGAACCCCGCACCCACGGCCGCGCCTGCGTATTGAGGTAGAGCGGCCCGTCCTCGAGATGCAGTTCAGGGTTGGGACGATCCACCTTGATCGTCGGCGGCAGCACCCGATGCTGCAGTGCCAGCACGGCTTTCAATAGCCCGACCGCACCGGCCGCCGACTTTGTGTGCCCGAACTGGGATTTGGCCGAGCCCACCGCACACCACCGCTGATCCGGCTGTCCCGCCTGGGCGAAGACCCCGGCCAGCGCCGCCATTTCGGCCGTGTCCCCCGCCCTGGTCCCGGTGCCGTGGGCCTCGACCAGCTCGACGGTCGACGGTGAATAGCCGGCCATGGCGTAGGTGCGAAGCAGCGCACGCGCCTGACCTTCCGGTGCCGGAGCGTAGATCGCGGTGCCCTGGCCGTCGGAGGAGGTGCCGAGCCCGCGCAACACCGCGTAGATGGAGTCACCGTCGCGTTCCGCGTCGTCGAGCCGTTTGAGCGCGAACATCACCAGGCCCTCGCCCAGCATCGTCCCATCGGCCCGGTCCGAGAACGGGCGGCAATCACCCGACGGCGACAACGCAGGAGTCTTGCTGAAGCACATGTACATCGTGATGTGGTTGAGGGTGTCCACGCCGCCGACGAGCATCAGATCGGCCCGGCCCAGCTCCAGTTCGCTGACCGCCGTCGACAGCGCCGCCAGCGAGCTCGCGCACGCCGCGTCCATCGTGCAGTTGAGGCCATGCAGGTCGAGCCGGTTTGCGATACGCCCGGCCACCACATTGCTGAGCAGTCCGGGAAAACTCGCTTCCTGCCACGGCACGTACTGATCGGCGATGCGATCACAGATCCTGTCGGCCTGGATATCGGCAATCCCGCTCTCCCGCAGTGCTTTCCGCCAGATCGGTCGTTGCAATCGACAGGCCATATGCAGCAGCAGCTCGAGCGCGCCGGTGCCGATGATCACTCCGGTGCGTTCACGTACCGCGGCAGACAACTCACCGCCGTGCGCCGCGTCGCGCAGCGCGCGCTCGGCCACGGGCAGTGCCAGCAGCTGTGCGACATCGGTGGCGGGCAGGGTGGCGGGCGGGGTGCCGTACGCGAGCGGGTCGTAGGCGGTCGGTGACAGAAACGCGCCCCGGCGAGCATAGGTTTTGTCGGGCGCCTGGGGATCAGGGTCGTGGTAGTCGGCGAGTAGCCAATGGCTGGGCGGGACCTCGGTCATCAGGTCGCGGCCGGCCAGAACGTCCCGCCAGAATCCGGGGACGTCGGCCGAGCCTGGCATCAACGAACTGACACCCGTCACCGCCACGGCGAGACGGTGCGCCTTCGATCCGCGCGAACCCTTGTCTTTTGAAGGAGCGTTCTTCACGATTTGCAACATAACGAGCCGACGATCCTTCGGACAATGCGAAATGAGAACTAGGCCGAACGATGTAGACTGCGACTTATCCAGGCTATCTAGTCATGTCGAATAGCTTCCGCTGAGCAAGCTGGACACTTAGAATCAGTTCGGTACGCAAAGGGACGACTGCTATTTCAGGGTTACTTGGCCAAGATTGCTGATCGTGACAGCGTCGCAATATTTTCGTCATTATGCCGTGATAGTGCGCAAGTCATAGTCTCCATGATCCGCCTTCGCGCCCCTCCACCCTATGGTGCAGTCCCGGAATGGAGGAGTGACACCGTGATGCCCATGCGCGAACCTCTCGAAAGCAGTGCCACAACCATTGAACTGGCCCGGGAGGCATCCTCTCAATTATCCAAATTGATCGATATTCTCAAAAAGCTCGAGGAATCTGCCAGCCATCGTGGAATAGATGAAATGCTCCACATATCTCTCGGGCCCGGCGAACACGGGGTTGCTCGACCGCGCTTCGAAATAGACCTCCCCGATTCGGGGTTGACCAAGCGCGAGCAGCAGGTGCTCGGTCTACTCATCGAGGGGCTCACCAACAGATTGATCGCGAAAACCCTCGGTATCGCCGAGGCGACAGTGAAGAATCATCTGCACTCGATCTTCATGAAGCTCAAGGTCACTGGGCGGGCACAGGTCATCGCAATGATCCTGAGCGGCCGCGGCGCCGGGGCCGGCCCTCTCGAAACTCCTTGAATCCTTCTTCCATGCACCCCATGAGGACGGGAAGATCGGTCACCGACGCCGCGTCCGCCGTCACACCGATCGAGGCACCCGCCCGCCGGGAGATCATGATGGCGGTAACGGCGCATCCCGGTACCGGCCCGAAGCACCAGAAGTCCTCGATCGCCGCGCCCGACACATAGAACCCTGGGTCGAAGACCGCAATCTGGCTCAGCTGCAGGTCGAAGCTCAACCCGATCCTTCGCGCAATCTCCAGTACCAACGGGGTGGGTAGCCGATTGAGAAGATTCGTGACGAGGTCCAGGCCGGCGGGGTCGAAAGCTGCGTGCGCCGCCGCCAGGACACGATGAACAGCAGAAAGCCGGACGAGCGGATCCTTTTCCGCCATCGGCCCGGCTACCCGCATCCCACCGAATCGGTTGCCTGCCATCGGATGCCGCCCGCGGACCTGTATCGGCATCGCCATCGCCAGAGTCTCGGGAACCGCACCATATAGCTCGTGGTAGCGGCGCAGACCACCCAGCATGGCGGCAGCGAAGGCATCGTTGACCGAGACCCCCGCGGCGCCTGCCGCGGCTCGGAGACCATCGAGTGGCACCGTCATGAGGTCGAGCTGTCGGGTGGTTCCGCGTGCGCTCAGCAAGGGCGACAGCTGACCGACCGGCCGCGGCGCCAGGTTCACGGCCGTCCACAGCATCCGCGCGCATTCCACGGCCGCATGCCGTGGCCGTAAGGCCGCCCGTAACGCCTCTTCCGCCAGCCGGGTCAGCTCGGCGGAGCCGAGGTCCACCCCGAGAAGCGAGGGCAGCAACGCTAACGACGACGGTGGTCGCGACACCGGGGGTATCGGCGGCTGTGGTTTGTCGTGCCTCGGTTCACGTCCGCGGCTGAGCAGCGCCGTCAGCCATGCGACGGCGGCCTGGCCGTCGGCCATGCTGTGATGGAATCGCAGGATCCAGGCCGCGGCACACGACTTGCCCTCCCATCGCAGGCCCTCGACGAACACGCTCTCCCACGGTGGTCGATTCGGGTCGAACGGAGCCGCGGCCATGGTCTCGACGAGTCCCAGAAGTTCACGGCGTCCGGCCGGCCCGGGAAGCCGAACCCGGCGAAGGTGGTGACTCATGTCGAATTCCGGATCGGCTGTCCATATGAGGGATGCGGGAACCAGTAACGAAGTCACGGGACGCTCCCGCAACCGGGGCACCATCCGGGTGGCCCAGTCATGGCCCGCGAGCAGCCGATCCCAGTCCGGCGCCCGATCGAGCAAGAAGAGCCCGATCAGCGGTGAACGCAGCCTCGGGTTGGCTTCGCACCGCCACATCAGGGAATCCAGTGCATTCAGCTGCCGGGGAAGATTCCAGGCGCCGGCGCCGAATTGGCCGGAAAGTCTCGTCGTCATCTGTTCTCCGGCCCGGAGGTGGGGACGCCGATGAGGGTGTCCAGGTAGAACTGGCGGACCTCCTCGATCCGGGTCTCGAGTTCACGAAGTTTCCAGGTGCCTACGTCGATGGGCTCGTGGACTACGACGTCGATCAGGCCGGACCGTACTGTCCAGCCATTGCGCGCCATCAGCCGGCCCGCATTGCGAATAACGATGGGCACCACCGGGACTCCCGCCTTGCGCGCGATAAGGAACCCGCCTTTCTTGAACGGTCCCGGCATGGGAGTCCGCGATCTGGTTCCCTCCGGAGCGACGACCAGTGACAGCCCGCGGGCGAGACAATCCAGCGCGGGTACGAGAAAGTCCGGGGCGAGCCGGCGCGCCCCGCGATCGATGAACATGACATCCATCAGCCTGCCCAGCTGTGCCAGACCCGGTGCCGCGGCCAGTTCGGCCTTGGCGAATCCGGTGTAGTCCTGCCCCAGCAGTTTGATCATGATCGCGACATCGAGCGGGCTCTGATGGTTGAACAGGAACACCGCGGGCCACCGCGACCGCAGATGCGCGGCGCCCGTCACCCGCAACCGGACACCGGCGAGACCGAGGTAGGTGTCACTCGCGAGCATCACGCCGAGTTCGGCCGCGCGCCGGCCGTCCGCACCGAGCAGCCCCACGAACAAGCCGGTGCTCACCCCGGCGAGGAGTCCGCCGTAGGCGGCTGCCGAACGCACGGCGGTCAGTGCCGCGGACGGGGATTCCGGGTCCGGCCGCAGCACGTCCCAGCCGCGTGCGGTCGCCTCAGCCACAAGCTCTGTCCCCGAACCCACTACGCACGGATTGCCCACGCTCGCCAGGAACGGCACATCGTCGACGGAGTCGGCATAGGCGTAGCTGGAGGCGAGGGTGATGCCATGGGCGTCACCGAATTCCTGGACCGCGACAGCTTTGGCCCGGCCGTTCAGCGGTGGACCCGCGAGGCGACCTGTGACCACACCGTCCACCACCTCCATTTGTGTGCACAACACATGGTCGATACCGAGTGCCCTGGCCATCGGCAGCAGCTGATACGGGGTTGCGGCCGATACCAGTACGACGGTGTGACCGCGCCGCTGATGTGCTTGCACCTGCGCCCAGAGATCAGCGCGCAACCGGCCCGCGAGAGTTTCCGCGAAGACCTGCTCGCCCAACAGTCGAAGTTCCTGTTCGCGGCGACCCGCGCAGAGCTGCAACGCCATTCGATAGACCGCCTCGATGTCCTCGCCGCTCTCGGGGCCGCGTAGCCAAGCGGGCATCAGCCGCTGGAACAGTGGCAATCCGGTCTCGAACCACTCGCGCAGCAACCCTGCCGAGGAGATCCCGGGGACTTGCAGCCGCTGAGCCAGCACCGTGGGCAGATTCGGCAGCACTACCGAAAGGAAGGCGGTGATGGATTGCCCGTCCACCAATGTGCCGTCGAAATCGAAGAACGCCGCTGTTTGAGGGCCTTTCTGCCCACGGAGAATGTGCTCGACGTGTGAGTCAGAGGCGTTCATCCAATCCCCTCAGCAGGCCGGGTACGGTGTCGAATCGGACGAGGTGGGCCAGTTGGTCGACGAATTCGGCCAGCTCGTCGGCATATTCCGCGCGCGCCGCGGCGGCGGCAGGCGTGGATTGCAGCAGTCCCTCTTGTGCGGCAGCGGCCAGCCCGGCCCGGCACAGTTCACGCGAGAGCGACTCCGGCCAACGGACCGGCGCCTCGGAAGTGTCTGCGAACACCTCAAGGCACGACCAGCGACGCCGATCCCGGAGAGGCCCAGGAGCGTCTCGTAGCCATACGGCAACGCGGTGAAATGCCTCCAGCACAGGGCCGAGGAGTCGCGGGGCCAGGAGAAAGGACTGAGTGACGAGGCTTGCCGAGCTGGGATCCTCGGGCCGACCGCGCCGCAGTAGGTCGGCCACTTCGCCGCGCAGGGCCTCGGTGTACTGCGCCGGCTGCGGCAACACGAACACGTGGGCGAGCAGCCCGCGCAGGCGCATCGCGGGAACGATCGGGTCGCCGCAGTCCGCCGCGGACATCAGAGCCAGCTCGGCGATCGCACGCATGATCAGCCAGTGACTGCCGGAATAGCGGTAGAACGCCGCCAGCTGGTGCTGGTCCGGACCGATCCGGTAGCTGGGCTGGAATTGCCCCTCCACAGCGGTCACGACTCCGGCGCGCACCAACCGGTCGAGAACAGTCTGAACACCTCGTGGCCCGTGGAGCCGGTTCAGACCGGTCACCGGAATTCCACGATCCGCGGCGAAGGCGAGCAGTGGCTCGAGGGCGCGATTGATCTGCCCTACGTTTTGCGGACCCCGCTCACCTTCGGCGAGCACCAGAGTCAGAGCCGACTCGACCGTGAGCGGCGTCGCGGCGTCGAGCCGATGCGCCAGCTCCCGCGTGATGGTCTCCACCACTGCCCAATCCCCGGCCCCCGCCGCCGAGAGTAGTTGGTGCCGTAGCGATATCGGTTCGCCCACGATCAGCCGAGCGGTACCACCGCGTGCGACTCGATTGCGGCGGTAGTAACGGAATATCGCGGATAATCCCTCCGGCTGCTTCGTCCCGTCCCGGTCCTCCTGTACCAGTGCCTGCGCCTCCGGCAACAGGTCGTAGGTGATCGAGACCGGTACCAGGTACAGATCATCGATCCGAGCGTCGCGGAAGGCATCGAGCAGGATTCGCAGCAGCCCCGGACGGATCCGGCGTAATCGCCCGGTGCGCGTCCGGCCCGCTTCGGGGTACCACTCCAGGTTCACGCCTTGCTCGAGTAGCTGGGTCAGGTATGCGCGGACCGCGAGGTGGTAGGTCGGATCGCGACCGAAATCGCGTCTGATGAAGATGGTTCCGGCGCGTCGGCCGAGCGCGCTCAGCGGCCAGAACGACAGGTTGTCGCCGGCGAGCCGGTAGGTGCCCGCGAATCCCGCATCCCGCAAGGCGCTGCCGAGAATCGGAGAGTCCGCGTACGAGCGATGTGCGGGCAGGAAGACCAAAGGGTAACGCCCGCTGAGCTTCCGGACTCGCGCCAGCCCGGCCGGGTCGTTCTGTAGCTGCCAAGTGGTCCCTGCGATCGGATGCAGCAGAACGGCCAACAGTCGCCGCGCCCACTGCCGATCGCCGACTCCCCCGGCGATAAGCCCTTGCAGGTCATGGATCAAGAGCCGCTCGGCCTCGGGGCCGGGCAGGTGCGTCGTGGCCGACAGCCGCACCATCTCTCTGCTCCCGACCCATCGGTGGGCGATCGCCACTGCGGTCCGCGCCCGACGGTGGCTGCCGGGACCCAGCCACGACAGATCGATTGCGTTCATGAGTGCGTTGTTTCGTTGTTCGACGTCCGGGCAGATGTCATGAGTTCACCATCCTCGCCTCGAAACGGAAAAATTTTCACCCGTTCCGCCTTTTCCCAAGACAGGATATTCGAACGACCCGCGTGGATGCCCTGAGTAATTCGATTCACGACCGAAGGTGGATATCAGCCGGTAGCAAGCGAACTGATGCCGCATACACCAAGGCATTTCGCCGTTCGACGAATCAGCCCATACGATTCAGACGATCGATTCCTGCAACTATCGACCCAGCCGAAATCCATTGACCGAGGAGTCTCGATTAAATTAGCGTTATCTCCGAAGCTTTAATTCCAAAGTCTCGCAGGAGATGCCATGAAGACTGGCAAGATTTCGGTCGCGCAACCGAACGGCCAAACTGTCCGCGAGCGGCCGCCACGGTTCATCTCACCGCACGAGCGGGAACACGAGGACGATATTCGACAGCTCAAGGCCGCCGCCTTGGAGTTGGTCCGGATTGCCGAGAACGTGCGCGAGGTGTCTCAGCGCACGACGTCCTTGGCAGGACAACCGCCGCCGCTGTTCGCTCCGCAGACGGGACTGGCGATGACATACGGGCTGCTCGGGACGCTGACGAACAGCAAAGGGCTCGGCTTCGCGTTCACCGGTGGTCTGGTCGGCGCTCTCACCGGCGCACTGGGCGGCGTGTTCGGACAGACCAGTCTCGCGGTCCAGATCATGGTGAGCTCCCTGAGCCTGCGGCTGGCGGCGTTGCAGCTGATACATCCGGAGCTCACCGAGGATCCCCGACTCGTCAGGTTCATCGACGCGGCCTTCGCGGGCAACGAGATCGAGACCATCGAGGCCCTGCAGATGCTGTTCAAGGATCGCGGGGCGGTTACCGGGTTGAGTGGTCTGGCCCCGATGTTCGCGGAGATCCTCTGTGTGAAGGCGCTGCAGGACAAGAATCCGTTGAACGATGTCTCGGCCTGGGGTGTGGCGTCGGGGAAAGCGGGTCCCACCGCGGGACTGCTCCTCGGGGTCTCGACCGCGGTAATGACCCGGCTCGACCGGGGAGCGGGCGGGGCCAGGCCGATCGATGCCGGGCCCCATGTATCGACCGCCCTTGCCGATGAAGGTTCGTTGCTGGGATTCCTCCGCAACATCGTGCTGCTGGGCAATGACGGGCGCATCGTCATCCAGACGATCCGGGCCAAGGACGGTGTCGAGCGATTTGTGGTCCAGGTGCCGGGGATGCGGCCCGGACGAGCCCGTAACGAGTCACCGCAGGATCTGGTCGGCGCGTTCACCGCCACGCTGAAGAACGAATCCACCTATAGCGGCGCCCTGCACAGTGCGATCGACCAGTACGGCATCCCGGACGGCGCGGAGATCGCGCTGATCGGGCACAGCGCGGGCGGGCCGGCCATCATGAATCTCACTCAGGAAACGGAGTTCTGCAGGCGCTTCCGGGTGACGCACGCCGTCGCGATCGGTTCCCCGGTGAGCCACAAGCACCCCGCCGATCCTGAAACGTGGGTGGCCTCCATCACCAATCAGCACGATATCGTCCCGTCACTGGACGGGCTGGGTGCGGGGAGCTGCTTCGACCTGCACCCGGACTGGTGCATCGTCAGCTACACCGAACCCTCGCACCAGTTCCCCGAATGTCACAGCCCCGCACACTATCTCCACGATCTGGAGCATCTCCTGCCGGAGGCGGTGGAGTACCTGGAGGAGCAGTTCGCCCCCTATCACGGCGAGGTGAGCAGGACACAGCTCTACCAGACTTACGACCAGCCACCGAGACCGCCCGGCTACCCGTTCCTCGCGGTGCCGACACAAACGATCTCGACCACATCCGGTCCGGTCCAGCTGCCGGTCGTCTGCAGTGACGGTCGGGGTCTGATCGCCTTCTTCGCGGCCGAGGCGAAAGCCGCTGTGGCACTGCCTGATAGCAGGGATCTGGGCAAGCTCGTGCCGGTCGGACCGGGCCGGGTGCTGGCGGCCATGCTGGCGCTGGACCAGCGCGACGGCAGTCTTGCGCCGTTCCGGTGTATCGCTGCCGGCCTGGTGGTGCCCGGCCCCTGGAAGTCGGGCTGGCACACGCTTACCGAGCTGCTCGGCAGCGCCGATCAAGGGGGGATCGGCATTCGCCCGCTCGGCATGATGGTCACGACCGCGGAGGCCGACGATCTCAACCGTGAGGTGTGGGGATATCCGTCGTTGCGTGCCGACGTGACGGTCACGGTGGGACCGCTCCGAGCTTCCGTCGCCGCATACGCGGAGGACGGGCAGGTCCTCGGCATGACCGGCCTGTTGGGCCCGAGTGTGCCGTATCCGGCCCGCGACCTGGTGTTCTACTCACGGCTCGGCAGAATCGTCCAGCGTTCGCAGATGGATATCAAGGGCAGGATCTGGGCGCATCCGGCGTCGTTGGCCCGGCTGCACATCGGCCCGTCGCAGGAGCCGATCGCTCAGCGCTTGCGTGAGCTGGGGCTCAATGGCGCACGACCGTTGCTTTGTCTGTCCACCCGGGGCTTTCAGTCGCGGATCGGGGCGGGAGCCCCGCTCACTACCTGACCATCACCGACATCGATACATCAGGAGGCATGATGTCTGGTTCGATTCTCGATCTGTTCGCCGCGGATCGTGAGCGCAATCCGGATCGGCCGCTATTCACTTTCGTGGACAAGACAGGAGGCGATCAACTCGTCCTGACCCCCGACTCCTTGGCCGTCGAGGCGATGCGGGTGCGCCGACTGCTGGATTACGCGGGGCTGACTCCGGGGGATCGCGCGGTCCTGGCCTTTCCGCACGGGCCCGAATTCATAGTTGCGCTGGTGGCGTGCCTCATGGCCGGTGTGGTCCCCGCTCCGGTGCTACCGCCCGGCCCCGTTCACGGTCGCGGGAGCGAGTCGGGGTTCATCACCGCGGTACAGGACTGTCAGGCTCGTGCCGTGCTCACCTGTACCGCGTATGACAAGCTCCGTAGGTCGGTCATCACGAGTGGTGGACTGACACGCGGCGGACTGCGCTGGCCCGACGTGCCGTGGTACCCCACCGACCAGTTCATCGACTCCGCCGGCGATCGAGATCTGCGGTGGTACTCACCGGTGAGCAGTGACGCGCCCGCGATCCTGCAGTACACCTCGGGCTCTACCGGCACACCTCGTGGCGTGGTGATGACCCATCGCGGACTGCTGGCCGAGATGGATTCGAACACAAGCGATTACGGCATGGGGCCGAAAACCGTCGGGGTCTCGTGGCTGCCGCATTATCACGACTTCGGACTGATCGCCGTGATTCTCAATGGGCTCAGCGGCCACGGGCATATGTATCTGATGTCGCCCGTGGACTTCATCCGGTCTCCCTCGATCTGGTTCGAGACGGCATCGAGAGTGGGCGCCACCGCCATCCCCGTACCCAACTTCGCCTTCGATCTCTCGGTCCGCCGCACCACCCCGGATCAGCGACGGCAGTGGGATCTCAGCCGGGTGGAGCTGGTCATGTCCGCCGGGGAACCGATCCTGCCCAGGAGCGTCGACCGCTTCTTCGACGAATTCGCCGTCTGTGGGCTCCGCCGGCAGGCATTCTGCCCGACGTATGGATTGGCCGAAGCGGCATTGAGCGTCAGTTCCTGGGGTAGGACCAGGCTCACCGTGGACGCCGACGAACTGGCCGCGGGCTCGGTGGTCCCTGTCGATCCGATCGACGAGCGCCCGATCCGTCGTGCCGCCACCTACTTCGGCTGCGGCCGGATAACCAAGCCCGGCTCGCGCGTCCGAATCATCGATCCGGAGACCCGTCTGCCGTGTCCGGAAAACCAGGTCGGAGAAATCTGGGTCGACTCCCCCAGCAAGGGGGCCGGTTATCTGGGCCGTGCGAGCGAGTCGGCGAAGATCTTCCACGCGAAGGTGGCCGACGGCCGCGATTCGCGGGGCTATCTACGCACGGGAGATATGGGCTTTTTCGCCGCTGGTGAACTGTTCGTCACGGGCCGGCTCAAGGATGTGATCATCGTCCGCGGCCGCAATTACCATGCCGAGGACCTGGAAGAGAGTGTCCGCCAATGCCATCCACTCATCCGTCCCGGTGGCATCGCAGCCTTCTCCGTGGCTCCCCCCGATGGCGCTGCCGAGCACATGGTGATGTTCGTGGAAACCGGCGCGGGCAACCCGACCGAACCGCCGGAGAGAACGCTGGCAGAGGAGATCGCCGGCGCGATCCGCAAATGCCTGCGCGTGGATCATCAACTCTCCTGTGAGGCCATCGTGGTGGGCAGGCCCGGTTTGGTGGCAAAGACGACCAGCGGCAAGGTACGACGACAGACCTGCAAGGCGATGTATCTGGCCGGCGAGGTCTCGGACGCGATCACCGTGGGCGGGGCCGGGGCCTCCGGGCTGCAGTCCTCAGCCACCCCGTGACCTCGCCCTATCTCGGCCTGGCAGCGAGTAGTTCGGCGAGTCGCCCCAGGCTGTCCTCCATGACGAAGTCGACATAGGTCACATCGAAATCCTGTTCTTCCTTCAGAACGACGGCGAACTCGACCAGTGCCACAGAGTCCAGGTCGAGATCCGCGAAGGTCAGCTCCGGCCTGATCCGATTTCGAGGTATAGAAAAATGTCTGCTGATGACATCGGCGATCGCATCCCACACCGTGTTCTCTTTACCCATTTCCGCTCTCCTCACGATGTGATACGAAATTCCGAAAACGGCGCCTGCTTGAATCTTTGCAAGAGTCGATCCGATAGGCGAGAGCACCAAAGGGCCGGATCGAAAGTATCAGTGCACATCGGAATGGCGGCGAATCGTGGTCAGCTCCACGCACATACGGTTCGAGCCGCCTCGGCAGTCAGACCGGAGGCCGGGGGTGCAATACCCACTCGACCAGAACGGTGTCGCAGTGCTCGACGACCTCGGCGATCCGGCCATCTGCGATCCGGAAGATGAAGCAGTAGGTCTGCTGGTAGGCCGCGCCGTCGACAGTGGTGCCCCGAGCGTGCGCTTATACCACCACTCGATCGGCATCGCCAAGGATCAGGTCTGCCATCATTCGATAATCACCCCTGAACTGGGCCATCAACGGTGGGCGCCGGTGCAGCAGCCCGGATTCCCCATGGGCAGACCGTAGTTCACAGTCCGATCCGGCGGTGGCCTCGCGCTGTGGCCGCGCCCGACTGTCCCCGACGACCATCTATCGGGAGCGCTGTGGCCGAGGCAGACTGGCCCCATGCTTCCGCGACCCTCGACGCGGCACCGTACAGGCTCGGCCCGAGCCGTAGGTGCAGTCGTCGCTGTAGCGCTCCTGTTACTGCCCCTCACCGCATGCTCGTCCGGCGGGCCGTCCGAACCGTCCGATGTGGCGAAATCTCTGGCGGCACAGCTCGACACCTCCGCAAACCCGTCCAGTCCGGTGGCGCTGCCACGCCCGGCACATGTGGTCGTCGTGGTCGAGGAGAACCACTCCTACTCCGACATCATCGACACCTCCGGCGCGCCGTATCTGAACGCTCTGGCCGGGCAGGGGGCGCTGTTCACCGCCTCCTACGCCGTGGCCCATCCGAGCGAGCCCAATTACCTTGCATTGTTCTCCGGTTCCACACAGAACCTGACCGACGATTCATGTCCGCACAGCTTCACCGGACCGAACCTCGGTTCCGAACTTCTCACCGCGGGAGCCACTTTCGCCGGATACTCCGAATCGATGCCGTCGACCGGGTTCGCCGGTTGCGGCAGCGGCGATTACGCCCGCAAGCACAACCCGTGGTCGAACTTCCCCGCTCTGCCCGCCGCCGCGAACCGCACCTGGGCCGACTTCCCACACGACTACAGCACGCTGCCGACGGTATCGTTCGTAGTCCCGAACCTCGCCCACGATATGCACAACGGCACCGTCAGCGCGGGCGATGACTGGCTACGCGCCAACCTCTCCGACTACGCAGGCTGGGCACGAACCCACGACAGCCTGCTCATCATCACCTGGGACGAGGACGACAACAGCGCGAACAACCACATCCCGACCATCATCACCGGCGCGGGCGTCCAGCCCGGCCGCTACCCCGAACTACTGGACCACTACCGACTCCTCCGAACACTCGGCGCACTCTATGGCCTCTCCCCCATCGGCGAGGATGCGCAGCGAACGCCCATTACCGACATCTGGCAACGTTGACCGAACCCCTTCTGCCGGAGACGGTTATCCGAAGAAGGAGACGTACCCGATTCCTGCGGCAGCGAGCAGGAGGACCACGCTGAGGACTTGCAAGGCGTACCCGGACGCCTGCCTTCCCGCCGGGGAGGCGAGCCTGGCGGTATGTTCGGGATCTTTCGGATCGTAGTGGATAGTGACGGATTGATTCGCTGGCAGCGCCTTGCCGCCATTGTGCGGGTCCACAGTGAACGCCTGCCCGTCGACCGCGGTGAATTCGACGGTGTTGGTGTAGGACTTCTGATCCCGTGTCGGATAGAACGGGAGCGCGCTGCCTTTCTGGATGCGGAGTTGGCTGTTTTTCACGGTTCCCGGTGCAGCCTTCCACGTGGATCTCTCCTTCCTGCCTTCCTGGATACCAACCGCGCCCACGCCCAGACATCCGAAGGAGAACAACAGCAGCAGCAAGCAAAAAATGACACTTCCGACCGTCCCCATGAGTTCGAGTGTGATCCCGGACCGTTGCCGAGGCAACCGCCACCGACCGGACAGCGCTCAGCCCGATTCGGACACCGAGTCGTCCGAGCCTTGGACCGGTCACGCATCATCATCGCCACTCGATCGACACGACCGAGCCGTGAACTCCTCCCACGCGGAACTTGTCGGACCGCTTCGGTAAGGTACGCCGCTATGCAGCCTGCCACTGCGGTCGTCGCCGACATCGTCGAGGGAATCTCCCCCTTCGATGACCTCGAACGACACCACATCGCAACAACTTTGGGTTGGCTCCAATCGACCGACGACATCTTCCGGCGAGCCAAACCGGCGACCCCCTCACCACACCTTGTCGCCTATGTCGTGTTGGTTGATCCCGATGCTCGTGGCGTGTATCTCGGGCGGCATCGGATGGCAGGACTGCATTTGCCCATGGGTGGGCATGTCGAGCCCGGCGAGCACCCGCTGACTGCTGCCCGCCGCGAGGCCGGCGAGGAACTGGGCATCGATCCCGCGTTCGACGTGGTCGGCGAACAACCCTTCTTCCTCACCGCGACCACCACCGTCGGCCGGACCGCAGGACATGTCGACGTCTCGTTGTGGCACGTAATCCGCGGCGATCGCGGCCGTGAATACTCGCTCGACCCTGTGGAATTCGACGGTGGACAGTGGTGGGATCTCGATCCGTATGGACTGCCCGAGACCGATCCACACCTGTCCCGATTCGTGCGCAAGCTCGATAGCGTGCTACTCGCAGAGGCCCAAGTGTGAGCATGCTGGTCATGATGGGCTGAATCGAACCGGGTGGCACCTGCCTGTTTTATCGGCGCATTCGCAGTACTGCTCGCATCGGTGCATGCCGTAGCCAGTTGGGTCGGCTCGATGTTGCGTGAGGTGGCCGGGCCGACGGCGCGGGCGGGGGTCCTGGTATGTCGGTGCGGGTGAATATCGATGCCACATCGGTGTCGGGTTCGGCGAGGACGAGGACTTCGTCGCCTACGCGCACCACCGTATCGGCGGTGACGGTGACCAGGCGGCCTCGGCGGATGATGACGCTGACCCATAGATCGTCGGAGGGGAGGTTTGCGACCGTGGTGCCGTCGGCGGCCGAGCCTGGCGCGACGATGAAGCGGTGCAGGCTCTCGGGTTCTTCCTCGAAGCGGGCGTTCATCCCCCACGGTCGCGGATTGACTGTGTGCAAAGGGATTCCGAGTCGGCGTGCCAGTGCAGGCACCGCGCCGCCCTGCACGATGACCGAGAACGCCACCACCACGAAGATGATCTCGTAGGCGAGTTTCGCGTCGGGTACGCCGGCTTGCAGGATGAACATGCCCAGCAAGATCGGCACCGCGCCTTTGAGACCGGTCCACGACACGAACAGCCGTTCACCACGCGTGAGGTCCACCCGCCACAACAGCGCACCCACCAGCAGCGGGCGAATCACGATCGCCAGCAACGCCGCCAACGCGAGCCCGATCCACAGAGCATGCCCCTCGGTGATGCCGTGCGGGCCGGTGAGCTGAATGGTCAAGCCCAGCATGACGAATGCGACGATTTCGGCCAGGTTCGCCAAGGCCGAATGGAATCGTTCGATCTCGACACGGTACGGGGCACGCTGGCCACCGACCATGATCCCGGCGACGAGCACCGCGAGGAATCCGGATCCGTGCGCCAGCGTGGTGAGCGCGTAAATCGCCACCACACACATCAGTACCCGCAGCGAATACAGTCCCGCCGCAGGCAATTCCACGGTGCGCATGAACCACAGCAATCCCATGCCGCCGACGACCCCGACCACCGCGCCGACGACGAGTTGCAGCGTGAACGCCGCAGCCACCGAACCCACTGCCGCGATGCCGAAATGGGTTGTGCCCAGCAGCACCACCAACAGCGCGATCCCGACCGGATCATTGGCGCCGGACTCCCCTTGCAACAGCACGCCGCTGCGCCCTTTGATCTGGCGGCGCCCCAGCACCGAGAACACCACGGCCGGGTCGGTCGGCGACAACGCGGTACCCAGCAACAGCGCGATACGCCAGTCCAGCCCGAACAGCAGGTGCGCGGCAACCGCCAGCGCCACCGCGGTGAGCAGCGTGCCCGCGACACCGATCCACACGATCGCCCCGGCATTGGCACGAACATTGCGCCAGCCGATCTGCATGCCCCCGTCGAAAAGGATCACCACCAGCGCGACGGTGACCACCCGCTCCACCTGATCGACCGGCACCGCCTCGAGCCGCGGCCATACATCCGAGGTCGCAGCCGCACCCAACAAGAACAACGCCGGCGCCGGGACCGGGAACCGATCACCCAATCGATGCGACAGCACTGCGGCCAGCCCGACCGCAGCGACGATCAACAATGCGGTCGCAAAGGAGGTCACATCATTCACAGCAACCGGCCCGGATGACGGATCCAACACCACGCGCTGCGGACAGACACCTGGTCGGGGTGGTCGTCAATCTCTCGGACATCACACATCAGCACGGGTATCCCTCCTGGTTGCAGCGAACGACCACTCATACCGCCGACCAGACTTCCCGGCACACCTGTACCAACCTTAACGGTCTATTGACGCATACACAGCATCGAACGGGGTAATCCAGTCAGCTTGGGACTGTCCGGATCACCCGGCCGAACGTGACTGACGCCCGAGGTCAGTGCGCCACGTCGTGGCGGTCAGCGACGCAGTGGATCAACACCTCGACCGGATCGAGGGTCACCAAACCACTAGGGACGATTTCGTCGATCTGCGGAAGAAAGCCGCGGATGCTGTCCTCGGCATCGACAATGACGACCGCAACCGGCAGATCCTTCGACGGCGGCAGAAAGCGCCGTCGGCGGCCCCGATGATGTGTCCCATAGCCTTCCACCCCCTGAAACACGGACGCGCCGGCCAGCCCCGCCGCACGAGCGCGCCGCACGATCTCCCGCCACACCGGTTCACGCCCCCAGGTATCACCGTCGCCGATGAAGACCGTCAACCGTAATGCCTTGCCCGCCACCCGCATCCAACTCACCCTTTCCGAGGCGCACCACCGATGGCAACTCTGCTACTCCTCGGTTTCGATGTCAGCGTCCCCACGGCATCTTTACGGGAACGGAGCGAGGAGCGATCCGTCACCGGTCGCAGACCGGGTAACCTCAGCCGACAATTCCCGGATGCGCTGTGATCGGCGGCGAGATCGACTCGCCCGCTGCATGCCCCGACTCCGACTATCCGTTCGCCTCGCCTCACCACGAGTGTCGACGTGAGCCCCGAGTCGGGGCTACCGATGCTCCAGAAATGGATTTGATCGTTGATCTGCCCGCAGCGAACGAACGCGGTAGCCGACCGCGAGGATGACGTCGAGGTTGAAGTACTCGATCTCGTGATCGACCGCTCCGCGAACTATCCGGAATTTCCGAATAGTTGCCTCCATCACAGTACGAAGCTGCACTTCGGTGCGGCCGTCCTCGGTGTTGTATACAACGAGCTCGCCCTGGACGACAGCTGCATCCCGAGCATCAGAGTTCCCGGCAGCTCCCGCATCGGCATCGAAGGTTTATCGGTGTCCAGTTTGGCCGTCATGCCTCACCTTCTCGCCATCGCGATGCCCATGCGGCGTCGCGGATCTCCTCCCAGGACTGTCCGCGGACCTGTGACGGCACCGGCACACTGCCAGCCAGCTCGAGCAGGTCCGGAGGTCGCGCCAGCACCACAGACCGACCTTCGACCCGAGACAGCACGTTGTCGCCGATATGCAGTTCGAGCGCATCCAGAATCGCCTTCGGCACCGTGAGCTGGCCTTTCGATGTCAAACGAGCAATCGCGTCCAAGACTTCTCCTTTCATCCCCGCGGCAAGGATAGTGAGAGACGTTGTCCGAAGCGCATTTTCCGCAGCTCGCCGCCATCGGCGTCACAGCGGCAACTGGACCCGCTGGAGCAGCGGATCAAGAGAGCACCCGTCCTACTATGCTGAGCCATACTCCGAATATGGGGCTGCGCAAGGGGGTTGCGATGTGTTTGGTCTTCGTTGGGTGGCAGCTGCATCCGGTCTTTGCCTTGGTCATCGCGGCTAACCGTGACGAGTTGTACGGCAGGCCCACCGAACCGTTGGCGTGGCGCGAGATCGGTGGTGTCCGGATGCTGTGCGGGCTCGATGTGGGCAGCGGCGGCACGTGGATGGGTGTTTCGGGCGCGGGACGATTCGGTGTTCTGACCGACGTCGTCGCCACTCGCAACGGGTGGCCCACGGCCCAGCCGGGCACCCGCTCGCGGGGGCAGCTGATTCCCGAATTTCTCGCCTCCAGCGTGACACCCGCGCAGTACGCGCGACGACTCGCCGACGATGGCGTCAGGTACGACGGGTTCAATCTGCTGATCGGGGACCTTCGCACGGGCGAGCTGTGGTGGACCTCCAACCGATCCGGTGGCCGCACCGAGGCCCTGACCGAGGGTGTGCATGGGCTCGGCATCCTGCCTCGGATCAACCCGTCATGGCCGAAAGTGGTTGGTGGAGCAGCCGATTTCGGCCGTGTCTTCCACGCCGACGACGGTGCCGACCGCTGGATCGATGACTACCTCGAGGTGATGTCTGGGCGGGCTGCTCGGCGCCTGGCCCCGGCGCCGCCCCTGCCCGACATCGACGTCGTGTTTCCGCTGCGGAAGTTGTCCTCGCCCCGGATGATCCGCGCCGGGTTTTACGGCACCCGGGCCAGCACGGTCCTTCGAATCCGCCGCTCAGGAGAAATCGATATGACCGAACGTCGATTCGGCCGCGTACGCAAGACCGGCGAAACCAGCATCCGAGCCCATATCGACACGGGCACCCACGAGGATCCAACTGTCATATGAGAGCGGCCGTGACCCGATTCCCAGCAGCCTTGCGAGTGCTCCTGCCCGTTCAGTTGCCGTTGCTGTGTGCGGGTACGGTCGCGGTGGTCCGGTCGTGCCATGCGGCTTTCGCGCCGCTGTCGCCGATGCGGTAGACCTCTACCACGGAACCGGTCGATGCGCCCAAGGCGAGCACCGCTAGCGCGACGGCGATGATTCGGTTCGCGCCAACGCTTTTCGAGCGTTCGACCGATCTGGTGAGGCGGGTGCGTATCTGCTCGTTGTGCAGGGCCCACCACAGGGCGGACAGCAGGAACACCCCTGCCGACCAGACCAGCAGTTGATCACCCATGTGGGCATGTAGCCGGGTCAAGGGGTCGCGGCTGGTGTGGTGTTCGAGCCACTCACCGGCGTGGGTGGTCAGCGGTACCGATACGAGGGTGAGGAATGCCGCGAGCGGAGTAATGAGGCCGAGGCGGCGGTGTGCGGCGGGCCAGAGCACCGACAGGGCCAGCAGCAGCGCTGTCAGCGGAACCATCACTACGACGATGTGAACCAGGAGTACGTGGGCGGGTAGCCCGTTGATCGTGGTCGGTCCCAAGATGATTCGGCTCCTCGGTGGCGGTGCGCGGGTGTGTCGAGCGCAGCGTATGGGCCGGTTCTTGGAAGTTTCTGGGAGCTTTGGGGACTCATCGATCCGCGGCGGGCAGGTGCAGGGTGAAGGTCGCGCCGTGCCCGGGTGCGCCGTCGACGGTGATGCGGCCGTCGTGGGCGTCGACGATCTCGCGGACCAGCGCCAATCCGATCCCGTGCGCGCGGGTTCCGGCACTGTGCCCGTCGCCGTGCGCGAACCGCAGGAACAGTCGTTCGGCGTCACAGGGGTCGAGGCCGGTACCGGTGTCGGCGACGGTCACGCTCACCTCGGCGGCGGCCCGCGCGATGCGCACGGTGACGGTTCCGCCGGGCTGCTCGTGGTTCAGTGCATTGTCGAGCAGTGCGAACACCGCCCGGCGCAGTGCGGGGCGGACTCCGTCGACGACGAGTTGCGCTGTCGGTGACGCAGTGGTCACCTCGATGGTGATGCCGCGCGACTCTGCTTGTGCGGCAACGCTTTCACGCACTTGATGGCAGAGTTCGAACAGGTCGACCCGTTCGCGGCGGTCGGGTTCGTGTTGAGCGGATGCCGCCAGCAGTAGGTCGTCGACGACATCGGCGAGCGCGCGTGTGTCGGCGACCATTCCGTGCAGTTGGGTGGTCAAGTCTTCGTCGAGGTCGGTGCGGCGGGCGAGCAATTGGGCGCGTGTGTGCAGCACGGTCAAGGGTGCGCGCAGTTCGTGGGAGGCGTCGGCGACGAATCGGCGCTGCAATGTCAGCGCGGCCGCCAACGGGCGGATCGCGCGACGCGAAAGCACCACGGCGACACCGGCGGCCGCGGCCAGGCCCGCGAGTTCCGCGGCCAGTAGCGCTGCCACCAGCCGCTGCCTGCCCTCCTGCCAGGGAGTCAGATCCAGCAGCACCGCGATGCGCCGACCGGAGTGGTCGACCACCAGTGCCCGATACTCCACATCGCCGGCACGCACATCCCGGTACCCGGTCGGACCGGTAACGAGGGTGGCGGTCGGTGCGGGTGCGTGTGCGCTGACGGCGATCCGGCCGTGTTCGGCGATGCCGATCGCCATTCCCGGGGGTGGGTCGTCGATGTCGTTGACGGTGGCGACGACCTGTGACAGCTGGTCGTCGATCTGGTGGCGTTGGATGTGTGAGTCCACGACGTAGAGCACGGCGCCGACCATGACCAGCATCGCCGCGAGCGCGAGCGCCGACTGTATGGCGGCCGTCCGCGCGGCGTGGCGCAGCACGGTCAATTCGGTCGGTATCGCGGCCGGGTGCCCGCGGCGGCGAAGCTTCACCGGCTGCCGAGCCGATAGCCCAGACCACGAACCGTGTCGATGACCTCGCGGCCGAGTTTGCGGCGCAGGTAGTGCACGTAGGTGTCCACGGTGCCGACCGTGTCGGCGCGGTCGAAAACCAGGTCGAGCAACTGAGTTCGGGTGAACACCTGCCGCGGTGACCGCGCCAGCACCGTGAGCAACTCACACTCGCGCTCGGACAACAGCACTTCGCTCTGCACGCCTGCGGGGTCGCTCACCGTACGCGTGGCCGGAAGTAGCCGGCGTGCGCCGACCGGAAGCGATCCCGAGGCGGCCAGATGGCGACGATGCAGTGCCCGGATGCGGGCCAGCAATTCCGGGATTTCGAAGGGTTTGACCAGGTAGTCCTCGGCTCCGGCGTCGAGACCTTCCACTCGGTCCATCAATGCGCCCCTCGCGGTGAGTATCAGCGCCGGAGTCTGCACGGCCCGCTCGCGCAGTGTCCGCAGCAGATCCAATCCTTCCAATACCGGCAGTCCGCGGTCGATGATCATCACCTCGAACTCCCCGGTCAACCCCTGATGCAGCCCTTGCTGCCCATCGCGGGCCATTTCGACCCGATATCCCTCCTCGACCAGCAGCATCGACACCATTTCGGCGAGTTGGCGGTCGTCTTCGACCAGTAGTACGCGGGGTCCATCCGGGTCGGTAACGAGCATGCTGCCAGCCTGCCACCGAATGCCGTGGTGCGGCCCCGCTCGCAGCGGTCGGGATGCCGATTCTCAGAGCGTTCCAAGAGTGGGTGAGCAGGATGTGGTTCAGCGCTCCCGTCCGCGCCGACGGCAACGCCTTCACCGAGTTGAGAGGTACCCGATGGTGTCATCACCGCAAGGCCGCCGGGCGGGACGTACCGCCACCGAAGTGGTGCTGACACTGACTGTGGTGGGCACGATCGGCGCCTCCGCGCTGGCCTACGCGGACACGCACACCGCTCCCCCGGCGCAAGCGCCGCTCGGCACCGGCTCGTCGGATTCACCCGGTTCCGATGGAATATCCGGTGGCACAACACCGCAACTCGGATCCGGGTCGGGCCCTTCGCATGCGCGATCGAATGGATCCTGATGACTGCACGCCTTCAGCTCGGCACGACACCTGCGCGGCAGGTGTTTGCTGTCGACTGGCCCGTGTGGAGCACTACTGCGCGGCTGGTCGTCACCGAACCGGATGCCCTGGTCGCGGCGCGTCGGCTGGTCTGTGACCATCTGGATGCGGTCGATCGCGCCTGCAGCCGGTTTCGCAGTGACTCCGAGATCGTCCGGCTCGCCGGCCACGGCGGTCGGCCCGTCCAGGTCAGCGCCCTGCTGGCCGAGTATCTGCACGCCGCGCTCACGGTCGCGAAGGCCACCGACGGCGCCGTAGACCCGACCGTGGGGGCCATGCTGGTCGATCTGGGCTACGACCGCGACTTCGCACTCCTCACCGATATCGGCACCGCCGAAACCGTTGTGCCGGTTGTGGTTACCCGCCGAGCCGATTGGTCGTCGGTCACCCTCGAAGATCGCATTGTGGCGGTGCCCGAGGGCGTGCTGCTCGATCTCGGCGCCACTGCCAAAGCAATGGCCGCGGACCGCTGCGCCCACGTGGTCGCGGACCGGCTCGGCTGCGGGGTGCTGATATCTCTCGGCGGCGATATCGCCACTGCGGGACCGGCCCCGGCGAACGGATGGCAGATCGAGGTGTGCGACGGGCCCGCCGAACCGAGTTGCCAGGTCGAGCTGCCGGCCGGGGCCGCGCTGGCCACATCGAGCACTCTGCGCCGGCGGTGGTCCCGCGGCGGGCGCCTCGTGCATCACATCGTCGATCCACGCACCGCGGCCGCGGCCGATCCGGTGTGGCGCACGGTATCGGTTGCCGCGCAATCGTGTTTGGCCGCCAACGCCGCCAGCACTGCCGCCATCGTGCGAGGCCGTGGCGCCGTCGCGGAGCTGCGCCGCGGCGGGCTGCCCGCCCGGCTGGTCGATCATGCCGGGCGGATCAGCACTGTGGGCCACTGGCCCGCCGAGCAGCAAGGAGCATGACCGGATGGGACAGACGAGCTTGGACCAGGCCTTGTGGGCGTTCGGCCGCGGTAGCGGCATAATCGCGCTGGCCATGCTGAGCTTGGCGGTGATCGTGGGAATCATCGCCCGCTCCGGACGCACACTGCTGCTACCGCGGGTGGGTCTGGCCGAATTGCACCGCGGTGTCGCGCTGATCGCGACCGCACTGGTCTGCCTGCATGTCCTCAGCCTGCTCGCCGACCCGGACTCGCAGCTGCGCCTGCTCGACGCGCTGGTGCCGTTCGCGGGACACTACCGCCCGTTGTGGGTGGGGTTGGGAACCGTCGCGGTGGACCTGCTCGCCGCCATCATCGTCTCCGCCCTGCTGCGCCACCGTCTGGGCCCGCGAGCATTTCGCGTAGTCCATTGGGCCACTTACGTTTTGTGGCCGGCGGCGCTGATACACGCACTCGGCGCGGGCACAGATGTCACGCACCCGTGGATGCTCGCGTTCACCGCCGCATGCGTTCTCGGAGTGATCGTCACCGCGATCTGGCGGATCAGCAACGATTTCGCCGAATACGGGCGGGTGAGGAGCATCCGATGAGCGCACCCGCCCGCCGGGCAACCCACGACACGGTCAGCGCCCCGCCCGGTGGCACACGCCGACTACTTGCCGCCACCGGCCCGGAGCTGGACGCCCACACCGCCTGCTACGGTCCGCTGCCCGCCCTCACCGATCCACAGGCGCTCATCGACATGGTCGCCGCCGCCGGCCTGCGCGGTCACGGCGGCGCCGCATTCCCCACCGCACGCAAGATGACGGCCGCGGGCGCGGGCCGGAAGCCGATCGTCATCGCCAATGGCGCCGAGGGAGAGCCCGAAAGCAGCAAGGACGCAGTGCTTCTCGCGCACGCCCCGCACTTGGTGCTCGACGGCCTCATGCTGGCCGCCGACGCGATCGGCGCACACGAATGTCATCTCTATGCCCCCGAAACGGCGCTCGCCTCGGTGCGCCGCGCACTGTCCGAACGTCATGCCGCGGGACTCGACGGGCACCGCATCCAGCTCACCGCAGCGCCGGAAACCTTCCTCTCCGGTGAGAAGTCCGCCGTCGTCAACGGCATCGCCGGACGTCCGGCCCTGCCGAGTGACAAACCGGTGAGCATGTCGCACAAAGGATTACACGGCCGACCAACACTGGTGCACAACGTCGAGACCCTCGCGCACATCGCCTTGATCGCCCGCTACGGACCCCGCTGGTTCCGCAGCGTCGGCACCCACGACGAGCCCGGCACGATGCTCGTCACCCTCACCGGCACCACGAGGACGGGCGTGGTCGAGGTGCCCTTCGGCACCACACTGCTCGATCTGCTCACTCGCACAGGCGAAACCGACCCCGCCACGGTCCGGGCGGTGCTGATCGGCGGATACCACGGCACCTGGATCCCCGCCGGCGCACTGCCTCGGGCTGCGTTGTCGACCGAGGCGCTGTGGCCACTGCGCGCCACACCGGGTGCCGGGCTCGTGCGGGTACTTCCGTTGCGCGAGTGCGGACTCCGTGCCAGCGCCGACATCACCGCCTACCTCGCCGCACAGAGCGCTGGCCAATGCGGTCCGTGCCTCAACGGCCTGCCCCAACTCGCCGACACCCTCGAAGCCCTGGCCTACGGACGATCCGGCGATCCCGCCGAGATCACGCGACTGGCCCACCTCGTCGACGGCCGCGGAGCCTGCCACCACCCCGACGGCACCGCCCGCTTCGTACGCTCGGCACTCACCGTATTCGCCGACGACGTATCACTTCATCTACGCGGCACCTGCCAAGTAATCCACGCAAGGGCCGCAACCGGGAGCATGCGGTGACCAGATCCGAATCCAGCAGCCCCACATGGCAACTGCGCATCGACTGGACCCGATGCGACGGCCGCGGACTCTGCAACGAACTACTACCGGACGTCCTCGACCGCGACGACTGGGGCTACCCCATCCCCCGCAACCACCCCCGCAAACCCACCCTCACCCCACACCAACTCACCGCCGCCCGCGACGCCGTCGAACTGTGCCCCCGCCTCGCCCTCACCCTCATCCCTCCCCGGCACCAATAGTTGCCGAGCGGAACCGCTTCGACCAGCACAGCAGATCCTGGATCGGAGCATTCATCGATCAGCGCCACCGTGACGATATTTCCCGCCGCGCAATAGAAGTTCGGTCCCGGTGAGGCGCGCCGTAATGGGCTGTAAGGCCGATGAAATCGGCTACCGGCACAGTTGGGTATCAGGTCCGGTCCACGCATGAGGATCGGATGGCGGACAACGTTCGAGGAGCGCCATGAACTCGATCGCCACCACATCGAGCACCAGAACTACGGCGTTGGCCGAGCAGGTCATCGCGAATCTGGGCCTGCTGCTGGTCGGGATATACATGGGTGGCGTGGTGTGCTTCGTCCTCGCCCCGTCGGTGACCCATCTCGACGCGCACGCGTACATCAGCTTCTGGCAGGCGGAAAACCACGATTACGGCCGGGTCATGCCGATCCTGCTGCTCACCTGCCTCGCGACCGTGGTGGCGAGCGCCGCAATGGGCGCTCGGCACGGAAGACGTGTGTGGATATTCGAACTCGGCGCGGCAACACTGATCGGCGCGGCGATCCTGGTGACCGTGACTCGGATGGAACCGCTGAACCACCAAGCGAATTCATGGGATCCCGATAACCCACCCGCGGACTGGGAAACCATTCGTTCGCACTGGCTGGCCTGGCACGACTTGCGCACCGCATTCGCGGTCGCCGCCTTCACGAGCCTGCTCATCGCCCGCACCGCCCTCGACACGCCGCGGCGGATCCGATGAAGAGCGCCAACAGCATCGTTCTCCTCCTCGCCCTGTGCGCCACGACGACCGTCTACGCAGTCCCTCCCCTCGCACACGCCACCGACACCGGCCCGTATCTGCAGAACGGGTACTACAGCGACTGGTGCGTCACCGATCGCGGTGAGGGCGCGACGGCAGCGCTGCAGGCGTGCACCTTCGACACCAACGGCGCCATCACTTCGAACCAGCGCTGAGACCACGTCGCCGTGCCCGGCGCAGCCGGGATTTTCGTCCTGGTCAGTGGTCAGGGCCGATGCCTGGAATCGGATCACGGTCCGAGTCCCTCCGGCCCTCTGCACGCACAGACATGCGACGCAGGCACTCTCACGCCCACGACGGCCTGGACGGCCGACGGTCAGCGCCTCCGGGTCGGGTCATGCAATTACGTGCAGCAGCAGTGGGATTGCACCATGGAGGCGAGCTACTACCTGATCCCTTTCCAGCACAGCCGCCCGATGCAACTCACCTTCGGCGACCCGACGACGCTGGATTTCTACGAGCCCGCCATGACATATTGGAATCAGGGCAGCTGATTCGTGTAAGCCCGTTGTAATCGGCGTGATCGACGATGCTCGATAGGGCCGTGCGGGATATCGGGGAGGGAAACCGTGCGAATATCATCACCACTTGCGGTACGAGCAGCACAATTCGCTGTTGCCGCCGTGTTGGTGACAACTGCGGCAGCGGGCTCGGCGAATGCGGATAATGCAGGACCGTTCTTGCAGAACGGCTTGTACTCCGACTGGTGTGTTACCGATCGGGGACTCGGCGTCACTGTTGCTCTCACGGCGTGCGAATTCGATTCCGAGGGCCGGATCCGCTGGGCACGCGTGCCCGTGCCGAACAGCGGGGGATACTTTCAGCTGGTCAGCGGGCTCGGCGACAGCTTGGAGCTCGGTGTCGGCGCCTCGGGGAAGTATGGAGACCCGCTCGCGGCCAGGCAACTCGGCGCCGGCACTGTGCGAACCATATGGATTGCCAACGGCCAGATGATCTGCCTGTATTCGTGGACTCAGCAGTGCGTCCCCGGCGGGAAGACCGTCGTGCTCGAACCTTATCAACTGAGCCGACCGATGCAGGTGACGGCCGACGAAGCCGACCATCTCGAGTATTACCAGCCGGCCATGGTCGAGTGGAACATGGGCGGATAAAGGAGTGAGAATGCGCTCGCACACAAGATATTCCAGCATTGTTGCCGGAATGCTCGGGCTGTGCGGGGTCCTGGTCCCGCAGGCTTCGGCAGCTGGGCAGACCGGCACCTACCTGCGGAACAACTTCTACTCCGACTGGTGTGTCACCGATCGGGGTGGGGACTCTTCGGTTGCGCTGGAAGCGTGCAACTTCGGGGCGGACGGGCATATCGCGGCGAACCAGGAATGGGACCGGATAATCATCGATGACCATGGCCCGATGTTGGAACTGCGCAGCGGCCTCGGTGACTGCCTGGCCTACGACCGCACGCACTTGGATCAACCCATGTCCGCAGTGCAATGCACCACCGACGCAGTGAATCTGACTGCGGTATGGGTGCGCTACGGTGCGGAACTCACCGGCGGGTACTGCGTGCCGACCAACGTTTCACCCGACGACGGTTGCGGATATCCGCCCCGCCCCCCGACGTGCAGCTACTCGGGGCCTTCCAGCTCCGGCGTCCCATGGGCGTAACCCAGCGTCTGCTGAATACCTGGAGCGATCCGGGCATGTATTCGTGGAAGATGTCGAATTAACCTTGGGCTCAGCCCGATTCCACCGCCCGCTAACCAGCCTCGGCGGTCGCGCCGCAGGCAGGGGGTGCAATACCTGCTCGACCAGAGCGGTGCCGCAGTGCTCGACGACCTCGGCGATGCGGCCATCGGCGATCCGGAAAATGAAGCAGTAGGTCTGCGGGTAGGCCGTGCCGTCGACAGTGGTGCCCCGACCGTACACTTGTACCACCACGCGATCGGCATCGCCCAGGATCAGGTCTGCCACCATCCGATAATCACTCGCGAACTGGGCCATCAACGGACGCAAAAGACCGCCCACCACAGCGGATTTCGCGCCCCAGCTGCGCGACCGCGACCACTCGCCTGGGAAGGTCCAAGTGCAGTCCTCGGACATGGCGTCGGTCAGGGCGCGCCCGTTGCCCTGGGCCAGTTCGTCGAAGATGCCGCGGATCAGTGTCTTGTTCTCGACGGTGCTCACCACCAGCGAAACTACGGACAGTCCAGCCGCGCGACCAACGAGAATCTCGCATGAGAGGTATTCCGTACTCGCATAGGCGAGTTCACCGATCGCAAACAAAACCTCCCGTACCCCTTCAGAAGACGGACAATGAGTGCACCGGGCCGAAGGTCAGAGTCGGGTGGCCTTCGCATATCTGTATAGCCGACTGCACCGTTTAGGAAAGTCCCCACGCCGCTCTCAGTCGGCCCCGGAAGTCGTTCCGCAACGGAATTACCCGAGACAATTGCTGTACGGCAACGACTTCCGGGACAGATGTATTGAAATCCGCGCACTCTAGTCATATTTCGCATGATCGTGAATCAGCTCTAGACCGATCTTATCCCAAGGCCATGAGGTGGCTATTGAGGCCAGGGTCCTAATCCGTGCTGGCCCGTCGAACTCGATGCTGGCCAGCATGAGTTCGTTTGCTCCAGTTGTCTTGGCCAGGTCGGCAAGTCCGTTAGTTACCTTCACGGAATCACCGACGAGGAATCTTCCTGCGGCGAGGGCTTCGTCGGCCTCCCTGCGGTCGTTGTCGCTGCAAGTCGGATCCCAAAGCTCTTCGGCGTCAATGGAACGGCTGTCGTGCCGAGCACGTGCGGCGCGGAGTCGGTAGAGGGTCGCTGCGGTGGCAGCGTGTCGGGCGTGTTCGTCTGTGGCGGCGCAGACCACGCCGACGGTAACCATGACATACGGTTCTGGGACGGCTTGCGAGGGAACGAACGTCGCGCGGTAGACGTCGAGCGCCTCGCGGGTTAACTCTTTCGTGAGGTGGTGGGCGAAGGCGAAAGGCATTCCTCGCTGGCCAGCGAAGGCAGCGCTGGCGGTGCTGGAGCCCAGCAGATAGACCGGTGGGGGCGAGGTGTGGGGGGAGATATGGACGTTGGCCCAAGGGTGCTGTGCGGGTAGCGAGTCGGTGAGGAACCCGGTCAGGTCGTCGAGCTGACCGGCGAATGCGGCCATTCCATGGCCCTCGGAATCGGAACGTAACGCTTTGAGCGCCGCAGGGGGTGCGCCGTTGGCCCGCCCGATACCGAGGTCGATGCGGTCAGGATAAAGGGCATGCAAGGTGCTGAACTGCTCGGCGATCACCAGCGGTGGATGGTTGGGCAACATGACTCCGCCGGAACCGATCCGTAAAGTAGCGGTGTTGGCAGCCAGGTGGGCGATCAGCACCGCGGGCGCGCTGCCACCGATGGTGGGCATCGCGTGGTGCTCGACAACCCAGAGTCGGTGGTAGCCCAGGATTTCGGCGGCCTGGGCAACTTGGGTGGTCCATCTGAGGGCTTGCTCTGCGGGCACACCCGCACTGATAGGGGTTGCGTCGAGTATGGAGAGCCTTGGCGTGCTTGTCATCGAGGTCACCTCACGGGAGGACGGGCGAGTTCGGTGTGGTGGTATCGGCGGTCGGATTTGATGGCTTCTGCTCGAGAGCGCGGGATCTCCAGGCCAGGCCGGCGGGGATGAGGCAGAGCAGCCCGGGGATGAGCAGGGCGTGTGCTGCGGTGATCCAAGTGGTCAACGCACCTGCAGTCATCGGGGCGACAGGTTGGAGTGCTCCGCCGAGCAATGAGATGGCCCCGACGCTGCGGCCGAGGACATCCTCGGGCACTCGCTCGAGCTGGATCCGGGCTGCAGTTGCCCGCAGTATGGGGGTGATGAGCATGATCGAGGCCATCGCCAGGATCACTGCGATGGCGTTACCGATCGCGGCCGCCGCGCAAACCAGAACGGCGCGACCGAGGGCGATAGTAAACAGCAAGGACCGCAACCGCGCCCAGCGCAGAACGGCGGGAGCGAGTAGGGAGCCGAGAATACCGGCGGCGGCGGAGAGGCTGAGCCCGACTCCGACGGCGATGCTCCCGTGCGATTGCTGCCCAATGCCGAGAACGAGGATGGACAACACGGTCGAGACCGCGAAATTCATCGCGGTGGAATAGAAGGTGAGGTCGCGCAGCAGCCGGTCATGCCAGAGCACCGACCATCCTTTGCCCATGACTGGGAAGAGGCGGCCTGTGGTAACGGAAGTGGCTCCCGGATACAGCCGTGTACGTATTCCCAGAGCACAGCCCAACGACACCAAGAACGTCAGCGTGTCCACAGCGAATGGCAGTGGGCGGCACACGGCAAGCAGGATGCCTCCAATCGGTGGCCCAATGATGCTGGCGGTGTAGGACCGTGCCTGGTTGACCGCGATCGCCTCACCCAGCGACTCGCCTGTAACCTGCTTCAGCGCTTTCGATGAAGCCGGCTGGTACGCCATTGCCGCCGCGTAGGCGATTACGACGCCGACCACCATGGCCCATGTGGGCATGACACCGGCGACTGCCCCAATTGTGAAGACCAGCAGGACTGTGGCGCGTACCGCGTCCGCGGTAACCATCACGCCCCTGCTGCCGTAACGGTCGGCGAGATAGCCGCCAGGCAACGCTGCCAGCCATGCCGTCAAGCTGCTCGCCGTGCCGAGCAGCCCGGCGGCGAGGGCAGAACCCGTCAAGTGCAGCGCCAGCAATGGGAGGGCGACCCCGGTGATGGTCGAGCCGAGCTCAGAGGTGGCGCTGCCGATCCAAAGAAGACGGAAATCACGCTTGCCGGCCAATGCGGCCCATCGACGTCGTCGATGCTGACCGAGTCCCTCGTTCATCACATTCGCAGGGATCGGGTGCCGGCCGGCAGAAGATCGTCGAGGAGAAAGTCCGGGTTGCTTCGCCCGCCTGGCTTCGCCACAGGGAGCCGGTGCAAGAACTGCGCAACGCCAGCCGCGCCGGTAGCGAGGTCGGCCGACTCCCGCAGAGACTGCTCGCCGAGATAGGCGGTTCCCTCGGGCCGATCGAACCGGAACAACAGCACGCCTGCGGCGGTCCGCTCCGCCGCCGTGAGCCACTGGTAGTCCCCGGTGAACTCGTGCGCGTCGAGCACCGCTTGCCCGAGCCCCGCCAGCCCGTGGGACTTCTGCGGCATCACGGCGTACTTCCGGCAGATATCGGGCAGCAGTTGGGGCAGCAGTGCGACCAGCTCGTCATCAGCTGTGGCAATGTGGTAACGCAGCGAGGAGGTGATCACTCCCGCGGTGCCCGCGTCCCAATAAGCGCGCAGAGTTTGTCTCTCCTGCTCGTCGTCGGCCTGCGAGTCGATTCGTTCGGGGAAAGCGACCACATAGTCGTTGTAGCGGCGGCGTTGGGCCAGGTCGAACCCCAGTGCCGCACGGCCGAACTCACACCAACTTGGATCGTCGGCGACCAGACTCATGTAAAGCAGGAACAGCGCGATCCCGCTCGCCCCATGGGCGTATCCGATCGGAACCTTGCCATCTGTATCGGGCCAATGCGGCCCGGCAGGAGAGGGCCTGGCCGTGGAGCGCAGCCGCTCGCCGATACGGATTGCAGTGTCCAGGAACCGGTCTTGCCCTGAGCACTGCCACAACCGCAGGGCAGCCAGCCCAACCCCGGCACAGCCTGAATAGAGTCCCGTGGCCTGCCACAACAGCGGGTGCTCGGCGGCGGAGTCCTGCAGCCGCTCGGCAACCTCCTGATACCCAAGGTCTGCTAGTGACCACGCGATCCCAGATTGGCCGACATACAGCCCCGGCGGAACTCGATCCGCGTCGAAATCCTGGCCCAACACCCAGGAAAGAAACCGCTGCTCAGGCCGTGCCCCGGTTACTTGGTGCAGAGTGCGCAACACGCCGGTCGCACCGTGAGCAGGTGCTAGCGGATTCGTCTCGAACACAGTCAGATCAGCGGGGAACAGCCGGTCCGACCGTTGAGGGCTCGCGACTTCCCGAAGATAGCGGGTCACCCCAGCGACAGTCTCCGCCGCCTCGTCGCGCACCTGCGCAGAATTGAACTGCCACCCAGCGGGGATGGGCTTGCTCCATGCAGTGTGGTCGCCAAAAGGTAGCTCGCTAATCCGCTTCTGGATCAAAACGGCGTCCGGCGTGGACGTCCCCAGGCTCATCAAGTCGGTGATGAGGGCCGGCAGTTCAGCGGGGACAGCGAGGTCGGCACACACCGCGCCCAGGAAACGGGGTATCAGCGCAGGCTCGGCAGCCACTGCGGTGTTGACGACCATCAGGCACCCGAATATCAGCGCACCTAACGTGTAGTAGTCATCCGCCCTTGTGTAATCGAATTCCCGCACCGCTCGCGGGCTGCTGAGGCCCGGCGTATACAAACCGAGATAGTCGTCAACCCCGATTTCCAACCCACCATCCAAGTCAATCACCCGGGCCTGGCCGTCGTCGGTGACCAAGATATTGGTGAATGACAGGTCACCAAGCAGCACACCACACTCGTGAGCGGCGGCGATTGCCTCAGCGATCTGTCGCCACAACGACCGCATACGAAGGAAGTAGGCGCGGGTAGCCTCGCCATCGGGTTCGAGAGTGATCAGTGGGTTGGCGCTGATCGAGTCCGTGCTGAGCTTGTCGCCGTCGATCACGCTCTCTACAAGGAACGCATGCTCCCACTCGCGTACGAACGCCAGCGGGCGGGGGAAGTATCCGGTGTCCGCGAGCCTGGTCAACAGCCGATGCTCTCGGGCGAGGACATCGATCGCATCCACGCCACCCCTGCTCATCCGAACATAGGGCCTGGCTTCCTTGATAATGACGGGCACGCCAGTCTCCCGGTCCGTGCCCCGGTACACGCCACCCCGGTTAGAGAACGTAATTGCCTCCTCGACTGTGAACCGGCCGCCAAGCAGCAGGTCACCGTCGGGGGAATCCTTGGTCTCGAAGGGGTCGCTGGCCCATTCGGGCACATGCCAATAAGGCAATCGGTCGTCCGCGACGAGCACACCGCCCGGGGTTACAACATTGAGTTGCTGAATACCATCGGAACGCAACGAGGGAATGCTCGCGAACCCGCCATAGCGGTAATAGACAACCCGGGAGCCAGGGCACCGCTTGTCGGACAAGATGTAGGGCCCATCGAACCCGTCCAGGGCCGCGGTCAATTCCCTAGACAGTGCCATGAACTCGGTGTCGTCAGATGGGTAGACGGTGATGAACTTCCCGCTGGAGCCGCGTGGCCAGAGTTTGCCTGTGGTCTGCGAGACACACGCGGAGTCGAGCAAAAACTTGTGGACTGCCGTCCGGTCCCGCAGCACCGGCAGAACCGCGCGCAACACCTCGACACTCCGCTCAGCGCAAGCACTCACGTGCAGCTTCCAACCCTGCGGCGGGATATCAGAGTCTGGCGGCTCGGCGACCAGCCACAGCCCGCTGCGGCGCAGCCGCCACGACGCGGGCATAACCGCCCGAAACGCCGCTAGGTGCTCCACCCCAGCGTCTCGCAGGCTAGCCGGCTCGAACCATCGTGAGCTGTGTTGGCTGTAGGAGTCAATCTTGTCCCAGGCGTGCATTTTCCCTTCTCCTTCCACCAAAAATTCGGCGTCTGTCGGGCCGGGGGCACCATCCCCCGGCCCAACAGAGGAACCGGCTATGCGAACTGGGTACTACCCTTGCCGCAGCTCTGGCTATCACAGGAAGTACAGCTCAGGGCGTCAGTGCCGGAGCCGCCATTGCGAGTCTCAAGCTTCTGCAAATTCAGGATCGTGGACATGATTCACCTCCTTTCACTACTGGTTTGCGGATTGCGGGCGAGCAGTCACCACTGAACCTCGGGAATTTTCCCTGAACCTCGGCGACCCGCCGGAATTTGTTCCCGCCAGCAGGGACAACTCTGCTACGGTGGGCCATGCGTCCACCAGTCACGAGGTTCCGGTACCGAACTGCGCATTGGCACCTCGGCCGGAGTCACACGGCTTGAGCTGCAATGCGAGCGACACGAGTTCCGCACGATTAGTGACACCAGTCTTGCTGCGTATCCGCCGAAGGTAGGTGTCTATGGTATGCACACTAAGATTCATGCAGCGAGATATCCGTACATAGGTGTGGCCTGCGCCAACGTGGGCGAGGACCTCGCGTTCACGTTGCGAAAGCGCTGAAATAGGGTTCCCAATGTCATTGATTGGCACTTTTCGGAATCTCTTTTTCTCCCCCGTGAGATAAACGCCGTTCCGGACGGCAGATTGGGCCTCTATGGATGGTAAATAGAGTCGCTCTGGAACATCTCCGATATCTTCACATTTCTCAAGTCCGACGACCCCAGACTCTTCGCATAGATCCCCATAGATCGCCGATAGATATGGGCGATTGGCGATATGTTATAACTAACGATTTCTGTCGATTCAGGTACACCTCTTTTCATGGCCAAGGAATCAGCTTTTTCCGCTAACTTTCAGCCACTAATCGTTTCAGTTCGCCGTGATCATGATGTCAGTCGCTCAACCGAGAGTGAACAAAATCGAACTGGACTGATTAGGACATGGCCTGATCAGTCCACTGGCCCGAAGCGTCAGACCCAACCGCGCCGGGCGACCTTGAACCCCGCCTCGAATCGACTGTGCGCGCCCAGTCGTTGCATGAGGTTGGCGGTGATCCGTCGAGCGGTCCGCGCTGACACCGCCAATCGCTTGGCGATCGCGTCGTCGGTCATTCCCTCTGCGAGGAAGCGCAACAGTTGCCGTTCCTGTACGGTTAGCCCGATGTTGTCGTCAAGTGCCACTTCAGCAAACGGCGTCGAGAGTGCCCACATCTGCTCAAAGCATGCAGCCAGGGCCGCCACGGTCGTGGACTCACGCAATACCAAGGCTCCGTGCCAGAGCTCCCCCGTACTCAACGGGACCAGTGCAATGGTGGAATCAATTACAACCATTTGAGCCGAGAGCGTGGGCGTGACACGGAGTTGGATTGCGGTCTCGACCATCGACGCCGCATAACGACGTGTGGCACGATCCCGATGGGCGCTATCCGGAACGATTTTCCGCAGCTGGACACCGCGGTTGAGTGCTTCGATATGTTGCTGCAGAATTGTTTCCAGCATAGCCTCGGAGGGAACCGCCGTAAGCGTGGAAGCCCACCAGTACGCACGGACTTCTGTTGCAATCTGTTCGAGGAATGTGTGAACGGAATCGAATCCGAGTAGCCGCTCCGCATCGGCAGGTTGATTAGATTCAGAATCGATGGCCAAACGCATCAGGGTGGTCTCTATCGTCCATAAAGTCCGCTGCAGCCGCGACAATTCTTCTCGGCAACGGCCCAGCATTATCCGTGCTGCCGACTTCTGGTCGATCACGCGCCATTGCATTTTGTCAACCGACCGACGCACCAGTGTCAAGTCAACGAGAACATCCAATGCGGCAATAATATCGATTTCAGAAACTTCGAGATGCGCACTCAAATCCGCACTCCCCCAGTCGGGGTACTGAGCCACGGCTTGGTAGACCCTTACTACATCATCGTCCAGGCCAATTTGCCCCACGATATCCTTCATGAACGCATCCCCTCAGACAAATATCGAAGTGCTCGATTATGCCTGGTGGCGCGTCAAGACATACTCATCTCCCGCTCATCTTCGCGTCAACGGCGCCCGAACGGCCCTCGATCGGCGACGCCGATGCGGGCACGCATATGTAGCGGCTGGCGTTGTCTGCTGTATCAGTGCCTGACCGGACAGACTCTGTATTCGGTTTCCAGATTCGAACACCGCATTCTCACTGGATGGCTCGACCACCGCCGCCGCTGGCCTCGCACCGCCAACCTGCACCTGCTCATCAGCAAGGATGCTGCGCTGCAGACCGTTCCAGTCAGCGCCAAATAGCTTCGGGCCCGGCACACCCCGCCGACGAACCTGGAAAAGTTGCGCATCGACCGCCAACTCACAGAAGCCCTCGTCTACGGCGGCGACCCATTGCACCTGGCGGCGGCCTTCGGCCTCGACGAGTCCACCGCCAGGTGCTATACCACCAACGCCCGCAAACTCCTCCACGACCCTCACGCCGCGTTCCGAGTTCCTTGCTACAACTGGAATGGCGCCATAGGTTACTCAGCCCGGCAGGCAGATGCTCGTCGACTGTTCGACGCGGTCTTATCCACTCGAGGATGCTCGTATGCCAGCAAACCGGCTGGCCGACAAACTAACTCGGAATGTCCAGGATTCGAACAAAGGCGGCGGGGGCGCTGCCTGTCGCCACTCCACACGATGTATTCGACGCACGTGGGGGCGGCGGATGACCTCCAAGGCGACATCACGGGCGAGGCCGGCAGCTGCGAAGGCTTGATCGAATCAAACATCATACCTGCTCGGTCCACCGCACCAGGCGTCGTGGCCAGATCGCGCCTTCGCTGTAGAGCGCGGTGAGGTCAACGGCCGAGCAGCCGCATGTCCGCGTCTTCGTGGTGGTTGCCGGAGGCTGGGGAGAAGTTGTCGAGCTTGTCGATCTGCTCGGTGGTCAGTTCGATGCCGTCGGCGGTGGTGTTCTCCTCGACGCGGGACACCCGCTTGGTGCCGGGGATAGCGGCGATGTCCTCGCCTCGAGCAAGCAGCCAGGCCAGGGCCACCTGGGCCGGGGTGACGCCGGCGTCGGCCGCGACCGCTTCCACCTCGTCCGCGATCCGCAGGTTGCGCTGGAAGTTCTCGCCGGTGAAGCGCGGGTTGTTCTTACGCCAGTCGCCGTCGTCGAAGTGCTCGGTGGAGCGGATCTTCCCGGTGAGGAAGCCGTGGCCCAGTGGCGAGTAGGCCACGAAGCCGATGCCGAGTTCCCGCGTCAGCGTCAGCACCTCCGGCTCGGGGTCGCGGGTCCAGAGCGAGTATTCCGACTGCAGTACGGCGATCGGGTGCACGGCGTGGGCGCGGCGGATCGTTCCAGCCCCGGCCGATGACAGGCCGATATGGCGGATCTTGCCCTCGGTCACCAGCTCGGCCAGCGCGCCGACAGTGTCTTCGATCGGAGTGTCCGGGTCGACGCGGTGCTGGTAGTACAGGTCGATGTGGTCGGTGCCCAAGCGCCGGAGCGAGCCTTCGACAGCGATGCGGATGTTCGCCGGGCTGCTGTCCAGGATGCGAGCGCCGTTGCGCGCGTGGGAGATACGTCCGAACTTGGTCGCCAGGACGACCTCGTCGCGGTGACCTTTGATGGCGCGGCCGAGGAGTTCCTCGTTGATGAACGGCCCGTACGTTTCGGCGGTGTCGATCAAGGTGACGCCAAGTTCCAACGCGCGGTGGACAGTTCGGATGGACTCGGCGTCGTCGGTGCCCGCACCGGTGTATGCGGCGGACATCCCCATGGCGCCCAAGCCGATCCGGGAAACGTCCAGGTCCCCCACCTTGATGTACTTCACAATTCGAGGCTAAGACGTGGAGCGCGCTCCAAGTCAAGCCTCTCACCAAGGCTTTTGGCTGTCATCACCTCTTTCTCACCCACTCGATGATGCTGGTAAGCCGCCTGGCTGACGCATTAGCTCGGAATGTCCAGGATTCGAAGGAAGGCGGTCGCGGCCGGGGTGCTGCTCTCGCCGCTCCAGGCGATGTATTCGACGCGGGTGGGGGCGTCGGTGACCTCGACGGTGGCGACGCCGGTGAGCTGGGGGACGTAGGCGGAGGCGAGCATGGCGATGGCGAGGCGCTGCTCGACGAGGCGAGAGATGAGGTAGGCGGTGGTGACCTCGAAGGCTACATCGCGGGTGAGGCCGGCGGCGGCGAAGGCTTGATCGGATTGGATGCGTCCCGCCGTCCCGGCCGGCAGATCCACGAAGACCTCCGAGGAGAGCCGCGCAAGGTCGACAGCGGATTCCGACGCGAGCGGGTGGTCCGGGGCGACCACCGCGACCAGACGATCGCGAGCCAGGACACGGGTGCGCACGCCTTGCGGGCGCGCGGTGCTCGGTAGCCCGAGGAAGGCCACGTCCATGGCACCGGCCTTGACCTTCTCGATGAGATCCTCACTCGCACCGGCACACAGGCCGATGCGCACGTGTGGATACCGGGAGCGGAATTCGCGCAACGCGGCCGGGACGTCGACCGCCGCGACCGTGGGGATCAGGCCCACTGCCAGGCGCCCGCGGATCTCGCCGACCGCGGCGGCGACCTCGGCGGCCGCGCGGTCGGCGGCGTCGAGGCATTGCCGGGCAGCGGGCAGGAAGGCCGCCCCGGCCGGTGTCAGCCGCACCCGGCGGCTGGTGCGTTCGAAGAGTTTCGCGCCGAGTTCCCTTTCCAGGCGGGCGATTTGGTGACTGAGCGCGGATTGCACGACCAGGCAGCGCTCGGCTGCGCGGGTGAAACTGTTGGTCTCGGCGACGGCGAGCACGTACCGCATCTGCTGAAGCTCCATGGATCAATCTTGAATCACGATTGATGTGCTGACAAACATGTGTTGGACTCATCGATCGGGTGCGGGCGAAACTTCGAGTATCAAAAGTCCAGCAGCACAAAGGATTTCCGAAATGACCAACCCCTCACCCGATCAGGCAGTCACCGCGATCGACCTGTGGTTCGACCCGCGCTGCCCGTGGGCCTGGATCGCCACGCAATGGCTGCTCGAGGTCGAGCAGGTGCGCGCCATCGAGACGCACTTCCATGTGATGAGCCTGTCGGTGCTCAACGACGGCCGGGAACTGCCGGAGAAGTACCGCCAGGGCCAGATCGACGGCTGGGGCTGCGTGCGCGTGTGCATAGCGGCGCGACAGCACTACGGCCCGCAGGTGCTGCGGCCGCTGTACCTGGCCATGGGCACCCGTATTCACCATGAGAAGGCGGGGCTGGGCCGCGACATGATCCTTTCCGCCCTGGCCGAGGTAGGTCTGCCCGCGGAACTCGCCGCTGCGGCGGACGTGACCGACTACGACGAGGCCCTACGCACGAGCCACCACGCCGGCATGGACCTGGTCGGCGACGCTGTCGGCACGCCCGTCATCCACGTACCGATCGCCGACGGCGCACCGATCGCCTTCTTCGGCCCGGTGCTCTCCCCCGCCCCACGCGGTGAAGCGGCAGGACGGCTGTGGGACGGCGTGCTCGCCATGGCCGCCACCGACGGCTTCTTCGAACTCAAGCGCGCCCGCAACCGCGACCCCAAGTTCGACGCGGCGTAAACGGCCGACAAACCCGAAAAGATCGGAAACAAACATGTCTTCACCCGGTACACCTACGCTCTCGCCATTCAGGTCGTGGCTGGGCGTCGCTGTCATTACCGCAAGTCTGTTCACTTTCGTCACCACCGAATTGATGCCCGTCGGGCTGCTCACCCCGTTGAGCTCGAGCTTGAAGGTAGCGGTGGGCACCGCCGGGCTCATCGTGACGCTGTTCGGTATATCGGCCGGGTTGGGCGTCCCGTTCCTGGTCGCCTGGACCCGGCATGTCAATCGCCGTGCGCTGCTGCCCATTCTGCTGGCGGTCATGGCGCTGGGAAATCTCGTTATCGCCGTTTCTCCCAGTTTCACGCTGGTACTGCTGACACGACTGGTGATGGGATTCGCCCACGGCATGTTCTGGGCCATTGCCGTCGGCATGGCCATGCGACTGGTTCCCGAACGCCATGCCGGTCGCGCGGCCGCGATCGCCTTGTCGGGCATCTCGATCGGGACGGTGGCGGGTATTCCGCTGGGCACTCTCATCGGTGGCCTTACCAGCTGGCGCACAACGTTTCTCCTCTGGAGCGCGCTGAGTGTGCTGGCGGTGCTCGCGACGATTCCCTCGCTGCCTTCGGAGAACGCGGCCTCGGTCCGGGAAGTCTTCGCGCTCCCGGTCCGCAATGCACAGCTGCGCGCCGTGATGTTCACGGTGATCCTGTACGTGCTCGGCCATTTCGGGGCCTACACCTTCATCAGGCCCTTCCTCGAGAAAACCGATTCCGCCTCGTCCGGCTTCATCACCGGATTGCTGATCATCTACGGCATCGGCGGCGCGGTCGGCAATTTCCTCGCCGGCCACATGGCGGGCAAGAATCCGCGAGTCAACTTCATGCTCGCATGCGGCGGGCTCGCGGTGTCGCTGCTGTTGCTGCTCACGATCGGTCACTCACCGGCCGGAGCGATTGTCTCCATGGCTCTTTGGGGTGTTTCTTTCGGCGCCGCGAACCTGTGCCAGATCAACCTGACGCTCGGCGCCGCACCCGACACCTTCGAAGCCGCCATGTCGATCAACACCCTGGGCTACAACCTGTCCATCGCCCTCGGTGCGCTCTTCGGTGGACTGCTCACCGATAACCTCGGGGTCAGAAGCGCTCTCTGGTTCGGCGTGGCGCTGACCGCGGCCTCGCTGCTGCTCACCATCGCCTTGGGCCGCAAGGCCGGCAAGCGCGGTGACACGAGTGTCGCGAACCAGGCCGCCGACCACGTCGACGCGGTTGCCGAGGCGTGAGATGGACGACCGATACCTCGCAGCGGGAGTCGGAAGCACTGCCGCACAAAGCTACTCGTGGGTCGATGACCTTGCCGATATCGATCTGGCAGAGCTGTCGAATCTCTACCGGATCGCCCCGCTCGGCAACAAACCACCCCACATCCTGGAAACCGTCTTCGGCAACAGCAGGTTCGTCAGCTTCGTCTACTCCGCGGGCACGCTCGTCGGCGCGGGTCGCGTGCTGGCCGACGGGCTCGATTGTGCCTATATCGCCGATATCGCGGTCCACCCGGGTCATCAAGGACACGGACTGGGCACCGACATCATCGACCGTCTGGTCCAACGCTGTCGTGGGCACCGCAAGATCCTGCTGTACGCCAACCCGGGCACCGAGGACTTCTACCGGCGGCTGGGCTTCCTGCCGATGACCACCGCCATGGCCATCTGGCATGACACCGAAACCGCCATCGGCAAGGGACTTCTCGATCCACGACCGCCCGAAACCCCTCCGTCGCCGTCGAATCCGAGCGACCCCCAGCACTGACGAGAGGAATCCGACTCGATGAGTACCGCGACATTCCGGCAGAACGTCACCTTCCCCACTGAAAGCGGCGACGGGTACGGCTATCTGGCGGTACCCGAGGGCGGACGCGGTCCCGGCGTGCTGGTCATCCAGGAGTGGTGGGGGCTCACCGACCAGATCGCCGGCGTGGCCGACCGGTTGGCTGCCGAGGGATTCGTCGCGCTGGCGCCGGATCTGTTCGGCGGCCGGGTGACCCACAAGGCCGCCGACGCACACAAGTGGATGGCCGAACTGCCCATCGAACGCGGCGTCGCACGACTGTCGAGCGCCGTCGACTATCTACTCGCCTCCGACGCCGTGACGGGCGAGACGCTCGGGGCGATCGGCTATTGCATGGGCGGAGGCTTCGTCATCGCGCTCGCCGCCGCGGCCGGTGACAAGATCGCCGCAGCTGTCCCTTACTACGGTGCCGATGCCGGTGCGAATCCCGATTTCTCGGGGCTGCGTGCGGCAGTGCAGGGTCACTTCGGCGAACACGACACCTCGGTGACACCGGACCGAGCCCGGCAACTGGCGTCGGCTGTACGCAATCAATCCAACAGCACCGTCGAGTTGTACTTCTACCCGGCCGGTCACGCCTTCGCCAACGAGGAAAACCATTCGGGCAACTACAACCAGACCCACGCCGACCTGGCCTGGCAGCGCACCCTCGAATTCCTCCGCGATGCGCTCCACTGAGACACAGGCGAGATCGATCGGCCTGCGCTCGGAACGCGGGCCGATCCTGGCCGCGATCATGCTGGCGAATTCCCTGGTGGCGCTGGATTCGACCATCATCGCCACCTCGGTACCGACCATCACCCACCAGTTGGGGGGATTCGCCCAATTCCCATGGCTGTTCAGTATCTACCTGCTCGCGCAGGCGGTGACCGTTCCGATCTACGGCAAGCTGGCCGACATGCTCGGACGCAAGCCCGTGATGCTGTTCGGTATCGCGGTTTTCGCGCTCGGTTCGTTGCTGTGCGGTGTGGCGACGAGCATGGTGGGGCTCATCGCATTTCGCGCCATGCAGGGCATCGGGGCAGGCGCGGTCGGTTCGATGTCGATGACCATCGCCGCCGATATCTACACCCTGCACGAGCGCGCCAAGGTACAGGCTTACCTGGCCGGCGTGTGGGCAGCCTCCTCGGTACTGGGGCCGCTGCTGGGCGGGATATTCTCCGAATACATCAGCTGGCGCTGGATTTTCCTGATCAACCTGCCGCTGACGGCAGCGGCCGCGTGGATGATCCAGCGCAGGTTCACCGAAAGCGCACCACGACAACGACATCGCATCGACTACCTCGGTGCGGGACTGCTCACCGTCGGCGCGGGCACGCTGATTCTGGCATTGCTGCAGGGCGGGCAAAGCTGGCCGTGGACCTCGATGACCAGCATCGCGCTGTTCGCAGGCGGTGCGGCGGCACTGGCGGTGTTCGGCTGGGTCGAGCAGCATGCGGCGAATCCGATTCTGCCGCCGCGGATCTTCACCCGCCGCATCATCGTCGCTTCCAGTCTGGTGTCCCTGCTCGTCGGTGCGGTGCTGCTCGGGCTCACCTCCTATGTGCCGGCCTTCGCGCAAGGCGTGCGCGGCAGCGGGGCGCTCGTCGCCGGCCTCACCTCGGGGGCGCTCACACTGGGCTGGCCGGTCTCGGCCTCGCAGGCCGGAAAGTTGTACCTGCGCATCGGATTCCGCAAGACCGCCCTGATCGGCAGCTCGATGGCCGCCCTCGGGGCAGCCTCACTACTGCTGGTCGGCGCAGCGTCCACGCTCCCCCGAGTGGCGGCGAGCTGTTTCCTCGTCGGCATGGGCATGGGCCTCATCGCCACCCCCACCCTGATCGCGGCGCAATCCAGCGCCGAATGGTCGGAACGTGGGGTGGTGACCTCGGCGAATTCCTTCGCCCGCAACATCGGCAGCGCAGTGGGTGTAGCGGTATTCGGTGCAGTGGTGAACTCCCACATCGGCCATGACGATCACCCGACTCCGGCGGCGCTGAACTCCGCGGTGCAGTTGGTATTCATCGGCGTCACGGTCATGGCGCTGATCATGGTGGCGGCCTCGGCGATTCTGCCGGCAGATCGACCCGCCATCCCGCCTGGTAATTGACCCGGGCACGACCGACAGATCGGCGAGCTTTCACCGAAAAAGACTGTAAAGCAGGAGAATTCGAATGACCACCAACGCCACCTGCGCGGAGATCTTCGGCCGCATCTCGCACCTGGCCCGCATCATCGACCGCGAGCTGTCCGACTTCTTCCGCGCACAGGGCCTCCAGCGCTGGGAGTACGAGGTCCTGAGCACCCTCCGCCGCTCAGGCAACGAATCCGGCCTCAGCGCAGGCGCTCTGTACAAGGCCGCCCTGCGCACCTCCGGCGCCAAATCACCAACCGCATCGACCGATTGACCGCCAAGGGCTGGGTCGAACGTGTCCCTCATACCGCCGACCGCCGCGCCATCCGCGTCCACCTCACCGATTCCGGTCGGAGCCTGATCGACCGAATCCTCCCGCTACACACGGCGAATGAGCAACGCCTGCTCGCTGGCTTCTCTCCCGCCGACCGCGAAGCCCTCGTCCCCCTCCTCCGCAAGTTCTCCGAATCCCTCGGCGATCCACCCGACGAGATGTTCTCTTCACAAACGGTACGGCTCCCCGTACCACACAAGGAGTTTCGCAAATGACAACCTCATCCGCCCTGCCGACGACGGCACTGGGCTCGGACGGCACTCGCGTGTCCGTACAGGGCTACGGCGCAATGGGAATCAGTGAGTTCTACGGACCCACCGACTCCACCGAGGCCCGCGCCACCTTGGAACAGGCCCTGTCCCTGGGCATCACGATGTTCGACACTTCCGATGCGTACGGTATCGGGCACAACGATCAATTCGTTGGCCCGTTTATCCGGGCGCACCGTGAGAGTGTGCTGTTGGCAACGAAATTCGGCCTGGTCCGTCGCGTCGACGACCCGGATTATCGCGGCATCGACAACTCACCGGCATACCTCCGCAAGGCGGTCGACGCCAGCCTTCGACGTCTGGGGATCGATGTCATCGATCTGTACTACATGCACCGCAAACAGCCCGGAGTTCCTGTCGAAGACACCGTCGCGGTGATGGCCGAGTTGGTGGCAGCAGGCAAGGTACGGCAGTTGGGCCTGTCCGAGGTGACCGGCCCCGAACTCCGCGCAGCTTGCGCAGTGCATCCGATCGCGGCCGTCCAGTCGGAATGGTCGCTGTTCTCCCGAGACGTGGAGAACACCGCGGTGCCGGCGGCGGCGGAGCTGGGCGTCACCTTCGTCGCCTACGCGCCACTGAGCCGCGGATTCCTCGCCGGCAACATCATCGCCGAACACGATCTACCCGCAGGCGATATCCGCCGAACGCTCCCCCGCTTCATCGGCGCGAACGCACGCACCAATGCAGAGCTACTCGCCCCTGTGCGCGAGATCGCCGAGGCACGCGGGATCACGACCGCGCAGGTCGCCTTGGCCTGGGTGCATTCTCGGGCCCGCCGCCACGGACTGTCGGTGGTGCCGATCCCCGGCACCCGACATCGTGCACGCGTCATCGAGAATGTGGCTGCGGCGACGATCGAGCTGACCGACGACGAACTCGCTGCACTGGAGCCGATCGCGAGCCGGGTTGCCGGCACCCGATACTCCGATATGGCCTTCGCCTCCGCCGGACGGGAGTAACTCCGTCCCCGCTCAGGTGCTTCGATCTCGAACCCATCGACTCGGATAGCGAGGCCGGTTGTCTTGTCCGCGTGCGGTTTCGTGGATCCGACGAGCAGGGCTCGCCGAGGCGACAACCAACTTCTCGCCTGAAGGGAATCGACCGAAGCGGTGGATGGTGTAGCAACTGGTCGCCAGTTGTACGAGCAGAAAGGCTCCGGCATAGGTGGTTACGGTGATGTAAGCCCACCACACCGAGCTGTCCGCACGCGGCAACATGAACAACCCGATCCCGATCGGGTGCGCTGCGCCCTCGATGGGTGAGCGGTCGGAGAAGGTCCACCACCAGCAGAAGCCGACACCGAAGACGAGCACTGCGGCCAGGCGAGCCCACCAGGTCCGTGTGGTGCGGGCGTGCTGCCAGGCGAGAATCGCCAACGGCACGAACCACACCCAGTGGTGCCCCCAGGAGAACGGTGACGCACACGCAGCCGTCATACCCGTGACAGTGATGGCCAGCAGTTCCCGACCCGCGCGATGGGCCAGCACCGCCGCAGTGATCCCGAGTCCGATTACCGGCAGCAGCGCGAGCAGCCACATCCACGTCGGTGGCTGAAACACGGACATTCCGAACACGTTCGATTTGAAGCGATCCACCTCGAGGAACCGCAACATTTGCGCGAGAAAACCATTCACGGACTGGTTACCCGGCGAATCGACGGCCCCGACTCGTCCCGCGGAGCTGACCTGCCGACTCCAATAGGAATACGCGTCGTGCGGGCGCATCAGAAAGCCGAGCGCGATAGTCGCCACGAACGCCCCGCTCGCCGCACCCAGGGCGCGCCACTGCCGGGTGCACGCCAGATAGAGGAGAAAGAAGGCGGGCGTCAGCTTGATCCCGGCCGCGATCCCGACCGCGACGCCACGCAGTCTGGCCGACGGCGGGCGAAGCAGATCCCAGGTGATCGCCAAGACGAGGAAGATATTGATCTGCCCGAGCCAGAGGGTCGTGCGCACCGGCTCGAGGGCAGTGCAGATAACCGCGACCGGCACCGCAAACACCCAGGTGCGCATCGAATTCCGGTAACCCAGTGAGCGCAGGCAGCATCCGATGAGTACCACCAGCGCCACCATCGTCGCCGCCCACCACAACGCCTTCGCCGTGACCGAGGAAATCACGGCCAGCGGAATGAAGACCATCGCCGCGAACGGCGTATAGGTGAACTCCATCCCGAACACCACCGGCCCGTCGTACAGGCCGTCCCCGCTCCGCAACACCGCCCCGCCGGCTTGATACACCTGCAGGTCGAGACCATTGTTGAACAGCCCGTAATACCGATCGCCGATGGGAATGCCGTACACGTGCCATACGAGCACCGCCACCGCCAGCCCGAACCCGACGAGCAGCATCCGGCCGGTCACCTCGGAACGAGCATCGGAATCAGCACCGTCCCAGCGGACCTCGGGCGGCGCGACATCGCGGTCGAGACCGGTAATGGAGCTCTCCTCAGCCGCAGAATGCATCCGATCACGATAACCGGGGTCATCGAAACCGAGCGACGTCGGCACGGGTAAATCCGATCGCGAGTGCCTCCCGGGAAGGGAACGGTACCCAGCCGCGTTCAAAAGCGGATATGACTGCTTCGACTGGCACAGATGTGTTGCGCTACGCGGCTTTTACCACCGACCCGGCCGGGGGCAACCCCGCGGGAATCGTGCTCGACGCCCAAGGACTCGACAAGGCGGCGATGCTCGCGATCGCGGACAAGGTCGGCTACTCCGAGACCGCGTTCCTCACGGCCCCGCCGCCCGGCTTCGGCACCCCCGGCAGAGCATTCACCGTTCGCTATTTCAGCCCGAAAGCCGAGGTTTCGTTCTGCGGGCACGCAACCATCGCGACCGCTGTCGCACTGGCGGAGCGGATCGGCCCCGGAGAACTGGTCTTCGCGACCTCCGTCGGTACCGTGCCCGTCGAGGTCACGCGAGACGAGGGCGGCCAATTGCGCGCGACCCTGACCAGTGTCGAGCCCGCCGTCGCGCCGGTCACCGACGGCGATCTCGCCGAAGCGCTCGCCGCACTGAATTGGGCTGCCACTGACCTGGATCCGGTGTTGCCACCACGAATCGCCTATGCCGGTGCGCATCATCTGGTGCTGGCCGCCAAGACCCGGTCCCGGCTTGCGGACCTCCACTACGACTTCGACCGACTGGCCGCACTGATGCGGGCAAGAGATTGGACCACTGTGCAATTGGTCTGGCGGGAATCGGCACAGGTCTACCACGTTCGAAACCCGTTTCCGGTTGGCGGGATCGTCGAGGACCCGGCCACCGGCGCGTCCGCGGCCGCGTTCGGAGGCTACCTGCGCGAACTGGGCTTGGTCGGCTCGACCGCCGAACTGACCCTGCATCAAGGAGATGACCTCGGTCGCCCAGGAGTGCTCGGCGTCGAATTGCGGGCCGGCGATTCGCGAGTACGAGTCACCGGTGCCGCAGTGGCACTTCCCGATTGATCCGAAGCCGCGCACGCCGCATCAAGGACCGAAAACGTCTTGCCAACTCGTCGTGAAATCGCAGAAACGGACACCTTCGTGACCATCATCGCCAACCTTGATGACCGCACATCCCTGCTCGAGCAAGACCAGCGTTTCTTCGACGCCCTGGTCGCCGCGGATACCAACAGCCTGAACGAGCTGCTGGCCGAGGATTTCATCCTGGTCGCCGTCAACGATGGCGCGACCGTCACCAAAGCCGACCTGCTCGCCGTAATGGCCTCGGGGACACTACGATTCCCGGCCATCGAGTCCCACCCCGCAGAGGCCATAGTCCGCCGAATCGCCGAGGTCGCCATCGTCGTGGGCCGGACCAGCATGAATTTCACCAATCCCGATGGCACCACCTTCACAACAGCCAGCCGCTACACCCACGTCTTCAGCTACGACGATGTCGCCGGATGGCGCCTGGTCTCTGCGCAGGGCACACAGATCACCCCGGCATCCCAGCCCTCGACCCAATAGCGGTTGCCCCCAAAGCATCCGGTCAGGGTGTTAGTCGGCGACGGTTGACCCGAGATGGTAACGATCGTTATCGTCTCAGAATGGTTGCGCAAGCGAAGGTTCCGCTGATTCGGCTATGGCTCGCGGTGCTGGCGGGTTATCTGGCACTGGGCGCCACTTTGCAGGAGATGCCTACGTTCGTGGCACACCGGTTCGGTGGCGGCCCAGTGCTGAGTGCGACCGCCGTGGGTATCGCATTCCTCGCCACTGCCGTGGGACGGCCCTTCGCCGGCGCGGCCGCCGATCACGGCCGGGCCCGTGCAGTGGTGATGCTGGGTGGGATCCTGACGATGCTCGGCGGGCTCGGGCACCTGGTGGCACCCGATCCCGCAGTGCTGCTGCTGTCCCGGCTGGTCATGGGAGCCGGGGAGGCTGCACTGTTTTCGGGTGCCCTGCCGTGGGTGCTCTCGGGTGCGGATCCGGCTCGGCAGGGCCGGGTAGCGGGGTGGTTCGGGCTGTCGATGTGGGGTGGACTGGCAGCGGGACCGGTGCTGGGCGCGGCGGTGGACTCCACGTCCGGCTATCACGGCGTCTGGTGGATGGTGGTGGCACTTGGGGTGTTCTCGGCCGGGCTCACCGCCGCCACCCCGAACCAGCAACACCGGGCGTCCGAGACGATCCCGCCATGGGGCCTGGCCGATGTGGCGCCCGCAGGAATCGGGTTGCCGGGCTTGACATTCGGGCTCTCGGCCTACGGCTACGGCACCGTGTCCGCGCTGGCCGTGCTGTATTTGCGCAGCTTCCACAGCGGTGGCCAGGCGGTAGTGCTCTCGCTGTTCGCCATTGCGTTCCTGGTGACGCGATTCGCGGGCAGTCCGCTGGTCGACCGTTTCGGCGGAGTCGTGATCGCGACCTGGTCGCTCGCGGTGGAGGGATCGGGTCTGTTGCTGGCGGGTCTGATCCGGTCCGAATCCGCGGTGCTGGTCGGGGCGACCTTGGCGGGCGCCGGTCTGGCACTGATGTATCCGTCCACCGTGGCGGTCACCCTGCGCCGCACCACGAGCACGCGTCCGGGTGCGGTGGTCGGCACGGTCACCTCGTGCTGGGATCTGGGGATTCTGGCGGCCGGTCCGATCGGCGGCGTACTCGCGGTGACCGCGGGCTATCGGGTCGCCTTCGTCGTGGCGGCGGTGCTGGGAATCGCCGCCGCCACGATCGCAGCTACCTTGCTGCGCAGGCCGATCCGCAGCGCCACCGTGCGCGTGCCCGACACCGCGCAAGTGAGATGAGGTCATGCCGATCAAAGCCGAGGAGATGCTCGATCCCGACGCAACGCGCGCACGGGTGTCGAACGAGCCCGCGCGGTTCGGAGCGCAGCCTCTCCGATCGTCGGCAACTCCTTCGCCGCAAGCCTTCTCAGCGTGCTCTCAGCGGTGAGAGAGAACACTCGCGCACGTCCACGGTGTCGAGAGCCGTGTGCGTCCGTCGACTCCGCAAAGGTGATCCGTTGAGTGCCACGTTCGGTAGACCGAATTCGTCCCCGTCCGCGCCGACCCTTGCGGGCGCGCTGCGCGTCCCCGAGATCACCGCGGCCTTCTGGATCGTCAAGGGATTGTCCACCGCCATGGGCGAATCCAGCTCCGACCTGCTGGTCACGACCATCGACCCGCCGATCGCCGTCGCCGCCGGCCTGCTGGCCTTGATCGCTTCCCTGGTATTGCAGCTGCGCGCGGGACGCTACATCGCGTGGCGGTACTGGCTCACGGTGGTCATGGTCGGCATCTTCGGCACCATGGCCGCGGACGTGATGCACGTGGCGCTGGGCGTCCCCTACCCCATCTCCACGCTGTTCTATGCCGCCGCGCTGGCCGCGGTGTTCGTGCTCTGGTATCGCATCGAGGGCACGCTGTCGATTCACGCCGTCGACACCCCTCGCCGGGAGCTGTTCTACTGGGCGGCGGTAATGGCCACCTTCGCCCTGGGCACCGCGCTGGGCGACTTCACCGCCTACACCTTGCATTTCGGCTATGCCGCCTCGGCGGCGCTGTTCGCGGTGTCGATCCTGATCCCGGCCGCCGGCTACCGCTGGCTGAACTGGAATCCGATCGCGTCCTTCTGGGCCGCCTACGTCATCACCCGCCCGCTGGGCGCCTCCGTGGCCGACTGGCTGTCCAAGCACAACGGTGTCGGGCTCGGCGACGGTCCTGTCGTCGCCGTGCTCGGCGCGCTCATCGTGGCGCTGGTCGCCTACCTGTCCGTCACCAAATCCGATGTCCAACAGCAGGTCCGGACAGAGATCCCCCATCACGAGAACCCGGCACTGCGAGACTGACCTCGCAGCGCCGGGACGGTCGGCTGCTCATCGACGTGCAGTATCGACTGTCGTCCGTGCACGGAGGCGGCGCAGCATCCGGGCGTCTTCGAATCCGACCGCGCCTGCCGCGGTTTCGGCTGTGGCACCGTGGCTGAGCAGATGCTCCGCTCGCTCGAGTCGTAGCGTCTGCTGGTAACGCAGCGGAGTGAGGCCGCCGGTGGCACGGCTGAACAGACGCGTCAGCGTACGTTCACTGACGCCGGCGGACTCGGACAGGTAAGCCAGTGGCAACGATTCAGCGAAACGTGCCTCGATGACGTCCTGTACGCGGTGGACAACGTCATCGAGGTGGGAGCGGTGCCGCAGCATGGCACTGGCTTGCAGCTCGTCGCCATTGCGACGCAGGTACACGACCATCTCCCGCGCCACCCGGCTGGCAACCGCCGGACCATGCCGGACTGCCAGCAGATGCAGTGAGAGGTCGATCCCGCTGGCAATACCTGCCGAGGTCGCCACCCGTTCGTCGATGGTGTACAGCACATCTCGCACCACCGTCGCCGCCGGGTATCGGGAGGCGAGCTCGTCCTGAAGCTCATGGTGAGTGGTGCACCTGCGTCCGTTCAGCAATCCGGCTTGGCCCAGCGCATCAGCTCCCGAACACACGCTCACGACGAAACCTCCGGCCGCATAGTGCGCCCGTAAGTGCTCCTGCAGGGTTGGCGGGAGTGCCGGCCCATCCTTCAGGGTCTGCACACACCCGCCCGGTACCACGACCAGATCGTCGGATGTCAGCTGCGGCCACGATGTTTTGGCGGTCACCGGCACGCCCTGCGCACTGCCTACCTGTTCCTGTTCGGCGACATAGCAGAGCTCGTAGCGATACCCGTACGCCGCGGCCGCATAGAAGGCGTGGGCGGGCCCGGCCATATCGAGCAGATGAAATCCGGGAAGCAGTACGAAGACGACACGACTCACACCAGCGATGCTCCCAGCTCGGTTTCCAGCGCCGCCACGGTGGTGATGCGAGCGAACCGGTCACGCAACACCGCTTCGGTGCGCTCGATGATGGCGTCGGCACTTATCCCGCCGACTGGGTTGGTGGTGGTCGCGTCGATGACAAAGGTCATGTCGTAGCCGAGATCGCCGCCTATCCGAGTGGTGGTTTCCACGCACTGTTCGGTCCGAATGCCACAGACAACCAGTTCGCGCACACCCGCTTCGGTGAGAAGCTGCTGCAGATTGGTGGTAGTGAAAGCATTGTGAGATGTCTTGTGCAGCAACGGTTCCCCGGTGCGGGGCCGCTCCAGTTCATCGAGCAGACGCACGTGCCCCAAAGCCGGATCGAACACATCGTTACTGCCCGGTTCACAGTGCAGCACCCACACCACCAGATCACCGTGGACGCGGGCAAGCCGGACCAGCCGGTTGACGGGTTCCGCGATGTCCGGGTTGGCGATTTCCGCCCACAGCGGGCGTGCGCGGAAGGACTCTTGGACATCGATCACGATCAGGGCTCGCTTCATGAAATACATCCTGGCAACGGATGATCCGCCGATGAAGACCCGATTCGGCCTGATAGCGGAACGATCCGGTCACCTCATCTCGCCGCTCTTGCCGCTAACCAAATTGGTGATACACTCCGTATCAGCAATTTTTTAGCAAGCAGGATTTCAGGATGTGGTTCCTATGCAAAATCTTGTTATCAGATCACTGCCAGTGCTCGGTGTGCTATTAACGATCACCGCACTAGCGCCCCCAGCTCAAGCCGCTCCACCAGCGAATGCACAGCAAGCACAAGACACCTGCATCGGCTACCTCGTACAGACCATCCGGGCCATGCCGCAAGGCACATACCTCACATCGGACGTGCCCGGCGGCCTACCCGGCAGCGAATTCCCCCCAGGGGTGGCCGTCCCGATGGGCCCCTCCGGCAGCGCATTCATGGAAGACGCGTTCTACGACATCGCCTACTGGCTCCAGGGCCTACCCGACGACACCAAGCAGACTGCCGTATCGGCCACCGAGAATGCCTGGCAAACCTTGGGCTGGCAACCGAACTCCGCCCCCGACACCCACGCCACCCCACCCGACGGCTACACCCTCAACCTCTACGTCGCCGGCAACCCAAACCTGAGTTGCACCTCACCGAACTTCCCGGGCGGCCCCCAACCCACCCCCTCCCCCAGCATCCTCGGCCAATAATCTATCGAAGCGCATTGTCGACTGTCGTGCGGGTGCGAAGGCGGCGCAGCATGCGGGCGTCTTCGAATCCCACTGCGCCTGCCGCGGTTTCGGCGCCGGCACCGCGGCCGAGCAGCCTCGGAGCCGGTCCAACCCCAGTTGGTTTCCAGGCGCCCGTTCGGTTTTGAGGCAACCGGAGTTGGTTCGGGCGGCGCCTACCCCCGCAAAGCTTGTGGTCGAATTCCAAGGCTCGGCCTGTGCGATTCGACGACGCATCGGGGCCCGGCCGCCGCGCCGCTGGATCGGGTGCAGGTCCGTCCTTCCCGCGCCCTGCGGTGTTCGATCCGAGTGGAGCTGATCGCAGTGGCTGTCACGACACATGCATCCTCGATCAGGGTCGGCAGTGCCGCGGGGATTCTGGCGGATGCCTGCCGCGTCACCGAGCCGGTGGTGCGGGAGTCGGTGGCGTTGCTGCCGGATCCGTTGCGCCGCATGGCCGGCTACCACCTGGGCTGGTGGGACCAGGCGGGCACCGCGGGCGCTGCGGGCGGGGCGGGATCGGGGAAAATGCAGCGGGCGGCATTGACGATCGCTGCCGCGGGGGCGTGCGGTGGCGACACCGGGGTGGCAGTTCCGGCCGCGGCGGCGGTGGAGTTGCTGCACAACTTCACCCTCGTCCAGGACGACGTGATGGATGCCGATCCGCTGCGGCGGGGCCGCACCACGGTGTGGAGGGTGTGGGGAAACACCGCCGCGATCCTGCTCGGCGACGCCCTGCACGCGTTGGCCCTACAGGTGCTGGCCACCCGGCTACCACCAGCGGTGGCGGTGGACGCGGTGGCCCGGATGGAGTCGGCTGCGATCGAGCTGGCCCATGCCCAGCACGAGGACTGCGCCTTCGAGACCCACGACCGGGTGAGTGTGCTGGAGTATCTGGCCATGGCCTCGGGTAAGACAGGGGCGTTGATGGGGTGTGCGTGCGCACTGGGTGCGCTGTGCGTGGGCGCCGCCGAGGACACGATCTCGGCGATGGACCGGTTCGGTCGCGAGCTCGGGGTGGCGTTCCAGTGCGCCGACGACCTGCTCGGCATCTGGGGCGACCCCGCGGTGACCGGCAAACCCGTCGGCAGTGACCTGGTCCGGCGCAAATGGACACTACCCGTGGCGGCCGCGGTCGAATCCGGCGGAGGCACCGCGGCCGAGCTGGCCGAACTGTACAGGTCACCGGGCCCCCTGACGGGGTCGGAGGTGGCGCGGGCGCGGGCGCTGATCGAGGCCGCCGGAGGTAGGCAGCTGACCCGCCGCTGGGCCGAACAACGATCGGCGGCCGCGCTCCAGGCTCTACCCGAGCACGCCCGCACCGGCGACCTCGCGGCATTGGCGCGCATTGCCGTGCACCGCAATCGGTGAGGCCACGATGCATGCGACGTCCTCGCCAGTATCGGTAACGAAGGCAATCGATATGTATGCCAAAAAAGAACCGCGAGCATTACGAGCTGCGAGTGCAACTGCATTGCAACAATGGGAAAGGCAGGAGGTCGAGGGTGTACAACACTATCTTCCCAGCATGCCTCGTACGATTCCCATCGAGGACCACATCGCAGCACCGCAGATAGTACTCGCATCCAACGCTTGGACTACGAGCTGGCTGACACGCCATTTCCGCAACGACCGCGAGCCGGCACTATTCACGGAACAGCTATGCGCCTGGTGGGCCGCCGTGTGCTATCCACACGGCAGCCTCGCGAGAACACTTGATGTAGCCGATATGGCTCAATGTTTGACATCAATCGACGACGCGTTCACAAGGGACGCCGTTCGGGACTCCGAACCGAATGCAAATTCCACCGGACGAGATTTCGCCGATACCAAGATGGCGCGCGAGGTGCTGGGACGGATCATCACCACGGGCAGCGCCGAGCATTGCCCGGACGACCTGCCACTCGCACAAATGTACGCTGACCTGTGGAACCGAATGCGAGCACGCATCTCGCCGGGCGTGAGTGAGCGATGGAAGGAATTACTCGGCGCATGCCGTGGACACGTCACGGCGGAGCATGACAATCTTCGAAACGGCAAATTGCTCGACTACGATGCCCTGGTTCGTATTCGGTGCGAAACGATTCACACTCGCGCATTTGCGGTGCTGACCGAATATGCCATGAACATAGAAATACCCGCGAAGCTCACCAGCGATCGGCGTTTCGAAGAGCTCTCGTGGATACTCGGTGCCCAAACCGCGATCGTCAACGACGTGTACTCCTATCGAAAAGAATGCGTCGCCGGGGACTGGATGGCCAATGTGATCACTGCGGCACGCAACGAAGGGCTATCGCTGCAGAGCGCCGTGGACAAGGTCTGCCGCCACGCAGATGACCTGGAATCGCAATTCTGCTCCCTTCGCGATGAACTGATCAGCGTATGGGGAGGCCGCCGCCCGGATATCGCGGCATATCTGCGGGAGCTGGGCTATCTGATCTTGGGTAGCGTCGCCTTCGAACGTGGAAGCAGTCGCTATCATGGGCCCGGTTTCGTCTGGGACGGAAACCTCGAAGCAATGGTCACATTCCACACCGACCGCACTGAATTCACGCCCGCGAACGGGGACCACGCCGCCGCCGACAGTTCGCCGGACATGCACGACAAGTTCCCGCACAGGAGCGAGTCGTGACCGCGATAACGGACCGTGCAGAGGCCATGACACAGGAGCGCAGGTATCTGCGATGGGCGGGGTTTATCGGTCCGTTCGGCCCTGTGATCGTGGCAGGGCTGCTGGCCATCCGCCCGTTCCCCTACCCCGACGACGGCGTCGATGGCCGGGTCTATCTCGACTACACCCTGCCGCACTACGCCGTCGAGCTCCAAACCCTCGCCACCATCGCGTTCATCGGCTGCTGGCTCGCTTTCGTCGTGCTGCTGGCCTTTGTCTACACACATCGAGCGAGCGGCAGCTCGCTGCCGGGATGGTTCATGCTTTGCGGAGTAATCGTGTGGGCCGCAGTCGGTTTCGCGAGCGACGGCGTGTACATGATGATCGGTATGATCGCCCGAGGCTACCCGGGATTCGGTGCCAGCCCGTCGGATCAGCGCCTGGCAGAGACACTTTGGGAGCTGACGAATGTGTTGTGGGCTATGGGCTCGATCCCGTTGGGAATAGTGCTCATTGCCGTTCACTTCGCCAACCGCGCCCATCCGGTACTGCCCCACATGTTGGCAGGACCGGGCGCACTGGTCGCCGCAGTAGCCTCTTGGGCCAGCCTCGCCTCGATCTTCGTCCCCACCGGCCCTTGGTCACCCATCTCCGTCGGGGCCTTCTGCGTGGGATCAGGGCCGGCGTACCTATGGATGGCCGCCACCGGACTCACCCTGCTCCGCCCAGCCACAACCAGCGCCCGCCTCAGCGCTGGACAGCCGTCCCGGTGAGCCGCCTTGTCTCGACGCTTGTCAACGGGCGGCGGGCACCGGGATATGGCTGGTGGCGCGTGCTCAGACCCGAGACATAGACCGCGGTTCCGGAGCCGCGGTGCGGCGAACCGGGATGGCGACCGTGATGGCCGCAGCGGCAAGCGCGGCACCGCAACCGATCAGCAGGCCGACACGGAACCCGTTCTCCGACGGCAGTGTGTGCGAACCCATGTGGATACTCATCTGCGAAAGCACAACGCCGACAACCGCGGCCGCCGTCGAGGTTCCGATGGAGCGCATCAACGTATTGAAACTGTTGGCAGCAGCGGTTTCCGACCGGGGCACCGCGCCCATGATCAACGCGGGCAACGTTCCGTAGGCCATGCCGATCCCTGCGGAACTGATACAGGTCACCAGCGCCAGCCCTGCCGCAGAGCCCATCAGCACCAGCGAGGACGCGTAACCCAGTGCGATAACGAGGGATCCGGCGATCAGTGTGACCTTGGGCCCGCGAGCCGCGGACAGCCGAGCACCCAACGGCGCGACCGCCGTCATCACCAGCCCCGACGGCGCCATCCACAGCCCCATCGCGAGCATGGACTGCCCGAGCCCGTAGCCGGTCGCCTTCGGCAACTGCATCAATTGCGGCACGATCAACGACTGCGCGTACATCGCGAAGCCGACCACCACAGCAGCCGCATTGGTCAGCAGCACCTGCGGCCGCGCGGTCACCCGGAGATCGACCAGCGGCGCGGTGATGCGCAGCTCCCACCAACCCCACACGGCCAACATCACGACCGCGGCCGCGAACAACCCCAGGGTGGTCCCGCTCGACCAGCCCCAGACAGCACCCTTGGAAATCGCGAGAAGCAGGCAAACCAGGCCGATTCCGAGTCCGAGCGCGCCGAGATAGTCGAAGCGGCCGGCCGCGGTGGTGAGCTCGGTGGCGGGGATGAACATCCAGATCAGTACGGCGACAACGACGCAGGTCACGGTGGCGGCCCAGAACAGCACGCGCCAACTGGAATTCTGCGCCACCGCCGCCGCGAGCGGCAAACCGAAGGCCCCGCCGATACCCATCGACGAACTCATCAGCGCGATCGAAGATCCCAGACGTTCGGGCGGCAGCAGATCGCGCATGGCGCTGATACCGAGCGGAACGATGGCCATCCCGACCCCCTGCAGACCACGCCCGACGATCATCGGCACGATACCGGAAGCCATGGCGCACAACGCAGATCCCGCGATCAGCGGAAACGTGGAAATCAGCAGCATGCGGCGCTTGCCGTACATATCGCCGAGCCGCCCCGCGATCGGCACGGCCACCGCGGCCGACAGCAGTGTCGCCGTGATCGCCCATGTGGCGTTGGAGGCGGTGGTGTTCAGCAGTCGCGGCAGGTCGCCGATCAGCGGAACCACCAGCGTCTGCATGAGCGCGGCGACGATGCCTGCTGCCGCGAGCACGGCGAGGATGCCGTTCGGCCGGATGGTGGGTGGGGGCCTGTCCACGTGTTTCTCCCTAGATCGAGCAAACCGATGCACGTGTGCAACACACGCAGCGTGTAACATACACGTCGCGTGTAATATACACACTGAGTGGTTCATACACGCATCGCGTGATATACCTGCAGGTAAATGGCCCCGAGCTGAGGATCCGGATGGAAAAACCCACCCATTTGATCGAATTCGAGTCGATGCTGCTCGGCCGCTACAGCCTTGTCACGCGCACCAAGCGCCGCCTGGACCGCAGCGCCTACACCCTGCTCAGCCGCCTGAGCGGTGCAGACTCGATGTCCATCAACCAACTCAGCGACACACTCGGCTTGGAGGCCTCGACCCTGCGCCGCCAGACCACTGCCATGATGAACGACGGCCTGATCGAACGAATCCCAGACCCCGACGGCGGCATGGCACGCCGATTCCGCGTCACCGACGAGGGCAAACGACTACTCGACAGCGACCGCACCGACAGCGTGCACGACCTCGACGTAATCATGGCCGACTGGACCCCCGAAGACGTGACCACCTTCGCGACCTACCTCGAACGCTTCAACACCGACATCGAGAGGCTGACCGGACGACCCTGGCCACGGCCGCCCCACACCCGGCCCGATGTCGGCCAGTGATTCGTAAGCCCATAGCCCACTGCGCCATTCGCCCTCGGGTGCTTCAGCGAGGTGACCAGGCCGGACAAGTCGTGAATTCCGGCGGGATGCCGAGCGAATGGATGGCCTCCTTCAGCCACGGGCACTGGTGGCGCGGACGCACAGTACGGCTGGATCAGCACTATCCACCACCGCTCATTCGAGTTCCCGGCGGACCGGGACGTCTCGCACGCTCTCAGGCTCCACGTTGATCACGGTCACGCCCAGCGGCGCGAGAGTGGATAGGTCGGTCTCCAGTTCCGCAGGCTGAGCAAGGTACGTCTCCAGCGGCGTAGGCCACCCGTCCGCGCCGACGACAGACCACGTCCCATCCGAGTGCTGAAGGTAGTTACCTCCAATCTCGATGTAGCACATGCCGGACTGCGCTACTGGCGATATTCCCGGTTCCTCCGGCGTGGTCATTGCGCGCCCCGCCGGAACTTCGTGGTCCAAGCCGCGCGGCCCCGAGGAGTGATCGACCAACGAGGGGCATACGGGGCGGCCATGATCAGGCCGCGCGACTCCAGTTGCCCGATCGCCCGGCGAGCCGACCACTCTGTGATCCGTGCCTGTTCGCTGATCTGTGTGACGCTGAGAGCCCCGCCCGGAACGAGTACATGTAGTACCGCCGCCTCCGCCATGCTTCCGGCCGCCATCGGTCCTCCTTGGATCGCTGTGCGCCTGTAGGAGCATCCGTCGCCCGGCGAGCCGTTGACTCGCTTGTCCGGATGCCTGAAAACCACGCTATGCGTGCGGTTTCCAGCCTGTAACCGCTTGGCCGTCCACAACCGTCTACAACGGAGGGCACGTCCGGCTACCGTGGTTTCCATGGAGCCCCGTGGGGAGAACGTCACAGGTGAGCGCCTTCGCGTTGCTCGGGAAGCGGCCGGACTCAGCCTGTCCGCCCTGTCCGCGCGGACGCACTACAGCAAGGCGCTGCTGGGACTTCTGGAAACCGGGGAGCGCCAGATCAATGCGGAGCACGTACGCGCGTACGCCGACGCGCTGGGGGTCGGGTCGGTGCTGTTCGTCGAACCGGCCGACGGTGGACGGGCAGCGGCTGAGTGGATACAGCGGGCGACAGCGTCCGACACCGGTGGAGACACCCTGGATCGCCTCGAGTCGGCCGTGGACGACCTAGCGTCGGCGTACCCGACCACGCCACCGGGTGAACTCCTGGTGCGCATCCGGCAGCATCTCGGATATGCCGGACGCCTGATGGACAGTCGGAAGACCCTCACCCAGCACCGCCGATTACTCGTCTCGGTTGGATGGCTCTCGCTGCTGGCGAGCACCTGCCATGTCGATATGGGTCAACTGTCGGACGCTGCGGCGCGCGGCCACCTGGCGTGGAAACTCTCCGAGGAAGCGGGGCACCGAGAGATCGCCGCCTGGTGTCTCGAGACACGCGCGTGGCAGCAACTCACCGGAGGCGAGTTCGCGGAGGCGGCGGAACTGTCCCGAGCCGCGCAATCCCTTGCACCGGAAGGGAGTTCGGTGTTCATTCAAGCCACTGCCCAAGAAGGGCGCGCACTGGCGCGGCTCGGTGACAGCAAGGGAACGTACGCAGCCCTGCGGCGAGTCGCCAGACTGGTGTCCGGGCTGCACGTTCCAGACCGACCGGAGCATCATTTCCGATACGACCCAGCGAAATCGGATGCCTACGTTGCTACCACGCTGGCATGGCTGGGCGACCCGGCGGCGGAGTCTTACGCGCGCCATGTGCTCGGAGATCTTGCAGGGGCGGTGTCGGTCCGGCCGCGTCGGATCGCCTCCGCGAATCTGGATCTCGGGCTGGCGCTGGTCGCTGCCGACAAACCGGATGAGGCGGCCCATGTCGCGCTCACGGCGGTGGAATCCGGGCGTTTGGTGCCGTCGAACTTCTGGCGCGTGTCCGAGGTGGTTTCCGGTATCGAGCATCGGGACTCGGAGGACGCCGCGACGGTTCGCGAAGCGTTCCGAGACACCTACCGACATAGTGACCACCCGTTTCAAGAGCGTGAAACCTGATACTTTGACGTGTCATGCCGCATAGCGCGTTGACCGAACCAGCCAGCGCAGGACAGCGGATGATCAACTGGCGGTGCCTGATTCGCGGCCGGCCGAACGCCCGCTTCTGGCGATGATCGTGTCTTGAAGGGACCGGCGCACCACAACCCTATGTGGTCGCGATGGATTCGCCTTCGGAAGGTCCGTCCCGAGCAGAAGAACTCGAAATCTGCGCGCCGGGCGACAACGCACAGTTGCCCAGAACCTCTCGGCAGGCGCGGGAATACGCCAATCCATAATTGCTGCATGAGCCAATACTTCAACGCCGGCGAACAGATGGTGTGGAACTCACCCGGTCTGATCGACGGGACCTTGTTCGCTTCCATGGCCGAGGTCATCGCTGGTCGGCTGAGGGTGCCCAGCGGGCTCAGCGGAATGGACAACGATGATTGCGAAATCGACGTCCCAGTGTTCGAGACGTTCGTCAACGCGCTACTCGATCACGATTACCGGACCGGAAGCTGGTTCTGGCACAACCTCATGCCCGGATACATCGTGACCGCGTGGATACTGCTGGAGCGCTCCGGCGGTACCGTCCGAGAACCGGATTACGGCCATGATCCACACCCTGAGCGGCGCAGACATTGGTGGATGCAGTGGCTCGACCGCCATGACCAAGCGACCGCGAACTATTGGTCGATGCTGCCCGTGCAGTAGTGCTCGAACGTCTTTCTATGCCGCGGCCCGGGCGTTCCGGAGCGACGGCGGGCACGCCCACACGCCGCCCTCTATTTTTCAGGGGCAGGTTGGTCAACTCGCCACGCTGTTGCTTGCCCCTGATCGCGTGGAAAGCTCACCAACAGGCGGCCAGCATGGCCGCTGGTAATCCGATGACCAACACCAATTCCACAAGTGGTGAGCCTAGCTGTGCCTCGCGGTGACCTCGATCAGCGCGGCGGCAGGTTGCCCAGCCAGTTTCACGCGGGCCGAACATATCGGCCTGGCTACGAACGCACTGTCCTACTAGCCGCATCCAGGGCGGTTCGGAGACGGTCAATCGAGCGGCCCGAAGATCAACGCGCCGAGATCATCTCGGCCCGCCGGACGCACTGATCTGCCGAATTGAACGCGTTTGGTTCGAGGTCGTGGCGAGCCGAGGCAGTGTTCGTTGGAGATCGTCGGATCGCGAGCCTGGTTTGTTCGAGCAGTTCTCGCGTACGTCGAGCGGACCGTCGCCGAATAGGACGCCGCGCGACATAGATGGGAAGATCATAGCCAGACGGGTTGGCCGTAGGCGGTGATCTGGGTGTCCTGGTCGTCGCTGGATGCCGGTATCGCGACTGAATCTGCACGTTCGTGTGTGTTTCTGCCACAAGAGATTTCACCGCCGCGTGAAGTACGGCTGTAAGGCGACTGAAAGTTCGAAGTCCGATGCTTTCAGCATGTCTGGAACATTGAGGCGACTGCTCGGCGGCACGGTGGCGGCGGCCGCAGTGGCGGTGTCGCTGACCTCCGCGACGCTGCCCGCCGCGGCCACGCCGAATGTCGGCGTAAGCGCCCAACCGATGAGCACCGCGACTGTCGATGACGTCCACATCGCGCCCGACGGCCCCGTCGACATCCAATTCACCGTGCTCACGGTCGATCCCGGCGGCAGCGTCGGCTGGCACTGGCATTCCGGCGATGTGCTGGTGAACATCGCCGACGGCACCGCCACCCGCTACGAGGCCGACGACCCGCGTTGCGCCCCGGCCTCGTTCGGGCGCGGCCAAGGCTGGGTCGAGCATCCACACCACGTACACACCGTGCACAACGAGACCGACAAGCCGCTGATCCTCGACGTCGTCCTCATCACCCCCTCCGGGCAGCCCTCGGGCGTCAGCGCACCGGACCCCGGCAACTGCCGGTTCTGAAATCGCTTCCCACACAATCGAAAGGAGGTGTTCACCATGGTCGATACTTCACCTGACGACGGACCCACCTGCTAAAACCCAGGGGATCGCCCGGAGCGCCCCTCGGGGCGATCCCCACCTCCGATTCCCTTCCAAGGAGATCAGCCATGCGCCACGGTGCGCTCGTGGTGATCGCGGCGGGCGCCAGCGCATCCCTGGTCCTGCCGCTGTATCTGACCGAGCTTCGCAAACGACAACAGCGCGAGATCGTCGTCCTGCTCACGCGCAGCGCGGAACGCTTCGTGCCGCGTGAGGTGGTGGGCTGGCTGGCCGAGGAGGTCATCACCTCCGACGATCCGACGCTCAATCCGGTCGAACTCGCCCTGACCTCCGACGGCCTGGTCGTGCTGCCGGCGACCGCGCATATCGTGGCCGCGGGCGCAATGGGACTGGCGTCCACGCCCGCGACCACCACGCTGCTGGCCGCGCCCGGGCCGTGTCTGTGGTTCCCGCACATGAACAAGGTGATGTGGGACAAGCCCGTGACCCAGCGGCACGTGGCGACCCTGCGCGCGGCCGGTGAGACGGTCGTGGAACCCGAGGCGCGCATCGTGTACGAGATGTGGCGCGGGGCGCGCGGTGACGGCGTCTCGATGGTTCCGCCGGACAAGGCGGCCGTCATCATCGACGAGTGGCTCGATGGACGCGCGTAAACCGTTGCGGCAGCGCGATTTCCTGCTGCTGTTCATCGGGCAGACGACGTCGATGGCCGGGGACGCCCCGGCCATGCTGGCGATCACATTCGTCGTGCTGGGCCTCGGCGGATCGCCCGCAGCACTGGGCGCGGTGCTGGCGGCGCGGTTCGTGCCGCTCACCGGACTGCTGTTGCTGGGCGGCGTTCTCGCCGACCGGTTTCCGCGCCGAGAGCTGATGATCGTCTCGGATGCGACGCGCGCGGTCGCACAGGCCGTGCTTGCGGTGCTGTTCCTGTCCGGGACGGCGCAGCTGTGGCAGGTCGTTGTGCTGCAGGCGATCTACGGCGGTGCGGAGGCGCTGTTCAAACCGGCGCTGGGCGGCATCCTTCCGCAGCTCGTGCCCGCGGCGTCGCTGCGCGCGGCGAATGCGTTGGTGGCGTTGTCCAGCAACCTGTTTCGCGTGCTCGGTCCAGCGCTGGGCGCGGTGCTCATCGCGGCGGCGGGGCCCGGCGCGGCAGTGATCACCGACGCCGCGACGTTCGCGGTCAGCGCGATAGCGTTGCTGGGAGTGCGCAGGCCCGCCGCGATCGAATGCGTGGCGCGAGAGCCGCTGATGATCGCGCTGCGGACGGGCTGGCGAGAGGTACGTTCGCGGACCTGGCTGTGGGCGTCGATCGCCAACTTCACTGTCTTCGGCGCGGTTGCCATGCCCGCAGTCCTGGTACTGGGACCGCAAGTGGCACAGCGGGATCTCGGCGGGCCCGACGGCTGGGCGGTGATCATGGCGACCTTCGCCGCCGGGGCCGTGGCAGGCAGCGCGGTCGCGCTGCGGATCGCGCTCGCCCGACCCGCCGCGGCCTGCGCGGCACTGCTGGCAGTCGCGGCGGCCCGGCCGGGCATGCTGGTCAGCGGTCTCGGCTTGCCGGCCGTCGGGGCCTACAGCGCGCTGTCCGGGGCGGCGGTGTCGATGGCGATGGTGTACTGGCGCACCCTGTTACAGGAACGGATACCGCTGGCGGTGCTGTCGCGGGTTCGATCGATCGACGACTTCGGATCGACATTGCTGACGCCCGTCGCCTATTTGGTGATGGGTCAGCTGCCGGGGTACCTCGGGCTGCGGACCGGCATGGTGGCGATGGCGGCGGTGGCGGTCGCCGCCAGTCTGGCGACGGTCGCGGTGCCCGCGGTCCGGCGGGCCGCGAGCGAGCCCGAGGTCACGGCGCAATGCCTGTCGGCGTGAGTCGGAAGACCGTGGTCGGGTGGGCCATCGCTCACCCGACCACGATTCGTTCACGCCAAGGGGTACAGCCCCGGCGGAAACCCCCGCCGCCGCCGTACCCTCCGCAGCTGAAGAGGTCGGACTTTGCTGTACGCCTCCACCGATTTACGGCTGCTTGGGCTTGTAGTCAACGGCCCCGTCCATGAGAGTCTGTGGATCGATAGTTCTGCCCGATTCCGTCTTGGGGCGTTCATCATAATTCAGCCCGTATTGATTCTTGCTGCGGTCGAATTCCACCACTTCGTTCATGTTGTTCAAGATCTTGTCTTCGGCCATTTCAGGTCCTTCCGTCGAGGCCGCTCGCGTGGCCGCAAGCATGCTTTCTCAATCGTCCCGCAACGCGACTGCACCTGCGGACGATCTCAGAAGTTCCCGACGGCAGACGCCCCAAGCCTGGGCCGGCTACCGAGTTCTGATCCCGATACTCGCGTCACCACACCAGACGGATGCCAGCCGTGGGACCACCGGCGACAGCACAGTAGTGGAACAGGTTCTCGCAACGGTCGATCGGCCGGTGCCGCGTTATCGAACGACTTGTATGCGGCATGACAGTGCGTTCGTGGCCAGGCCGATATGTTCGGGCCGGGTGAAACTGGCTGGGCAGCCTGCCGCCGCGTTGATCGAGGTCACCGCGATGCAGAGCTAGGCTCACCGCTTGTGGAATTGGTGTTGGTCATCGGATTGCCAGCGGCCCTGCTGGCCGCCTGTTGGTGGGCTTTGCACGCAATCAGGGGCAAGCAACAGCGTGGCGAGTTGACCAACCGGCCCCTGAAAAAAGAGGGCGGCGTATGGGTCTCGGGCTACGACTCGACCGAAGGCGCTCCTGCCGAGAGTCACTCCGATCAGGGCAGTCGGCATGACAACTCGCCTTCGGCTCGAGCAGACGACTGAACTATCCGGCTGCCGCCTTGCGCGCAGGTCGCGGAATAGATGTTCGTGCGTACGCCAGCGCTTCTCACACCTCGGTGTCAGCCGTCCATCGCAGGCTGATGTCCGGCTTGGTTTGAAGCCGAAGCGTTTTGCCGAGGGTATGATCGCGGAAATCGGTCCGAAGCCGTTCCCAACTCGAGGACTTCTCGACGGCCACCGTTCGCACACTGTCGAGTTCGAGATCAGCCAGCCGATCATTGCCCACTCCCATTATCAGGCGCACGTGGTCGTGGTCGGGGTGGATCTCCATCTCTACCCATGTATTTCCGCGCTGCAGGCGGAATATAGCGGCTGTGAACGGCCACAACTCCGCTTCGTAACTCGCATCGGAGTACGGACCCGACAACCCCTCGAGGTGCGGCCATCGAGGCTCGGCTTGGAACAGCCAGATGAGATCAGTAAGGTCTGGCGGCGGATCCATGGTCATGGACATCTGATCCTACTGGCGAAGCCGGTCGTGCATCGGGTACAGATGGGCCGGACCGTTTCGCTCATCGGCGATGGTGCGTTCGGCCAGCCGAGATGATCTCTGTGCGTTGATCTTTGGACGTTCCGTGTGGGCCGGTTCGAACCGCGCGCAACGCGGCTATGACCGGATGCTGGACCGCCACGGCGCTTCGCGCCTTCATCCAGTTATGGACATGCCTCGTTCCTGACCGTGACCGTCAGTGTGCCTGCTTTAGGGTTTCTGGAGATCCAGCAGCGGGAACGGTTCTTTCATGCTGGGGTGCAGTGCCTTCGGGACCGACGAGCTATCCCCGAGCCTGTTCGCCACGGCAACGTGTTGCGGGTGAGTGCGATGAACAACACCGCCACAAAGACGACGGCGAAGGCGGCCTCGACGATCTGCAGGACCCCGAATTCGGCACCACGCGGCATCACCGAAACTCCTACCACCACGGAGAATGCCACCGCCGGCACCCGGAATGCTGGGGTAGTTGCCCAGGCGGCCAACGGCACGATTGCCCAAAGTAAATACCACGGTTGCACCACCGATGAGAGCAGCACGATCGCACCCACCGACAAGCCGAGCGCACCGATCGGATGCAGGCGCCCGGTCCACGCGGCCACCAGCATGCGCAGGCTCAGGAAGGCGGCCACTGCTAGTGCGAGCGGACGTGTGAGTGCCAGCAGCGACGTGGTGTGGTCGCCCAATCCCAGGAGTACGCCGCCGAATCCGGTTGTGATGCCCAGAGCAGTCGGAAGCGACATCCAGCTGCGTACCGCGTTGGCGGTGCCGAGGGTATAGATCCATCCGAAGCCGAGTCCGCTACCCCAGCAGACCAACAGGGTGGTTACCGCGGCGATCGCACCGAGCACGGTCGCGGCACGAAGCATGTGCCCAATACCCGTGCCCCACTGGCGAGCCAGCACCACGCCGACAAACCCCAGCGCGATGATCGCCGGAACCTTGACCATGGCCGCGAGGGTGATGAGCACCGTCCCGAACCCCATCAGTGCCCAGGCATGGGCGTCCAACAACAGAGGGGAACCGGTATTCAACCCGGGTTCGGTGGGGAGCGCGCGAAGGCAGTACTCCAGCCCGACAAGCATGAGTCCGAGCATCAACGTGTCGTTGTGTACTCCGGCGACCAGGTGGAACAGCACCAGCGGGTTGGCCGCGCCCAGCCACAATGCGCTTACCGCGGCCACCCCACAGCGGCGCGCCAATCGCGGCAACGCCCACACGATCAGCGCCATCCCTCCGAGTTCGAGCAGCCGATGCGACCACACACCGAGCAGGATGTTGTCGCCGGTGATCGCAGCGATGCCGCGGCCGATCCAGAGAAACAACGGGCCGTATGGGGCGGGTGTCTCACGCCAGATGTTGGGAACGTTGTTGGTGAGCACGTTGTCCAGGCCGAGCCCGGTTGCCGGGCCCACCACGTAGGGATCCATGCCACGTTGCGCGATTTCGCTTTGTGCCAGATAGGAATACACGTCGTTGGAGAACATCGGTGGCGCGATCACCAGCGGAATGATCCACAGAAACAGAGTGCGGTCGAGCTCGGAACGGCTGATCCGGCGCACGGGCGCAATACCGCTGCCGCCGACCGCGAATCTGCCCAGCAGCAGCCATGCCAACACCACGGCGACCGTGCCGATCATGCACATCGCCAGCATGGATGTCGGCATCCGCGCGAACAATCCCATCACCCGCACGCCCGACACCAGGTTCTGATGCACCGGCTGAGCGCCCACACCCAGCGCACTGATCGCCATCAATACTGTTCCCGTGGCACCGAGTATCCGGATCCGCCTGAGTTGTACAACTTCCTGGCGATCCAACCCCGGCGTCTCTGCTTCGCCGCTGTGCAGAGCGGTCACGGTGCGATCGGCGTGCCCTGTGTCCAGACCGAGGACTCGACGTCCCAGGTCAGTGCTCTCACGCCGCAAGCTTTCTCCTACCCCCACAGCGCCCGAGCCTAGCCGCACCACATCGGTGCGTTGGTTGCCCCTGGTTTTGTCAGGTCGGTGCCGACCCGCGGGTCAGTGGTTCGAGAGCTTCTCCACGTTCCGGACGAAGGACGAAAGCATCCGATCCAGCACACGCACTGCCACAGCCTCGATCACGAACACCCGGGCCTGACCAGCCGACCGGGGCGAGGTGCCGGACCTCGACGGTGCGGCCGATCCACGGGCCGGCGCACAGTAGGAAGTCCGGCCGGGTTACCTACCGCACGACCGTAATTCCCGCTGAAGGCGTCGCTGGACGACAACCCATATCTGCGTTTCACCTCATGCCGAAACGATCCGGCGCGGATGAACCAGGAAGCGCTGTCGTCCAACTAGTTTGGACGGCCGACCAACGTGCGGTCCGCGGCAGTAGCGGATATTCGAGTTCTGGTGCGTCATCGTGTTGAGTGGGGTGATGGGTCTAGCACGCAAGGGAACGCGGATTCTGGACATTGACGGCGAGCGCTTCAGATGGGTCGTCGCACCTGATGACGAGCCCGGTCTCGCCATCGTTGTCGAGATAGCCGAAGGCCAAGGGCAGCGCATGGTCACCTGGGTCGACCACGGAACGGTCATCACACCCGGTGCGGTCGCGGAAGTCATTCGCAAAGCCCTCGACAACGGATGGACTCCGAAGCGGCGCGGTCGGCAGATGACGTACCGCATCGAAGACGCCCAATTCATGATCTGGCCACCGCTCGAACAATAAACAGCTCAATGCACTGAAATCGGCATAGTGCGTTCATCGCTCAAGGCCCAGGCCCAGCCAGTCTGCAAATTCCTGCACTTGGTCAGCGAGAGCCTTGTCCAGGCGGACGCCTTCAGGATCAGCTTTATGGCTATATCGGCGGATGAGATTGGCTGCGGCAGCGATGGTGTCGACATCGGTGACGAACTGTCGTCCGTACTCTGCGATCTGCTGGTCGTAGGCGGTCTGGTCGAAGGGCGCTGGCTGTCTGTTGACCGGCACTGGCACTATCGTGACTTGGTATTCATGGGCTTCGTAGCTGGCAGTGAACTCTCCAAGACCCTGGAAGCTGTAGACCTCGACACCCTGAGGTTCTATTCCTCGTCGGAGGGCACCGACGAACTCAGCGAGACGACCATTACGCCACCCTTCGGTCATGCGCCCAACCTACCCGGCCGCCAATGCAGATCCGCCCAGCCCAAGTAGTGTCTGCACCGGTTAGAGCCGCGCGGGACGCGGCAGATCAATGCGTTCGCCAGCGGACACCACCGCGGTCCTGAACCGAGCGCTCCGCGGCATAGCGGATGGTCGCCCCATCCAGGTCAGCGTGTCGACGGCGGAGTGGGCTCGGTCGTGTCGAACAATCGGACCATGAGCACATACGGGACAGCGGTGATTGCCGACACTGCGACCGAAGCCGAGGCACAGGCCATGATCGCGAACCTGAAGACCCTGGCGGCGATGACAGTCGACCGGCACTCGCTCAATCCGGTTACGCCTGTTGGATCATGGTGGCGAGCAAGCGGATACGTCGGAATGTCGGTCGCGGAGATGCTCGGAACTGGCCTGTTCACTGGAGCCGAGACAGCCCGTGTGGTGGTCGCGGACGATATGGATGAGTTCGGTGTTGTGTGGACAGCCTGGAAAATCGAGAACTCCGAACCGACGATCGTTTACCGCAAGTACCTTTCATCTCCCGGGGGCAACGTAGATCCGACGTTGGCGTCCAGCGCTCGCGCTGGCGCGGACGCTGCGGTTGAGATGGCCCATCTCTGGAACGCCGACCCTGCAGCGACCACAGCGGTGGAATCAAGATTCGATGAGATGGTGCAGTCGCAAGGACGAGTGGGCACCCCATTCATGCCATGGTTCAACGCTCTGGGCCTTGAATGGCCGGTCCGTTGAGAACCAAGCACCTTCGCGGTGTTCGCTCTCAACTCGGCTGAAATCCGTACGTTCGCCGGTGGGTGCCGCGGCCGCTCCGAACCGAGCCGTCAGCGGCATGACCGGATGGTCGCTGCGCGCGCAGGTGGCGAACTCTCTATCTGGTAAACCCGCTGACGACGTGTTGGAGACGGCTTTCTCGAAGAACGCGCTCGACGCGGCTGCCGATATGGACGGAAACTCCCATGAAGTCGATGCATATAAGCGCTGGCCGTCATGGGTACCCCTGTGTGGGTAGACGATCGGTATAAGCGCCGCCAGATCCAGAGGTGCACAGACGATTCGGTTGAATGTCAATCTGTTTCAGGACTGAAGTTGCTGGACGACCCAGTTTGCAGTGTCGGGGCTCGATCGCAGGCTGGAGTGCCCGACCGGTGTGGCGCCGGGGAACAGGTCCTCATAGAAGTTCATGTTCACCCCTGGCTCGTCGAGCAGTGTGCAGACCGTCGCCGGTGTCGCGAGCTCGTCATTGCGGGTGGACAGCACTGAGTAGCGGACACCGGGCTGGGTGACCCGACCGTTGAAGACGGACTGGTAGACCGGCGAGGAAGGCATCATCTGAACGAGATTGGCCTTGTCTGGGGCGATAGCCGCGAGGACAGTGCCCAGGAAGGGCAGGGCGGCGACGACCTGAACCGGTGTGATGGGTGGGTTCTTGATGCCGTACGCGGCCAGGAAACCGGCACCGTCACAGCCCCGTGTTTCCGGCGTGAGTAGGACCGCATCGGCGACCGACGGGGCGCCACTGAGGACTTTGAGGAAATAATTGCTGACAAGCGTTCCGGCCGAATGCGCGACGATATCGACCTGATCGGCGCCAGTGGTCTGACGAACCTTCGTCACGAAATCCGCGACCTGCTGTGCGGCACTGGGAATGTCACCGGTCCAGCGGTTGCCGTTGATGATTCCACCCTGGAACAAGAACGCACAATAGCCGGCCCCGCGCAAGGTGCTCAGCATGGTGTCCCACTGGGTCGCGGTGTCGGCTGTGGTTCCGTCACCGCCCGGAAGCACCACGACCGGATGCGGGTGCGCGGTATCAGGAGCGCAGTCGATGGGCGGTTCGATCGTGCTACCAGCCGGAATAACTGCTGATCCGGAACCGGTTTCCGGCGCGGCCACCGCAGGCCCAACAGCCGTTATCGCCAGTACGCCCACCCCGATCAGCCCGGCTGTGAACTTCGCAGCGGTTTTCATCTCTCGAGCAACTCCCTCGGCATCATCTTTGTGATCCCCCGACCGCGTGCGAGTTCCGCACCAGCAAAGGACGATACAACGAGTGCAGAAAACCGGCGCCCGCAGGACCAGGCCGAGGCGCCACGAGTTGGCGTACGCGACAGCCCACTTCAGCCCGCGACACCACTCACGCCTACCTACCTTTCCGCGCGTAGGCCACCGCTCCAGCGGTGGGGCCAACCGTACGAAACTCGGCAGTTGCGGACGTTCGGCCGGCCTTGGATCGCCACGGCCGGTTGATCTTCCGCAGCGCCGTGCTGGCCGGTTCGGTCAGCGCGGTCCGCGGCAAAATAGTGCGTTCTGGCGGCTACTGCCAGGTTGAGTGTGGATCTTCACCCTCCGCCGACACCCACCCGGTTCCCTTCCAGGACAGGCAGATAGAGAGAGGGCTGAGACCTAACCGGTGCACTTGGTGACGAGGACGTGGGGTGTCATTCCGGGCGTGCCCGCAACACTTCCCGTCGCCGGTTGCGGCGTGAAGAGAACGGGATCCTTGATCTTGATGTTGGCGATCGCGTTCTGCTCGGCCTCCGCCGGTGTTGCACCGACACCGCCCGCAACGACCGATTCACCGTCGCCTCCCACGACGGAGCCACATCCGTCGGACCAGCTCACGATCACCTGACACGAGCCCCCACCGCATTGGCTGAGTGCGGCACTCTCGGCAGCCGATTGACTCGCAGAGTTCCAGGCCACACGCCGGATTCCCACGACCGCAACGGAAGTCCGGTGGTCTAAATCACGACGAGCTCGAGCTGCTCGAACTCGAGGAGGAAGACGACGAGGACGACGACTTCGAACTCGAGGAGGTCGACGAGGGTGAAGAGGACGATGTCGTACTCGACATCGAGGAGGACCAAGCGGTATCGGTGGCCAGGGTGAAATGGAAGGTTATGTTCAGGGCGCTGTCGACCTCGATCGCGCTGATGCCGGTGATGCCCAGCTCGCGAGTCCAGTCGACGACGAGATAGGTGGGGCCGCTGCCGTTTTCGGTGCCCAACAGCGCGTAGTAGACCTCGGAGTCGTATTCATAACGGCCCGCGGGAAGCCCCAAGGTGTTCTCCTTCGCGGCCAGATACAGGGCCACCACCGCGCCGGAGCCCGAGGCGACACCTGACTGGCGCAGAGTCTTCAACTGCGGCAAGCCGGTGGTCAACAGCGCACCTTGCCCTCCCACGGACTCCAGATACTGGAAGTAGAAGATGTCCGAGCTGCGCAGCGGCTCCTGTATGGGATTCTCTATCGGCTTTTCCGCCGTGGACTTCTCCGCGTAGCGGTTGATCGTCGAGCACAGGATGCGATTGTTCTTGGGTTCGGGTGTGTTCTCGTAGTAGCTGTGTTCTTTGGTGGTGCGATTCCACGAGGCCACGTACGGTCCGTCGGTGACCTTCTCGGTCTTCGGTTCGTTCGTGTACTCCTTCTGGAAAATCGCCAATTTGCCTTCGCGCGATTTGACGCTGGCTTCGTCCGGCTTCTTGCCGCGCAGCGCTGCCGCCTTCGCCATCAGGTCGGCGCGTCGACGCCCGGCCTTCACGCAGTCGTCGTACTCCGGCTCCAGCAAAGCCAGCCTCTTCGCGCGTACCTCGGACGGTGACGGCTCCGCGTCCATCGGCGGTGGCGGTGGCGCGTCGGAGGCCGTCTCCTCGGTGACTGTTGTTTGCTCGGTGGATTCTGCTGTCTTCTTGCTGGTTTCTTTCGGGGAGGTCATCGTCTCGTCCTGACTCGCGCGCACGCCGACACCGCGCCGGTGTTTCTCAGTCTGATCCGAATCCCTCTCGCGCCCAGCGATTCCCACAGACCTGGCATTCACCGTCAGTGACCGCGGAGTTTGTTTCGCCGGGCTTGTCACCCAACCTCGACACAACTGATTTGCACAGAACAATGTCTCGCATTCGGCAATTCAGGGCGTCCTGAGGGCCGAGATGATCTCGGCCCGTTGGCGTCCCAACAGGCGCGCTCGGCCGCCGTCGACCGCGCGGGATGCGGCATTACCGGCTGGTCGCGATCCGCGCCGCTACGATCTCGCAACATGGAGTTGCCGATCATCGGCGCGATGGCCGAACTCGAGATCGAGAACTACGCACTGCTGATCAACACCGACAGCGAGTTCAGCTTTCGCATCGAAACCGGATTCTGGGTGACCACCGGCGCCGATCAACCGTTCTTCACGCCAGCGGCCGGCGACTGGAGCGCTGGGATGCCACAGCGACTGCCCGGTGCCATCAGCGCGGCCCTGGTCGATGACGCCAAGACCCTCCGTATCGACTTCACCAGCGGAGAACAAATCTGCGTTCCGGCGGATCTGCACTACGAGGCGTGGACGCTCACTGGTCCCCGCGGATATCTCGTTGTCTCGATGCCCGGCGGCGAACTCGCTATCTGGTCAGCCCGCTGACGATGTGTGGGAGACGTGAGATCGACCTCGCCGGTTGATCTTCGAGCGTCTCTCGTGGCCGCTTCGATCCGCCAACTATGCGGCTAGTATAGTGCGTTTTCGGAGGCGTTCAGTCTCGGGTGACGAGGACCCATTCGTCCATCTCTGCGGCCTGCCGATACAACCGCGCGTAGTCGTTGAGGAGGTTCACGACGTGGTCGCGGTTGTGGGGGAGCTTGTAAACTTGCGCGGCTTCCATTGCCTGCACGTCGAACAGCGCCGGGGCATCGGCGAGCATGACCTCGATGTAATCGGCGACCGCCGCCGCGGTGTCCGGTCGGACGAGGCGGTACAGGACACCCTGGGTAGCAACCGCTTTACAGGGGTACGGTTCGGCACCGAACACAGCAATCTCGGCGAGCCCTTGCGGGTTCCTGTCGGCTCGTGCTCGACGATTGGGTGCCAGCATCCAGTAGACGGCGTCCCAGGAACGGGTCACGAGGGCTCGTTCGAGCAGGCCAGGGCGCTCGTCGGCCAGCCGTCGCGCGATCGGAGCGAGTTCGAGCCAGAGCGGGTCATCGTGGTAGGGAGTCAGTGCGAGGTCGGCAGTCGCTATCGTGTCGAAGAACTGCAGAGCCTCAGCGGTGCCCGGGTCATGCATCGCGCGCTCGATCAAGGGCTCGTATGGAAGTGCCTGGTAGCTGGCGTCGATAGCCATCCGGCGAGCCTAACGGTAGTGCTCGTCAGCCTTGCCGACATTCGCCATGGTGGCGTCTTCTACTCCCGCCACCATAGCGATCCGGGCCCGCGCGATCCGCGGCAGTAGCGGATATTCATCGGGTGGTTGAATACGCCCTGCTTGGTGACCTTCTCGCTCTCCACTCAGCCCGTTGGCAAAACCGTTCTCCGGACGCGTGCAGGGTTATAGATTGACGGCATTGGCCACAACTCTCAGGAGGCACGAGATGACCACTAGCCAATCCAGCCAGGGCAAGCCTGCCGACGACGCTAACGCCGAACCTGAGCCAACTCCCGACGCTCAACCCGCCGAGCCCAAAGTTCGCACTTCTGGATCGCAGATCGTTACCGGAGCAACAAACCCCAAGTACACCCAGTCTGGTTCCGACAACGCTTTCAGGTGAGTGCATAGTCGAGCGCTCATCGGCAATAGCGCGCGATGGGAAGCGCTGGCGGCCAACCAGTTTAGACGGCCGTCCAACGCGCGGGTCGCGGCATTTTAGGATGTCTATCGACAAAGAAATGTTGGTGGTGGTTTCGGTTTCTTGGGCGGGCAGGGGTGAGGTCAGCGGTTGCCGATGCTCGGCTCAAGGAGGGTTGCAACCTGTTGCGCACTGGCGCAGGTGGTCTCGTCGGAGTATCGGACCTGGACGATCATCACACTGATGGCGGTTCGTAGGGCGACGTCGCATCCGAGCATCGTGTGGGGGCCGACGTAGGCGTCGCGGCCGTTGATGGTGGTGACGGTAGGTGCCTCTCCGCCGGGCTGGCCGACGACCGATCGTGCGGATGCGAGATAGGCGTCGTAGGTTTGTATGGGAGCAAGGACGTTGGGGTGCTCAAGATACAGGGTGCCGAGCCCGCCTGCCGAGGAGATCTCACAACGCACCGTGTAATTAGCGACGGTCTGAACGGTCTTCTTCGTATTCGGATCGAACCCGGCGTTACGAATCGTGCTGTCCGTGATTTCTTTGCACGGGTCGAACGCTCCTGTCGGCTTGGGTGAGGAAGCTGAACATCCGCTCACCGCGCACAGCGCGAGTGCGGCAATGACAACACCGGACAGCGGCGCCCGCATACATCCCCCGTAAATCAGGTTCTCGCCCAACAATCTTGGACTGACCATAGTCGACCCGGCGCAACTGTACCCACCACGCAGATCCACGAACGCCGGCGGCGGCGAATGTTCCTGCCCCGCAGGCGCTCTGGCCGTCCGCCCGCCGCGCTGGCAGTTCGGCCAGCGCGGCATGCGGCATAGCGCGCTGACCTCAGGAAGACCCTGTTCTCGGCAGCGGCTCTGTTCCTCGGCTAGCGGTAGTCGGGCCAGGTCCACTCGGTGTCCGTCTTGGCGTGGGCCGCAACGGCGGAAACACGCTCTGCGAGAAGGTCATCGAATATGTCTGTCCACGAGCCGTTTCCGCTGATAATCACCGTATCGAGCGATTCGATCACCACGTAGACCTCGGTATCGCTTCGCTGCTTGACCTCCACGTTGAAGTCCCAACCACCTTGGAACTCCTCCGCTAACAGCTGCTCGACCGCAGTCTTCACAGACTGTGCTTCATGAAGATCGGCAAGGCCTTCAACCGTGGCGTAGAGATCGCAGTTCGCAGACACGTGATGGAACCTACCGTGTCGGTACGACACCTCGGCCGGTCGTCACCGCCACCTTCTGCGGAATGGCATACCAGTGAGGTCGATTCGGACAAGACCCCTCGCGCCTGTGACCAGTGGACAAGTGAGGGTTGGCGCGACGATCGGGTGTCCGATATTCGGCAATATGGGATGTCCGGACCGCCGTCGCCATGATCGGCCTGCACGGCAAATCTGGAACACGTTCCCCTGGAGGGGCATTCGTTTCCGGTAGTCCCACGACTGGCAACGTGGTGGCCCCTTCACGCTGGCAAGCGACAACCCGACACGCGTCGCGGTCGCTGATGCACTATCCGGTCGTAGCGCGCGAGCTTGGTCGGACATATTCATGCTGTAGCCAGGGCTTCAATACCACCATCACAACGTCGACAACGGTGGCACGCACCGAGGGACAAGCCGATGCCCGGCAACGGTTTTCGCCGCTCGCACCGATCAGCGACCCGGCCGCGTCGCGGCGATCGGGTCGCTGATCGGCCCTGGTGCGATCTATCGAGTGCCGGCGATCACCGGGTAATGGTCGGAGAGGTTGGTGTAGGTGTAGCTCTTGCCCCAGCTGGTGACGGTCCACGGGGCGGACTGTTCGACGAGGACCGTGTTCTTCCACTCGGACGGGCGGGCATGCCCCTTACGGTGCAGCACGTAGTCGAGGTCCTCCTGCGGATCGCTCGGATAGCGGTACGAAGCGATCGAATTCTTCTTCGTATCGAAGGAATACGGGTGACCGGTGCGCTGATCAGCGGCGTCGAGCCCCGCGTTCTCGAGCATCGACGCGTACTCCGGGCTGTGCGAGTCGACGTTCATATCGCCCGCCACGATCACCTCCTCGGAGGCCGGAATGTTCTTGGCACTCAGGAACGCCCCGATCTGACGAAACTGTTTGGCGCGATCCGACACCGCCTCACCGGCCCGACAGCGGGAGTCGGTCGACTGCGCATGCGTGCCGACGAAGTGCACGGTGGCGCCACCGACGTTCAGCACCACATAGGCGAATCCCTTGTTGGCCAGCCAATCCGCGCCGCAGCCGTTCTCGAACAGGATCTGTTCCTTGCGCACGATCGGCCATTTGCTCAGTACGGTGACGCCGCCATCCTCCGCGGTGAAGTTGGAGTACTTGCCACTGGTGGCATCCCAGCCGCTCTTACTGCGCCCGACAACCGGCGTCTGATGCGGGTACTGCCCCGCCGCATCAGCTTTCAGCGCCTCCGACACATCGTTGTCCAGGGCCTCTTGCAGCACGACGATATCGTTGCCCTGAAAGAAGTCCGCGGCCACGATGGCCTTCGCTCGGTGCTCCTGCCCCCAGTTCGGGAACAGACTCGTGCTCATCAGAAAAGTGTTGTAAGTCAACACTTTCAGCTCCGGTGCGGCCGGTGCGGCGATAGCTTGCGCCGAGTGTGGCAGGACCAGGCCGAGCGCCGCGGTAGCGGCGACGACGAGGGTTCGAGCGGACTTGCATCCGACAAGCGGCATCCGGTTCTCCTACTTCGATCCACACGACACCCGCCCGGATCTCGGACGGGTCAGCGGGAATAGAAATCGGCCCGATCGACCTACAGATGACCGCCAGATGATTGCCCCGTTTCCGGGCGATGACTCTTGTCCGAATTATCCCATATGTCCGTATCCAGGCTCAGTGGCCAACAGTCAGGCGATCAAGGCCAGGACGCGGCGCACTGCAACTACGGTGTATACATGGCGGAACGGAAGCCGAAGCTATTCGTTCTGGAGCACGACCATTATTATCCGGTCGATCGAATCGTCGATTTCGCCGAGGATGCGGGGTTCGACTGCGATGTCGTGCGCCCCAGAACGCTGGGTGATCTCCCTACCAGCCTCGAGGGATATGTCGGCCTGATGGTTCCCGGTAGTGTGGCCGATCCGAATGCACAGCAGATGGCCTACTTTCCCGGCCTCATCGAGCTGACCCGGCAAGCGTTGACGTCGACATCCGATCCCGCGAACGAAAAGATCTTCTACGGCGAGTGCTCCGGAATGCAGATTGCCGTCGAGGCTGCCGGAGGCCGGCTACTCCCCGACCTTGCCTGGGCGCGAGAAGTCGGCCCATGCTCGGTGGTTCCGACAACGGCAGCAAGGAGGCGTTTGTCGTACATGTACACCGAAGACGGCCTGGTCGGCTTTCAATTCCACCGACTCTTACCGCAGCTGCCCGATGCACAGAATCAAAAGAAAGAGTTCCCGCACCTCGAAATCATTGCGCACGGTTCGCCGGAACGCCTCCAGGCAGGCCAATCGATACCGGCCATAATCGCGTCGCGCGATTATAGCCATGGCTTCCCCCGCATATATTGCACACAATTCCACGGATGCCTGGATTACCGAGCCATGACCACGTTGCTGAGCAACGCGGGCCTGCCCATCCCTGAGCGACAGCTCGAACAAGCCATGACAGACGGCACCCACATGCTGAAAGGCTATCTACGAAAGGCCCATGAATATATCACGGGCCGGTAATCACATAACTTGCCAAGAAGCCTTGGGCGGGTCGTTATCGATTCTGTTGTCCTGCATCGGGATCGAGTGGAATACGGTTGCGCAGCACGGCGGCGGATTCGGATAGTGCGCTCATGCTGATGAGGTCGTCGTGGCGGTCGTTGTCCAGCCTGTCGCGCAGTGCCAATAGCCTGGCGTCCGAGGAGAATCGGCCGCAGGACAGGAAACCTACAGTCGGCCTATGACGTTCGTGTCGGCCTGGCGTCCTCGTCCACAGCGTTCCTCGCATGGGCGGGGCGTCACGGCGGCAATCCTTGCCACGGTCGTCTCCCTGCTCGTGGCCGGGTTGGCCCACGCCGCACCGGATACCGGTTCCGCCCTGAACTCGGGCTCGATGTACGTCCGGGCCGGTTGATCCCGGTGACCGTGTGTGGTGTCTCCCCGACCGCGGAGGCGATCGCGCACGGGGACTTCACCGGCGATGGCCAGGTGGATCTCGTGGTCACCGACGAATGCGGTTTCGGCATCCAGTTCTTGCACGGCCGCGGCGATGGCACCTTCGATCCGCCGCGCTACCTCTTCACCGGGATAGCGCCCGACGCGGTCACCGCCGCAGACTTCGACGGTGACGGCAATCTCGACGTCGCCGTCGCCTCCGGGTTCGCCGTGGTGGTGAACGTGCTCTACGGCGACGGGCATGGTGGTATCCCCAAGCAGCGCTCGAAAGACCCTGGCCGTACTCGGCGGTACAGCGCTGGTGGGAGGCGCCGTCGTAGTCCTGGCGAGTATGTCCAGCGCCGATGAGCCGGGATCGGCCTCTCCTTCCCTGCCCACAATCACGTCTACTGCGACACCCACCACCACGTCTACTGCTTCCGCCGAGCCGGAACGTTTCACCGACGACTCAGCACCGCAAACGACCTCGACAGCAACTCCTCAGTTCACTACCTCGAACACCGCCCAGCCGAGCGACCGCTGAACCGCAGCTGACCCATCGGCACCGCCGTAGGCGCCGGAGCTATCGGCGGGGTCGTCGGCACCGTCATGTTGGCGTGCCGGCAACGAGTATCAGCGGCACCCAGCGTCGCATTGCGGGACAACCGATTCCGTCGAAGGATTTCGGAAAACGCCGGCGCGCCTCGGCCTGGAACATACGATTCCGAAGCAGGAACCTGTTCCAGATCAACGGAGGGCAGCAATGGGCCGATTCGAACGCGCGGAACTGGAAGAGGCGCTGGCGAACTACAACACGGTCGTCGAAAAGTGTTCCGAGACAGGCGAATGGTCCCCCTTCGCCGACCTGTTCACCGAGGACGTCGAGTACATCGAGCACGCCTACGGCACCTTCCACGGCCGCGAGGAGGTCCGTGCCTGGATCCTCGATGTCATGGCGCCGTTCCCTCATATGCGATTCGAACACCGCTGGACCGCCTTCGACGACGACCACGACGCCGTCGTTATCTGCATCAGCAACGTCCTCGATCACCCCACCGACCCCGGAATCCATTTCGGCTTCCCCAATATCACCCGACTCGTCTACGCCGGCAGCGGTTTGTTCTCCTCCGAGGAGGACGTCTACAACCCGGCCCGCGACGCCCCTCGCGTGGTCGGCGAATGGCTACAAGCCGGCGGAACCCTGCGCACCGCGCCGAAACGCGAAATGAAACACGTCGTCACGAACCTGCCCAATGACCAACCTGCCGGACCAGCTGCGTGAACTGGCCCGACAGGGTACTGCGGCCTCGTCAGCCGAGTTGGGCTTGGAAGATGGCGCGGTTGAAGTATGCGCGTGCTTCTGCGATGAGGCCGTCCTCATCGAGGTCGTAGACGTTGATTCCGGACCAGTTCACAGGTGTGCCTGTCGTGGTGACGGCTGCGCCGCTCCAGGACACAGCGACGGAGTTTCCGACGACGTGTGCCTCTCGGGGCGTGAGGCCGAGGAAGGGGCTGAAGCTCGGCAGCACCGAGGCGATGAAGGCGTGGATGGCGGTGCGGCCGACGATCGGAGGTTGCCCGACCGGATCATGGAAGATGCCCTCGGAGGCAAAGGCATCCGCCCAGGCCTGGGCGTCGCCGGTTTGGGAGGCGGTGAAGAACTGGGTCACGGCAGCGGGCATCGCGGGCATGGTCATCGAAGGTCTCCTGATATTGAGGGTTGGTGACGGGAGTTCGGGAAAGGGGTTGGCGCTCACGGTGTTACGGCGCGACGGCGTCGGTCGTATCGGTGAGCGAAGGGCAGGACCGTGAGGCCGGCGAGTGCGAGGGCGGCCTGTAGTACGCACACGCCGAGCCATCCATAGCCGCTGTAGCAGGCCGCCGCGAGTGCCGCGCAGGTCGCGCCACCGAGGAAGACCGCGACCATGTAGACGGTGTTGGCGCGGCTGCGGGCGTCGGGTAGATAGGCGAAATTCCGTGCCTGGTTGGCGATTTGGCTCCATTGCACCGCGATGTTGGCCGCGATGATCGCCACGATCATGAACGCGAGTGCGGTCCGGCCGAGCGCGTACATCCCGGCCGAAGCCAGCATCAGCACCAGCGCGGTGGCGATAATGGGCAGTGCGCCACGGCGATCGATGAACCGCCCGGCCCATGGCGCGGCGATCGCGCCCGCCAGCCCGAGTACACCGAATGCCCCTGCGGTCGCGGTGCCGAGATGGTACGGCTCGTGGGTCATGACCAGCACCAGCGAGGTCCAGGTGGCGTTATAGGCGCCGAACAGGCTCGCATGCAGCAGGCACGATTGGCGCAGCGCCGGCTCCTCGATCAGCAACCGCGGTAGCGACGCCAGCAGTCGCCCATATCCGATGTCGTTGGCGCGGACGGGTTCTCGCGGTATCAGGGCCACGGTCAGCAGTCCCGACGCCGCGGTCAGCACGGCAGCGAGGATATAGACAGCGCGCCACCCGAACAGCTCACCCACCGCACCGCCGATCACGCGCGAGCCGATGATGCCGGTCATCAACCCGATCTGCACCCCCGCCACGACCGAGGCGCGCCGCTGCGGCGGGGCCAGCTCGGCGGCCAAGGGCACCAGCACCTGCGGGACCACGGTGCACCCGCCCACCAACGCCGCGGCCGCCGCCAGCAGCGACAGGCCAGGGGCGAGCGCGGCCAGCAGCAGTGCGATCACCGTCGCGGCCAGCAGCACCGTCAGTAGCGGACGGCGTCGGCGCACATCGCCGAGTGGCACCAGGAACAGGATCCCGGCCGCGTACCCGAACTGTGCGCACGTCACCACGAGCCCGGCTGCCGAGGGCGCGACGCCGAGGCTGTGGGCGAACAGGGTCAGCAGCGGCTGGGCCAGGTACACGTTCGCCACGGTCACGCCGCTGCAGATAGCCATCAGCGCGAACAGCAGCGGCCGCGCCGAACGTCCGGCGTCGGCCGGGGATTGGGATATCTGTGGGGTTTCGGTCGTGTTCATCACCATCTCCAAGAGCGATCGAACTAGTTAGTTCGGATGCTAGGAGGCGGGACGTCAGGCTGTCAAACGAACTGGTTCGTTACAATTGCGGGCGTGGCATACGACTCAACGGCAACCAAGGAACGCATTCTCAGCGCGGCGTCGAGCGAATTCGCCGCCTACGGCGTCGCCGGCGCCCGGGTAGACCGCATCGCCGCCAATGCCAAGGCCAACAAGCGGGCCATCTACGACTACTTCGGCGACAAGAACGCCCTGTTCGCCGCCGTGTTGCAACGGCTGATGGCCGACCTGGCCGAAGCGGTCCCACCCGATGCGGATGCCGACCTCGGGAGTTACTCCGCCACGCTGTACGACTACCACCGCACGCACCCTGAAGCCCTGCGGCTGCTGCTCTGGGAAGCCCTCGAGTTCGGTGCCGACCAGGTCCCCGACGAGGACGCCCGCACCCAGCACTACCTCGACAAACTCCGTGCGACCGAAACCACCGCGACCGGCACCGACGACCCACGAGCGCTGCTGTTCTTCACGATGGGCCTGGTGGGCTGGAGCTTGGCCATGCCACAACTGCGGCGCATGGTCCTCGGACCGGATTACACCCTCGACCAGCTCCGCACCGCGGTGTCCTCGGCAGTCCGAACCTTGTCCGGCACCCCGTCAGGTCCGCAGGTATGAGGCGCCGTTGAGGTCCAGCACGGCTCCCGAGGCCCACGCGGCCTCGGCCGAGGCCAGGTAGAGCACGGCGGCGGCAACCTCCTCGGGCGTCCCGACGCGACCGAAGGGGCTCTGCGCACGCACTGCCGCACCATCGGCGCCCGCCAGCTTGTCCGCCTGCCGCTCGGTACCGACGAATCCCGGCGCCACGGACGCCACGGTGATTCCATGCGGAGCCAATGCCACCGCCATCGACTGCCCGAAGGCGTGCAGTGCGGCTTTGCTCGCGCCGTACGCCGGAAAATCCGGCTCGCCCTTGAAGGCACCGCGCGAACCGATGTTGACGATGCTGCCGGTTGCGCCGCGGTCGATGAGGTGGCGGGCCACAGCGTAGGTCAGATTCACCGCACCGAGCAGGTTGACGTCGAGCATCTGATGCCAGATCTGTTGCCACTGCGCATATTCCACCTCTGCTACTGCATGCCGAGTCCCGGCCGATGGTGCGACGGCGGCATTGTTGACCAGGACGTCGACGCCGCCGAGCTCGCGTACCGTCGCGTCGACCACCTGCTGCACCGCATCCGGATCGCCCAGGTCACCCGACACCACGACATGCCCGTCCCCCGCCAGCATTCGTTGCGTGCGTGCCGCCCCCTCCGCATCGCTGCCGTAGTGCACCGCGACCCGGTCACCACTCTCGGCGAAGCGCATCGCCACGGCCCGCCCGATCCCGCGCGAGGCGCCGGTCACCAGCACTCGTCTCATCGCGCGAACACCTGCGTTTCGTCGCTGAATGCCTTGAACTCCAACGCATTACCGGCGGGGTCCAGGAAGAACATCGTCCACTGCTCGGCCGGCTGGTCCGGGAACCGCAAGTAGGGCTCGATCACGAATTGCGTTCCCGCCGTGCGTAAACGCTCAGCCAGCACGTGAAACTGCCGGGGCGCCAGCAGCAGACCGAAGTGCGGTATCGGCACGTTGTGTCCGTCCACCTCGCTGGTCCCGACCGCGGTGGCTCCCCCACGCACGACGTGTGTCACCAACTGATGACCGTGCAGATTCCAGTCGATCCAATGATCGGTGGAACGTCCTTGCTCGAGCCCGAGGACCTCGCCGTAGAACTGCCGGGCAGCGGCGAGGTCGTCGACCGGAATGGCCAGGTGTACGGAAGGGCGGGCAGGCATGATCGGCACTCCTTCACTTCAGCTGTGCCCCCACCTTGCCGCCGCCGATGTCGGAATGTCAACATTCATACATGACTGCATCGCTCCCCAAGGTGGCCCGCCGCGGACTGGCCAACGACGCCGCCGACGCCATCCGCGCGGCGATCTTCGCCGGCGAGTTCGCCGCCGGCGCGCCGCTGCGCGAGGTCGAACTCGCGGCCGCGCTGGGCATCAGCCGAGGTTCGGTGCGCGAAGGCTTGGCACTTCTGGAACGCGAGGGCCTCGTCCGTGGCGGCTGGCATCGCGGCAGCAACGTCATCGAGATCACCGCCCACGACGTCGAGGAGGTATACGCGCTCCGCGGTGCGCTGGATCGGCTGGCGGCGCTCAGCGCCCAAGCGCTAATCAGCCCCGAACAGCTGACGCAACTGGACGAACTCGTCACGGCAATGGCTGACGAACTCGCCGGCGAGGCCTTCGGACCACGATTGCTCGCCCTGGACATCGAATTCCACGACCACATCTACGAAGCCGCCGCCAACCAACGACTCCGCCAGGCCTGGCAAGCCGTGCGCTCGCAGGTATACCTGTTCCAAATGCGCCGCGTCACAACCGGATACGAGCACTACCGCGAGCGGGTCGTCGACGAACACCGCGAACTGATCGCACTGCTACGCTCCGCCGATCGCGAGTCGCTGGCCCGCTGCGCCGAGCAACACGTAGACACCGCCCGCCGCAATCTCCTCGCCCACCTGAGTATGTGACACCCCGAGAGCCGACGCCTAGTTGTTAGATTCCTTGGGCAGCAACGATTCCCGAGAATTTCGGGTCCGGGAAGGGCGTCGGCGGCGTGGTCAGTTACAGAGCGGCGGAAGACGTTGTCCGGGCAGATAGACGTGAAGATCCGTAGCGATCGTGGCTCGGGTAATGGTGCAGATGCGTTGTTCGGCACGGCCGGGGTCGAGGTCCCAGAGACGCAGGATGCCCTGGTCGGCTGTGCCGATCAGGTAGTTGGTCTTGGGGTGGAAGGTGATATTCCAGTTCGCAGTACCGGATGGGGCGAGTGACTCGCCATAGGGCGTGGGATGGGTCCGGTCGGAGAGGTCCCACAGCTGAACGGTGGAGTCGCTCCCGCCGGCAGCGAGGTATTTGTTGTCGGCACTGATGCCGACCGAGGAGACGGCGCCTCTGGTGGCCGGGAGCACGCTGGGCTGCGAAATCCGGGCGGGGTCGCTGATGTCCCAGAGCGCTACCGTGCCGGAATCTACTCCCGCGACGGCAGTGCGATGATCGGCGCTGACTGCGAGCCCATACAGTCCCGAAGCCCGGGTGGCGGGGACGCTGCCCAGCAGTGCGGGCGATCCATCGCGGGAGGAATCCCACACGTCGAGCTTGCTGGTGAGCACGACTGCAACCTTGCCGTCGAGGCTGGCCACGGCTTGGATCCCGGTTTCGCCCAGCCGCGGTGAGGTAATGACAACCGGTGCGCTGAGCGGTCCGGGGTGATCGGGGCCTGTGTAGCTCCACACCCTCTGGACACAGATCAGCACGGCCGGTTGATCTTTCGCTGTCAACGCTGGCCGGTTCGGTCAGCGCGATCAGCGGCTACCAATAGCGGACACTCCACCCCAGGGGTCCTATGACACTGTGACCTTCACGTCAAAAACGTGAGCTGGATTGAAGTCCAGGCTGCCGTCGGGCAGCTCGACTACCTTCACGTACTCCGCGATCCTATAGATCGTCACCTTCTCCCCGACCTCGCTTGCGGAGACCTCGTAAGTAAACGTCTCATTCTCGCCATGGCCGTCACGCCGCTCGTTGATGACTTCCACGACCACTGTTCCCGCAGCCGACGCCACGAACGTCACATGCGCGACCGGTGTCTCATCACTCAGCTCGACGCCACGAAACCGGTAGGTCACCTCGCCGGTGCGCGACTCCTCACTGGACCGCCGATCAGCTTGAAGGAAAAGCCCCGTCGCGCCGATCAGTTCTACTTCAGTCAGGCTCATCCGAACTCCCCTTGATCGAGATCTCATTTGCCACCGAATAGCCTATCCGAGCACCAACGATCCTGTGCAGCAACGGCTTACATGCAGGGAGACGCACGGAACCTGCACCGCTTACAAGGCTGTTCGGGCGAGGCCACGCCGCGGGCCGCCCGATTACACCCATCATGCCGATTTCCGTGGAATCAATGAGCGGTTCGGCGATCGTCACGCCGACCAGTTCGGCATCATCGTCGCCCTGGGCGGCGAGCGTGCCTCCATAGGCGCGGCACGAGCCTCGCGGGGAGTGTGGAAAATGTGGTGCCAGAGCATTTCTCCGCTTGACCAGATCCATTTGGAACCAGCTGCGGCCCCAGTTCATCTCGGAGTCTTCGTGGGTACGGGTTCAGCGGAATCCATTGGGACGCATAGCAATTTTGCCGTTATCTCGGACGCTGCCCGAACAGGCTGCTATGGTCAACTGATTCTTCTCTACTCGCCCCGAGGTTGGAAACTGTCATGCCCAATCGTGGCGATCTAGGCAGCCCGGGCGCTATGAGCCATGAGCATGCCTCCGACGAGCTGATCCGAGACCTGGTTGACCGGTTCAAACCCCAGTTGGTCGAAGAGATGGAGGTCAGTTCTGATGCGACCGTTTGGGTAAGGTCGTATCGGACGCAGGTCGTGGCCGGCCATAATTACTTCGTCAGGTGCAAGGTCGAGACCGGGACCGATCAGCCACCCCGATGGATCGACGCGCGAATTTATCGGGACTTCACTGGCATCACCACTTTTCAAGCAGTGCGAGACGTCTCAGAGTCGGATCCGATCGAATATTTCGAGTAGCGCAGGGATAGCGACTCCGCTGGTACCACACCTGATGCTGGCAGTCCCAGGCGGTGGTGACGAGTGCGCAGCGACTGTTGGCTGAAATCCTCTGTTGTTATTGATGTTTGTATGCATTTTGTGCCCTGTACTGGATGCTCGGTGAACCCGCAAACGGGGACGTTTCCTACTCCTCCGAAGCCGGCCGACGTATGGGCGGAACTACGCGAACAATGGAGCGTCACGTCGGTTTTCCGCCGGTGCCAGACGGTGCTTGCACACCATCCTGGGAGAGAAGGTCTTTCGAGACAAGGCATCCGGAGAGGAATCGGTGTGGCGGATATTGCAGTGGTGACGGGCTCGACTCGTGGTATCGGGTTCGAGACGGCGCTGGGACTGGGCTTGTCGGGATATACGGTCCTGGTAACTGGCCGCTCCGAGGAAGCCGCCATCGCAGCGGCGCAGCAACTGCGCGAGCGGGGTGTCGACGCGCACGGCCACGCGCTCGATGTCACCTCGTTCGAATCGGTGCAGCGCCTCGCCGACACCATCACACGCGACCACGGGCGACTGGATGTGCTGGTGAACAATGCCGGCATCGCCGCCGAATGGGATGCGCCCAGTCCCAGTCGATACGCGCATCCGGAGTCGGTGCGCCGGACGCTGGAGACCAACGTGATCGGGGTGTTCCACACGGTGGAGGCCTTGCTGCCGTTGCTTCGACGCAGTGACTCGGGCCGGATCGTGAACGTGTCGTCGTTCATGGGATCGCTGACCCTGCAGGCGCAAGCCGATCCGGCCGATATGGTGGTGCCCGCCTACCAAGCCTCCAAGGCGGCACTCAACAGCCTGACCATCACGTTGTCGAAGGTGCTCGCGGACACGAACATCACCGTGTTCTCCGTTGATCCGGGATTCGTGCAAACCGACTTCTCACCCATCAACCGTGCGCAGGCACCACTCACCGCCGCACAAGGCGCCGAGCCCGTGATCGAAGCCGCGATGCTGAAGGTCGACGCCCTCTCCGGCTCGTTCATCGGCCGAGACGGCGTGGTGCCCTGGTAACGGCCACCGTGACACCAGGAAGATCAAACACTCAGAGATCATCCCGGCTCGACGAACGCACTACTGTGCGCAGTTCTGATCAGATCGTGCGGCTCGACCGGCTGACACCGGCGGTCGGTGCCCGTCATGACGAGGCGAACATGGCCGGCATCGACCGCTGAGTGTCAGCCGAGTGGTCGTTGACGCCGCTGATCCAGGCGATGTATCGCTAGGCCTAACGGTGTACCGAGCCATGGCATCGGCCGGGATCTCCGGCCAACAGGCGCGCCATGAACAGGGCGGAAGTATCGGCTGGTTCGGACGAGCCGTATTGTTATCGCTGCCGAAGTTGCGTCACTAGATCACCCCCCGATCGAAGGAGATGCTCGAATGGCAATCAACCGAATGCTCTTGGCCGGCGCCTGTGCGCTGGGAGCAGTCGTCGCCCCGATAGCGGCATCGAGCCCGGCCTCAGCAGACCCCGGTACCTGCACGGGCGGCACGCTCGACATCAATACCAGCCCGATCGGCATGGCAGCCGCGCCGGCCAACGGCACCGTGTCCGGCAATATCGGTGGCTGCCAGGTCAATGTGAACTTCACCGCGGACAACGCGAACTGCTTCGACGTTCGCGCACTAGTCAATGGCACCGTCGGCTGGCCCGGCGGCGACACCAGCGATGTCTCGGGCATGTTCCACGTGCCCGGCGGCACCACCGGCGCACCCGAAGTCAATCGACTCAACATCACCGGCGGCGCGGGCGCGGGCCGGACGCTGGTGGTCGATCAGCAGGCCATCGCAACCCCGGGCGGCCTCGTCGGCCCGTGTGTCGCCGACGCGGCTCGCTCAATCCAATTGCCCGTCAACAGCATCACCATCAGCTGAGCCGAATCGTCACGCGATAGGCACCTCCGCCGGCCCCGGCCGGCGGGGGCGCCCGTAAAGCCGCGGGTGTCCTCATCTTTCGTCGCACTCGCACCCCAAGGAGTTCCCGCATGAAGATCATCGGTTTGGAGGAGCACTACGCCTCCGCCGCGATCGAGGCGGAGAACGCGAACGAACTTCCACGTGACCATCAGCGGTTTCTGGGACTACGCCCTCTTCGCCGCCGCCATGCACACCATCGGCGCAGACCGCATCGCGCTCTCCGTCGACTACCCCTACAGCGACAACCTCGAAGCCATGGCCTTCTTCGACAGCCTGCCGATCAGCCGCGACGACCGCGAAAAATCGGCCACCTCAACGCCGAGGAGCTGCTCAAGTTACCTGCGCCACAAGGTAATTCGGACCAAGCAGCGTCGCCTACGTAGTACTGGACAACGTTTGGCCTGTCCGAGGCTACGACGCTGTGATTCCGGGCTTCCGGAGACCGCGAGACACCGCCGCTCCGACCTGAATCACCCGGGTCAACTCGGTGTTGAACGCCTCGGGCGCTTCGATATTCACCGTGTGCCCGGTCGGCAGCATCGTGAAACGGTCCAGCGTCCCCGCCTTGTCGAGCGCTGCGGTGATCTCCTCGGAATGCACTCGCGGCAACAACCTGTCGAACTCGCCGGCGATCACGCTCGTCGGCACGCTGAGATTCGCAGCGGCGTCACCGAGATCCAACCGGACCAGAACCCGAGCCGTGGCCGCACGCACCCTGGGTGAGCACGAACGGACGATGGACAGAACGAAATCGACCTGGTCGGCGCTGGCGTTCCGGCTCATGACACACGACTTGAAGAGCCGGTGCATCGCGGCCGTACCCGGTATCGGCACCGGTGCCCCGAATATCGCCTCAGCCTCCAGTACCCGGCCCGGGAACCTCGTGTCGAGAATCGGAAGGATCGTGGACCGCGTCGGAATCTTGCGCGCGGCGGTGGCCGCGAGCAGCACCGCTGAGGCACGCTCGGCGACCTGCTCGCGATAGCGCAGCGCCCAGGCCTGGATGGTGATGCCACCCATGCTGTGGCCCACCAGCACCGCTCACCGTCCGGGCGCCAGCACCGCGTCAAGTACGTCGGCCAGGTCATCGGCGAGCTGCTCCGGCCCGAACGCGCGGTACCGCGCTCGCTTTCGCCGTGTCCACGCTGGTCGTAGGCGACCACGCGGTACTCCCCCGCGAACGCGTTGATCTGCGGGTTCCAGTATTCGATGCAGCACGACCAGCCGTGGATCAGCACAACTACATCCCCGGTGGCGGGACCCCAGGCGTGTACTCGCAACCGAGCCCCGTCAGCGGTGGTGACAGGAATTATCTCGGGAAACGGAACGGGATTCAGGCCGGTGGTGGCATAGTTCCGCGACCGTAGCGCGGCACGGCGAGCGAAAGCAGAACCGTTTGATATTGGAAAACCGACGGGCATATGCACTCCTTCGGACAACTTCCCACAATCAACGCTACATGCCACCAAAGCGGGTGGCGCACATCTTCACGAAATGCCGTCGCAAATGTCATTTTTCTTGCTCATCGAGTCCTCTTTGCTGCGATGCGACCGCCGATGAGTTACACCGCAGATGACCGTGAAAACCGAAGTGGCCCAGGCCGGTACGAACCTCGAAAACCGAACTATCTGCCAATTCACACACATGAATTGTGGACTGTACTCATCTGCGCGAGAGAAAATAGCAAAGTGGAGATCCGTCAGCTGCGTCGTTTCGTGGCCCTTGCAGAGGAGGGCGGATTCGCGCGTGCCGCCGCGCGTGAATACATCGTGCAATCGGGGCTCTCCTCCACGATTCGCGCTCTGGAGAAGGACGTCGGTGCGGAATTGTATCGCCGTGGCTCACACCCGGTTCGATTGACGGCGGAAGGTGAGGCGCTCTTGCCTATTGCGCGACGCATACTCGATGCGACAACGGCCGCCTACGACGCGATCCACGCGGTTCGCGGACTCCTTGCCGGCTCGCTGCGGGTCGGCACGTACTTCAGTACCCAGCACCTGGTGCCCTTGACTGAATGGATCGCCGAATTCGGTTCCGAGCATCCGGATTTGAGCATCCGTGTACAGCGGCTGCCGAGTCGGCAGATGGTACAGATGGTCGCCGACGGCGACCTCGATTGCGCCGTCGTCACGCCGCTCTCCGGCTACCCCGACCACCTGGAGCTGCTGGCGCTGGCCTCCGAACCGATGGTGCTGATCTGCCCCCCACAGCATCGACTGTTCACGACGACCGAAATCACGCTGGACCAGCTCGACGGGGAACGCTTCGTGGAGACCCAACCCACATGGGCGACCCGCGTCTACACCGATCGGATGTTCGCAGCCGCCAGTCTGACTCGCATCGTCATGTGCGAGGTCAGCGATTGGCCGATGGTCGTCGAGCTGGTCGCCGCCGGGCTCGGAATCGCCTTTGTGCCACGGGGATTGGTCGACCCTGTCTACAACCCGCCGCTGGTGCACGCGATTACGGTCACCGGCCTGGATTTCCACCGGCGTCTCGACCTGGCCCTGTTACCGCGCGGCCAGGCCAGCCCGGCCGCTTGCCGCTTCGCCGACCATATCGCACAGAGACTGCGTCCGATTCCATTGACCGAACCGAAGCAGGCTATGTAACGGCCGCCCACGATTCCCGACCTGTGACCCGACTGCCACCACCGGATATCCGGACCTCAGCGGCGTCGGAGTTCCTGAAGGGTGGCGTCGAGTTCGTCGATCGCCCAGGTCAATTCGTCCTCCTCGATGACCAGTGGCGGTGAGAGGCGGATGGTCGACCCATGTGTGTCCTTGGCGAGAATGCCGCGCTGCGCCAGACGTTCGCAGACCTGCCGTCCGGTGGCGAGCGCGGGGTCGATATCGATGCCTGCCCACAGCCCGACCGTCCTGGTCCGGAGAACGCCACGGCCGTGTAGTGCTTCGAGGCGTTCGGCCAGCACCCGTCCGAGGCTGGCGGCGCGCTGCTGGTAGTGGCCGTCTGCGAGGAGGGTGACCACCGCGCTGCCGACCGCGCAGGCGAGCGGATTGCCGCCGAAGGTCGAGCCGTGCTGGCCGGGACGCAGAGTCTCCAGCACCTCCCTGCGGCCGGTCACGGCCGAGGCCGGGACGATGCCGCCGCCGAGGGCCTTGCCGAGAATGACCAGGTCGGCCGCCACCCCGACGCGCTCGGCCGCCAGAGTGGTTCCGGTGCGGCCGAGTCCGGACTGGATCTCATCCAGGACGAGCAGCACATTGCGTTCCGAGCACAGCTCACGGACCCGCGGGAGATAGTCATCGGGCGGGATGATCACCCCGGCCTCGCCCTGCACCGGCTCGAGGAGCACGGCCGCGGTATCGGCGGTCAGCGCGCGACCGAGAGCGTCGGCATCGCCATACGGCACGCGGACGAAACCCGGTGTGTAGGGCCCGAATCCATTGCGTGCGTCCGGGTCGTCGGAGAAGCCGATGATGGTGGTGGTCCGGCCGTGGAAGTTGCCCGCGGCCACGATGATCTCAGCGCGGCCGTCGGGCACGCCCTTGTTCTCGTAGGCCCATTTGCGGGCCAGTTTGATCGCGGTCTCGACGGCCTCGGCGCCGGTGTTCATCGGAATCATCATGTCGGTGCCCGTCAGCGCCGTCAGACCTTCGGCGAAGCCACCGAGCAGATTGTGGTCGAAGGCCCGGCTGACAAGGGTCATCCGCCGGAGTTGATCCTGTGCTGCCGCAACGAGATCGGGATGACCGTGCCCGAAATTCATGGCCGAGTACGCGCTGAGCATATCGAGGTAGCGACGACCCGACGTGTCGGTGATCCACACCCCTTGTGCGTGCTCGGCGACCACGGGAAGCGGATTGTAGTTGTGTGCGACGTATCGGTCGGTCAGTGACGCGGTGGTCGTGGTCATGAGTGGACCTCCAGGGTGCAGCATTTCACGCTTCCACCGGCCTTCAGCAGTTCCGACAATTCGATTCCGACCGGGTTGTAACCACGTTCGCGCAGCGCGGCGTGCAGTGCGGTCGCGGCAGCGGTCAGGAAGACGTTGAGGCCGTCGCAGAAGGCGTTGAGGCCGAACACGGTGGCATCGGCGTCCGTGGCCAGGATCGCGTCCGGGAACAGCTGTCGCAGCAGGGCATTGCTCGTGGCGCTGAACGCCGGCGGGTAGTAGGCCACCGTCGCCGAATCGAGCACGGCCAGTGCGGTGTCGAGATGGTAGAACCGCGGGTCCACCAGCTCCAGGGAGATGACCGGTAGGCCGAAGAACTGCCGGACCTCGTGATGAGAATCGACGGAGGTCCGAAACCCCGTGCCCGCCAGCATCAGATTGCCGACCCGCAGGAAGTCGCCCTCGCCCTCGTTCGTGTCGGCGGCTTCGATGACCGGGCCAGGGCAGGTGCTGCGGAACCAGCTCGCGTAGGCGGCGGTCTCCCCGCGGCGTTCAGCGTGGGTGAATCGGGCGGCAATCGCCTTGTCGCCAAACATGATTCCCGCGTTCGCCGCGAACACCATGTCCGGCAAACCCGGCACCGCGGCGACAGTGTCAACGGTGTGCCCGAAGTCGAGGTAGGTCTCCCGCAACCGTTCCCACTGATCGATGGCCCGACCGCGGTCGACAGGCTCGGCGGGGTCCATCCACGGATTGATCGAATAGCTGACCTCGAAAAAATCCGGTCGGCACATCACGAGCCGGCGGGGGGACGCGCTGCGCTCGCGCCGATCGGACGCATGGCCCACCGGCAGGGTCATCGAAGACATCGCTCTCCTCATGATCTGTGCTGCTTTCACGTGTCGAGCCCACGATATGTTTCAAGATATGAACGCCGACAGAGCGATTTGTTGCGCAGATGCCCCTGATTTCGGTGATTCATTAATCAGTGGCGTTCGTTCTCGAACCCCCGCAATACAATTCGCCATTCAGTCACATCGGCCGTCCGGGCTCCAGCAGGTCACACGGAGCCGGGGCCGTCGAGTCCGGTGCTTGATCGGCCAGGACCAGAAAACTCAGACACACGCAGCGCAGCCACTGTGGAGAGTTGGAAACCCAAGGTGTGGCGAGCATTTCACCGCCCGCGAATGCCCAGATGGCAATCCGGTTGGAGTCGACAGCGGAGTCGTCTCGAATTTGCCTCGCAACTTACCGACGGCGGCGGAACAGGGCTGCTGCGAGTGCGGCGGCCACCAGCGTCAGCAGGACTGCTGTCGAGTGGCGGAACGCGACCACGAAGACGTTTGCAGCCACCCGCCGGGCAGATTCGGCGACTGCGATGGTCACTTGTTTTCGCAGTGCGGCGTTGCCGGGGCCGTCTGTCGTGGAGTGGCTGCAGCCGGTGGGTGTGCGTTCGGGGGTGGGTGATTGCAGTTGGAGGGTGGCGCAGCGGGCGAACTCGTTGGAGATGGCGGGAGCGAAGGGGGTGACGGCCACGAGTTCTTGCTTCAGGCGTGTTTGTTCGGGTGTGACGGCGGCGGGGGCGGCTGATGCCACGGAGTGGAAGAACAGTATTCCGATCAGTGCGACTCCGAGGGAGTTGCCGACCTGTTGGGCGGTGGGGACCAGACCGGATGCTGAATCGACGGATCGGGGCGGTACGGCTGCGACGACTGCGATCTGCAGTCGTGCAGCGGCCACTCCGACTCCGAATCCGCCGAGTATCAAGGGGATCAGCAGGATCGGCCAGGACACTTCGGTGGAGTCCGGATTCACTGCCAGCAGCCAGCCTGCCAGCAGCACACCGAACAGGGCGATGCCCACGCCGATCGAACGGTTCCCGAATCCCGCGAGCCTGGGTGCGGATATCGCACCGATCACCGCGCCCACGGAGAAGGGCAGCGTCGCCACTCCGGTGCGTAGCGCGGTGTAGCCGAGTCCGAATTGCAGGGACACCGACATGGTGAACAGGTAAGCCGCGAAAATGCCGTACACCACCAGGCATCCCAGGATCCACCAGCCGAAGCGTGCGGAGACGAACAGTGCGGGATCGATCAGTGGTGATCCGCCGCGCGCGGCGAGGCGTCGTTCATGGGCGACGAAACCGGTCAGCACTACCGCGGCGGCGATCAGCATGGCGAGAATCGGCGGTGACCAGCTGTGCTCGCGCCCGATCGAGAGGCCGTAGACGAGTAGGAACAGTCCGGTGGCCGCCAGCACCGCACCGGTGACATCCAGTGGGCAGCGCTGGGATTCGACCGATCGGCGTTGGTAGCGGAAGGCCAGCAGCAGTGCGACCGCGCCGGGAATCACGTTCACCAAGAAGATCGAACGCCAGGACAGGCCGAGCGGATCGGAGCCCAGCAGCAGTCCGCCGGCGAGTGGACCGAGCATTGCGGCGGTGCCGGCGGTCGCCCCGTACAGCGCGAAGGCCAGATTCCGGCGCCGGGTGTCGGCGAAGCGCGCGGTGATCAAGGCGATCGGCTGGGCCGAAACCCCGCCTGCCGCTGCGCCTTGCACCACCCGCGCCGCGATCAACGCCAGCGGTGTCGGTGCCAGGCCACACAGCACCGACGCCACGACGAACAAGGCGAGCGCGCCGATGAAGAACCCGCCGCGCCCCCACCGCATGCCCAGCCGGGCACTCGGTAGCAGCGAACACGCCAGCGCGACCGTGTATCCGGTGAGGGTGAGCGATGATTCGGCCGCGCTGGCGCCGAGGTCACGCACGATATCGGGAACGGCGACGGTCACGATGGTGGCGTCGATCATCTGCATGAACACGGCGATGAACACCGCCGCCAAACCCACCCACGCCCCGGAGGAATTCCCCTGTGGGACATCGGTTTCCCGTGGTATTCCGACTGTGCTCATGGCGGGCCCGCTATGCCACGTCGCAGGAGAGCGCGGGCGAACCGGCTCGCGCGATCGATTCCATGGTCCGGGTGAGCAGGCCGCTGTAGCGTGCCATCGATCCCGCCGCGACCTCGGTGTCGGGGAACAGCGAGGCCATCCAGATCATGTCGTCGGTGCGCTGCACCCAGGTGTAGACCTCCTCGGAGGTGCCACGGCTGCCGAAGAACGAAAAATCCATGGCGGAGAACAGTTCCGCGCCGGGCACCTTGCGCAGATCGAGGAACGACAGCATGGGCGCCACCCAGCCGCGCCGCACCTCGAATCCTTCCCGGGATTCGAGCAATTCGACGACACGGTGCAGCGAGACCGCCGACAACGACCTGCCCGCGGCGAAGGCGTCGTCGGCGCGGCGGGCCACGTCGAGGAAGCCTTCGGCGGGATCGAAGTCGAACGCGATCGGGATGAGGCTGGCATACCAGCCGACCGAGCGCCGTTCGCCCGCGGTGGATCGGGTGTTCTTCGGCGACAGGTTGAAATAGCTTGTCCGCCCGGTGATCTCGTACTCGGCCAGTGCGGCGGCGGCGAATATACCTGCCACCAGCCGGACTCCGGCCCGTGCGCATTCCTGCTCGAACCGGTCGGCGAGCGCGCCCGACAGCAGCACCCATCGGCCCGAGGCCGCCGCGGTGTCCCGGGTATCGGGGTCACGCAGTGGCAGTGGGAAACTCGGCAGCCGACCGCCGTTTGCCTCGATGTGATCGGCCCACGCCACGATCTGCGGTGACCGGGCCTCCAGTTCCGCTGCCCGGGAGCGTTCGCCCTCGCAGTACTCGCGGTAACTGCCCGCCGGCGCGCTCGCCAGCCGCTCCGTGGCGGTCGGGTCGAAATACAGTTGGGTCAGCTCTGCGCTGATGATTCCGCCGGACACCGCATCACAGGCGATGTGATCGCTGGCGACGACGACGGTGAACGTCCCGCCGTGGTCGATGATCGCGAAGGTGAAGCAGTCCCAGCTACTGGGCCCCGGCGTGACTCGCTGCAGGATCCGGCTCACCAGCGGGCCGTCGATCTCACCCCAGGAGTCGGCGACCAGCTCGATATCCTCGGCGGCGAGCACCCGGCGCTGCACTCCGAGATCGGAGTCGATCTCGAACCAGCTGTGGAAGGAGTCGTGCCTGCGCACCACGATGGTGAGGGCGCGTACCAGCGCCGGGATATCGGGCGCGCCCTGCAGGGTGAAGGCGCACAGGATGAGCCGGTCGAATCGGCGGCCGTCACGTTTGGCCGTGCGCGCCATTTCCAGGTAGGCGTCCTGCTGAAACGACGGTGGGGTGGCATCGATAGGGGCGCGGATGGCGGCCGCGCGCGCACTCTCGCTGGGGCGGATGACGGTCAGCCGGCCACCTTTGGGCCGCCAGTCGTCGATGAGTCCGCTCTGCATCATGATGGTGATCCCTCATCTTTTGTCGAAAAGTGTGCTCAGGAAGCGATTTCGAGCAGCGAGGCCATGGGCGGACGATGCTCGGTGTGCAGCGTGAATTCGCGGGCCGCGAATCCCTCCGTGCTGAGCGGGTATTGAATGATTCCGGCGCCCGAATCCGGCACCCCGCAGCGTTCGAGCGCGGCGGCGACGATTTGCCTGCTCATAACCCCGAGTTCATTTAATGGACGGTTACGGTGCTTCCGAACGCCCAGATCGACCTGGCCGATGGCATGTGCGCCGTAATGGTCGAATACATCGATCAGCAAACCGATTTCGACGCCGTAATGCGGTGCGAACCAGAATCGTTCGAGCGCCGCCCGCGTGGCCGCGTACTCACCGCCCAAGGGCTGCACCACATGCCGCAGCCCCGGCCGCAATGCCGCCAGCAGCGGCCGGGCCACCAGTTCGGTCACCCGTCCCCCACCGGATTCGTCGAATGTCTCGCCCACCAGCAGCGGGCGGCGGTAGTACCCCTTGCTGAACACGACCGACTCGTCGAGCAGCAGCGGACCGATGAGTTTCGGCACGAACTGCGGGTCGGGTTCGATCAGGTCGGAATCCATGAACATCACGATGTCGCCGGAGATCGCTGCCAGCGAACGCCACAACACCTCCCCTTTTCCCGGTACCGGGGGATGCTCGGGCAGCACGTCCTCACGCCTGACCACGGTCGCTCCGGCGGCCGCCGCGACCCGCGCCGTCGCATCCGTCGACCCGGAATCCATCACGACCAGCTCATCGACCAGCCCGTCCGGCAACGACCGCACGGCCTCGACCACATTCCCCACGGTGGCTTCCTCGTTCAACGCGGGAAGCACCACCGACACCGTTCTCCTCCCCTTGGCGGCGATCAGATCCTCCGCACTCCAGTACGGCTCCGACCACGTGCGGATACCGCCGCGAGATTCGTTCGCCAACAGATCAACCACAGTGATCACCTATCGAGAGTTGGGCCTCGGATACCGCGCTCCAGCCGAATCGCTCGGTGCGCGAAGGCGGCTGCGTCGAGAACGCACAAACGCCCGCCATCGAAGTTCAGGAATTGTCGAGATTTCAGTACCGCAACGCTGCGATGAGCAGACGGTACAACGAGATTCAACAACCGACGACACCTGAAAACACTTTGAGATGGAAGTAACAGAGCATTAGCCACGGCTGAAAGGATCCAAATATTCTGCGCGAATCGCTCATTCTGCGCACCACGGAACCCCGCCCGAATATGTTGACAGCCAATCGGATCCACGACAACGGTTCACAGATACTTCGCGGTCGTACGTTCCACCCGCAGCGGCCTCAGCTCACGCACTTCGAGTGCTGACCACACCGTCCGCTGGTTCGGTTTGATTTTGATGTTGATGCAATAACCGAGCCGGCCGGAAGCGAGGCGAATCGCCGCGCCCGGTCGGCGCAACAGCTAAGCTTTGACGACGTCCGCTTGATCCACGAGTGATCGAATCACTTGGACGCAAACATGTTTCACGATCGGCGGCGCTCGAGAGGAGCCTGGTATGGGTGGATTTCCCGACGGCAACTTCCGAATCATCAACACCGAGACCGGCGGCGCGTTGTACGCCACACTCGGCAAATACGAGACCGGGGCCGACTACCGACTCGGCAACGCTTACGAATACACCACCACCACCGAGAATCCGGGTGTCATCGTCCGCCCACCCGCAGGGCTGGTGTACGAGCTGTGGTTCCGCAGAACCGCCTCCGGCCCCGATCAGGGGCAGATCACGAGCTACGCCGTCGATCAGCGGAAACTCGGCCGCTGGTCGGTGAGTCTGTTCGCCGGGCTCACCGCCGCCGAGATCGAGTCCATGATGCCGAAGGACACCACCATAAACATCCTCGAGATCGAGGAAGGCGCTGTCCCGGAACGCGACTCGGTTCCCTCGACGCCGCCGCCGAGGACATACGGAGTGGGCATGGCGCAGGGAGACGGCGGGGAGACGTGGCAAACCGACGGAACCTACCTCTGGGTGGGTGACGGCACGTCCGGACCTCAGCTGTATTTGACACTGACCGACGGGAATCTCACGGGCGCACCCAAGGGAGCGCCGGGTCAACGCTGGTCTTTCCGCTAGATCGGCGTCTCACCCGGGCCGAAACACCCGCATGGAGGTTGCCTCGAATGAAGTGGCAGTGCGTTGTCTGCACGGCCGGGTAGGGCGGTAGGCGCGGGTGGCGACCTAGTCGGCGGGCTCGGCGGCGGGTAGGTCGCGGTGCGCGGCCAGTACCGCGACGATCTCGATGGCCCATCGTCGGCAGTGCTGGATGTCGAGCGGCCTTGGCGCAGGGCTTCTTCGTGAATCAGCCGACCGACTCTGCGCGACGGGCGATCTTGACGGCAGAGCAGAGCGGGCTGCCACGTCGCGGGGGACGCAGGCGGGCGATGAGTTTTCCGCCGAAATGAGCGGCCAATGGGGCCGCGAACCAGGCGAACCAGACCCATGGCGTCAGCCAGGCCAGAATCGCGCTTGCCAGGAAGAACACGGCGACAGCGGCGGAGCCGTCGGCGCTGGTGCGGATCTGGGCCGGATCCGCACCTGGCGCCAATGTTGCTCGGCGCCAGGCGAATTCCTTCACTATCGCCTCGCTGCCGAACAACCCCGCCACCGTCAATGCGTCCAGGCACACGGCAAGCTCGTTGCCTGGTGCGTGACCGAACATGGCGGTCGGAAACGGCAAGAAGGCCGCGAACAGCAGCAGCGGCGCATGCCAGCTCGCCGAGGCCCGATCGAGCCGATCGACATTGTCGATGAGCATGTGATGGCGGCGCCATACCGACCACAGCACGCCGAAGGCCAGCACGAAGGCCAGAAACGACGCCTTCTCCTGCCACAGGAATTCGGCCAGTGCGTGTGTGCTGTGCAGCTGGTCGCCCTCGGGGCGTTTGATCTCGATGACCAGCAACGTGATAGCGATGGCCAGCACCGCATCAGCGGAGGCTCCCATGCGTTGAGCGCTGAAGTCGACAGGTGCGTGGCGGGAGGTTTCCTGGCTGGTCACGATCTCGAACTCCTGACTCCATGGGCGTGTACGCGCCAGTACCGTACCGGACAATTCAGACATCTGCTGGACGACACGTACCGCGGCGGGCCGACCGCGGCGAGGCGGACCGACGCTCTCCATTCAACTGGGGAATCACCCGACATATAAAACTAACGGCACGTTGATATTCGAGAAACGACGGACCAATCGATATCGAAAGTCGTTGCCCGGCAGCCCTGCCCGAGCCGCCATGGATTTGCCTCGATGAACTCTCGGTGTCGAAATAGGTTGCCGCGCATCCCCAGTCGAGGCGACGCTTGCCCAGCCAGGTTCCCATGATGTGCAGTTGCGACGAGCAGGATTGTCCTGCAACTGGTTTCGTCGACATGATGGAGGCAAGGCATGAGCAGCGCATCGAATATCAGGCGTCGTGAACTATTGATCGGTGCGGCGGCCGTGGCCGCGGGCGCGACCCTGGTCGGCCTGTCACCGGCCCATGCGGTACCGGTGGCACAGGGCGTGACCAAGTTTCCGTTCCCGGACGGCGACGCATTGCGGGTGCTGATCACCGGCGATGCGGGCACCGGCACACGGAGCCAGTGGGCGGTCGCCGATGCGATACGTGATCTCCACCGTCGTGAACCGGTATCGGTCGCGCTCGGCCTGGGCGACAACATCTACGAGTACGGGCCGGACGACGCCGACGATCCGCAATTCGCGGAGAAATTCGAAAAGCCCAATGACGGACTGGACTTCCCCTGGGTGATGACCCTGGGCAACCACGACAACAGTGCGGTGGCCCCCGGCGACGGCGGCTGGCTGGACCGGGGCAACTATGAGGTGAAGTATCACGCGAACTCCCCGCGATGGTGGATGCCGAGTCGCTACTATTCGGTGCGGATTCCCGAAAAAATCCCGGTGGTCGAGTTTTTCGTCATCGACATCAACCCGCTGGCCGCCTATATCCCGCCGTTTCTGTCCCCGTACTGGTCCGTCGACGGGCAGTTCATGAACGATCAACGCAATTGGCTGGATCAGGCCATCGCAGAATCACCGGCGAAGTGGAAGATAGCGTGCACGCATCACCCTTACCTCAGCAATGGGCCGACCGGCGATGCCGGAAACTACGACGGGATACCCGTCGCCCCCATGAACGGCGTGTATGCCAAACAGTTCTTCGAAGATCATGTGATCGGTAAGTGCCATATCCTCATGTCCGGCCATGATCATTGTCTGCAAGTGCTCGATGCGACCCCGGAATCGAAGGGGACTCGCCAGATCGTCTGCGGCGCGGCCGCCAAGGTCGACGGTACGAGCTCAGGATCCGGCCGGCACAAGACGCTGTTCGAAACCTACAACCAGCTCGGCTATATGGTCGCCGACATCACCACCGACGCAATTGATCTCCGCGTCCTCACGGTCGACCCCGCCGCCGGCGGCGCGACGGAAGCATTCCACCGACGGATCGCCTGACGCGATCCGGTCGGTGTGGCGCGTCGAATCGACGTACACCCCGTCCGAGAGTTATTGCGGTACTTGGCGGTAGTACAGGGACATTCGGGCGATGTGCTCGTTGTCGGCGCGGGTGAATCAACGCGCGGTGAGGCGCAATGGAAGATGACGGAGTCCGGTGTGACGGTTGCCGCGCGTCCACTCCGGCGGTCCGGCCTGTTCGAAAACGTCGAAGCGGGCGAACAGCTCCTCGAACACCACCCGCATTTCCAGCCGGGCCAGGTGCGCGCCGAGGCAGAAGTGCACGCCTTGCCCGAAACCGAGGTGCGGGTTGGGGTTTCGGTGAATGTCGAAAGTGCCGGCGTGATCGAAGGCGCGTTCGTCGCGGTTGGCCGAGGCTTCCCACACGAGCACCTTCTGGCCCGGTTCCAGGGTGTGCCCGGCGAGTTCGGTGGTGCGAGTGACGGTACGTCGCTTGGACGGTGAGGGTGCGGTCCAGCGCACGATTTCTTCGATGGCGGTGGGCAGTAGCGTTGGATCGTCGCGCAATTCGGCCAGTTGCGCCGGGTTTTCGATGAGCGTAAGCAGTCCGGCAGCGATGGCATTGCGGGTGGTGTCCGCGCCACCGGAGAACAGCAGATTGAAGAAAGACCGTAGTTCCTCATCCGAGAGCCGTGGCGGTTCCTCATCCGGCATCTCGGCGTGCACGACGAGCGAAAGCATGTCCGCGCCGGGGTTTTCGCGTCGCTGGGAGATCTGAGCCAGCGCATATTCATAGAGCTCAGCCATCGCCGCGGTCCGTTGAGGAGTCGTCGTCAGGTAGTCCTGCCCCTCGGGGATGTCGAAGACGTGCTCGAGGAGACCGAACAGGCGGTGGCGGTCGGCTTCGGGGATGCCGAGCAGGAAACAGATCGCCTGCATCGGCAGCTCCGCGGCGATCTCGGTGAGGAAGTCGTGTTCCGCGCCGTTGACAATGGTGTCGAGCAATCGCGCGGTGCGCGCCCGCAGATCCTCCTCGAGTGTCCGAATCATCCTGGGGGTCATGCCTTTCGACACCAGCCGCCGGATTCGGGCATGTCGCGGGTCGTCCATCATGTTCAGCATCAAGCCGGCAACCGGCAGATCCTGCAGTACGGTGCCGCCATAGGGCCGATCGCCGCCGGTCTCCGATGAGTAGGTCACCGGGTCGCCCAGCACCTCTTTGGTTTCGGCGTAGGTGGCCACCGACCAGAATCCCTCGCCGTCGGGCGTATGCGCGGTGGGTTCGTGCCAGTAGACGGGGGCGTCGGCACGGTGCGCGGCGAACACCTCGTGTGGGAAGCCTGCGGCGAAGTTGTCGAGGTTGGTGAGATCCACCGCCGAGAACGCCGCAGAGGAGCGTGATACAGCCATGCCCATACACGCTATACAGTGGGTGCCAAATATGTGATGTGACTAGGCTTTTCGTGGTGACAGCTCCCCGGTCGGCCTTGCGGTCGAGATGCGCCCGGCAACAGCACCAAGCAGCGATTGGTGGAGGCCGCGGCACGAAGGCGCAGCCGAAGAGGTACGTCATGATCGCCATCCAGCAAGACCCGAGTCTCGCCGGGTTGACGCATGCCCATATCGGAATACGATTGCGCGATATCCGGAGCAGCGCCGCTGTTCCGGGCCCCCAGAAATTGCGGCAGCGTAGGAAACGAACTCCTTCTAGAGTCTTGCGCAAACACCAACCACTAGGATTGACAATGAAATCGATACTGCGACAACAGCTTCCAGCCACATTGGCCGCTTCCCTGATCCTCGGCGCCCTCGTCACCGGCACCGCGCAGGCTGCACCGAACAATCCGGCCCCGACCGCGTCGACCCCTATCACGGCCGGCGACAATTCCGGATCATCCGCGAGCGGTTCAGCCAACTCCCCCGAACTCTCGAATCTGTGGAGCCTAGTGCTGTGCGCACTACAGCCGAAACTCACCCAAGGCTGCACCATGCTCTGAACGTCCCCACCGCAATTTCGTGGTCCGATCACCCGCGCGGGCCGTCCGTGGGCCGCCGGTCGAGCGATCAGGAAGAGACGGCGACACCGAGGTTCAATGCGGCGAAGAACTTCGGCGCGGATTGTTCGTAAAAGCAGTGCAGTTCACGGATTTCGAACCCCGCGGCCGAGAGCAGACCTCGGATGTCGCGGTTCAGATGGCAGCCACCGAACAGTATCTGCTGGTTCCGGAATACCAATCTCGACAGACCTTTTGGGGCGTCGCAGGCGAACCTGGTCAGATGTCTGCGGTGCGGCCTTGTCCGGGGATACCGTTGTGGCATGGGCACCTCGGTCGCAGTACCGCACCCGCCAGTGGCCGTGTTCAGGGGACTGCGGGTCGGGGGTGCCGTCCCGGATCTGGATGTTCGTGTCCGGGCCGAGGCGCAGCGAACCGCGTTGGTGCTGGCCGAAATACCGACTCATGCCGGTCCGGTGGACCGCACTGCCGCCTTACAGCGAGCGGGGGTAGCGGCAGGCGAGCTCGTGCGCGCTCTGTCGGCGGAGGCGAGGGCTCTCGTCGGTGAGGATCTGCCCGCCGACTCGGTGAGCCAGTCGTTCTTCCGGGTCCGTGAGGTGGATCTATCCGACCAGCAGGCGGCCCTGCACGGCGTCCTGGTCATACATCGCGGCCTACAGGATCTGTGCAGAGCACCGTTGTCAGGGGCCGACTTGGCGGTGGAGGTCGCGGGCATGCGGCAGGCCGCGCTCGACCTCACCGGCACCGGGGCCATCGACGAACCATCACAGACCACTTTCCCCGAATTCGCACCGGCAGAGGAAGTCTCGCTGGAGCGCGAGTGGACGGCGCGATGGCTGGTCGGGCATCAGGTCCATGTGCTGTTCAATATCTGTGCGGCGGTCGCGGTGACCGATGCCGTGCACCATCTCCGCGACGGCGCGGCCGATGCGGCATTGGAACGACTCGCGCATGCCACCACGTATGTGCGGGGGTTCCCCGCGGCGATGACCCACGCCAGCACTATCCCGGTGGACTACTACATGGCGGCCGTGCGCCCCACGATGCAGCCTCCGGACGTGGCGATCCCGTTGAGCGGACGCCAACATCGCGGCTACAAGACCTTCCGCGGTGCGATGAAGGAGCTACTGAAGGTCGTACCGGACTCCTACGAGCAGTTGAATGCCCGCGATCCGGAGCTCGCCGCCGTCCGCAGCGCTCTGCTCGAGGCCGATCTCGTGGACAGCGAACGTCATGTCACGCTCGCCTATTCGATGGTGCGGTTGCGCCGTTCCATCGCGCAGATGCCCACCGGCCCCGACAATGCCGTCGGCGAGCTGCGGCGGATGCGGCACCGGCGCGCGGCGCAATACGCGTCGCTGATCCAGTTCGGGGACCACTACATCGCCGATGCCGTATCGGCTCTGCGACACGGATAGCAGCCGGAATCGATTAGCAGGCAGGACATTTCCGAGCAGGCACCATCAAAGCCGGAGCGCCGGACCAGGAGTAAGCCGTGATTCAAGAGATCGCCGACCTGGAGTTGGGCCCAGCCGAGAGCACCGAAGTCGATCGACTCGCTCGCGCGGTGTGCGCCGACGGCCGGGACCCGGTGGATTCCCCCGAGTGGGTAGCGCGCGCCCGGTACAGCTGGGATGAGCTTCCGCTGGAGCTGCGTCGTGGTGTACGCCGGTTCCGCAGGCACTCCGGCCCGCGCGGCCTGCTGGTCCTGCACGGCCTGCCGGTCGATGCGGCGACACTGCCCGCTACCCCGTCCACGCCGGATTCGGTGCAGCGCACGGCGACTGTCTCCGCGGCGCTGCTGACCATGCTCGCGTGCGGACTCGGTGATCCGGCCGCGTATCTGGCCGAGAAGTCCGGCGCCCTCGTACAAGATGTCGTGCCGGTCCGCGGAAAGGAGACGTTCTCGGGAAACGCCGGCTCGGTGCTGCTGACCTTCCACAACGAGAACGCATTTCACCGCCACGAACCCGACTATGTCCTGCTGCTGTGCCTGCGCGCCGACCACGACCGAATCGCCGGTCTGCGCACCGCCTGCCTGCGCGAAGCGCTGCCGCTACTCACGACAACGAGCCGGGAGGTGCTCTTCGCGCCGGAGTTCATTACCGCCCCGCCGCCATCTTTCCCCTCGGACAAGGGAATTCGCGCTCCACAGGCGGTGCTGTCCGGCGCGGTCGAGGACCCGGATGTCCGGATGGCCACGATCGCCACCACGGCACTGACCCCACGGGCCGAGGCCGCACTCGCCGAATTCGGCCGAGCCTGCAACACCGTCGCCCGCATCACGCGCCTCATACCCGGCGATATGGCAATTCTCGACAATCGGGTCACCGTCCACGGCCGCACCGCTTTCCAGCCCCGCTACGACGGCGCAGACCGCTGGGTACAACGCACCTTCGCCATCGCCGACCTGCGCAGCTCCCGCGACCACCGGCCACACGACGGCTACGTGCTGACTCGTTGATGACCGAGTGAGCCGAGCGCGACTGTCCACTGCGGCAGGGGCGTTGATCGTGGCCGCCTGGTCATCGACGCCGGGAAGATTCGCCGTGTCGTAGTTCTGCAGGGGTATATATCGCGCCAATCTAGTTACGGAGCCGTAGTTACGATATCGTAGCTAGAGCAGTAACGGTGCGGGACCGCACGTACAGGCGGTGAAACCGGAGTGAAAGCAGGCAGCCATGTCGTCACAGTCAGCTGATGAGCAGGATCCTTGTGTTGTCGTCGGGGCCGGACCGGTCGGGCTCACCGCCGCGGTGGCCTTGGCCGGCAAGGGTCTTCCGGTACTGGTGCTGGAGGCCGAGCCACAGGACCGACTCCGCACGGGCAGCCGGGCGATCGCCTTCCTCATTCCCACGGTGAATCGATGGGAGAAGATCCGCCCGGGAATGGGCGATTCGATCGCCGAGGCGGGCAACGTGCTGGCCGGTGGGGAGGCCTACTACGGCGACAAGCGAGTCTTCACAATTCGGGTCAACCCGGTGCTGTCGAAGCACTTCGCCCGGACCCTCTCACAGAAAAAGGTGGAGGCGATTCTGTATGCCGAGGCTATCAAACTCGGGGTCGAGTTCCGTTGGGCCACACCCGTTACCGGCGTCACGACCCACAGTGACGGAGTCACAATCGAATTGGAGTCGGGGGAACAGATCAACACCCCGTATCTCATCGCCGCGGACGGGGCGAGGTCTGTCGTACGCAAAGCGCTCGGCATCACGATGGAGGGTCACACCGACCCGACGCCGTTCATCATCGTCGATGTCGATGAGCACCCGGACGGGTCGACCCCGCTCAAATCGATCTTCTTCCAGTACAACCGCCCCGAACTCGACGGACGCAATGTCATGTACATGCCCTTCGCCGGTGGAATGCGAGTCGACCTGCAGTGCAAACCAAGCGACGATGCCGAGTACCTGTCCAGCCCCGAAGGAGTGCGGGAATGGGTCGGCAAGGTCGTCGACCCGTGGTATGCCGAGCACATCCAATGGATCTCGATGTACCGCTTCCACCAGGTCGTCGCCGACACCTACACCGACCCGCATCGCCGAGTGATCCTCGCCGGTGAAGCGGCACACCTGTTCGCCCCCTGGGGTGGACGCGGCCTCAACTCCGGAGTCTTCGACGCCACCGACGCCGCCACCGCCATCGCCGAGGCGCTGCGCGCACCCGATCGTGAGCAGGCGCGCAAGGTGATCGAACGCTGCGCCACCGACCGTCGCGACTGGGGGTTGCGCAACCGCGCCGTGTCCTCGGCAGGACTGCGGAGAATGCGGGGTGCGGACCAGCTCACCCGTGTACAGCGCACCATCGCCGCGCACCTCGCACCCGTCGTCTGGCCCGCCGGTTTCTGGCTCGCCAACGGTGGGGTCCAACTCAAGCTGCCGCGCCTGCGAGCGTCGAAATCGAGCCTCTTCTACTGAGCGCGATCTTTGCCGGAAATCAGAATGACTAACGTGGGACGGGTGAGCTCACCAACCGCAAAGCGCCCCCGGCAGCCCAGGATGTTGCTCGAGGTCCGCCGCGAGCAGGTCCTCGACGCCACCCTGCGGCTGCTGAATCAGCACGGGTACGCGGCGCTCACCATGGAGGCCGTCTCGAAAGAGGTCAACCTCGCCAAACCCCGTGTGTACGCGGCATACCCGGGCCTGGAGCCACTGCTGGTGGCCTTGCTCGACCGCGAGGAACAGCGCGCGCTGACGGCGTTGGCCGATGCCATGCCCGCATTCGAAGACAGCACCGGTTTCGACGAGATCCTGGTGACGGCACTGACCAACCTCTTACAAGCAGTCGCCGCGAACCCCGAGACATGGCGACTGCTGATCCTCCCCGTCGGCGACGCCCCGGCCCAGATTCGCGAGCGCTTCGAAACCGGACGCCGATTCGCCCTCTCCCGATTGACCGACCTACTGGAATGGGGACGAGATAGACGCCGCGGCCTCGCTGACCTGGACCTGGAACTGACGGCGATCTCCCTCCTGGCCATGGGCGAACAGGCTGCGCGACTGGTCATCTCACAGCCGGACCGGTTCACCCCGGAGCGCTACCGCCAGTTCGCCCAAACCCTGCTCAGCACCATGGCCACACCGATCGACGCAGGCTAGAGCCCCTTTTACAAACCGATGCAGATCCAGCAGCCGAATCCAGCGCGGCCCGGCTCAGTGGCCCGAGCCGATGGGCAGGCCCAGGAGAGTCAGCAGTGGAGTGACAACGAAATCCGGACCGAGGGCGGACAACGCACCCGGCTCGAGCAGGGTCGAGGACACAGTTCGGATATCGCATCCAGCGGGCCTCGGAGCGGTGCCGGCGAGTTGTTGGTCGAGCCAGGCGAAAGCGCCTGGCAGACCGAGTACGGCGAGGGTTCCATGGGTGGTGCCGATTACCGGAATATCGGGAAATTCGTCGCGGCGGTAGGTGACCGGTGTGCCATGCGAGCAGTAGAAGCCGGCCAGCGCATCGACGCCGGCGATCGGGCTGACTTCCTCGGTGACACCGTCGTAGAGATACATGGGCGCGGTGGGCGCAGCGGTACCGCGGTTGCGTTCGACCATGGTGGCGTGAATGACCGGATCGGCGATCACTTGGTCGAGTGGAACCGTCAGGTATTTCTGAATATCCAGCCATGGACGCGACAGCACGGACTGCGCCACGCACCGCGGTGCCGCATCAGTGACGGCCGCCCGGCCTTCCGGGGTGAGGTAGCCGTCGAGCCGGTCTGCGAAGGCCGGGGAATCCTTACCCATTGCCGCGAATGCTGCCGGAATGAGCCCACCGGTCAGACGGCCGCTGACGCTCTTCAGTGCGGCGATGAGGTCGGGGACGGGTGCGCCGGCGGCGATGCCGGCAATGTCGAGTTCGGGTGCGTAACTCGGCTGCATTTCGGCGGCCCAGGTACTGGCGATGCCGCCGCCGGAATAGCCGAACATTCCGACCGGGGTGTTCACGCCCGCGAGTCCGAGGGGCGCGAACTGTTCGGCGGCGCGGATCCCGTCGAGCACGACGTAGCCGGGTTCGCGCGGGGTGAAGAACCGGTTGTCGGCGCCGCCGTGATCAGGAACCGCCAGCGCCCAGCCGCGGGCCAGCGCCGCCGCCGCGGCAACGATCTCGACCGACGCGGTGCCCGCCGTGACCGGCCCGGTCGGATCGGTGAAGTCGGCCAGCTTCCCGTCCTGCAGGCTGTAGGACGGCGCGCAGGCGTGGGTGACCGAATCGATCGCTACCTGGTACGAGAGCAGCGGTCGCGGTTTCGCCGGTCCTTCCGGAATCATCACTGTGGTCACGGCAGTGTAGGGAGCACCGTGGAAATCGGTTGTGCGATATTGCAATTGCCAGGCTTGCACCCGAATCGGGAACGCCTGCAACGCATTGACCGTCACCGCACGGCTACGCAGGATGGTGCCGGGTGTCGCTGTCTCGAATCCCGGCGGGGCGTCGTAGAACGAGTCCGGTGGCGGCGCCGCGTTCACCGATGGCACCGCCACGACACCGCAGGCAACGGCAGCGACGATAGTCGATATGACAAAGATCCATCGCCAGTGGAAGCCGCGAGACTCGCGGCCTGCGATATTCATCATTATCTCTCCGTTGAGATGTAATCGAGATCTTCTGTCCCGCTGGGGATTCAGGCGATCGAGATCTCGCGTTTGAGGATCTTGCCGGTCGGGCCCTTCGGGAGCGCCGCGACGACCTGGACGATGCGCGGATATTTGTAGGCGGCGATGCGGGCCTTCACGAATTCGCGGATCTCCTCCGGCGCTGCTGTCGCTCCCGGTTTGAGCGAGACAACGGCGCAGACCTCTTCACCCCACTCGGCGTGCGGCGTGCCGAGCACCGCTGCCTCGGCGATCGCCGGGTGCTCGTGCAGGACCTCTTCGACCTCACGCGGGTAGACGTTGTAACCGCCGCGAATGATCATGTCCTTCTTGCGATCGACGATGAAATAGAAGCCGTCCTCGTCGCGGTAGCCGAGGTCACCGGAGTGGAACCAGCCCTGCTTGATCGACGCCGCGGTCGCCTCGGGCTTGCCCCAATAACCCTTCATCACGTTCTTGCCCCGGATGACGATCTCACCGACCGCCTCCTCGGCGACATCGGTCCCGTCCTCGTCGAGGACTCGCATCTCGACTCCGGCGACCGGCATGCCGACCGAACCCGGCTTGCGGCTGTCACGCAGGTTGAACGAGGCGATCGGCGAGGTTTCCGACAGACCGTATCCCTCGAGAACAGGGCAGCCGAAGGCCTTCTCGAAACCGGTCAACACCTCGATCGGCAGGGCCGCACCGCCGGAGGCGCAGACTCGCAGACTCGACAGGTCGTAGTCGGCGCGTGCCGGATAGTTCAGCAAGGCGGTGTACATCGTCGGCACGGCTTCGAAGATCGTGACGCCGTCGCGGACGAGTACCTCCAACGCCTTGGCGGGATCGAACCGCGGGAGCAGGGTGAGTGTCGCGCCCGCCGCGACGGCCACATTCAGGCCGCAGGTCTGCCCGAAGACGTGGAACAACGGCAGACCACCGAAGATCACGTCGTCGGAGGTGGCATGGAGCAGATCGCTGACCGCGAGTTCGACATTGTGCGTGAGGTTTCCGTGCGTCAGCTCCGCGCCCTTGGGTGCACCGGTGGTGCCCGAGGTGTAGAGCAGGACTGCCGTATCCGCGTCCTCGCGTGCCACGACGCCGCCGACCGGCGTGGTCGCCGTCAGGAGCCCCGGGAACTCGGCGGGATCTATCACGATGACTTCCGTACCGGCCAGTTCGGCGCCGGCTTCGGCTTCGTCGCGGAAGCCGTGCCAGGCAAACATCAGGCCGGCGCCGGAATCGGTGAGGAAATAGGCGACCTCACGCTCCTTGAGCAGTGGATTCATCGGCACCGCAATCGCGCCCACGCGCAGTACACCGAAATACACGATCGCCCACTGCGGCACGTTGGGCGCCATGAGCGCGACTCGATCGCCGGGACCGATCCCGCGCTCGGCGAGCAGTCCGGCCATCTGCTGTGATGCCGCGTCGAGCTCGGTGTAGGTGAGCGTCGCATCGTCGAGTTTGATGGCGATGTGGTCGGGTCGAGCGGCTGCGGTGCGCTCGAGATGTTCGGCGAGATTCACGAGCACCCTTCTGAGGAAACCGATCTGTGGCAGCAATCACGTTATCGGCGGCAAGTGATGACCGGTATAGGGTCGAAACAGGTGAACGTTGTGGTTCGACCACAAGGCGGGAGCGGATGAACGCGATGGTCGACGACAACTGTCCGACGAATCCGCAGCTGACGACATTCGTCACGATGCTGCGACAGTCGATCGACGACATAGTGGCCGATGCGGTCGGCGCGATCTGGTCGCAGGTTCCGGCCTACGCCACTGCCGCCGAGTCACACGTCCACGCCGACACGATCCAGCACGTCCACAATCTCCTGGACTCGTTTCTCGCTGTCCTGTCCGACGCACGACCGATACGCAGTGAGCATTTCGCCGCATCCGCCACAGCGGCCCAACACCGACTGCGGGAAGGAATCGAACTGCCCGATTTCTTGCGAGCCTTCGTGGTCGGGCAGATGTCGATCTGGGATTCGGTGCAGAAGATCGCGCGCCGTGAATCGATCTCCCCCGACATCACTCTGGCGACCGCAGGACCACTGCTCCAGTTCGTAGAGACATCGACTTCGGTTGCCGCGCAGGCATATCTGACCGCACAACAACATCAGCTCACCGAAATCGACCGCAGACAGCGGGAATTGGTGGAGGACCTGCTCGCCGGTCGCGCGCTGACCGATTCGCGAGCGACATTGCTCCGTTCCGTGGGCATCACCACGTCCACCCAGCTGATCGTGGCCTCGGTGATGCAGATCGGAGCCGAACCCGACGAACAGTCGCTGACCGCATCGATGATGGCGATCCGATCAGCCGGTTCCGGTCTGGCCGTGGTTCTTCGTGAAGAGATCGTCGCCGTATTCATCGGCGCCGCAACCGAATCGACCATCCGCAACCTCACCAGAACGCTCGCCGAGCTGGCGGGGCGGGGGTCACGCTTCGCGGTCGGTGTCAGCACCGTACACACCGGGCCCGACGAGATCGCTGCGGCCTATACCGAAGCTTGCCAGGTCCGACGTGGATTACGTGATACCCCAGGCATTCTCGCGCTCTCGAACCTATCCACCTTCGACTACCTGATACTGCGCGACGACCCGACCGTGCGGCGCCTCGTACAACCGGACCTACGACGGTTCATCGAGAACGACATCACCTCCGGACACACCCTGATCGACACCTTCCATGCCTATATCGCCGCGGACCTCAACGCGAAGGACGCAGCAGACCAACTGAACCTGCACGTCAACACCGCCTACAACCGACTCGACCGAATCGCCACCAAAACCGGCCGCAACCTACGCGCCGTCAGCGACGTCCTCGAAATCCTCATCGCGATACGCCTTCTGGACCACCGCCCACTGCTACCCGGCGGCAACACCCCGTAATGGCCGACTGACCGGACACCGAACCCTCCAGTGATCTCACCGACGAGTAGCCCCCGTACGCCCGGGGCGCTTGGTGGGTGAGGGGCTTACCCGTCTCACGCTAGTCATGATCAGTAGTAGGCCCGCGCGCTCGGCCGGGCACCGGGACCTGAAGGGGGCGACGGCACCTCCTGGCGGGCTGTCGGTGCTACTCGAGCTGTGAGGCCGCCCGAGTATCGATGACCGTGAGTGCGAACTGAGCCCAGCGGACGTTCTCTTGTTCGAAGGCGATGCCGCGCAGCAAGGTCAGGTAGGGGCCGATACGTTCGGCCTCGGACAAGAAGGCCTGCTCACTGCGGCCGTCGAGCAGGCGAAGCCGAAGGCGTTCGTAGCGTGCCAGTTTCGCGGTCGCCCGCTCTGCGAACCCGGCCACCGAGGTCCGCACCTCGGGATTGTCTTCGATAGTCATTGCTTGCACCTTGACCATCAGTTCGTCACGGATGGCTGTCGGCTTGGATGGTGCCGCAATGAATTCATGCAGTGCGGCTCGGCCGGCGGGAGTCAGTGCGTGCAGGCGCTTGTTCGGTCGGCGTTCCTGCTGCACCACCCGGGTTGTGATGAGTCCGTCGATCGCCATGCGGTCGAGCTCGCGGTAGAGCTGTTGGGGTGTGGCCATCCAGAAATTGGCTACTGACGCATCGAATCCTTTGGCCAGGTCGTAGCCGGAGGACTCACCGTCCAGAAGCGCGGCCAGCACCGCGTTGCGTAGCGCCATGGCCGGAGAGTATCAGAGCGGTGTTGGTCAATAAATTGCTTACTTACCTATCCGGAGCGAGGGTGCACTCGCAGTGGAATTCACTGTCGGACCTGCAATGGGCGAGAGGGTCGGTCGCTTCGGCTGGCGTCCGTCGCCCGAAGAACGACCGAGTGCGCGGCGGCCGAGCCATGGTCCGAGGAAGCCGGCCGCCCATCGCAGTTCGGTGGTCACCGTATGCAGGGCGCCGACGCGGGGGCCGGGCGGGAGCGGTCGCGTCCAGGCATCGTCGCTACCTGCCAGGCCCAATGCCTCAGCCATCGCGTCGGCGATGCGCTGATGTCCGATGGGGCTGCAGTGCAACCGATCCGAACTCCAATTCCTCGGGTCCAGACCGGCGTCGTGTCCGGCGATTTCGGCGACGTAGACACCGTAGGGTCGAGCAGCCACTCGAATGCGTTCGTTCAGCTCGACGATCCGGCCCCGAACCGGCCGGGCCAGCGGCGTGATCCGCGACAGATCGGGGAAGGTCAAGGTCGCCACCACTGCCCCGTTTGCCGTCAATGCGGCGAACATGGACTCGAGGTGACCGACGACCACCCCGAGATCGCAACGGGGGCGCAGTATGTCGTTGGCCCCGGCCACGACCGTAGCGATATCCGGGTTCAAATCCAGCGCGGCCTGCAACTGCTCCTCGTGGACCTGATGGGCCAGCCGACCACGCACCGCGAGGTTCGCGTACCGCAGCTCGGGATTCGCGGTCGCCAGGCGCTCGGAAAGCCGATCAGCCCAACCTCGCAGGCCGGTGGCATCGTCACCGTCGCCGACGCCCTCGGTCTGACTGTCTCCCAAGGCAACATAGCGGGAATAGGTACCAGTCACATCCAGCCATCGCTTCCGCTCGTCCGCCGCGCTCGAAGCGCCCTCCGATCGACAGTAAGCCGGAACGACCGGATAGGCAACTAATTGAATAGGCACCTCGCCAAAAGTCGCATGATCGTAGGACCGCGCCCCCATGAAGGCGGACGCGGATGCTTCTGACCGGTACGCCGAACGACCGTGCAAGTTCACAGTTCGAGCAAAAATGACTGCGCGGGTAGGGATCTGGCGAGCGATGCCGATCCCCGCGGTTGGTCCGAATCCTGGCCGGGACCCAACCCTTGCACTCGTATCGACTGGCTACCGAGTGTGTTTCAGCGGAGTGCGGGAATATCATCACCGGCCGGAATGCTTGAAACCGCGTGCCGAAACCATTCACAGAGGTCGAACGCCAGGAATTCCTCGCGGGCAAGCACGTTGCCGTCCTGTCAGTCGCGGCAACCGACGGGCGCCCGCCCGCGTCCGTCCCGATCTGGTACGACTACAGCCCCGGCGGTGACATCAGGATCAACACCGGTGCCGGGCGACGCAAGGCCAGGCTCATCCAGGAGGCCGGCGTCGTAACCCTGACCGTCCAACGCGAAGAGCTGCCGTACCAGTACGTCATCGTCGAGGGCACCGTCATCGACACCACCACTCCCGCTCCGCAAGAAGTACGAGAGGCAATCGCCACCCGCTACCTCGGTCCGGAAGCCGCTCGCGCCTTCGCTGACCGCATGGATGGCATCAAATCCGTCCTGTTCACCATCCGCCCCGACCGTTGGATCACCCAGGACTACTCCGGCGAGCTCTGAAAGCCGCTCAGTCCCTATAGCGAATGGCTACTGGGGTCGAGGCAGACCTGTTCGAGCGCCGCTGCTGCTTGTACGCGGAGCCAGGCATGGGCGTGATCGCCGTCGTAGCGTTGATGCCATGCCATGATCACCGGTACCGGCGCAAGGTCGAGCGGTAGCGGCCGAACGAGCAGGTCGAGGTCCTCGATGATGGGTCGGGACATCGATTCTGGGACGACGACCAGCAGATCACTGTGTCGAACGAAGTGCAACGCCGAGGTGCTGGTGGGGACGGCCGCGACTACATCGCGGTGCCGGCCGTGCTCGCTGAGAAGGTCGTCGATGCGGTCGTGCAGGCCTCCGCGGCGTGACACGGTGAGATGCTGTGCGCCGGTGTAGCTTTCGAGGGTCAGCTCGGTGATGGGGTGGTCGCGTCGAGTCACGACCACGAGCCGGTCGTGAGCGACGGTGGTGTGGGTGATGTCAGACTGGTCCGGGATGGCGGCGCCGATTTCGAGATCCACTCGGCCGTGACGCAGATCGCTGGTGTCGGTGCTGGATTCGGCGAGCATGCGCATCCGAATTCCCGGCGCCTGCCGAGTGATCGCCGCCAGCACGCGCGGGCCGATCGCCGTGGTGATCGCGTCGTGCCAGCTGAGGGTGAAGGTGCGCTCGATCGTGGTCAGGTCGATCTCGTGTTCGGGCGCCAGGATCGCCTGTGCCTGCTGGACCAGCGCATGGACCTGTTCGCGCACCGCGACCGCGCGCGGAGTCGGCGTCATGGTGTGGCCGCTGCGGACCAGGACCTGATCGTTCATCACTCGCCGAATCCTGGCCAATGCGCGGCTCATCGCAGGCTGTGTCAGGTGCAGCCGATCGGCGGCGCCCACCACACTGCCTTCCTCCAGCAATGCATCCAGCGCCTTGAGCAGATTCAGATCAACATGCATGCCAGTCATGTTAGATCTGACGAACATGCATTTGAAGTTAGCTACTTCCGCTTCTAGCGTTGAGGTCAGCGCGGCACCGAATGAGCCTCGCGAACCAATTCCCCTGACGAAGGCCGGAAAAACCATGTCCACACATGCTGCCGTTGCCACCGACGAACAGTTGCTACCCGAAGTCATCGCCGCGGTTCGGATCGCCGGTGCCCGACTACGCGAGCGATTCGACATCGACACGCGCTCAGCCGATCTGAACGAAATCGTCACCGCGATCCACGCCAACGACGCCGCAGTGCTCGACCTGCTGCGCGCCCCGCTGGAAGCTGCACGCCCGGGCGCCGGATGGGCCGAGGACGAGCTGGCAGGCGGCGCCCTCCCCGCAGGCGAATGGTGGGTGACCGACCCCGCCGAGGGCAATATCAACCATGTACACGGAATGACCGAGTGGGCAGTGACGGCGACCCTCGTGCGCGACAACGAACCCGTGCTCACCGTGGTGTATCTGCCACTGTCCCATGACATTTACACCGCGATCCGCGGCCAGGGCGCCTACCTGAACGGGACTCGCCTGCGGACTTCGGCAAAGACCCGGCTGGACTCGGCGCTGGTCGGCACCGGTCAGGCCAAGCCGGGAGAAACCCGCGACACCTTCCTCCGGATCGGCCGGACCGTGACAGCGATGCTCGACAAAGCCCTGGTGACCCGGGTTTCGGTGCCCGCCACGCTGCAGCTGATCCAGGTCGCCGCCGGTCGGATGGATGTGTTCTGGCAGCACAGCGATGTGCGCTCGGGGCTGGTGGCCGGCGCGCTGCTGGTCACCGAGGCCGGTGGCACGGTAACCGATATCGCCGGCAATCCGTGGACCACCGCCAGCCCGGATTTCCTGGCAGCCACCCCGACGCTGCACGCGGCGGCGGTCGAGGTGCTGACGGAGGCACTGCGATGACCTCGATCGCAATCCTCGGAGCAGGCCGTGTCTCGGCGAACCTGGCGAGCAAACTGGTCGAAGCGGGGCATCAGGTGACCGTCGGAACCCGTGGCGCCGTTGACAATTGGACGGGACCACAGGTCGCATTCGCGAGCCTGGAACAAGCCGCCCGTGCCGGTGATATCGTCATCAACGCAACCCCGGGCGCAGGCTCGGTGGAGCGGCTGTCCACACTCCGCGATGTTCTCACCGGCAAGATCCTCATCGATGTCGCCAACGCAACCGTCCGCGACGACGAAGGCCGGCCGAACGGGTTGCTCTACACTGACGCCAGCCTGGCCGAGCGCATCCAGCACGCACTCCCCCGCACCCACGTCGTGAAGACACTGAACACGATGCTGTTCACCGTCATGACCGCGCCCCGATCCCTGGCCACCCCGCCCACCGCCTTCCTCTCGGGCAACGACGCCGAGGCGAAGGCAGCAGTCGGTGACCTCTTGTCCGACCTGGGCTGGCCGAAGGAGTGGATCGAAGACCTCGGCGACATCACCACCGCCCGCGGCACCGAGGCATTGATGCTGCTGGTGCCGTCGATCGTCCGCAACCGCGGCATGAAACCTTTCGCACTGACCATCGCCGGCAGCGACAAGTGACGCGAAAGCCGTTCCGACGGCTGGTCCAGACGACCGCCCCGAGCAGGGCTCCCGCTCGGTCCCGAAGCGATCAGGGTGCTGTGCAGACGGCGGTATCGAACACCTTGCGGACTGCGGCTTCAACCTCATCGTTCGCGGGCCATTGGTTGACCGTCACGGTCACCGCCCGCCCGGTTGTGGTTGCGGCGGCGAAGGTTTCGAAGCCCGGTATTCCACCGGAATGCCCGTATACGTCGTTGCCGCAGGGCACTGGGATATGACCCAAGCCTAGCCCCTGCGATTGTTTGCCTACGCTGTTCTGCTTCATCTCGCTCAGCAGAGTGGGAGGCAACAGCTTGCCATCCAATAGTGCGATGAAGAACCGGTTCACGTCTGTTCCGGTGGATACGATCGCTCCGGCTGGACCGCCCAGGGACGGGTCCAGTTCGGTGGCATCGATGCGCTGTCCGGCATCGAGGGCGTACCCCCTCGGATGTGGGTCGCGCAGAGCTCGCTGACCGGCGACCGGGTAGTAGGTGTGATGCAGTCCGAGTGGTTCGATGATGCGCCGGGTGATCTCCGAATCGACCGGTTGCCCGGTTATCCGCTCGACGAGCATGCCGGCCAGCAGATAGTTGGTGCTGCTGTATTCGACCTTCTCTCCCGGCTGGAAATGCGAGGGCATGGTCATCGCCCGGGCCACGAGGTCGGCGGTCTCATACCGCAGCTGCATTGCTTGAACGATATCGCTCCGGAATTCGGGCAGTTCTATGTAGTCGGGTAGCCCGCTGGTGTGCTGCAACAGGTTTCGGACGGTTACTCGGGTGCCGTCGTTGCCGTTGCCGCGGACGATACCGGGCAGATATCGGTCGAGCGGCGCGTCCAGGTCAGCCTTCCCTTCCGATACCAGTTGAAGAACGGTCGTGGCGACGAATGGTTTGGTGATACTGGCAATCCGGATGTAGCCGTCGTCGGGAAAGCGCGTACCGGTCGCGACATCGCCTACGCCTGCACTCGCGGTCCAGTCCCTTCCGTGTTCGCTGATTACGACCTGCACGCCGGGAAAACCGGTGTGGACAACGGCATCCAACGCCTGTTGGAGCGAGCGCGCCCGATCCGGTGTTCCACCGGTGCCGCACGCCGTGACAGCCGAGATCGCGACAACGACGGCCGCACCCACAAACATAAGAGCTCGCTTCATGTCGTCGACGCTAGAAACTCGGCACACTGTCTGTCGTCGCCCCGGAACGGGAATTGTCGCTACCCCCACAGGGGTAGTGCGAGATACCACTCACGAGTGGCGACGTGTCCGATCCGAGTGGATATCGTGTGGCGAGTGTGGGCAAATCCTCGGCCATTTCTGATCGACGCGCTGCTCGCGGCGACACTGACGGCCTTGACCCTGGTCGGCATGCCGATGTCGGATCGGATGAGCGCGCCGGCTGTGGTGTTGGCGATGTTGTCGACAGCACCGATCGTGGTGCGCCGATACGCGCCGGTGGCATGCATGCTGCTCATCAGCGGTGCGATGGTCGTCTATCTGCTGCTGGGCTACGGCGGCGATTTCCCGATCTACGGGATCGGGCTGTTGGTCGGGATGTTCAGCGTGGCACGGCATCGACCCACGCGGATCGTGGCGATCGTCTGGGTGCTGACGATGGCCGCGGTGATACTCGCGTACCTGCCCACCGCGGCCGGATTGGCGTGGTCGGATGTGGTAAACGCGGTACTGCAGACCGTGGCCGCATGGGCACTGGGCGATGCGTTCCGGCGGTGGGCCGAGCGGGCCGACCAGCGCGCCGAGCAGGCCACCGCGCAGGAGCGGGCACGGATCGCCCGGGAATTGCACGATATCGTCGGCCATCACATGGCGGTCATCGCCCTGCAGGCCGGAGTGGCCGAGTACGTGCTGGATTCCGATCCGAAGGCCGCGCGGACGGCGCTCGCCGCGGTCGCCGATTCCGGTCGCCAGGGGCTGGCCGAGATGCGCCGGATGCTCGAGGTGCTGCGGACCGACCCGGACGACACCGCGGACTACCACCCGCAACCGGGCTTGGCGCAGCTGAGTGAACTGGCCGACCGCATCCGCGCAGCCGGTCTGCCCGTTGAACTCATCCGCACCGGGCGAGCCCGGCCCCTACCGCCGGGAGCGGACCTGTGCGCCTACCGGGTGACTCAGGAAGCGCTCACCAACGTCCTCGAGCACGCCGGTCCTGCGACCGCGCGGGTTCATCTCGACTACGGTGAAAATACGCTGACAATGCGGGTGATCGACAACGGCAGCGCCGACGGACCGCCGACGAAATCCACTGTCCCGCACGGCATTGCAGGCATGCGGGAACGCGCCGAACTCTACGGCGGTGTCCTGACCGCGGGCCCGCGCACAGGCGGCGGATTCGCCGTCGAACTGCGGCTGCCGACGAACGGGATCCAGTGACGATCCGCGTGCTCATCGCTGACGACCAGGCCCTCATTCGTGCCGGCCTGGTCGCCCTGTTCATCGCCGCACCCGGATTCGAGATCGCGGGCGAAGCCGCCGACGGCCGCCAGGTGATCGACCTCGCCGCCCACACCGCTCCGGACGTGATCCTCATGGACATCCGCATGCCGGTCCTCGACGGAATCGCCGCAACCCGAGAGCTTTTGGCCGCTCCGCACGACGACCCACCGCAGGTGATCGTCCTGACCACCTTCGATCTGGACGAATACGTCTACTCCGCACTCGCCGCCGGAGCGTCCGGATTTCTACTGAAAGACGCTCCGCCGCAGCGAATCATCACCGCCGTACAGGCCATCGTCGCCGGTGACATGCTCCTCTCACCCTCGATCACCCGCAGACTGATCGAAACCTATGCACACCAGCACCGGACCAGAGCCATCGCAGGCCCCCGACTGGCCGACCTCACTCCCCGCGAGACCGAGGTGCTGCGACTGATCGGCAACGGCCTGACCAATGCTCAGATCGCGCAACGCCTGGTCCTCAGCGAATCCACCGTCAAAACCCACGTCAAGCGCGTCATGGGCAAACTCGGTCTGTCCAGCCGTGCACAAGTCGTCGTCGCCGCCTACGAGAGCGGCTTGATCACCCCTTCCCCACCGACCGGCCATCGCCACACATAGATCACGAAAATACTCAGTGGGTTGGGTGCATGTCGCCGAAATTCAGAGCCGTCATCAGGCCGAGGTGGGCTAGGACTATGGCATGGAGTTCTTCTGCTATCACCGCGACCGGCCCGGCTCCGTAGCACTGCGCCACGATCTGGGAGAAAAGCACTGGTCCTATATGGATCGGTACGCGAAAACGATGATCGCGCGGGGCCCGACCTTCGCCGACGACGGCGACATCCCCACCGGCAGCGTGCATATCGTCGACCTGCCCGATCCCGTCGCCGCCCGCGCGTTCGCCTTCGACGAGCCGAACTACCAGGCCGGCGCGTACCGGGATGTGCTGCTGCGCCGGTGGCGCAACACGCTTGGGCGAACCATGTGGGACTTCCCCGGCGGCCGGACCGGCGGCAACCGGTACCTGGTGCTCGGCCTCGGCACGGGGAAGGCCGCCGACCTCGCCGTGCCACCCGGCCAGGACGAGCTGATCGCCTACGGGCCGCTGCTGTCCGACGACGACACCACCTGGCTGGGAACGGCGGCGCTGATCCGGGCGCCCGACCCGGACACGGCACGCGCCATCCTGACACCCGATCGGTACGCCGACATCGAGGTGCACAACTGGCAATTCGGTGGACGGCCTTAGGAAACGTCGTCCGAGAAGAGCATCAAGACGGGCTCGCCGAGCTGATCGAACAGCTCCGCGTCCGAACACTGCGGTCACTCTTTCGGAGCGGCCGCAGTGCTGCGGCAGTTCTCGTCGAAACCTCTCCTGCCCAACACGTCTCGTGTTCGCGGTCGGATAACGGTAAGCACTGAAGAGATGCGCGTCTGGTATTCCAGCCGAAGATCATGATCGACGGCTGAACTGGATACGATCAAGCGGTGGAGTATGAAACGTGGTTCTGGGGGAACATCCGGGTAGTGGTTGCAGACCCGACACTTCCAGCGGACCCCCTCAACCCGTACTCGAATTTCAAGCTTATTGACGACGGGCCGCCCGTAGCCCACGCCGTCGCCCCCGGAAGCAGCCGACCCGACTGCGGTGCCGAGAAGCTCCTTCCCCACGGATTCCCTTGGTCGCACCCGATTCCCGAGCACTGGACGCGCTGTTCGGTCTGTGTCGGCTTGCACCCTCTCTAGTTGGGCTCAACTTGTTCTCCCCATCATCGCCGGGCTACAACCAGCCTCGGCGCGGGCGCGCATAGCGGGGTTTCAGCACGTAGTGGTAGATGGCACGAATCGGGGCCGGCAGGAAGTCGAGCATCTTGGCCTGTGCGTCGGCGGGTGCGTCGTCGAGCACCCACGGTAGGTACTCGGTTACGGCGCGAAGTCCGTTGCGTTTGCGCATTTCCGTGCCGAATGCCGCCCATCCGGGCCCGCCGACGGTGCGATCGATGAGCGGTAGCGCCACCTGTTCCTCGTGGGTGAAGTGCGTATCGAGGGCTGCGGCCAGGGCGTCCACCTCGGACCGCAAGCCCTGGCCGCCGTTGGAGGTGGCGATGCCGGATTCCACCGTGGCCAGCAATTCCTCGATGCCCTCGTGTTCGGTCTCCATATCGTCGAGAATCGCCAGGTCTGCCGGGTCGGTGGCCGCTGCACGCACCAGCGGCCACAGCGCGGCATCCTCGGTGCTGTGATGCCGGTCGAGCTGGCGGCGCAACGTCTCCCATCCGATCCGCACCGACGGCTCAGCGAGGCGGCCCTCGGAGGCGGCGGCCGTGAGGCGTATCAGGTCGCGCATGCAGGCGTCGTGGGCCAGATACATTCCGAAGAAGTCGATTGTCGTGGTTGGTCTGTGGCTGTTCATGGTCATCTGCAAACCGTTCTCGTTGAAACTCTTTGGGCTACTGCATGTTCAGAGCCGCCCGCTCACGGCATGACCGCGCTCGTGCTCGATCGTGACAGGCGACGCGTAGTTGACTCGAACCTGCAGCGGCGCAAGCTCTTTGGCCGGATGGCGACTCATCCCGACCGCCCTTTAATTTAGTCAGACTGACTGTATGAATAAATCAGCTTCGCCAGGTACTGTCAAGGCCATGAGCCCACGCCAATACAACCTGGGAAAGCGCACCGCCCAGATCGAGCAGAGTCGCCGGCAGGTTCTCGATGCCGCCCGGGCACTGCTGGGCGAGGCCGACAGCTACACCGGATTCACCCTGGATGCGGTAGCCAAGCGCGCCGACGTCTCCCGCGCCACGGTCTACTACCAGTTCGGGTCGAAAACGGGCCTGCTGGAAGCGGTCTGCGATGATCTCGGCGTAGCGGGCGGCCTATCCGAACTGGTCAAAGCGTTCACCAATCCCGCACCACTCGCGGCGCTCGCCGAATTCATCGCCTGCTTCGCGCGATTCTGGCAGGCCGACCGCCCCGCCATGCGACGACTTCGCGCCCTCGCCGCCCTCGACGCCGAAGTCCACGCCGTCATCAGCGCCCGCGACGAGCGGCGCCGCGAAGGCTTGGCGGTATTGTCCGCCCCCTTCATCAATGCCGGCACGAACCCGCCGGAAGAAAGCACCGATCAACAGGTACGTATCCTGCTGGCACTCACCAGCTTCGAGACATTCGACACCATGGCCGGACCGGACGGCGACCTGTTCGACGCCGTCCCGGTGATCACCGGGATCGCGGCCACCGTACTCGGAGCAAACACAGACGAAGATTCGGACCCACTGGGGTCGGTGCAACATCACGGAAGATGAACGGGCCGTGAGGCATCCGATGCAGCCGAACACACTCCCCTGTCGCGTTGAGTGTTTCGTCCTCGCCAGCCCCCGTTATCCGCGTGCTCCGCTCGGCCGATCCGAAGCTACGCACGGCCAGTCCAGACGACGCGCTCTGCGCCATCCGGGACCGGCCCTACGATTTCATCGTGGCGCACGTGTGAGTGGATAGGTCGCCCAACGCAATTCGATACCGTCCGGCGAGCTCGTCACGACGAGCAGCTCACCTTGCAGGCGCCCGGCGACGGCACGCAACCGTCCCGGTGCCTCGACGGCGAAACGGGTATCGGTGGTGGCCGGACTGGAAGCAAGGTGGGCGTGCAGGCCGTCGTGACACCACCGGAAGATGACCTCCTCCGATTCTGACCACCAGCCGCCGAGCAGCGCCATCATCTCCTCCGGACATGGGGGTGCGGGTCGCCACACAGGTGCCGGCGGTGCGGGTCGCGCAGCGATCGCGTCGAGCGTGATCTCCGCAGCGAGGTCGCTGAGAGTGATGCCGCGAGTGGAATTGGCGGCCGCGACGACGACCGTGGCACTGGTCCGGTCGATACTCACCGCTGCCTGAAATCCCGGCATGGAACCGGTGTGCCCGCTGAGCACACGATCGCCGTGCCGGTCGAGGATCAGTCCCAATCCCCAGCCACGCTTCCAGGTGCGGGTGTCCACCATGACCTGCAAGGTATGCATTGCATCGATCACCGCAAGCGGAACAACACCGGGTTCGCCGCCGCACAGTGCGTGCCCCCACCGCAGTAAATCGCCTGGCGTGGACCACATTTGACCAACGGCATCGACTGCGCCCAGATCCATGACCGGCTCACGGTAGACCATGTCGGCATAAGGATCGAGACGGTAACCGACAGCGGCATCGGCTGGCGTGGTCCAGCTCGTGCGGGTCAAGTCCAATGGCTCCAGCAGCGTCTGCTCGATAGCGGCTTCGCAGGACCGGCCGGTGACGTGTTCGATAATCTGCCCGACTACGGCGTACCCCAGGTTGGAGTAATGCCACCGCTGCCCCGGTTCGGCAACCAATTCGACCCGGTCGAAAGCCTCGAACAGTTCACGGGTGGACGGTCCACGCATGCTCTCCCACATATCCACCGGGACTTCCCGCGGCAGCCCACCGCTGTGGGACAGCAGCATCCGCAGCGGAAGGTGACCGAACGGGATCCCGGTGAGGTATCGGCCGACCGGGGCGTCGATATCCAGATCGCCCTGCCGCCACAGCGACAAGGCGAGTACCGCGGTGAAGGTCTTGGTGATCGAGCCGATGCGATAGCAGCTCTCACTGCTGGCGGGAACACCGTTCTCGAGATCGGCGAAGCCTGCCGATGCCTCGGCCACCGGCACTCCGCCGATACCGACCGCAACGGTGAGACCGGGTAAACGATTCGCGGACTGTTCACGCGCGACGCGAGCTGCCAGCTCCGACCCGAAATCGGTGTCCATATGCCCCTCCCCGACCCCGACCAGCATCTCACACAGCGCCGATGCGGACAGATTCATTGTTCGCATCATCGCTCTTCCTCACGGCACCGCCACCAGCCACGCTGAGAAGACATGCTGCACAAGGTATTGACGAGTCTCGAACCGGATCATGACGCTTGCGGCGCCGCCTCTGCGCCGCCAGGGCAGATCGAGCGGCAAACGTCGTTACTTAGGACGATGTCGACCCGAATCGACGAAACTGCGGGAGACTGGGGGCAGTTCGAGATCGAGCCACATACGTTAGGGGAGATCGTCATGCCCGAGCCTTCGTCCAGCTATCCGAGCGTGGCGCCGGTGGGGGTGGATATCACTCGCGCCAGCATCGCGCGCGTCTATGACGCGGCGCTGAACGGCAAGGACAACTTCGACATCGATCGGGCAGTGCTGGATCAGGTGCGGACCGTGGCGCCCGGCGTAGCCGAATTGGCTTGGGCCAACCGCGATTTCCTCATTCGAGTGAGCCGCTTCCTCGCCAGGGAGACAGGTATCGATCAGTACCTGGACTTGGGCTCGGGCCTGCCCACCGCCGAAAACACCCATCAGGTCGTGCAGCGGATCAATCCGGATTCGGCGGTCGTCTACGTCGACAACGACCCCATGGTGCTGGCTCACGCCCGGGCGCTGCTGGCCGGGCATCCGAACACCGACATCGGGGAGGCCGACATCTTCCGGCCCCTCGAGGTGATGAAGAACCACGAGGTCCGAGAGGGAATCGACTTCAGTCGCCCGCTGGCCTTGTTCCAGATCGGCACCCTGCACCACTACCTCGGCGAGGATGCGGACACGCTGATGCGCACCTACATCGACGCGCTGCCCTCCGGCTCGTATGTGGCCATCGCCCACTTCTACGATCCGGAACTCCCGGAATACAGTGAGCTGGCCCGCGCAATGGAAGACAAATTCGTCCACAGCCCCATGGGCTCGGGTCGCTTCCGCACCCGCGCACAGATTCAATCCCTCTTCGGCGACCTGTCCATGATCGAGCCCGGCCTGGTTCTCTGTGACAATTGGTGGCCCGACGGCCCGCGCCTGCGCACCCTCTCCGCCGTTCGCCACTGCATCCTGGGTGGCGTCGGCATGAAACGCTAGGCGCAGCTTCCAGCCATCAGAACCGGGTAGCCCACCAGCGGATTACTCTCCAAAAACGGACCGAGCATCTCATGGCCACCAGCGAACGCACGCCGAACTCCGAGTGCTTCGACCTGTCGATGGTGTGTGTAGCCGACGGGGTGTGTCGCGCCCAGGAGATCATCCCGAGTAGTTAACGTGCCTGGTGGTGGACGCGGTTGTGACCGAGCGCAGGAGGTTGGCATCGACGCGGCAGATGAATTCGATCGGGTGGTTATCGGCGCGGGGTTCGCTGGATTGCATTGCGCGGCGGCGTTAGCCGATGTCGGATGTCGGGTGGTGGTGTTCGAGCGCGATTCAGCCTTGATGAGCGGGGCCAGTCGCCACAATTGGGGGAGGATCCATCACGGCTGGCATTTCGCCGGCAGTCTGGCCACCGCGCTGGAATCGATTTCCTCGGCCTTCGACTTCCTCGACGAATTCGGTGACCTGCTGCACCTGGCTCCGCGGCGCACACGACCCCCCTCGTGGATCGCGGTGGCGGGCACCTCGTTCACATCCTGGGACAAACTTCTGCCCCGTGCTGAAGTGATGCGGGCGCACTATGCCGCCGAATGCGACCGACGCGCCACCACCTTCGGCCCGGCCGAAGAATTCTTCCGCCCGCTCGAACCCGCCGACTGGACCCCCTATCTCGACTCCGATCAGATCGTGGCGGCAGCGAGCACACTGGAACCGTTCGTCGATCTCGACGCGCTGGCCGCCCGCGTCATCGCGCGCGCTCGAGGGCACCGAAGGGTCAGCATCCGCACCGGCCACGAGGTCATCGATGCCCGTCCCGAAACACTCGGCGACCCTGATTCCCCGGTTCTGATCACCGTGCGCCGCGTCGATGGCAGCCTGAGCACGATCCGCGCGCACGGCGTGGTCAATGCCGCCTGGGCCTCGCGCGCGAAGCTCGATGAGGTGATGGCTCGACACTGCCGTGCAGCTCTGCCCGAGCCGCCTGCGGCCTACCGCCGCAAGGATTTCCTGCACGTGCGGCTGCCCGCCGTGCTGCGTAACCATCCGTCCTGCATGGTCATCCACGGCCCCTACGCTGTCTTCGCCAACCACGGAGACGGCACCGGCCTGCTCGATTACGCACCCGCCACGACCCTGGCTGCCGATTACGCCGAATTCTCCGATGGTGCCGACTTGCGCAGGTCCGTGGCGGACTCCCACCAGCTTGTAGATGAAATCCTTTACGGTGCAGAGCAATTCATTCCCGGCATTGCCGCCGCCACCCCGATCAGGGTCCATTCAGGCATCGTCTACAACCCCGGAGATGCCGACATCGACGACCCGACCACCGCGATGCATCACCGCCTCGGCACCGGGGTCAAGCTCGTCTCTCCGCGCTGGAGTTCTCTCGACACCGGCAAACTCTCCTGGGTACCGCGACTGACCCGCGAAGTCATCGCAGCCACCGGCCCACGTGTGAGACGGGCTGCTGCCCGGAGCATCTGACAAAGCCGATGATCGACCATAATTCCGGAGATGGCACGTGAATTTCGCTGAGCGAGTTAACGATACGGTCGGATGGGGCGACATCAAGACGACGATCCAGCGAAACCGCTGTAGAGCACACCGAATTGGGGATCATCCATGTTCAGACCCGCTCCGAAGGCATGCCATCGGTCCTCACGAGTCCGGGCTGTGATGGCTCTCGCTGTGCTTGCCGGCGTGGCCGCGATCAGTGGGTGCTCGACCTCGGCGACAACATCGGCTCCTGGTTCGTCGGTGGCCTCCAGCACCAGCTCGGTCACCGTCGCTCCGTCGCGCGATAACGGCGCGCCGGGCCCGTCCGGCGATCAGGCGGTGCCGTCGCAGGCACAATCTCCGAGCGTGCCAATGTCCGCCGAAACAACTGATCCGCAACCGGTTACGTCGGTGCCCACGACGACTGCCGCGGCGCCGACCGCAGACCATCCTGTTGCGGGCACGCCTTTCCCCGGCGAAGGCCTCACCGCACAACAGGCCTCCGATCTGCAGAACGCCGTGAACGACGGTCATCAACCCTGGCGCCTCGATGAGCTCCAGGTCGCAAAATCCTTCGTGCAAGCGCGATTCGGATGGGCCGACGCGCAGGCCAGGACCGGGCCTGTGGCGGCTTTCGTTATCGTCACCGGTCCGGACGGCAGTCAGGTTGCCGTGCACTGTGTCCAACCGGTGACGCAAGGCAGTCACGGCATCTGGGTTGTCGAGAGCGGAACCTGGAACTGACCCACTCGATACCCCCGCGTTGACGCTTGCTTCGGACTCCCGGCGCGGATCGGCCGGCCGGGCCGGCTCCTGTGATCTTCCGCGCCAACATTGCTGGTATCCGCGCGTACATTCGATAGCCTCCTTGCCGGAAATCCCCGACCGGTCTGCTGACACTCACGCTACCTCGCGGTTTTCACCCACCACATGCCCTGCCCGGATTCGGCGGGAGCCAGTTTCGGGCGTGGTGCGATGCGTTCGAGGCGGTAGCCGAGCCGCTCGGCAACCGCTGCGCTACGGGTATTGGCTGCGTCGCAATGGATTTCGACGTGGTCGACGCCGGGCAGGTGCAGGGCGATGCGGGTCAGTTCGGCGGCGCTGCGGGTGATCACGCCGCGGCCGGTGTGGTCGACGTGGCACCAGTAGCCGATCTCGAGCATGCGGGGGCCGACGCGATCGTGGATGCCGATGGCGCCGAGTACCGTGCCCGCGGTGTCGAAGATTCCGTAGTTGAAGCTGCCCGAGGCGCTGGGCCAGCTCGCGCCCATGGCGGCGTCGAATTCGCGTTGCTGTTCGAGGGTGATCGGGTGGGCGGCCCAATCCATCCATTGATGCAGGTGGTCGAAGGAGGCGGTGATCGCCTCGAATCGCGGGATCAGATCTGCCGGCGCCCAGCGGCGAAGTAGCAGATCTCCCAGTTCGATTCGCTGTGGCGGGGTGATGCCGGGTGAGAGTGCCGGTGACACTTCGATATCCATGACTTCGAACTTAATGATCGGCCGTGGAATCGGGGCCGTGCAGCGCGAGGATATCGGTGACGATCACCTCGGGTCCGCTGTCGCGGAACACATCCAAGCGCACGGCACCTATTTCCTGGATGATCGCTGGACCGTCATAAAGGGGAATGTCCGCCATCGATGTAGTCCCGAGCCAGAGGGTATGGATCTTTTCTTCGCCCGAAACATCTGCGCGCGAAAGAGTTCCGACCGGTCTGGCCGGAGGGTCCAGTACGAACACCAGGGGACGTTCGGGAGCATCCTGATCGTCACGCGGGACCCAAATGGGGAAACCCAGGTCGGCGTAGGGCCGGTAATGGTCATGCAGCTCCTCGGGAAGATGTCCACGCAGACCCACTCCGAATGGGCTGGCGCCCGAGCGCACCCAATCGGCCCGCCGATCCAATCGCAGGGGATTGCGCTGCGCTTCTCCCTTGTCACAGACCCACAACAATTCCAGGAAGATCGACCCGATATGCAGCCGCCGATTACGGGTCCCCTGCCCGGTATGGCGCATGCCCGCGTCCAGTTCGAGCCCCACCCCCGCGAGCCGGTCCGCCCAGTCATCGGCCGGATCGACCAGGCAGAACACGTGATCGAGCTGCATAGGCGCACGATACTCCGCGCTCGATGGGGGTCCGGTGGTTAACGCGGGACCACCCCGGTAGGGGGTTGCGATAGGGGTATAACAGGATTCGCGATCGAGACATCACGGACACCAAGATCAGTGTACGATCGTGCGACATTCGAATATGTTGCAACACAAGTTGTTTGAGTTCCGTATCGACGCGAACGCAGGGGGTTTGCGGGGGCAGGTTATCGAAGGAATTCATCGAACATGTCGTAGCGCAGGGGAAGCTCGCCGGCACGGTGTGGGTGCGAAGCGGTGATCGACCCGATCCGCAGAACCGAACGATGCCCGCACGAAGGAATCTCGAGTGTCTGTCATTTTCCCGGATCATCCAGCCGAGCTTTCCGCCACGCCAACCGATCTCGCCCTATTGCTGCGCTCCGCGCCGCCCGGGGCGCCCACCGACCGGGTACGACTACACGGCGGCAACGGGTTCCTGCTGTGGGCCGACCTGCCGTCCGTGCTCGTCCTGGGCAGTTCCGGCGGCGCCGGAACCACCACCACCGCGCTGGGCCTCGCGGCCGCCGCGGCCTACGACTACGGCGAACACTCCCCCGTCGTGGTCGATGCCACCCCGACCGGCGGTGACCTGGCCCGCCGCGGCTGCGACATCATCGACGCCGCCGGCACGGTGCAGAGCTGGCTCAATATGAGCCATCGCAGCCTGCCCTCGGCGGTACTCGATGCCTGCGGCGAGAACAGCGCCAGCGTCGGGGTCCTGCCACGCGGCCCGGAAGCGCTGCCCCGGCGCGAGAGCTACTCCTCGGTCCACCGCGATCTGTGCGAGGCCGGATGCCTGCCCGTCTACGACGGTGGCGCGCATGTCACCAATCGCATGGTCGCGCCGCTACTGTGCGATTCGCGGATCGCGCTGGTGATCACCGTGGCCGCGCGCGCGGACGCGATCAATCGGCTCAAACCCGCCCTCATCTGGCTCGACGACAATTACAGCCAATACCATCTGGCGGACTCGGTCATCGTCGTGACCAGGCAACATCCGTCGGACGGGCCGACCGTCGCCAACCACGCCCGCCGCTACCTCGAGGATGTGGTGCGCGCGGTGGCGGAAATCCCCTACGACACCCACCTCGCCGCGGGCGGGCCCGTCACCTGGTCGCGGATGGCGCAGTCCACCCGGGCCGCCTATCGCCAAGTCGTCAATCTGATGCGCTGAGTACTGTCGTATCTGCTTGCGCCCGTTCGTATAGGAGGTGAGCCCGGCTCGCCGCCGGGTGATCGCGGAACGGAGGACTCGTAGTGAAGCAGTACCTGATCAGCATCTATCAGCCGGATGGCGGCGCACCGCCGGCGAATATCGACGAGATCATGCGCGAGCTGGAACAGCTCAACGACGAGATGCGGGCGGCCGGGGCGTGGGTGTTCGCCGCCGGGTTGCACGCACCGAGCACGGCCACCGTGCTGCGGGCCAAGGGCGCGGACGTGCTCATCACCGACGGGCCGTACGCGGAAGGACGCGAGCATATCGGCGGATTCACCGTCATCGCGGCCGCCGACCTGGACGAGGCCCTCGAATGGGGGCGGCGGATGGCGCGCATCATCACGCTGCCGATCGAGGTGCGGCCGCTGCAGGATGGCTGAGTCGAGTTCGGGCGGAATGGATCTCGCCGCCATCGAAGGCGTGTTCACCGAGCATTACGGCCGGGCCGTCGCCAGCCTGATCCGTATCTTCGGCGATGCCGATATTGCCGAGGACGCGGTGCAGGACGCGTTCACCACCGCGATACAGCGCTGGCCCGAGGACGGTGTGCCGCCGAGCCCGCCGGGCTGGATCATCACCACGGCCCGCAATCGGGCGGTGGATCGATTGCGCCGCGAGGCCGCCCGCCAGGACAAGTACGCCCAGGCCGCGCTTCTGCACGCTCACGAGGAACGCGACGAGCACGGCGCGGTGGCCGACGATCGGCTGCGGCTGATCTTCACCTGCGCGCATCCCGCGCTGGCTCGCCCGGCGCAGGTGGCGCTCACGCTCCGGTTGCTGGGCGGGTTGTCCGTGCCGGAGATCGCGCGCGCCTTCCTGGTCTCGGAAACCACTGTGGGGCAGCGCATCACACGGGCCAAGGGCAAGATCCGCGATGCGCGTATCCCCTATCGGGTGCCCGCCGACGCTGATCTGCCCGCGCGACTGGATGCTGTGCTGGCCGTCGTCTACCTCATTTTCACCGAGGGGCACACCGCCACCGTCGGTGCGCAATTGATCCGGACGGACCTGTGCACGGAAGGGATTCGCCTGGGGCGGTTGCTGACCGAACTCATGCCCGGGGAGCCGGAGGTCATGGGGCTGCTGGCGCTCATGCTGCTCACCGATTCGCGCCGCGCGGCGCGTACCACCGTGGACGGGCGGCTGGTGCCGCTGCCGGAGCAGGACCGGCGGCAATGGGATCGGGCGCTCATCGCGGAGGGGCAGGTGCTGGTGCGAGAATGCCTGCGGCGCAATCGGCCCGGGCCGTACCAGCTTCAGGCGGCCATTGCCGCGGTGCATGCGGACGCGATCGAGGCCGCCGATACCGATTGGGTGCAGATCCTGCAGTTGTACGACCATCTGATGGCGATTGCGCCCAGCCCGATGGTGCAGCTCAATCGAGCGGTGGCCCTAGCGGAAGTGTCTGGGCCGGAGACGGCGCTCGCTGCGCTGGACGGGCTGGATTTGCCGGGAAGTCAGCTTTTCCACGCTGTTCGCGCGGATTTCCTGCGTCGGCTCGGTCGCAGCGCCGAGGCCGTCATCGCTTACGATGCCGCCATCGATCTCGCTCACAACGAGGTCGAGCGCGAGTTTCTGACGGCGCGGCGGCTATCGGTCACGGCCACAGGCACTGCGAACCGTCCATATCGATGACGGTTGACGATCTGTCTGGGACAACTCTTGTCCATGGTGGCCCACAGCGCTTACCGTTCCAAGGATGGAAACCACACCGCAGAGTGCAACGCTGCCTCTCCCCTCCGGCGTGAGCGGATTCGCCCGGCCCGAATACCAGCGGGCGGTCGGGATTTTTGCCCGGCTGTTCGGCGGGCGGACCGGCAACGGCGCCGGATTGGCCGTATATCGGGACGGCGAACCGGTTCTCGATATCTGGGCGGGCGCCGCGGACGAGGCGGGGACGCCATGGACCGGCAATACCGGCGCCATGATCTACTCCGCGTCGAAAGGTGTGAGCGCCACCGTCATTCACCGCCTCGCCGATCGCGGACTGATCGATTACAGCGCACCGGTCGCCGACTACTGGCCCGAGTTCGCTGCCGGCGGCAAGGGCTCGATCACGGTGCGGCAGTTGCTTTCCCATCGGGCCGGGCTCTCGGCGATACCCGCACGCTCGGCGGCCGAGGTGCTCGATCACCGCCTCATGGAGGAGCGGCTCGCGGCGGCGACACCGGATCACCTGCTGGGCAAGCCGATCTATCACGGGCTCACCATCGGCTGGCTGATGGCCGGGCTGGCACGCGCTGTCACGGGGAAGGATATGCGCGAGCTGTACCGTACCGAAGTCGCCGAGCCCCTCGGGGTCGACGGCATCCATCTCGGATATCCGCCCGCCGGATCACGCACCCAGGGAGCGGATCTCGTCGGTTCTGCGCGACCGGTGATGACCAGCCGCCTCGCCACACCCGTGGCCGGGTTCGCGCGCGCCCTGCCCGGACCCACCCGCGCACCACTGCGCATGATCTACGTGCCCGGCCTGGAAAGCATTTTCGCCGGAGACCAGCCGCCGATCCTGCATCAGACCCAACTGCCTGCCGGCAACGGTGTATGTACCGCCCGGGCATTGGCGAAGATGTATGGCGCGTACGCCTGTTACGGCCTCGTCGACGGGAAGCCGTTTCTCTCCACCGATACGGTGCGTGCGACGGCGAAGATCGAGACCTATCAGCTCGATCGTGCCCTAGCAGTTCCGTTCTGGCACTTGGGTTTCCACACCTTCCCGGCACCGCGGGCCTTGCACGGCTACGGCCATCTGGGCGCGTTCGGATCCGGTGGATGGACCGATCCGGGTTCCGGCGTCTCCGTGGGATTCGTGCACAATCGCATGTCCGCGGTCTGGGCGCCCCTCGATATGACATTGCTGGCCATGCTCGTTCCGAGCATCGTCAGATCCGCGCGGACCGCCGCGGAGCTTCCCGCGCGCACGACCGCGGCGTAGGGTGCCGACATGTCGACAACCGACCGCCCAGTCAGCATGTTTCCCGCGTGGTTCGATCGCTTCCAGACCAAGTACATGAACCCGGTCATCCGCCCGCTCGCGCCCTACCTGCCCGGATTCGCCGTCCTCGAGCATCACGGCCGCAAATCCGGACGCCCCTTCGCCACACCAGTCAACGCCTTCCGGTCCGGGGACAAGTTCTACGTGGCGCTGGGCCACGGCCGCACCGACTGGGTGAAGAACATCCTCGCCGCCGGTGAAGCCGACACCCGCTCGGCCTTCCGGCAGTATCACCTCGTCAACCCCCGCGTCGTCGACCGCGCGTCGGCCGGTCCGGGGCTGCCGCTCGCCGCGCGCGTCGCCGGGCGGCGACTCGAACTGTTCGTCGCGGATATCGCACCCATCCACTGAGGTCACCATCGACCTGAAATCGCCGCTCCCCCGGCCGATTTCAGGTCACCCGGCGCTATCAGGTGGTGATGTGCACGGGTTGGGGGCCGGTGGTGGCGATGGTGCTGGAGCCCTGGGCCAGGGTGACGGTGAGGGTGCCGCCCGAGTCGTTGGGCAGGGCGCGGCCGGGGGCGACCAGCTGGCCGGTCCAGCTTTGCTGGGTGCCGTCGCAATTGACCATGACCGGGCCGTTGAGCTGGATGGCGATGGGGCCGCCGACGCCGCCCTGGAACATTTGAGCGAGCGAGGCGTTCACGACCGTGACTCCGGCGGTGCCGCCGCCGGTGCAGGTCGCGGTGCCGTCGATGGCGAGGGTGGTGACGTTGTAGGTGAGGGCCGAGTCGACGCTGATCGAGGCGGGGGCCTGGGCCGAGGCGGTGACGGGGACGAGTGCCAGGCAGGTGGCCGCCGTCGTGAACAGCAGCGGAGCGATGAGCCGATGACCGAACATGCGGGTCCTCCTTTCGATACCTGATCTTCTGAAGGGTGGGATGTTCATGATCCTCGCATCCAACGATCGCGTTGAACAGACGGGCATACTGCTCGGGTGACCGCCACGGACAGCCAGAACGGCGACGCCCCCGACAGCAATACGCCCGACAGTGATGATCAGGTACCTGCATGGGCGCGGCGTACCGCCGGTGAATCCCGCTGGTGGGCGACCGCGGCCATGGTGGGCTTTTTGATCCTGCAGTTCTATCTACCCGCCGGGTTCACGGCAGGCCCGCGCTGGCTGGTCCCGGCGATCGGGTTGGCTATGCTGCTCGTCCTGGTCATCGCCAGTCCCTTCCGCCTCGATCGCGAGGAGACGTGGCTGCGCCGTATCGGCTTGCTGCTGATGGCATTGCTCGGTTTCGCCATGATCTGGTCGGTCATTCACCTGGTCCGGGCCTTGATCGATGGCCGTATCAGTGACAATGCGGCCGGCCTGCTGATGTCGGGCGGCGGGGTGTGGCTGTCGAATGTGCTCGTATTCGCGCTCTGGTATTGGGATTTCGACCGCGGCGGGCCGGCGGCGCGCGCTCATGTGCGCAAGCCGTATCCGGATTTCCTGTTCGTGCAGATGCAGAACCAGGATCTGGCCGACCCGAATTGGGAACCGCAGTTTCCGGACTACCTGTATTTGTCGTTCACGAACGCGACCGCGTTCAGCCCCACCGATGTGATGCCGATGTCGCGGTGGGCGAAGACGCTGATGATGGTCCAGTCCGCGATCTCGCTGGTGACGGTGAGCCTGGTCATCGCCCGTGCGGTGAACGTCCTGAAATAGCCCCGCGGCCTGTCCTGCGGCAACGCCTCACAGCGCGGGCGAGGACAACCCGCTGACCAGCCAGCGGCCGTCGGATTGCTCATCGAGGGTCAGCACCATGGGGACGGTGAGCGCGTCCGGGTTCGGCACCGCCGAATTCGTCCGCGATTGCTTGACGATCACCACGACCTGCGCGCTGTGCGCATCGAGTGCGGCCAGCCCGCAATGGGTTTCGGCCACCTGACTGCGCGCCTGCAGCGAAGTGAGCTGGATCTTCAGCGCATCGGAGCCGTCGGAGAAGTTCTTGCGCCAGGTGCCGGTCGAGGCATTGATCACCGCGGTGAAGTAGGTGTCGAGGTTTTCCGCGTCATAGGTGCCGACCAGACCCGCGAAATCACAGGCTGCTTTGGTGGCTGCTTTGCTGCGGCCGTTGTCGGAAACCTCTTGCTGCAGCTGGGCGACCGTCGAATCCCGGTCGGCGGCAATATCGTGCGCACCGGAATACAGAACGCCGAAGGTGATCGCCGCGCCGATTCCCAGCACAGCCACGGCACTGGCAATCGACGCCGCCATGATCGGACCCCGGATCGGAATCCGTTGTGGCTGCGGCTCGTTTCCAGGCGCGGTCACGCTTCCCCCTCATCGTCTGTGCTGCACAGCGATGTTAACGGGTGAAACGCCCGGATATGGAATCGAGGCCGCAGCCGGTCTCAGCGGTTGAGCCAGCTGTCCGCGACCACCAGCACCACACCGATCAGCACCAGCACCACGGCGATGATCGTCGAGGCAGCCAGCACCGCACAGATGAAGGCGGCCAGGAACAGTCCCAGCAGCGGGAAGACCAGGAACCAGTCGGGTTTACCGAACATCCGCTTCTGGGCGGCCGCACCGCCACTGCGGGACCCGCCCGAATAGCCGGCCTGCCTGCGTTGCCCCGAAGCATTGCTCACTCTATTCACCGGCGCGAGACTACATTTCGCCGGAGCGACGCGCTCGTCGAGGGGTGCAATAGGCTCATGACCGGCGCGGGCGGGCGGGCATGTCGCAGCAGCCGACGACGCAGGTGACACCGTTGGCGGTGCAGCCCAGGCTCGGGAAATCGCTCAGTTGCAGCGGTTTCGCATCGGTGCGGTATTCGCCCACCAGGTCGGCGACCAAGCGCGCGAAACGCGGATCCGGGCCCGGGGTGGCGGCACGGGCGAAGGCCATGCCCAGTTCGCCGGCGCGCTCCTTGGCTTCGTTGTCGAGATCCCAGATCACCTCGAGGTGGTCGGAGACGAAGCCGACGGGACACAGCACCACGGCATCCACGCCACGCTCGCCGAGCGCGTCGAGATGGTCGAGGATGTCGGGTTCCAGCCACGGCACCTGCGGCGGGCCCGAGCGTGACTGCCACACCACGTCATAGTCGTCGAATCCGGTTGCGGCGGCGCACAGGCGCGCCGATTCGGTCACCTGCCGGCTGTAGAGGGCCTGCTCCCCCGGCGGACCGGAGGCATTGTCGGCCGACACCGGGATGGAATGCGCGGTGAAAACCAGCCGGGCACGTTCGCGGCGCTCGGCGGGTAGTTCGGCCACCGCGGCGCGAATGGCGTCGGCGAAAGCGTCGATCAGCAGCGGATGATCGAAATACTGGCGCAGTTTCACCAATTCGGGGGCATCGGCCACCGCGGCACGGGCGCGTGCGATGTCCTCGTGATACTGCTTGCACCCCGAATATCCACCCCATGCGGAAGTGGGAAACACCAGAGCGGAACGGATTCCGTCCGCGCGCATGCGCTCGACGGTGTCCTCCACCATCGGATGCCAATTGCGATTGCCGAAATACACCGGCACATCGATGCCGCGGGTAGCGAATTCGGCCTCGATGGCTTTGATGATGTCCAGATTCAAGGCATTGATCGGTGATACCCCGCCGAAGTGCAGATAATGCTGTGCGACCTCGGCGAGGCGTTCGGGCGGTACGCCCCGGCCCCGAGTGACGTTCTCCAGGAACGGCATCACGTCCTCGGGGCGCTCGGGACCGCCGAAGGACAGCAGTAGCAGGGCGTCCACTTCACGAGCCTGGGGCTCCCCTTCACCTGGTTGCAACCGGGTGGCCACTGCTCTCCTCCTTACAACTCGTACCGGGTCCGGATCAGTTGGCGCCGAAGCCGTCCGCCGGGAACCAGGTGTTGTGGCTGGCGCCGCCGTCGACGTAGATGATCGAGCCGGTCGTGCCGGGCAGCCAATCCGACAGCAGGGTGACCACGGACTTGGCGACCACGGTCGGGTCGTCGACATCCCAGCCGATCGGGGAGGCGCCGTCCCAGTAGGTGTTGAGCATGTTGAGCTGCTTGGCGTCATCGGTGGCGGTGCCCGCGATGGCCTTGGCGGCGAGGGTCTTGATCGGGCCCGCGGCGATCAGGTTGGAGCGAATGCGCTTGGCCTCGCCCACCTCTCGCGCCACGTAACGGTTGACCGACTCCAGCGCGGCCTTGGCCACGCCCATCCAGTTGTAGTACGGCATCGCGGTGCGCGGATCGAAGTCCATGCCGACGATGGAGCCGCCCTCGTTCATGACCGGCAGCACGGCGCGGGCCAGCGAGGCATACGACCAGGCCGAGATCTCGAAGGCCTTGGCGGCGTCGGCGCCCGGGCCGTTGAGGAACGGCAGGGCCTCCGGGCCCATCAGGGTGCGCGGGGCGAACGCGATCGAGTGCAGCACACCGTCGATGCCCTCGGGAGCCAGCTCGCGGACCTTGTCGGCCAGCTCGCCCAGGTTCTCCTCATTGGTCACATCGAGGCCGATGGCCGGGGGAACCTCCTGCGGCAGCCGCTTGGCGATCCGGTCGATCAGCCGCAGCCGCTCCGGAATACCGGTGATGATCACCTTCGCGCCCTGCTCCTGCGCCTTGGCGGCCGCATGGAAGGCGATGGAGGAATCGGTGATGATGCCGGTGATGAGTACGGTCTTGCCTTCGAGCAATCCACCCATGGGTTGGTCGGTTCTCCTCGTTGAAAAGTGCGTGGCCAGGGGAGTTCAGAACGCAGAGCCTAACTGAGCCGAAGGCTCAGTGGCCCATGCCCATTCCGCCGTCGACGGGGATGATCGCGCCGGAGATGTAGGAGGCGTCGTCGGAGGCGAGGAAGCTGATCGCCGCGGCGACATCCTCGGGCTGGCCGATGCGGGCCGCGGGGATGAAGTCGAGGGCGGCCTTGCGCATCTCGGGGGTCATCTCGTCGCGGGTCATATCGGTGTCGATCATGCCCGGCGCCACCACATTCGCGGTGATATTGCGCTTGCCGACCTCACGGGTGATGGCGCGCGCCATACCGATCAGACCGGACTTGGCGGCCGCGTAGTTGACCTGACCGGGCGCACCCACCTGGCCGACAACCGAACCCAGGAAGATGACCCGGCCCCAGCGGTTCTTCAGCATGTTGCGGTTGGCCCGCTGGGCGACTCGCCACGCACCGGTGAGGTTGGCGTCGATGATCTTGGTGAACGATTCCTCGCTCATGCGCATGAACAGCGTGTTGTCCACGACGCCGGCGTTCGCCACGATGACCTCTACCGGACCCTGGTGCGCCTCCACCTCGGTGAACGCGCGATCGACCGATTCGCTATCGGTGACATCGCATTTCACGCCGAAGAGGCCCTCGGGCACGCCGGACCCGCGATGGGTCACGGCCACCTTGTGTCCGTCGGCGAGCAGGCGCTGGGCGACCGCGAGGCCGATGCCGCGGTTACCACCAGTCACCAATACCGACCGGGATGTGATGTTCGACATAGAGGCAAACCTATCTGTTCGTATTCGGGAGTCGGCGCGCGGTACCGAGTTACGGCAGACGCTGACGATAGACCAGAGCGGTGGTCACACCCGCGGCGGTCACGAGCAAACCGAGCAACAGCCACGGCCGGCTCGCATCGCCCATCGTCATCTCGTAGCCGATCTGCTCATCGAGCTTGGCGTACACGCTGCTCAGCTCCTCGAGCGAGGACGCCGTGAAGAATTCGCCGCCGGAAAGATTCGCGATCTCGTGCAGCGCGTCATCGTCGACCGGCACCCGCACCCGCTGCGAGCCCTTACCGTCCGGATCGGGGATATCGACGGTGCCCCACGTGGTACCGAACGAAATCGTCGAGATCGGAATGCCTTTCTGCTTCGCCAGTCGTGCGGCGACGAAGCCGTGGCGCGGATTCTCGACATCCTGATCATCGGGAACGGTCTGCTTACCGTCGGACATGAGCACGATCCGCGCGGGCGGCGGCGTCTCCGCGCCACCGAGCACCGAGGCGAGCGTGTCCACCGATTGCAGTGCGGTGAAGATGCCTTCACCGGTCGCGGTGCGCTCGGCCAGCTTCATATTGTCGATGGCCGCCTTCACCGCCTCACGATTGGTCGTCGGCGAGACCTGCACCGAAGCGGTACCCGCGAAGGTGACCAGACCCAGGTTGATGCCCGGGGTGAGCCCGTCCGCGAACTGCTTGGCGGCCTTGCGGGCCACCTGAATGCGACTGGGCGGCACGTCGGTCGCCTCCATCGACAGCGACACGTCGATCACCAGGATCACAGTCGCGCGATTGCGCGGCACCTTCTTCGCCGCGGTCGGTCCGGCCGCGGCGATGGTCAGGAACAGCAAACCGACCAGCGTCAGCGCCACAGGCACATGCCGCCACGGCTTGGGCCGCACCGGCGCAACCTGTTCGAGCAGCTCCATATTGGAGAACCGCAGCATGTGCTTGCGCCGGCGCCGCTGCACCAGCACATAGATCAACGCGATGATGACCAGTGCGACGATGAAGCCCAGCCACAGCGCGGAGGTGAAACCCGAGATGCTGAAAGGTGTTCCGGAAATACTCACTATCGCGACACCCGTCCGGAGTTCGGGGCGCCGAAGGTGTGGCGCCGGGTGGACACGAAGCGGACCACGTCGGTGATCCAGTCCCGATCGGTGCGCAGCGTCATCACGGGCGCGCCGCAACTGCGCAGCACGGCCTCGACCTCCTCGTGATGCTGTTGCGCGGCGCGCGCGAAATCGGCACGCAGCGACGGGGTCACGCTGAATTCGCGGGTATGACCGGTCTCCGGATCGTGCAGGACCACGTCCCCCACATCCGGCAGCGACAGATCGCGCGGATCGAGCACCTCGACGCCGAGCAGGTCGTGGCGGCCGGAAATGGCCCGCAGCGAACGCTGCCAATCGATCTCGCCGAGGAAGTCGGAAATGACCACGGCCAGGCCGCGTTTGCGCTGCGGCCGGCGCAGGGCCTCGATGGCGCCGCGCAGATCACCGCGCACCCCGTCGGGGGCGTGCGGGGTGGTCGCGATCTTGCGCAGCATGGACTGCGCGTGCACCCGGCCGCTGCGGGCCGGAATGCGGATCAGCTGTTGGCCATTGGCCACCACCGCGCCGATGCGGTTACCGCCGCCGCTGGTCAGGTGGGTGATCGCGGCCGCAGCCGCCACCACCAGATCCCGCTTCTCGCACAGGGCGGTACCGAAGTCGAGGCTGGCGGACAGGTCCACCACCAGCCAGGTCTCGAGTTCCCGGTCGGCGATCATCTGCCGCACGTGCGGATGGGTGGTGCGCGCGGTCACCGACCAATCCATCTGGCGCACATCATCACCCGGCTGATATTCGCGGGCGTCGCCGAGTTCGGAGCCCGGGCCCGGGATCAGGCCCAGATGGTCGCCGTGCAGCACCCCGTCCAGGCGGCGGCGCACGGTGAGTTCGAGCGTCTTCAACGCCGCGGTCAACCTCGGGTCGGTCAACTGCCCCGACGCGAAGGAGGGCGGGGCGTGCGACGCAGCGCTGGGAGTTGGAATAGTCACGGGCGCAACCTGTTCCGGCGCCTCACTTCTGGGGCTGGCCGGGAATTCCGGACGGCTGACCGTTCGGCGGCTGCGGGATGCCCTGCGACGGAACGCCCTGCGCCTGCGGCGGGACCGGCTGACCCGGCGCGGGCGCACCGTGCGGACCCATGACCGGCGGCGCGGCCAGCGCCGGCGCGGCCTGCGCGGCGGAGTTCGGGGCGACCGCCTGCGGGGCCACCTGCGGCAGACCCACGGTCTGCAGTACCCGGCGGATCACATCGTCGGGCGAGACCTCGTCGGCCAGCGCGTCGTAGGACAGCACCAGGCGGTGGCGCAGCACATCCGGGATCACCTCGACGACGTCCTGCGGCACCACGTAATCGCGGCCGCGGATGAGCGCCACCGCACGCGCCGCGGCGATGATGCCGAGGCTGGCGCGCGGGGAGGCGCCGTAGGAGATCCAGCCGGCCACATCCTGCATGCCGAAGTCGAGCGGCTTCCGGGTGGCGGCGATGACGCGGACCACGTAGTCGACCAGCGCGTGGTGCACGAAAGTACTGGCGGCCACGTTCTGCAGGCGCACCAGTTCCTCGGGATCGAGGATGGCCTTGGCCTCCGGCGGGGTGACGCCCATCCGGTAGATGATCTCGCGCTCCTCCTCCACCGAGGGGTAGTCCACGATCACCTTGAACAGGAAGCGGTCACGCTGCGCCTCGGGCAGCGGGTACACGCCTTCGCTCTCGATGGGGTTCTGGGTCGCCATGACCAGGAACGGGTTCGGCATCGGGTAGGTCTTGCCGCCGATGGACACGTGCCGCTCGGCCATCACCTCGAGCAGCGCCGACTGCACCTTGGCGGGTGCACGGTTGATCTCGTCGGCGAGCACGAAGTTCGCGACCACCGGGCCGAGCTCGGTGTCGAATTCCTCGCGGCCCTGGCGGTAGATGCGCGTACCGACGAGGTCGGTGGGCACCAGGTCGGGAGTGAACTGCACTCGGGAGAAGCTGCCGCCCACGACCTTCGCGAAGGTCTCCACGGCCAGGGTCTTGGCGATACCGGGCACGCCCTCGAGGAGTACATGGCCCTTGGCGAGTACACCGACGAGCAGTCGCTCCACCAGCCGGTCCTGGCCGACGATCACCCGCTTGACTTCATAGATCGCTTTCTCCAGAACCTGGACATCGCGATCGAGGGTGCTCGGTGCCGGCGACGGCGTCTCCTTCACCGTGCTTACCCCGCTCACACCGTCAGTCGAAGTCACCAACATCCCCGCTTTCGCCTCGGTCTCTGTGCGTGCAGCCCCAACTATTCCAGGTATCTGCCGTGATTGCCGCAACCGGTCTGGTCAAAAAGGCTGGGGCCCTGGTTCGGCGTGTCCAAATTGAGAAGAATTTCCTGGTTGTGGCTCGGTTCGGTGGAGATGCACCGAATTCCGTACAGACCCCTGCCGCGGGCCGATTGCACCCAAGTAGCGTGGTAGTACTGCCGGTCGACGGCGTCCGGCCTATGGGATGTGGTGTGCAGTGTGGGATTTCGAGGTTTCACCGAAGCAGTCCATCGGTGAATCGGTTCTGTCCGAATTGCAGGAGCAGGCCGAGGCCGATGGGGTCGCGCTCAGAGTGGGTGTCGTGCTGGAACGCGACGGTGCGGTACTGCTACTCGACCGCGACGATCACGCGGCCGTGCGCGAACAGCTCTATCTACCCGGCACCATCGTGCGCGCCGGCGAGCCTCTGGCTGCCGCGGTGGCGCGTGCCATGCGCGAGGAGACCGGGCTGACCGTCGCCGATGTGGTGCGCCACCTGGGCAGCTTCGACTATCTGGACAATGCGGGAAAAACGGTGCGGCGCGAGCATTTCGCGGTCGATGTGGCGGCCGCGGCGCCGGTGCGGCTGTCCAATTACGCCGCGTACCGGTGGGTTCCGCTGGATGGTGAACTGCCCGTCACCAAGTCGATCCGGGAGATCCTGACGCACTACCGCGAATAGGTGCGCATCGTCAGTGGCGAGCCGATGCCGTGCACCAGCACGCTGCCCAGCACCGTGACGACCAGGACGGACAACACCAGGTCCGCGTCGGCATCGTGCAGCATGTTGAACGAGAGCAGGCCGAACACGATCGAGGTGGTGCCGCGCGGCCCGAGCCACGCGATCAGCAGCACCTCGACGCGTTTGAGCCCGGAGCCGATCAGCGACACGGCGACCGGGACCATGCGCAGTACGGTCAGGGCGGCCGCGGCGAACACGACCACGCGCCAGCTCACCCCGCCCCACAGCGCGAAGACGATGGTATTGCCGAAGACGAACCACATGACGACCGTGAGCAGGAAGCCGATATCGTCGAGCAGTTCGAGATCGCGGTGGTTCTCGGCCTCGCGGCGCGCGTAGTGGAAAACGAATCCGCACACGAACGAGGCGACGAACCCGTTGCCCGACAGCGCGACGGCCACGCCGTAGGACAGCAGCGGTGCGGCCACCAGCGCCAGGCGTTTCGATTGCGCGCTCATCAGCTCGGCGCGTTCGCTGCGGCTCACCAACCAGGCCAGCGCGCCGCCCAGGACCAGGCCCACGGCAATCGCTTTCAAGGCCGACGGGCCCGCTGAGGCCAGCGCGTCCCAGGGGGTGTTGCCGCCGGGATTGTCGGCGGCCAGCGCGAGTGCGAAAAGGATGATGGGAGAGGCGATTCCGTCGTTGTAGCCGCTCTCGACATTGAGCACGTTGCGAACTCGCGCGGGGATGCGGCGATCGCGCACCAGCGCGGCAGCGGGGGCCATATCGATGGGCATCACGACGCAGGCGATGACCAGCAGGACGGGCCAGCCGTTTCCGGGTAGCAGCCACCAGCCCAGCACCACGGCCGCGGCCATGCTCAATGGCATGGCCAGGAACAACACTCGCAGCGCGGCGCCGGGTTCCTTGCCGAGCATGCCGCCGCGCACTTCGGTCGCGTCGACGAACAGCAGGATCGCCAGGATGATTTCGGCGGCCTTCAGCGCGACATGGGTATTGAGGGTCTCGCCGATGGTGTTGTGCGTTGTCAGGCCCATGGCCATGCCGGCGGCCACCACGATCATGGGTGCGCTGATCCGCCAGCGCTCCAAACGAGCCGCCAGCAAAGCCCAAAGGGCCACCACAACCGCTACAACGATGATCGAGGCAATCACTCGGTCATCTTGTCAGACAATGTCTCCGGCTGATTCGTGCGCGGCCCCGAGGGCGCCGGCCAGGGCGCCGATACAGGTGGCGCGCAGTTGGTCCCGGGTGATGGTGTCGTTTTCGAGCCAGTCCAGGCACAGGGTGTGGACGAAGGTCAGCCAGGCGAGCAGGATCGCGGCGGTGATCTCGCGCGATGCGCCGGTCAGGCCGGTGGTGTCGAGCATCTGCTGCTGCAGCGAGGCGAGTTCGGCGGTGATGATCGCCTGCACGACCGGGTCGCCGGCCAGGGATCGGTTGGCGGCGAGCACGGTGTGGCGGTTGTTCTCGAAGTAGTCGAAGTGCGCGTCCAGGCCGGCGGCGACCTGGTCGGGCAGTGAGACGGCGGGGTCGAGTTCGATGCCGGAGACCAGGGTGTCGGCCGCTTGCTGGTAGATCGCCGCGAACAGGACGCGTTTGCTGGGGAAATGCCGGTAGAGCAGGGCGCGGGAGATGCCGGCGCGGGCGGCGATCTCGTCCATCTGGACCTCGTCGTAGGGGCGTTCGGCGAACAGCTGCGTTCCGGCGGCGAGCAGTTCGGCTCGGCGCTGGTCGGGGGTGAGCCGGCGACGGGGTGGCATGCGCCCAAGACTAGTTGACGCGTGTCTACTACCGGTCGTAGGCTTGTCCGCACGCTAGTAGACACATATCCACTAAGGGTGGTGTCACTTCGGGGGAAGGGAGCAGTCATGCGTACCGCAGTGCAATGGATCCTGATCGTTTTCGGCATCGGGTGCAGCGCAATCGCCTTGGCGCACATATTCATCGGACCGAAGACCATTCCTGGCGCGAATACGCCCAATCCGAGCCTCGACGGGGATATTCGGATGGCGATGGTGGTGTTCCTCGCCTACGGCCTCGCCTGCATCTGGGCCGCGCGCGATCTCGACCGGCACGCAGGGCTGATTCACCTGCTCATGCTCGTGTTCTTCGTCGGCGGGCTGGTCAGGTTGCTGACCGTGGCCTACGTCGGCTGGCCGGATGCCTTCTTCAAGGCCATGATCGTGTTCGAACTCGCGTTGCCGCTGGTGGTTTCACCACTGCTGCAACGCGTTACGGGCCGGACCCCGGCCGCGGACCTGGTCGCGCCGAGCCGGTGAGGACCGGCATCCGCACCACGCGGATGCCGGCGCACTCCGGTCAGCTCAGCTGCACGCGGGCGAGCTCTGGCTCAGGTTCTGCAGGGCGTTGCACGCCCAGCTCATCTGCAGGACCCACTTGCCGTCCTGCGCAACGAACGGAACGGTCGCCACATTGGGTGCGCCGCCGTTGATGGAGAAGTTCACCGTGGCCGAGAGCGAATCACCCAGGGAGGTCACGTCGGTGACATCGATCTTGGCATTGTTCTGCTGGTAGGCCTGCACCAGCTTGTCGATCATCTGCGGATCCTTCTGCAGCGCCTGCGCGCCGTTCTCGAGGTATCCGACCTTGGTGCTGTCCGGCACGTTGGGATCCAGCACCTGCTGGAGTTCCTGATTCAGTTCCGCGACGGAAGGCACGGGCGGCTCGTTGGACGAGGGCGCTGCGCTGGTCGTCGCGGCGGAATGCGTGGTGGACGAGGCGGTCGACGAAGTCTTGCTGCCGCTACCACACGCCGACAAGCTCAGCGCGGCAACGACAGCCAGCGCGGCGACCGCGACGCGTCCGGTCATCTGAAGCTTCAAATGTTCATCCCTCCGGTCGTTTGGCCTGCTCTGCACCCGCACATCACTACCCGACCGGCAGTTTCCGCACGAGTGGCCCCAACCTACCCGCCGACTTTCAAGGAACTCTGAGGAGGGTCACAGAGATTCGGGTGCTTCCCGGATCCGGTCACCAGCCGGCGATCACCTCGCGGCCCTGCACGATGGCCATGTCCAGCAGGCCGGGGAACAGGGCGTCGAGGTCAGCGCGGCGCAGGCTGTTCATGCGCCGGATGCCCTCGTCGCGCTGCTGGATCACGCCGGCTTCGCGCAGGTACTTGAAATGTCCGCTCTGCGTGGACTTGCTGACGGGCAGCGCGAAGGTGGTGCAGGCCAGTTCCTCACCGGGTCCGGCCTCGGCGAGGCGGGCGACGATGGCCAGCCGCACCGGGTCGCCCAGGGCGGACAGGACATTGGTGAATCGGATGTCCTCGCGGTCGGGGTGCACCAGTGCGGTGGCGGCTCGGCTTGCCATGGGTCCACTCTAAATCATCATGTTCATATTTCTCGAACATGATGCTATGTTCGAGAAGTCCGAACATGGATTCCTGTCTGGAGCTGCATCATGCGACTCGCATACGCCGATACCGCGCGCACCGATCTCCTTACCCCGCAACCCGATTCGCGTGGCCGATGGCGATTCTGGGCCACGGCTTACACGCTGCTGATCCTCTTGACCGGAACGAACCTGCCTACTCCCCTATATCGCGACTACGAGCAGCGTTTCGGGTTCTCCCCGTTGGTCGTCACGCTGATCTTCGCCGTCTACGTGGCAGTGCTGATTCCGTCATTGCTGGTGGCCGGGCCGCTCTCCGATGCGATCGGACGCCGCCGCGTACTGCTGCCCGCCACCGCGCTGGCGGTATTGGGCGCGCTGGGATTCGCGCTGGCGACGAATGTGGTGTGGCTGTTCGCCGCCCGCATAGTGCAGGGCATTGCACTGGGCGCAGCCTCCGGCGCTTTGACTGCCGCACTGGCCGAACTCGAACCGACCGGGAACCGGCGGCGTGCCGCACTGGTTTCCACGGTGGCGTCCGCCGGTGGGCTCGGTGCGGGGCCACTGCTGGGAGGTGTTCTCGCGCAATACCTTCCGGCCCCGCATGTGGTGCCGTTCGTGGTCGAGATCGCGCTGTTGGTACCTGCGGCGTTCATCATCGCGACCACTCCGGAGACCCGGCCGAACGTGCGGTGGCGACCGCGCCGGCCCAGCATTCCGGCGGGCATGGGACCGATCTTCGCCTTCAGCGGGACCGTCACCTTCCTCGGCTTCGCCGTGGTCGGGGTGTTCCTGACCCTCATCCCCACCTATGTCACCTCGCTGTCGCGCAGCCACAATCTGGCCGTCGCCGGAGCGGCGGTCGCATTGCTGCTGGCGTGCTCGGCACTGACGCAGCTGGCCGGTTACGGGAAACCCGCACGCACGCTGGAACTCTCGGGTCTGCCCCTGTTGGCCGGCGGGCTGGTCCTGCTGGCGATCGCCGGTCAGATCTCTTCCCTTGCCATGCTGCTCGCAGCCACTGTCGCGGCCGGGGCGGGCCATGGATCGGTCTTCCTGGGTGGTCTGACCGCGATCAATCACGCCGCTCCGGTCGATCGGCATGCCGAGGTGGTGTCGACCTTCTATGTCATCGCCTACCTCGGCGTCGGACTCCCCGTGATCGGCGTCGGATTCCTCGCCACCGCGGCGGGGCTGCTCACTGCGGTGCAGTGGTTTTCGGCCGTCGTCGCGATGTCGTGCGCGGGGATGCTGATCGTGCTGGTGCGACGCGGGCAACGAGCAGAGCCGTCAGTGCCGCACCCGTGAGCACCGACCAGCAGATGCGAGCCGGTGTGTGGAAGGCCGCGACCGAGTCCAGGGCGCCCGGGGTCGCGGCCAGAATCGAACCGATGATCGCGACACCCAGCGATTGGCCGATCTGGCGGGACGTGGTGGCGATGCTGGCGGCGACTCCCGCCTCCGAACGCGGCAAACCCGAGGTGACGATGGTCGTGATCGGCGTATTCAGGTAGCCGATCCCGAGACCGAAGACGGCATAACCGAACAGCAGCAGCACCTGATTGCCGCCGTCGAAGGTGAAGGTGAGCAGGACGGCAGCGAATGTGGTCAGCGCACCGCCGACGGTGAGGGTGAGGCGATCCCCCCGCTCAGCGGTGCTGCGACCCCACAGCGGGCCCGCCACCAGCATCGCCGCGGCCATCGGCAACAGCTCGAGGCCGGCCACCAACGGCCGATCGTTGCGAACCCCTTGCAGGAAGTAGGTATTCAGGAACAGGAATCCGCCCATGGCGATGTACGCGCAGATCGCTATCACCACCGCGCCCGCGAACGGCGGCGAAGCGAAGGCCCGCACCTCGATCAGCGGATCGGTCCGCCGCGGTTCGTAACTCAGCAGTCCCACCACACACACCAGGCTCAGTAGCAGGCACCCGATCGTCACCGGCGAACCCCAACCCCGGTGCGGCCCTTCGATAATCGCGAACACCAGTGGGCCGAGCAGCCCGATGACGAGCAGCTGCCCGACCGGATCCAGCCGCCGCGCCACCGCGGCCCTCGATTGCGGCACGAATCGCGTGGTTAGTACGAAGGCGCACAGGGCGATCGGCACGTTGATCCAGAAGATCGCCCGCCATCCGATCGCATCCACCAGCGCGCCGCCGATGACCGGGCCCGCGGCCATGCTGATGCCTGTGGTGCCGCTCCAGGCGCCCACCGCCCGCGCGCGTTCGGCGGGCCGGGGGAACACGTTGATGATGATCGACATGGCGACCGGATTGAGCATGGCCCCGCCGACGGCCTGCACCATCCGGAAGGCCACCAGCCAGCCCGGACTCGGCGCGAGGCTGCACAGCAGCGAGCCGGTGCCGAAGACCACCAGCCCGGCCTGGAACACGGTGCGGCGGCCGATGCGATCCGCGATCGACCCGAACAGCATGAGCAGACACGCCAGCACCACCGTGTAGGCCGCGACCGCCCACTGTGCGCTCGAGACCGAGGCGTGCAGCTCACGGCCGATGGACGGCAGTGCGACGTTGAGTGCGGTGGTGTCGAGATTCGCCATCAGCACCGCGGTGCAGCAGATCGCCAGCACCAGTCGCTTGCGCGGCTGCCGCCCGCTCGTTGTCGCAGTGTCCGGTGCCGTGATTGCGGCCTCCTGTCCCCCCGGATCGGTTTGCCCGTGGAAGTTCGGCGCGAGGAGCCGCAGCGCCTCGAACCAGACTAGACGGTCTTATCGGTGCGAGGCAGATACGACATGGCATGCGCGGCAACATGCTCGCGCAGCCGCGCCACCGCCGGAGTCGGGCGATGATTACCGGAGACCAAACCTATGCTGCGGTCATGCTCACCCGCGAGATCGATCCTGACCAGGTCCGGATGCGGGGTCTCCGGGGCGGGCAGGACAGCGATGCCCAGATCATGCGCGACGAAGGCGCGCAGGGTCTCGAATTCGGTCGTCTCCAACGCGACATGCGGGGTGAATCCGGCCTCGGCACACCAGGAATCGAACAGTCGACGCAGGTGAAAGCTGGGCGGATTGGCGATGAACTCCTCACCGGCAAGGTCGCCGAACTCGACCTCGGTACGGGCCGCGAGCGGATGAGTGCGCGCGACATAGAGGTGAATCGGCTGATGGCCCAAGATGATCGAAGGCAGCTCGGCCGGGACCGGGATCATGACGGCCAGGTCCAGGCGTCCGTCGCCGAGCATGTCCACCAGCGCGCTGCCGTGCGCCTGCACCAGGTGCAGGCGGATGCGGGGTGCGCCGGCATGGAAGTCCGCTAACAGTGAGGGGATGCTGACCGGTCCGAGGGTGAGCGGGAAACCGAAACGCACCAGACCACTGTCGGGGTCGGCATTGCTGCGCACCACGTCGATGGCATCACCGAGGGACCGCACCAGACCACGCGTGCGCTCGAACAACTCGTGCCCGGCGGCGGTGAGCGCGACGCGGCGGCCCACCGGCTGGAACAGCTGCACGCCGATGGTCTGCTCGACCGCTTTCAAACGCCGGCTCAGGGAGGATTGCGGGACTCCGAGCAGCTCGGCCGCGCGTGTGATGTGGCCCTCACCGGCCGCGGCTTCGAAGGCGGCGAGCAGCGGAACCAGGGCCTCTACCTGGGCTGATGACATTTCATCCATATCTGGATCATATCCGGTCGAATTCGACATTGGACGGATGAATCGGTGCGGCGTGACGATGACAGGACCAGCGAAAAACAAGGAGGACGCCCCGATGAACACGCAACCCGCCGCCGAAACCGGCACGCAGACAGAGGTTCTCGATGTCGTCCTGATCGGCGGCGGCATCATGTCGGCGACACTCGGCGCGCTGATCGCCACATTGCAACCGGATTGGTCGATCACGCTGCTCGAACGGCTGGACCGGATCGCGGGCGAAAGCTCGGACCCCTGGAACAATGCCGGTACCGGGCATTCCGGATTCTGCGAACTCAACTACATGCCCGACCCCGGCGACCCGGCCAAGGCCGCCGAGATCGCGGGCATGTTCCAGCTGTCCCGGCAGTTCTGGGCAGGTCTGGCAGCGCGTAGTGAATTCCCGCGCCCCGATGGGGGTTTCGTCAATCCGACACCTCACATGGACGTCGTCTTCGGTGAACGCGATGTCGCCTACCTGCGGCGGCGCTACGCGACATTGCAGGCGCTGCCGATGTTCTCGGCCATGCAGTACAGCGAGGATCCGCAGACCATCGCCCAGTGGGCGCCGCTACTCGTGGCGGGGCGCGACCGGTCCGAACCGATGGCGGCCACCCGGATCGAGAGCGGCACCGACGTCGACTTCGGCGCGCTGACGGGCGAACTGGTGCAGACCATGACCGACAGTGGTGCGCGCGTGGCGCTTCGACATGAAGTGACCGGGCTGCGGCGCGATTCGGATGGCCTCTGGACGATCACCGGACGCGACCGCAGTGGTGGGCGCTCGCGAAAGACGCAGCGCCGCTTCACCCTCCGTGCCAGATTCGTCTTCGTCGGCGCCGGCGGTTATGCGCTGAAACTGCTGCAGAAGGCCCAGATTCCCGAAGTCCGGGGCTATGCGGTCTTCCCGTTCGGCGCGCAGTTCCTGCGCACCGACAATCCCGACATCGTCGCCCGGCACGAGGCCAAGGTCTACAGCCAAGCAGCTCTCGGCGCACCGCCCATGTCGGTCCCTCACCTGGACAAGCGGATCGTGAACGGCGAACCGTCCCTGCTCTTCGGCCCCTACGCCACCTTCAGCACCCGCTTGCTCAAGCACGGCAGGCTCACCGATCTGTTCACCACCCTGCGGCCGGGCAATATCCTGCCGCTGCTGGCGGCCGGGGTGCAGAATCTGTCGCTGGTCCGCTATCTCATCGGCCAGTTACTCTCGACGCGGCGGCGCAAATTCGCTCAGCTGCAACGCTTCTACCCCGAGGCCGATCCTGCCGACTGGTACCCCGTACAAGCCGGTCAGCGCGCCCAACTGGTCAAGCCCGATCCCGACCACCTCGGCGTCCTGACCTTCGGCACCGAACTGGTCACCGGAGCCGACGGCACCATCGCCGGACTACTGGGCGCCTCCCCCGGCGCCTCCACCGCCCCCGCGATCATGGCCGACCTCCTGGATCGCTGCTTCCCGCAACACCTTTCGCACTGGGATCCAGCGCTGCGCCAGCTCATGCCGGGCCGCTACAGCGCCGCGAACGACCAACTGGCATCCTGAACAGCGGTGATGACCTTGTCGGTACCGTCTGGTAATCCTGAAGGCATGACGACGCTCGGTGCGGTGTTCAGGCCACAGAACCCTCCGGAGCGGCTGCGCGAGGTCGTTCGCGCAGCCGAGGACTCCGGACTCGACGAATTGTGGCTGTGGGAGGACTGCTTCTTCGAAGGCGGAATCTCCACCGCCGCAGCCGCCCTCGCCTGGAGCGACCGAATCCGCATAGGAATCGGCGTCCTCCCGGTCCCCCTGCGCAATGTCGCCCTCACCGCCATGGAAATCGCCACCCTGGAACGCATGTTCCCCGGCCGAGCGGTCTGGGGCGTCGGCCACGGCGTCCAAGACTGGATGGGCCAGGTAGGCGCCCGAGTCCCGTCCCCGATAACCCTCCTCCGCGAATACCTCGACGCCCTGCACGGCCTGCTCGCCGGCAACCGAATCACCATGAAGGGCCGCTACATCCACCTCGACGACGTAGCCCTCGACTGGCCACCCGTCACCGCACCCCCGATCCTCGCCGCCGCCACCGGCCCCCGAACCCTCGAACTGGTAGGCGCAACCGCCGACGGCGCAATCCTCACCAGCGCCACCCCCGCCGACGGCATCCGCACCGCCTCCAACATCCTCCACGCCGCCCGCCCCGCCACCGCCACACCCCACCCCTTCCCAATCGTCGTGAACCTCCTCGCCGCCACCGGCCCCAACGCCGCCGACCGACTCACCGCCGACCTCCGCACCCAAGACCGCGACACCATCCCCGACGTCGGCGTAGCCGGCGACGCCCGCGCGATTGCCGACACCGTCCTCCGCTGGTCCGAAGCAGGCGCCACCACCGTTGTCCTCCAACCCACCTCGGACGAACCGGACCCAGCCGGCTTCATCCGCTTCGTCGCAGAGCAGGTCCGCCCACTCATCCCCTGACTTCCAATCGGTATGACCACGTACCGACCCGGGCCTCTCACAACCGGGACAACAGCGACCGGGAACTGGTGTCGGCGACACGCCGTGCCAGCCCACCACCAGTTCCCGCTCGGCGTCCCATCGAAGTCCAAACGCCACACCGGCTCCCTCTCTCGGTGGATCAGTGCGTCGCGTGCATCAGGTTCACCTTGCCGGCTCGCAGCACGGCGCGGGGAGTGAGCAGTTGGGTCGGGGTGATGAGGCGTGTACCGAATCGGTAGAGGTGCGTGGCGGTTTGCTGGTCGCGGGCGGCGGCGGAGAACATGAGTCGTTCGGCGAAGTTGAAGCGTCGGGATCGGGCGTATCGGCGGATCTGGGCTTGATGGCCGCGCAGCTCTCGGGTGTGGCGGGCGCCGTAGCGGCCCAGCGCGGCGTCGAGTTCGCGCTCGTTGTCCAAGGACTTGGCGACGGCGTCGACGAGCCATTCGGCGGAGAGCAGGGCCCAGGAACCTCCGATCCCCCATACCGGGTCGGTGGCCAGGGCGGCGTCACCGATGAGGGCCAGGCCGGGACGCGATGGATTCCGCTGGAACAGGGGGAAGTTCGTGACGCCGATGAACTTCGAGATCTGCTGGGCGTCCTCGATATGGGGCGCGTCGGGGAGTGCGCGGATGTAGTCGCGAAACGATGTTGCGAGATCGGCTTTGAAGGCGGCGAGGTGGTCGGCCTTGTTCGGCGTCGCGACGATGACGCGGATTCCGTCCTCATTGATGAACGAGAAGGCGCAGTCCGAGCCCATGTACCAAGCGCGGCTGAGGCCATCATCGTCAGGGAAGTCGCGGAAATAGGCGAAGAACCCGAATCGCAGATTGCGTGATTCCCTGGTCCGGACACCTGCTGCCGCGGCGACCGCGGAATTGCGGCCGTCGGCGCCGACAACGAGGGGTGCGGTCAGCTCGATCTCTTTGCTGCCGTGAGTAGCTCGCACCCCGCAGACGCGCCCGTCACGCTCGAGCATCGCGGTGACGGCACTGCCCAACATGAGGTCGACCCCGGGCGCGGCCGCTGCCCGCCGACGCAACAGCGGATCGAGAGTCTCTCTGCGCAGGTTCAAGCCGAATGGCACCGTCCCGTCGTGATCCGGTGTGATCCACCCCCATTCGGCCCACCAGGACGCATAATTCGGTACCGCGCCCGCCTCCCGCAACGCTTCCACCAGATCGAGCCGCTCGAGTACCGGCATGGCACTGGCATGCAGCGAATGGGTACACAACACCTTGTACACATCCATCGACGACCGCTTCTCCAGCAGCGCAACCCGCGCACCCATCGATGAGAACAGCAGCGCCGCAGTGCACCCGGCCAAGCTCGCGCCGACGATCACCACGTCATAGTCATCCTGTGCCACAGGCACCCCCTCAACGGTCCTTCTAATACAGACACGTCGGGCGAGCCAAATTAATCGGCGACAGCCGAATTACCGATGGTCGAGCCAGGATCGTTATGACCGCTGAACGCGACCACCGACCTCGATCCGTCCACCCGGACAGGGAGTCGTCACGATCTCCGAGCCGCGGCCCTGCCGAATAGTCAAGGGACGGTTCAGCGCAGCGGTCAACAGCATCGCGGCAGCACCTGTCGCCTCATCCTCGTCGATCCCGTCGCCACGGCCGGGGAACGCACGAGCCCGGATCCGACCGTCAGGCTCGCTCTGCCAGGCCCACGCGTAGATCCATTCCCCCGGCGGTGGAACCTCGAGCGCGTCCACTTCAGCGGCCGAATCGAACTGCTTCAAAGTACGAGGCGGAGCCCAATCGGATTGCGCTGTGATCCAGGTGAATTCGCCATCAGCACGAGTCTCGACCCGACCGGCCCGAGTCGTCAATTCCGCCGACCCGAGCAACCAGGCGGCTCCCACACAGGGATGCCCAGCGAACGGCAGCCGCACCGACGGCGTCCAGATGTCGATGACTCCATCGATCTCGTCATCAACGAACACCGTCTCCGCAAACCCGAGCCGACGCGCAAGCGCAAGCCGATCCGTATCTTCCGCGACCGCCGCGCCATCGCGAACCACACCGAGCCGATTACCGAACTCCCCGCCGGGACCGCAGAATACGCGCACAACTTCGTAGTCGATCACCGAACAAGTCAACCGCACATCGTGCTTGCTCGGCGACTAACCGGCCGCCTGCCGAGCTGACTCGACCGGGTACCGGGGAGCAGGGCAAAATCGATTGACACAGCGAAACTTACTACCGCAGCCTGCTCAGAGTGCCTGCCAAGTCCAGGGCTTCGGCATCACTCCACGCAGGCATGCGATGCGATGGGTGGCTTCGATCGCTGCTGCTTTCCTGGTATCCGATCGGCCGAGCGCGAATCCGACCCATCGGAGCTCCTGGATATCGGCGAGTACTCGATAGCCCGGCCATTGAGTTACGTCGTAGCCGCCGTAGGCGTCGACGAAGCTCTGGTATTGGCTGTCGGTGATCCGTTGGAAGTCGGTGTAGTCGACCGCCAATTGAACGAGATCCCACTCTCGCCAACCCACGGATACCTTGTCGAGGTCGAGCACGATGGGATCACCAGTGCGCGGGACGACGAGATTGCCTTGCCAGGCATCGCCATGTATCACGCACGGCGGCAACGGATGGTCAAGTTCGTCATACTGTTGCCGCAGCCTCACGAACTGCGTCAGAAGCCAAGAGCGGTCGTCTTCATCGATCGTGGTCGCTGACTCGATGTGTTCTCGTAGTCCGTCGAATGGTGCGTAGCTCGGCAGCGGGAAGTCAGTTGGAGGCGTCAGCGCATGCAACCGCCGAAGCATCCTGCCCAGCTCTTCAGGTGTGGACGACCTGTGGTCCGGAATCAGGGTCCACCAGGTTACGGGCCGTTCGTTCACCACTGTCGGTTGCGGAATCGAGTGCACTGCTTGCACTGTCGCGATGCCATTTTGGTTCAGCCACTGCGATATATACAGTTCCCGACGCGCCGTCCTGTAGCTGTCAGGTTTGCCGATCCGCGCCACGATCCCATTCGGTAACTCGAAGATCGCGTGCGAGCCGTCGCGAATCGGCACAGCGCCGCACGCGTCAATGTTGCTGATTCTCGCCGCTCTGGAAAGCACCTCGTGGGCCGTAGTCTTGGGTCCAGCAGGGTTCACAAGGGCACCTCAATCGCCTCGGGGTCATCCGTGAGGACGCTGTAAAGTCTGTAAACCTCGGGGATGCGAAGGTGCTTTATTGACGCCCGTGTCAGCACCTGCAATTCATCGCGTATACGTTGGGACCGAAGTTCTTTCGCCTCGCCCGCGGCTTGCAAACCGAGATGGGCCGCTTCCCAAGGGTCACCGATGCGCATCGTCAAGGTGGCAAGTCGTGTCAGCGAGAATGTACGTGACCGCGGGTAGCCGTGGCCCTGTCTCCGAATTGCCTGGCTGATCCGGAGTGCGGCGAGATCTATCTGATTCCGTGCCAGTGCAACAGGGATCAGTGCTTTGCCGGTGCTACCCAGGTGCTCGGCTTCGTCGTAGTAGCACATCCAGGGCGCGTTTTCGCCGGGCACGCTGTCGGCGAAGTCATCGTCCGAGCGCGCGACCTGGTTCAGGGCGTCATCATTGCGACCGAGCGCGGCAAGCAACTGGGCACGCAATGCACCGAGCATTGCGCGGGTCGTAGCGGACAGCCGGTCGGACCGAACCTGAGCAAGTTCGATCAACGAGAGTGCATCGTCCGCGCCGTTCGTATAGGCCGTCACGCGAGCCATGTCGGCGAGCACGCTCGCTCGGAGCTCCCACGATCCGGCGGAGTCGGCACACCAGAGGGCGAATCGGAAGTGTTGCTCGGCGGTGGAGAAGTCGCCGTCATCAAAGGCAGCGAAGGCGGCGACGCCGCTCAGGTTGCCGACAGCCTCCAACAACGCCCGCCGGGTCTCGGACGCGGCTCTTCCACGAACAAGCGGCGCGAACCTGTACAACTGTTCGCTGCCAATGGTTTTCGCCGATCCTCCACCATGAAGGTTCTCAGCATTCGCAGCGCGGCGGGTGGCTTCTTTCACCTCCTCGACGTCGGACCACTCGATGCTTGTGGCGGAGCACGAATCAGGCGCGTAGCTCGCAGGAACGGACTCCAGGTTGAACGGGCTGAACACGTTGGCAGTCAGCGCCTTACCAGGCTCATCTGAAGTATCCGGCTTGCTCGGGTGCGTACGCCGTCTCGCCTGCTGATCGTTGCTGGCCTGGCCCCGAAGCGCGATCAGTGCGCCGTTTGCTTGAAGGGCCTTGTCAATTGCGGCAACAAGCTCGCAGGAGGGGAGATTCGAGTCCTCCCACTCGGTCATCGTGACGTACTGGCGCGAGTAGCCGATCTTGGATGCCAGTACGCGCTGAGACATGCCCGCCCCTTTTCGGAGGCGCTTGATCTCACGTGCCAGCTCGTCGGCGACCGACTGCGGTTGCCGATCGAGTTCGGTGGTCGGGTAGTCAGTCGGCCCCCTGCTCATGGGTCCATTCTGGTCCACCGCCAGGGCATGGCAAGTCGGCTTTCGTGTGACTTGCCATCTTTCTTGCCTCGCCGGCGCGGCGATTTGCTCGTTGTGGCGATGCCGCGATCAGCCGGCTCGCACCCCAGTGGCGAGGGAGTTGTGATGAATCGAGGTAACAGGCTGTTCAGGTTCCCCGGGGGTGCGTTCGAACTTCAGGTCACCGGGGATGAGTCCGAGGACCATTCAGGGTTCTATCTGGAACTTCTCGAATTCAACGAGGCCGAGCACGAGTTCCCGCGAGAAGGGGCGGCGATGCGTTATAAGCCAACGGCATTGGGGTATCTCCGGACAGACATGTCCGGAACAGGCCAGCTCTGGGACGAATCCCAGGTGCGGAAACTAGCGGCAAGGCTCGGGTACGACTTCTCCGGAATGATCCTCTACGACCCGAGGTCAGGACGGCCGCCGTTGGCCCGCTTGAAGGCCCAGGCGACCCGACTCAGCGCAGAGGCCGTCGTAGTTCCCGGCCCTGAGCACTTCGAGAACGGTCAGATCCCCGGATCGCTGGTTCGGCAACTCGACGTCATCACCGTGCACCCCGAGGAAACTTATGCCCGCCGCGCCATGCCACCACTCCGGGACTCGTCATCCCTCCAGGCAGATGGTGCGTAGCCGCCGACGCCACTCCGATTGTTACGCCGGTGACGCAGAGTTGATGCGGCGGGCGAGGTACTGGGAGAAGTAGCCGTGATATCGGGCCTGCAGGTCGGGGCGCTGCCAGTCGTGGCCGTCGATCATCCGGCGGCACGTCGAATGACCGCAGGAGCAATCCATCGAACCGTCGTAGTCGTCGAATAGCGCATAGTCAGTGGTCAGTTCCTCGCCCTCGGCGATGTCGCGCATGGCGACGAGCAGGATGTTCCCGGCGAATCCGACGTTGGGCGCACAGGAGTGGTTGATGAACAGCATCACGCGTTCGTACTCCTCGTCGGTGCGTGCGACGAGGTGCAGGTTGTCGTCGATCTGGATCTCCGAATTCTGCAAGTGTTCCGACAGCTCGTGCAGCTCGTCGGTGGTGACGATGTGTCCGCCCTTGACCGCGACGGTTTCACCCGCGACGATCGGCGCGATGGCGACGAGACCGCGGCCGGCGATGCTGCTGTCCACGCCCTTGGCGGCCTTCGGAGTGATCCAGGATTCGACCATCTTCCCATCCTGCCCAGCGGCACGGCTCTCCGGATGAGCAACGGACAGAGTGCCTTCCGGCCGTCGGTTGAGCGCGCACATGCCGGTTACACGATGCGGGGATCAGTTGATCTGATAGCCAAAAACTATGATCTTGGGATGGCTATCGATGCTCGATATCGGGCAATTCCTTACGAACCGCTGTTGGAACGCGCGATGCGGGATCGCGAGGCCGCCGAGGACGCTATCCAGTTCTTCAGCAGTTTGGCCACCGACGATGTCGCGACTTCGCCGTACTGGGATGATCCGATCTGGCTGGAGCTGGCCCCGGTCGCTCGTCAGATCGTGAGGGAGCGGCCCGGCATTCTGGACCGGACTTTCTCCACGCGGGCGTGGGACGCCGCGTACTGGCTGCTTGCACCCAACCGCCGGAAGCAGGAAGGGCGGAATCCAATCGGATTGGCCGAGATCGCAGTATTCGGGGCGGAGCCCTTCGCGTCGGGTGCAACTGCGACACAGGGGATTCCGCTTCGGTTTGTTCGGCCAGCCACAGCACGCACCGTGGCTACCTATGTGGACGACATGCGAGAGATCGCTCCACAACTGTTCGACCCGGACGCAATGGAAGCGGCCGGTGTCTACAAGGCACCGTGGGATCTCGACTACCTCATAGATTTGCTGGCCGAGTACGCCAGGCTGTATCGGGCTGCTGCCGACCTGGACGAATGCGTACTCGTCAAACACGACTGACCGGCAAGGAGCCCCGCGCCCGAACGAACGTCACAACAACAGTGCTTCAACGACATCCAGCCGCCTAGACCGCCTCGGCTACCAGATCCGAGACAGGATGCCGGCCGGCGTCTACCGCAGGGCGGGACAGGTGCAGCGCGGTGTGGAAGTAGCCGTCGGATTCCTTGCCGTGTGGGGCCTCGCCGGTTGAGATCACTGCGTCGATGGCGTAGCGGCGTTCGTGGGCACTGGTGAAACGGCGCTGTGGGAAGGTCGGCGTGGTAACCCTTTCGGTGATCAGACCGGCCTCGGCCAGATACTCGGCGATCTGCCCATAGGAGCCGGTGCGCAGCACGAACGCGGCAACCCACACCGACTCTTCGGCGACCAGCAGCGACTGAAAGGTGCGGGCGGACAGGAAACTGGCCCCACCGGTGATGGTGATCAATCGTGTACGTCGCGCGGCGTCCAGCAATGCCGCGGTCGGCGGCGCGGTCTCCAGATTCTCGGCGAACCCCTCGTCGAGCAGGCCGACGGCGCGTGCGTAGGCGATGGCGTTGGCCGCCATGTCGAGTCCGAAAACCGGAACTGCATCAGGGCGTCGATGGGCCGCATAGAAGCTGCGGTCCCATTCGATCAGCTCAGCGGTCCCCAGCGCGGATGCCCGCGGGGAAAGGTAGTGCGCATACAAATCGTCCAGTGTGAGCTCGTAATTGAGCAGGGCGGCATTGATGCCGTAGGAGCAACAGATGTCGAGCACCGCCGTCGGCTCCACACCCTGACCGGCTCCGGCCCCCGCGCGGGCGGTGACCGCGCGACGGAAGATCGGTTGGGCGTGATGGGGCGTCCGATACTCGTACGCTTCGAGTGCCCGGAAGTAGGCGCGAGGATCTGGCTGGTCGTAGATGTCGTCGAAGGGTGTCATCGCCGTCTGGCCTGAGACGACCGTATCGCCGGCCCTGTCATCCATCACACGCTCTCCCTCATCCCGGCATCGGAAAACGTTTCCAGTCAACCAAATTCGGCCGAACGCAGCACAGCATTCCCGGCCGATCACAGTGTCACCTCGACCCGACTCGATGACCGTCGGGAATTCCTGTGCCGAACGTACAACCGTGCAGGCCGGCCGGGAGCACTGCAATATTTGGGATGCTGGGCAATAGCTGTGGTGGCTTGGAGCCGTCATAGACTGGCGGCGGTGCGTGAATCTCTCGGAAGGAACAGGGTTGTCGCTGTCTGATCAACGGTCGGATGTCATCACTGGTCGGATGCTGTCACCTACCGAGGTCTTGCACTGGGAGCCCTCGGAGACGGTGGCCCACCGCACCGAGGGATGTTCGGCAACCGTGGCGAAGATCGGCAGCGGATCGAAGTGGTTCGTGCGGACAACCGCTTTCCCGTCACGCAGGACGAGACCGTCGATGTTCGGCGAGAGGCGGGTGGATCAGTTGCGGAGCGGGCCGAAGAAGGCGCGGATGTCGGTGGTGAGTAGTTCCGGTTCTTCGAGTGCGGCGAAATGGCCTCCGCGGTCACGTATTTCGGTCCAGCGGACGATGGTGTGGGAGGTTTCGGCGACCTTGCGGATCCCCCAATCGACCGCGAATTGGATGACGCCGGTCGGTATACCGGAATTCGGTTCCGAGCCCCATCCACCGCGCTGATGGTAGGTCTGATACGCCGATGGACCCGCGGCGGCGTTGAGCCAGTACAGCATTACGTTGGTGAGCAGGCGGTCGCGGTCGATCACCTCGTCGGGTAATGCTTCTTCCGGGAAGGTCCAGGCCTTGAACTTCTCCATGATCCACGCCAGCTGCCCGACCGGGGAGTCGGTGAACGCGTAGGCGAGGGTCTGCGGGCTGGTCGTCTGCACGGCCATGTAGCCCGCGCCCAACGCCATCGCCTCCCCCATCCCCTTGATGATCTGCTGTTCCTGATCCGACAACTGCGCGATCTCGGCGGCGGTAAGCGGTCCGGGAGCCATGGGTGCGGGCGCGCCGTTGAGATGCACGCCGACCACTCGATCCGGCGCCGCCTGCGCGACCAACGGACTCACCGCGCCACCGGCGTCGCCGCCCTGCACCCCGAACCGGTCGTAGCCCAGGCGCGTCATCAACTCGACCCAGGCGCGAGCGGTGCGGTAGTTGTCCCACTCGGGCACCACTTCGGGCCCGGAGAATCCGAACCCGGGCAGCGACGGCAGCACGACATGGAACGCATCCCTGCGGTCACCGCCGTGCGCGGCCGGATCGGTCAACGGCCCGATCATGTCGAGGAACTCCACGAACGACCCCGGCCAGCCATGAGTCAGGATCAGCGGCAGCGCGTCCGGCTCGGCCGAGCGGATATGCAGGAAATGGATGCGCTGCCCATCGATTTCGGTGATGAACCCCGGATAGGCGTTGAGCTGCTTCTCGATTGCACGCCAGTCGTACCCGGTACGCCAGTACTCGACCATTTCCCGCAACCACCAGACCGGAACCCCACTGTCCCAGTCGTCGCCGGGCAACGCCCGCGGCCAGCGCATCGCGCTCAACCGTGCCTGCAACTCATCGAGTTGGTGCTGAGGTACATCGATCCGGAAAGGACTCACTGATTCGGTCATGATCGCCAACCTAAAATCGATCTAGGACAACTACGGTCCTACCTCGCTAATCTCAGGCAAACTTGCAGCGTTCTGGTACACAGACGTGATGTTCACAGGCTTCTCGATCGACGAACCAGGGCAGGATCGGGACATTTCAGGTCAGTAGGTGGTCGAATCGCGGGGCCGCGCCGGGCCAGATCAGTTCGGTGATCTGCGCGCTCGCGATATCGGCCGGCGACGGCACCCACTGAGACTTGCCGGCCATCGCCGCGTCCCGGCCGGTTGCGGATTCGCCTGCCCCGCTGCAGTATCGGCGGAGGTCGCGTTCATTGCCCGCGGTCCTGTCCGGGCGGGCGAAGGCTGTCGGGTGGTGCGGAGACGGGCCTGCGGGTGGCCGGGGGAACCGGATGCAGGGGTGGGCCGGCGGTCACCGTGTTGTGTATCGTGCCGATCCCTGCCACGGTCATGGTCACGGTGTCGCCGATGCGCAGCGGGGGCGGTTGCCGCTCACCGGCCCATCCCCACAGTTCGGCGAGACATCCGCCGCCGCAGGTGCCGGAGCCGAGTACGTCGCCGGGTCGCACCCAGGTGCCCCGGCTGGCGTAGGAGATCAGTTCGGCGAAGTTCCAGGCCATGTTCGCGAGGGTGTCGCCGCCCATGCGGGTGCCGTTGACGAAGACCTCCATGGCGAGGTCGAAGTGACCACCGACCTGGTAGTCGGCGAGCTCCTCCGGGGTGACGAGGACCGGACCGAGGGTGGTGGCGGTGTCCTTACCTTTCACCGCCCCCATGCCCACCCGCATTTCGCGTCCCTGCAGATCGCGTGCGGACCAATCGTTGAAGATGGTGAATCCTGCGACGTGATCGAAGGCCTCCTCCACCGTCAGGTTGTAGCCCGCGATGCCGATCACAGCGGCGACTTCCAACTCGAAGTCCAGCACCTCGCACCCCGGCGGCATCGGAACCGGTGTGCCCGAACCGATCGCCGCATGGGGGTTGCTGAAGTAGAAGGCCGGCGCCTCGTACCAGGCGGGCGGAATCTCCCCTGCCCCGGTGACGGCACGCAGCGAGCCTGCCGTGTGCTGTTCGAAGGTGATGAAATCACGAATGCTTGCGATCGGAACCGGCACTGCCACAGCCGATTCCGAGGTCCAGGGTAGTGATCGACCGTCCGTCGCATCCTCGGCGGTACCGCTCGCGAGGACCTCGAAGAGGTCGGCGGACTGTGTCAGCAGGTCGATGCGATCACCGTCGACGATGCCGTAGCGCTGGACGCCGTCGACGAGCAGGGAACCGATTTTCATGCCTGCTCCTCGTCGAAGATCGCCACCGCGCGGGTCCATCCGGCCGACGCCTGATGAATCTTCACCGGGAAACAGGCCACCTGGAAACCCAGTGCGGGAATCGCTTCCAGGTTGCCGAGCTTCTCGATGTGGCAGTACCCGATTTCGCGTCCGGCGCGGTGACCTTCCCAAATGATGCTCGCGTCATGGGTTTCGGCGTATCGCCGGGCGGTGTAGACGAATGGCGCGTCCCAGCCCCAGGCATCGGTGCCGGTAACCCGGACGCCTTGACCAAGCAGGTGCAGCGTCGCCTCGCGGCCCATGCCGCAGCCGGTATTCACATAATCGTCGTAACCGTAGCGGGCGCCGGCGGCGGTGTTGACCAGGACGATGTCGAGTGGGGCGAGCGTGTGGCCGATCCGGTCGAGTTCACGGTCGATATCGTCGGGGGTGACGACATAGCCGTCGGTGAAATGCCGGAAGTCGAGTTTGACGCCGCGCCCGAAGCACCAGTCGAGCGGGACCTCGTCGATCGTGATCGCTCGTTTGCCGCCATCCATGGTGGACGCGTAGTGATAGGGCGCATCGAGGTGCGTGCCGTTGTGAGTGGACAGCCGAATCCGTTCGAAGGCATAGCCTTCGCCGTCGGGCAGGTCCTCGACCTGCGCGCCGGGGAAGCTCTGCAGCAGGTCCTGCCTCGTGTGCTGATGGTCGATGTACTCGATCTCGGGCAAATGCCCGGGCGGGTCGGAGGCGATGCCCGTTTGCAGGGTGACCGACAGGTCGATGATTCGTCGCATGATGAGGCCTTACTTCTGGATGGGGATCACGGGGAGCAGCAGTGAGGTTCGCGAGTCCGGGCCGGTGTGCACCGTTGTCGTGCCGTCGAAGATTCCGGCGGGACGGTCGTCCGGGTCGTCGTGCGGGGTCAATCCGTTGCCGCGCATCTGAATTCCGTAGACCACCGGCCACGGTCCGTCGCCTGGCATTTCGAAGTCGCGACCGGCCAGCGTGACACCGAGCCGATAGCCGGGCGGGACGACGAGGGAGGTAGGCCAGATCTCCACATCGAGATCGACGGCCTCACCTGGAATGAGCGGCTGTTTGCTCGTGTGCCGATGCCACGGGCGGTACGGGAGACTGGCCTTCTCGTCGAGCTCGCGATGCGATGCACGCAGCCAGCCGACGGCGAGCACGCCGTGCGGATCGATCGCGTCCTGCAGCGAGATCTCGTTCCCGTCGGGATCCTGAACTCGCAGAGTGACGATCAGGTCCGCATCGGTGGTCGAGGAGGCGAGGCGAACCCGGGCCGAGGCCGGTCCGGTGATCTCCAATGGCTCACTCAGCGGCACAGTCCAGAATTCGGCACCTGATCCCAGCGCCGAGAATTCGATTGTGTCCTCGGTGAGCGGTTCGGTCGGGCTCATGGTTGCGGAGGCGGCGTCGAGGTAGAACCGAGTCCACCGGGTGCGGGCCAGCGGCCATTCCTGTTCGTCGCGGCCCTCGAACGAGCCGTCGAGGTGGCGCACATTCAGCCGCACCGGGGCCTGGTCTTCCCAGCCGGTCGCTTCATCCTTGAGGAAATGGCCGAAGAATCGCTTCTGCAGGTCGACACCGTAGTCGGTGTAGAACTCGGCGAAGTGCTCGTGACCGTGCACTTCCAGCCATTTCTGCGGTGAGGACGCCTTGGCCCAGGCATCGAAGTTGCCGCGGGTGTGCAGTCGGTGCGCCCAGTTCGCCGCGGACAACATCGGCACTTCGATCCGGGTCAGATCCGGTGTTCGAGCCCAACTGAATTCGTCGATCAGCTCCCGGCGCTTGCCTTCTCCGATCGAGTCGACTCTGTTCGCCGCGAGTTCGCCGGCGGTCAGCGTCGGTGGTCCGGCGACCAGCTCACCGTTGTTGGGGTTACGCCGCCCGTGTTCGCCGACTCCGTGCTGCACGGTGAAAATCTGGTGTTCCTGCCAGGCCTGGCCGAAGCGGGTCAGGATGCCACCGTGCCGGTTGAGGTCCCGGTAGAAGTCGGTGAAACCTTCCCATGGACAGATGGCTCTCAGGTGCGGTGGCCGCAGGGCAGCGACCTGCCATTGATTGGCCGCGTAGTAGGAGATCCCGAGCAGGCCCACTCGGCCGTTCGACCAATCCTGGGTGCCCGCCCACTCGATTGCTTCGTAGTAGTCGCGGGACTCTTGTTCGCTGAGCATGTCGAGTAGTCCCGGCGAGCGGCCGGTGCCTCGGGAGTCGACGCGGATGCAGACGTATCCGTCGGGCACCCACTTCTCCGGGTCGACGGTCTCCCACACCTGGTAGCGGTTGGTCGAACCGGCCGCCACGTCCGGGTGCGCGCTGATCAGCTGGTGCCACATCGGTGCGAAACCTTCTTGGAACGCAAGGCCTTTGGAGTACGGGCCGAGCGTCATCAGAACCGGATATACGCCCTCGTCGTCGGGGCGGAACACGTCGGCTCGCAGGACCGTGCCGTCCGACATCGGCACGGAGACGTCCCACCCGATGTGTATTCCGTTCGCCGTCTCGCTGCGTTCGATGATCTGCGCACTGGGTTGCGATCTCATGGCCGATCCGCCTTCTTAAAGTCCAGTAACTTGCTTTAGCGCAGTATGAGCCGGGTCACGCCTCTAACGCAAGTGCCTAGCGTTAGAGTGAATTCATGAGCGACCAAGGAATCCGCCGCCGCCCGGGCGGTCGTTCCGCTCGCATCCGCCGCGCGGTCCTCGACATCACTCTCGAGGTACTGCACCAACACGGCATGGACGCGCTGACAATCGCCGACGTCGCAGCGCGGGCGGGGGTGCATGAGACCTCGATCTACCGACGGTGGGGTACACGAGAGAACCTCATGATCGATGCCTTACTCGACGAAGCCGAAGGACTGGCCCCGATACCGGACACCGGATCCCTTCGCCAGGACCTGATCACCTACGCCGACCACCTCGTGGTTTACCTGAGCAGCCCGGTCGGCGCGGCTTTCGACAGAGCACTGGCCTCCGCAGGCGACGACCCCGCGGCCAGCGAAGCGCGCAATCGGTATTGGACCACCCGCTTCGCACACTCGAGCCAGATCGTGAAGCGGGCGATCGAACGAGGCGAGCTGCCGGCGAGCACCGACGTTCGTCTCGCCATCGAAATGCTGGTCGCCCCAATACATTTCAAGGTCGCATTCACCCGCGAACCACTCGACCCGGACCTGCCCGGACGCCTCGTCGACGCACTCTTGGGCGGACTCGCCGGCCACGGCACCTTCGGCAGGCACAGCTCGACGGCGTAATACTCGCAAATAGGCGAGACCATCGAACGCAATCCGGCGCGGCTGATCCCGGAAAGTCCCGCAACCGCAACAGTTTCCGGCGCCCGGTCAGGGCTTGGTCTCGCGCAATACCGAGAGCAGCTTGCGGTATTCGTTCTCGTCGATCTCACCGCGCGCCAACCGCTCCGCCAGCAACGCCTCGCCGGACCCCGGGCCGCTCCCGCCGCCCATATCGGATCGACCGGCGCTGCCAGTGGTGCGCAGGTAGTGCACGGCAGCGAGGCCGATCACGATGACGAGGGCCCAGAACAGGATCATCATCCCGCCCATCACGACCCAGCCACCCCAGCCCCAGCTGTAACCGTCATTCCACATCATGGCTGTTCACCTCTCCGCGACGGATATCGCCGCGTCGGGCACCTTCACATCTGCATCGTCATGGGCGGGCAGATCCCTTGGGCCTGAAGCCACATCATGATCGCGTGGCACATCTGCATCATCGGCGACTGCATGTTCACGACACCCACCTCCTCGACTCGGGACTGTCTGCGTCCACTGCCCCACAATCCCTCTCGGGAACCGGTCATCGACAGGGGCCAACGACCGGAACCACGGGCACAACGTCACCAATCCGCAGACCCCCGGCCGCTCTCATGCCCTGCGGGTCATTCGGCCGCCGGCCGAGCGGTAGCGGGCCTGGACCTCGCGAATGTCGTGGTAGGAGAACAGCATTTGGCGCGAGTAGCCGGTGAACATTTCCAGCGGCAATCCGGCCGGGGCGAACAGGTCCTTGCCGACCGGAACGAACCGGCGTGCCATGGACGGGACACTGCCGCCGGCGAATGCGGTGAAGATCCCGCGCTGCACCTCGTCGGCCGGTTCGTAGGTGGCGGTCTCCTCGAGCTCGCCGTCGACCACCCGGACGTCCACGCGCATCTGATTCGACCGGTAGGTGCCGGCATACGGGGTCAGGTCCGCGACTTCGATCGGCCCGGTGATCAGGTCGGGCACGGCGACGCCGAGCCGATCACGCAAGAGTGACAACAGGATTCGGTCGAACAGCGCCATCGCGCGCGCCATTGCCGTACGCGGCGAACACGAGATCGTGGCCGGGCACCGCGACCAGCACCGTCACCCCGCCCGGGGAGGCGCCCGAGTGCGGCAGCACCGTGATGTCCCCGAACGGCATCAGCAACCAGCCCAGCCCGATCGGCGGCACGTGCACGGTGCCCATGCTCTGGGTGATGGTCTGCATGCGGGCCGTCGATTCCGTTGACAGCACCCGTTTTCCGGAAGGAGCCACACCATCGCAGAGATGTGTGCGTCCGAAAGCGAGCAGGTCTGCGACACTGCCGATCGTCGAGGACCCGGCGGGCCCCACGAGTCGGGAAGCTTGAAGAGTTGCTTCGGGGACAGCGACCCTGATGGCGGCGGGCCGGGACTGCCGATCCGGGCCGCCCGAACCCACCGTTGTCGAGAGTTTTGCAGATCTAGGACGCGACCGAATGTTGGTAACGCAGGGCTTGGGTTGCGACCCGGGCTCCGAGGTGGCGTGCGGTGGTGAGGTCGGCCTTGTGGACGGCGTCCGGGCCTTGGTCGTTCCAGGTTTGGGCGCCCGCGCCGAGGTAGAAGCCGAGTCGGTTGTCATCGTGTTCGCTGCTGGTGGTGGTGTTCCAGCCGGGCAGCAGACCCAGACTGACCCAGTGCATGCCGTGCTGCGCGGCCAGCAGGGCCAGGTACTGCAGCGTGTGCAGCTTGTCGCCGCTCATCGATCCGGAGTTGGTGAAACCGGAGGCGAGTTTGTCCAGCCATTGCTGGGTCATCCAGCGCTTCGAGGTCGCTTCGGCGAAGGCGTGGAACGCCCCGGATGCCGATCCCATGTAGGTCGGTGTTCCGAAGATGATCGCGTCACTGGCATCGAGGATGGCCCATTTCGCGTCTGTCATCTCGGCTACGTCGACGATGTCGGCGCGAGCCTCGGGCACCGATTCGATACCGGCGTGGACGGCCCTGGCGAGCTCGAGGGTGTGGCCGTAGCCGGAGTAGTAGGCGATGGCGACGTGAACGAATGGCATGTCAGATCCTTGGGTCATGCAGGGCCGGTGGGGAATTCGCGCGAGCCTGCGGTCTCGGTCATGTCGGGCGGACCCTTCCGCCCCGCACATTGTTGACAGCGATAACGCTAGAACCGTGACACTGTCATTGTCAACGTCAACAGAATGCCGTTATCATCGGCCCATGCCACCGAACGATCGACGCAGCGGCGGGTCGGACGATCAACGCGAGCACATCCTGAGCGCCGCGGTGAAACTGCTCGCCACCGCCGGACCATCCGGGCTGTCCACCCGAGCAGTCGCCACAGCGGCCGGAGTTCAGACACCCACGCTGTACCGGCACTTCGTGGACAAGGACGGACTACTCGACGCCGTCGCCAGCTTCGGCTTCGAGAGCTACCTCGCCGAAAAACGCGCGTTCGAGCCCAGCGAGGACCCGATCGAGGACCTGCGCCGAGGCTGGGAAGCGCACGTCGCGTTCGGGTTGTCCAACCCCGCCATCTACACGCTGATGTACGCAAACGTGCGGCCGGGCCAGCAGCCCGCGGCGGCAACCGAAAACCGGGCCATCCTGTGCGGCATGCTCGAACGCGCCAACGCGCAAGGCCTGCTCCGGGTACCCGTCGAGGCGGCCGCGGTGGCCATCGAAGCGTCCACGACAGGCGCGGTACTGCTCCTGCTGACCCAGCCGGAACAGGCGCGGCACGCCCAGCTGATCCGGCCACTGCGCGACATGGTGCTCGACGCCCTCACCGAGCCACCGACACCCCGCGCCGACGACCACTCCCCCATCGCCGACCGTGCGCAGTCACTACTCGGAATCATCACCCCCGCCGGCAACGCCGACCCGGTGACCGATGCCGGCTTCAGCGTCTTCGAAGCCGGCCTGCTGCGCGAATGGCTCACACGACTCGACGGGGCCTACCGATCCGGTCGGTCCACGACCGGAGGAACAATGCTCCCCGAATGAATGGTTCGGCCGCGGTGGATGTTTCAGCCTGGCTCGGTCTCGTAAACCACCGGGGGATCTCCTATGGTGGGCGGTATCGCGTCGACGGTGGCAGGCTTTGGGCGTGAGCACGATCGGCGGGGGCCAGCCGGAACAGGCCGAGCACGATATCGCGGCGAGCTTCGTCGTGGTCGAGGATTCACTGCGGGTCAGGTACTGGGCGGACGACCGCACCAGCGACACACTATGGGACGATCTCTGGACTCGCACAAAGCTTTTGGGCAATGGCGCATTCATCAAAGACGAGTGGTTTCTGCAAGGGCCGCCCGACCCGGCGATGGAGATGACCGGGCTGATACTCGGAGCACTGGGTGCGGGCGGGGCAGTGAAGATGCTCGTCCAGATCTTGCGGGACTGGGTCCTCCGCTACCGGATCAAGTCATTGAAAGTTCTTCTGCCCGATGGCACAACGATCGAAATGGCCGACACATCCATCGAATCGGTCGAGCGCCTGATCACCGCGCTCAGTCCGCAGCACACCGCAGCGGCAGCGATCCCGGAACCCGATACAGCCGGTGAAACAGCGGGTCAACCCGATCCCACGTCCAGTGAATGAGTCCCTTACTGCTCAGCGATGTGGGGCGGGACCGGTCGACCGGTCCCGCCCCACGCCGTCTTTCGATGACGCGGTGCGCGGTTCAGCGCAGTGTGGCTTCGAGGATCGAGAATGGGCTGGGTGTGGAGACGATGCGGTCGAGGGTGAAGCCGCTGCTGTGGAGCAAATCGCGATACTCCTGCTCGGTGCGCTCCTTACCCGTCAACATGCCCAGCATCGTCAGATCGATGGCCTTGGTCAGGTGCGGTTCATCGCCGTCGGGGACCACGCCCTCGATGATCAGCAGGCGGGCTCCGGGGACAGCCGCGGCCGCGATCGATGCCAGGATGCGTCGATTCTCCTGGTCGTCCCAGTCGTGGAGGATGTAGCTCAGGACGTAGATGTCCGCAGCGGGGACCTCGGTGAAGAAGTCACCGGCGACGACCTCGACCCGGTCGGTGAGGCCGGCGGCGGCCAATGTGCGGTCAGCTGCGGCCACGGTGGTGGGCCGATCGAACAGGATGCCGCGACGGTCGGCGTCGCGGTCCTGGGTGAGCAGTTCGACAAGTACGCTGCCGTCGGATCCGCCGATGTCTGCGACGGTGCGCCCTGCCGGGAGTTGATAGCCGTCGAACATGCCGGTGCGCAGGCTCGCGGTGATGTCGGCCATCGCCCGACTGAACAGGACTTCTCGCTGCGGGTCGGCGGCGACCCAGTCGAAGAACCGCTCGCCGAGGTACTTGTCCGAGCCGGGCCTGCCCGTGCGCACACTGTGGCCGAGCTCGCTGAAAGGCAGGTAGTGGGTTTCCATCCACATACGAGCCATGCCGTGCAGCGACTGCGGGTGCTTCTCCGACAACGTGGCGCCGACCGGCGTGACGTCCACGTACTCGCCTTCGGTGGTGAAGACTCCGAGCGGAGCGAGGACCCGCAGGAGCCGGCGCAACGGATCACGCTGGGCGCCGGTGCGTTCGGCGAGCTCGGCGATGGTCTTCGGTCCCTCCTGTTCGAGGATCGTGGCCACTCCCAGGTCGGCGACCACGTAGATGGCTTGGGACACTTGGAAACCACCCAACAACTGCACCATCACCGCACTCGGCGGCGGTCCCGCAATAATCTCGGTCTCGGTCATTTCGCTTGCACTCCTCGGACATATCGGCGCGGCTCCTTTGTCGCCGCGTTCGCCAGCATCGCTGTGCTGGAACCGACAATGCCCTCGTGGAGATGGTCTTCGCGTCGGCGAAAACTACGTAGACCACGCGGCCACCTAATTCCGAACTCCGACCAACCGCGGCACTTCACCGACGCCGTCGCCGCGCGCTGCCTCACGGTTCGAAACGGGCGGGATTGCGCGCCGAACGATCAACCGGCTGCAGCCAATTCGTGGCATGGCGTGACGCGACGAGCTGGCGGGATCATCGAATCGCGATTCAGATGCCTTGGAAGGTCTGGCTGGCGATAACGTAAGCGTCGTTCACCGAGTATCGGTTCAGCGTGAAGGACATCTCGAACGGACGAGCCTCTGGAACTCCGTCCACCATGAGATTGCCAGTCACCCGAAAGAGCGCAGAGATATCGGTATCCGACTGGACCTCAACCGCGTTGACGTTGTACCCAGCCTGCGGGAATCGGACGAGCTGCTCGAAGATCGCCGTCGTGCCCACGTACGGAGTGTCCTCGACCGTGAGTTGCGCATCTTCGGCATACCAAAGCTCCAGTGCGCGTTGCTGGGCCGCGAGCTGCGCGAAGTAGAGGGTGGTGAAAGCCGTCGCATTCTCTTGGCTGAAGTATTGCGTGACGGTGTCGTCGACCATGACAGTCCTCCTGATCAATCCCAGGAAGTGAGTTGCGGAGATGTCGGGCCGGTTCTCCGCGGTTGTCGCCAGCCCCGCTACCAGGGCATGCAGGTCCCGCGTCGCAACCAGCTGAGCAGCCAGATAATCGCGATGCGCGGCCAGCACTCGCGCCATTGCCACCGTGCCCGCGAGCACATTCGCGATCTGGTCCAATCCCAGACCCAGCTGGCGCAATGCCAAAACCTGATATAAGCGCTGCACATCGGCTTCGGTGTAAAGCCGGTGACCGGTATTGGTGCGCCCGGCCGGGCGCACCAACCCGATGCGGTCGTAATGATGCAACGTCCGAACCGTCAATCCGGCCTCGGCCGCAAGCTCACCGACCTTCCACACCTGCTCGATTCCGGTCTCGCCCATCCGCTTCCATCTCACTTCCACCGACGCACCTCGCGCCGGCACCCCCGACGCTAGGACCTGACGCTACGTCAGGAGCAAGCCGAAACTTCCTGCTGAATCTCGCGACAACAGCGCTGGTGGCATGAGGTCAGCTGAGTTTCAGGAGTAGTTCGGTGAGTTCCAGCGGCATGGTGATCATGCAGTCGTGGCCGGTTGGCAGTTCCCAGACCTGCGCCGGAGTGCCGTTGGGTTGTGTCGTCGGGACTGGGCGGCGGTCCGGGCTCTGTGATGTGCGTGCGGTGCAGTGGATGTGGGTTCGAGGGATCGAGTGGCCGGCGGGGTTGTCCAGGCGGACCGCTTGCTGAAGGCAGCGCACCGGCTGATCGGAGAGCATGGTGCGTAGCCACGCGATGTCCGTGGGGTCGGTGACGCCGAAAAGGCCTGCGGGAGGCGGCAGCTCGGGTGGCGGCGGGACTCGCCAGCCGTTGTCGGACTGCAGCGCGAGGTCGATCAAGCTCTGGGTGACGGGCAGGACGTCGACGGCGGTCTCGCCGTCTTCGGGGACCATGGCGTCCAGGTAGACCAGATGCGCGATGCGGTCGGGTACCTGGTTGGCGACGGCCGAAATGACAAGGCCCGCATAGCTGTGCCCGACGAGTATCACCTCGGTGAGATCTTCCTCGACGAGGAGGGTGACGATGTCCTCGACATGGGTGTCGAGCCCTACTTGAGGGCCGAGCAGATGCTGCCGGTCGCCATAGCCGGTCAGTGTCGGTGTGCTGACCCGGTGGCCGGCCGAGGCCAGCGGCTGCACCACCCGCACCCAGCACTGACCACTGTGCCAGGCTCCGTGTACCAGCAGATATGTCGACATGGCTCGTACTCCCCTCGGTGTTCCACTGGGTCGACGGCGGCTGCGTCTACACTCATCGAATAAACGGTACGTCGTCCCGGTTGAAGATACGGGACACTGTCCCGTTTATCAATCGCGGTAGCGGAGAGAGGGATTCAATGCGAGACAGCGAAGCGGCCGCCGAACATGCGACCCGACCCAAACGGGCGGACGCGCGGCGCAACGAGCAGACCTTGCTCGACGCTGCCGCTACGGTGTTCGTCACCTCGGGCGTGGAGGCGCCGATCCGCGACATCGCGGCGCAGGCCCGTGTCGGGACGGCGACGATCTACCGCCACTTTCCGACGCGCGCGGATCTCATCGTCGCCGTCTACCGACATCAGGTCGAATCCCTCGCCGAGACCGGCCCCGCCTTGCTCACAGACAGCGCGAGTCCCTATGCGGCGCTGCAGATTTGGATCGAGGCGTTCACCGATTTCGTGATCACCAAACAAGGCCTCGCCACCGTACTGCAATCCGACGACCCCTGTTTCGACCCCCTGCACTCCTACTTCCTCGAGCGACTCGTGCCGGTGTGCACCCAATTACTCGATGCCGCAGCCGAATCGGGCGAGATTTCCGCAGGCCAGGACGCCTACGAACTCATGCGCGGTGTCGGGGGCCTATGCGCGGGCGCCGGCGCCAATCCCCGCTACAACGCCCGCCGACTGGTCCGCCTACTCATCGCGGGTTTGTGCCGCTGATCATCCACTCGAGTCGTATGGGTCGAGTCCGACCATGATCAGCAGTCGCCTGGGACATCAGGAATCCATCCAAGATCCGCGCCATCACCGCGGTCGAAAGGCCGTCCCTGCGTGCGTTTTCCACCGACTGTGGCAGGACGACGGCCCTTGACTCAGGACCGTCCCAGCCTCCGGTGCGAGCGTTCGAAGGCGCCGATCACACCACGACATACGGGCCGGTGAAGTCGCCGTCCGATCTGCCTGCTGCCGTGAGGGCGGCGATCTGTTCGTCGGTCAGGCGTAGCGCGGCCGCGGCGACGTTCTCCTCGAGGTGGGCGATCGAGGACGTGCCGGGGATCGGGCAGAGCATGTCGGAGCGGGCCAGCAACCAGGCCAGGGCGACCTGCGCAGGCGATGATCCGGTTTGTGCCGCGATCTCGGCGACGACACCGCCGGGTTGCGCGAGGGCGCCGCTCATGACCGGCCACCAGGCCACGAACGGGATGTGTTCGCGGGCGCAGTAATCGACGACGGCGTCCCAGCCGCGGACGGTCAGGTTGTAAATGTTCTGGACGGCAGCGACATCGATGATCGACCGCGCGGCTTCGATCTGCTCGACCGTGACCTCCGAGAGCCCGAAGTGCGCGATCTTGCCCTCCTGCTGCAACTCTCGCATCGTGCCCACCTGGTCGGCGAAGGGCACGTTCGGGTCGGCGCGATGCAAGTAGAGCAGGTCGATCCGGTCCACGCCGAGCCGGCGCAGGCTCATCTCACACTGGTGACGCAGGAGGGCCGGGTGGCCGATCGGCACCCACTCGAGGGGCCGCGGCTGCACCTGTCCGATCTTCGTAGCGATGAGCAGGTCGTCCGGGTACGGGTGCAGGGCCTCACGCAGGATGTCCTCGACCGTCCCGAGGCCGTAGCTGTCGGCGGTGTCGATGTGGTTGACGCCGAGTTCGATTGCGCGCCGGGCCAATCGGATCGACTGCTCCCGGTCCGCCGGTGGCCCCCAGATCATGGGATCGCCCAGGCGCATGGAACCGAAGGCCATCCGGAACACTTTCTTGCCGCCGAGTTCGACCTCGCCTGCGGTACCGATCGTGGTCAGTGCGTCAGTCATGATCGAATTCTCGAGCACCGCGCCACAAATGCGCTGCCTCGTTATCGGCCACAGATGTTCAACATCAGGCCACCGGTCAGGTCACCACGTCCTCCGTCGCGGGCCGCTTGCCCCGCGCTGCGCCGAACCGGCTGCGGTACTCGCCCGGGGTCAGCTCGGCAAGTCTGGTGAAGTGGTAACGCAATGCCGATTCGGAGCCGAAACCGCTGGCTTCGGCGACGCGTTGCACGGTCCAGGTGGTGCGCTGCAACAACTCTTGGGCACGCCGGACACGGGCTCGCTGCAGCCATTCGATCGGGGGGATACCCAGCGCGTCGCGGCACTGCCGTGCGAAGGTGCGCACACTCATCCCGGCGTGCCGGGCAAGCATGGCGACGGTCAGGGTCTCGGCGAGATGATCTTCGGCCCAGTACAAGGTGTCGGTCAGGGAGCGGGGCGGCTCGGGAACGTCCCAGCCTGCCCGCTGGGCTTGGTCGCCGTCGCGACGGATCGGCGCGACCAGGAACCGGGCGACCTCGGTCGCGAGCGCCGAGCCGTGGTCGCATTCGATCAGATGCAGGAGCAGGTCCATTGCCGCGGTGCCGCCACCGGAGGTGAAGATCTCACCGTCCGCGACGAACAGGCGCTCGGGGTGGACGTGGATCTTCGGGTGGGCGGTGGCGAGTTGGTCGGCCCAATGCCAATGGGTGGTCGCTTGGTGGCCGTCGAGCAGACCGGTCGCGGCTACGAGGAACGTGCCCAGGCACAGCGCGACAATGCGGGCACCGTTGGCTCGCGCGCGCAGCATGGCCGCGGCGACCTCCGGTGGTGGATCGTAAATCCTTGGGGCAGCGGGCACGACGACGGTGTGCGCCGACTCGGCCCACGCCAACGTCCGGTCCGGGAGCAGCGCATAGCTGCTGGCGCGCCCGGTTCGGGTGACCGTCGGCCCGGCCGGTCCGGCCACGGCGACCTCGTAAAGTTCGGTGCCCGCGTTATCGTTCGCCGAGGCGAAGACCTGCACCGCTACCGCCACCTCGAACGCCCCGATGCCATCGAAGCTCAGGACCGCGACGCGGTGCGCAGCCTCCGGTGACGGCACAACCTCTTCCCGCACGAGTTCGCACCTTTCGGATCAGAGCCAGGACGTGGCTACGCTGGTGATCTTGACATCGGTTGTCGGTGAACTCTGGCGTTGGCCGGCAAGCGATGTCGGCGCGTCGGCTGAGGAGCCATCCGGCCCGATCATCGACCGGAGATGGCCTCTGACGCGGCGGCGCGGAGCCGCTATGAATGCTCAGCCCATCCTCCCAATCGAGCTCGCACAGCAACCGGCTGGCCGCGGTGAGGATCTCGCGGCGCAGTCACCCGCCCTCCTCGATCGGTTACGCGCGCGAGGGGCGCCCTCCTCGACATCTTCCGACACGTACCCATTCTTACTATCCGAGCCCGCCCCCGACCACCGCAGCTTTCAGCTTGTTTCGTCATTAGAGCTAAACCCCGGCCGGGACGCGAACATCCTGCAAATACCACCGGGCGCGCGTTGACGGACTGTCCAAACCGATTGCCAGCAAGCAGTTCCAACGCGCGCCCATGCCGAGAACAGGGGCGATCGGGCACCACCGCGTCAAGTACCAGCGAGGTGCAACTTACGATTACTGCTATGGAAAAGGAGCTCGAGTATCTGCTGGGCATGATGGATTACGAGCTCTTCTACGAGTGGTCAGCGCTTGCACACGAGCAGATTGCGAACCCTTCCGGACGGTTCCGCGAGCTCAATCCAGACTTCCCAGCCCGCGTCCAAGCACAGTACGCCGAGCTGCTCAGGACCAGGCCCCTCACCAAGTTTGACTACAGCGACCTGACCGGCATCCACTTCGAAGACGATGACGCGCTGTACGAGTTCCTGAGCAGGGCTTATCAGTTCATCTTCGAAGACCAAGGCCAGGGCGATCCACCACACCCTCCGTGGGACTAGGAATCCGACGCCAGGGGCGAACGCACTCATCTGGCGCGTGGCGCTGCTGGAACTGGTGTTATCCATAACCGGACCCATCATGCCCGACAGGATCACGCGCCTGGTCCAGTTCCTGATCCGCACCGGGTCAACGGGATCGGTGCGCCTCCAGCGCCGTTTCGATCAACCGCTTTGCCTCGTCTCCGTAGTTCGCCTGCCCGGCGAGGATGTCGAAGGTTTTCGCATGCAAAGCGATCTGTTCCGGGTCGTCGATCACGATTTCTCCGCCGACCAGTTCGGTCGAAGCCTCCGAATCGTCATGGAGGACGAATCCTGCACCGGGTGCGCGGAATTCGGCGTCCAGCGGCACGATTCCGAGGCTGATACGCGGGTTGTCCATCACTGCGAGCAGGTGGGCCAGTTGCTCGGCCATGATCTTGTGCGTGCCGACCGTTCGACGCAGGGCCGCTTCACCGATCAGGAACCGGAACTCGTGGCCGTCATGGTCCAGGACCTGTTGCCGCTGCATCCGCGTCTTGGTGACCTCGTCGAGGTCGTTCGGGACACCGAGCACGTCGATGCAGGCGCTCAGAACCGCTCGCGCGTATCCCTCGGTCTGCAGCAGGCCGATGATCAGGTCCGGTAACCACGTTCGGTTCAGCCGGGTGCCTGATTCCTCCTCGAGGATGGTTCGCTGCAAGGGGGCGAGTCCTGTCGCGCAGGTTCGCCGCCAAGGGGAGTACTGCATTTGTTCCACCTCGCGTGTGCCGGCCATTATGCGATTGTTCGATCGTAAGCCGCTGAGCAACAGCATGTTTCGAATTGTCTCCATTTGCGCTACGGGGACCACGGGCGGTCTCGGTCTCCGTCGGCTGTGATGGTCGGTTGGTCTCTCAGCGGCGGCGAAGAGCACCGCGCGTAGGTTTGCTCGGGGTGGACGGTGATCACGTCGAGTTGCCGCACCAGCGATCCAGGTACCTGTCCGCCCTCGAAGTGCTCGGGGCTGGGAACGATCACGGCTTCGGCGTGTAAGCGGGTTACTTGCGCTTTCAGGCGCGCCAAGGGCGGTCGTCCTGTGTTCGGGTCGTATATGACCATGTCGGTGAAGTCGTAGCCGAGTCGGGCGGCCAGTCTGCGGACCTGCGATTCGTCCCAGAGTTTGCTCATCCCGGACACATCGGTCCTGAGGTAGCCCAATGCTGTTGGCTTATAACGCATATTCGCCCCTTGCGATAGTCCGTACTCGCCATCGTTTTCGCTGAATCCGAGGAATTCCAAGTAGAATCCGGCGTAGTGCTCGGCCTCGTCGCCGTAACTCTGGAGTTCGAACACGCCGCCGGTGAATTTGAAGATTCGTGTACGCCACGTCATCTCGGCCCCTGTTCCATCGCTGCTCAGAGCCATCGTGGCGGCGAGGAAAGGGATCTTGTAACCGCGTTTGCAAGCGCGCCGCAGACGTCCTGGGACGTTTCCGGCGTCCCGCAGCGATTTCCTTGCCGACCTGCGGTGCGTCGGCTTCCATGGACACTGTGAACCTGCGGCTACAGAGCGTGCTGCTCCAGCGAGGCATACGCCCCGAGACGCTGGCCGACGTGTGCGAGGTGGACCCAAAGACAGTCAGCAGATGGATCGGTGGCAGGGTGCCGCACCCGAAACACCGTCGCAGCGTCGCTCGGCACCTCCATATCGAGGAGGAGTTCCTGTGGCCGCCGATTCCGGAGGCAACCGCGGTGCCCAGAAACGTCGAGCTGGTTGCCACCTATCCCAACCGCGCCGAGGTACCCCGGGACATATGGATGTCGCTGCTGCGAAACGCTTCCGAGCAGATTGACATACTCGTCTTCTCAGGAACATTCATCGTCCAGTCCAACCCCCTGGTCGTGAAGATGCTTGCTGAACAGGCAGAGAAGGGGACGATGGTTCGCCTGTGTTTCGGAGACCCGAACGGACAGGCAGTCGACGCCCGTGGCCACGAGGAAGGTATCGGCGACACCCCGTCGGCGAAAATCCGTGCCTCCCTGAGCTACTACCGCCCGCTACTTTCCCAGGAGCGCTGCCAGCTCCGGCTGCATGACACGACCCTCTACAGCTCGCTGTTTCGTTACGACGGAAATCTTATGGTCAACCCTCATATCTGGGGGCAGCCCGCCAGTGCGAACCCGGTATTTCAGCTCGAGCGTGTCAACAACTCCGCCTGGTTCGACAGCTACTCCGACAGCTTCGAAGCCATCTGGACCCGCGCTCAGCCCTGGATACCCTGACGAAAGGCAGATCATGGGCAGAATCGAGTACTACAACGACCCGAAAGCTCCCAAGCCGAATTCCCTTGTAGTGGCCTGCAATCTGCTCGTCACCGACGACTCCGGGGCGATTCTGCTTCAGCGCCGCCGCGACACCGGCCAGTGGGCACTACCGGGCGGAGCCATGGACCTGGGCGAAACAGCCGCCGAATGCGCAGTCCGGGAATGCCGGGAGGAGACCGGGATTATCGCCGAAATCACCGGTTTCCTTGGTGTGTACAGCAATCCGAACCACATCGTGGCCTACACCGACGGCGAGATTCGCCAGCAATACGAGAACTGCTATATCGGCCGACCAGTCAGCGGAAAACCGACCATCAACGACGAAGCCGACGGGGTGGCCTTCGTTCGCCCGGAAGACCTCGACCAGTACGACATCCACGCAAGCATGCGTCAGCAGATCGCCCACTTCCTGTCGGGGAACTACCCCTACCTGGGCTGAGCGGCCAGCGCTTCCTCGGTGCGGAAGACTGCCGCGAGGATGTCTGCCGCAGCACGCTGCATGAACCGCCCGACCACCGTGTCCCGGCCGTAGCGGGTCAGGATTTCGTGTATACGGTCCGCTGCGCTGGTCGGCATGCCGGCAGAGCAAAGGTGTGGTTGGCGACCAGTTGCGTAAGCCGTTGCTCGGCCCGGTACTCGTCACGCAAGAAGCGCGCACCATCCAACGGGTGAAAACCGGTCATCGCGAGCCTGGGCGCATAGCCGACATCGTGCAGAATCGCCGATGCCACAAGCAATTCCGAGTCACAATCCAGCTTCGCCGCAACCTCGATCGCCGCTCGCCCGACACCCTGGGAATGCGCCCATCGCTGCGGAAGCGACAATTCCAGTTCACCCCGAGCCAGACACCACGCCCAAGACGATTCGTGATCGACCATCACGCGACCATACTGCCTCGAATCACCACCTGGCGGAGGAACCTTTGAGCTGGCCCTACGGCGAACCCTCGGGCACTCAACTGCCTATCCCGCGCTGACCGAACCGGCCAGCCCAGGGCCTGGAAGATCAACTGGGACTGCCGATTATGTGGCGATTGCAGGGTGAGTGGGTGAGTCTGTGTCGAGGACTTCGGTCACGTGAAAGTAGCCGACCGGGCGCGGACCTTCCGTGATGATGAGAACAGTGCCGGACCGGACGATGTGTACACGTGCAGTGGCATGAATGCTGTTGCGGCGCAGTTCTGATCGACCGGTGTTCGCGGCGGCCCGGACGAGCGGCCGCCCTGATCCGGTGTGAGCCAGACGACCTGACCGCGGGCGGATGGTATTGCTGGAGGTCGACTCATACTGAACGATCCCAATGAATGCACACATCGGCACCTTCCCGATATTGGAGTGGGCCTATCGAATTCGAAGTGTCACCATGAAGGGATGGGGCACCATCCACAGCCGCACTACCACCAGCACCATCAGCAACACCATCATCTCAACCAGCACTATCAGCAGCAGTACCACCAACAGCAGTGGCTGCAGCAGGACCGGTTGCTGCATGACCGCGAGCGAGAAGCCCAGCGGGGGCAGAGCTTCGGGTTCGTCACGCCGGGGTATTCGGTATGGAATAGGTCGGCGCGCGAGCTGCGAGCCGTCGGCAGCTGGCCGATCCCGGTCACCCCGCCGATCCCAGTCACCCCGCCGATCCCGGTCACCCCGGCCGAGCCGCCGAAGCCGCTTTCCCCCGAGGAGCGGGAGCTCGCAGAACTCTACTCGGTATGGCAGTCCCTGCACTCGATGGTGGGCGACCCGATCCATTCCTCGGACTGGTGCCCCTACCAGATCCCGTCGAAACTACCCGTGATAGACCTGCACGCCTGGCTGGTGGATTCCACCGGCCGCGTACTGCTGCTGGATGTCAGCCCCTACTCGACCTCCTTTTACTACCTACCCGGAGCGGCGACGGGCCTGAGCGACCGCCCCAAACACCCCTCGATGTTGTTGCAGGACATGCTGGAGGAGGCGCACATCGTCCTGGCCGATGCCGTGCATCTCGGCTACCGGTACGACGAATGCTATCCGGACTGGTCCACGAGGTGGTTTTCGGCACAGCCGGTCGCGCGGGCCCGCATGGTCGGCCTGATCTCCGAAATCCGCGCCCTTCCCGATCAGGATCCAGAGCGCCTGGGCAAATGCCTCTACCGCCGCTACCTGACCCCTTTCCAGTCCGCCCCTGAGGATCTCACGCACTGGAAATACGCCAACTCAAGCCACAACCCGCCCTCGAGCCCCGACTACGTTGCCGCCATGGAGGTGGCGACACAGAGATGGGGCGTACCGGTCTCCGCCCCCACCGCCTCGGCGGAATACCTGGAGTGAGTTGGGCAGGCGCCCCCCAATCGCCCTGGACTGAACGATCGCGCTTGTTCCGCCATCAGAAATCCCGAGACGGATTACAGCCAGTCGAACCAGTCGCTGCGGATGTAGCCACCGGTGTCTTCGACCTGATACCACGTGTAGTACACGGCCTGCGTGCTGCCTTTGCGGTACGTGCCGGTGCGGTAGGTGCTGCCGACGAGGTAGGTAATCCTCTGGCTGATCGAGTCGGTCTTGCTGATCCGCAGTTCGGTACCGCGGACACGGTAGAGGCCGGTGACCGACAGGTTGCCGCTCCGGTCCCTTCCCCATTCCCGGGTGTCGCGCCCGGTGATCCGGGCGGTCGGTGTTGCCGCCGCACGCGGGAACACGACCCGTTGCTCCCCGTATCCCAGTGCGTCCGAGTTGCTCCCGATATCAGTGAGGTCGAGTATCACGATGGTGACGTCGGCAAAAAGCTGCGGCCGGCCGTCCCCGTCGACACCACTGATCCGCATGGCTTCCTCGTCATCGGACCAATCGACAGTGTCACCCGGTCCCGCGACGGCGATGTACGGCTTCCGCCTCAACGCCTCCACCACCGATCCGGGGTTGCGTATCACGTCCGTGCGCACGGCCTCGAAAGCCATGCGACTGCCGACAGCGTAGGTGGCTGAAGCGTTCTCGGCGACGGACAACCGTCCCCTGATGGTCTCTTTCACCACCGTGTGGGAACGGTTTTCGGGCGTGTACGGCTCGCCCAGCGAGGCTGTCCCGGTAGCTGTGGCATCTCCGACGACATGGCTCCAGGCCACTATGTTCGGGTCGGCAGCCGGCATCACAGACTCCTCGTCACGCTCATCAGGTGCCCCAGGCCCACGCCCCGGGTGGCAGACCAACAGCCGCCCCGGAAAGGGCCCGACATCTAGCGTAGCCAGACGGAGACACACACTTCTCACAAACAGTCAGATACGAGAAGGCGTGCGGTGCAGGCGAGTTGGAGCCAGGCAGCGTTCGCGTCGAATAGGCACTATCAATTTCGATCAGCCTCGTCCACCCAGCGAGGGAAGCCCAGCAGCCATCGACTTGCGATAGTCCTATAGATCGTCAAGTCCTCAATAGACCACTCTGTCCAGGGGCGCTGGTTGATCGCTGCGCCCAGATCTATCGCCGCGATCGCGCTGACTGGCGGCTGTCACATCCGCTCATGCTGTGACCCGATCGGTCGACGCGGCCAGAGGATCCCACCGGTAAGTCACCTGCACTGCTCGTTGATGGGGTGTCCATCCCCGGCGGAGCGAGGTTCGAATCACTTCTACGACCAGACCCGGGGTTATCACCGTGCCCTCGTCGAACGAGATGACCACGCGCTGTGCCGGATCGTCGGCGGCTTCGACGACGAGAGTCAGCCCAGGTTCGTCGGGAGGGGGTACAACCCACCGATAGCCCACTCCGTCCACATGGATGATCCGAGTGCTTTTCCGCGCCAATCCCATAGCGGAATCAAACGGCAACTCCAGCACCCGTGTCGAACGGTTTACGCTTACCACGGCAAAGCCCGAGACTTGCGGAGACCAGTGGCAGTTCGTCTTGGCGATCAGCGGTCCGGATGCGGGAGACCGACTGCGGATCGAAGTGCATACAAGTCGTCGTTGAGGGCGTGCTCGCCGATGCCCCGGCACTGTTCGACGTGCAGGCAATGGAAGCCGCGCAGGTCTACAAGCGCGAGCATGATCGCAACGTAACAGCAGGCTCCGACCTATCGCCGGTGCGGCATTTCCAGCCGACCGAAACGCATTACATATGCCGCATATGGGTCACTTAAGCATCGCCCCACCGCCGCAGACCCGATTCGGGCAACCTCAACCGCACCCTGCCTGACTTCGAACGCGCTGGCGAACGCGTTCGTGTGAAACGCACCGGCCACCCCGCCTCAGTCTGGTTCGATACCACCCGAACACGACGTCCGGAGCCGCGTCGGTCCTCTGTGACATCATCCGTTTCCGTGTCGCCGCGGAGACCAGCGGCACCACGCCGGAAAGGGAATCTGTGGACCCCAGTTATCGAATTTTGGAGGCACTGGACGGCGTTGCCGCCGCACCCTCCACCGGGCGCGGGCACGGCGGGATGCTGACTGCGATCCGCACCGTGTCGGATGCGCTATACACCGGCTCTATTCCGGAAGTGGCCGAATGGAATCCGCACTCGCTGGGCAGCTTCCGCTGGGCGGCATTGATCGGCCGCATCGAGGTCGCCGCGGTGCGGGCTGTCGCGCCGATCACCACCGATCTCGACCGGACTGGTCTGCTGTCCCTGCTCGAGACTTGGGCCGGAACGATATTCGCCGATCGGACAGCGGAGTTACGGGTGGGCACGGTCGCGGCACAGGACGTCGTGGCCGGGACCGCAGGTGGATACAGCGTGCGGCTGGACCCGCGAGATTCCGGAACTTGGCTCTTCGTCGACCGCCGGACCGGCGCACTCGGCCCACCACCCTTGGGCGTGGTCGGCCAGGTTGCTCCCCGGCCACTGCACTGGGGTGACGCTGAGCAGCTACGCGCAGTACTCGCCTTGGTCGACGAGCACGGACCGGTCACCGAGGATCTCGACGCCGTCGAACTCCTCAGCCGCAGAACGGGTTTGACATCGCGTGCGGCGAGACTCGCACTGTGGGGTCATATCGGGACCGCGCCCCGGCACAAACACAAATACGTTGTCCAGGGAATGACCCCGGCCGAGGCGTACGACGCTGTATCCGATCTCTCGGAATTACACGGCCACGGCAGGCCCGGTGCCGTCCCGGCTCTCTACACCGGACTGCTGCCCGCCGACCCGGCTGAACTCTGGAAACCCCATGCGATGCGGGACCTCGCCGAAAGGTTGGCCGCCGCCTGGATCGAACAGTGCGGCCGACAACTGGCGCTCCCGGAATCCACCTGCAGGGCAGCCGTATCCGTGACAGCCGCCTTGCACGCTCCCGGCTCCAGTCAATGGGGCATCGCGCCGACCCGGCTCTGCCGAATTCTGGCGGCTCCTGACGAGCTCGCGGCCCTGACTGTCGATGTGCGCACCGCACCCGAGTTCCGCACCGACCACGGCAAGCTCGTCACTAGCACCGATGACATGATCTACGACGACCTGATTCGGCTGTGGCAGCCGCTGATCACCACGTGCCGCTGGGCATACGGCAATCTCCCCGCCGGCGATCTGGTTCGCGCCGGGATCCCGCGCACCCTTGAACTCCTCCGCGCCCGCATGCGCAACGAGGACCTGCTGATACGGGCGGGTACGTCGGACACTGAGCGAATCGATCGGTTGCGGCATGCCGCAATGGATTCGAGTCATCCGGACCCGCTGTCCGGCGGGCTATACGACGACGGAGTGCTGGTGGCCTGGCCGTTTCGGGACACGCGGACGAGCTACTGGAATCTCACCTATCGGCCTGCACGCCTCACCGAATTCGACGACCAGGTGATTCCACTCTCCCCAAGGGAGGGACGCCCGGCGCGCGAGTTCCTGGGTTGGCTGTTCGGCGACGACGCCGACCAGATGATTGCCCGCTGCGCGCCGGACGCCCTCCCGGCCGGAAGCTACGAGACCGATCCGACACTTAGTGCGCCACAACTGGTTTCCACCGTGAGCAAATCACTCGACATCGACTCCGACGCGGCTGCGCTCTACCTCCAGATCCTGGCGCTGCCCGCACCCACCGACCGCAATGTCCGCACCTGGAACCGGTGGAAACCCGCACGACACCGGCAAGCCGTGGCGATGCTGCTCGCCGCCGGGCTCGTCGTGGAGGACGCCGGACGTAGAGCCGGGCGGAGTGTGTTCCTGCCCGGTCCGTGGACCGCGAAACCCGGTTTCGAGACGTGGAAGTGGCCGCTCTATCTGCCTGTGCACAAACCCAATCTGGCCACGCCCAACCATCCGATCCCATGGCTCGCGATGCCCGCGTTGTTCGAACAGGCGTGGCGGCGCGCGCTGCAGGAGAACATGGCCTAGGTGTTGCGGATCATGACATTGCCGACGTCATTGTGTGGGCGCCGGCAACACTATTCGCGGCGGGTCGCAAGGATGATCAAGTCTCTACAAGATCAACTGGGACTGTCGATCCGGGGCCGACCGAACGCCCCATATCGCCCGCCCCGGGCGGTTCGAATTCCCCGGACAAGCTGTCGTTCTGCTCCCCGGGATACGGTGCGGTTCATGACGTATGACTGGTCGGATGTCCCTCGCAGGATCGCGTGTCTTGCGGAAGCGGCTGGCGTGCACGAGGTTTTCGGGGCGGAAGGTCATCGGTGGTCTCTCGAGGCGCCGCTGAGTATCGCCGAGTTAGGTGAGGTCGAGAGCCAGGTGGGGGTGGTACTGCCGCACGAGTATCGCGCGTTTCTGCTGACCGTCGGCCGCGGTGGGGCCGGGCCGGCCTATGGGCTGTTCACCCTCGGCCGGAGGGAGGGGCGGTGGTGTTGGGAGGGTGACGGCGCGGATCTGACCGCGGTGGACACGCTCGCGCAACCCTTTCCGTACGTCGTGGCGTTCAATCCGGCAGATGAGCTCCCCGATCCTCCCGACGAGCAGGACTTCGACTCGGTCGAAACCTTCAACACTGCCGAGGACGCGTATAGGAAGAGGCACGACGAGATCGTCTACCGGCCAGAGCATTCGGTCGGGCTGCTGTATCTGTGCCATGTGGGTTGCGCACAACGCGAAGTGCTCGTGGTGAGTGGGCAGGCGCGAGGGCAGATGTGGGCCGACAACACCGCCGACGATCGTGGTTTCGAGCCCTTGGTCGATGGCGCCGGAGCCAGGCTGGGCTTTGCCCAGTGGTATCGGCGGTGGCTGGACCGAAGCGAAGCCGAACTCACCAACCAAATACCCGACGCCGTGCAATCAGCGCAAGACGTTCCGCATCGCACCTTTCCATGCTGACTTCACTCGAAACGAATGAACGATAAAGCCGCAACCCGCGCGTTGATCGGCCGTCCAAATGAGTTGATCCGCGACACCGACATTTGCGAGATGCCCAGTAGGCGGGCGAGGTCGGCCTGGGTCCTGTCGTGTCCGTAGTGCAGGACCCGCACGGCGCATTCGCGTTCGGAAAGGGCGGCCGGCGGCGGGCCGGCGGTGATCGAGTCCTCGAACTCGCTGGCCGCGAACCACTTTCGGGCCCGGACACACAACCTCCGCAGCAGCGCGATGTGTGTGGGTGGGCCGCCGAACCCGATGCAGCCGATGCGTCCCCGGTCCCGAGCGATCGTTGTCAGCCGAACTTCTGCGCTCATGAGTGGTGATGTTCGGTTCGGTGAGTCATGACCGAACCGGCCACGGACGCGGGACCGCGTTCGTCGAGACCCGTTCGGAGGGAGCCCAAGCCGGTCCTGGGCTACCCGAAGATCGCCGCGTGTAATGCGATCCACTGGTCGGGGTGCACATATGCGACGACGGTGTCCGGTGCGATTCCGGCGGCCGCGAGCGCTGCATTCGCCTTCGGGAAACGAGTGCGCAGCGACGCCCCGATCGAACCGCCCACCCCGGAGAAGCCCAATTCGACCAGCGCCCTGAAGGTCTCACGATCTCCCACGAGCGGGTGTGGTCGGCGATCGATGCGCAGGATCGCCGCATCCACCGCCGGCACGGGACGGAACGCGGTGCGATCCACCCGGCCGCGCAGCTCCCAGGTGAACCACGGCCACGTGGCCACGGTGACCAGGCTCCACCGGCCGTAGTCGCCTGTGCGTTTGCGCGCGTACTCGCGCTGGGTGAGAAGCGTCGCCGAGGTGAGCGCGGGTGCGGTCAGGCACCAGTTCACAATCTCGGCCGTCGCTGAGAACGGGATATTTCCCACTACCGCGAAGGGTTCTCGCGGCGGCCGAGCCCTGGTGAAATCGCCTCGCACCACCCGGATTCCGGTGTGGCCACGAGTGCGAGCCGCCAATCTGCCGGCCGGCAGCGGATCGATCTCGTAGGCGATGACGTGCGCTCCACGCTGCGCCAGTGCGATGGTGAGCGCTCCCTCGCCCGCACCGGGCTCCCACACGAGTCCGTTCGGATCCGCCACCCGCACAATCGATTCGACGGCGTCGCTGTCCACCAGAAAGTTCTGCGACAGTTCGCGGCGTGCCCGGTCTCGCGAGGTGCGTCCCGCGGCCTTGCCGACCTTGCCCTGAGTATGGGAATAGTCCCGGTATCCGGATTTACGAGAAACATGATTCTGCGTCACAGCAGTTGCCCTTTCGGGTCCTCGAGAAGGAAATACGACTCTCGAAGGGCCCTGAGCGCGCCTGCCGACGCCGGTACGAACTACCTGCGACGGCTAGCGGGCCAGCGCCCGGCTACGACGCACACGCACGAAGAAGTGGCAACACATGATCGTCACCCTAGGAACAACGACCCGGTCCCGCAATCGATTTCCGGTGCCCGGCCATGTGCGTGTACTACCTCGGGACGTGGATCGACAAGCGTCTCAACCCGACCATCGCTGCCACCAGCGCCGTAGCACCGCGCGGTACGAGCACCGGTGTGACCGCTGCGCGGTCCGCCAACCCAACCCAGAACCAACCCCCTCAGCAGGAAACGGCACCACCTACAGCAGTCGAGACCACGGCCGTAACCCCCAAGGGCAGCTCTAGTTGACGCAGGGCACGCCGCCGTCGGAATCCGATTTCACCGGAGCACCGCTCGGTCCTTGAGCGGATGCGTCGGTTCCGGTGCCGGGGTCGCTGCTGGGGGCACCGGCGCTGGTGCTGGGCGCCGAACTCTTGCCGTAGAAGGTCGATTGGATGATTCCGCGGATCGTGGCCGGGTCGATGCGGTTGGCGTCTTCGCCGTTCAGGGTGAAGAAGCCTTCGATCGGCAGGGTCTGGAAGACCGTGTTGCCGCCGGTGAGGGAGCGCATCTCCCATGCCATGGACAGCGCGTTCCACCGATCGTCGATGACGACATCCCGCTTCGCGGCGTCCGTCATGTTGGCGATCTTGAACGGGTTGAGGATCGTGCCGACGCCACGGACGTTGTGCGATGCCGACGACAGGAATGCCTGCTGCCGGTGGGTGCGGTCGAGGTCGCCGTTGGGAAGCCCGTGTCGTTGCCGAACGAACGCCAGCGCCTGCGCGCCGTCGAGCTTCTGCGTGCCTGCCGGGAACACCGCGCCGGAATAGTCGGAGTCGTCGACCGCTTGGTTCAGGCAGACCTGGACACCATTCAGGGCGTTGGCGAGATCGTAGAAACCGGACAGGCTGATCTCGGCGAAGTGGTCGATGGATACGCCGGTGAGGTTGCGGACAGTCGCCAACTCCAGCTTGCGTCCGGCTTCACGGCCGACGGTCTCCAGCTGATGCTGGTCCGTCACACCCTGTTTGCGCGCGGCCTGCTCGGCGTCGGCTTTGGCATTCCCGTACGCCTCCTTGATCTTCATCATGCCGTAGCCGGGCACCTCCACCGCGTCGTCGCGAGGAATCGAAAACGCTTGTGCCTTACCGCCGCCCGACGGGATATGGATGAGGATGAGGGTGTTGGTGTTGTAACCGCCTTGATCACCGTCCCCGGCATGCAGTTGGGACAGGATCGTGGCCGGCAGTTGCTGGCCGTTCTGATCGTTGCGGGTGTCCAGGCCCATCAGCAGGACGTTCGTACCGTTGGACGAGGTGGGCGCGCCGCTGAGAGCACCTGAGGAAGCCATCTTGCTGGACATGCTCGCGAATAGGTAGATGTAATACCCGGCCAGAGCCAACACCAGCACGATCACCAGCACCAGAATCCGCCGGATCGTCCGCCACCACCGCCGCGGAGAACGTCGCCGCGAGCTGGCGGGTTCCTCCGGCGGCCGACGCGGCGGCGGAGCGCCGGGATCCACCGGCCGCCGCATCGGCGGATTCACCGGCGCCTGCCGACCCACTCCCGCAGGTGGTCCCGACGGCCAACGCTGCGGCGGGACACCAGGATTCACCGGTCGCCGCATCGGCGGGTTCACCGGTGGCTGCCGTCGTGCTCCCGCAGGTGGTCCCGACGGCCGACGCGGCGGCGGGACGCCGGGATTCACCGGCCGCCGACGCTCTTCGTCTCGTCCTGACCAGTCGCCTCGCATGAGTCCTCCAGTTACGCCGATTCACTTGCTCAGACGTACGGCATCGAAGCGATGACGGGCATACGGTCGACCTACTGCAACGAAGCGCCTGACCCGCGAATGTACCGAGTGTCAATGTGCGGGGCTCACGTGATCCCCCCATTGGTATCGCCACCGGACGCTAAGCCGTATCGCCGCATCCGAGCGCACCGGCCACACTTCGCGCCTCTTGTCGTCTCAGCATTGCGACCAGGAGTGTGGGTGGTACTGACATCACTACCTCTGAGCGGTCTGAGCTGCGTAATCCGGGCTTAGGCTCGTTCCGGTCGGGTTAGAGCGAGGTGTGGAAGGGAGATGCTGTGTTCAACTACTTTCCGGGCAATTACATGTGGTCTTCCGCAGTGATGTTGTCGCTGATGGCCGGCGGGGATCTGGGACAGATCGACCGCTGGCTCGCTCCCCTACGTGAGGCCGACACGGATGTCGATGGGTGGACCAAAGCGTGGGACAGTGCCGGTGCGCAGCAGGTCGAGCATGCCGAGGACGATCTGCGCCGCGGGTATCGGCGCAGCGCGAGCGCACGCTATCTGCGGGCGTCGAATTACTATCTGACCGGTGAGCGGCAGACGCCGCCGGGTCCGGCGAAGATACACAGCTACCAGTGTGGGCTGACTGCCTTCGCGAAGGCCGTGGAGTACATGCCGCGACCGCTCGAGCGGGTCGAGATCGATTCGCCCGACGGTGTTTTGCCCGGCTATCTCATCCCAGCCCGCGATCGGCGGGGTCCGGCGCCGATCGTCATCTTCTACAACGGTTTCGACGTCACCAAGGAACTGCTCTACGGGTTCATCGGTGAGGAGTTCTCCGACCGCGGCATTGCCTGTCTGGTCATCGATACTCCCGGCACCGGCGAGCCGCTGCGGCTGCGTAATGTCGCTTCCCGCCCGGACTACGAGGTGCCCACCGCCGCGATCGTCGACTACCTCGAGACGCGCCCCGACATCGACCGCACGCGAATCGGTCTGCTCGGGATCAGCCTCGGCGGCTACTACGCACCGCGCGGCGCGTCGTTCGAGCACCGGATCAAGGCGTGCGCCGCATGGGGTGGGGTGTGGGATTACGGCGCAGTCTGGCAGCATCGCTGGGCGACCCGGTCGAAGACCACGTCGGTGCCGTTCTGGCAGCTGCCCTGGGTGATGGGCACCGAGACCATGGAACAGGCACTGCAGCGGGTCCAGCAGTGGACACTCGCCGACGCCCTGCCGCATCTCACTCAGCCGCTGCTGATCGTGCACGGTGAAGACGACGGAGCCATCCCACTCTCCGACGCGCGCAAGGCATTTCACGCCGCAGGCTCCAGCGACAAAGAACTGCGAGTGTTCACCGTAGCGGCAGGCGACGGCGGCGTGGAGCACTGCAACGCCGATGACCCCGATCCCGCCCGGCAACTGATCGCCGACTGGTTCGCTGAGCACTTGTGATCCGAGGAGTGCCATGGCTACGAGACCGTCGGCCTGCACCTCACCGAGGTCGGCGCGCCATAGGATCGGGGCCATGGCGACTTCGATCAACGAGTTCGGAGCAACGCTGCGCAGCTGGCGCGACCGGTTGAGCCCCGAAGAGCTCGGGCTGCCGACCGATGCGAACCGCCGTGCGCGCGGGCTTCGCCGCCAAGAACTGGCTCATTTGGCCGGTGTGTCTCCCGACTACCTAGTGCAGCTCGAACAAGGCCGGGCGACCGCGCCCTCACCGCAGATATTGGCTGCGCTTGCGCGTGCCCTACGCCTGACCGACGCCGAACGCGCCCACCTGTTCCAGCTGGCCGGGCAACTGGTTCCCGGCGATAGACGTGTTCACGACACGCTGCCCGACAGCGTCCGCCGACTGCTGGCGCAACTGTCGTCGAGCCCGGCAGCGGTCTACGACCTGCGCTGGTACCCGATAGCCTGGAATGCACTGTGGGCCAATGTGATCGGCGATCCTCTCGCCCGACCCCGACGTGAACGCAATATGGCGTGGCGTTACTTCAACGGCCTGCCCACCAAAATCCTGCGGACCCCTGACGAGCAGCGCGAATTCGAGCAATCCATCGTCGCCGACCTGCGTTCGAGCTCCGGCCGATACCCGGCAGACCAGCGCCTCACCCAGCTGATCACCGATCTGCGAGAAGCCAGCCCGAGATTCCGCGGCCTCTGGGACACCCATCGCGTCGGCGTCTACGAGCAGGAACACAAGACCATCGACCACCCCGAACTGGGCCTGCTGCAGCTCGACTGCGACATCCTCACCACCCACGGCACCGACCTGCGCCTCATCGTCCTCACCGCGCCGCCCGGCAGCGAATCCGCCCAGGCCCTCGATGTACTCGCCGCGGCCTGCGCGGGCAGGCCGCTCGTAATAGGCGAGGTATAAGAGCAGACTACCCAACGATGTCAGTGAGACGGCGTCAACGCGACTCGGATTTGATTGCGCCACAGTCGTTCCCAATACCCAGGTTATGCTCGGTCGGATCGTGGATCAGTCAACAGGTGTGAGTCCGTGGCCGTGATCCGGTAGGCGCGGGAATCGAATTCGCTGCCGATTGCCAGGGCGGCGATTTCCTGACCGACTCGCTCGGGGGTCAGTGTGGGATCGAGGTGCTGTAAGAAGCGGTCGAGCGAAACTCCTTCGCGCTGAGCATGTGCGGTGGCTGCGGCGTGGCCCAGGGCTGTGCCCGGGTTGAGTCCGGGCACTGCCGAAACGAATCTGATACCGAGTTTCTCGCGGCTCGATTCCTCCGCTGCGAATCCTGTTATGAACAGGATGGTTGCCTTTGCTCCGGAGTATCCGCCGCCGATCGAGGACCCCTGCAGTGCTGCACCGCTGGAGACAGCGACCACCACGCTCCCCGGATCCAGGGGAGCCAGCAGCGCCTCACGTGTCCAGTTGAATACGTGGCGGACGTCGACTTCCCAGTTGCTGCTGAACGTCTCCCAGCTGTATTTGTGCACGGGCCGAAGCAGCGGTTGCGCACCTGCGTTCAAGACCAGGATGTCGGGGCGATAGGTGTCGACGAGTCGACCAGCGGTGACAGGGTCTGCGGCGTCGGCCGCAATGGGTGTGAACTCGGCGCCGGCCTCGGCGCGTACGGCATCAAGCCGTTCCTGGTCGCGAGCGACACCGATGACGTGAACACCCGCTTTGATCAGGGCGATTGCCGTTGCACGCCCGAATCCACGGCTTGCTCCGGTGACTATGGCGGTTCGGGTGGACATTGTTCCTCCAAGGGTGAGTGCTGACCGGTGTCTCACAGGTACTGATCCCACCGAGCTGGAAAACTCACCGCCGAAGGCGTCACCGGGCTATGTCGTGAGCAGATCCTTCATGGTCGATGGTCATCGGAAGATCGAACAGTTCGAATACCGTGGACTGGAGGAACACGACTATTCGCGCGATCCCGCCAGGTACGAGCGTGAGCACGTGGAGCGAGTCGGCGTGATAGGAACCGTCGGCGTGCCGCACATAAACAGCGGCGGCAGGTTGATCGTTGGCGGAGGTGGCGACCACTCGGAATCGGCCAGGCCCGGTGAGAATCAGTGACTTCCAGAAGCCGATGATGGCGGCGCGGCCGAAGAACCAGGCCGACAGTGGCGGCATCTCCAGGGATGCGTCGGCCAGCAACATGCGTTGCAAGCCCGGAATATCGGCGCGCTCGAACGCGGCGATGTATTCATCCAGAACATGCTGTTGATCGGGTTCGAGTGTGTCGCTGACTGTTTGCTCTGTTGGTGCGGCTGCTGCCAGTTTGTCCCTGGCGCGCTGCAGCAAACCGTTGGCCGCCGCAGGGCTGATGTCGAGCAGTCCTGCGACCTCCGTTGCGCGAAACGCCAGCACGTCGCGCAGCAGTAATACAGCGCGTTGGCGTGGCGGCAGATGCTGAAGTGCTGCGACAAACGCCAGCCGGATGCTCTGTCGTTGCGCAACGATGTCTGCCGGATCCGGTGGTTCCGATGTCGGGTGCAGGAGAGCGGTCGGGATCGGTTCCAACCACGGAATATCCTGACGTTCGAGTGTGGGGTCGTCGGTGGGTTCCTCGACCGGATTGCCCAAGCCGGATGGCAGTGAGCGGCGGTGGCCCTTCTCCAGCTCCCGCAACGCGGCGTTCGTAGCGATCCGGTAAAGCCAATGCCGCAGTTGGGATCGGCCCTCGAAGTCACCGATCGAGCGCCAGGCCCGCAGATACGTCTCCTGAACCACGTCTTCCGCGTCGTGCACCGAGCCGAGCATGCGATAGCAGTGCACCAGCAACTCCCGGCGGTGCGGCGCGAACAGGATCGCGAACTCCTCGCTATCGATCGACACGGCCACGCCCTCTTCCGAACTGGACTCCCAGGCGGCTCGGATTCCGCTTGGCGGTGAGTTTTCGCGATCGCTCGGATCACTACAACGAACACGGTATCGAGCTCGTCAAGGGCAAGGTCGAAGGCAGCCTGGTCTGCCGACGGCGGTCCGAGTCGGGTCCGCGCCGGTGGTTCGTAGGTATTCATATCGGCGGTCTGTGTCGGGCCGCGTGCACGAACAGGAGACGACCATGCGTAAGGTCATCGCGGCTTTCAAGATCTCGGCCGATGGGAAATATGCAGCGCCGCACGGATATCCGGACTGGGTGAACGGCTGGCCCGACGAGTACGGTTCGTGGCTGACGACGGAGATCGATGCGTGTGTGCTCGGTGGACAGATGTATCCGCTGTACGAGCAGTACTGGACACGGGTCCTGGACGCGCCGAACGAGATTCACCCACTGAGCGGGAACATGCCGACGGCGGCGGAGGTCGAATGGAGCGAGTTCGCCTCGAAGACCCCGCATTACGTGGTGTCGAGCAAGCTGACGTCGGTGACGTGGCCGAACACCCGGATCCTGGCGGACCTGGACGCCGTGGCGGCGATGAAGCAGGAACATGGCAAGGACATCTACCTGATGGGCGGCGCGTCGATTGCGGGTGCCGCCATCGACGCCGGTCTGGTGGACGAACTGCGCCTGATCGTCTATCCGCTGATCGTGGGCGAGGGCAAGGCGTTGTTCTCGTCGTCGGCGCGGCACGCGATGGAGCTGCACAAGGTCGAGCAACTCCCCGAAGGTCGGCTGAGCATGGTGTACGGAATCGGGCGGTGACGAAGGTCGATCCCCTTCACCGGCCGAACGCACTGAACTGGCCGCGGATTCAGTGCGTTCTCGAATCTTCTCGGCTGGTCATGTTCGAACGACTGTGGCGGCGAGCCGGCGCTCCTGTATCTCCCGGATCGCCACCGCCACAAGGATTACCGCCAGAGCGGTGAGGGGCTCGAGGTGGAAGTTCCAATGCCCGCGCGGCAATGCGCACCAGATCAGCACCGCCGCCGCGAACGGCACTGCCACGGTGATGATTCCGGCGATCAGCCGCCGGACAGTCACGGCTTCCACCAGCGTCGCCAGCACCAGCAGGCAGAACCCGATCAGCGACATGACATCGATTTGATCGAACCCGTCCGACGGCAGGTAATCCGTATACCGCCGGGGCACATCCAGCAGGGGCGTATACGCGGTCCAGCCGAAGTCGTCTTGCTCGCCATCGCTGAACCAGGTGATGCCTCCGGCCAGCATAGTGGCCACCACGAAGACCCACCACAAGGCATGGCCTGCGATGTGCGCTGCACGAAACACCTGGTACCGGGTCATGCACTGCAACCTAGGACAGAACGATCGTGTTCACCTTCGTGGTCTCCACGACGCGCCGACCGGCGACCTCAGTGCTCGCGAACAGTGAGTGCGCCGAGCTGCATCTGGATCTGCTCTTCGACTATCTCGTAGCCCAACCGCTGGTAGATGGCGTTGCTCGTGGGATTGGACCTGTCGGTGAACAGCAGAACCTCACGGTTCCCTGCGTCCAACGCGGCTTGCGACACATGGTGCGTCACCGCCGCCGCGTAGCCGTGTCCGCGATGTTCCGGTGGGGTGGCCACCATGCCGACCCGTACGATCCCGGCAACGCTGCGCGAGAGCGAGGCGACCGACACCGGCTGCCCGTCGACCTCCCACAGCCAGAAGCCGTTGTAGGACAGCCGTTCACCGACCTGATCGAACGCGGCCGAGGTGTCCTCCGTTGTGAACACCTTGGTGAAATCCTCCAGCACCTCCCGGTCGGACTGCTGGGCAAGCCGGGCCTGCCCGGCCGTCGGGCGCGGTGCCACCAGGCGACTCAGTCGGTAGAGAAGTTGGTGGTCGACGACTTCGGATCCACGCTGCGCGGCCTCGGCGAAAGCTCGCACGACATCGACCGAGCCGACAACATAGTCAACATCGTGACCGGCGTTGTGCAGTGCCGCGACCAATTCGGCCGCGTCGGCGGCGGCAAGTCCGAACAGGCCCAATGGGAACGGCCGGGTATGCACGAGCGCGCCGAAGACCTGACCGTCGCGCGTCAACCAACCGAATAGTGGTGGGTTCGGATACCCCGGCGAATTGCCGGCGGCAACGGTCGCGCTCACGGTCAACGCGACATTGTGCTCGGCAGGCCGAGACCGCAGGAACTCTCCGGCCGCCCCCAGAAACTGCTCGACATCTTCGGTGAAGTTCCAGCCCATGGCACCCATGCTGCCGAAACGAGGCGCGAGGCGCATCCCAATTGATTGCGAGTCTCCCACGGCAGCAACCGGTTAGATCGAGTGAATGCTTCGGGCTGAGAAGAAAAGTCGATCGAGGGTGGGCGAGTGTCCTGGCAGAGTGTTCGATATGACTGTCCCCGGCCCCAAAGCGGATCTGCATCGTTACCTGCGTTCTGCCCGTGAAGCCATGCTGTGGAAGCTCGACGGCCTGTCCGAGTACGACGTACGTCGCCCCATGACCCCGACCGGCACAAGCCTGCTCGGCTTGGTCAAACACCTCGGCGGCGTCGAACTCGGCTACTTCGGTGACACCTTCTCCCGCCCATACGATGAACCCCTGGCCGTATACGACTTCGAGGCGGATCCAACGGCCGATATGTGGGCCACCGCGGAACAGTCGCGCGAAGACATCATCGGGTTCTACCGCCGAGCATGGGCGCACGCCGACACCACGATCGACAGCCTCGATCTCACCGCCGAAGGCTCGGTCCCTTGGTGGTCCGAGGAGCACCGCACCGTCACCCTGCATCAAATCCTGGTGCACGTCATCGCCGAAACCCATCGGCACGCCGGACACGCCGACATCGTCCGCGAGCTCATCGACGGCGCCGCCGGCCTGGTCGACGGCAACGACAACATGCCCTCCAGCGACTCGACCCAATGGCAGCACTATCGAGACAAGCTCGAGAAAACCGCGAAACAGGCCGCCGGGCTCCTGCAGACTCAGTAATCCCGGCCTCCTTAAATGGATGCCCGCCAAAGCATTTCGGTTGCGCCGCGTGTCGGTTACGAGATGCTTCGGGCGATTCCATCGGCTGCGGACTGTTCGATGGCGGCGAGGACCCGGTGGTGGCGTAGGGCGGTCTCGAAGCTGGGATGCGGTTGCCTGGCCTCGGTGATGGCTTGGGCAACTTCCCGATAGAGGGCCGCGATGTTGGCCGGTGGGCCGGACCGGACGCTGGCGGGCACGGTGCGATAGGCGTCGGGCACGGGCAGGGTCTCCTCGTCGATCCGGATGTCCCATTCGCCCCAGTGGATGAATGTCCCGGGCTGGGCCGGTGTGGCGGTGAGGGTTGTGTCGCTGCCGATGAGCCTGAGGACGAATCCGTCCCGGGCGGGCCCGTTTCCGCCGTGCACGGCGACGGAGGCTGTCGCGCCGTTGGCGAGCTGTCCGTGCAGGAGCACATGGCTGGGCGTGGCATTGGGCACCGTCTGTTCGGTCCCGGCGACGAGCACGTGATCGTGTGTGCGGGGTAGGCGAGCGGAAACTTCGGTCAGTCGGCCCGCGATCCGCTCGAGTGCGGACAGGAAATGACCGGCCATGACGGTCAGAATGTTGGTTCCTTCTGAAGGATCCAGGCTGAACACCAGATCCGGCGATATCCGGCTGCCGCCGAAGGGGGTACCTTCCGCTACCAGCGTGACTGATTCGAGTGCGCCGATCCGTCCATCGGCCAACAGATCCGCGACGAAGTGGGCGCTCGGGGAGTGGTGGCCCTGGAGGACGACCGCGTGAACAGCGCCGGCGGCGATGGCGGCCTCGGTCAGCTCGGCAGCTTCATTGACGTCGATGCCCAGCGGCCACTCGGACACGACGTGCTTGCCCGCGGCGAGCGCTGCCTTGATCACCGCGGCATGCCCTGATGCTTTCACCGAAACGACGACGAGGTCGACCTCAGGGTGTGAAGCGAGTTCTCGCCAGTCGGCTAAGGCATACCGCGCGCCGTGGGCGGCGGCCGCCCGGTCCGCGCTGGCCTGGTTTGTAGTCGCGACCGCAGTGACATCGAACTGCTCGAGCGCTGTGAGTGCGGGCAGGTGCGAGCTGTCTGCCCAACCGCTGGCCCCGACAACTCCGACTCGGATCATGTGCACCACTCCCTAGTTATGTACCGTTTGGTAAGAAACTAGGTGGCGCCGCTCCGGCATGCAAGAGGTAATGTACCGATAGGTAAAAAAACCTGGAGAGAGTACGGGAGAACGGCATGCCAGGCGGACGCCCACGCTCGTTCGACGCAGACACCGCGCTCGACTGCGCGTTGGAGGTGTTCTGGCGCAACGGCTATGAAGGCACCTCGCTGACCGATCTGACCGCCGCGATGGGCATCAACAAACCGAGCCTGTATGCCGCCTTCGGCAACAAGGACGAACTGTTCGGGAAAGTCCTGACCCGCTACCTCGACGGTCCCGGCGCTTACGCCGCGGACGCGCTGGACGCGTCCACCGCGCGCGAAGTCATCGAGCGGTTGATCCTCGGCGCCGTCGACCTGACCGCAGGCGAGACCACGCCCCAAGGTTGCTTGTGCGTCAAGACCGTTCAGGCCTGCGGACCCAACTCTCATGCTGTACGGCACGAGGCCGTCGCGGTACGCAAAGCCAGCGAGACCGCGCTGCGCAGGCGCCTCGAGCAGGCTACCGACCTGCCTTCCCACCCTGAACCCGCCGCCCTGGCCGCGCTCGTCCACACCATCTCGGACGGCATCGCCGTCCAGGCCGCAGCCGGGCGCAGCCACGATGAGCTACGGCAGATTGCCAACGTGGCGCTGCATGCCCTCCTGGACGAAGGACAATAGGCCACGTAACGGCGAACTCTATTGTCTCGCAACGCCTCTACGGAGGGGATTCCACAGAAATCCCGCCATATCGCCCCGGAGCAACCGGCGAACGCACCGATTGGCTGAAGAACGTTCTCGCCGCGGGTTCGGCGACGCTGGTCATCGGCAATCATGCCTACAAGGTCGCTCAGCCCGCGGTGATTCCCAACTCGGTAGCGACGCGCTACTTCCGGTCGCGAGAACAGCGTCTGCACAGACTTTTCGGCGTCGAATCCACTCTCGCCCTGCGCCGCGGAAACGACTGAGCCTCACCCGGATCCGAATGAGGCTCAGTAGAAGTCCCTACCAGCAGCGACACATGTGCTGCCCTACTTCTTCGCAGGGGTCTACGACCGCGAAGTGGATTCCAAACCGAGAGCGGCGACCGCTGGATCGGGTTCGCCGCTGGCGTAAGTGAAGGAGTCGACGGTGAGTTGGGAGGGTGAGCCGATCTGAAGCACCTCCGTCATCGCCTCGACGGCCCGGGCGGCGATATACGGGAAATGCCCCTGGTCGACGCTGAAGCAGCGGTACCGATTCGGTTCCCCGATTCCCGGCAGGTCGATGACCCATCCGGCAGCGGCCAGGAGGCGGTCCTGCTCGGCGGTGACGTTTGCGCTGACGGAGGAGAATCCGGATCCTGTGTCCGCAAATCCGCGGCCCAGGAACTGAATACACGAACCTTCGGACGTTCCCAGTGTCACTGCTGCCTGCTCGGTCATGGCCTCCAGTACGATGGCGAGGCGCGAAGCGAATTCTGCCCAAGTGGCCGGTGGCGCAGCGGGTTCCGAGGCCAGTGCCAGATATGCTGACTGCTCTTCGGAACTGAACTCCCACTCGAATTCAACCTTCGCACCCGGCGCAACTTGCTCGACCCGCCGCTGCAGTTGCGGCTCGAAATCGTCCTGCCATCGGCTGAAGCCACTGAAGATCACCGGATCCGGGGACTCCACCCGCACATCGACACCCGCCCCGATCACCGAATCACGTTGAATGAGAACGGCTTCGTTCTCGAGCCGCTCCTCTCGCATCACCTGCTCGAACAGCGCAGCGACCGCCTCGGCATGGCCGGGGGACAATCCGTACACGGTGAAACAGACATCGACACTGATAGACACGATTCGAACGGTACCAACACCTTCCGACACCACCTGGTGAAGCCGGTTGACGATGCCGTCTCCCGGATGTCGCCCGCGCCTCAACTGTGGCTGATGATCACCTTGCCGAATCCACCTCCGGTTTCGATGTAGCCCAAAGCTTCCGGGACCTGATCGAAGGAGAACGTCCGATCGATCACCGGGCGCAGTCGGTGGAAGTCGACAGCCTGGTTGAGCGCGTCGAAATGGGCACGACTGCCGGTAGCGATCGGCCGCAACACCGCGCCGCTGCTGAAGATCGTCACAGGATCGATCGGCTCGGTGCCCGCGTCACCGGACAGCCAGTACCCGACAACCGCGATCTCGCCACCCCGCGCAGCCGCTTGCAACGACTTCCGCAGCGGACCTGTCGAATCGACGACAAGGTTGGCCCCGGCTCCACCGGTCGCCTCGCGAACATGAGTGTGCCAGTCGGGGTTTCGGCGATAGTCGATCACCTCGTCGGCGCCCAGCGCGCGCAATCGCTCCGCCTTCTCGACGCTGGAGGTGGTGGCGATGACGCGTGCACCGGTCAATGCGGCCAATTGCAGCACGAACAGCGACACCGATCCCGATCCCAACGTCAGCACCGTCTGCCCCGGTCGCAGCGGCCCGCCGACGGTCACCGCATGCCACGCGGTCACCGCGGACAGCGGCAACGCCGCGGCCTCCTCATACGACAGATGATCGGGGATACGAACCAAGCCCTGCTCGTCGAGCAGCGCGTATTCGGCGAGCACACCGTCGATCATGGTGCCGAGCTGAGCGGCATTCTCGAACCGGAACGGGCCGTCGAGCCAGCGCGGGAACACCGTCGCGGCCACCCGATCACCGGGCAGGACCCGGGTCACGTCTGCGCCGACCGCCACGACCTCACCGGTTCCCTCACATCCAGGGATCACGCCCGGCGTGATGGGCAACGGATAGTTGTTCTCCAACACCAGCAAATCTCGGTAGCCCAGCCCATTCGCACGGATCCGTACCAGCACCTGCCCACGCCCTGGGCGCGGCACCTCATGATCCTGCAGTGTCAGCCCACTAAGCCCGCGCCCCGGATCCAGCCGATAGCAACGCATTCGGGCATTCTCTTCGCTCATTGTCGTGTTCCTCTCACCGAAGCGATCGGACACGATCCTGCGCCGCACCGCAGACACCCAACAATTCCCCTCGAGGAATCGCCCGCCGTGGACCTGCTCCACGGGATCGCTCGGCTGCCTCACGATGCTCGTGCCAACCCGTGTGGGTGCTTGCCCGCTGATCAGGTGGTCTGCGTGATCTTGCCTCGCCCGGTGCGTGATGGTTGGTAGGCTTGCCGGATTCTCAAGTGACGCAGTGATTGTGGGGTCTTCGTCATGGTGCAGATCAGACGTCGGACGGGCGGGACGGAGGGCTCGGCGGGGCTCGGGCGCAGGATCGGCGGCGAGATCGAGACCGTTGGGGTGGCGCCGGTTCCGGAGAGTCAGCGGACGCAGACGTCGTGGAAGATTTTCATCGTCTGGTTGATGGCGTCGGCGTCGGCTACTACCCCGCTGATCGGGGCGCTGCTGTTTCAGTACGGGCTGACGTACATGATTGCCGCGATTGTGGTGTCGTGGCTGATCGCGTTCATTCCGGCCGGGCTGACCTCCGAGATGGGCCGGCAGGTTCCGTTGAACACGCTGGTGGTTGCCCGGAAGACCTACGGGTGGGACGGGTCGCTGTTGTTCTCGATCCTGTTCACGGTCGTGAATTTCGGCTGGTTCGGGCTGAATACGCAGATCGGCGCCGAAATCCTGGCCGCCATCACGCATTCCTCGGTGTACATGTGGGACGTGATCGTCGGCGGGGTACAGATCATCCTGGTGCTGTTCGGCATGAAGTGGCTGGAGCGGTTCTACCGCTACACCGCACTGCTGCTGGTCGCCGCTTACCTGGCCCTCGCCTTTTATCTGGTCACGCATTACACGCTGCACTATCCCGGCCAGACCGCGCCGATGAACTGGGGAATGGCGCTGACCACGGTGCTGACCTTCTCGGTGCTCGGCTGGATCTACAGCCTCGCCACCACGACACGGTTCGCGGTGCCGTGGGAGAAGACGAAGGGACGCGCCAAGATTCCGTACTTCCTGGCGCCTTCGGTCGGAATCATGCTCGCGGTCCTGGTGTTCGGCGTCCTCGGCGCGTACTCCCAGTCGGCTACGGGCGACTGGAACATCGCGCTGCTCGGCGCGCACATCAGCGGATGGGGTTTCGTGGCCGCCCTCGGCGCCGCTCTGGCGGTCATCCACACCAACGCGATGAACCTCTACCCCTCGACCGCCAGCCTGCTGGTCGCGATCAACAACGTCCACAAGCCGACCCGCTGGGAGCAGCCACTAGCCACCATCGGCCTCGGCATACTCGGTACGGCCCTGGCGATCTGGGGCATCCTCAACCATGTCGAGACGCTGATCACCGACGCCGGGGACATCACCACGCCATTCATCTTCGTAATCCTGGTGGACTGGCTGTACGTGCAGCGCCGCCGCACGCCCGCGACCGCGTTCTTCGACCCTCCACGCACCTTGCACGAACGCGTGGTTCCCACCGCGATCGTCGCGGTCGCCGTCGGGTTCGCCCTCGGCTTCTGGGGTGATGAGTTCTTGCCGAGCTTCTTCTACAACGTCCTGCCGCTGCCGGTGGTCGCGGGCGTGGTCTCGGCCATCCTGTACGGGCTCGCCGCCACCTTCTGGCACCCACCCCACGCGGTCCCCCGCGAAACGCTCAGTGCCGAGCTTTGAGTCGACCAGGGTTGCACGTATTTCGTCAAAGCCAGTACTTCACAGCCAATGCGCCCAGCACGAATCCTGTTGTCATCGTGCTTACCGAAGCCCCTACTTTCGGGGGCATAGTCCGGGGGTTTTCACCGCCACCCCGCTCCCCCGTCCGGCAGCTGAGTCGGACCAGCCGTCGGCTCCCGACGCCGACACACTCTATGCCGGTTCGGCCTGTGTGCCGACAGCTTGGACATCCACGCTCTGCGGTCGCCAACCGTAGCTATTGCCGTTGCACTGCAATTCAGTTGCGCTGCAATTAAAATAGTAGTCATGTAAACCATCGCGGGCGGGGCAGAATACTCGTACCGACCAGTTGTTTGGGTTGGGACTACCGGATCTTCACCTGGAAGGCGCCCGAATTGGCGGAAATGCGAAGAGTATGGGTTGCCGGTGAACTTCTGAGCGGCGATGCCGGGCGATGCGCGAGGAGCGAGAGAGGCTGGTGGGTGGGGGGTTTGGGCCTGGGTACCGTCCGAGTTGACTGCGGATTGGGCATGTGGGAGTTTTCTCCCGGATTCACGTGTGCTCGATGCACAAAGGGTTGGTCTTTCGGAGGAGCGGCAGGTAGTGCGTCTACGTCTAGGGCAGGAAAAGTCCGGGGACAGCACCGATTCGGCGCCCGCACGGCCTGCAGCGGTGAATCGGGTGCTCGACTTCGTCATGGGCGGGTTCCTGCGAGCGCGCACCATCAGCGGGCAGCTGTCGCGAATTCTGGCGTTTGCGCTGATCCTGGTGCTGGTCTTGCTGGCGGCCACAGTCCAGCGGGCGTACGCCGACTATCGCGAGTCCGACGCCACGACGCGCGCGGTCACGCTGGCCCTCGGAGTGCAGGATCTGACCGACCAGATCCAGCGTGAACTCGGCCTCAGTAATGGGTTGCTCAGCGGTGACGGCAGTCTGCAGCAGCAGTTGCTCGCGCAGCGGCACAGTGTCGATGCCACGCTCGATGCGGTGAAGGGCGCGGCCGACTCGAATGCGCCGGGAGCGGACCAGGTCCGGGCGGCGCTCGCACAGTTGAATCTGCTGACCAATACGCGCACGCAGGTCGATACGCGCCGCATCAGCCGGCCCGTCGTGCTCCAGTTCTACAACGATGCCGTCGGCGCCCTGAACCGGCTGACACTGGGCCTGGATCAGGCCAATGACCCGGAACTGCAACGCGGCCTGCAGGCGTTCTATGCACTCGGTGCGGCGAAAGCGCAGTTCGACAAGGAGCGCGGCTTCCTCAACGGCGTCTTCGTCGTCGGGCACTTCTCCGGCGGCGAGTACGGGCAGTTCATGGAGATCCGCGCCGCCAAACAGGATGCGCTGCAATCGTTCTCCCGCTACGCCGACAAGACCCGCCAGGCCGATCTGGACGCCGCGATGGGCGGCGACCATGCCGCGCAGGCCGATCAGGCCGAGAGCGTCGCGCTCGCCTCCGGAGACGGGCCGCTGGCGCGCCCGGTGGATGCGACGTCCTGGTGGACGCAGATGACCGGCGTCATCGATGCGCAGCGTGCCGTGCAGAAGTCGGTGGGTAGCGATATCCAGTCCCGCGCCGAGGATTTGCGCGGCAGCGCCGAGACCGAACTCATCGCCTTCCTGGTAGGTGCGGCCATCGCCATTCTCGCCATGATCGCGCTGGTGCTGGCCTCGGTGCGCGCCCTGGTGCGACCGCTGCACACCCTGGCCGAAGAGGCCGACGATGTGGCCTCGCGCCGACTACCCGAGGTCATCGACGCCTGGTCGCACGCCGAGGAGAGCCAGCCCGAGGCGCCGGCGCCGGTGCGCACCCCCGTCGGGTCCAGTGCCGAGATCGCCGCTGTCGCAGGCGCATTGGACCGCGTGCAGACCACCGCCTTCGAACTCGCCTCGCAGCAGGCGCTGGTGCGCCGCAATACCACCGAGTCGATGGGCAACCTGGCACGACGCAATCAGAATCTGGTGCGCCGCCAGCTCGCGCTGATCAGCGCCTTCGAGCGGGAGGAACTCGACCCGCAGGGCCTGGCCAACCTGTTCGAACTCGATCATCTCGCTACTCGCATGCGCCGCAATGCCGAGAGCCTGCTGGTGCTGGTGGGCGAGAGCAGCCCGCGCCGGTTGGCGCGCCCGGTGACCCTGATCGATGTGGTGCGCGCGGGCATGTCCGAGGTCGACGACTACCGGCGCGTGGTGCTGCGCCGCGTCGAGGATGTACTCATCGTGGGTTCGGTGGCCAGTGAGCTCTCCCATATGCTCGCCGAGCTCATCGAGAACGGGCTCGCCTTCTCGCCACCGGATCTGGAGGTCGAGATCTACGGCCGTTCGGCCTCGCACGGGTATCTGCTCGCGGTGGTCGACCACGGTGTCGGCATGTCCGCGGAGGCGCTCGCGCAGTCGAATGCGAAGCTGCGCGGTGAGGACGATTTCATCGTGGCGCCGACGCGCTATCTGGGCCACTACGTGGTCGGCAAGCTCGCGCAGCGGCTCGGGATCGAGGTGGAACTGACCACCTCGCCGGTGAGCGGTATCGTCGCGCGGATGACGCTGCCCAGCGCATTGCTGGCCACGGCGCACGATGAGCAGCTGCCGACGACCACGGTGCAGGCGCTGCTGCCCGCTACCGGGATGGAACCGGCCTGGGGTTCGGATTCGGAAGCGAGAAGCCTTCCGGCACCGGCGGAGTCACTGCACGAGACCGCTGCCCTGCCCTCGCCCTACACCACCGGTCGGCACGCGCTCGTCACCGAACCGCCGTCCACCACCGGTACAGGCGAGCGTGGCTACGACACCGGAATCGGCATGCGGCCCGCCACCGCCGACGCGGGGGTGATCGGATTCGGCGTCGCCAACACGGGATTCGCCGAGTCCGGCCCGCGCACCGGCAGCTACGAAGCCATGATTTCGGAGGCCAAGGGTGTGGGAGGCGCGCCCGGTCGAGGCGCAGGAACCGCCGCTCCGGACCGCACTGCCACCACTCCACGCGGCGGCAGTGATCTCACCCCACGTAGCGGCAATGACCTCAATTCAAGGGGCGGCCGCAATGACCTCACCCCGCGCGGCAGCGGCAATGACCTCACGCCTCGCGGCAGCGGCAGTGCGCCCACCGCGCGAGGCGGCAGCGCGCCCGACCCGCGAGGCGGCGCTACGCCCGACCCGCGAGGTGGCACCGCGCTCACCACACGCAGTGGACTCGAACGCCGCAACAAGAAGGCTCGCGCCGGGGCCGCGCCCGCAGTGCAGTCCAATCGTGAGCCCCGCCCGAATCCGATGTCACCGCCCGCGCCGGTCACCGACCGCTCTCCGGAGGCGACCCGCAGCATGCTGAATTCCTTCCGCGCAGGGCACGAACGCGGTGCCGCGGCGGGTCCACCATCGGCCGCGCCGTATCCTGACGCTCCCGAAACTTATTCGCGCACAGCCGATCCGGCGCATCCCGGGACGCCCGCGACGACCGTAGAGGAGAACTGGTGACGACAAATCTGCCCAGCACCGATATCCATTCCTTCAATTGGATGCTGGCCAATTTCGTCCGCAATACCGCGGGCGTGCGGGAGACCGTCGCGGTCTCCTCGGACGGTCTGCTCATCGCCATGTCCGACGGTTTGGACCGCACCGCGGCCGACCGGCTGGCGGCCATGGTGTCGGGCCTGTCGAGTCTGGCCAAGAGCGCCTCGCGCAGTTACTCGTTCGACGGCCTGAAGCTGATCATGATCGAGATGAAGCGCGGCTTCCTGCTGGTCTCGGCCATGGGTAGCGGCAGCTGCCTCGGCGTCATCGCCGACGGCAACTGCGATGTGGGCCTGCTCGGTTACGAGATGTCGGTGCTGGCCGAGCGCGCCGGATCGCTATTGGATCCGGCGCTGGTGTCCGAATTGCGGGAGACTTTGCGCCGATGAGAGATTCCGAACCCCCGTACGGGAAGCATCACGGCCCGGACCCGGACCACGACTTCGGCTGGTTCCAGCGCGACCGCCTCCGCCCGCTGCCCGCCGAGCATGCGGCCGAGGGTGAGGACGACTTCGTCCGTCCCTTCATCGTCACGGGTGGCCGCACCACGCCGGTGGTCGACGGTCTGCGCATCGAGACCATGGTGCAGGCGCCGCGCGCGGCGATGCAAGCCCCCTTACAGCTCGAGCAACGCGCCGTGGTGCAGTTGTGCCAGGAGCCGCGGTCCATCGCCGAAATCGGTGCCGCGCTGAATATTCCGGTCGGTGTCGCCAAGGTGATCGTGAGCGATCTCGCCGCCGCCGGGCACCTCACCGTGCGCGAGGCCACCGAACTTTCCATTTCTGCCATCGAGAGGATCAGAGACCTTGTCCGGGCACTCTGACACGCGCCCCGCTCCGCCGTCGTCGGTGAAGATCGTCATCAGCGGCGGATTCGGCGTCGGTAAGACGACTTTCATCGGTGCGATCTCCGAGATCGAGCCGTTGTCCACCGAGGCGGCCATGACCGAGGCGTCCGTCGATGTCGACGATCCCGGTCATCACGAGCAGAAGACGCAGACCACGGTGGCCCTCGACTTCGGCCGCATCACCCTGGACAAGTCGCTGGTGCTCTACCTGTTCGGCACACCCGGCCAGGATCGCTTCGTGTTCCTGTGGGACGACCTGGTCGACGGCGCGCTCGGCGCGGTGATCGTGGTGGATACCGGGCGGGTCCGCGACTGCTTCCCGGTGCTCGACTACTTCGAGGACAAGCAGACGCCGTTCGTGGTGGTGGTCAACCGCTTCGAGGACGAACCGGCGCACGACCTGGCCGAGGTCCGGGAGGCCCTGGAACTCGAGGACTGGATCCCGCTGCTGGAATGTGATGCGCGCGACCGGAATTCGGTGCGCGACGCGCTCGTGGCCCTGTTGGAACAGGTGGTTTTCCACCGCCTCGGCGTATCGGAGAGAGTCCGCTGATGTTCACCACGCGTCCCACCCTGCAGGGCACCTTCGGCATGGTGTCGTCCACCCACTGGCTCGCCTCGGCCACGGCCATGGCGGTGCTCGAGGCCGACGGCAATGCCTTCGACGCCGCCGTCGCCGCGGCGTTCGTACTGCATGTGGCGGAACCGCATCTCAACGGCCCGGCCGGCGAGGTGCCGATCATCCTCGCGCCCGCCGGTGCGGCGCCGCAGGTGCTGTGCGGGCAGGGCCCCGCTCCGGCCGGCGCCACCATCGAGCACTATCGCGGACTGGGGCTCGAGCTGGTTCCCGGTACCGGGCCGCTGGCGGCCGCGGTGCCCGGCGCGTTCGACGCCTGGATGCTGCTGCTGCGCGATCACGGTTCGAAGCGGCTGTCGGAGGTGCTGTCGTACGCCATCGGCTATGCCGAGCACGGGATTCCGGCGGTGGAGCGGATCGGGCAGACCGTGGCGGAAGTCGCGGAACTCTTCGAAACCGAATGGACCAGCTCCGCGGCGGTCTACCTGAAGGACGGCAAACCGCCGGCTCCCGGTGCGCTACTGCGCAATCCGGTGCTGGCGCAGACCTGGCAACGGGTGCTGGCCGAGGCCGAAGCGGCGGGAACCGACCGCGAGTCGCAGATCGAGGCGGCGCGGCGGGTGTGGCGTGAGGGCTTCATCGCCGAGGCGCTCGTCGCCGCGGCGGCGCGCCCCGCCATGGATACCTCCGGCGCCCGGCACGCGGGCACCCTCAGCGCCGACGATGTGGTGAATTACCGTGCCACGTACGAGGATCCGGCCACTTACACCTGGAACGGGTGGACCATCGCCAAGCCCGGATTGTGGAGTCAAGGCCCGGCGTTGCTCCAGCAGCTCGCACTGCTGGACGTCGTTCCGGAGTACGGCACGCCGGAGTACTACCACGTGCTCATCGAAGGTTCGAAGCTCGCCATGGCCGATCGTGAGGCCTGGTACGGCGACAACCCGCAGGCATCGCTGAAAACGCTGCTGTCCCCGGAATACAACAAGCAGCGACGGACGCTCATCGGCCCGCAGGCGTCGGCGGAACTGCGACCGGGCAGCCCGGATGGACTATCCCCGCGCCTGAGCGCGTACGCGAAGTCCAACTCCGCTGGGGCCGTGGCGGTTCCGATCGGCGCCGGGGAACCGACCGTGGCTTCCAATGGCGCCACCCGCGGTGACACCTGTCATCTCGACGTGGTGGACCGCTGGGGCAATATGATCGCCGCGACGCCCAGCGGTGGCTGGCTGCAATCCAATCCGGTGATCCCGGAACTGGGCTTCCCGCTCGGCACCCGCCTGCAAATGGCATGGCTGGAGCCGGATCTGCCGAACTCGCTCACGCCCGGGCGGCGCCCGCGCACCACGCTGAGCCCCTCCCTGGCGCTGCGCGACGGTGAGGCGGTCATGGCCTTCGGTACGCCCGGCGGTGATCAGCAGGATCAGTGGAATACGCATTTCCTACTCGCCGTCGCCCTGCGCGAGCAGGTGCGCGGCAGCCTGGATCTACAGGGTGCGATCGACGCCCCCAATTGGCATCAGGAGAGCTTCCCGGGATCGTTCTATCCACGGGTGACGAATCCGGGTGCGGTGGTGGTGGAATCGCGGATCGGCACGGAGGTCATCGGCGAGCTCGAACGCCGAGGCCATCGCGTGACGGTCGGTGGCGCCTGGTCGGAGGGCCGATTGTGCGCTGTCGCACGAGATCCCGAGACCGGTGTGCTGTCGGCTGGAGCAAACCCCCGGGGAATGCAGGGTTACGCCTCGGGGCGATAACGTCAAAGTGTGTCTTGCGGGGCGAAATCCCTGCAACGTTCAAGTAGGTTGTTGCGCATGCTCGTTCGCCTTTCCAGGCTTTTTGGGCTCGCCGTGGTCGCCGTGACGCTCGCTTCTTGTGCGCAACTGCAGTACCCGGACCGAACCTCTACCCATACAGACGATTTCGGCACACCGGTGGGCACCCAGGAGGTGCGCGACGGCGGCGATCTCGTCATGGGGTTGTCCTCCGAACCGGACCGCCTCGACCCGACCACGTCGAGCTCGTTCTATACCCGCTATGTCATGAGCTCGATCTGCGAGAAGCTCTACGACAACGACTCTTCCGGCAATCTCGTCCCGCAACTGGCCACGGCGCTGCCGACCGTGTCCGAGGACGGGTTGACGGTCACCATTCCGGTGCGCGACGGCATCAAGTTCGCCGACGGCACCTCCTTCGACGCCGCCGCGGTGCGGACCAGCCTGCAGCGGCATCTGAGCATGAAGACCTCGCAGCGAACCAGTGAACTGGGTCCGATCGAATCCATCGAGGCCACCGGCGACTCGGAAGTGGTGCTGCACTACAAGAAGCCGTTCGCGCCCATCACCGCCGCGCTGGCCGACCGGGCGGGCATGATCATGTCGCCGGCCGCGCTGGCCAAGAACGGTGACAACTTCGGTGACCATCCGGTGTGTGTGGGCCCGTTCAAGTTCGTGAAGCGGGTGCCGCAGACCTCCATCGTGGTGGAACGCGATCCGCTGTATTACGACGCGAAACAGGTGCACCTGCAGACCATCACCTACCGGATCATGGTCGACGCCAATATTCGCGCGGCCAATCTGCGGTCAGGCGATATTCAGGTCGCCGACTACATCTCCCCGCAGGATGCCGATGCGCTGAAGAAGGATTCGAAACTGCGGTTGCTGCAGACGCGGTCGCTCGGATTCATGGGCGTGTATCTGAACCTCGGGAATGTGGACGGCGTCGGAAAACCGACGAAGCCGATCGACACCCCGCTGGCGAAGGATGCCCGGGTGCGGGAGGCCTTGTCGCTGAGCATCGATCGAAGCGCCTTGGTCGATACGGTGTTCAACAATTGGTACGAGCCGATGTGCTCGCCGATCGTGCCGCAGAGCACCTTCGCGACACCCACGGTGAACAATTGCCCCACCTATGATCCGCAGCGGTCGCGGCAGTTGCTGGCCGAGGCGGGCGTGCAACTCCCCTATCGGGTGAAAATGGCGGTGCAGACCTCTCAGGACCGGCTGCGCTATGCGCAGGCGATGCAAGCCAGTGCCGCGGCCGGCGGATTCGATATCGAGATCGTGCCCACCGAGTACTCCACGATGCTGGATATGCAGAAGCGCGGCAACTATGAGGCCATGCTGCTCGGCTGGTCGGGGCGAATCGATCCGGACGGCAATATCACCCGGTTCATGACTACCAAGTCCAGCGGCAATTACAGCGGATACAGCTCCCCCATCGCGGATGATCTGCTCGGGCAGGCCGCCCGCACCACCGATACCGCCAAACGCGCGGACCTCTACGCCCAAGCGGTGCAACAGATCCAGAAGGACAACCCCTACCTCTACACCTACCGCGAGCGATTGCTGACCGCGCACTCCACGCAGGTCACCGGCGTCGAGATGTACCCCGACGGTGTGGTGCGGCTGGGCAAGGCCGCATACCTCACGGACAGGAGCTGACGCCGATGCGCTACCGCTTGTTCCGGGCGCTCGCGCTGGGCGTCGTCGCCGTCGCGGTGGCCTCCTGCTCGCAGGCGCAGGCGCCCGTCCAGATCACCACGCACGCCGACGATTACGGCCAGCCACTGGGTGCACAGCCGGTGCACGAAGGCGGCGACCTGGTGATGGGGCTGTCCAACGACCCGGACCGCCTCGACCCGACCACTTCCAGCTCGCTCTACATGCGCTACGTCATGAGCACGATCTGCGAGAAGCTCTACGACAACGACTCTTCCGGCAATCTGGTGCCGCAGCTGGCATCGGATCTGCCGAAGTTCTCCGAGGACGGGCTGACGGTCACCATTCCGGTGCGCTCGGGCATCAAGTTCGCCGACGGCACCTCGTTCAACGCCTCCGCGGTCGAGACGAGTCTGCAACGGCACCTCAGCATGGACGGATCGCAGCGCACCGGTGAGATGGGCCCGATCACCGGCATCGACAGCGACGGCCAGAGCGTGATCCTGCACTACAGCACGCCGTTCGCGCCGATCACCGCCGCGCTCGCCGACCGCGCCGGGATGATCATGTCCCCCACCGCGCTGAAGGACGCAGGCAAGGACTTCGGCGACCACCCCGTCTGCGTCGGACCGTTCAAGTTCCAGCAGCGCACGGTGGGCAGTTCCATTGTGGTGGAACGGGATCCGCTGTACTACGACGCACAGAACGTGCACTTCGACACCATCACCTACCGCATCATGCCCGATGCCACGGCACGGGCGGCGGCCCTGCGCGCCGGTGAGATCCAGGTCGCGGACACCATGTCCCCGCAGGACGCCGACGCGCTGAAGGCCGACCCGAAGATGCATCTGCTGGTGTCGGGATCGTTCGGTTTCCAGGGCTTCTACATCAATATCGGCAATGCGGACGGCGCCGGTAAACCCGTGAAACCACTCGAGACGCCACTGGCGAAGGATGACCGGGTACGGTTGGCGCTCTCGCTCAGCATCGACCGGCAGGCGTTGGTGGACAAGGCCTTCAAGGGCTGGTACGAACCCGCGTGCACGCCCGTCGCCCCGCGCACCTCCTACGCGACCACCGCCGATACGGCCTGCCCGCTCTTCGATCCGGACCGCTCGCGCAAACTGCTCGCCGACGCCGGTGTGCAGACGCCGTATCCGATCACCATGCAGGTGATGAATGTCGCCGATCAGCTCGCATACGCGCAGCAGTTGCAGACCATGGTCGCCGCGGGCGGCTTCGATCTGCGGATCGTGCCCACCGAATACTCGGCGCTGCTAGCGGCGCAGAAGAGCGGCAATTACGAAGCGCTGCTGCTGGGCTGGTCGGGGCGACTCGATCCGGACGGCAATATCGCGCGCTTCCTCTCCACCGGATCCACCGGCAACTACAGCGGATTCAGCGATCCGGCCATGGACGAGGTGCTGGCCTGGGCCGCGCACACCACCAGCCCGGCGCGCCGCGGAGCCCTCTACGAGCAAGCGGTGCGGCTCATCGGGCGGGAAAACCCCTACATCTACACCTACCGGCTGCGCAACCTGACCGTGCACTCCAACCGGGTCACCGGTATCGAGGTGTACGCCGACGGCGCCGTGCGGCTCGGCAAGGCCGCGTTCGTCTCGGATCGGAATAGCTGAATACTCATGGTGCAGTATCTCTTTCATCGAGTGTGGCAGTCCGCTGTCACCCTTGTGCTGGTCTCGATCGTCGTCTTCGCCGGAGTGCGGGCGCTACCCGGTGATCCGGCCACCGTCATGGCCGGCGAACAGGCCGACCCGGCCACCATCGCCGCCGTCCGCGCTCAGCTAGGTCTCGACCGGCCACTTGTGGTGCAGTACTTCGATTTCGCCAAGCACGCCCTGGCCGGGAACTTCGGCCGGTCCATCCGCACCGGCACACCGGTCAGCGACATGATCGGCACGACGCTGCCGGTCACCCTGCAACTGGCGTTCTACGCCATGCTCATCGCGGTGCTGGCCGGAGTGCTCGGCGGTGTGCTCGCCGCGGTGTACCGGGGGCGCTGGCCGGAATGGGCCGCCAACGGGTTCTCCCTGGTCGGACTGTCGGTTCCCACCTTCTGGCTGGGCCTGCTCGCCGTGCTCTACCTCTCGGTGGGGCTGGGACTGTTCCCTGCCTCGGGGTACGTGTCCCCGTTCGACCATCCGCTACGCGGCCTCTACTTCCTCACGCTGCCCGCGCTGATCCTGGGCGTCACCCACGCCGCCGTGGTGCAGCGGCAGACACGCTCGGCGATGGTCGAAACGCTCAGCACCGACTTCGTCCGCACGGCGCGAGCCAAGGGACTCGGGCCACGCGCGGTGATCGTGCGATATGCGCTGCGCAACAGCCTGATCGTGGTGACCACCGTCATCGGGCTGCAGCTCGGCCTGCTCATCGCGGGCACCGTCGTCACCGAACGCATCTTCAGCCTGCCGGGCATCGGCAAGCTGACCCTGGATTCGGTGTTCTCCCGCGACTATCCGGTGGTCCAAGCGGTCGTACTGGTGGTCGCATTGTCCTACATCGTGATCAACCTGCTGGTCGACGTGCTGTATTCGGTGATCGACCCGCGCGTGCGAGTGTCCGGGAGGGCGCAATGAGTGTCCAGGAGAACACAGAGCCCGTACGGGACAACGCCCGCACGGACAGCGACAAGACCGGACGCAAGCCGGCCGCGACGGACGCCGATTCGACCACGGCTGCCGAGCAGGTTTCGACTCCAAAGTCCGGTTCCACTGTCGACGAACCCGTTTCGACACCAGTTGCCGGTTCCGCTGTTGCCGTGGCAGTTTCCACTTCGGCGCCCGCGCCACTGAGCGCTGTTCGTAGCCGCGTGTTGAGCCGGTTGCGCGGCAATCGGCTGGGCATGGTGGGCGCGGTGTTGCTGTTGATCGTGATCGTGATCGGCGTCTTCGCTCCCCTGCTGGCGCCGTATTCGCCCTCCGCGGTGCATTTCGCGACCCCGTTCCAGCATCCCGGCACTGTCGGATTCGCTTTGGGCACAGATGATCTGGGTCGCGACATCCTGTCCCGGGTGTTGTACGGCACGCGGGCCTCGCTCGAGGTGGGTGCGCTGTCGGTGTTGTGCGCGGTGGTCATCGGCGTACCGCTGGGCCTGCTGGCCGGGTATTGGCGGTGGCTGGATGCGGTGCTATCGCGGCTCGCGGATGTGCTGCTGGCCTTCCCCTTCGTGATGATCGCCGTCGGGCTGACCGCGATCTACGGTGGCGGACTCACGCAGGCCGCCATCGCGCTCGGCATCGCGCAGGTGCCGGTCATGATGCGGGTGGTGCGCGCGGAAACGCTGCGGCTCAAGGAAACCGATTTCGTGCTCGCGGCCCGTGCCATGCATGTCGGGTCGGGGCGCATCCTGGCCGAGCACATCCTGCCCAATGCCCTCGCACCGATCATCGTGCAGGCCACCGTGATCATGCCGACCGCCATCCTCGGCGAGGCGATCCTGTCCTTCCTGGGCCTCGGCATCAAGCCGCCCGCGCCCAGCTTGGGCATCATGCTCTCCGATGCCCAGCAGTATCTGCTGCGCACACCGTGGCCGGGTGTCTTCCCCGGCGTGGCGCTGCTGCTGATCTGCCTGGGATTCAACCTTTTCGGCGATGCGCTGCGCGACGCGCTCGACCCGAAGACCAGCCGCTGAAAGGGCTGTCATGACCGAATCACTGCTGGAGATCAACGATCTGCGGGTGTCCTACGGCGACACGAGCGCAGTGGACGGCGCGAGCCTGGTCATCGCGCCCGGCGAACGAGTCGCGGTGGTCGGCGCCTCCGGATCCGGTAAATCCACGCTCGCACATGCCATTACCGGCCTGCTGCCCGGCTCCGGCCGGGTGACCGAGGGCGTCATCCGCTGGCGCGGCGAGGACATCACCCACGCCGACGAGCGCCGGCTGCGCGGCCTGCGCGGCAAGGAGATCGGCTCGGTCCCCCAGGACCCGATGTCGAACCTGAATCCGGTGTTGCGGGTCGGCGTCCAGGTCTCGGAAACGCTGCTGGCGCACGGGATCGTGGCGCAGGACGAAACCGGGGCCGGCCGCCAGACCGGTTTCGCGGCAAACCTCAGAAACGGTATCGCGGCGCGGCGTGCGGCGCGGGACCGCGCCATCGAACTGCTGGCCGAAGCCGGCCTCCCCGACCCGGCCCGCTGCGCACGCCAGTACCCGCACGAACTCTCCGGCGGCATGCGCCAGCGCGTCCTGATCGCCATCGGCCTCTCCTGCCGCCCCGACCTCCTCATCGCCGACGAGCCCACCTCCGCGCTGGACGTGACAGTCCAGCGGCAGATCCTCGACCACTTGGACGAGCTGACCAGGGAATTGGGCACAGCACTCCTGCTGGTCACCCACGATCTGGGCTTGGCCGCCGAGCGCGCGGATCGGGTATTGGTGATGTCGGACGGCAAGATCGTCGAGACCGGCCCGGCGCGCGAGGTGCTGACCGATCCGAAGGAGGACTACACCCAGCGACTGGTGGCGGCCGCTCCCGCCCGCATCGCACCCCTGCGCGCGGTGACCGAACCGGTCGCGGTCGAACCCGCAGCCGTCGCGGCAGGCCCCGAAACCAAACCGGTCCCGGTGGAACCCGCAGCTGTCGCGGCAGAGTCCGAAACCGACTCGGCGACAGCGGCATCCGGCGCCGAGACTGCCGACGCCCCGGTGGTCCTGGAGGTTGCGCACCTCGGCAAGGAGTACCGAATCCGCGGCCGCGCCGACAAACTCCGCGCAGTCGACGACGTCTCCTTCACCATCGGCCGCGGCCGCACCACCGCAATCGTCGGCGAATCCGGATCCGGCAAAACAACCACAGCCCGCATGGTCCTGGGCCTCGTCCCCCCGACCACCGGCACCATCCGACTGGACGGCGTCGACCTCATCGGCCTGGAGGGCGCCCGCCTACGCGCCGCCCGCCGCGCCATGCAGCCGGTCTTCCAGGATCCTTACTCCTCCCTGGACCCCATGTGGACCGTCACCCAACTGATCTCGGAACCCTTGCGCGCCTTCGCAACCGGTGACCAATCCACCCGCCGCACCCGAGTAGCCGAACTCCTCGACCAGGTAGCCCTCCCCACCACCCTCGCCCACCGCTACCCCAACGAACTCTCCGGCGGCCAACGCCAACGCGTAGCCATCGCCCGAGCCCTCGCCATCGAACCCCGCCTCGTAATCTGCGACGAGCCCGTCTCCGCCCTCGACGTCCTCGTCCAAAACCAAATCCTCACCCTTCTCTCCACCCTCCAGGAACGCCTCGGCATCAGCTACCTCTTCATCTCCCACGACCTAGCCGTCGTCCAAGCCCTCGCCCACGACGTAGTCGTAATGAAGGACGGCCACGTAGTAGAACAGGGCCCCGCCCACCAAATCCTCACCACCCCCACCGACCCCTACACTCGCCGCCTCCTGGAAGCCATCCCCGGCGCCGAAAACACCGCGAAAGCAGAAACCCGCCAATCCGCGTAATAGCTCGAGGTCCAGAGCCTGGCCGGGCCGTCAGATATATAGCCCGGCCCAATCGACGTTGTATTGGCAGTCGGTGGACCCGAGTGTGATCGTGATACGACCTTTCTCTTCGAGGTCGAGCAGGCACAGTGGGCCACCGTGGTCGAAGGTCAAGTCCACGAACCACTTTCGAATTGATGCAGAGCGGGCGAACAGGCGACTCATACGGGTGGTTGCCGCCATGAAATCGAAGCACAGATGGTCCGGCAGGAACGTCGACGCCTGCCATACATGTAGGTAGATGTAGCCCACGTCGCAGAGTCGGCGACCGTCCGCATCGATACGCAGCGCAAGGTCGCGGTCCACCCACTCCAGCAGCTCATCGTCCGCTTCGAACGAGATCGACAAGTCCAGGTCGAGGAGGCTGCCGCGCTGCAGGGTGGCGGGGTCGAAGCGGACGGTGGTGCCGGAGGCGAAATGGGAAGTGAACGGCATGACAACCTGGCCGTCCGGAAACTCGACGGTAGTAGTCCTATCGGGCCTGGCCGGGCAGTTCGCTTTCAGCGTCTCCAACAGTCCACGCGCGGAATCCCGGTGGACGTACACCTCATAGCTGTAGTCGAGTCCCATAGAACCTTTCGTTACGCGGTGGATTGGGCGTGTTCGAGCATGACCGGGTCGTGGGCACACACCATCAGGAGGTCCGGCTCGTTGCGGCGGTAGAGCTCGGAGAGGCGAGCATGGTTGTTGCGAACCTGGTTGCGGTCGAAGGCTATTAGCTTCTCGAAGCCTGCCATCAGGGTGGGGACTCGGGTGCGGCCGTCGACGGTGCCGCGGTGCAGGAAGGCGTCGCCGCAGTGGAGGACCCAGCGGTGGCCGGCGTCGACGGCCACCGCGGCATGACCGCGGGTGTGGCCTGGGAGGAAGATCAAGACGATGCCGGGGGCGATCTCGGTCAGTTCGGTGGCGGCGGCGAAGCCGCGCCAGCTTTCGCCGCCGAAGGAGTGTTCGACGATGGTCGGCTGGTGTGCCCATGCGATCGGGCGGAATCGGGTGCGCTCGGATCGTGTCGGATTGTGTATGGCACCGAGGGCTTCGGCTGCGGTGGTATGCACCACCGCAGTCGGGAAGTCCGACAAGCCGCCGATGTGGTCGGCATCGAGGTGGGTCGCGATGATGTGGCGGACGTCGGCGGTGTCGAAGCCCAGGCGCTGCACTTGCTGCACCGCTGTCTCGGCCGGATCCAGCGCCGGATGGTTCATCCGGCGCGAGAATCCGAGCCGCCCGACCGGGTCGGCGATATCCGCCGTCCCGAAACCCGAGTCCACCAGGACCAGGCCATTCGCAGCCTCGATCAGCAGCGTATGACACACCAGGTCGGAACCCGGCAAATGCATGGTGCCGCAATTCAAATGGTGGACCTTCATCGAAATCCCCTCCGCTCATCACTCCTGCTCGTGCAGGAGTGATGAGAACACACGGAAGAGCGAGCTCGCACCGGTTCGACCTGCTCGCACCACGTCAGACTCGGCCGAGAGCGAACTCCGAAATCAGCTGCGGTACGGCAGAATCGAAGCCTGCGATATCGAACATCCCGCGGTCGGCAGGATCCGCGATCGAGAATCGCGTCGCCGTCATGCCGACCACTATCAGCTTCGCCTCCGGGTTGATCACGCGGCGATACTGTTGCAGCGCCTGATGCGGATGCATACCGCCCGCCCAGGTCTCGCTGTCCGTCAGTACCACGAACACATCGACCTTTAGCTTGCGCTGCAGCGCGTACTGCATCGGGAGGGCGCAGTCCGTGCCGCCGAAAGGCAGGTTGCTCACCGCCTGGATCGCATCGTCCAGGCGCTGACGCGGGCTGATCGGCAGGGGCGTCAAGCCGTGGCCGCTGTGTGCGCCGTGGCCGTTCGACGAGGCGAATCCGACAATGTCGTAGGCGAATTCGGTCGAGGCGGTGACCAAGGCGAGTGCGGCTGATGCCTCGCGTGCGGTCAGGGGCGTCCCTGCGATCGGCGCGCACATCGAGCCCGAGACGTCCAGGGCCAGCAGGTGTCGCTTGCCGGTCGGCTCGACTGCTCCGAACGCGGCGTAGAAGGCTGCGTCGAGAGCATCGACGATCGGACGCGACGGATCCCACGTGCTCTCACCGCGGACCGAGCGGCCTGCGGCGTAGGTGCGCTGTGCGACAAGCACATTCACCGGGTGCACTCGCGCCTTCCGCAGCCGGTCGCGGTCGGCCAGCTGCTCGGCGACGGCCTGCGTGCGCGATCCCAGCGGAGCGAGGAGACCCAGGCGCGTCAGCCGCGGCAGCTGGCGCATCAGGGCGGTCTGCGGCATTCCGTTGTCCAGCAACGCCTCCCACACCGCGGCCTCGTTCAGGGCGGTGTCGGGCAGCATTTCCCAGGACATCCGGTATTCGCTGACCAGATCGGGGATCTGGTGCAGCGGGGCCGACTGGGCACGGTGGAAGCCTTCGATCACGCGCAGACCGTCGAGCGCGGCCTCGCGACCGCAGATCCAGTCGAAGAGCCGGCGGCGCTCATCCTCGTCGGTGCCCGGGTGCGACAGACGCAGCAGATCGCGGTGGGTCCAGCCTTCGCGCTGACGGTACTTCACGGCCTGGTAGGCGAGGTCGTCGATCGACTTGTCGGCGTACCAGTGCGCGACCGCGCGGCGCAGGGCGCGGCCCCAGCCGCGGAACTGCTCGATGTAGCGGGCGAACAGGAACAGGTGAGTTCCGGTGCGGGCCACCAGGGGCAGTGCGTCCAGCGCGATCCGGCGGCCGTCGACATCGCCGAGCGAGGCCGCGGCCGCCAGGGCGAACAGGGCCGGGTTCTGCTTGGGCGCGCGACCGCCGGTCGAGATCGCGACGATCTCGGCGACCAGGTCAGGGGTACGGTGCTGCGCGAAATCAATAACGACAGCGGCGTTTTCCTTGGTCAGGTCACCCGGGCCGACGTAGTACGTTCCGGCCTCGCTGCCGAGTACCAGGAAGCGGCGCAGCCGCACCTCGGGCGTCACTTCGAAGGTGAAGCCGCCGGCATTGTTGCTGACCTGGCGCGAGTCGGCCGGCTGCGACTGCTGCGTTGCGCGCAGATTCACACCTGCGTAAACGTCCATGGTCATCACCTCTATCGTTCATTGTTCGGCCCCTTGGCGGGGCGTGCGGGAGGACGGGCATGGGTGTGCCGACCGGACCGGCGCGCGGATTGCCCCGCACACCGGCAAGGAGTTGAACCTTGGAAACCGATAACCGGCCGAGCTTCGGCCCGTCCTGCTCGTCGCAGCGAACGTGGGTGAGCGGTCGTGTGTGTTCCGACCGGACTGATGCTCTACCGGTTGAGCTACGGAAGCATTGCCTCCGACGGGGTTCGAACCCGCAACCGTCCCATCCGAAGTGGTAACCGACCGAATCCGGCCCGCTCACACCATCGTTCGCTGTGTTGATCAAACTGTAGGTGAGTGCGCGCGGACGACGCCACCGAATTAACGACGCGCGAACCGATATTTCAACAGCTCACCGGCCCGGCTTCTGTAGAAATGATGAACCCACTGAACCGACACCGACTACGAAGAACGGAAGTGAAATGCTTGCACCGGAATGGGAAGCGTCGGATTGGGAGTCCCGGGCCACCGCCGTCCTGCGCGGCTTGTCCGACCGCCTGCGTCCGGATGTCGTGGAGGCGTGCGAGTCCATGATCGTCGGTGGCGAATGGGAGGAGTGCGCAGACAATCTGCTGGCTGCATTGCATGTGGAAGGGCCGACCATTACTCGAGGTGAGTACTGGGAAGTGTCGGCCCTGACCGATGCCGTGGCAGGAGAGGTCGGCGGTTTGGAGTTCCTGGCCCACCGGCGAGAGATACTCGCCGGGCTGACGGTTACCGGTTGAACTTGCGTCTGCTCAGCACTTGGACTTGTAGAAGTACTGTTCGTTGCTGGCCATGTTGTCCTGGGTGATGGCGATCATGTCGGTGCTGATATTGCGGGTGACGGGTTTGCCTTCGAGGGCGGCGGCGGCTTGGTCTACGCCGTCTTTGCCGATGGCGGCGGGGTTTTGGGCGATCAGGGCTTGGACGGTGCCTTGTTTGAGGTCTTGGATTTGGGTGGGGCTGGCGTCGAAGCCGACTACCTTGACCTGGCCGAGTTTGCCGGCGTTGCGGAGGCCGGTGGCGGCGCCTTCGGCGGAGCTGAGGTTGGTGGCGAAGATGCCGGCCAGGTCGGGGTGGGCGGCCAGGGTGGCGGTGACTATCGAAGCCGCTTGGGCGGCTTCGTTGTTGTTGTATTGGACGCCGAGGGAGGTCATGCCCGGATCGTTTTGTTTGAGTTCGTTTTCGAAGCCTTGGGCACGTTGGTCGGTGGTGGAGGTGCCGGCCTTGGTGTTGATCACCAGGACGGATCCCTTGCCGCCCACCAACTTCGAGAGCGTTTGGGCGGCGAGTTGGCCGCCCTTCACGTTGTCGGAGGAGATGGAGGACAGGGCGATGGAGGTGTCGTCGAGTGCGGTGTCGACCTCGATCACCTTGATGCCGGCATCTTTTGCCTGTTTGATGGGCGCGACCATGGCGGTGGCGTGAGTGGGGGCGATGAGGATCGCGCCGGGCTTGCTGGCGATCACGCCGGTGACGATCGGCGTCTGCAGGGAGGCGTCGAATTGGGTGGGCGCCTGGGTGTCGAGGGTGTAGCCGAGTGTCTTGGCTTCGTCCTGCGCGCCGCACTGCATGGAGATGTAGAAGGGCTCGTTGGCGACGCCGGGGATGAGCACCAGATTCTTCGTGTGGGTGCTGCCCGAACTACTCACCGAGCCACCGCAACCCGCCACCAGCGCCGTCGCTGTCACGGTCACCGCGGCCAGTACGGCCGCTCGTCGTGTCCTCATCGTCAGGCCCTCACCTTCGACATGCATCGGATCATTTCCGGTCCCGTGACCGCCGGCGGATCTGGTCGAACCACACGGCGGCCACGAGCACGCCACTCACCGCGATCGGCTGCCAGAACACCGGCACTCCCGCGATGACAAAGCCCTTGCGCAGCACCGACGGAATGAACACGCCGATCACCGTGCCCAGCACCGATCCGACCCCGCCGAACAGGCTGGTACCGCCGATCACGACACCGGCGATGGCGTCGAGATTGTCGGTGCCGTGCCCGGCGATGGTGGTGGTGCCGAAATACGCCAAGTTCATGAAACCGGCCAGGCCCGAGAACGATCCGGCCATGAGGTAGACCAGGATCAGATGCCGGTCGACGCTGATGCCCGCGCGGCGCGCCGCTTCGGCGCTGGACCCGATCGCGTAGGTGTAGCGGCCGAAGCGTGTGGTGTGCAGCAGCCAGGCGCCGAAAAGGGTGACCGCGGCGGCCACCAGCACCAGATCCGGGATCCCGCCCGCCAGGGTGCCGAAACCCAGTGAGTTGCGCAGCTTGTCGGGCACCGTGCGGGTGTCGACGCCACCGGTGATCAGCTGGGCGGCGCCGAGCGCCGCACCGAACGAACCCAGAGTGACGATCAGCGGCGGAATCTTGGCCTTGGCCACCAGGAATCCGTTGATCAGGCCCCAGAGCGCCCCGCCCGCAAGCGATATCACCAGCCCGAGCACGATCAGCCCCCAGCCGGCGTTGGTGGCGTCGCCACCGGGGCTGAGCCATTCCATGGTCTTGGACGCGATCACTCCGGAGAAGATCAGCACCATACCCACCGACAGATCAATGCCCGCGGTGATGATCACGAAGGTCATCCCGATCGACAACACCAGCAGCACCGAGGTCTCGATCAGCAGTGTCTGCAAGGTGAATCGGGTCGGGAAGGCGTCCGGGCGCGCAATGCTGAAGGCGACGTACAGCACGACCAGCACGAGCCCGATCCACACCGTCCCGGCCCCGGCCAGCCGCTGCCACCACGTCGGTGTGGGCAGTGCGGGGGTGTCGAGGGACCCGTTCTCGGTCGCGGTCATGCGGCGTCCTCGGTGTTCAATGCGCCGGTCATGGCGCCGACCAACTGTTCGAGGGTGGCGTCGGCCGCGGTGAATCGCGCGACCCGCCGTCCCAGGCGCAGCACCTCGATGCGGTCCGCCACGGCCAGCACCTCGGGCATATTGTGGCTGATCAGCACGACCGCGATCCCTTGATCACGCACCCGGCCGATGACTTCCAGGACCCGCTCGCGCTGCACCACCCCGAGTGCGGCGGTGGGCTCGTCCATGAACACCACTTTGCTGGCCCACATGACCGCCCGCGCGACAGCCACCGTCTGGCGTTGCCCGCCGGAGAGCGAACCGATCGGCACATCGGCGCGTGGCAGCACCACGCCGAGTCGCTGGAAGTGTTCGGCGGCTTGGCTTTTCATGGTCCGCCGATCGAGCATCCCGATCCGCCCGAGCACTCCGCGCCGGAACAGTTCACGGCCCAGGAACAGATTCGCCGCCGGATCGAGGTCGGGCGCTACGGCCAGATCCTGGTAGACGGTCTCCACTCCGAGGCGCCGCGCCGCGGTCGGCGTGCTCATCCGAGCCGGGTTCCCATCTAAAAGGATTCGCCCGCCGTCGGGTTGCTCGGCGCCCGAAAGGCATTTCACCAGAGTCGATTTACCGGCCCCGTTGTCCCCGATGAGCGCGACGACTTCCCCGGCGAACACCTGAAAATTGGCGCCGCGCAAGGCCTCCACGCCACCGTAGTGTTTGACCAGCCCCTCGGCTTCCAGCACCACGGCAGACATCGGCGATCACCTCGGCAACATTGACTGAACGGACGTCCGGTCCGCTTGCCGAGAGTACGTCCGCACCCCAATTTTTCGTGCCGATACGAAGAAAGCTCGCCGACACCAGAATTGGGGGCTTCGAACGCGACACGCCCCGTAGCGGATTCCGCTACGGGGCGCGCACGGCGACCGTCAGGCCGCGACAGCTATCAGGCCGGGACGTTCATGCCCTGGGCGAGCAGCGGCCACGAATCGTGCAGGGCTTCCTGCCAGTACGGCCAGTAATGCGTGCCGACCGGGTCGAAACGGTAGGTGGCCGGAATGTTCAGCCCGTCCAGCTTGGTCTTCAGGTTGTGCGTGCACTGGTTCACCGCGCCCTCGATGATCATGCCGAGAGCCAGGTTGACGCCACCGGCGGGGCCGGGAGCGGCGTTGAGGTAGTAATTGACGTCGTTCATCACAGGGATGCCGCTACCGGCGGAGACGTACAGCGTGGTGCCGCGCAGCTTCTCGGCGTTGATGACCGGATCGTTCTGAGCCCACAGCGGGCTGTCGGACGGACCGTACATATTGTCGGTGTTGCCGCCGGCCCACGTGTTGGTGGCGAGCTTCACGAACTCCTGGCCCGCGGGATCGGCGATCTGCGCGCAGCCACTGTAGGCGGCGACGGTCTTCCACAGGCCGGGCTTGGCCTCGGCCAGCTGCAGCACCGAAGTACCCGAGGTGGACAGACCGGCCAGTGCGTTGAGCCCGGTGGAGTGCAGGGCATCATCGAGCAGCGGGGGCAGTTCCTCGGTGAAGAAGGTCTTCCACTGATTCACCCCGAGCACCGGATCCGGGCGCAGCCAGTCGGTGTAATAGCTGCCGCGACCACCGATCGGCTGGATCACATTGACCTGCTTGTCCTGCAGGAAGCTCAGCGCATCGGTCTGCGCGTTCCAGCTGGCGGTACCCAGACCGCCGTCGAGACCGTTCAGCATCCACAGGTTGGGCGCGGGCTGGGATTCATCGACCGGACGCTGCACGTCGACCTGGATGTTCTGGCCCATGGCGGCCGAGTACACCTGCAGGTGCCAGGTGCGCCCGTCCTTGGTGATGGAGGTGATCGACGACGGCTTGGCCGAATCATCGGCCGCGGCAGTCCCACCCGCCAACGCGACCCCCAGCATGGCGGTGAGCGCCACCGCTCCGGCCCGCAGACCGGCAAACCTACGTAGTGCAGAAACCTTCATCCAATAGTCCTCGGTCCTCGAAATTTCGTATCGCGCAACTTGCTCGGAGCTGGTTCGTGTCCGTATTGCCCCGACTGCCCGACACGCTACGTCAGCTGCGACAGACTCAACAATCGGGCATTTCCGGGGGCACTTTGGACAAGATCGATTCCGGCGACCGGCCCGTTACGCCGGCGGATAAGGTTGTCGAGGCCACTAACCTTGACCATGGTCACCGCCGACCGATAGAAATAGCGCGTGCATCGCACCCTGTCGCGTTGGCTCGCCGCCGGATTCGCCGTGCTGACGCTGTCCCTCGTGACATGCGATATGGCCGTGACCCGATCCGAATCCCATCCGGCCCCGGCCGCCGGCAAGGTCCGTGGGCCGATCCTCGACAGCGCCATCAACGATGCGCATCGTCCCGTGCTCGCGGTGCTGGGCGCCTCGTTCTCCTACGGCACGGGCGCGGGCTCCCCCGCGCAGGCCTGGCCCGAGGTACTGGCCTCGGCCCTCGGCTGGCGTGCGGTGGTGAGCGCCGATCCGGGCGCCGGATTCATCGCCGGCGGAGCGCACGCCTTGGGTCCCCTCGATCGACTGCTGCCGAAACTCGATCTGCCGCACCTGCATCCGGCCCTGGTGATCATCCAGTCCGGTCACAATGACGTGGGCCAGCCCGAGCCGCGACTGCGCGCCGGCGTCGAGGCCCTGATCCGGCAGATCCGCGTCGAATCACCCGAATCGATGATCGCGGTGCTGACCGTGTTCCCCACCGGAGATCACCCCGCCCAAGCCGTGTGGGACACCGACTCGGTCATCGTCTCGGCGGCGCGGGCCGCGGACCCGCACACCTTCGTCTTCGACCCGCTGGTGTCGAAATGGCATTTCCCACGGCTCGCCGATGGTTTGCACCCCACCGACGCGGGGCATCGCTGGATAGCGGGTCAGCTCGCATCAGGACTGCGAGCCGACGGGTTGCTGCACGATCCCGCAGCGGTCCCGGCAGTACGCACCGCGCACAGCTAGCGACGGGCGACGCCCGGCGCTAGATCACCCGTTCGGCGGCGCCGCACAGGAACCTCACAGAAATGAGGGGCAAATGTCACAGCTTCGACGCTCACGCTGGTGAGATGGAAGCGATCGCCCAGTTCCCCGAGCCAGGCGAAAAACCCTCACCGGCGGGCACGCTCGCGGTGATGGTCGCCGAGCGATCCCACACGTCCGGTGGGCGGCCCTTCGCCGAGGACGCGCGCAACGGGCGAGTCATCACCTACCGGCAGTTATGGACCGCCATGACCGGCTGGGCGCGCCGGCTCGACACGACCGGCGCAGGTCCGGGCGCTGTCGTGGTCGTCGATCTCGACGATCCGCTGCGGTTCGCGACCGTGTTCCTCTCGCTCATCGCGGCCGGACGCTGCGTCATGCCGGTCGACCCGCGCGCACCCCTGGACGAATTGCGCCGGACGCTGCGCACGATCGCGCCCGCCGCGGTGGTGGGCGCGCGGCCCGAACTCGCCGCGGCCCTCGGCGTTCCGCTGCTGTCGCCGGAATCCGGCTCGGTCGCAACGCATTCCGAGGCGATCCCGTATGCCGGGCACGGCGCGGTGCTGCTGTCGACCTCGGGGTCCACCGGCGAACCGAAGTCGGTGCGTCTGACCGAGACTCAGCTGCTGCACGTGGCCGGGGCGGTGGCCCGGCACAATCGGCTCACCGACCAGGACCGCGGCTACAACTGCCTGCCGCTGTTCCACATCAATGCGCAAGTCGTTGCGTTGCTGGCGACTTCGATCGCGGGCGGCTGCCTGGTACTGGATCGGCGCTTCCATGCCTCCGGCTTCTGGCAGGTGCTCAGCGATAAGCGCATCACCTGGCTCAATGCCGTGCCGGCCATGCTGTCGGTGCTCGGCACCGCGGAGCTCTCGGTGCTGGGCACCGCCGAAGGGACACCCGGCGGCGCGGAACTGCGGTTCATCCGCTCGGCTTCGGCCCCGCTGCCGAACGCCGTGCGCGGGCAGATCAGCGACCTCACCGGCGTGCCGATCGTGGAGAGCTACGGCATGACCGAGGCCGCCAGCCAGATCACCGCCACCCCCTTGAACGGATTCGCCCCCGCGGGATCCTGCGGGCGCCCGGTCGGCGTACAGCTCGAGGTGCGTGATCGGCGCGGGTCGGTGCTGGCGCCGGGAAACATAGGGCGCGTGCACATCCGGGGCGCGGGCGTGATCTCCGGCTACCTGGGCGGGCGCGACCGCGAACGCTTCGATGCGCAGGGCTGGCTCGACACCGGCGATCTCGGGCGCCTCGACACCTCCGGATTCGTGTATCTCACCGGACGCGGCGACGATGTCATCAACCGCGGCGGCGAATTGCTCTATCCTCGAGAGATCGAGGAGGTCCTACTTCCGGATCCCGGCGTGCGTGAAGTGGTGGTGGTCGGGCGCAGCGATCCGGTTCTCGGGTGTGTGCCAATGGCTTTCGCAATTCCCACATCGCCGCTGGACGATACGACCGCATTGTCCGAGCGCCTGCACGAGCGGTGCGCACGCCAGCTGGCGCCCTACAAGCGTCCCGTCGAGATTCGCTTCGTCGACGACTTCCCGCGCGCCCCCACCGGCAAGGTCCGACGACATCTGCTGCGCGACGACGCAGCCGCATCATGACCGGCGACACGCTTCGCGAAACCGAGACGCCCCGCCGGACCGCGCGACCGCATCTTTATCAGGTCGACCTTTTCCGGGTGCTCACCTTCGCGTGCGTGATCGCGGTGCATGTCATCGACCAGGCCAACAATCCGGGCAGCGTCTCCGCGCACGGCGTGCTGACGCTGCTGCATTTCACGCGGAATGCGTTCTTCGCGCTCACCGGATTCGTGCTCGTGTATCAATTCGCCGGGGATCGGTTCCGGGCGGGCAGCTTCTGGCGGCGGCGGTTCATGCTCGTCGGCATCCCGTATGTCGTGTGGTCGGTGGTGTATTGGGGTTATTCGATCTACCTGCACGAGAACTACGGGACCATCGGCTGGCTGCTGAGCCGACTCGGGCTGGATCTGGTGTGGGGCACCGCGTACTACCATCTGTACTTCCTGCTGGTGACCATGCAGGTGTACCTGCTGTTCCCGCTGCTGCGGAAACTGTTGCAGGCCACCGCGGGACGGCATCGCTGGGTGCTCGCGGTGAGTGCCGTGATTCATGTGGTCGTGCTGTGGTATCTGCATAATCCGCCGTTCTCGACCGGGATTCCGGGGCAGATCTGGACGCATCTGCCGGCCAGTTTCCTGCCGTACCAGTTCTTCACGTTGATCGGTGCGATCACCGCGTGGCATATCGAGGCCGTGCACGCATTCCTGCGCAAGTACGGCGGGGTCGTGGTGGCGGCGGTGGTCGTGACAGGCGTTGCGGCCGAATGGTATTACCTGCATCTCGTGCATACCGGCATACCGCCGTGGACGGCCAGCGATGTATTCCTGCCGGCCTTGACGGTGTGGTTCCTGGCCGTCTGCGCGGGCCTGTATCTGCTCGGCACCCGCTGGGCGATACATCGGCAGGAGAACCATGTGCTGGCGCGGGTGATCCGCTACGGATCGGATCGCTCGTTCGGGATCTTCCTGGTGCATCCGCTGTTCATCGAGATCCTGGTGCCACAACTGCCCGCATCGTGGCCGCAGCCGTGGAAAACCATTCTGTTGTACCTCGCCGTGGTGGCGCTGGCACTGGCCACAACCGAAGTGCTGCGGCGCATTCCGGGCAGCCTCTGGCTCACCGGACGCCCCATGCTGCGCACCGACCCGTCCATTCTCATCCCCCGGCGATTCCGCAGTCCGGCGCCCAGCGACGGCGCTTCCAAGGAGGTCGTATGTTCACCCACACCCTGAACCTGCCCGGCCGCGACGCCAAACCCCGCACGCGCGGTCTGACCATGGTGATCGATCCCGGATTGCCGAGCAGGCAATTCGACGACATCGTGAGCAGCTACGGTGACCTCATCGACTTCGTCAAATTCGGCTGGGGCACCTGCCTGGCGACCCCGGACATTCTCCGCAAGACGCGGGCAGCCCGCGAGCACGGGATCGAATTCTATTTCGGTGGCACGCTTTTCGAGAAGTTCGTGCTGAACAATCGCGTCGACGAATGGTACAAGCTCTGTAGCGACGCGGGCGCGACCGTGGTGGAGATCTCCAATGGCGCCATCCCGCTGTCCAATACCGAGAAGGCCGGGTACATCCGTCGGTTCGCCGACGAGTTCACCGTGCTGTCCGAGGTCGGATTCAAGGATCCCGTCCGCTCCGAGACCCTCTCCCCTGCCCGCTGGATCGAATACATCCAGCAGGATCTCGAAGCCGGCGCACACCTGGTGATCGCCGAAGCTCGAGAGAGTGGCCGCAGCGGCATCTGCCGGCCCAATGGCGAACTGCGCTACGGGCTCATCGAGGAGATCGCCGAATCTCCCATCGACCCCAACCGTTTGATGTTCGAGGCGCCGACCAAAGACCTGCAGATCTATCTGCTGCGCCGACTCGGCCCGCAGGTGAATCTCGGCAATATCCACACCGGTGACGTGATCGGCCTGGAGACACTGCGTCTCGGGCTGCGCGCCGACACCCTCACCGACTTCCCCGGTACGGAGGAATCCGCCCATGCGTGAGAGCCGCGACGCCTTCCATCTCGCCATCCCCGCCCAGGATCTCGACGCCGCCGAGGAATTCTATGTCCGCGGGCTCGGCGCGAAACTCGCCCGCCGCTACGCCGACCGCATCACCCTCGACTTCTTCGGTGATCAAGTGGTGTGCCACCTGTCCGACCGCATCGACACCGATCCGGAAATGTATCCGCGCCACTTCGGCGTGACCTTCCGGGAGAAGGACGATTTCGACCGGCTCGTGCGGCTCGCCGAGACCCGGAAGCTGCCATTCTTCGCCGAGCCGACCACTCGATTCGCGGGACTGGTCGAGGAGCACCTCACCATGGTGTTGCGCGACCCCTCCAACAACCTGCTGGAGTTCAAGCACTATCTGGATCCGCGGATGATGTATTGATCACCCGGTGATATCGGCGATGCAGTAGCCCTGCGGACCCTTCCGTACATCGAAGGTGAGTGTCGTGGTGACCGAGGACGAATTCGTCACCGGCACCGACACTTCCACCTCACCGGACGCACCCTGGTTCGACGTCATGTTGTCCGCCGCGAAAGACAGGGTGCCGGTGAGCCGTCCGGGGTTGTTCGCCAGCGTCGACGCGGGGCACACGAGCGGATACCGGCCTTCCGTGTCGTCGGGCTGCAGCGGATGCCCCGTCCACCGCGACAGGTAACGGCGCACGGTATACACCGGGTCGCCATCGTTCACGGCGGGCGGATTGGTGGTCGACGGTGGCGGCGCCACCGTCTGCACCGGCGAGGCAGGCTGCGGCACATCGGTTGTCACGAAGGTGACAGGATCCGGCGTCGCCTTGGCAGGGGTGGTATGCGGTTCCGAGGTGCACCCGATCGCCACCAGCGCGACACCGACACTCACCCCGATCGATCCCAGCCTGCGGATTCGCTCCATCGAACCGACAATAGCCGACCCCTGCCCCGCCTCAGTGACTCTTACCGGCGTCCTCGATGAGTTGCAGGCGGCGGGCGAGGTCGGAGACGAAGATGCGATCGGGGTCCACCGCGTCGCGGGTGCGGCGCCATTCCTCGAGGCGGGGGTACATGGCTCGGACCATTTCCGGGGTGGTGCGGGAGTCCTTGGCGAAGTAGAGGCGACCGCCCGCGTCGAGGACGCGCTGATCGAGGCGGGCGCAGAACTCGCCCAGGCCCGGCTTCAGGGGGAAGTCGAGGCTGAGCATGAAGCCGGGGTGCGGCCAGGACAGCGGGGCGGGGTTGGCGGGACCCATGCGCTTGAACACGTTCAGGAACGAACGGTGGCCGGAATGGGCGATGGCTTTGACGGCGGCGGCCAATTGCGTCTCGGCACCGTAGGGCATGGAGAACTGGTATTGCAGGAAACCGCGGCGGCCATAGGCGCGATTCCACTCGCCCAGCAGGTCCAGCGGGTGGTAGAACTGCGTCAGATTCTGGATACTGCCGCGCGCATGCTGCGGATAGAACCGGTATGCCGCCTCGCCGGCGAGACGGATGGTGAGGTTGTTCACCAGGCCGCTGGGGAAAATGTCGGGCACCGTGAACAGTTGCGGTGCATCGAATCTCAGCGGATCGCGGCGCAGCTTCGGCGGCAACTGATCCAGCTTCGCCAACGAGCCGCGGCTGAAGGCGGCTCGACCGAGCTTGCCATCGATGCTGATGGTGTCCGGCACGGACATCGAATACTCGTAGCCGTCATCCGAACCGCCGGTAAGCAGCTCCATCGTCTCGTCGAGGTTGTTCGTGCGGTCATTGTCGACGATGAAATAGGCGGTTTCCGTGTGCTTCATGCGCACTCGCGCCCGCACCACGATCCCGGTCAACCCCATGCCACCGACCGTGGCCCAGAACAACTCGGACTCGGCACCCTCGGGGGTGAGCGTGCGCACGGCGCCATCGGCGGTCAGCAGATCCATCGACACTACGTGATTGCCGAAACTGCCGTGCGAATGATGGTTCTTGCCATGAATATCCGAGGCGATCGCCCCACCGACGGTAACCTGCCGCGTACCCGGCAGCACGGGAACCCACAGTCCCTGCGGCAGCACGGCTCTCATCAAGGTGTCCAGGCTGACGCCTGCGTCGACATCGACAATGCCACTGTCCGGATCAATGCTGTGAATCCGGTCGAAAGCGGTCATATCGATGACCAGGCCGCCGCCGTTCTGCGCCGGATCCCCATAGCTGCGCCCCAAACCGCGCGCGATAACTCCACGAGGACCCGCCGCGCTCACCGCTTTCGCGACCACCTCGACATCGGGTGTCGAAAGCACCTGCGCCACAGAAGATGCGGTCCGCCCCCACCCGGCCAACGGACGTTCATCGATCACTGATCCCCCACTGATGAAATTCACGCCGCCACGCTAGCCTCAACCGCTGCGGGCCGCCACCACACTCGATGAAAGAATCGCGGCCATGACGGCTATCGACACAGTGTTCTTGAACGGCACCGTCGGCGTCGGCAAGAGCACGGTCGCCGAAGCCATTGCGGGACTGGAAGAAGCCGCACACACCCCGCATGCGGTAATCGACCTGGATTTCATTCGCCAGTATTGGCCCGCCCCCGCCCATGACCCGTTCAACCTCGAGCTGGAGCTGGCGAACCTCGCGGCGATGGCAGCGAATTACCGTGCGGCGGGGGCGAAACGCCTGATCCTCGCCGGCGTGATCGAACGACCGCACGACGTCAGCCGGTATGTGGAGGCGACCAATGCCGACGGTTTGATGGTGGCCCGGCTGACGTTGGACCCCGCACAAGCCGAGGAACGGTTGCGCCGCAGGCACGCCGGTGACCCCGAGGGACTGGCATGGCATCTGGCGCGATTCGGCGAACTGTCGGCAGTGTTGGATGCCGCGGCCCTCGACGATGTCGTGGTGGATACGTCCGGCCTGTCACCGGTCGACGTAGCGCGACAGGTTCGCCGCGCCGCAGGCTGGTTGTAGCCGAACAGCGCGGTCGGCCCGACAGGTTATTGCTGGGTGTCCACCGCGAGGAGGCCGAAACGGTTGACGCTGGCGTGATTGTGGCCGTCGACGCTGGTGATGACGACCTCGGCGGGGTTGGTGAGGGCTATGCAGCAGTAGTTGCCGCGGTCCTGCTGGACGCTCAGGGAGAGGAAGCGGCGGTTGTTGGACTGCTGCCACTCCTCGATGGTGTCGTAAAGGCCTCGCATGGACGGGTTTTCGAAGTACACCAGGTTGTGCTTGTTGACATCGGACATGGGGCCGGTCTCCGTTCGGGTCGAGGCTCGAGAGGGTGACCGGTCCCAGTTTGCCGTGTGCGGGCGGGCGCTAGAAGGGGAATTGGCGTTCGGCGGTGGTGGCGTTGATCCAGATCACATCGGTGAAGTCGGCAATGCTGTCGGGACCGGTACGGCCCCAGCCACTGTCGCGGACGCCGCCCATGGGGGCGTGGATCTCGTCGTTCACGGTCGGGGAATTGACGTTCACGATGCCGTGCAGGATCTTCGGGGCCAGTTCGAACGCCTTGTAGGTGTCGCCCGCCAAGATGCTCGAGGTGAGGCCGTACTGGACGCGATTGGCTACTGCCACGGCGTCTTCGGGCGTATCGACGGGTTCTACGATCACCAGCGGGCCGAACGTCTCCTCATTGGACACCGCCGCCTCGTAGGGCACTCCGGTCAGGATCGTCGGCTTATAGACCAGCCCGTCGTGTGTCCCGCCTGTCCGGATTGTCGCGCCCAGCGCCACCGCTTCGGCAATTCGCTTGTCCATCAAGTCAACCGCACCCTGATGCACGAGCGGGCCGATGATCGTGCGCGGATCCAGCGGATCGCCGGACGGGAGCGTTTCGGTGCGCGCGACGAACTTCTCCAGGAACTCCTCGTAGATGCCGCGTTGAATGATGATCTTCCGGGTGTTCAGGCAGATCTGGCCCTGATGGAAGAACGAGCCGAAAGTCGCCATGCGGACGGCATAGTCGACGTCGACGTCATCGAGAATGAGCATCGGGTTGTAGCCACCCAGCTCCAGCACAGTGCGCTTGAGGGTGCGACCGGCCCGCTCGGCTAGCACACGGGCGGTGTTCACGCCGCCTATAAGGTTGATCGCCCGCACTTCGGGGCTGGCGAAGAACTCGTCGGCGATTCCGGCGGCGGCGCCCGGCGCGTGCGGGACCACATTGATCACCCCGGGTGGGAAACCGGCCTCATCGGCCACCTCCGCCACCATCACGCCCGCCGAAATCGGCGCGTACTCGGAGGGTTTCACCACCACGGTGCAGCCGGCGGCCAGCGGATTCAGCACCGCCCGCCACGACAGGATATTCGCGCCGTTCCACGGCGTGAAGCTCGCAACCACACCCAGCGGACGCCGGATGCCGATCGAATGCGTCCGAGGCAGATTCGTCTGCAGCACTTCACCCTTCGGCAGATACACCCAATTCGCCGCCGGCTCCAAAGTGGAGGCCACGAGATCCATTTGGAATACCGAGAAAGGCAAGGTGCTACCGGTCTCCCGGGCGAGAATCATCGCGATCTCATCGCGCCGGCGGCGGACAATCTCCGCGGCCTTGAAGAACAGCCGCGCTTTCTCCACCGGCAGAGTCTCGGCCCAGGCTGGGAACGCCTCGGCGGCGGCTTGAATCGCGATCTTCGCTTCCTTGGGCCCGCAATTCGGGGCATGGGCGAAGACCTTGCCGGTGTAAGGCTCGAAATCGTCGAAGACATCCGGGGCATCACGCCACTCACCGCCCGCATACCACCGATAACTGCGAGCCGCACCAGCCGATGAACCGGACTGATCAATGTCGGTCATGAAACACTCTCCAAATCACTATCGTTGGGCCGGGTGAAGCTTCGCCAGCCGCGGGAGCAGCTCGAGCGCCGTGCCACTCAACACCGAGCTCCGTTCGGCGGCAGTAAGTTCGGACGTGGATTCCAGGGCCTGACGGCACTGCACCGCGAGATCCCTGCGCAGATAGGGGTAGTCGGAACCGAACACGACATGATCGATCCCCACCACCTCACGCAGCATCCGCAACACCGGATCACCCCACGACAGCGCCGTATCCCAGTACACGCGCCGAAAGGTGTCGGCCGCGCTCCCCCGTTCCTCGGCTCCCGCAACGACATTCATCGCATCGACAATCGCGAACCGTCCCGCCAGAAACGGCACCGCTCCCCCGGCATGCGAGAAGATGAACTTGACGTCGGGAGTGCGGGCGAAAGTATTGCTGTAATGCAGTCGCGCAACCGCACGCGTGGTGTCGACCGGAAAATCGATGAGCGAATCCGGAAGTATCGAGGTGTGCCCACTGCTGTCCGGCGACGGATTCGGATGCACGAACACCACCGCCCGCCGCCGCTGCAACTCCTCGAAAATCGGTGTGCACAGCGGATCCCCGAGATAGATCCCGCGACTGTTACTGAACAGGATCACACCATCCAGTTCGAGAACATCCAGCGCATAGGACAGTTCAGCCAGCGCACCCTCGACATCAGGCAACGGCAAGCACGCAAAACCCGCATACCGATCCGGATGATCGCGAATCAGCCCGGCAGCAAACTCATTGCACCGCCGAGCCAACCCCCGCGCCGCCGCATCATCACCAAGATGCACCCCCGGCGTACTGATGGACGTGACCGCAATATCGATGCCTGCATCGTCGAGAAAGGACAGCGCCCCCTCCCGCGTCCACACCGGCGGCGCGATACCCCCCACCGGATGCTCGCCCTCATTGGTCGCCTGCCAGAAGAAGTCCGGCAGCACATGATGATGCAGATCCACGGTGAAGGTCATGCCCTCCAGAGTCGCGACCGACCCGGTGAACCAGCGTCACCTGATTCCGGTGAATTCCGGATCGCATGTGAACTCACTTATGCGACAACAGAATTCAATCCATCGCAACTGAGACCCCATCGAGCGGCATGGTCAGGAGATGATGCGGATTGCGCTCATCGCCCCGTCGCGAGACGAGGTAGATGACTGCGAGCGCAGTCAAGTCACCGATATCGTATGGGTGGGTTCTGCGCTCAGGGGGTCTCGGGATCGATGCGGGTACCGAAGACAGCTGTCAGCGCCATCAGGCTGATAGCGAGGTATCCGATGGTCGCGGTCATGATCGCGGCATGTTCGGACCATCGTGCGGCTATGAGGGTGCCGGCGCCGATGCCGAGCAGGGCGAGTCCTTCCATGCCGGTGCTGGCGATCGACATGACGCGGGCGATCTGTGTGTGGCCGGTGCGAGTCTGCAAGGTACCGTAAACCGCTGCCACCAGCAGGGTTCCGGCGAACGCCGACAATAGTTCGAACACGATGACCAGTGGATAAACCAGGTACGGCAGGTGCGAGGCGGCTAATAGGGAGCCTGCAGCCCCGGCAGAGAGCAAGCTCGACACTGCGATGAGTGGCCACATCTGCAACCGAGTCAAGACTCGATGCGCGAGCAGACCGCCGCCGATACCGCCGACCGCGCCGAAAGCGTAGAGGACACCGACCAGCGCGGCATCGACGCCGAGCGTGCGGATGAGATAGACGAGAGTCACCGGGGCGATGACCGAGCCCGCGATGCCCGAGAGCCACAACAGCTGGACCGGGCCGCTCGAAATGACTTGACGCGCAATCTGTATGAGCGAACTCTGTGGCGGCCCGTCTGCGTCGAGGTCGGTGTCGGCTGAATGCAGCGGTGGGGTCGTCTCGAATCGCGCGAGCCGACGGACCAGGATTGCCGAGGTCGCATTCATGGCACTGTCGGCCAGCAGAATCAGTGGCGCCGGCAACAGCTTCAGCAGTGCCGGGCCACCAGTTTGACCGACGATATCTGCCGCGCTGGACAAGCTGTTGAGGGTGCCGATGGCACGCACTCGATCGGCGACGGGGACGAGTTGGTTGACAGTGCCGTGCCCGCAGGCCGAGACGAGCGTTTTCGCCAGCACGACCAGGACCACCGCGACCAGCAGGGTCACGATCGACAGCCCCCCAGTCCACCACAACACAGGGATCACCGCCGCAGTCGCTGCCGCGGTGAGCTGGCTGTATGCCTGCAGCCGGATCTGATGGGGCCGGGTATCGACCCACGCCGAAATCGGGATGCGGGTTGCCAGGCTGACGACGAGCGTGATCGCGGTGACCGCACCCACCGCCGTGGTCCCTCCGCCCAGGGTGAGGACCACGACAAGCGGAATCACCGCCTCGGCAACCGAACCGCCGGTCAGCGCAAGGGCCCTGGAGCTCAGATACAACCGCAACGGCGCCCGGCCCACATCAGTGACGGTCATGCATCTATACCGAGATTGCGGGTGTCGATGGTGACGCGCGCGCAGCCGGAGCTGCGGCAGTCACCGGTGATGTCCTTGTCGCACACCAGTACAGGGTGGGCGATATCAGGGTTGGACGCGAGTCGGACCAAGGTGACAGTCCGACCGTCGTCAAAATGGATGGTCGTGTCGGCGGTGATGATGTCGATGTGGATGCGGGCGTCGTCGCCGACAACTGACAGCGGCTGGTTGTGCCGGCCGAAGCCGATTTGTGGCCGGTCAGGAGATGATGCGGATTGCGTAGGGCATGATGCCGTCTTCGCGGACGGAGGAGACGCGGACTACGTCGCCGGATTGGGGGGCTTCGACCATTTTGCCGTTGCCGACGTAGAGGGCTACGTGTTCGCTGCCGCCGGGGCCCCAGAAGAGCATGTCGCCGCGTTCGCGGTCGCCGACGGGAATCCTTGTGCCCATGCTGTATTGGTAGCCGCTGTAGTGCGGTAGGGAGACGCCTACGCCGGCGAAGGCGTAGATCATGAGGCCGGAGCAGTCGAAGCCGGATTTGGCGTAGTCGCCGTTGCGGTCGGCTACGCCGCCGTCGCGGATGCCGAGGGTGGGGCCGTCCTCGTCGCCGCCACCCCAGGCGTAGTCGACGCCGAGTTCGGACATGGCTCGGTCGACCACTATTTCGACGAGGTCGGAGCGGTTGCCGCTGGGGCGGTTCGGTGTGCCGCCGCGGGGGGTTGTGGGTGGTGGTGCGTTGTCGAGCTGGGTGTGGGGGCGTTGGCCCTGGGCGAGGCCGGAGGCGCGTTCGGCGGAATCGCGGTCGGCTTTGACTCGGGTGGCGGCTGCGGCGGCTGCGGCGCGGGCGGCGGCTTGCTCGGCACGGCGTTGCTGATCCCAGGCGGTGAACGTATCGCGCTGGCTCTGCAGGCCGACCACTGTGGCGCGGGCCGTGTCGAGGCGTTGCTGGGCCGAATCGCGCTGGGAGACAAGGTTGTTGCGTTGGGAGGCTTGCTGGTCGAAGGCGGTTTGGGCGGCGGCTACCGCGTTCTGGGCGTCGGCTTTCTTGGCTTCGGCGTCGGCTGCGGCGGCGTCGGCGGCCTGCTGGGCTTGTTTGGCGGAGGAGGTCTTGTTGGCCTGGTCGACCTGGGCGTGGCGCAGGCCGTCCACTACTTGCTGCTGGCTCTTGGAGGCGATGACCAGTACTTGTGCGCGGTTGAGTGCGATTTCGGGGGTCGGTGCGGCCATGTAGTTGATCAGCGAGGTGGAGCCGGGGCGCATGTAGACCTGGGCCACGTATTTGTTGAAGTCGCGGTGCGCCGCATCGACTTTCGTGCCCGCGTCGGTGAGGTCGGTCTTGCACTGGGTGACGGTGCGCGCGGCGGCGTCGGCGGCGTCGCGGGCCACCTGTAGGTCCACGAGTGCCTTGTTGACCGCTTCGCGGCGCGCGGCGACGGCGTCGTCGAGTTGCTGCAGCTGCTGTTCGGCGGCGGCGACCTGGTTGATGAGCGCGCCCACTTCTCCGACTCCGGCGTCGACCTGCGCGCCGGCGTTGTTGAGGTCGCTGTCGCTGGGGTTGGGCGGCGGCGGTGGCACGGCATGTCCGCTGGCAATTCCTATGGCCAGCACCGTTACCGCTACGAGCAACTCTGTAGCGACCCGTAACGAGCGGCGTCCCCGCATCATCGGTTGTCGCATCGCACCTCCCTGGAGTCCCATCCGGCACTTCATCCCCAACCGTGCCAACGCGAAACCGTACGGCACGTCAAGGATAGGGAGAGATCGCCACGCCACAATCACATTCGTGTAATTCGTGGATAGCCATCATGTTGCCTGCTCGCGCAGCGAATTCCCGCACGACACGACAGCCGAGCACCCGGAAAACCTTCCGGGTGTCAGCAAGGGTGCAGCGAACGAAACTTGGTCAGGCGACCGGAGAATGCGGGCCGCCGGCGGTCGACCCCGCCGCCGCGCGCCGCGACTTCACTACGTACAGACCACCGATCACGGCAATCAGCACACCGAGAAGCACCAGGACGATCACCGTCCACGACACGCCCTCGGGCTGTTCGAGCCGGTCCACGAAGGTCCGCGCCGCATCCGTCGTGTGATCGGGCCCGTGGTACTTGGCCTTGTCCTCGGCCCACTCCAGCCGCGCCCGTGTGAACTGATCACTGTAGGTACCGACCCAGTCGTCACTGAAGACGACCACGGTGCCGTGCTCGGTCGTACCGACCTCGGTCGCGAGATCACGCAGATTTGCTTCGATGCCCGGATTGCCCTGTACGACAATGATGTCCAGGGGGATACCGTGCTCGCGCGCGTCAGTGGCGATGGCGACGAGGCCATCCTTGTTCTTACCCTGGGGGGCAGACACGTGATCCTCGGCCAGATCAGCGATGATGGCCTTCAGATCGGTGTTCGGCGGTAGTTCCGCCTTCATGGGCGTGAAAACCGAGGTGTGCGAGACGGTCACGAAGGCACAGTACGGCACAACTTGTCGTATCACTTCACCGCGCCACGCAGAAGTTGCCCGTCACCCCGGTCGCACCCCCTCCCGATGTGCTCACAGGACAAGCGTACTGTTAGGGTCGGAACCCGGACGGGGCCTCGCGCCCCGACGAGAGCCATCGGCACAGCCCCGCCGGTGGCCCCCATTCACAGACGAGTGGAGCTGAACGTGACGAGTATCGATACCTTCGGCGCCAAAGGCACCCTCGAGGTCGGAAGCAACTCCTACGAGATCTTCCGCCTCAAGGCTGTCCCCGGCACCGAGAAGCTGCCCTACGCCCTCAAGGTCCTCGCCGAGAACCTGCTTCGCACCGAGGACGGCGCGAACATCACGGCAGATCACGTCCGCGCGATCGCCAACTGGGACCCGAACGCCCAGCCCGACACCGAAATCCAGTTCACGCCCGCCCGCGTGATCATGCAGGACTTCACCGGTGTCCCCTGCATCGTCGACCTGGCCACCATGCGTGAGGCCGTCACCGCCCTCGGCGGCGACCCGAGCAAGGTCAACCCGCTCTCCCCCGCCGACATGGTCATCGACCACTCGGTCATCCTCGACGTGTTCGGCACCGCCGACGCCCTCGAGCGCAACGTCGACCTGGAGTACCAGCGCAACGGCGAGCGCTACCAGTTCCTGCGCTGGGGTCAGGGCGCCTTCGACGACTTCAAGGTCGTCCCGCCGGGCGTCGGCATCGTCCACCAGGTCAATATCGAATACCTGGCCCCCACCGTCATGGTCCGCAACGGCCAGGCCTACCCCGACACCTGCGTCGGCACCGACTCGCACACCACCATGGTCAACGGCCTGGGCGTGCTGGGCTGGGGCGTCGGCGGCATCGAGGCCGAGGCCGCCATGCTCGGCCAGCCGGTCTCCATGCTGATCCCGCGCGTCGTCGGCTTCAAGCTGACCGGTGAGATCAAGCCCGGCGTCACCGCCACCGACGTGGTGCTCACCGTCACCGACATGCTGCGCAAGCACGGCGTGGTCGGCAAGTTCGTCGAGTTCTACGGCAAGGGCGTCGCCGAGGTGCCCCTCGCCAACCGCGCCACCCTGGGCAACATGAGCCCCGAATTCGGTTCCACCGCAGCGATCTTCCCGATCGACGCGGAGACCATCAACTACCTGCGCCTCACCGGCCGCAGCGATGAGCAGCTCGCGCTCGTCGAGGCGTACGCCAAGGAACAGGGCCTGTGGCACGACGCCGACCACGAGCCCGCGTACTCGGAGTACCTGGAGCTGGACCTGAGCACCGTGGTGCCGTCCATCGCCGGCCCGAAGCGCCCGCAGGACCGGATCCTGTTGTCGGAGAGCAAGCCCGCCTTCCGCAAGGACATCCGCACCTACACCAACGACCCGGTCCCGCACACCGCGCTGGACGAGGCGATCGAGGAGTCCTTCCCGGCCAGCGATCCGGTCGCCTCGGGCACCGCCAACGACGAGACCCGGGTTCCCAACGCCGCCAACGGCAATGCCGGGCGTCCGTCCAAGCCGATCAAGGTCTCCGATCCCGAGCGCGGTGACTTCGTGCTCGATCACGGCGCCGTCGTGGTCGCGGGCATCACCTCCTGCACCAACACCTCGAACCCGTCGGTCATGATCGGCGCGGCGCTGCTGGCCCGCAACGCGGTCGAGAAGGGCCTCGCGTCCAAGCCGTGGGTCAAGACCAACATGGCCCCGGGCTCGCAGGTCGTCGCCGACTACTACGAGAAGGCCGGCCTGTGGCCGTACCTCGAGAAGCTGGGCTTCTACGTCGGTGGCTTCGGCTGCACCACCTGCATCGGCAACACCGGCCCGCTGCCCGAGCAGATCTCGGCCGCGATCAACGACAACGACCTCTCGGTCACCGCCGTGCTGTCGGGTAACCGCAACTTCGAGGGTCGCATCTCCCCCGACGTGAAGATGAACTACCTGGCCTCGCCGCCGCTGGTCATCGCCTACGCGCTCGCGGGCACCATGGACTTCGACTTCGAGGTCGACCCGCTGGGCCAGGACACCGACGGCAAGGATGTGTTCCTGAAGGACATCTGGCCGTCCCCGCAGGAGATCGACGACACCATCAAGTCGGCGATCAGCCGCGACATGTTCACCAGCTCCTACGCCACCGTCTTCGACGGTGACCAGCGCTGGCAGGGCCTGAACACCCCCGAGGGCGACACCTTCGCGTGGGACGAGAAGTCGACCTACGTCCGCAAGGCGCCGTACTTCGACGGCATGTCGATGGATCCGGCTCCGGTCGAGGACATCAAGGGCGCGCGCGTGCTTGCACTGCTGGGTGATTCGGTCACCACCGACCACATCTCCCCGGCCGGTCCGATCAAGCCGGGCACCCCGGCCGCGCAGTACCTGGACTCGCACGGTGTGGCCCGCAAGGACTACAACTCGCTGGGTTCGCGGCGCGGTAACCACGAGGTGATGATCCGCGGCACCTTCGCCAACATCCGGCTGCGCAACCAGCTGCTGGACGACGTCTCGGGCGGTTACACCCGTGACTTCACCCAGGAGGGTGGCCCGCAGGCCTTCATCTACGACGCCTCGCAGAACTACCAGGCCGCGGGCATCCCGCTGGTCGTGCTGGGCGGCAAGGAGTACGGCTCGGGTTCCTCGCGTGACTGGGCCGCCAAGGGCACCCGCCTGCTGGGCGTCAAGGCCGTCATCACCGAGTCCTTCGAGCGCATCCACCGCTCGAACCTCATCGGCATGGGCGTTGTCCCGCTGCAGTTCCCGGCCGGAGAGTCGGCCGCGTCGCTGAAGCTGGACGGCACGGAGACCTTCGACATCGAGGGCATCACCAAGCTGAACGAGGGTGTGACTCCGAAGACCATGAAGGTCACCGCCACCAAGGTGAACGGTGAGAAGGTCGTGTTCGACGCGGTCGTCCGCATCGACACCCCCGGTGAGGCGGACTACTACCGCAACGGCGGCATCCTGCAGTTCGTGCTGCGCAACATGATCCGCGGCTGATGCCGTTCCCCGCACGCGCGGGGATGATCCCCATGATGCGCGGCTAGAAAAAACCGCAGCGTCCCGGCTATCGAAGGGCTGTTTCGAAGCCGGGACGAAGTGGCGGAGGATGGCTGTAGTCCCCGGACTCGGCCCTCACCTACCACGCGATCCGTTCGCGGATCGCTTCGCTCGTCGCAAGTGCGGGTTCTCCGTTTCGGTCCCATGATCGTTATGGAGAACCCGCACAACACGTTTCGGAGGAGCCCAGTGCCCAAGGTCAGTGACGACCACCTCGCCGCCCGGCGCAGCCAGATCCTCGATGGCGCGCGCCGTTGCTTCGCCGAATACGGCTACGAGGGCGCCACCGTGCGCCGCCTCGAAGAAGCGACAGGTCTGTCGCGGGGTGCGATCTTCCACCACTTCCGCGACAAGGACGCCCTGTTCCTGGCGCTCGCACAAGAAGACGCCGCCCGCATGGCCGAGGTCGCCGCCAACCAGGGCCTGATCCAGGTCATGCGTGACATGCTCGCGCGCCCAGAGGATTTCGACTGGCTCGCCACCCGCCTGGAGATCGCCCGCCGCCTGCGCAACGATCCCGAATTCCGGGCCAACTGGGAAGAGCGCTCCGAGGAGCTCACCGCCGCCACCGTGGCCCGCCTGGAACGCCGCAAGGCCGCGGGCGCCCTGCGTGACGACGTCCCCACCGAGGTGCTGCTCGGCTTCCTGGACCTGGTGCTCGACGGCCTCATCGCCCGCATCGCTTCCGGTCACGCCAATGACAATCTGGAAGCCGTCCTCGATCTCGTGGAAGCTTCCATCCGCCGCCGGAACTGATCGGCCGGAGATCCCGCCGCCGTGGTCCTTACCTTTGCTTGCTAAGTTGCAGTGAGACTGCAGCTGGGAGGTAGGGATTTATGTGTGACGGGTGCGAGCCGCTCCCCTGGTTCCGGGCCGATCGATTCACCCGCCGCGACGCCCTCCGCTTCGCCGGCGCGCTCACCGCGACCGCGGGGCTGACAGCGGCCCTGCGTCCCGCCACGGCAGCGGCCGAACCTCGCGCGCTCGATCCCGCGCCCGCATCGGTCCGCGCCGTAATCAACGGAACCATCGTCACCATGGATCCCGCACAACCCGATACCACCGCCATGCTGCTCGAAGGCGATCGAATCGCCTTACTGGGCACCGATTCCGAGGTGCAGGATGCACTGCGGCAGCGCGGTGGCACCGAGGTCACCGATCTCGGCGGGCAGGTCGCCACACCGGGATTCATCGATCCGCACGGGCATTTCCTGGGTATCGGCGTGGGCACACTGACCGCGAATCTGGCTGCGCCACCGCTGGGTTCGGTGGACTCCATCGCCGAGGTCCTCGACCGGCTGCGCACGCAGGCGGCGACCCATCCCGGTATCGGCGATCTGGTCTGGGTGCTCGGGCAGCAGTTCGACGACACCGGCATCCGGGAACGCCGCTTCCCCACCCTGGCCGAACTCGACGCCACCGTCCCCGACCGACCGCTACTTGTGGTGCACGATTCCGGCCACCTGGCCATGGTGAATTCCCGTGGCCTGGCCAAACTCGGCATCACCGCCGCCACTCCGGATCCGGCCGGCGGCAAGTACGGCCGCAATCCCGACGGCACTCCGAATGGCATCCTCTACGAGACCGCCGCGTCGGCGACGCTGAATTCCGCACTGCCGACGCTGGATCCGACCGCTCTGCTGGGCGTGCTCGACGCCGCGACCTCCGCGGCCCTGTCCGTCGGCGTCACCACCGCACTCGATGCCGCGGCCACCCCGGCGCTGGTCACCGCATACAACGCCCTCGCCCAAGTCCGGTATCTGCAAGTGCGCGTCGGACTCTGGGTCAACGGCGACACCCTCCAAGCCTTGCGCACGGCTGCCGACAAGGCCCCCAACCGTGCGCCGTGGGTACAGACCTTGGGCGTCAAGGGCTTCGCCGACGGTTCCATCCAGGGCTGGACCGCCGCCCTCACCGAGCCGTATCACACCTTCCCCGAGGGTGGTCCGCCCCAAGGCCCGGCGGGTCGATTGCGTTCCTCGGTAGCCGAACTCACCGACCTCATCGTCGAAGCGTTCGGTCGCAACCTGCCCGCCGCCATCCACGCCAACGGCGACGCGGCCGCCGACGCCGTCATCGCCGCCACCCGCGCCGCACGCGAAAAGACCGGCAGCACAGTCCCGGTGCTCATGCAGCACTGCCAGGTGCTGCGCGACGACCAGATCGCCGCCCTGGCGCCGCTGGGCATCGCCGCATCGGTGTTCGCCCGCCACATCTACGTGTGGGGCGACCGGCACGTGGAACTGTTCCTGGGCCCGGAGCGCGCCGCGCGAATGGATCCGGCACGCAGCCTGATCGACCACGGCGTCTCGGTGACACTGCACAACGACGCCCCCGTCACCCCGCTGCACCCACTGCTGACCATGCGCGACGCCGTCGAACGCCGGACCGCCTCGGGCCGCGTGCTCGGCGCGGACGAGCGCATTACGCCGACGGAAGCGCTCGCCGCGTACACCAGCGAGGCCGCGCGCCAGCACGGCCTGGCCGACCGCGGCCGCCTCGCCCCCGGCCTGCTCGCGGATTTCACGGTCCTCGACGCGGATCCGCGCTCCGCCGACCTCGGCGCCATCCAGGTCCAGCAGACCTGGGTGGGCGGGGTGCGCCGCAAATAGCCGCGCGAGTACAGAACGCCGCACGCAGCAAGGACGAAGCGGCGAGTAAGCGGGTCAGGGCCGGAACCGGCGAGAAGCGACCCGCCAGAACGGAACACGGCGAGTAGTAGCCCTCAAGACGGGCCGGGGCGAGGAGCCGCCCGTCAGCTGGAACGCGGCGAGAAACGGCCCGTCAGGACGGAACGCGGCGAGTAGCGGCCGAGGAGAGGAAGCGGCCGATGTGCGCGGCGGTCTCGTCCAGGTGGCTGATATACATGTCGTGACCGGCCCCGGCAATGGTCACGAGTTCCGTATTCGGCCTGCGCCGCACCATCTCTCGCGCGTGTTCCGGCGGAATCACGGCGCTGTCCCCACCGCGCAGCAGCAATGCGGGGCACGCGCTGCCCGTCCAGTCGTCCCACCAGCTGCCGATGACGCCGCGCTTGCTGGCGTGGATGTCCTCGGCATGCCATCGGAAGTACCAGCCGTCCGCGTCCTGCACCGCGCTCTCCAGGAAGTGGAACGGTTCTCCGATCGAGGCCAGCCGCTGGATCGTGGCGTGCATCTGGCCCAGGCTCGCGAACCGTCGTGGTAGTTCGTCCAGCCACGAGTTGGTGAAGTCCCCCGCCTCGGCCGGAAAGTCGATCGCGACAAAGGATTCCACCAGATCAGGGCGTTGCGCGGCCAGCTGGTAGGCATTGATCGCGCCCAGCGAGTGACCGATGATCGCTACGGGTCCGAGTCCGAGTTTCTCGATGAAGGCGGCATGCTGGAGGTGAGCATCCTGGGGTTCCTGTTCGAGCAGCCCATGCACGCGTACGAGTTGCGCCAGCGCATCTCGGGACTGTCCGGCCACATCAAGCCGGTCAGCGACGGCGCGCTGTATCCGGCATTGAAACGGCTGCAGACGTCGGGACTGCTCACCAAGGACGATGACGGCGGGCGGCAGGTCTACACGCTCACCGCGGCCGGGCGCGCGGATCTGCTGCGCCGGCTGCGGGATCCGGCCCCGGTCGAGATCACCGACCGCAACAACTTCTTCATCCTGCTGGCGTTCCTGCGCTTCCTGCCCGATCCGGCCGACCAGCTCACCGTGCTGCGCCGCCGGCTGGCGTTCCACGAGGAGCCCGCGAGCTACTTCTACGAACAGGGGCGGCCGCTGAAGGCCGCCGAGATGCCCGATCGCTTCCGGCGCGGGATGCTCACCATGGCCGCGGCCACCAGCACGGCCGACAAGGAGTGGCTGTCGCGCGGAGATCGCCGACCTCGAACAACGCGCGGCGGACGCCCGGTAGAGCACCGAGATCAGTCGAGGTCCCCGAGCCCGGCGAGGAGCACCCGCACCATACGGTCCAGCTCCTTGCGCTCCGGCGCGGAAAGCGCTGCGAGGATGCGGGTTTCGTTGTCCACATGCTCGGTGACCACCACGTCGACCAATTCCAGCCCGCGGTCGGTGAGCGCGACCTTGACCGCGCGCCGGTCACCCGCATCGGCGCTGCGCCGCACCAGGCCCGCCTTCTCCAGCCGGTCCAGGCGGCCGGTCATCCCGGCGCGCGAGGCCATGAGGGTGTCGGCCAGCACCGACGGGTTGAGCTCATAGGGCTCTCCCGAACGACGGAGTGCCGCAAGCACATCGAACTCGCCGCGCTGCAGTCCGTGTGCGCCGAAAACGGATTCGATCTGCCGGCCGGCGATCAGGTAGAGCCTGCCCAGGCGGCCGATGATCGCCATGGCCTCCACGTCGAGGTCGGGCCGTTCGCGCCGCCACTGCGCTTCGATCATGTCCACCGCGTCGGCGTCCTTCTCACCCATGGACACACTCTATTCGATGCCATATAGTTCGGTAGCGAATTATCAATCACCGAATAGTTCGGAGATAGTCATGAACACCGCTTCCCGTCCCGCCGCCGTCCGCCGCCCCGAGGACTCCGTCACCATCGGCGCCGACAAGCCGGTCTCGGTGCGTCTGCTCATCGATTCCAACGAGGCCGGCGGCTCGAGCAGCACGGTCGAGGTCACCATGGCGCGCGGCGCGGACGGTGCGACGCCGCACTACCACACGCTCTCCGACGAGTTGTTCTATGTGGCCGACGGCGAACTGCAGGTATGGGCCGGGGACAAGATCGTCACCGTGGGCGCGGGCGGGGCGCTCGTGGTGCCCAAGTTCATGCCGCACGCCTTCGGCGCGGCGCCCGACAGCCCGGCCCGGATCTTCATCGCCCTCATGCCCGGCGTCGAGCGTCACGGCTATTTCCGTTTCCTGGAACGCCTCGCCCTCGGCCAGGCCACGCCCGCGGATATCGAACAGGCCCAGCAGGATTACGACAACCACTTTCTCGACATTCCTCAGTGGTGGGCCGAGCGCAATGCCAACCGCGCCTGAACAAGCCGGTCGACCTGCGCCGATGCGGTCACGCCAACCTGCGGCAATACCCTTCCGAACGGTTTCTCTGCCGGTAGCCCGGCAATCGCCGTGATTGTGCGTCATACCACTGCGATTCCGGGATGGGCGCGATCGCGAGCGTCGTTGTGTGGTTCATGGTTTTCTCTGTTCCGATCACCGTGCGCGGGTACGAGCTCGATATCAACGGTCACCTGAATCAGGCCGTATATGTGCAGTACGCCGAGCACGCGCGATGGGAGTTGCTGCGCGCGGCGGGGCTGCCGGGCGACAAGCTGGTGGCGGCCGGGATCGGTCCGGTGGTGCTGGAACAGAACATCAAGTATTTCCGGGAACTGCATCTGGGTGATGAGGTCACGGTGAGCTGCGAATTCGAGTGGTCCGGCGGCAAGGTTTTCACGATTCGGCAGCAGATCCTAAAACTGGACGGCACGGTATCCGCGCAGGTGGATGTGGTCACCGGGATCTTGGATCTCAAGGCGCGCAAGCTGGTTGCCGATCCAGCCGGCGCCCTGCGAGCACTGTCCGATTCACCGGACGCGCTCGGTCTCTGACCGCCCGGTCGGTACCCATTACGGCACCCGGTTATTCATCGAATTTTATTCGGCCCTAACGCTTTCTGCCGCCCCCGCATCGTTTGCCGGGGCGGCAGAATTCTTTCGTTGCGGACCGGATCGACGGTGTCGCGGGATATGATTCAGATCACGCTCGGCCCCGCAGCAAATCCCGAGCAGATCGGAGTTCAGCATGACCGGCGCCCTGCACCGACCCGGGTCGAACGCCATCGCGACCACCGCGCCACCGCTACCCGGCTATCTCGTCGCAGCCACCGAGCGAAGTATCAGCGTGCGCGTGAGCGACGGGACCTGGACATTCCGGCGGGCCGATATCCTCGACCTCACCGACTGGGAAGTTGCGGCCGCACAGGGAATCTGCGATGGCCGCCCGGTCCTGGTGCGGATACGCAACGGCGCCACCGCGGATTTCACACAGCGCCGCCGCATCGAGCTCACCGACCGCCCCCTGACCCTCCCGCAGGATCACAGCCCCGTCCGCGGCGACGACGAACTGGCCCGGCTCACCGAAACCTGGGCCCGCGGACTGGAACTCACCCCCGACCCCGGAGTCGGCGGCGCCACCATGACCTGCTGCCAGACCCGGTCGCACCACGGTAGCGACGACGGCACGGCCTGCGACAGCCTGGACTGACGGGTACGCCGATGGCCGCCCGCACCACAGGATCGGTGCTCATCGTCACCGAGGCCGACGACCTCCACGGTGACGCGCTCACCGCCACCCTGCGGAAATATCACGGACACAACGCCATCCGCCTGGACATGCGCGACTTCCCGCGCGAGAACGGCACTTTCCGGCTCGGCGGCGACGGCAGCTACCGCGGCCTGTCCCACATCATGGGCCTCGACGATGTCACCTCGGTATGGTGGCGACGGCCGCACCCGAGCGGCGTGCCCGCCGGCGCCAGCACCGAGGACAACGATTACCGCCGCGCCGAATGCGACGGCTTCCTGCAGGGCCTGCTGTGGTCGATTCCCGCACTGTGGGTGAACGATCCGGGCGCGGACCGCACCGCCAACCGCAAGATCGTGCAGCTCGAGACCGCGTACCGGGCCGGCTTCGCGGTCCCCGAGACCCTCGTCACCAATGATGCCGACGAGGCGCGCGGGTTCATCGAATCCCGGCCCGGCCCAGTGGTTTACAAACGCACCGGCACCGGCCGTGGCGCCTTCACCGAGACGCGCGTGGTGACGCCGGGCGATCTGGGCCGCCTGGGCACGATCCGCAACTCCCCCACCATCTTCCAGAGCTACATCCACGCCGAATGCGATCTGCGCATCGTGTGGGTGGACGGCATCGAGTGGGTGGTGCGGATCGACTCGCAATCCGGTGTGGGACGGGTGGATTCGCGCCTGGACACATCCGTCGCCTTCACCGCGGATCGGCTGCCCGCCTCGGTGAGCAAGTCCCTCACGACCCTGATGGGGGCGCTGGGACTGGCCTTCGGCGTGCTCGACCTGCGCGTGGGCCTCGATGGCGAGTTCTACTTCCTGGAGGTGAACCCCCAAGGGCAGTTCGCCTATCTCGAAATCAAGACCGGTCTACCGATTTTCGAGAGTCTCGCAAATCTGCTCGTCTTCGGCGACGGGACCGTCATCCGCTAGGTCACATGCGAACCCGCAAGTCGTCGACCGGCTTTCGCCGGTCGCGACCGTGCCTCACATGCGGCTACTTGCTCTTCGCGGCTTTCCGGCGATTCGCACCGCCTCTGCTGCGGAGCTGCACATGCGACTCCACGAGCACGTTGTGGATGAAGCCATACGATCGCCCCGTCTCCCGGGCCAGGGAGCGGATGCTGGCTCCTGCCTCGTATTGCTTCTTCAGTTGGGTCTGCAAGCGATCCCGCGACTTTCCGGTGACGCGCGTGCCTTTACCCAATACGGCTTTACCCTGTGCGGGCCTGTCACTCATGGCTTCCTCCGAGTCGCCGTGGGCGCCTCATTCAAGGTTAGAGACTCGGACGGCTGTGATCAACGAATCATTGTGATGAGAATCACCAGCGTACCGAGGTTGTGACGCCCAGCCCCGCGGACAACGGAAATCCCCACCCGATCTACGATAGCGACCGGATCCGGATCGTGCGGGTAGCGTCGGCCGCGGGGGTCTCCAAATCTGCTGCGAGACAGTCGATATCGTCGAAGATCGGGCACGCGCGAAAACGACAGGAGCCGCGGGTTCGGCCTTCGCCGCAACGCGGCAGGCACACTCGAGCGACCGCAAACTCTCGAGAAGCCCACAGCCAGCCGCCGCGCGTCGAACACGCGGCGCCGCTGTGGTGAAACGACTCTCGCCGGTCAGGCGAGCTGGATGAGTTCCAGGTATTCCTGCGACCAGTGGTCCTCGGTGCCGTCCGGCAGCATGATGACGCGCTCCGGGTTCAGTGCCTCGGCAGCACCCGGATCGTGGGTCACCAGCACCACAGCACCGGCGTAGCTACGCAGCGCGTCGAGGACCTGCTCACGCGAGACGGGGTCCAGGTTGTTGGTGGGCTCGTCGAGCAGCAGCACATTCGCGGCCGAGGAGACCAGACCGGCCAGCGCCAGACGCGTCTTCTCACCACCGGACAGGGTGCCCGCGGGCTGCTCGAGCTGCGGACCGGAGAACATGAACGCGCCCAGCAAACCGCGCAGATCCTGTTCTCCCGCATCGGGAGCCGCATGCCGGATGTTCTCCCACACCGTCGCCTGATCGTCGAGGGTGTCGTGTTCCTGAGCGAAGTAGCCGATCTTCAGACCGCGGCCCGGGTCGATCTGCCCGGCGGTGAGGGTCTCCACGCCCGCCAGCAGCCGCAGCATGGTGGTCTTGCCCGCGCCGTTGAGGCCGAGGATCACCACGCGGCTGCCCTTGTCGATGGCCAGGTTCACGCCGGTGAAGATCTCGAGCGAGCCGTAGAGCTTGGTCAGGTTGGTCGCCATCAACGGCGTCTTGCCGCAAGGGGCGGGCTCGGGGAACTTGATGCGCGCCACCTTGTCGGACACGCGCACATCATCGGCCTCGGCCAGCATCCGCTCCGCGCGCCGGACCATCTGGTGCGCGGCAGCGGCTTTGGTGGCCTTCGCACCGAGCTTGGCGGCCTGCTGCTTGAGCGCGGCCGCTTTCTTCTCGGCATTGGCCCGCTCGCGCACGCGCCGCTGTTCGTCGGTCGCGCGGGCGTCGAGGTACTTCTTCCAGCCCATGTTGTACATGTCGGCTTCCCCGCGCACGGCGTCGAGGAACCACACCTTGTTCACCACGTCCGCGAGCAGCTCGACATCGTGGGAGATGACGATGAGCCCGCCGTCATGGTTCTGCAGGAACCCGCGCAGCCAGGTGATGGAGTCCGCGTCGAGGTGGTTGGTGGGCTCGTCCAGCAGCAGCGTGGTGTCGGACTTGCCGCCGCTGCCGTCGGAGGCGGCAAACAGGATGCGCGCCAACTCGATTCGGCGCCGCTGACCACCGGACAGGGTTCGCAGCGACTGCGCCAGCACCCGCTCGGGCAGTCCCAGGCTGTTGCAGATACGCGCCGCCTCGCTCTCGGCGACATAGCCGCCCAGCGCCGAGAACCGCTCCTCCAGCCGCCCGTACTTGCGCACGGCCTTGTCCCGCTCGTTGTCATCGGCGACCTCGGCCATGATCACCTGCTGCTTCTCCATGTCCCGGAGCAGCTTGTCCAGTCCACGCGCCGACAGCACCCGATCCTTCGCCAGCACGTCCAGATCGCCCTCACGCGGATCCTGCGGCAGATATCCGATTTCGCCCGAACGGATCACGGCCCCGGCGTAAGGTTCACCCTCACCGGCAAGAATGCGCAGCGTAGTGGTCTTGCCGGCGCCGTTGCGTCCCACCAGCCCGATCCGGTCACCGGCCTGCACCCGCATCGCCGAGCCGGGAGCCGTCAACAGGGTGCGGACTCCGGCCCGGACCTCCAGGTCGGTCGCGGTGATCACAAGTGTCTCCTCGGTGCAGGCGTAAGCCGGTCATTAACTGGTCGATTGTGCGTCCCCTCGACACACAAGAACCACCGATTTTATCTCAGACCGCCCGGAGCCCAAGGTCAGGGGCACCATCCCGCATCGAGATCGACCCGGACACCGGATTCACCGTGGCAGACAGGGACGTTCGAGCGCTCGCACCTATCCATGACCGTCGGCCACCAGACGCTCACCCCAGCCATGATCGGCGACTGACTCGACGGTCGGCCTGCCGATCACGGCCGGCAATCCCAGGATAGCCACGCCGACCGTTGTCGTGAGTGCCAGCAGCACCCACAGGGTGGTCCGGTAAGAGGTCCCGAATACCCGGCCGATCACGACGGAGGCGGATCGCTTGATGATCGGTTCGACGTGGGCGCGCAGTGGTTGCGCATTGTCGTCAATTCACAACCACACCACGCGGCCGGAGGCTCCACCCACCCCTCGCTCACCGACCTGCCATCTTGACCTCAACTGCGGTTGTGGTCTGAGAATTCGCTGCATGCATGCCGACACCACTGCGATCCGCGAACTGCTCGATCGCTATACCGAACTCTGGAAAGCGCACGAGATGCAGGAGTGGGGGCGGTTGTTCACCGAGGACTGCGACTTCATCACACACCGCGGCCTGTGGTGGCGATCACGGGAGGACAACGTGCGCGGCCACGAAGATGTGCCGGAATCCGTTGTTGCACAGAAGAAGAACTACAGTCAGACCATCCTCGACATCCAGTCCATCGCCCCCACAGTCGCGCTCGTTCACACCGAGTGGGTATGGCCTGACCACGTCCTGCCTGGCGCTTCCACCGGTGAGAACCGCCGCGGTCTCATCACTCTGGTACTCGTCGAGCGGGCAGGTCGCTGGTTGATCCGGGCAGCGCACAACACCCGGCTCAACGGCCTCGACGACCTGACACGATGACGCATCGGGATCACTCCGACATGCAGCGTTCGGTTCGTGCGATCGCGAGTAGGTGTGCGCTCGTGTTGATCAGCAGCGGATCCCGTTCGAGCAGTCGCGCGCAGTGCAGCGCTGCCGGCAAGAGGGCCGGAAAGTTGTCGAGGCCGGCACGATCGAGGGTGGGCCAGGTCGGACCTTCGATCCCGTACACCTCGACGTGCCCGAATCCTGCGGCCTCGAGCTCGATACGCAGTTCATCGGCCGTGTGCCAATGCGTCTGCACGAAGCCGACATGACCGTCGTAGTTGCCCGTGACGATTGCCTCACGCACCGCAGGCGTGAGTGTGTCGTCGAGCCTGCCGTTGCTACCGGTTTCGAGGACCGAGAGATAGCGGCTTATCGCGGCCGCGATCAGAATGCCGCCGGGGCGAAGGACGCGCATTGCCTCACCCAACGCCCTTGCACGGTCTCGGGATTCGGTGAGGTGATATAGCGGCCCGAGTCGCAGGGCGGCATCGACGCTGTGATCGGCGGCAGTCAATCGCCGAGCATCACCAACCTCGGCGGTGATCCCGGGCCGGGCCGCGGCCTCCTCGACATGTTCGGGTATCGGGTCGACGAGATGGACCGAGTGGCCGTCTCCCGCCAGCCATTCGGCGTGAACCCCGGTCCCGCCACCGATGTCGAGCACCCTCATCGGCGTTGTCAGAACTCGCCGGATCAGTTCTCGAGTGCGAAGGAATTCCAGGCGGCCGTGCGGGGATCTCGACAGGCGGTCACGTTCGGACAGATCGGAATATTGCTGAACGAAATCGGAAGTCATACAGCATGCTGAACTTTCACAGGACGCGGCGGCAACAGATTTTCTGTTTGTCGGCGACGCGCAGATTGCGGAGTCCGCCTCTCCCCCAGGCTTATTCAAGCCGTGAACAGCTCGTAGCTGTGGCCGTCAGGGTCGCGTACGTAGACGCCACGCCCACCCCGGGCGCCCCCGGGCCGGACGGCGAACTACGGCGCGTGCAGCACATCCAGGTCGTGGAAGCCGTCGCCGCCGCCCTGCGAACCGGCGACGAGGCCACCGTCACCACCGTGGCCGAACAACTCGGTCTCGACCACTCCGGCGCCAGTCGCATGGTCCGCGACGCCATCGCAGCCGGACACCTCGCACGCCTCGACTCCACCCACGACCGCCGCCGGGTCGTCCTCCAACTCACCAGCGACGGAAACAATCTCCTGACTGCCTCACACGACTGGCAGCGACACTGCTTCGACCAGCTCACCGCGACCTGGAGCGAACCCGACCGCCACCGATTCGCCGGCTACCTGCAACGCCTCGCCGACGAAACGATCCGATGAACCCCAAACCTGAAAACCAGGGTTACCGCAGGGAATTCGGCACGTAGGCGGCGGTGCTCAATACACCGGCTTGCAAGGTGCATCATGCTCGGGTGGCGCAACGATGACATGCATTGCCGCCTGCGCGAGTCGCTCTCGAATTGTTTTTCGAAATCGGAAGGGTCCCCAGCCATGACAACAAGCCCGCTCGGCCGCATCGACTACGCCGACAAATACAGTGTCGCGCTCCCCGAACCGATGGACGCACCCCGGTTCTGCGCACTGATTTTGGAGTCCGCACCGCGCTGGCTCGACCTGGTGCTGTCCCTGCGCGACCGGGTCGCTGGTCCGTTCGGGTTCAACACTCAGCAGCGGAACTACGGCCAGCCGGTCCATCTGGAGGTGGGCCGCAAGTTCGGGCCGCTGCTCGTCGAGTCGGTATCGCCGGAGCTGGTGGTGTGCGGCAATACCGACAAGCATTTTGTGTTCCGGGCGCTGTTCGAGGTCGACCCAGTGCAGCAGCGCGGCAGTTTCAGCACCGAGGTGCAATTCTCCGACAGAATCGGACGTGCCTATTTCGCACTGGTCAAGCCCTTCCACAAGCGGATCATCCCGGTTCTCGTCTCGACGCCGTTTCACACCCGGGCACGAGTCGAACCGCCGGAATCAGAAAGATGATCGGGCCCGCACTCCATGCCTGCGACCGAGAACTCGGCGAATGATCAGCGAACCGGACACGCAGCGATCGCTCCTAGGTAGTGGGAAATCATCCTCGTATCCGTCCTTCCGACCTGCCTGCCGGTCGCCGTGGACTTTGACATGGCTGGTTGGAAATCCCGTTGCGACCGCACGCGGCGGGGCGCGACAGTGGGAGCATGAGCAAGGGGGTTATCCCGGTTCGGTCCCGGCCCGATGGCGGCAGCGGCAGTAGCGATCCGGCTATCGACCGTCTCTATCGCGATGGCCGGTTGGTATCGATGCCAACGATGAAGGCCCGCAGGCGCGCGTTGCGGGAGGCGTTGCTCAGCCATATCGCCCGCACGTATTTCGAGCCGGAGGTCGTCTACACCGAGGGGCAGGTCAACCGGCGTCTGGCGGCTGCTGGCACCGCAATTCTTCCTGGTGAAAGGACAGCGTGGATGACGAGTCGGCTGGAAGGACTGACGCTGGACAGCGCCGACCCGCGGCGGCTGGCCGAATTCTGGTGCGGCGTGCTCGGTTACGTTGTCTACCAGGACAAGGACGGCAGCACGGTAGAGATCGGGCCGGATCCCGAGGTGCCCGACGACCAGCGGCTGGCCGAACTGCGCGGCGGCCCCGCAGTGCCGAACATGATGTTCGTCCGAGTGCGGGACCCGAAGAGCGGCAAGAACCGGCTGCATTTCGACATCTGCCCGATCGACAGCGACCAGGAAACCGAGCTCAACCGGCTGCAAGCGCTCGGCGCGGCGAAAGTCGATGTCGGTCAGGGCGACGGTCGGACCTGGGTGGTGCTGGCCGATCCCGAGGGCAATGAATTCTGCCTGTCCCGCAGTCTCGCGCCAGGGCAATTCGACCTTCACAAAGGTTGAAAGGTCAGGGTCCGGTCATGGAGGTTCAGCGTCGAGGGTGAGTCCGATTTGGGCAGCAGATCAGGTATACCGGATTAAGTGCTCGCTCATCGGTGCAGAAGCACTCCATGAAGTGTTGCGACAACCGCCTCAACCCGCAGGTTCAACAAGACGAAATTCATAGATCCCAGTAAGGTCGCACCGAATCCGCAGAGTCCGATCGAATTTTCCAGGGGGGCATCGTGTTGCGCGTCGGCAGCGCCTGCCTTGTTCTGCTCGCCGCAGCTGTCACGATGAGCGCCTGCGACTCCGACAGTTCGGCCGCGAAGCCGGGATCGACCAAGGAAGCGTGCAACGAGGTGCAGCACGAGATCGATCTCGCGCAGGCCCTGCAGCAAGGCGAAACGCCCAGCAATCCGCGGGGAGAGATCCAGCGGCTCAGCAGTTTCCGGCCGAACGCGCCGAGCGAGATCAGCCTCAACTACTCGCAGATGGAAACCATCATCGTCGACCACCTGGAGCACACGATGCCGGACCCGCCCGCGGTGGTGGTCACGGCCAACCTCGACAAGCTCGTCAGCTGGAAGAGCGCCCACTGCTGAACGCAGGGAGAGTACGTTTTTGGCTGTGTTTCGCTCGCGGCCGGGTTGGGGTGCTGCCGAAGTTTTGCGCTTTCGGCTTGCGCGCCACCGGACTTGACCTCAATCGGACTGCAGGTTTCAGACTGGCCTGATGACGATTTGGATCTGCGGAACGTGCGGAGTCGAGCATCCCGACACCGAACAGCCCCCTGCCACCACCTGCCAGATCTGCGCCGACGAGCGACAGTGGGTGCCCGAGACCGGTCAGGTATGGACGACACTGGACAAACTCGCTGCCGACGGTCACGAACTGGTGCACGAGGAGCTGGAACCGGGCCTCCACCGGTTCAACCGCGAACCCTCGTTCGCCATCGGCCAATGGACGCATCTGGTGCAGACCCCACAGGGCAACCTGTTATGGGATCCGCCCAACCATCTCGACCAGCGGCTGGTCGACACGATCGGCGGGCTCGGCGGAGCCGCGATGATCGTCGCCAGTCATCCGCACATGTACGGCTCACAGGTCAGTTGGAGTCACCGACTCGGGAACATCCCCGTGCTGGTGCACTCCGCGGACCGCCGATGGGTGCAGCGGGAGGACCCGGTCATCCGGGAATGGAGCGGCGTCGAGCAGATCCTGCCCGGCGTCACCATCATTGCCGCCGGCGGACACTTCCCTGGTGCCGCGGTCGCACACATTGCCACGGGGTCCGATGGCCGGGGCACCCTGCTCACCGGCGACACGATCCTGCCGGTACCCGCCAAGGGGTGGGTGACGTTCATGCGTAGCTATCCGAACCGTATCCCGCTCTCCGCCGGGCTGGTACGCCAGATCATGGACCGGCTCGAGCCGTATCAGTTCGGACGTCTCTACAGCTTGCTCGGCGGGACGATCCCGGCCGACGCCAAGGCCGCGGTCCAGCGGTCAGCCGAGCGCTACATCGCCTGGGTCAGCGGCGCCAACGACCACCTCGGCTGACCACAGAAACGGCCCCTCATCGGCCAATACAGGATGTTCTGTGCTGCACCGGTTCATGTGGCCGGTGCAGACTGCACAGTCCGCGGTGTGAACGGAAGTCAGCCTTGCTCCCAACTGCTTGCTGCCTGTCATCCCGGATACGGTTCGACTTCAGTGGCCCACTCGGTCGCCGCCGCCGAAACGGAGTCTCCTGTGAGACAACAGGAGACGACGTACGGGTCGCCTGCGCGAGTGTGCCGTCGCCACGGTGGCGAGAACTCCAGATCAAAGCTGATGTTCAACTCGATCAATTCCGTATCCGTCGTGGAGAATGAGAAGACCAGATTCGGCTCGGTGAACGTCAATTGCGTGATTCGGGGTTCGTTGGCGACCGGCACCTGCGCAGCCTGCTGAAGCCACTGGCCCAAGGCCATAGCCTCCGGTGGTGTCAGCGCCTGCCAGCGGAAGGACCAGTCGCCCTGCGGGGAGTAGGCAGTCCCTTCGATCATGAGCCAGCTCCGCCGCATTCGCGGGTCGACAGCATCCGGGAATTGGTAGCCCGCAACCCGTAGCTCCACTCCGTATCCGTCGCTATCGATCAACCGCATCGAGCCAGCATTTCATAGCAGTCGCGATGAACCGTGCCACCGGAATTCGCATCGGCTCCGCAGTAGTAGACGCTCGGCTGACAGCACCATGACCGGTTCCGGCAGCCCGAGAAGGGTGTATTCCGTATCGTCGATCGCCCGTTCGCTACGGAGGCAAGGGGCGTCGACTCAGTGGATCATCCATTGTGGGAGAGGCTCTCTGACGGAAAGCCATTCTCGCGGTATTCCTTTGACGTCGGCTCGGTTCCCGACACCGGTATAGGCGGCCACGATGCCGCCGACGATGGCGGCGGTGGTATCCGCATCCCCACCTGCTTGGATGCAAGCGGTGATAGCAGCCGGGTAGTCGTGCAGGTAGGTGGCCGCGGCCCAGAGGGTGAACGGAACAGTGTCCTGGGCACTGACCCGGGCACCGTTGCCGAGTTCGTAGGCGGCCGCGGCGACCGTGTGACCCAGCAGTTCCCGGGCTCGGCGAATACCGGCGGCGGTATGTCCGTCGATCAAGTAAGGCTCAACGGCGCCGAGCAGTTCTGCTGGTGTGCAGCCTGTTTCGCGGGTGGCCGCGGCGTGGCTGGCCGCGACCGCCACGGCCATAGCGCCGAGGATGGCCTCGGGATGACGGTGGGTGATTTCGGCCGAGCGGGCGGCCTCAGCGGCGGCCCGATCCGGGCTTCCGGCGAAATGGGCTCCGAGCGGTGCGACACGCATGGCCGCGCCGTTGCCCCAGGAACCGCGTCCGTCGAATGCGGCCGCGGCCGCTTCGGCCCAGGGGCGCCCGTCGCGGATCTGGTGCAACACAACGACTGTGCCGGCGCCGTAGCCGCGATAGGGCTCGCAGCGGTCGGCGAAGGCAGTCGCGAGTGCGCCGCGGTCGATGCTGCCTCTGGTACGGATCTCGGTGTGCACCGAGCACGCCATTTCGGTGTCGTCGGTCCAGGGCCATGGTCCGGCGGGTGGTCGGCCGGCGAGAAGGTCGGGAACCGAGCTGCCGGGTACGAAGAATTGGGCGCCGAGTGCGTCGCCCACGGACAAACCATCGAGGCTGTCACGAGCAATATCGGGAAGTTGCGGCATACCAGGGCAATACTGCCAACCGTGATCGACTTCCGCAATGGCCGGGCAACCATCGCCTCCGCCGCGTCAGTCGAAGTGTGGCAGTGTTCGATATCCTCGAGGAAGCGAACTACGTGGTGTGCGGAGCTCAGGCCTCACTGGGCCGTTGGTGGCCGAGCAGACGTTGCCGAATCCAGCTCTGACGCGGGAGTTATGTCGCGGCGTGTATAACGAATGATTATGCGCCCCTTGATAATCCTGCACGGTGCCTGGCTGCAACCGGCTCACTACGATGAGGTCACCCAGCGTCTGCGCGGCGACGGGGTCACTGTCACGGTGCCTGATCTGGCGGGCCATTCCCTCGCCGACAGCACCCTACTTGTCCAGGAACTCGTCGATCAAGCGGCTGAGGCGCCGGTGGTACTGGCCCATTCCTTCGGTGGGGTCACTGCGACAGGTCTGAAGGGCATCTCGCACCTGCTGTATCTGTCGAGCTTCGTCTTCGATGTCGGCGAGAACGCCCAACAGTGGATCGCGCGGATCGAACAGGAGACCGGCCGCCAAGGTGCCCCGCTGCCACTGACCGTCGATGACGCGGGCATGACCCGGCTCGATCCGGCTGGTGCCCGCGAAGGCCTATTCGCCGACTGCACAACCCAAGTCGCGGACCAAGCGATCGAACTCCTACGCCCCGAGCCTGCTTCGATCTTCAGCGACTCACCCGCACACGCGGCGTGGAAGGACACCCCTTCGACCTACATCGCGACGACCGAGGACCGGGCGATCCTGCCCGAAATGGTCGCCCACTTCACCCAACGCTGCGACACCGCCGTGACCTGGCCGGGCGGTCACTGCCCGTTCCTGAGCCGGCCCGCCGACGTCGTGGCCATAGTCCGCGACCACCTCTGACGTAGGCCCGCAACAGCATCACGGGGCATCCGGTCGTGCGCCTGGCAGCTGCGGACCATGCCTCGCGCAGGTCGAGGCATGCACTGCGAGACCTCCGCACACGAGGCATGTGTGCGGAGGTCGTTGTGGCGCAGCGGATTCAGAATGTCGTATCAGTCTCGGCCAGGTGCCCGCTCGGTGATCTCCTGGACCAGCCACTCATTACCGTCGGGATCGCTGAACGTGACGAACGATGCGTAGCTCGCGCGTTCAGGGTGGGGACCGGGGATCCTCCCCGGCACTCAGCGACTTTAGGGCTGCGACCAGCAGCCAGATCAGTGGCGGAAGCGCCATCTTTGATAGGGATTCCGACAGCAGAGCCGACAGTACTCCGGTGTCGACCTCCGCCGGAGTGCTAGGTGCAGCCTCCGAGCGATATCGAAAGGTCCACTGCAGACCGGAGATGGTACGAGCTGTGTTGGGAGACTGTGGGTTCTGTAGCATTTGTGGTGTGCCGATAGATTTCAGCGACCAAGCTCTGGTGCTGAAGTTCCTCGCTGCCTCGATCCTGCTGTTCATGCTGCCGGTCACCATCGGGAGCGCGGCACAGGCGATGGCCGCGGCCGTTGTAGTGCTTGTGGTGGCAGTCGCGGTCGCGCTGATCGGTGGTTCGGGACGGTCGACGGGCTACTCGCTGGTCAACCAACGCAACCGCGGCCTGACAACCTTCTCGTGCAGGCACAGTGATCCCGGTGCCGCCGGGCATGTTCGAGCGCGCGCCCCAGGACTGAGCATCGCGGCCGCCTAGACCTTCTCCAGCAGGATCTCGGAGGGGATTGGCGCCGGCCAGGTTCGTTTCCGTACCTGTTGTCCCGCACCTGCTCTGGTGAGTATCGGCATGTCTGCCGTGGTGCACGTCCCTGGGGTTGTTTCGATGGTTCTGTCGATCATGTCTTTCTTTGCGCGATCTGCGCAGTGTCTGCGCACTGCAATTTCGCGAGTCACTGGATACATTTCCCTGACCTACTTCTCTGCCGCGCAAGCGATTTCGTCGGTGATCCTGTGGGCCGGTGCGTTGTTGCTGGTAGCGATCCCGATTGCCGAGATCGCCGTCGGCCTGGATGTGATCACGACGGTCGCGCTCGTTGCACCGGAATGGGCTGTGCTGATCGTGATTGTGATGGCGGGGGTCTACATGTACCGCCGACGACGGCACCGCGAGTCAGCCAAGTGACAAGACATTTCACCGATGACAGCCAGCGAGCCGTACGGATCCGATGCCGAGCCTCCATGCCCGAGCGGTTTTCGATGTCTAGGAAACACCCGACCCGGGGAGCTTTCACGACTGCGGCTGCCCCACGTATTCGTCCACTGTATTACCGCTCGCAAGGCGCGTGATCATGGCGCGGCGCGGCACCCAGGCGAGTCCGAACCCGGACTGACGAACTTTGCGGATATCCGAGACTTGATGCACGAGTCGAGCGGATCATGAAGTGGTGCCGGGCATTTCGTGCGCACCGACACTCGCCGGCTACCTGGGCACCTGCACAGCGGCGGAGTGGAAAATCTCATCAAGGATGGACGGAGCGAACAATGCGGATCCAATTTCTCGGTGGTGCAGGCGTGAGCGACGACGCGGCGACCCTTGCCGTAGGTAAACCCGCCATGATCACAGCGATTGCAACGGACGATAGCGGCCAGCCCGTGCAGCCGATGGACGCGACCTATGCCTGGACATGGCCGGATTGGCTGCCCACCTACCCCGACGGCTACGAGTGGCCCGCAGACGCTAAGCAGACCCAGTTCAACGCAACTGCCGATCTTGTCGGCAGGATCGCGGAGGTGGGTGTAACGATCACCACCAAAGACGGCCAGCAGGGATCCAAGTCGCTGAAGTGCACCATCGTCAAATAGTTCCAGGCTCGGTGATCCATGACAGCGGTCGGATGCGTCGTGTGCTGTACGCATCCGACCGTCCGCAGCGATCACGACCTGGTGGCCGACCTGCGGTGATCGGTCGGCGAGGCGGCGGCATGGTCGCTCGCCGGTCCCCCGGTCCGGCTCCTAGGATGGTGCGCAGTAAATCCGGCTACCGTCGGATCAGCTTGCTATTGAATTGCCGGTTCAGCGCGGGCAGCGAACGTGGCAGTGAGTGAGGCCCTGCTGTCCTTCCCCGATACGCGGGTTCACTCCCCACGAGCGGTCCGGATCGCCGAGGCCCTCGTCGGGGGCTTGCGGGTCGGATCCGCCCAGGCAGTTGTCGGTGCTGCACCAAGTTTCAACCGGATTTCAACGACCGCAGCGGAATCAGATCCGTGCGGTCCGTTGATCTTCCGAGGCGCGTGATATCAAGTTGCTAACTGATTGCCGTGGCCTTTGTTGATGAGAGGTCGATCCTGCAATGATCGATGCCGGTGAGAGCGGCTCAGGTCCGACCGAAGTCGGATTCCGGTGGCAGCCCGGCGCCGTCGACGATCCTCGGCTACCACCTGACGCTGCGAAGTTTTTGTCAGCGAAGCGAAAGCCCGTTTCAGGATGGCTCCACGAACACGAGGAGACAGCAAAGATGCAGCAACACAACGGCGGACTCCGAGCCGGCACGAGCAGGGCGGTCCGGCTCGAATCATTCGGCGGCCCTGAAGTACTGACCGTCCAGGACGTGCCCGAACCCCAGGCGGGCGATGGGCAGATCCGCGTCCGAGTCACCGCAGCCGGCTTGAACCCCATGGACTGGTTCATGACCGCGGACGCCGGGACCGCGGCAAGGTTCGGCCTGCGCCTGCCCGCCGGGTTCGGCACTGATTACGCGGGAGTCGTCGACCAGATCGGTGCGGGTGCGAGCGGTTACGCGGTCGGCGACCGGGTATTCGGAGCGGCCTTGTCCCGGGCCGTCGCCGACTTCGTCGTGGTCGACGCGAACGGGAACATCGCGAGCGGCATCGCTCACCACACTCCGGACGAGGTCGATGATCGCACCGCCGCCACGCTCTCGATCGCGGGCAGTACCGCGGCCGCTGCTCTCGATGTCCTCGACCTCGGTCCGGAGGACACGGTGCTGGTCGGCGGGGCGGGCGGCGGGGTCGGCGTGTTCGCTGTCCAGCTGGCCCGAATCGCGGGCGCACGAGTCATCGGGACCGGCTCTCCGTCGACAGCGGAGTATCTGCGAAGCCTCGGCGCCGAACCGGTCGCATACGGCGACGGCCTGATCGCCAGGGTCCGCGACCTCGACGCTGGCCCTGTCACCGCGGCATTGGACCTGCACGGGACAGACACTGTGCACGTCGCACGCGAGCTGGGAGTTCCGGATAGTCGCATCTGCACCATCGCTGCGGTGGTCGACGGGATCCCGGCCGCCAACGGAGCCAACGCCGCGCCCGATGCCCTCGAGAACATCGCGCGCCTTGTCGCATCCGACCGTCTGCGCGTACCCATCGCCGCGACCTTCCCCGTCGAGGACATCCGTGCGGCAGTCGAGCTGCAGGCGGCCCGACACGTCCGCGGCAAGGTCGTGATCGACCTCTGACCGCGGCACTGAGCGCACGAACCGGACTCTGGATGCCGCCGATGCACGCGGACCTCCGATCGCTGATCACCCCGAGACGACAACGCCCATCCGCACGAGGCGGACTCCGGCCCGGCCGATCCAGCGGACGGTAAGCCTCGAGCGCAATCAATTTCGTGCCTTTGCTGCGGCGCGCCATGGCCGGCGCCGGGTCCCGCTCACGGCGTAACTGGTGGCGGGCGAATGAATTCCTTTGGCTGGAGCCTGATTACGTACCGACAGGCCGCCGTGGCCATGCAGCGCAGGGGAACCGGCGTGCCCGATCACGGGATCAGTGTGTCCGCGACCGGACCTATCCGGTCGCGGGCGAGGTGAGTCTCGGCTTCAGGACAGTTTTGCTTCGGGAGCGAAGGCAGGCAGTTTCTCGAGGCTGCTGCGGACGGCGTCGGTGCCGTATTCGAACATCTGCCGCTCGTAATCGTCGACCGCGCTGAGCAGATCTCGGCGGCCTTCGTTGGCCTCGATCAGGCAGCGGCGCAGCAGGTCGGCATCGCGCAGCGCGGTGTTCGCGCCGTTGCCGCCGGTCGGGGACGTGGCGTGGATTGCGTCGCCGAGCAGGGTGACCGGGCCGGATGCCCAACGCTCACCAGGCTTGACCACCCGGATGGACAGCAGTGTGCTGTTGTCCGGGTCGGCTTGCTCGATCAGTGCGCGTAGCTGCGGATGCCAGCCTTCCATTCGGGATAGCACTGCGTCCTGTGCGGTCAGGTCTTCCAGTGAGCCGTTCGGCGGCAGGATCATGGCCCAGCGCACGTAGTCGCCGATGTCGGGCAGCGTGACTTCGGGGGCCAGCTGCTCGGCGGCCTGCTTCGGCGGAGTCGGGAAGATCATCGCGCCGAGCAGCAAGCTGACGCCGTCGCCGGCGATCTTCGAGCCGTAGGCCTTGGACAGGTCGGCGAACTCGTCGGTCAACGGGGTGCGGCCGATGACGAAACGGACGCCGGTGTCGGTCGGGGTTGTCTGCGGTGACAACGCCCCGCGGACCGCGGAGGTGATGCCGTCCGCGCCGACGAGCAGGTCGGCGGTGGCCGGGTCGCGGCGGGCGAATTCGGCTCGGACCCGGCCGTCGGGCAGCACGTCGTAGCTGGTCAGCGCGGCGTCGGTGTGCACGGTGAGGCCGGTCAGCAACAGGTGCCGCAGCACTTGCCGGTCGACGACGATGCCGGTGCGCCCCGCGCCGAGCTTGCCGATCTCGTTCAGCTGCGGGTCCAGGATCAGCTGCTCGGCGGAGGCGTGCATGACGATCTCGTCCAGCAGCGGGTGCCAGCGAGTCGGCAGGCAGTCGCGTACCGCCTGAAAACCGATGGGGTTCAACACGAGCCGGTAGCCCTGGAACCGTGCGACGATCCCCGGGTCGCGCTCGAATACGTCGGCCTCGATCCCGCCGCCACGCAGGCCTTGCGCGAGAGCCAGGCCGCCCAGACCGGCTCCGATAACCGAAACTCGCATCACAAACCTCCGAGACACCGTTACGAACTAAGTTCACTATCTACGATCTAAGTTCTACTCGACGAACAAAGTTCGTGTCAAGCTTCAGGCGGCTGAACTGCACACTTCTCCATACGTGCCGCCGACGGAGGCTCGGTCACACCGGCCCGCTACGGCACGAGTGTCGGCTGGTCCACGGCCCACAACCAGGACCCGTCCGCCTGGCGACGCGCGATCTCGACGCTCACCTGACCGGTGGTCAGCGTGGACGCTGTCAGCGCCAGATCTCCGCTCACCAGAGCTGGATGTTGCCTACCCGGCGAGAGCACCGGCGCGGCCGCGACGAGCTGCTCGAACACCTTGCGGATCTGTGCATGTCCGTTCGCTTGGCTGCCCGGCGGGAACGCCAGCACGGCATCGGGCTCGTACAACGCGACCAGCCCGTCGACGTCGCCCGCGTTGGCGCGCTCGATGAAGTACCTGCCCAGGTCGTTCGGCTCGGTGGCCGTGATCTTGTTCGTCATACTGACAAGGCTCCCAATGAATCACGACATCCTGTGTCATGTATCGCTGCAAAGGTTTTCGTATGCGCGCCGACCGACTGGTCTCACTGGTGCTGCTGCTGCGCCGGCACGGTCGGCTGTCCGCGCCCGCACTGGCGCGCGAGCTGGAGGTATCCACCCGCACCGTGTTGCGCGATATCGAGGCGCTCTCCGCGGCCGGAATCCCGGTGTACGCCGAACGCGGCCGCCACGGCGGTTTCGCGTTGTTACCCGGCTTCCACACCGAGCTCACCGGACTCAACCACGACGAGACACTCGCCCTACTGGTCTCCGGATCACGGCGCGGCACACAGACATTCGGACTCGGCTCGGCGCTCGCTTCGGCCATACGCAAGGTGGTCGATGCGCTGCCCGAAAACTCTCTCGATACCGCAACCGATTCGGCCCAGCGATTGCTCATCGACCCAGCGACCGACCTCTTCTCGCTCCCGCTGGCGGCCCAGCAGGTGCCCGACGCCATCATGACCGAAGTTCGGCGCGCAGTACTGGCCGGACGCAAGCTGCGCATCCATTACGCGGCGGTCGACCAGGCCCCGAAGTGGCGCACAGTAGACCCGATCGGCCTGGTCACCGTACGCGAGCGGGGCTACTTACTGGCCACGAGATCCGGCGCGGACCGCACCTACCGGCTCTCGCGGATCCTGGCCGCCGAAGAGCTCCCCGAACCCGCACAAAGACCCCACCGGGTCGACCTGGACCAGGCCTGGCACGAACGCAGCACACAGTTCCGCACGAGCGGCGACCACCTCACCGTGCTGGTACGAGTAAACCCGGCACGGCGAGAGGAACTACTGAGCACCGCCCTCGCCGTCCGCAGCGAAGAAACCGACACAGACGGCTGGCTGCGACTACAGGTCACCTTCCAAGATCCCAGACACGCCGAATGGGCACTGTGGCAACTCGCGACCAACGCGGAAGCCCTTGCACCCCAATGGTTACGCACCTCCCTGAGTAACCACGCCACCGAAATCGCCACCTGGTACGGCACATCATCCTGAGAGCTACCGACTCTGCGAACCACCCGCTCGCCAGCTAGTTAGACACTTGCTGTCAGGATCGGGTCCTGGCCAGCCGGGCACGAACGCCCGGGTCGCGGCAATTGTGGACGATTTTCGGAACCGAAATTACAGCTCACCGCGGAGCCGACCGAAGGCGCGAGCAGCCACAGGGCCACGGGCACACCGCCGAATCTCGGCCGAGCAGTCGGTCAAACTCTGCGCACTGGTGTCGATCTCGCAGTCGTAGATGCCGTGGATATGTGTGCTGGCCAGCTGCGCGGCTGCTGTACCGACCGTGCGGTCGCCCCGTTGCTTCTCGCGGCGCAGCAGCTCATCCGCCGAGCAATGGACGCCGACAAGCACCACATCGATTCCGGTCATGACCACCAGACAATCCTGGAGCCGCCACGGTTCACTGAACACGTGGTCCATGACAATATCGTTGCCCGCCAAGGCCATTCCCGCGACAGCGCGATGAAACCCGGCCCGGGTCCGATACAGCGCCTGCTGGAGAGCAGCCTGGTCGAGTCGATCGGTCTGCGGTTCGGAGCGCATCGCGCCGATCATGTCGACCCCAATATGGAAGAACGGCCGATCGAGGTCGCAGAGCAGCTGACGGGCGAGGCTGGTCTTACCGGAACTCGATACACCGTTGAGCAGGATGACCTGCCCAGGCACAACGTCATTCGGGGCCGCGATCATGATCCCACGGTAGAACGTCGACGCATCGTGTGCGCCAAAGCCTGATCCGGTCACACGGAACTTGGCAGTGGGGCTCGTTCGGCCGGCCCCGGATCGATAGTCCCAGTTGTTCTTCCAAGTCCGGGGCCGGCCGGTTCAGTCAGCGCGGTGCGCGCGTGTCTGAAGTGCGGTCCGCACCAAACATCAGAAAATGACTCGGTGGATGCCGCGCAGATCGCTCAGGCCTTGGAGGACGTATGCGACCAGGCCATCGTGTTTCACGCCTACGCCGACTACATGCGCGACTACGACATCTTCATCTATGCGACCGCTGATCCCCGGACCGGCATACCACCCGAGTACCTGCGATATCGCTTCAAATACTGCGTCCGTGCCACAGCCACGACGGCGCTGACGGCCGAAATCTGGGCCCGTTCCCTCGACGAGCGACTCGTCGACAACGAAACGGGCCGCGACATGAATGGTTACGTGTGGGGTGTGCGCTGGCAGAACCTATACCCGGGCGCCACCCTTCGACCTGACTCCGAGGAAGCCTCCACTTGGTCGCGACAACTCGGTCTGCCCTTCTATGAGGCAATGGTCGAAACCAACGGCCACAACCTCTCGCTGATCTTCTCGGATCTGGAGGTCGCGGCCGTTCCAGCAGGCTTGGTGCCGTTCGTAGTACCGCTCGAGGGCGGTCTGGACTTCAAGATCCCGCTGCCGTAGCAGCGCCTTCGTCCGAACTGGCGTTCGGAGTCGCGACCCAAGTCCGCCTACCCGCCAGGCGCGCAAAATTCGGCAGGAGCGAACGCTCCGCCGGCCTCAATTCAGCGCGACCCGTTGATCTTCGGCCGTCCCGCGCTGGCCGGACCAGTCAGCGCGCCATACGGCTGATAAGAGTGCGTTCCGATGGTCGGGCGGTGCGGGATCAGTCGGTTGGCGCCAAGCGATAGACACGGGATTCGCGCGCATGGAATCCGAGCCTCTCGTAGAGGCGATTGGCTGCCGACCGAGAAGCCCGCGAGGTCAGGTCCAACGTCCGCGCACCGGCAACGCCGGCGCGAACCTTCGCCTCCTCGATCAAGGCCGCACCGATGCCATGACCGCGGGCAGAGTCGTCAACGACCACATCCTCGACCCGTGCTCGAAAGCCCGACGGGATCGCGAACATCACCAAACTCAGTGTCCCGACGATCTTTCCATCACTTCGTGCCATCAAGACGGTGGTCGATTCCGTAGCGGCCAACCGCGCCAAGGCTTCTCGGTCCAACCGATTCGCCGTTTGCGACAGTTGGGGCAGCAGCCGGTCGAAAGCTTCGACGATTTCGTCGTCGACCTCGGTCAGTGTTTCCACGGTGACAGGCACCTCGGCACTGTACTGCTTACCCTCGCGTGCCGCCGCTTTCGAGTCAGTCAGTGATGCCCGTTCGTCGCACCATGCGTTTCCGGCTACCCGCTGACGATGCTCGGCGCCGACGTCGTGGGTATCGTCGGTCAGTGTTCAACGTCGAGATGAGGCGGCGTTTCGACGCCCGCCAGGGCCTCTCATCACCGGTGTGGCGGGAGTCCGGCCGCGCACCGGTCACCGTCGTCAGCGTGATCATGCGGGTTGGTTTCACCTTCTCCGATACCCAACTCGATGAGAACGAGCGGTTCGTCGACACCGACACTCTCGAACACCTTCTCGATACTTACGCGGCCCGTCTCTCCGGCAATCAGTGGACCGACCTGTTCGATCCTCACCCGACGTTCGAGTTCGTCACCAGGTGGCTGTACCAGGAACTGGTGCAACACATTCCCCAGCTCAACCACGTCTCGCTCGACAACGAAACATTGGGTGTCTGCACCACCTACCACGCCGATCAAGCGTCGGCTGGCTAGTACACGAGACCTGATGTGCGCCCGCCAGAAGGTGCCGTGATCAGTTCGGTCAGCGCGGTCCGCGGCTAGTGCGTTCGACTTCAAGCGGCAGGCAGACCCGGGACTCTCGGTCCGATCGCCTTGTGCTGCTTCGTAAGTTCCGAAAGCGCCGTCCATCATCGCGACAGGCTGTACCGGCCCCTTCCAGACGTACCAGCCGCCGCACCCAGCGACGTCTTCACTTCTGCGCCAGACCCTTCGAAAGTACTGGCTCGTTAGAAGATCCACGTGCAGAGCGAGCCTCGGTTGGTTGTCTAGCTCGAGACGTGGACTGGCTGGGCTTCTCAGCCCGGTCTCAGTCCGGGTCGGCATACTTCCCGGTGTGTGCTCGGGGAGTGGACGATTAGGCGTCGATCCACGCCGTGACGCTGGTGGTTACGCCGCTTCAAGGGGTGGATGGGGCAGGGTTTTCGTGGATAGGTCCGTACCAGAATCGACGGTTATCGCCTCACTCGGTCGTCCGTTGAAGCGGCAGATCCGACCATCGATGCAGGTGATTCGGGCGGTGCCGCTGCGCTGGCGGGTAACGCTGTCTGTCGCCGCGGTGGTGTCCGTGGTCGTCGCCTTCGCATCCATCGCCGCCTATGAGATGGAAGCGCGCTCGCTGCGTTCCGATGTGGATTCGCAACTGCGCGAACGGGCCTCGCTGATGATCGACAACAACTTCGACAGCCTCGGCTTCCAGTCGATCGCGCTGGCGGGGCTGTACTCCAATGACGTCCGCGTAGCGTTGATCTTCCCGGACCTCACCCAGTACATGGTGCCGCAGAGCACGAACCCGCCCATCGGCACCCAAGAGCTGGCGGTGGCGCGTGGTGAAATCGGCTTCTCGCTCCGTACCGTCGACAATCAGCGAGTGCTGGCGCGGCGCACCCACTCCGGGTCCGCCCTGGTCGTCTCCCAGCGCCTGCAACCCTCCCCCGAGGTACTGGGCCGGCTGGCGTGGCTGCTGTTCGTGGTCGGCGGCTGCGGGGTGATGCTGGCCGCCGCGGCCGGAACCGCGGTGGGCCGCACCGGTTTGCGGCCCATCGCCCGCCTGACCACCGCCACCGAACGGGTGGCCCGCACCGACGACCTCACCCCGATACCCGTCACCGGCGACGACGAACAAGCAAGACTGACAGACAGTTTCAACACCATGCTGCGCGCCCTGGCCGAATCCCGGGACCGACAAGGCCGATTGGTGGCCGACGCCGGCCATGAGCTGAAGACCCCACTGACCTCCTTGCGCACCAATATGGAGCTGCTCATCGCTGCCTCCCGGTCAAGCGTGCCCCGGATGCCTGACGAGGATATGGCCGAGCTGCGCTCCGACGTCATGGCTCAGATCGAGGAGTTGTCCACGCTGGTGGGCGATCTGGTGGACCTGGCCCGCGAGGACGCGCCCGAGACGGTGTACGAGCAGGTCGACATCGCCGACGTGGCCGAACGCGCGCTGGAACGAGTTCGGCACCGCCACACCGGCATCGAGTTCGAGGCCACTATGCAGCCGTGGATCGTCCGCGGGGACGCGGCGGGCTTGGAACGTGCCCTGCTGAATGTGCTGGACAATGCCGCGAAGTGGAGCCCCGCTGCTGCGAAGGTGTTCGTGACCATGCGTGAGACCGGCCGCGGACTGCTCGAATTCGAGGTCGACGACGCCGGGCCGGGCATCCCACCCGCAGAGCGCGCGTTGGTGTTCGAACGCTTCTACCGGACCACCGAGTCACGGTCCATGCCCGGTTCAGGTCTGGGTCTGGCAATCGTGAAACAGGTGGTCACCAAGCACGGCGGGACGATCAGCATCGACGGTTCCGAACGCGACGGCACTTTGATCCGCATCGTCTTACCCGGAGAACCTGGCCGCTGGAACGAAGGAAGAACATAGTCGTTCTCCGATCAGAACGCGGAACCATCCATCAGCACTACCGAGCCGCTCGTCGCACCAAACGGCATCGGCCGAGCACGGATGAGTACGGCCAGTCATCTTCCGCGGCCTGCGCTGGCCGCTTGAGACAACACGGGTCGCGGAAGACAACGTGCATCCCGGCGGAGTGATCGACGAACAGGCCTGGCGAGCCGGTTGTTGTCAACGGCTGCTCGTGGATGCCACGTTCGACGTGATGACCGTATCTGGGTCGATGGAATGTTGCGGCGCTGCGGAGGCTTCCGCGGGCTTGGACCTCACCAGCCACAGGCCGGTGAACACGGCGGTGGCCAAGGTTATGGCGCCGGCCGCGACGAAGGCGCTGTCCAGGCCGGTTTCGAAGGAGGCGCCGCCGGATTGGCGGGCGCGGACGATGGCCCCGAGCACCGCCACACCGAGCACCGCGCCGATCTGCCGGGTTGTGCTGCTGATGCCTGATGCGAGGCCGCCTTCCTGCGGGCTGACTGCTTGGATGGCGGCTCCCGTCAGTGGGGACATGGTCAGGGCGAAGCCGATGCCGGCGACGCCCAGCCGCCACCACACGTTCTCGTAGCCGGTGTCGGCGTGCACCATGCCGAGCGCCAGCAGTCCCAGGCCGGCCAGGGCCAGACCCGTGGTTGCCACGATTCGGAAGCCGTACCGGGCGGCGAGCCGGCCCGCGTACGGGCTGACGATCACCATGGCGAGGGATACCGGCAGGGTCTGCAGGCCGGCGCGCAGGATCGAGCTGCCCTGGACGGACACGAAGAACTGGGAGAAGAAGAACGACGAACCCATGAGCGCGAACCCCACCACGATCATGGCGGTGTTGGACACGGTGAACAGGCGTTGCCGGAACAGCCGCAGCGGCAGCATCGGTGCGGAACGACGAGCTTCGACGGCGACGAAGGCGGCGAGGAGGATCACCGCGGTAGTGAAGCTGCCCAGGATTACCGGCGACGTCCAGCCGCGGGCACCACCCTCGATCAGCCCGTAGGTCAGCACCCCCACCCCCAGAACTGACAGCACCGTCCCCGGGATATCGATCGCGGGGGCGCTCGGATTGCGGGTCTCTTCCAGGCTGTACAGACCGACCAGCAGCAGGACCACGCCGATGGGCAGATTCACCAGGAAAATGGCGGGCCAGCCGAAGGCATCCGTCAGCACGCCGCCGGCCACCGGGCCCGCGGCCAGGCCGATTCCGCTGAATCCGGCCCACAGACCGATAGCTTTGATTCGTTCTTGCGGCACGGGATAGGCGGCGACGAGCAGGGCCAGCGAGGCAGGGCTCAGCGCCGCGGCCCCGATGCCCTGCAGCACCCGGCCGGCGACCAGCCAGCCGAGCGAGGGCGCGAGGCTGCACAGCACCGATGCGGCGGTGAACACCACCGCGCCGATCAGGTAGACCCGTTTGCGGCCGAACCGGTCGGCGAAGATGCCGCCCGACAGCAGCAGCATGGCGACCAGCAGCACGTACGCGTCGACGATCCATTGCAGACCCGTCAAGCCGGTGTGCAGCCGGTGCTGCATATCGGGCAGTGCTGCTCCGACGATCGTGTTGTCGAGCAGGACCATGAACTGGCCGAGACAGGTCACCGCGAGCAGCACGGCCCGGCTTGATCGATTGCCTACGGCCGCATGCGATGGAGTCACGGGGATTCCTCTCAATCGTTGGTCTCGCCCAGCCGAGGTTGACGCGGGTGGCGCACACCTGGGCGGGCTAAAGCAGCCAATGGCTGCGTTAGATGACTGTAAGGATGGCGCCTCACAAACGCAAGTCCTGACTGCGTTAAAGTGAAGGGTGTGAACGAGCGACAACGAGTCCGGCGACCTGGCGGCCGCGCCGCCCGCGTCGGCGCGGCGGTACACCAAGCCGTCACCGACCTGATCGGCGAGCGCGGCTACGGCAACTTCACCGTCGGTGAGATCGCAGCCCGCGCGGGCGTAGCCGACAGCAGCATCTACCGCCGGTGGGGCAACCTGGAAACTCTGCTCAGCGATGTGGCGCTCACCCGCCTCAACGCAGTGTCACCGATGCCCGACACCGGGAGCCTGGACGGCGACCTGCGCACGTACGCGGCCCAAGTGGCCCGCGAGATCACCGGACCCGACGGCCCGGCGGTGCTGCATCTAGCCGTCGCCCTGTCCAGCAACGGCGAGCAGGGCCTGCAGGCTAGTGAGAACCTTCGCGCCGAACGCACGCGGCAACTGCAGTCCATGCTCGATCGCGCCCGCGACCGCGGCGAGCACGCACCCGACGCGTTCGACGTGCTGGATCACATCCTGGCCCCGATGTACATCCGCGTCTTGTTCGGCATGGGCCCGCTTACCACGGACTACATCGACAGGCTGGTCGACCGATTACTGTGACCGCCGGCATTCGGCAATTCAGTGCGTTGTGGCAGATGCCTGGCTGTCCTGGTTGCTGAATGCGAGCACTGGGCCAGCCACCGGCTGTCAGTCGAGGTGTCGTAGGCCGGGCCAGAGTTGCGCCCAGGTGCCGTGTGGTTGGGTGCACAGGTAGATGGCGGCGTGCTGGGCGGTTTCCTGGTCGGTCAGGCCGGTCGGCAGCGTGATGGGTGCGATCTCGGTGACGTTGGACCAGAAGCGGTGCAGGTAGGTGATGTCCCATTGGCCCACGCACAGCACGGTGTCGGGAGTGCCCGGTGGCGGTCCCCAGAGCAGGTAGTTGTTGTGGCCACTGAGGACTTGCCGGTGCAGTCCCCTGGCGGGGCCGAGGATGGTTACCGCGCCGGCTTCGCCGTAGTTGCTGGCGAAGATAGGAGCATCGGCCGGTAATGGTGCTGCGGCGCGGGCGATCTGGTCAACGAATCGGGGCCAGCCGTAGGTTTCCATCGGCTGCGCGTTGATCGGCCGTAGTTCTGTCGATGCGCGTGGTCCGAGTACCGGCAATCCGATCACGAGCGCGATGATCGCGGTGGTGGCGACCGCGGCCGGCCAGCCGAATCGGCCGCGGGCGGTCGCGGCGGTTTCGACTCGTACCGCTCCGGCCGCGAACAGAGCGGCCAGTGCCGGGGCAGCGTAGTAGACCCGGCCGCCGCTGACGGTGAACAGCAGCACCACCGTGACCGTCGCGGCCAGGAGCCAGCGATGCTCGGACCCAGCTCGCGAAATCAGTTGGCGCACACCGGCATACCACAACACGATCAACGGCGGGCCGGCGAGCACCACCAGCAGTACCGGCACGTGGGTCAGCGCGCCCAGTGCACCGCCCTGCTGTTCGGCGAGTTCGCGAGCCATGCGCAGATTCGCCCACTGGTGTCGCATATCCCAGATGATGTTCGGTGCGGCGATCACGACGGCCGCCCCGCATGCCAGCCAGGGGCCGCGGCTGCGCAGCGCGTCGCGGCGAAACAACAGCACGCCGACCGCGATGCCGACCAGCAGCACCGCGAGGGTGTCCTTGGCCTGCAATCCGAGACCCGCCACCGTGCCCGCGGCGAGCCAGGCTCGCGTCGAACATCGCCGCAGCGCTCTGGCTGTCAGCACGAGCACGGCCACCCACACCAGCTGATCGACGACCGTCGTGCCGAAAAACAGTGCGGCGGAAACGAATACCGGGCATGCGGCGACCGCTGCCGCGGCCAGGATCTGGGCTCGCCGATGGCCGCCGAGTTCGGCCGTGAGCACCGATGCCAACAGGACGCACCCGATCTCGGCGGCGATCGCCAGCAGCCGCAGCGGCAGCACCCCGCCCGGAAGGTCGGCGGCCAACCGTGCCAGCAGCGGCACCAGTGGCGGCTGATCGACATACCCCCAGTCCAGGTGCCGACCGGAAATGACGTAGTAGAACTCATCGCGATGCCAGCCGAAGCGAGTGGCCACCAGCAGATGCACCATCGCCGTCACCGCGGCTACCCCGAGCACCGGGCGCCAGGCCACCGCTGGGCGACCGTACGGACGCTGCTCGAACCGAGGTGACGGGACCGGACTGTACTGTGCTGCCGCAGGGTCGATTTCGGTCATCGGTGTCGCCTCCCCCGTGTCGCCGGCCCGGGCTGGGCGGCCGGGACGAACGCGGCCATCAGCAGATGGCGGACTGTGGTGCGGCTGCTCAGGTCGCCGAGCATCGCCGAGTCGGGATCGCCGTGGCGGTGCATGGCGAACCAGGCGATCGTCTCCACCACGAACCTGGCCGCCGCCCCGACGTCGGGAACCGGCTGCAGTCGGCGCGCGTGGATTCGCGATTGCAAGAACTCCCCCAGCTGCTCGAGCATTGCCCGGCGCCGCTGCACGAAATACGTCTGGGCCAGCTCGGGCAACTCGCTCGCACACCACTCGACAAGGTCGAGGACCTGTCGGTTGCGATCGATGAATTCGTATAGCTCGTCGATGATTTCGCCGAGCTCCTGCTCGACCGGTCGATCCGACAGACGGGCGGCGGACTGCGCGAGGATCGGCAAGCCGGCCTGATCGGCAATCCAGGAATCGAACATCTCGGTAAGCCGATGCGGCGCAACGGCGGCCACGGGCAACGTGAGAATGTCGACCTCGCCGGGCCGCAGCGCCCGCAGCAGAGCAAGGTGCAGCAGAGCCTGTTTGCTCTCGACATAGGTATACAGCGCGCCGTGGCTGAGCCCGAGGGCCGCGGCTACGTCGGATATCCCGGCCGAGCGGAATCCCTTGTCCGCGAACACTTGACACGCCGCATCAGCGATATCGGCCAACGGCCGCGCTGCCACACGCCCACGCATCATCTCACCCCATGATTGACTGACTTGGTCAGTCAATCATGGCCCGGCGTGCTGTAATCGGTCAACCTTCGGTGGGCGATAGTGAGGAGGCGCCGGTGGCAGCAGTGGACGAGACACCGAGTAGCGCGGGTTCGGGCGGCAAACAGGTTCGGCTGCTGCGGATCGTGGCCGTGGTCGTTTATCTGATCGATCTGGCGAGCAAAGCGGCGGTGGTAGCCGAACTGGAGGGGCGGCCCGCGGTGCCGGTGTTCGGCACCTGGATGCAACTGCGAGTCCAGCGCAATCCCGGTGCGGCATTCGGTATCGGCTCGGCAGCCACCATCGTGTTTTCTGTACTCGCGGTAGTCGTGGCTGTTGTCGTGGTGCGGTTGTCGCGCCGGTTGACCAGCCGATCGTGGGCACTGGCGCTGGGACTGCTGCTCGGCGGAGCGCTCGGCAACCTCACCGACCGAGTGTTCCGCTCTCCGGGCGACCTGTCCGGCGCGGTGGTCGACTTCATCGCCGTCCGCGGCTTCAGCGTCATGAACCTCGCCGACTGGGCGATCAGCTGCGGCGCCGTCCTAGCGATCTGGGCATCTACCCAAGCGCGCCGACCTGTCGGTAAACGCGATCATCTCGAACAGTCGGCGTGAACAGCCGTGGCCCAGTCGACTCGCGGATCGGACAGAGCGGCGTCGGACCACGGCAGCGAACCTCACCCGACTCGGGGGCTTCCGCGTCATCGGCCGGATTGGCCGATTCGGCGCGACGATCGCATTGCTCGGGCAGAGCTCTGCCACCGCTCACAGCGCGCGAGAGAGCGCGATGATGGCTCGAGTATCGCCTTCCATGCCCGGTTCCTGGGGTGGGGCGATGATCGTGGGGTGGGTGGGGGCGGTGGCATCGGCGCGGCGTTCGATGGCCACGCGGACCAGCGCTGCCTGTTCTGCCGGGGTGTGGGTGGAAAGTACGGAGACCGACATGTAGGGGCTCAGGCAGACGAGCCCATCACGGCACTCGATCACACGCCGGTAGTAGCGCATACGCATCCGGCGGACAGTGAACCAGTCGCGTCGTGGGCTGCGGCCGGGAAGCAGGGCGATGGTGGGAAACTCGCGGTACAAGATCTCCCACAGTGGCCGGAGTTCCTGGTAGCGACGCTTGGCCTGCACCCACAGGCGGATCTTGACGATCGCGGTGCGAGCACCGGGATAACCGACGCCGAGGAAGAACAGGGCCACGCCCGCCGCGAGCAGACCGGGTGTCCAGGTCGCTGTGGCGGGCAGGATGGGTGCGTCGATGGTGAGGCGCCCGGTCTCGGCGACCACTCGGGGTACGTGGTTGCCGAGACATGCAATGGCCAGCCCGACGGCGGCGACCCGAAGCCCCTTGCGGGTGTGGGCGAGGGCGTGCCGTGCCGCCGTCCACGCGAGGTAGGCGCCGCATGCGGTGGCGTAGGCCATGAACAGGTTGCCGACCAGGTGGAAGACGAGCACTCCGGCCGGCCCGGACGCCTCCGTGTAGTCCCCGTAGTTGGCGCTCGAACTCGACGGGTCGGTGATCACGAAGGTGATGACCAGGATGGCACCGGCCGCGATCGCCAAACCGAGGTCGGCGAGGAAGGGACGGCGAGAGATGTCGAACCGTCCTCCCGTCGTGCGCAACAAACCCAGCAGCAGCACGAAGAAGAAGTTGAGCAGGATGAACTCGATCAGTACCGGCGTTTGCCGAGGGAAGTGGGTGCCCGGCAGGGCGACCACCAGCTGGGCGGTGAGCGCGGCGAGCACGAGCACCGTGCACGTGGTGACGATCTGCAAGCCGCGATCGTGAGGGATCCTGGCCAGTTGCGATCCTTTCCACGCCGCCGCCATGGCCGCCGCACACCACATGATCCCCAGCACGATCATCGCTATAGCCATCCCTGGTGAGCGTCGAACGCGCCACCGAGCCGTCGGCCCGCCGCAGTCGTGGGCCGGCTTCCGGCACCGAGCTCGTCGAGCAGGACAGCCCATTCCTTGATCACGGTGGCTACCATCTCCGCCTCGCGTTCAGCGACGACGCCGTAGCCTTCCCGGCGCAGCATGCGCTGCACGACGCGGGTGGGGATGTCGGGGAAGATCTGCCCCCACAGGTCGTCGTCATCCTCGTCGCCGCCGTGTTCGCTGATGATGTGGCCGAGTTCGTGCAGGATGATGTGTTCCTGGTGCGCCGGGGTCGTGTCGCGCTGGTAGAGCACGTAATCATCGGTGTGCGTGCCGATCCACAGCCCGAAGGCACCGGGGGTCGGCAGCGGGTAGGGAACGAGTTTGATCGTCCTGCCCCGGTGCTCAGACAGCCGCTCGCACAGCAAGCGCACATCGAGGGGAGCACCGATGTCGAGTTGCCGGAGCAACTGCTTCACGCCTCGGCGTAGGTGCGCTTCGCTACGCCAGTGCCGGCGACCGGTGTTCTCGGCGCGCACCGGTCACCTCCGGACCCCGGCGAGTTTGCTGATTGCCGCCGCGGTGCTGCGCGGGTGAGTTGCGGGGGCTTCGTGGCCGCCATCGATGCGCACGAACTCGACGCCGAGGTCCCCGGCGAGTGTGCGGGCGCAGCGATACTCCCAGCGTTCGCTGCCGCCGGTTCCGCCGGTCAGGGTGATGGGAACCTTCGCGGTGACAGGGCGGAGCCGATCGGCGTCGACACCGCTGGTGCGCACCGCCGGAAAGTCATGGGCGAAGAACCGGGTCAGTGTGGCGTTGATATCCCCGCGCGGTCGGCCCGGCATGGCGCCGGGTTCGAGTTCGGGCTGTTCGCCCGCGAGGCCGGCCATGTGGCGGATAGCCGCGCGCACGTCGGTGCGAGCGAGTTCGGCCACGTGGTCGAGTTCGCGTTCGCGATCCGGTTCACGCAGCACGTCCGGCAAGGGCGGTTCGTGCGCTATCAGCGCGGACACCAGGTCTGGGTGATCGACGGCCAGTTGGAGCGCGATCACCGCGCCGATGCTGGCACCCACCACGACGGCTGGTTCCCCGGCGACTGCCGTCAGCAGCGCGGCGACGTCGGCGGCGTGAAGGCCGATCGTGGTGGTCGATGTGTCGTCCACGGTGGAGCGGCCCAGTCCGCGCCGGTCGTAGGTGATTACGCGCGCACCGTCACCGACAAGCTGCTCGACCAACTGCCCGGTGGCGTTGGCGTCGCCGATCCCGCCTTGAATCAGCAAGACATCCCAGCCGGTTCCCTGGACCTCGTAGTACAGCGAGCCGCCCGGTACCGGCACCGTCCCGGAATGAGAGTCGGTCAAGTCGTCTTCTCCTTGTCTGGCTTGGAATCCAACGGTGACGGCGTCAACGCCTTCTCGTCGAGGTATTCAAGGTAGCGCGTCAATACGTGTAACGCGTTGTCGTCCAGGTGATCCGAATTCGGACGAAGGGCAATGAACGGAATTCCTTTGTCGCGCTGCATGATCAGCAAACTCAGCTGCAAGAACATACTGTAGTACTGCTCGGGTTCGTCGGAAAGGAAGCTCTCCGGCATATCGAAGTAGCCCGCCAGTCCACCGAGCAGGCTGTCGCTGGGTCTCCGCGCCCCCGGGCGCCGAAGGGCCTCGATATCCTCCTCGGCCACCTGGCGACCCATGGATTTCGAAAGAGCCTGAGCCACAGTCAGTGTGCTAACCTCGCCACCATCGTTGTCAATGATGGTGGCGAACAGTAGGTTCACCCGCTCCTCCAACGGGACGACTCCGCTGCTCGGACTCAACCGCCTTCTCCCTCAATCAGACTGATCCGGTTCAGCTTAGACCGCCACCGTCTGAAGAAGCTGTCGACGAGGATCGGATCCAAGTCTGTTGCAGTGCCTGCGAGCCAGCGCCGGTACTGCTGGTTCTCCCGTTCGACACCTGTGGCCGTCGGTGGCGACGCCAGCACCGCACCGATGAGTCTCTCGATGTTCTTGGGCAGTGCGTTACCCGGACCTCCCGCCCGCTCCAGCACTTCGGTTGCCTGCGCGGCCGCGAGCCTGCCGACGGCGACTCCGAGTTGCGCCTTCACCGCTTGTGCCGCTTCCCGAGCCGCATCGGGGAGATCGGCGCGGTCACAGAGCTGGAAGCAACGATCCGCGGCGGCGATCAGTGCATCCACGAGTTCGACATCGAGCTCCACCGCGCGGAAGTCGAGCGGATCGTGTTCACCTCTTCCTGGAGGCTGCGATCCGCGACCATCCGCTACCGAGGACTGTTCACCCAGTTTCATCGGGTCGCCGCCGTGGAGCGCTCTCGCTGCGCTGCCTTCGGTCCATCGCAGGCCGACGTCGAGCAGGCGCAGCGTTGCCGGACTCGGCGGTGCGGTACTCGACTGCGGGTTCTCGATCCGTGCCATCGTCGCGACGGAAGGTCCGCTGGCCATGCGCACGTCCGGCCGCGAGAGCCCGAGCTCCTCGCGCCTTTCGGCCACAATCCGACCGAACCGCTCCTGCAGTTCCTGCGTCACCACGGGCCAAACCTTATGCGTCCCATCCTCGATGATCTTCCCTCCCACCCTCGGCTTCACAACAACGACGTCACCTACCACTCACAGAACCCTCAGCCTGAGCCGAAAAGTACTCACTGTCCACTCAATTGGGACTCATGATATGTTTACAGCACCTCAAAACGGTAGACGGTGAGTGAAGTCCGGTGCACTGTTCCGCGACGAGGTGGCCGAGGAAATGAGCAGTTCACCGGCCATCCGAGTGGGTGTCGTCCGAAGGGGGGTCGACACCCCACGGCTGGCCGGTGAGCGACCATCCCAGGATGGCGGGTGCGGAATCGGCTTTCTCACAATGCTTCTGAATGGGTTGCATTGCAGGCAGGACGTACCCGTAAGATCTTGTGCGGGCCAGCTGTTCACCCCCCAACAGAATTGGCCCATAACGGTGGTCATTCGGGTCTTGCGAGTCGCTGACCGCGTTCTTTGTCGATGTCGCCGGGCAACTCCCCCCTTCGCCCGGCGACATCGCATCGCCGTAGCTCCGGAACGAATCCTCAACGAGCACAAACCCGTTCGCTGGGCCGCATGGCATCGGAACCTCGGTGAGCTTGCCGTCGTAGGTCATCCAAAGGCCGAAGCAGCTGTCTTCTTCATCGTGAATGGTCAAGTGGTGCATGACATGTTCGGCATCTCGGGCGAGAACGATGACCTCAGCGAATCTGCTCACTTGCCCGATTCTCCACCGCGATTCCCACCGGATCTGTTCGGCGACAGCGGTGTGCAAGGTCGACGCAAGCCGTCTCTCGCAAGGTGCAGGCATGAGGCTAGATCGTTCAGTAATCGCCGGTCTCCGACTCGTCGGTGGTCGGCTCGTATGGACAGCAGGCGGTGTGGAATGCGGGTAGCGATCGTCGGAGCCGGCCTGGGTGGACTCGGACTTGCCCAGCGGCTACTCCGCGAAGGATTCGACACAACGATCTATGAGCGCGACAACGGAATCACGGCGCGTTGTCAGGGTTACCGGATCGGTTTCGAAGGACCGGGTTTGGCCGCGCTGCGACGAGCCGTGCCGACTCGGCTGCACCCGTTGCTGGACGCGGTAAGTGGGCTCGTCGGTGGGACCGGCAGGGTGGTGGACCCGTGGCTGAACCAGATCAGCGAAATCGAGCCTCGTGACGAGGGCCGCATGTTCGACCGAAACGTATTGCGGCACCTGTTGTTCAGCGATGTGGCCGGACATGTTCGGTTCGGGATGAAGCTCGATCGCTATCAGGAGCTGCCGGACGGCCGGGTACGACTGCATTTCGCCGATGGCACGATCACGATCGCGGATGTCGTCGTCGGTGCCGACGGCATGGGATCGACGGTCCGCAGACAGTTGCTGCCCGCAATCCAGGTGCACGAACTGCCGACGTACGGGGCGATCGGGCGTACTCCGATGAACGATCGGTTCGCTGCGTTGATTCCGGGCTGGAGCACGATCGTCACCACTCGCGACGTGCAACTGATGCTGGGCAAGATGGTGTTCCGACGCCCACCTGCCGAGGCGGCCGCCCAGCTTGCGCCCGACGTGACCTTGCCCGACACACCCAGCTATGTGCGCTGGGTGCTCATGCTGCCGGGTGCGGTACCGCAGAACACCGCACTTGCACCGGTCCTCGATCTGATCCACGACTGGGATACCGACCTGCGGGAACTGCTTCGACAAGCGGACGTGGCCAACAGCGAGATCGGACCGATCCGGGAAGGCGACCCGGTGCACCCGTGGCCGACACGGGCAGTGACACTGCTCGGTGATGCCGCGCACCCGGCGCCGCCAGGCGGACTCGGCGCCAATCTCGCGTTGATGGACGGTGAGCTGTTGTGCCACAAGCTGATCGATGTCCGCGACGGAGGCACCGACCTGATCCCAGCCTTGAGTGCCTACGAATCGACCATGTGCGACAACGCCGCGCTCGGTCGCGCCACTGCGGCAAAGGCATTCGCGACCTTCGCCGAACTACGCGACAGGTCCTGATACGAACCCAGGATCCGCGACAACCGATCGGCGGATTGATACACGCACATCAGCATGAGCACTCACTCGCCTTAGCTGTAGCCAGGCATCTTGCGTGGCGCGTGGCGGCTACGCGGTAATCGCGGCGACTGGGTCGTGGAGTTGGGCGATCAACTCCAGCACGACGGGCGGCGCGGCGGTGAGATCACCGTCGATTCGAAGTTTGCCACTGGCTGTCGCGAGTTGGCGCTGGTGTTGAGAGGCGGCGATGGCTTCAGGGTTGCCTGCCCACATGCGCCGCGAAAGCTCTTGGTGCGTCGCATAATCGGCGACGACGCGAAGATCGGCGTCGTCGACGGATCCTTCGTGGACCTCGACGTTGTTGCCGCGGATGCGGAGGTACCAGCTGAGTGTGCCGGCGGCTGTATTGGCCCGGCCGGGTGGTGGGCTCGCGAGGTCCTCGCAGATGACGTAGTCAAGAGAGCCGAGGTCCTGGCCTTGCAGCAGGTCGGCGACAATCAACCTCACGGCGTCGAGCCATTCGGGGCTCACGTATTCGTACACGTCTATGGATTCCACTTAACGGATGGTTCCACGGGTCGGTGGGCTGATCTTGCGGTGGTTTGTGAAGGCGTCGGGCATCGTTTGCGAAGTCAGTTTGGTTGGGGCGGCACAATTTCCGTCACGGCGTGGACGGGGCCGCATGTCCGACGAAGATGACCGGACGGTCGCACTGGCCGGTTCGGTCAGCGCGACCAGCGGCAGTTCAGTGCGTTGGTGCGAGATCAACGCTACGAGTGTGTAATGGGGCCGTTCTTGACCCAGCACATTTCCTCGCCGGATTCGGCGGGGGTGCACCTTTCGCGTGGCTTGGTTCGGTCGAGTTGGTATCCGAGCCGCCGCGGAACCGCCGCGCTGCGACGATTGGCTGCGTCGCAGTGGATTTCAATGCGATCGATCCCGGGCAGCTTCAGCGCTGTCTCGGTCAATGCTGCTACCGCACGGGTGATGATGCCGCGACCGGAGTGCGCGACATGGCACCAGTAGCCAAGTTCCACAGCGGCGGAGCCGAGACGATCGTGCACAGTGATGCCGCCGAGGACATTGCCGGCAGTGTCGAAGATGCCGTAGCGGTAGTCGCCGTCGGCGTTGGGCCAGTCCGAAACGATGCCACTGTAGGCACGTTGGCCCTCGATGGTCGCGAGTTCGGCGATGCCATCCATCCACGCGCTCAGGTGCTCGAGCGAGGTAAGCATCGCCTCCCAGCGCGGCACGAGGTCCTTTGGTTGCCATCGACGCAACAGCAGATCACCCAGTTCGATCCGTTCCGGTGGTGTGATCCCGGGCTTAATGGCAGCCGACCGTCCTTTCCGCATGCCAGGATCGTGGCCACTGTCCTGGTACAGCCGCAAGCGTTTCGGTCTGTGCGATCAGCGGGGCGGGTTCAGGCGGTTTGCGGCCGAGGGAGTGGAGGCGGCAGCGATTATGGTCAAGATCAGCACGGTGATGAGTTCCAGGGTGTCCCACGTGATCGGTTGCGTGAGTTCGGCTTCGGCGAGGATCGGCGCGATCGTCGCAGGGTCGGGTTCGGGGCCTATCGGGGCCATGGGTGCGGACGCGGGAACGGGTGACGGTGCGCCGGGCGCCGCGGCGGATGGCGACGGGATGGTGAGCGGGATTCCGGGAGTCGGCGGGGCAACCGGCACGGCCAGTAGGCATAGGAGCAGAGCGCTGCCGGTAAGCGCGCTGCCCACTGCGGCACTCCCGAGACCGGAACCTGTCAGGGCCGACCCGGTGGCTCCGGAATAGGTGACTGCGGCCGAGCCGGTGGCCGCTACTGCGGAACCGAGCAGTGCGGGTATCGCTGAGCCGGTCATGGCAGAGCCGGCCGAGCCGAGCAGTGCGGCCGTCGCGGAGCCGATCATTTCTGCGGTAGCCGAGCCGGTCACCGCCGGAGCCGCCGACCCCAGCAATCCGGGTACGGCCGAGCCCAATCCCCAACCGGCCGAACCCGGAACGAGCAGCGCCGACCCGAGCAGGCCGCTGCCGGTGGCCGAGCCGAGCAGAAGCGCCGAGCCGCCCGCCGCCGCGACGCCGCCGCACGCGGCCAGCAGTGCGCCCTCGTCGAGGCCGAGCGCGATCGGACCGTTGGAGATCGGAGCTGCGGTGGGTTCGAGAGTTCCACCGGTGCTTCCGGTTTCGAGCAGTGATAGAGAGAATGGTGTCGGTCCCAGCGCGAGCGGGCTTGCCGGTGCGGCGCTGCCGCTGTCGGGGGCCGGCGGTGCCGTACTCCCGGTCGCGATATCGCCGATGAACGGCGGAGCCGGCGCCACCGAGTCGGCGGCAGCCTCTCCCCCGGACAGCACCGCCGCCGGTAGGAACGCACCCGTTATCACCAAACCCGCTGCAATCCTGAGTATTCGACGATTGCGGCGAAGCTGCGGCGGCTTCATTCTGTGCTGATGCCGGGCATGTCCCGGCATTCGGACCGGGCGTAGACGAACGCGTCGTTCGAGATGCCGAGAACGCTGGAGTACGGCCGCTCCATGTCGTGCAGCGCCAACAGCGCCGAACCGACCACGACGCCGAGCAGTGCGGTCATCGCGACGCTGCGCCGGGTGAAGGCGATGCCGGACAGGGCGGGGTTCAGCAGCACCAGCGCCGCGCCGAAACACACTGTGATGTAGAGGAATTCGGGGATATCGCGGTTCTGGTCGAGGGCGCGGTCGTGGCGGGCGTGGGCGACCTGATCGAGTCCTGCCAGCGCTCGTGATCGTGCATCGGTGACGACAGAATCCGGGGAGCGCAGCGATGCCACCGTGCCGCGCAGCGCGAGGAGTGTGCTGTCGGCGGGGTCGCTGAGCCGGCTCTGATGCTGCATCATCGGCCACTCGGTGTCGAGCACCTGACCTACGTAGTTCCGCACCTGATCCTGTATCCGCTGCTGGTCCGGCGTAGGCAGGACGGCGGCGGCGCGATAGGTGTCGAGCAGGCCCTTCGCCTCGGTGACGGTGTGGTCGTGGGCGCTCTGGTGTGCTTGCCAGCAGACCACGAAGACGAAGGCGACCACCGCGGTGAAGAAGGTCTTGGCCAGGTCGAGGGGCAGTGTGCCCGAGGATTCATCGCTGATTCGCCGCGAGGATTTCGGTCGCAGCCGGTCTCCGACGAGGAAGAGCACCACCGTGATCGCCGCCGCGCAGCAGGCAACGAGCAACTCTTGAGTCATCTGATTCCGTTCCCGGTCAACGTCGTTGGAAACCGATTTCGGTCAGTTATGCGCGTGTACCTCGAGCGCGGCCCGTACGGCGCTTTCCAGTGCGCCCGCGATCCACGCCGGTTTGAGGGTGGTGTGATCGCCGGCGAAGTGCACCCGGCCCTCGACGGTGCGGGTCGCCTGGTGCAGTTCGCTCAATTGGCTGGGCATCGGAATGGCTGCCTCGCCGAGTGCGTAGTGGGCCTGCATCCAGCTTTGCGAGAGCCCGACTCCGGTGAACTCCCGCAGCACCGTGTCGGTGCCGAAGACGTCCGACATTCCGTGCAGGGCATGGTCTACGCGTTCGTCCTGGGTGAGCGAGTCCCAGCGCATGGCATCGTCGGACCAGGTGTAGCTGGCGAGCACCACACCACCCGGGGGTTGGTCGCCGCCGTCGGGTGCGTCGACATGGGAGGGGAAGTAGGTGAATCGGTTGGGATTGTCGGTGACGCAGCCGCCGCCACGGAAGCCTCGCTCGCCTTGTTCCCAGAATCGAGTCTTGAACTCCAGCAACACTTTTGTCGCGGCGTCCTGGTGGGTCGCGGTGACCGCGCGTTGCTTCGCATAGGACAGGGGTGGTTGGAATTCGCAGAAGCGGATGGCGCTGAGCGGGATCGCGACGACCGCGTAGTCGGCGTCGATGGTCTGGGTGGAGTCGGGGACGCCGCTGGGGACGTCGTCCTGGTCGTACTCGCCGACGGTGGTGACCCGCACTCCGGCGCCGGTCTGTTCCAGTCGGGTCATCAGCCGGCCCATCTGGATCGCCGGCCCGAGGGCCGTGGTCAGCGCATCGGTCAGCGTGGCGGTGCCGCCCTCGAGTTCCCAGTAGGTCGCGTCGGGCCGGATCAAGGCATGGTCGACGAGCATGGGGATGACGCCGTAGTGCAGCCGGGAGGTCAGGTTCTCGAGGGTGCCGACGGCCTGGATCTGCGGCAGCTCCCAGCCCTGGTGGTGCAGGAACTCGAGGGTCGAGAGCGGTTCGTAGTCGGTGAACATCGAGGTCCAGCCGTTGATCTGTTTGTCGATCGGCTGGTCGGTGGGTACCGCGTACTTTCCGACCGCGGCGTCCAAGGCCGCCCGGGTCGTCGTGGTGAACGACGCGCCGAAACCCTTGTTGATCCGAGCCGGGTCGGCGGCGTATTCGGCGCGGGTCACCCGGTCGCCGTTGACCCGGATCAGGGTATGCCCGGCCGCGTCGGGCGAGCGGTAGGCAGGTCCGCCGGTGTGATTGGTCCATGTCTCGCCGGTGAAGGATCTGTACGAAACCGGTGGCGGGGCAGCAGGAGTCGGCGTGGCGGGCAGCACGTCACTGTTGTAGAAGGGCCTGCGTCTCACGCCGAGTTTGTCGCAGAGGGCCAGCACCAGTGGGTGGCTGTCCGGCAGTCGCATCGCTCCGGCCTCGGCGTAGAGTCGCTTGTCGTCGAAGCGTCCGCGGAATGTCTTGACCCGCCCGCCGGTGCGATTGCTGTTGGCCTCCAGCACGGTCACCTCGTGTCCGGCGTTCTTCAGTAGCCAGCCGGTCGTCAGTCCGGCCGGTCCGGCGCCGACCACGATCACCTTCTTCGGAGCGGTGGCTTTCGGCAACCCGTGGTCGATGAGGACCTTCAGGTAGTCCAAGGTCAGATCCGAGTTGTTGTCACCCACCTGCAGCATTTCACGAGCTAATTCCTCGCAGGTGCCGCGGGCATTTCCGGTGGCTGAGGCCGGCAAGGCATACGCGGATGGCGTGCGAAGGCTACCTGCGGTTACACCGACGGCGAGCGCGCCCGCAGACGCGAGGAACTTACGTCGCCCGATCGTGCGTTCCGACATACCTCTGCGAGTCCTTCCAGTCCGAAAAGTAGCTAGACGAGGATCCGGCGCGTACAAGTAGGAGTTATAGCAAATGTTTCGCAAACTGCATGTGCACACGCCACAAGGACCCGCCGAACATCACCTGATCGGGCATTTGCGCCATTTAATTCGGCTTAGCGCGGAGAAGCGTCCGATGGACATCAGGTTCGAGGGGGCGGCCACGGCTGCGAGGTCCGCACGGTGCCGCGGCGTGAGGTCGAGTCGCCGCGGCGGCATTCCGACCGGCCGTTATGCCGTGCGGCTCCGAATTCGCTGCGGCACAACGTGATTCGTTTCTACAATTAGCGGGCAGTTTCCGGCGCGGTGCCGGAGCGTGCACAATATGCAGAAACGCAGGTAAATCACCATGCGCATCCTTCTTTACGGCTGCGGCGACTTCTCCAATGTGATCGAGTCCCTGTCCTTCATCAAGCAACAGCTGGGGTACGCGGCTTTCCAGCCGGTCGATGCGGCGCATGCCGATCCCAGTGACGATGTGCTGGCCACCGAGCTACGCAGCGAGAACGAACTGCGCAAGGTGTACGGCGACGTGGTCGCCACCAATGTCCAGGCTCTCGGAAGTGCCGGTGTCGCAGTCGGATTCGAAATGGACGCCACCGGCCACTACTCCGTCGGGCAATTCGATCTGATCGTCTTCCGCAATCCGCACACCGGGACCTACGGCAACGGTCAGGACCCCGGCATGTCGTCGTATCTGGTGTCGAGCACCGACAATCAGCGGCTGCTGATGGCCGCGCTGGCGAACTCCCGAAAGATCCTGAACCCCAACGGGCAGGTCCTGATCACCGCCGTCGGCTGGCCCTATATCGGCAAGAACCCCAAGGGCGATCTGCGATTGACGGGTATGCAGCTCGAGGTCCCGAGCTTCGCCGCCGAATACGGCACGAAGGCCGGACTCGTGCACGTGCGCAATATCGACCTCGGCCAGATGTGGGTCGCACGCAATCGGGGCTCGACGTTCGTCGCCGACGAACTCGGGATTCTCTATCGGAACTGAGAGTTGGCGGCTACGTGCGCCGTTCGGCTATGGCCCCCTCGACCCTGCCGCTCTCGCCGAAGCCTCCTGGCAGTTGTATGCCACCCAGGACCGATTCGAGACAACCGTCGGGCTGCCGTCTCACGGGTGAACGAAGCAGGGCGTGCACCAAGCCGCACAGGCTGGTGACGCCAGCGCGATCAGCGGCACTTCCGTGCACTCATGCGGCGGTTGTGGTCAGCCCACGCAATCGCCTGGATATCGAGTGCGCGGCGGGTAACCCTGATCGGCGACGTACAGGCCGGGCCGAAATGTCCTTGATCTGATGCCCCGGCTGACCGCATGATGTCGGCGATGCAAGCTGCCGAAGAAGACCCCGGTATGAGTGAGCCCACCTACGATGCTGCCCTCGACGAAGCGCTCGCGCAGTTCGGCGTGCCCGGAGCCAGCTGGGCGGTGATCGTCGGCGGCGAGATCGCACAGGCCGGAGTGTCCGGCGTCCAGACGGCCGGCGAGGCGCGGCCGGTGACAAGCACGACCAGATTTCAGGCGTGCTCGATCAGCAAACCCGTTGCGGCGCTGGCAATGCTGCGGCTGGTCGATCGCGGCGTGCTCGACCTGGACGCCGACATCAACACCACGCTTCGCTCATGGCGACTGCCGCGCAATGACGACTGGCAGCCGGTCGTGACGCTACGCCAGCTGGTGAGCCACTCTGCGGGCCTGACGATGTCGGGGTTCCCGGGGTATAAGCGCGCCGATGACCTGCCGACCACCGTGCAGATCCTGCGCGGGATGTCTCCGGCGAATACGTGTGGCGTACGTGTGGACACTGTCCCCGGCACACAGTTCCGTTACTCCGGCGGTGGAACGCTTGCCATACAGCTGCTGCTCGAGGAGGTAACCGGTACACCGTTCCCGGCGCTGATGCGCGAGCTCGTGCTCGACCCGATCGGCATGGCCGACAGCGATTACACCCAGCCGCCGCCGAGGGAGCTGCACGGCGTGATGGCGTCCGGGCACAACGTGACCGGTGATGTCGTCACGGGCGGTTGGCACGTCTACCCAGAGATGGCCGCCGCCGGGCTGTGGACGACGCCCAGCGACTTGTGCAGGTATGCCCTCGCGGTGCAGGCCGCCTACGCGGGCGCGCCGGGCGCGCTGATCCCGCAGCGCCGCGCGCGCGAAATGCTGACCCCGCAAATACTTACGACCACGACAGATCAGATCGGCGGGCTGGACGCGGTCGGTCTCGGGCCGTTCCTCTCCGTCAGCGGGCCTGCGAGGTTCGGGCACAGCGGCGGGAACGCAGGCTTCCGGTGCCACCTGCTGGCCTATCGAGACATCGGCGCCGGCGCGGCGGTGATGACCAACAGCGACCTCGGAACCTATGCGGTGCAACGCATGTTCGCCGCGATTGCGAAGGCACACGACTGGCCGGACTGCCCGATCGAGGTAACCGATCCCGACCTGCCCGCCGAGTCAACGCTCGCGAGGTTCACGGGCCGCTACCGGCTGCGTCCAGGACTCGAGCTGTCGATCACAACAGTCCGCGACGACCTGCAAGTCACGTTCGACGGGCAACCGTCAATGACGTTCACGTTCATGGGAATGAACGGCGACCAGGCCCCGATGTTCACCTCGATCACGACCGACACGACGCTACGCCTGGATGGCAGCACTCTCACGTTCATCCAGAACGGGCGCGATATCGCCTGCGAGCGGCTCTAGAGCCAGGACCCTACCGGCGACCTTCTCGCGTCCGCGCCGGGCAGAGTGCAGCGGCAGCAATGACACTCTGTAATCGGCTACAGCGCGTTCGGGCCGCTTGCTTCACCCGGTCGGGTGCTCGTGTTCGGTTGGGAGTGGTTGGGGCAGGTCAAAGGCGAAAGCGGGTTTGGGTGAATCCGTCGCTTTTGCCGAAAGCGAGAATCTTGTCCGGGGCGACGGCGTAGACATGGGCGACGCGCCCCTCGGCATCGCCGAACCCGCCGTCGCGCACCGTGAAATCCCAGTCGAGTTTCGACTTCCACAGTCGTGCGAGTGTTTGCAGGACCGCCGGATCGACGACCCGGTGCGCCGTGCCCTCGACCACCACGTCGAGGCCGCTGTCCAACTGGTTCGTGCCGGTGGTGAGGAGGCAACGGGGTTCCGCAGCAAGGTTTTTCGCCTTTTGCTCGTGAACTCCGGTCGCGATGTGCAGGCGGTTCCGGTGCCAGATCGCGGGAATAGGAGTGACGTGTGGACGGCCGTCTTTCCGCACAGTAGATAGCCAGAAGATTCCTGCGCTGTCGAGCACCGCTTCCACGGCGGACCACTCGACGGGCGCCGTGCCGGGTGAGCTGAAATCGGGATTCAGTATGCCGGTTGGCATCGATGGCTCCTTCGGTCTCCAGGTCTTGTTACCTGGACAGACGCCATCGGCGGTTGGATTTCATCGGTCGCCGCGCAACTGCCATAGCCCATCGTGTTGTCAGCCGCGTACAACATCCGGAACTCGATGCAATTTGGTGCATCCTGCCGGCCTCTAATCGGCACGGCCAGTTGATCTTCCGCCGCGTCTGGCTGGCCGGTTCGGTCGGCCCACTATGCGGCAACGTAGTGCGTTTACCGTCACGCCGACGATGTCCCGCATTGTTAAGTGCTACTACATAGTTCCTGCCGAAAAGATTCGATGGTTCTACTTGAATCTGCCTGACAGGATCAGCTCCACCACAAGATCGAATGTGGCGGATACAGGTGGAGGGGGCCGGATGGCGACGGCTCATCGATCGCGATCGGTCAGCGGAAGACTCAGCACCGCACCACTTTCAGGCAGCCGGTGGGCCGTGGACGGGGCGCTGCTCGTGGTTGCGATGACGTGGGGGTCGAGCTATCTGGCTGCACGTAAGGTCGCCACGACCGAGACCGTGTTCGGGTTCCTTGCCCTGCGATTCGGACTCGCGGTCGCTATGTTGGCGTTGTTGCTGGCACCGCGATTGCGCCGGTTCACCCGGAGGGAACTCGCGTGCGGCGTGGCGTTCGGGCTGATCCTCAGCGGGATCCTCGTGCTGGAAACCTTCGGCGTCACACAGACTTCCGCGTCGAACGCCGGACTGATCATCTCCCTGACCATCGTCATCACTCCGCTGCTGGACAGCTTGATCCGTAAGACCGTGCTACCGCGGGCCTTCCACGGCGCAGCCGCGATGGCCGTGGTCGGGGTCCTGCTGCTGACCGAGAACGCCGGGCTGTCGCGCCCCGGCATGGGCGACGTCCTGATCCTGCTGGCCGCGCTCACCCGTGCGGTGCATGTGACCGTGATTTCGCATGTGTCACACGGCAAAGAGGTCGATTCAGGCCGGGTCACGCTGGTTCAACTCGCCACCGTGCTGGTCATCTCCACAGCGCTGGCCACAGTCAACGGGGCGGGTCTCGGCCGGACCGCGCGTGACCTCAGTGGCACCGGATGGCTGCTGACGGCATATCTTGCCCTGGCCTGCACCGTGTTTGCCTTCTTCATCCAGATGTGGGCAGTACGTCGGACCTCGCCCGCACGAGTCAGCCTGCTACTGGGCACCGAGCCACTCTGGGCAGCATTTTGCGGCGTCCTTGTCGGCGGCGACCACCTCACCCTGGTCGGCTCCGTCGGCGGCCTGCTGGTCCTCACTGGAACGAACTGGGGACGAACGATCGACAACCGACCGCCGCGACACGACGACAACCCACCGTCGACGTATCGAGAAACGTCGGAACGTCCCCGTTAGACCGCACCGCACTCGGGAGAATAGTGCAGTAGTGGAATGCCGTGCTGGTGCGGGCTTTCTTAGGTGTTTCTCATACCTGTTGACTCCGGCCTGTCAACTCCGGCTCGTTCTGGAAAGCGACATGGACTGCGGTCCACGTGATCCGTGACAAGTCAGGACGCTGTGGATCGACTGTCGCGGGTGGGTGCCCGCATCGAGTTCGCGGTGCGGCTCGCCCGAAGACCTCCACCGGGTCGTGGACGCTGACGACATCCAGGGACTGACCGAGCGGGCCGCCACCGCCACTATCTCGAAGTGATCGACACGAAATCAGACGCGAGCGGGGTCGGGCGCCGATTCCGTTGTCTCCGCGCGAATTGCGCGATCCATGTCAGCTTCCCGGACGCGGATCCCCGATCACCACCTCCGGGTCTTGGGTCTGGTAGAGCTCCTCAACCTCGTATTCCTCCTCCAGCCGTAGTGGTGATTCCGCGACGCGCCGGGAGTACTCGCGGATCGCGTCTTCTTTCAATCGCGAGATTCATTCAACGGATGGATATTTCGCCGGGCGACCGCGCCGGCTATCGGATTACCGGCTCGGCAGCACGCCGACCAGGAAGGCGTCGGCGTCCGGTGCGGACTCGCGCAGCACGGTGAAATGGGTGGCCGACGGATAGAGCCGCAACCGGCTCTGCGCGCCACCCTGCTGGAATTCCTGCTGCAGCAACACGGTGGTGGGCATCGGCTGCACCGTGTCCGAAACACCTTGCAGCAGTGGCAACGGCCGGTCGTAGCTGGTGGTCGGCACCGAAAGATAGTCGCGCAGCGCCGCATCGAGCGCCGGATCCGCCTCGACTGCGCAGTGGCGTACCGAACGCAGCTGCGGTGGACGGGGCCACCACGGTCGAGGCGCTCGAGCGACGACCGTTCGGGCAGGCTCAGCCCGCGGCCCGGTCGGCGTGCATCCAGCCGAAGGTGAGTTCTACGGCGCGCTGCCAGCGCTCGTATTCGTCGGCGCGGCGGCGGGGGTCTATGCGCGGCAGCCACTCTGCGGCTACCCGCCAATTGCTGCGCAGCCCTTCCAGGTCCGGCCAGAATCCGACCGCCAGGCCGGCGGCGTAGGCGGCGCCGAGGGACACCGTCTCGGCGACGAAGGGCCGCACCACCGGTACGTCGAGTACGTCTGCCACCACCTGCATCAGCAGGTTGTCCGAGGTCATGCCGCCGTCGACGCGCAGGGTGCTGGCCTGTAGTCCGGAGTCGGCGTTCATGGCGTCCACCACTTCTCGGGTCTGCCAGGCTGTCGCTTCGAGTACCGCGCGTGCCAGGTGTCCTTTGGTGACGTATGAGGTCAGGCCGATGATCAGGCCCCGGGCGTCACTGCGCCAGTGCGGCGCGTACAGCCCGGAGTAGGCGGGCACGATGTAGCAGCCGCCGTTGTCTTCCACTGTGCGTGCGAGGGTTTCGATCTCCGGTGCGCTGGCCACCAGCCCGAGGTTGTCGCGCACCCATTGCACCAGGGCTCCGGTCATGGCGATCGGGCCTTCCAGTGCGTAGACCGGCTCGCGATCGATCTGGTAGCCGATGGTGGTGAGGAGGCCGTGCTCGGACTGCACTCGTTCCCGGCCGGTGTTCATCATGAGGAACGCGCCGGTGCCGTAGGTGCACTTGGTTTCCCCACGCGCGAAACAGGTTTGACCGAACAGTGCGGCGTGCTGGTCGCCGAGCGCCGCGGCGATCCGGATGCCCGGCACCACCTCTCGGGTGGAACCGTAACTGCCGGTGGACGGTTCGATGCGCGGCAGCATCGCCGCCGGGATGCCGAAGAATTCCAACAGTTCCGTGTCCCAGCCGAGCGTGGCCAGGTTCATCAGCAGGGTTCGGCTGGCGTTGGTCACGTCGGTGACGTGCAGGCCACCGTCGGGCCCGCCGGTCAGTTTCCAGATCAGCCAGGTCTCCATGGTGCCGAAGAGCACCTCGCCGCGCTCGGCCCGCTCCCGTAGGCCGGGCGTGATGTCGAGCATCCAGCGCAGCCGGGGCGCGGCGAAGTAGGTTGCCAGTGGCAGCCCGCACAGTTCGCGGATGCGGGCGGCGGCGCCGGGCCGGGCTTCGAACTCGCGCACCAGCTCCTCGGTGCGCACGTCCTGCCACACCACGGCGCGGCGGATCGGTACTCCGGTGCGCCGGTCCCACACCACGGTGGTTTCACGCTGGTTCGTGATTCCCAGTGCCGCAACTTGATCCGCGCTCACCCCGGAATCTCGCAGTACCCGCGGCAGGATCCGCTCCAGATTGCGCCAGATCTCACCGGCGTCTTGTTCGACCCAGCCCGGCCGCGGGTAGTGCTGCTGATGCTCCTGCTGGGCGACGCCGACCAGGCGGGCCCGCTGATCGAACAGGATGCACCGGGTGGAGGTTGTGCCCTGATCGATAGCCAGCACATAGCGCTGTGTCACAGGTCGTCTTCCTGTCGAGACGGACCGCGTTCGCCGCCGAGATCGCGTGAGACCGCGTGGGCGGCCTCGCGCACCTGAGTCACGAGCGACGGCCGGGGTTTGAGTTGCGCATCGCAGATCCGTTCCACCGGTCCGCTGATGCCGATCGCGCCGACCACCAGGCCGCCGAGTGCGCGGATCGGCGCGGCGATGCACGCGGATCCGGGCCGGAATTCCTCGATCTGCCCGGCCCATCCGGCCTGCCGCACGCCGGTGAGCGCCCGGGTCAGTGTGGGGCGATCGACGATGGTGCGGCGCGTCAATGCCGGCAGCTCGCCGCCGCCGACCACCGCGGCCAGCCCGGCATCGTAGGCCAGCAGCACCTTGCCCAACGCGGTGGCTTGCGCGGGCAGGTGCTCCCCTACTTCCAAGGTCTGCTGGGTCTTGTCCGGCCGGAAGACGTGGTGGATCACCACGACCGAGTCACCGGAGCGGGTGCCGATGCGCACCGACTCGCAGGTCCGCGCGGCGAGGGTGTCGGCCCAGTTGATTGCGCGCGAACGCAACTCGTTGGCGTCCAGGGTTCCGGTGCTCAGCGTGCGCAGTCCCTGCCCGATCTTGTACTTGTCACTGCTCGGATCCTGTTCGACGAACCCGACGCCCTGCAGCGTGCGCAGGATGCCGTGCACGGTCGGTTTGGCCAGCCCCAGCGCGCCGGCCACCTCACCGACGCCGATGGGTCCGGAGCCGCGGGCCAGCAAGCGCAATACGGCCGCTGCACGTTCGATCGACTGGATGGGGCCGGGCATGAAGCAACCTATCTGTTCATCATTCGACAATGCCGAACGGCTTTGTCATGGCGGAAGGGCATCACCGAAAGCGGATGTGACCTGCGGCATATGTCCCTCCACGGCAGTCGGACGATAGTGCCATTCGGGCGCAATATCCATCGACACCGTTCGACGTTGTCGAACGGTCCAGGTATTCAGGCAGTTCACGCAGCCCTACCGTCGAATCCGCCGGCCAATGAGGGTGGCCGGCACCATAGAGGAAGGTTCAACGGTGAACTTCGGATCCATCGTCCTGAGCGAGGCGCTCGGCACAGGCATTCTGATATTGCTCGGCGCCGGTGTGGTAGCCAATGTATTGCTGGCAAAGTCCAAGGGGCTCGACGGCGGCTGGCTACTGATCACATTCGGCTGGGGCCTAGGTGTTTTCGCGGGCGTGTACGTCGCCTACAAATCCGGCGCCCACCTGAACCCGGCGGTCACCGTCGGGCTGATCTTCAGCGGCGCACACGATTTCGCGCCGGGTATTCCGGTCAACGCCGCAAACACGATCGCCTACCTCTCCGGCCAGATGATCGGCGCCTTCCTCGGCGCCTGCGCCGCCTTCCTCGCCTACAAGCAGCATTTCGACGCCGAACCCGACGAGGGTAAGAAGCTCGGCGTGTTCTCCACCGGTCCCGAGATCCGCTCCTACCGCTGGAACTTCCTCACCGAGGTGATCGCGACCTTCGTGCTGGTGCTGGTGATCATCGCGTTCGGCCACACCCCGAGCGGCCTGGGCCCACTGGCGGTCGCGCTGCTGGTCGTGGGCATCGGCGCCTCATTGGGCGGTCCGACGGGCTATGCGATCAACCCCGCCCGTGACCTGGGGCCGCGCATCGCGCACGCGGTGCTGCCGACGGGCGGCACGCGGGCCGCTCAGCCGGAGCGCGTAGCCGCGACGGTCGGTGGCGGCGCAGGAGGCGAACTCGCCGAGCTCGCCGGCGAGCGGACGGTCACCGCCGCACCGTCGCGCAAGAGCTCGGACTGGTCCTACGCCTGGGTGCCGGTCGCGGGCCCGCTGGTCGGCGGCGCGCTCGCCGGTATCGTCTCCCACTTGTTCTGAGCCACCGGCCGTTACGAGCCGCTCGCCACCGCGAGCCGCTCCTCTCGCGGGCGCCCACCCGGCAGCCCCTTACCGACTCGCTTCTCCTGCACTGCGATTCCCGCAGCACCACCCGAAAGGACTGCCGATGACCCGCTACGTCGGAGCCATCGACCAGGGCACCACGAGCACACGCTTCATGGTGTTCGATCACGGCGGCAATGAGATCGCCCGCTACCAGCTCGAACACGAGCAGATCCTGCCGCGCGCCGGCTGGGTCGAGCACAACCCGGCCGAGATCTGGGAGCGCACCCGCGCCGTCGTCCAGACCACGCTCACCCAGGCCGGTCTCACCGCAGCCGATCTGGCCGCGGTCGGCGTCACCAATCAGCGCGAAACCACGGTGGTATGGAACCGGCACACCGGCCGGCCGTACTGCAACGCCATCGTCTGGCAGGACACCCGCACCGACAAGATCGCCGCCGACCTCGAGCGCGACGGTCACGGCGCGACCATCCGCCACAAGGCCGGACTGCCGCCGGCCACCTATTTCTCCGGCGGCAAGCTGCGCTGGATCCTCGACAACGTCCCCGGCGTGGCGGAGGACGCCGAACGCGGCGACGCGATCTTCGGCACCACCGATACCTGGCTGCTGTGGAACCTCACCGGCGGTATCGACGGCGGCGTCCACGTCACCGACCCCACCAATGCCAGTCGCACCATGCTGATGAACCTCGAAACCTGCGACTGGGACGACGAACTGCTGGGCATCTTCGGCATTCCGCGGGCGATGCTGCCGGCGATCGCGCCGTCGTCGAACCCGGGCCTGTTCGGCAGCACGCGTGCCGACGGACCGTTCGGCGGCGTGGTGCCGCTGAGTGGCGTGCTCGGCGACCAGCAGGCCGCCACCGTGGGCCAGGTGTGCTTCCGGCCCGGCGAGGCCAAGAACACCTACGGCACCGGAAACTTCCTGCTGCTCAACACCGGTACCGAGATCGTGCGCTCCCAGCACGGGCTGCTCACCACGGTCGCCTATCAGCTCGGCAGCGACAAACCGGTGTACGCGCTGGAGGGCTCCATCGCGGTGACCGGCTCGGCGGTGCAGTGGCTGCGTGATCAGCTGGGCATCATTTCCGGTGCGCAGCAGAGCGAATCGCTCGCGAGCCAGGTGTCCGACAACGGTGGGGTGTACTTCGTGCCCGCCTTCTCCGGGCTGTTCGCCCCCTACTGGCGCTCCGACGCCCGTGGTGCGATCGTCGGCCTGTCGCGTTACAGCACCAACGCGCATCTGGCCCGCGCCACCCTGGAGTCGATCTGCTACCAGACCCGCGATGTGGTGGAGGCGATGCAGGCCGATTCGGGGGTGACCCTGGATGTGCTGCGTGTCGACGGCGGCGTCACCGCCAACGAGCTCTGCATGCAGTTGCAGGCCGATTTCCTCGGGGTGCCGGTATCGCGCCCGGTGGTGGCCGAGACGACCGCGCTCGGGGCCGCCTATGCGGCCGGGCTGGCGGTCGGATTCTGGAGCAGCACAGATGAATTGGAGAAGAACTGGCGCGAGTCGACCCGCTGGCACCCGGATCTCGGCGTGGACGAGCGCGAGCGCGGCTACCGCCGATGGAAGAAGGCTGTCAACCGCACGCTCGACTGGATCGACGAGGACGAGCGGGACTGATCCGATGAGCCGGTAACCCCGCCCTTGCGGCACAGCACCGTATCGGACTGTGCCGCAAGGGTTTCCGCCGCCATGTCCAGACCCGGCCCGCATCCACCCCTGCAGGAGCACCACCATGTCCGCCCGCCTCAATCCCGCCTACCGTGCCGCCGCGCTGGAAGCCCTGGGCGACAACGAGATCGACGTCCTGGTCATCGGGGGCGGCGTGGTCGGCGCCGGAGCGGCCCTGGACGCCGCCTCCCGTGGCCTGTCGGTCACCCTCGTGGAGGCACGCGACTTCGCCGCCGGAACCTCCAGCCGCTCCAGCAAACTCATCCACGGTGGCCTGCGCTACCTGGAGCAGCTCGACTTCGGGCTGGTTCGCGAGGCGCTCAAGGAGCGGACCCTGCTCTTGCGCAGGCTGGCACCGCATCTGGTGCACCCCGTGTCGTTCCTGTTCCCGTTGCGGCACACCTGGGAACGCGCCTATATCGGCGCGGGCGTGGCCCTCTACGACACCCTGGGCGGGGCCCGCGCGCTGCCGATGCACCGGCACCTGTCGCACTCCCGTGCCATGGCGCTCGCGCCCGCGCTGCGGCCGGACGCGATGATCGGCGCGATCCGCTATTACGACGCGCAGGTCGACGACGCCCGCCACACCATGATGGTCGCCCGCACCGCCGCCCGGCACGGCGCGACGGTACTCACCCGCGCCCGGGTCACCGGCTTGCTGCGCGATGGCGAGCGAGTGGTGGGCGCGCAGGTCGTCGATCTCGAATCGGGGCGCGAACACGCCGTGCGGGCACGCAGCGTCATCAGCGCGACCGGCGTGTGGACCGGCGAGATGCGCGAGCTGACCGGCGTCGAATTCCCGTTCCAGGTGCGCATGTCCAAGGGCGTGCACATCCTGGTGCCGCGGCCGCGGCTGGACCTCGGCACCGGATTGATCATCCGCACCGAGAAGAGCGTGCTGTTCGTGATCCCGTGGGGCCGGCACTGGCTGATCGGCACCACGGACACCGACTGGGCGCTGGACAAGAATCATCCGGCCGCCAGCAGCGCCGACATCCAGTACATCCTCCACCGGGTGAACGCGTTGCTGCTCGACCCGCTGACCGAGGCCGACATCGTCGGCACCTACGCCGGGTTGCGCCCGCTGCTGTCCGGCACCGCCGCAAGCGAAACCACCAAGCTCTCGCGCGAACATGCTGTGGCCGAACCGGTTCCGGGCCTGTTCGTGATCGCCGGCGGCAAATACACCACCTACCGCGTAATGGCCGCCGACGTAGTGGACGCCGCCGCGCACGGACTGGGCCGGGCGGTCGCACCGTCGGTAACCGAGCACCTCCCGATCCTCGGTGCCGTCGGATACGAGGAGCTGACAGACCGTATCGACTGCCTCGCGCAAGAGCACCACCTGCCGCAGCCAACCATCGAACACCTGCTCGGCCGATACGGTTCCGCCATCACCGACGTGCTCGACATGATCGCCGCCGATCCCGGACTGGGTCGCCCCATCCCCGGCGCCGAGAATTACCTCGCCGCCGAGGCCATCTACGCCGTCACCCACGAGGGCGCCCTCCACCTCGAGGACATACTCACCCGCCGCACCCGAATCTCCATCGAGGTCCCCGACCGAGGCCGAATCGCCGCCACCCACATCGCCACCCTGATCGCCCCGCACCAAGGCTGGGACCCGGCGACCACCGCCCGCGAACTGACCGACTACCTCGATCGCGTGCAGGCCGAGCTGGCCGCCAACGCCGCCGACGACGATATCTCCGCGAACGCCGCCCGCCTGCGCACCGTAGCCTGACCCCTCCCCCACCTCGCCGCGCGAGCGGTGAGTACCGAAGTATCTTGGGCACCAACAGCATTCAGCGAGAGACCCAAGCGTACCCGCGTTCCGAAGCACATCACCCAGATACCCGACCGCCTTCGCTCTCAATGAGCCAGTTCAGTGCGCTCGTCCATCCGAGATGCTCTCGGATGGACCACCTTCCGATCCCGCCGAAGGCCGCGCTGGCCGGTTCGTTCAGCGCGAGTCTCGGTTAGACCTGGATCCGAGCCCCCGCGTCCGTCCACTTTCCGGCGGTCGCGGTAGCCTCGTCCTGCTCGCTGTGCAGTACGATCCGGAACTCCCTCGGATCGGGCACGACAGCCTTTCCGTCCCCGGTGGAGATCAGCCCGGTACGGGCTACGTGCTCAGTGCGTATGTGCTGCAAGACCTTCACGAAGACCGCGAACTCGTCACGGCTCTCGGCAGCCAATACGGTGCCGGAATTCCAGATGAGCAACGCATAGCCTGCTCGGCCGGCAGGCAGCCACTCGTCGAGATCGCTCATGCATTCGGCGAAGCCAGCCCAGTTACGACCGAAGTAATAGGGGAACTGAAAAGCCGCAGAGAACTCGTCGAACAGGCCCGACGTAGTCGCCATCCGATCTCCGCGGACATGGATCGCCCGGAACCCTGCCTCGATCAGTCCGATCTGCACTCGGCTGATCTCGACGAGGCTCGAGGCCACGAACTCGACAATGAAGTCCTCCATCGCAGCGGACACTACCTACCAACTCACCGGGTAACCGGCACGAAACGCGACAATTCTGGATGTTCGCCGGATGTGGCCGAGGCGCGGCAAAGATCATCAGCACACTGCCGAGGGTATTTGCCCGAATCGGCCACGGCCGTGTACTTCTCGTCGTCTCGCGCGTGATGGACGGCGTGGCCGAGTGGTACCTGAGCGTCAGATCCACCCCCCCGAATCTCACGCTCAGGTACCACTCGGTCATCGGCAATTGAGGATGTTCGTTTGGGACTTGTGTTGATGACCGGTTTGATTCTGGCCCCGCTCGCATTCGTGCTGTACGAACTCATGGGCCTGGTAGTTGCCCACATGTCGTACTGACGAACATGTCGGCAGCCGCCATCGGCACGGGTGCGTGTTCGGCTGATCCTGGAACCGCACGGACAGTTGACTTGGCCGATCCCGCGCCAGCCGGTTCGGCCAGTACGGGAGCGGCATAGTCGTGTGTTGCTGGGGCGTGAGTGGCGGTGGAGCGGATCGAGATCTTCCGATGGGCCGATGGGGTGTCGCACCGGCAGCGGATAGTGCAGAAAAATCGAAACTCCCAGAGCTAGAAGGTGACCGACAGCTACCCGGTCGGCGTGACCGCTAGAACGAGCAATGCTCCCAATCGATCTCGTCGAGGCGAACCCGCTCGTCCTCCAACCAATCCCAGATCAACTGCGCGACCCGGTCGAGGCTGTCCACCCTGGTCCGCAGGTATTGCCCGTCTCCCGCACCGGAATGCACCTCGAGCTCGTAGCCGGTCGCGTCGTCTCGAAAGGTCTGAATGAAACCGGCTTGCCCGGCTCGCGCCACGGTCATGAACGGTCCGCCGTTCACATACGGCATTTTGGTCAGCCAGTAGCGCAGGTGGTCACGGGTTAGGGTGGTGAATTCCCGGGCACCGACATTCACCTCCAAGTTCCGGTGCGCTACCGGCGCCTCGGCCGGCAGCACATCGCTCCAGGGACCAGCGGCTCCACGGTCAGTCCTCATCGGCGTACTCCCAATCGAATACGAGCTCGGCATGCGGCAGGAGAGCGGTCACCCGGCTGGTCAGCATCGCTTCGAACGGGTCCTGCCAGCTGTAGAACCTACTGAAGATCACTGGCCGGTCGGAATCCACTGTCACGGACAAGCTCTCCCCGTCCCCACCGAACGTAACGAACACTTCACTGCTCAAACCCTCACTCTCGAGCACATCGGTGAGCAGCACAGCCACACCCGCCCGCTCACGCTCGACCCGCAACTCCCGAATCGAAAACGAGACATTGATATTCACCGACACAGGCTCGACGGTAACCCCCGCCACCGACAGATCTTCGCTCCTCGGCTGGTAGCGTGCGCTCGGCCGGCACCAGATACCCGCGACCCGTTGATCTTCCGCGGCGCCGCTCCGGCCGTCTCGTACAGCGCGCCACGCGGCATTACCCTGGGCTAAAGCCAGTATCGCGGACGGGCAGGCCTCCGACACACTCACAGAGCCATAGGAGTGTGTCCGAAGACCTTGCCGGGCAACTGATCTCGACAAATGACCGTCGACGGCCCGGTGGCGGAAGCGGACGTTACCGTCACGGTCCGGTCCGGTCGTGCCGTCTCACCACGGCACGGTGTGGCCGAAGCGATCCAGGTATTCGAGCCCGGGCTTTCCCAGTCTCGACAAGAGAACGTCGACGATCGGTGGGACGCTTTCCTCGATGGTGTATGGCGCTTCCGGCCCGCCCAGGTCCGTGCGGATCCAGCCGGGCGCCATGAGTACGAATGCGCGGTCGGTCTCCGACCCGCGGGCAGCGAAGCTGCGCATGAACATGTTCAAAGCTGCTTTGCTGCCCCGGTAGACCTCGCGCAGACCGTTCGTGTTGTTGGTGATGCTGCCCTGGCCGGAGGACATCGCACCGATGAGGCCGGTAGGGGTCACGAGGTCTTGGAGGGCTTCGATCACGCGCATCGGGCTGAGTGCGTTGGTGATCATCACATCGACGAAATCGGCTGTCGGCACCACACCGATCGGCGTCTGTTCGTTGTTCGTGGTTCCCGCGTTCACGAAGAGCAGGTCGATGTCGCGGCCTGCGAGACGGTCGTGCAGGAGCGCCGACTGGGTAGGTTCGTTGATGTCGAGGTGCTCGACGCTGACGCGGCCGCCGGAGCGGTCCGCGAGATCGTGCAATTGTGTTCGTACAGTGGCGTTTCGGACCGTGCCGATGACGTCCCATCCCCTGTCGAAGAATTCGGTCGCCAGCGCGAGACCGAGACCGCGCGACGCCCCGATGACGAGGGCGGTCTGCCGGTCCGGGTTGATTGATGACACTCGCGTCATCTCCTTTCGTCCGGGAGGTGCGTCCAGTCTTTCGCCATGTCGTCCGTCGATGCGAGTGTGATGCTCAGATTTGTACGATTGCGCTCATGACAGACGCGAAAGTGGCCGAATCCATTGATCTGGAGGTTGATGATGTGCGAATCATTCGGGCACTTCAAGCCGCGCCACGTGCCTCCTTCGCGTCCATCGCGGCTGCGGTCGGGCTGTCCGAAGGGGCCGTGCGCCGCCGCTATCGGCGCCTGTGTGCCGACGGGGTGATCCGTGTCGCGGGCATCGTCGATCCGGGGGCGCTGGGACAGAGCCGGTGGATGGTGCGATTGCGCTGCCGCCCCGGCAGTGTCGGCGCCATCGCCGACGCGCTCGCGCAGCGTGACGACGTCAGCTGGATCTCCCTCGGCGCCGCGGGCTCGGAAATCACGTGCGCGGTCCGGTCCCGCACGCAGCAGCAGCGCGACGATCTTCTCGGGCGGCGATTGCCGCGCACATCGGCCGTGCTCGACATCAACGCCTCCGTGGTACTGCGTCAGTTTCTCGGTGGCCGCGGTCATTATTGGGCGGCGTTGCGTGGTGTGCTGACTCCGGAGCAGGAAGCGATGCTCGCAGACCCCGGCACGCCTTTCGCCGAATCCCCTGTCGTCGTACGGGATCCGGTCCGGCTGGCCGCCGAGGACGAGAAGCTGCTCGATCTCCTGGCCGCGGACGGTCGCGCCGGTTTCGTTGATCTCGCCGCGGCAGCCGATCTCACGCCCGGGCGCGCGGCACGCCGACTACACACCCTGCTCGAACGCCGTGTGGTCCATATCGATGTCGAAATCGCCGCGGCCGCACTGGGTTACCGAGCCCGGGCGAACCTGTGGCTGCGAGTGCACCCATCGGCAATCACAAGCGTCGGACGCGCCCTGGCACAGGAGCCCGAAATAGCCTTCGTCGCCGCCGTTTCCGGTCCTCACAACCTCCATGCGGTGGCCCACTGCCGCGACCTCGACGAACTGTTCGAATTCACCACCGACCGTATCGGATCCCTCCCGGGAATGCAGAGCATGGAAGTCTCGCCGATACTCCAACACGTCAAGCAGGCGGGCACGCTCCTGTCCGGCGATCGACTTGTGGTGAAGTGTTCCCCGTGACCCGACCCCACAGCGTCAACTGTGGAGGCGGGTGAAGGCCCGGCGAGTGGGTGGTCAGTGTGCGGGGAGCGGGATATCGAGGTCTTCCTCGGCGATGATTACCTCGCCGTCGAATACGGATCGTGCTTCGGCCGCGGCTTTTTCGCGGTCGTTGCCCGGCCAGAAATGGGTGAGCAGGAGTCTGCGCGCCCCCGCACGGGTTGCCCAATATCCGGCTTCGGTCGCCGTGAGCAGGTTCCGATCGGGTTGGAGGAGTTCAGCTTCGCGGTCTGTCGCGTCCACGATATACACATCGGCATCGCGGCCGAGCGTGGCAAGAAGCGGATCTGGACCGGTATCGCCGGTATAGGCGAGAGCGACCTCGCCGGCCTGCAACCGGACCCCCACATTGGGTACATAGTGAGGCAGCAGCACACCCGTGAGCTCGAACGGACCGACTCGATAAGCGCCGGGTAACTCGAAGACATCGAACACGGTCCGCAGGTCGGTGTCGGGTTCGAGCGTGCACCACACCGTCCGGGCAATGCGACAAAAGACGCGGCAGCGTCGCGTAACCGAGGTCGAGCACGAGTCGGAAGCCATCCCATTCGATCAGGAATCCACTACACGCCCGGCCTGGCTCCGGATACGCGCCGCAACTTCCAAGGACCCGTACACGTCGCATCACTGCTCGAGTCTCACATGCCGAACAGACCAGACAATCGACAACACAGCGTCTGGCACACGGTCGATCGGGACTGCCCCATCGGAAATACGGCGCGTTCGGTCGGCCCCGGATCAGCAGTCCCGGTTGATCTTCCAGGTCCAGGGCCGGCCGGTTCGGTCAGCGCGGTCCGCGGCATAACAGTGCGTCGGGTGCTTGGCTCATGAGTTCATGCGTTCAGCATCGCTTCGGTCCAGACCGGCGGATGGGCGACGTCACGCAGGAGCGCCGAGCGGCGGGTGCTCGAGCACCCGGGCCTTGTACTCGACCAGCTGGATGCCGCCGTCGAAGGTGCGGTGCTCGATCATCTCGAGCGCAACATCCGGATAGCCGTCGTAAATGCGTTCTGCGCCCGTGGCACCGGTGATCACCGGGAACATCACGACCCGGAACCGGTCGACGAGTCCGGCTCGTAGCAGGGATCGGCACAGGCTCAGGCTGCCGATCGTGCTGAGGAGCCCCGCGCCACTCGACTTCATGGCGCGGACCGCCTCGACGGCGTCGTCGCGGACGAGCGTGGAATTGGCCCACGTCAGTGGCTCCGCGAGTGAAGAGGAGAACACCACCTTCGACGCTTGGGTGAGCTCGTCGACGGACGCCTCTTCTTCGGGCCTGAACTCGTCTTGGCCATTCGGGACCTCGCCGGCGGCAAAGCCCGACATGAGGCGGTAGGTGTTCGCTCCCATCAGATGGGTGGCCTCGGGCTGCTCGCCGAGCCACGCGAGGTACTCCGGGCCCTCGAGGCCCCAGAACCCGGGCCATCCCTCTCCCGATGCGTAGCCGTCGAGGGAGGTGATGAAGTCGACGAGAAGCTCCGACATGGCGGTGTCCTTTCCTAGAATGTCATGAGCCTTGACCGGCCAGGAGCCACAAACTCATCGGCCGCGCTGTGGGGTAACGAGGAACCCCATGACGCTGACCACGATCGTCTCCTCCGAGGAGTGGGAGACAGCGTGGCAAGCGCTGCTGGTCGCAGGAACGTCGAGACGCTGACCGTGCCGGTCCGCCGGCCCCGCCCGCTCAACTCTCGGCGGTCGCCGAACCACATTGATGCGAGCCTGAAATCGGCGATATGGTGCGTTCGGTCAGCCCCGGATCAGTAGTCCCAGTTGACCTTCCAGGCCCAGGGCTGGCCGGTTCGGTCAGCGCGACATGCGGCAAGACAGGACGTTTGTGGTGCGGTGCGCTGGGTTGTTCTACGCTCCGATAGCATTTCGGATCGTGCCGCCCCGCGCGAATCCTGCTGAGTAGATCCGATCCCGATCAAAGGATGCGGGTAGATCCGGCAGCGATATGACGAGCGCACCACCGGCAGCATCGACGTCGTCGCACCACGTTGCCGCTTCGTGTACATCCGCGTCGTGTAGATCGCGGGGGTCGATCGCGGTTTGAATCGCACAGCCGAGATCGCCCGGTCCGTCCACCACGCACACGGTCATCAGTGACCGCAGGGTCCATCCGTCGCATCGCGAGGCCACACCGTCGGACATGGTCAGCACAGGCAGTGCCTCGTGTATGGGCGCTCCTGCCACCACCAGTACCGGTGTTGCGCCAGTGAAGAACCGAACGTTGCCTCGGGGCACCAACACGAGATGAGCTGCGGCACGGGCTTCGAGGGAGGGATACAGCTCGAGGTCTTCCCAATCGTCTTCGAAGGCCTCGAGAACCCATTCCCGGCTGCGCATCGCTCGTAGGTCGTGCCTGGAGGTCGCCTCGTCGAAACGCTGCTGGATCTCGGTTCGCAGCCACTCCCACCTGAATACGTGCCCGAAGTACTGCAGTGCTTCGCCGACGTGCTCACACTCGGGAGAGTTCAGTGCCCACAGCACCGCCTCCCGCACGTCGGCATCGTCGGCGTCCTCGATCAGCGTGGCCAGCTCCGCGAGCAGCGGGTCTGCTTCCAGTGTCGATCCGGTGGTTTCGATGATGTGGCTGTGATTGATCAGCCCGTCCTTGAGGACGGCCTGGATGGACCGGTCGGGCATGACGTGATCCTAGAAGGCCTGTCCGACACACTCGCTCATCAACCAAACCGCATGCCACCAGTCCAGTTCGACACGCTCAATTCGGCTCAGGGCATCCGGCGAACTGAGACCGTCTCGGCTCGTTAACCTTTCGAAGGCTTCCCCTGCGGCCTTCGACCGCGTGGGTCCTCCTCCGCCGCCGTGCACGTTGTCGGCTGGGTTCTTACCGATCGTTAGAATCGCTCGTGGCGCCGGACCAACTCTTCCTCCAACTGCTGGCCGATCAGCGACGGCAGGTTCACCTATCGCTGTGCGAGGATGCCCTGGCGAGCTGGATCGACTACGTCCAGAAAAAGCCTGCCTCACTTCGTTACCGCGACTCGGTTGTCGGGATGCGGCACACCGTGGATAGCACGCTTCCAGCCGATGCCCTTCACTGCGCTCGCGCAGGGGTGGATCTTGCCGAGATCGGCAACCGCTATCTCGAGCCCATTACCGCGTTGCAAGACGGCGATCTGAGCTTCCCCGATCCCATCGAGTACGCCTACTACGCGGTCTACAACTGTTATCGCAAGCACGTCCGCGGTGACGACATCTCGGATTGGCTGATCGTCAACCAGGCCTTATCGATTCACGACCCCGGCGAAGCGGCGTCACGGCTGATGCACGCGATCGCCAACATCACCCCAGCCACGAGAGGGAACACCGACGACGTGGAACCGATGGGATAACACCACCTGACACTGGCGATCGACTCCGAGCCTTCCCCACAGAAACCCGCCTACCATCCGCCGGCTCGGTCAGCGCGGTCCGCGGCATAGTACGTTCGAAGCCGAGACTCCGAGCGCTTGCAGCGCATCAGCGCGGACCTCATTCGGCAGCGGTGCCCGCCTGCGCGCACCGCGCAGGTTCGAATTCTGTGAACCGGTTCCGATTGTTCGTGCCGCAAGGTTTCGGGAGTCGTTGTGTCAGTGGGCTTCTCTACGCTGCCCGCATGACCTGTTCCCGGACCAGCCCGCACTACATATCGGTCGCCCCCTTCGCCCTCGACCTGGTCGGCACCGATCCCGCTGAGAGCACTGCCGCCTCGTCATCTGGTCTCTCACTGCGCACGACGCTGCCCGACGATGTCGAGCTCTCGCCGGTCGGGATGGTGTGAGAAGTGTTCAGGCTAGAGAAGGAAGTCGGTGTCTCCTACAGTCAGGTCTATGTCGAAAGTGTTGTAGGAGGCATCAACTCGCGCATGCACGACGCGTTCGCCGGGCAGCGGTCAGGACTGTGCGGCGCCGCGGTACCCGGCAAGCTCTTCCTGCTCACCGGGCTGCACACCGGCGAGGTCGGCTTCACCGTCGAAGTGCACGACCAGGCTCCCCCGCTGGATTTGGCATGGGAAGACGTCGTGGAGGTCTCCTTCTACCCGGCCTCGGATCGAAGCTTCCTGGTGCAATGGGCAGGCGAAGCCCGCTGGGAATTGGATTTGAGAGAAGGGCTCGACTATCGGGTACGGTACTGCGCGCAGGGCATGGACCAGGCGCGGGAGAAGGACGTCAGACTCGACGGTGAGCCACTACTGGACCGCTACCTCCTGCAGTTCTGGCCTTCCCCACCCGAGCCGGACCGCGTAGTGCGCCAGACCTCGCAAGCTGCGGCCTACAGCCACGACTATGCCCGCCAGCAACCAGCTTTCGATTCCATAGTGCGGGCCGTCATGGCGCAACAACGGGCACTCCTCACCCCCGATGCCGAATCGTCAGGCGACGCCGAATCTCCGGAAGGGATCGCAGGCATGGCCGTCATCTCCCACGAGGCCGACCCCGAGTCCATCCGCGAGCAGTTGACATCGCTGAGCTCCCATCCCACGGCGCTGCCCTGGGATTGGGTCGCCGCTTTCGAGACCGAGCATGCCGAGGACGATCGCGTCGGTTACACCCAAGCGTTCCTCGAAGAGATCGGTGAGCACGCCTTCGACCTCGGCACTGTCTTGGCATCGCTGGATTCCGGCCGAGACTACTACCTGACCTTCGTGACACCGTCCCAGTACGAACAGCTCTCAGAGCTTCTCACCGGCCAGAAAATTGGCGTTGAAAGCGTTCGAATCGGCTGCTGGACACCGCGCATGAACCCGAAACAGAGCGACGCGATCAGAGCCTGGGCCAAAGCCAACGCCCATAAATTCACGCCAGCGCGCGGGATGGCGAGCACAGCGCCGCGCGTAAGCCTCGACGCACAAGAGGAGACCGAACCGGACCAGCGCGCCTGACCCGTTCGGCACCCGGAATCTCCACCCGCCATACGTGTTTGGAGCAGAAAGTGGGCTGCCGCGTTTCGCATCTGGGTACCACAGCGTTCGGCGATCCTCCGCGATGTCCTCACTAGGCAGCGCTGGCGCTATCCGCGAGCTACGGTGAACGTAGCGCACATTATGGATCTGAACTACTCTGCTGATGGTCGTGGTGGCTCCCAAGTCTGCTGTGCAACAGCACAATGCACAGCTGCCCGGCCGGAGACGCCTCAGTATGGCCAGAATTGGGGAAATGGTGCGGCTGCCTTCGGCACGTGTGTTTCGGTATGCCATGAGCGCATATCCGCCGTTGTTGTTCGCTGGTGTGCGGGTCGAGCATGTCGCAGACGACTGGACCTCGGTCCGGGTGGCACTCCGAGTCCGGTTCTGGAACCGCAACCACAACGGGGCGGCATTCGGCGGCACACTGTTCTCCATGACCGACCCGTTCTTCGGGCTCATGCCACAGGGACAGCTCGGCGATCGATACCGCGTCTGGAACACCGCCGCCGGTATCGAGTTCCTGGCACCTGGACGCGGGACTGTCACCACCACAATGGAACTCACCCGTGCGCAGGTCGAGGAGATCCGTCAGGTCACCCGCGACGGCGGAAAGTCGATCACCGCGCATACTGCCACGATCTATGATTCGGACGGGAAGATCGTCGCTCGCGCAACCCAGGACTTATATGTCCGTCCGGCTCGTACCGATGCGGATGCTCCATCTGTTGCTCGGTAGTACGGCCACGGGCCTGATAGCACGTCACGGACCCGAGCCCCGACCGCGTGCCACATGTTGGACAATCCACGCAATTGCATGGAATTCGGCAATACGGTGCGCGGCCGGGAGTCCGTGGGCCCGTTCATCTTCGAGGCCGACTCGTGGCCGCTTCGAACCGAGCGATCAGCGGCAGTAGCAGATATTGTGTGATGCAATGATTCTCGTGGGTCAAGAATGGATTGATCAAGTGACTGCGGAGCTGTGGGGACCGTGTGCCTCGGGCCCTGTGCCCGCCAAGAAAGTCACCGGTGGCCTTACGCGCCTTTCATTCCGCGCCGCCCACGATTACCTATTTCCGGGCGTCGCGCCGTCAGGAACAAAGTAGCGCCGAGGCCTCCGAACGCTGGAAATGCCAGCAGCGGCCAGTGCGCCGACAACAGCAGGAGACACCCCGCGCCACCGTATGTCAGTACCACTACCCGTTGGGTGGCGCGGGATCGTTGATCGCGAGCCGGCCAATACCGATACCAGGCACCGCGACGGGTAGCGATGAGCATTGCGCCGACAAGGAAGTTAACAGCAAGCAACACTGCACTTACCGCACGCGCTTCACCCCAGAAATGTGAGTTCATAGCACCCCCCGAACCGTCTCGCTTTGCCCACCAGGTGTTTTCCCGATTCATAGACAGCTTCCCAGTGATACCTTGCTCCGGATTCTCCGGCAAGTTCCACCGCTACGCGGTGTCCCTTTACAGTCAGGTTGATCATCCACAGGCCCGCGCTGACCGTTCCGAACAGCGCGGCCTGCGGCATTTGAGGATGTCTTATGATCAAGTCACCCAGGCTCGCCCGATCGAATAATCGCTACTCGCTGAGAGATTCGCTCGCGATGGTGGAGCAGGCGGGAAGCCCGGGCGGCCTGCGTCCGCACGCCGGTAGCGAGTGTGGTGTCGCGGATCCCGGGGGGAAGGGCGCCGGTGGAGAGCAGGTCCTTGACATGGGCGGTATCCAGATCGCGCAGTACCCGCGAGCCTTCGGCATCACGCGGTGTGAGGAAGTGCCAGAAGGCGGGCGGCGGAAACATCGGCGGAAGTTCCGGGCCGGCGGTGATATTCGTGTGGGAGTCGCCGAGTGTGCGCACCTCCCACACGGCCCGCTCTCCGTCATACGCCCGGATCAGCACCGGATCGGTCCACGCGCCATAGGTCAGCAGCAGATCGGCACCGCCCTCCGGCATGCGAATCACTCCCCACGGGTCGTCGGTACGCTGGCCGCCCGCGTAGGTGGCGCGGCGCCCGTCGATGCCTTCGAGTAGGTATCCCGTCGGGCCGTGGCGATCCTGCGTGATCCGATACCCGACTACGCCCGCGGTGGAGCCGAGCGGCGAGTCGGGGATGCTTTCCGGCAGGCGTGCGTGGGACTGGACGTACCGCGCCAGTTCCTTACCATCGGGGATTGGGTGGCCAGCGAAAAAGTCCGGAAGCGAGCCGGATTCGGCACGTTCACCGGTCGCGGGGTCGACCTCCGCCCAGTAGTCCAGTCCCGTGCGGAATGCCGCGTAACTCCACACTCGCGCACCGTCGCTCAACTGCAGCCGGCATTCTCCGATGCCGCGACGATCACCTGGGCGGAGGATTCCCGCACCGTCGTGACGCCCTCCGGGGGCTGTGAACTGGTACCCGAGGCCGCCGCCGTAACAGCCTCGACAGGGTGTCATTCCGGAGGTCTCGGCCGGAGTGAAAATGTCGGCGGGTGCGCTGGTCCAGAACGCCTTCTCCGGGCGGCCTTTACCGCGCGTGTAGCCGACGAGGAAGTCGCCGCCCGCGTAGAACACTACGTGCGAGGTCGTGTGTGGAGGCAGTGTGAAGGTGGTGTCGGCGACCGGTCCATGCGGATCGATTACCAGGGCTCGGTCCGCGTTGTAGATAGTGAGCAGCGGCCAAGTTGACGTGGCACCCTGCACCTCGCCCAGGTCGGCAATGGTGTTTTCCAGTGCAGGCCAACAGAATTCGTCGGGAATACCCGCGCGGAGTGTGTTTAGCAGTGGGCCGACGCCATCCAAGGCGGCCAGCGCTTCGTCGATGCCATCGAGTGCCTGGGCGGTCGGCAGATCCAGCAGCTTGTCGAGTTCGATGAGGGCCAGTTCGGCATCGACGAGCCCGCCGGCCGCGACTCGGTCGATGAGAGCGCTGATCCTGGCTTGCACCAAGCGTTCGATTCCGGGATTCCCCGGCAGCCGGGCGATCACGGACCTCGTGGTTTTGTCATCGGCGTACATGGTGGCCTCGAGCTTCGGACCCAGGACCGGATCAGCGGCCAGGGCGACCAGATCGCGCTGAGATGCCGCTCCCCAGACGTGCATTTCGCCATGGCGTGGGCCGTCTATGCCGACACCTACCGATACCAGTGCGTCGGCGAGATCGGCGTCGATGTAGGCGGAGTTGTATCGACCTGACGACATGGCGATTCGCTCACTGGATTCCCGCAGTCGTGGGCCGATTCGCTCGATCATGGCGAACAGTTCCGGAGGCATCTGCTGCATGGTGATACCGCCGTAGGCCACCTTGACGTAGCAGTACATATGGAAGAACCGGCTGATCCAACCCGCCAGCCCCCTTGCGGGCGTGAGTGTTCCGTCAGCCATGCCAGCGATTGCACCGGCGGCATCGAGCATGCGCAGCAACGCCGCGCCGTCGGTGGCAGTCGCCGGGAACAGATCCAGGAGGAGTGCGGCGTCGGCCACCGGTGTCTGAGCGAAGACCTTTGCCGCACCGTCGAGTAGCCCGTTCGGCACCTTCGCGGACGTACAGGCGGCGAGGACATCCCGCAGCACGCGAGCATCTTCATCCACGCCGAGCCCTGCGGCCTTGGCCGAGGCCCGCACGCGCCGATGCAGATCTGCACCGAGTGCTGCTCCGCCGTGCGCAAGCGCTACCAGCAGTCGCACGAACTCGTGGTGTGCATCCGCTGCGGATCCCACTGTGCCCAGCCAGTGCTGGTGGACCGTTACCTCTTTGACCGGGAGTGCGCCCGCCCGAGCGAACAGCAGCGTGTTTTCCCGGTGGTAATCCACATGCACCGGCAGGGAGTGCTCCCGTTCGGCGGTCCTGGCCAGGCCGTAGACGGTCATCGCCGCTGTGCGAAAACGCTTACCCAGGTACCGATCACCCACGCTTGCACTCAGCCAGTGACCGATCATGTCCCAAAACCAAGGACGATGCGCCTCGGGCAGGTCCCGTGCCCGCCAACCGATCTGATCGACAAATGCACCAGGCTTCTGCGTCCTCCGGAATTGCACCACGAGCGTGCCTACCAGTTCCTCGGCGGACTCGATCATGCCGGAATCGAACCGGCGCACCCAGTCCGAATACAGTCTCGAATTCAACGGATCGGACGGCAGCAAGATCGACATGCAGCGAATTGTCGCAAAGGGCACTGACATCCAGCGCTCCGCTGCACCGCGCTGGCCGGTTCGGCCAGCGCGGTCTGCGGTGCAGAAAGAGGATGTTGCCGCTATGTCATGTAGATGATCGTGATTCGCCCGGATTCAGGTCCGAGAACGTGACGCTGCTACGCTCCGGCGGGTGGGTGGGGCTGGATTGGCGCAAGTGGTTCACTCCCTGACTGATTCACAGTTCGGTGCCTGTTTCGACGACGTGGACTGGATGGATCTCGCCAAGCCTGTCGTGGCGCTCGGAGGCGATTGGCCTGCCGCGCTCGCACTGGCTGCCATGCCCTCGATCTGGCGCCCGAGCATCGATGATGCTGTCCACCATCTACGGGTGCAATCAGAGCAGGACCTGGCAGAACTGCCGGCATTGGGGTTTTGGAGTGCAGTCTGCGGGCTGATCGGACGTTCATGGCGACTCGGAATTCTCGATGAGTTCACGGCGACAGTGCGTCTGGACCGCATGTGGTGGCACATCCGCGATCACGAACCCCGAGACAGGGCTGAGGAGCTCATCTGGGAGGGCATGGCATGTTTCGAGCTCGACCATTTCGTAGACATGGACGTGACAGACCGGGCATTGGCTCTGCTGGCCGAGGCGGATCGGTTCATCGCTGACGATGCAGTCGACATCGCCTTCTGTGAAACCGTTCTGGAGGCTTTCCTTTGAGTGCGCTCATCGGTCGGCATGACGGTGGGCCGCTGCGCTGGCGAGATACCCTCGGCTCGTCGATCTTTCGATTCGTTTGGGCCGCTACCGCATTCGTGACCCGAGAACGCCACCCGAAAGGCTCGAAATCGATGATCTACCACGGCAATCGCTTCACCATCAAGCCCGGCGTCTCGAGCGAACAGCTCGAAGAAGCCCTGGAGAGTCTGCGCAACCGAGGCGGCCAGATTGCGTCGGTCCAGCACTTCACCTCGGACCCGACTTCGGCGGCGAATACGACTACGGCGCGGTCTACGTCATCGACGATCTAGCGGGTTACTGGGAATACCTCATCCACCCGGCCCATCTGCACACCGACCGCATCGGCCTTCCACTGGTGGACAGGTTCGTGTCCTTCGACATCACCGACGATCCCGACCCCGAGTTGGGCACGAAAATCGCCGCGCTGCACCAGCGGCGCTACGACAACTACCCCGAAGTCGCCCAACTGGTAACCGATCTCGGCGAGTAGCAGGGCAGCGCGGCGCCCGGACGGCACGGCGAGCACTCGCCACGAACTTGACGACGCGCCGGGGGCCGGGCTGAAGCTATTGTGCGAATGAATGTTTCAGGAAGCTCCGGTCTCCGCGCTCACGTGCCAGGTCCGAGTGCGCCCGACCAGGGGCAACCCAACCCATCCTGCAATCGGCACAGTGCGTTCACCGCTCCAGGCCGAGGCCGAGCCAGCCTGCGAATTCCTGCACTTGGTCAGCAAGAGCTTTGTGCAGCTTGATGCCTTCAGGGTCAGCCTTATAGCCATACCGCCGAATGAGATTGGCCGCACCAGCGATGGTGTCGACATCCGTGACGAACGGGACTGCTGCAAGATCAGGTTGACACCTATTCCCGCAGCAGTCCCTAACGATCCTCAGTCGCGGCGTGCTGGGGCCTCGTGCTCGTTAACGACCATTCAGCATTGAGGCAATATGGCGCGTCCGTCCGGCGTCAGATCGGCACAGCCGGTTGATCTTCCGCCGCGACACGCTGGCCGGTCCGGTCAGCGCGGTCCGCGGTGCAGGAGTGTACGTTCGACTCGCCGAGATGATCTCTGCGCGTTGATCTTCGAGCTTGCCGTGTGGCCGATATGAACCGCGCAGGTGGGGCGTGGTCTGCTGATCTGCGTTCTGGATGGTACGTCCATCGTTCGTGCCCGACTCGCCTGCGAACGGGCCGAATACAATGGACTCCCGGGGTTGAATTCTCGTGGCCGGCCTGGCGTCCGGTCTGGTTGGATCGCGCGTATGTCAACCAGCGTGTGCATCCCCGGCCTGGTGCTCGCCGAGCACGAATTCTCCGTCCCCCTGGACCATTCCCGCCCTGACGGCCCGAAGATCACCGTCTTCGCTCGGGAGATCGCCGATCCGGACGGGCGCGACCGACCGTTTCTCGTCTACCTCCAAGGCGGGCCCGGGCACGAGGCGCCGCGGCCGTCGCGCGGGGCGCCGAGCTGGCTGCCGCGGGCGTTGCAAGAATATCGGGTGCTGATGCTCGATCAGCGCGGCACCGGGCGGTCTACGCCGGTCGGCACGTTGTCCGGCACTCCGGCCGAGCAGGCCGAATACCTCACCCACTTCCGTGCCGACGCGATCGTCCGCGACGCGGAGTTCGTGCGACGGCAGCTGGGCGTCGACAAGTGGAGCGTGCTCGGTCAGTCGTTCGGCGGGTTCTGCACGCTCGCATACCTTTCCCACACTCCCGAAAGCCTGGCCGAGGCCTTCTTCACCGGGGGGCTGCCGCCGATCGCGCGGCATCCCGACGAGGTCTACACCGCGACGTTCGCCAATCTGATCGAGCGCAATCGCCAGTACTACCGCCGCTATCCGGGCGATCGCGGCCGGGTCGAGGCGCTGCTGCCGATGCTCGACGACGGGGCAGTCGTGCTGCCCGACGGCAGTCCGCTCACCGCGCGGCTGTTCCAGCAGCTCGGGTATGTCCTCGGTGCCGGCGGCGGCGAGGAGGTATTGCACTACTTGCTCGAACGCGACCCGAAGTCCTCCGCCTTCGCGCACGACGTCGCCAACTCGCTGCCGTTCACCGCGCGAAATCCGCTGTACTCGGTGATCCACGAGTCGTCCTACTCCGACGGATTCGCCACCCACTGGTCCGCCGAGCGCGTGCTGCCGGACGAGTTCCGCACCGACCGGACGCTGTTCACCGGTGAACACGTGTTCCCTTGGCTCTTCGACGACTTCCACGGTCTCCGGCCGATGAAGCAGACCGCCGAGCTGCTCGCCGCACACCAGTGGCCGCGGCTGTATGACGCCGACGTGCTGCGCGAGTGCACGGTCCCGGCGGCGGCCGCGATCTACGCCAACGACATGTACGTCGAGCGGAGGTTCTCCGAGGAGACCGCCCGGTTGATCCCGACGCTGCGACCGTGGATCACCAACGAGTACGAACACAACGGCCTGCGCGCGGCAGGCGATCACGTGCTCGGGCGGTTGATCGACCTGGTCCGCGGCCGGGTCTGACGGGTCGTGAGGGGAACCCTGCGAGACTCTGATACCCGCAAGGTTCCCCTCACGGACGGGCGAGGATCACGTGGTACCGCAGGGTCGTTCGGCGCCGGTCGATCCTGCCCGAGTAGGCATTACGAATGGTTCTGCGCTGCGGTCTGTCTCAGTGCCGGCCACCACGCCGGGCCGGTTCGATCAGCGCGCCATTCGGCAGTATGGTGCGTTCAGTGGCGCCGGATCGACAGTCCCAGTTGATCTTCCATGCCCTGGGCTGGCCGGTTCGGCCGCTGTTCAGCCGAACCATCGGGTGAGTGCGGATTCGAGTGGTTCGGTATCGGTCGCGGACCAGGCGATGTAGCCGTCGGGCCGGATCAGGACGGTGGTGGCGTCGTCGCCGGTCTCGGCGATGACCTGGTCGACCCGGTCGGTCCAGCGGTCGATCGACCGTGGTGTGTCGTCGAAACACAGCAGCAGGCCACGGCCGGAGTGCAGCAGCCGACTGACTCGGCTCGGGCCGTGTGCAGTGGTCAGGTCGAGGTCGATCATGCGTGGACCGACCCCGGGGTATCGGATGTCCAGGCCCGACATCATGCCTGAGATGACGTGGTTGGTGTCGGGGAGCCGGAGCAGGTCGGTGAATAGGTCGCGGACCGCGGCGAGGTCCTCGTCCTGGTTCGGGTTCATGATCACGCCCTGTGCGCGGGTCGTGCGCAGTACCCGCGCGGCGACGGGATGGCGCTCGGTGTGATAGCTGTCGAGCAATCCGTCGGGTGCCCACCCGTGAACCGTCGCGGCGAGTTTCCAGCCGAGATTGACCGCGTCCTGGATGCCGAGGTTCACGCCCTGGCCTCCGATCGGCAGGTGGATGTGGGCCGCGTCTCCGGCGAAGAGCACTCGTCCCTCGCGATAGCGCTCGACCTGGCGGGTGGCGTCGCTGAATCGGGATGCTGCGCGCAACTCACCGAGTTTCGTTCCGGGCCCGTATACCACCTGCAGGACTTCCTCGACTTCCTCGGCCGCGACGGGGGTGTCGCGGTCGGGCCCCTCCGCGGAGAGCGTGCCGAATATCATCCGGTACAGCTCACCCTCGATAGGGTGCAGAACGCTGAAAAATCCGCCCGCGGACTTGATGTATCGGCTGAAGTGTTCGGACGTGCTGGGGACCGCCGCGGATCGGGCCGCGAGCGTCAGGTCTGCCACCACCGAGGACGTGGTGCCCGCAGTGCCGGGGAACGGCACACCCAGCAGCTTGCGGATCGTGCTGTGCCCGCCGTCGCAGGCGACGAGGTAGCTGGCGCGAATGCCGGCGACGGTGACGCCGTCGGAATCCTGTTCGATGGCCGATACTTCGGATCCGCGCAGCACCGGCACACCTCGGTCCAGGAGCCGCTGTTCGAGGAAGGCTTCGAGCCGGGCCTGTGGGATGGCGACCGGGTACGGGTGGCGGGTCTGCCACCGTCGAGTGTCCAATTCGACGGGAAGTCCGGCGAAATGCCCACCGAACTCGCCGCGGGGCAGCGCGCGATCGAGCAGCGGGTCCAGCAATCCACGCAGGTCGAGTACCTCTGCGGTGCGTGGTTGCAGTCCGCCTGCCCGGGACTGGGTACTGCGTGTGTGCTGCTTTTCCAGCACGACGACCGGTATTCCGGCGAGGGTGAGCTCGGTGGCCAGCATCAGGCCGGTCGGCCCGGCTCCGACCACAATGACTTCGGTTCGCACGCTATCCCCTAAGTAGACTTAGTGCAAGAATATACCCGATCTACTAATGCGCTACGATGAGGCCGTGACCGAACCGATGGGACTGCGGGAACGCAAGAAGGTGCGCCTGCGCGAGACGATCGCGGCCACGGCGATCCGCATGTTCCTGGAAGCGGGATTCGACCAGGTCTCGATCACCGATATCGCGCGAGCAGCGGAGGTCTCCCGGCGAACCTTGTTCGCATACTTTCCGACCAAGGAAGATCTCGTTCTGCAACGGTTCGCCGACCACGAGGACGAAGCCGCCAGAACGGTCCGGGCACGGCGAAGCGGGCAACCGCCGCTGGACGCGCTGCGAGAAGCGCAACTGGACGCGCTGCGGCGGCGCGACCCCAACTCCGGCCTGAACGACGACCCCGAGATCATGGCCTTCCTGTGCTTGGTCTCCGGCACCGAAACTCTCGCGGCAAGGCTGCTGCGCTACACCGCACGCGGGGTGGACACACTCGCCGATGCCCTGCGCGAGAACGGTTTCGATGGGCTCACCGCGCGCCTCACCGCCGCCCAGGTGATCGTGGTACAGCGCGAACTCGCCCTCATGAATCATCAAAGCCTCGTCGACGGCGAGTCCGCAGCGGACCGTTACCCGGAAGCGATCCGCGCCACCAATCACGCGTTCGACCTCCTGCGCGACGGCCTCGAATTCCTTCCAACGGACCGGATCTGACCCCGACCCGCGCTCGATTCGGCCCTTAACGTGCGTTCGGGATTGCAGGCAACCTTTGGACGACAGCCAAGTGTTGATCTCAGGTTGGCTTGCGCCACACCGAAATGTGCTTCGCGGAGTCCTGGGTGAACGGCGCTCCGTTCCAGTCCGCGACGCGACGTTCCAGTTCGAGGCCGGCGATCCGGGCCATGAGGTCCAGTTCTGCCGGCCACGCGTATCGGTGCCGAGAGCTGCTGCGACGGTAGCGGCCGTCGTCCCCCTCGCGGGTGAAGTGGTGGGAGACGAGAATCTGTTCGACCACGTCGAAGGTGTCGAAGCCGAGATGCCGGTCGGAAACGTCGAACGGAACCGCGATCTGGCCGGGTGGCAAGAACCGCAGCGGCGGCACGCCCAACTCGATGACGAACCGGCCGCCAGGCGCGAGATGCTGTGCGGCATTGCGGAAACACTCGACCTGTTCGTCCTGGGTGAGCAGATTCGTGATGGTGTTGTACACGAGGTAAACCAGGGCGAATTCGCCGGGCACGACGGTGGTGGCCATGTCCCCGATGGTCACCGGGAGCTTGCTCTCGTTGATCTTTCGACGCAGGACCGCGACCATGTGCTCGGACAGTTCGATACCTGAAACCGGCACACCACGTTCGCGCAACGGAACCCCCACTCGTCCGGTTCCGATGGCGAACTCCAGTGCCCGGCCGGCTCCAGCAAGATCGGCGAGGAACGCGAGAGTCGGCCCGAGTACGGCGGCCGAGGACATCTCGGTCTCCTCGGCGTCGTAGCGCTCGGCAGTCGCACGGGTCCACAGTTCACTGCTGGTCACGGACAGCCACTCTGCCGGGGGCCGAGGGAGCCTGTCGACGTATTTCCCTCCACCCGTCCCGATCACAGCGTGCGACACGCAGCATGACGGTGCGTTCATCAGCAGCAGCGTGGGTCGGCAGATTGCGGAGTTTGCCCCTCCCCCAAGCTTTTTCGTCGATCAAGCAGCCAGGCCCGAAGTACCGGGCTGGAATAGCGCGTTCCGTCCCGGGGGTACGAAAAACGCCGCATGGACGGCAGCGAGCCTAGGTGACAGGCGGGGGCTGAATGAACACCACGGAGTCGGGAACCGCGCCTACACGGGGCGGCGGAGTCCGCTGTTCGGGTTCCTGAGCATCTTCTTCAAGTTCGGTGCCGGTGACCGGTTCGTTCTCGTCGGCGGCTGGATCATTACCCATCGGAACTACCTCCGCTAATCAGATCCGCTCCCCCACAACGATTATTGCAGTCCAGACCGGATAGCAGAGGACTTCGAAGGCATCACCATCGGCGCTATGGTGCGTTCAGTCGACCTCGAATCGGTCCGGCCGGTTGATCTCCGCTACATCGACGCGCAGCGCCACCTTGCGTGACAGGGAGGTCGCCAGCGCCAGCAGACCGCCGACGCTGAACAGCAGTGCAACGGCGATCCGCAGAGCCAGCGAACCTCCGGGTGTGAAGATCGCACATGCCACAAAGACCCCGGCTACCAGCAGAAACAAGGATGTCTTCGGGTTGAAGCTGTATCGCTCTTCGTAGATCATCCCCACATCCGGCATCGGACCAGATCCTCCCCCGACCACACGTTAGCACCGGCCGGAGGGCTGGAGGCGGGGCCTGGAACTCCGGCCCTCACAGTTGACGGCTGCGGTGAATACCCTTGCGACACGCGCGGCAAACTGAACGGCTCGGCGGCGATCGGCCTGCATTGTTGGCGGTGAGAACGGGTGTATCACCGACGAGAGGGAGTTCGTGACCGAGATCCGGACGCTTCTTCAGGGCAAGCTGCCGACGACGCGGATGAGTTTTCCCGGCGATCCCGACTTCGACCGGGCCCGGGCCACCTGGAACGTGCGGAACCGCTATCGGCCGCTGGGCATCGTGCAGCCGACGACCGTCCAAGAGATACAGGCTGTGCTCGACACTGTGCGCGGGAGTGCCGGCGCACGGGTAGTGGCTCGTTCAGGCGGACACTCGTTCGAGGGGTTGAGTCTCGGCGGCGAGGACGACAAGGCCCTGGTCATCGACATGGCGGCATTCAACGAAATCGAGATCCGCTCCGAAGAGCAGGTAGCGATCGTCGGAGGCGGCGTTCTGCTCGGCGACCTGTATCGGGAGGCGTTCAATCAGGGCGGATTCATGGTGCCCGCGGGCAGTTGCGTCACCGTCGGGGTCGGCGGACAACTGCAATGCGGCGGCTACGGCCACTACTCCCGCACCGCCGGCATCCTCACCGACCAGATCCTGCAGGTCGAGATCCTCACCGCAGACGGTGAACTGCGGGTGGCCGACCAGAACACCAACCCCGATCTGTTCTGGGCCGTCCGCGGCAACGGCACCGGTTCCTTCGGCATCATCACCCGCGCGAAGATCAAACTGACCAAGGCCCCACGAGCGGTGGCGCGGTTCTCCTACAAGTGGAAACGCTCCGAAATCGACTTCTCGAAGCATTTCACCCTGTTACAGCACTACGCGCTGTCGATGCCGCGCACCGCCAACCCGTGGATCTGTGTCTGGCTCGGTGAGGTGGAGTTCGTCGGTGCCGTGCTCACCGATACCGAAACCGACCGCGACACTCTGCTCGCGGACCTGGAAGCCGCATTGCCGCCGACCACCGACAAACAGGTCGAGGCGGTCACATTCCTGGAATCGGTGCGCGACTTCGGACTGACCCAAACCTCGGCGCCCTGGTACAGCGACCTGAGCGCCATTGAACGTGAACGCGACGAACACCTGCGCTACATGACCATCCGCGCCGGATTCCTCCGGGAACCGCTCAACTCCGAATGCATCGACCACCTCGCCGAGGTCATCGCCCGACAACCGTTGACCGGCAGCCGAATCCAACTGGTCAGCCTGAACCCCGACGACGGCCCCTTGTTGGAGACCACCGCGATCCCGGTCCGCGGCGCCACCTGGGCGATGGGCATGTCCAGCTGGTTCGAGCTCGCGGAATTCCCCGACGAAGACAGCCTCATCCAGGCCGGACAAGCCAATGACAGCTGGCTGAACGAGGCCTACAACGTCTTCCGCCCGTACAGCGTCGGCGGCTACATCGGCGATGACGACATGGCCGAAAACGCCACCTCCGACGACATCTGGACCGCCTACTGGGGCGATCACCTGGTCCGCCTGTCAGAACTCAAACGAAAATACGACCCCACCAACCTGTTCCACCACAAACTCAGCATCCCCCCGAACCGCTGATCGCGTCCGCAGCATCGCTTTCGCCCACCACATCCATCTCCTCCACGGCGCCGGCGGCCGGAAGAATGGCTGCGAAGCTGTAGCGGCCGAACAGGTTCAGGGTGCAGTGCTCGCGGGGAGAGCCGGGCGATGTCTTCGTCCCGGATCTCGTGGCCCTCGGCCTGGAGCTGAGCGACGGTTACCGGATATTCGCAATGATACGAACGGGGAATTCTCGCGTTCCAGGGCCTGACGGACCACAAGAGCTGCCCAACGTCCGGCAATCATCATCGGCAGCGCTTCCCCGGCCCCCTCGACCCGTCTGCCCAAGTCGGATCGGTTGCGGGCCAAGCACACTCCCCGTGCATGCCACGCGCCGCGGATCAACGGCACGTAGCAGGTGAAGTCCAGAGCAACACGCAACCGGTCCCGAGGGATCGGCCGGGCGGTAGCTCACAGACGCGCTGATATCGGTGCGGGTTCAGCCGGCCCCGGATGGACACGGCCACTTGATCTTCCGGCGCCCGCGCTGGCCGGTCCGCTGAGCGCGACATGCGGCTAGTTAGAGACTGGTGTCAGGATCGGATCCCGGCCAGGATTTGATCCAGGTGCCCGGTGGGATGCTCCCTTTATGCGGCTGCCCGCCGTCTGGATTGGTGTGGCTCTCAATTGGCTTGCCTCCCATCGGGTGCCGTGCAGGGAGTGGCTGAAGAGGGGCCTGCCCCATGCTCGAACTAGCGGTGCCCTCCCGCACGGACACCACCATGTCGAGCACGGGAGGAACCGGCGATGACCGTCATCATCGGAATGGATCCACACAAACGCTCCGCCACCATCGAAGCCATCGACCCGACAGGCAAGATCATGGCCACCGGTCGATACAGCACCGACAACCTCGGATATGCGGAAATGCTCACGGCTGCACAACGATTCACCGACCGAATCTGGGCTGTCGAAGGGTGCAACGGCATCGGACGGCACTTGGCGCACCGTCTGGTCCACGACGGCGAAGTTGTCATCGACGTGCCGGCGAAGCTCTCGGCGCAGGTGCGGGTGTTCGCGACCGGCAACGGACGCAAGACCGACCCGGTCGATGCCCACTCGGTCGCGCTCGCCGCACTGCACGCACCGAATCTGCGACGAGTCGAGGCCGATCCGGATCTGATCGTGCTGGGCATGCTCGCCGATCACCGCGACCAACTCGGCCGCGCCCGCACCGAAACCCTGTGCCGGATGCACAGGCTGCTCCTGGAGCTGATTCCCGGTGGCGCCAAGACCTTCCTGTCGTCGCGGCAGGCCCGCGAGCTGATCGCCCCGATCACCCCCCAAGATGCGGCAGCGCGGGTCCGGCTGCGGCTGGTGGTGGAGTTGATCGAGGACCTGGAAACCATCGACCGCAAGACCAGGGCCGCGGACAAGGAACTGCGGCAGCTGGTCACCGACCGTGGTTCGACCTTGATGGACCTGCACGGGATCGGACCGTCCTCCGCAGCAAGGCTGTTGGCCGACACCGGCGACATCCGCCGCTTCGCCGACCGGGACCGGTTCGCGTCCTGGAACGGCACCGCACCACTGGACGCGTCTTCGGGAGATCAACAGCGACACCGGCTTTCCCGCGCCGGCAACCGCAAGATCAACCGAGTCCTGCACATCATGGCCATCGTTCAACTACGCAACCGCACCCCGGGCCGGCTCTACTACGACAGCCGCAAAACCGGCGGGAAGACCTCGATGGAAGCCCTGCGCGCCCTCAAACGACGACTGTCGAATGTCGTCTACGCCCGGATGCTCACCGATCATCGGAGGCGCGAATTAGCAGGCCCGGGAGGGCAATCGGGAACGACTACTGACTCCAGCGCGACCGGCTCCAACCCGCACACCAGCCCTTCGGACAAGCCACATCCCGGACCCACTCACAAGGCTAGCCCCGCACCCACCCCGACGTCTTGACATAGAGGGGTGCCAGTTGAGTGCGTTTCCTGCGGGCAGGTTTGTGCCAGATCTCGGTGTGTTGCTGCATGGTGGCTCTGGCTCGCGTGAGATTCGGGACTGTCGGTCATCGCGACCTACTGGGGGGCGGCGTTGTCGGTGGCGGCGGATACGTTCTGCGGTGAGAGAGAGTATGGGAGGGACGATCATGACCACTGAGGGTTGGGACGAGCTGCGCGCCACGATTCCGGAGCTGGTGGACATCGAATTCGACGATGACGCTAACCTGATCCAGAAATGGGCGTTCGTCCGGTTGCGTGACAGCGGTACCGGCACCGACATCATGATTTATGAGAACGGCGGTGCAGTCGAGGCCACGGTCACGATCCCGCCGGATCCGGTTGCCGCGCAGCGGTTGCTGAGCGTGCTACAAACCCAGCCGGTATGGTTTCAGGCCTATTACAACGAGCAACGCTTCGAAACCCGGTGGAGCCCGAGCCATTCCGAACCCAGCGAACTTCGGGAGGTATCGGCTGCGGTCGTCGCGGTCATGCGCGACGGGCTCGGCATGGAATTACAGCGCACCCGCTACACCGCCGGCGACGAATCCGGGTTCGACACCGGACCGTGGGCGCTGCGTAACGTGTTGACCGCTGAACAGCCCACCAAACGTGGTGCGCCCGACCGCTGCACCGACTGGGCCGATTTCGCCGAGCGCCTGGAATGGGTGTTGCGAACCCTGCCCGGCTACGACATCGTGACTCTCGAAGCCCCTGCGGTGGAGGGCCTCAGCGCGATCCAATTCCTGCAGGAAGCGAGAGATCTGGAAGCGGTGATCATCATGCTCGACACCGTCACCGGGCCTGACCTCGACAACCTGGACCTGCAACTACGCGCAACCGGCTGGCAGGAATTGGACGGCAAGGGAACCGGCTACACCGAATGGTGGTACGGCCCCTTCTGCTCGAGCGCCGGCTTTTTCGATCGCCGACTCGACAAGATCCCACAACTTACGATTGACACCTTCCGCACCGTGTTCGGCGTGAACAGTCCACAAGACCTCGCCATCACCGGACCGGAGACGGTCGTCGTCAATGGCCGCCAGGCCTATATCAGCAGAGAACTCGGCATTCCGTGCCGGCCTGACGGACGTCCCGACACAGCCGCCACCCCGTAGTCCCCGGCAGTTGTCCGGACGTCGGATGCCCAGTGCCCGTTGGCTTTCCGAGTTTTCGTGCCCGCCGATTCGGTGCATCTGGCGGTTTCGGTCGGCCTGGCCGACGTCGATCGTGCACCGGTGGTGGCCGTACGCACCATCCGATGGCCCGAGAACTTCGCCAGCACAATCAGCGCGACAGTGCGGAGACTGGCTCGGCAGGACTTCGACCACGCCAGCAGGATCGACGAGGCCAACTACCTGCACCTGTTCGTCGGAAACGAACGGCTGGCCCAGCGCGCTGGGGTGCGCTGCACGAGCATGAACTGAATCGCAGTGCGCCGACGTGTTCCGCCGTGGTTCGAGTAACGCAGTGCACCCACCATTCGGTAGTCGAGGTTGTTGCGTCGACAAAACTGATTGGCCATCCGGCCGAGGATGTGGTGATGTGCCCAAGTGACCAGACGCGTTTCGCCTCAACAACTATGGGATCAGATGTCGAGACAGGCCCGAGCCGAATTCGACCATCTGATGATGTCGGGCAAACCCGTTCATGCCATCCGCTCGGCCCGTGAACATCTCGGCGAACCTCTTCCACACCTTCACGACTGCATGGACCTACTTGTCCTACGCGCCGACGAACTCGGCTGGCGACCCCCGGGCCGCCCCGACCCGCACACCCAGACTGAATCAGAACCAGACCCGGCCCCTGAACTACCGGGGCACCCTATGACGCACCTGCCACAGAACAGCGGGCCATACGTCGCGTAATCGGCATGTGCGTGCGCTCGCCGGTCGAGCCCGCGGCCGGTCCGGAACGCCCGGGTCGCGGCTGGTGAGTGTGTTAGGTGAGTGCTATCCATGGCCGTCCACTGCCCAGGTGGTTCAGACAACCGATGGACGAGCTGAACGTGGCTGGTCGCTGCTAATTCGGGAGGGTCTTGGGCCGGTGGCGGTGCCACTGCAGTCGGGATTCCAGTTGCGAGGCAATCGATATCAGTGTCGCTTCGCTGTCAGGGCCGCCCATCAGCTGAGCGCCGACGGGCAGGCCGTCGACGGTGAAGCCTGCGGGGATGTTGATGGCGGGCCAGCCGAGGACGTTCCAGGCGAAGGTATACGGGCAGCTGGTGATGGCCTTGCGGTACGCGGTGTAGATCGATACCCCATCGATGGCGTCGACGGTTGGTGGGGGTGTTGCGGTGGTTGGGGCGAGGACCACATCGAACCTGTCGAAGATCCTCCCGATCTTGCGTGCGAGTATCGGTTCGACGACCTCGTGGGCCCATTGGGCTACCGACCCGCTCAGGCGGCCGAAGCGCACGTTCCAGCGGGTGTGCCCGGCGATCTGTGTGGCCGATGGCAGGTCGCGGTGTGCGCGGGCGATGCCACTGCTGGATCGCGAACTCCACGACAGGATCAGTCGTGGGTCATAGTCGGGGTCGGCCGCGGTGACCTGGTGACCAAGTTCGCGCAAGGTTGTCGCGATCTTTTCGACCGCGTGCCGCACCTGCGGATCGAGTGCGGCGGGGAAGAAGGTGAACGGAATGGCCTGGGAAAGAGCGATCTTCACCCGGGCCGGGTCTCGGCGGGCAGCTTGGGTGAACGAGCTCGGCACCGGCGAATCGGAGCCGTGGGTGCCGGAGATGATGTCGAGGAGCAAGGCAGCATCGGCGACGGTGCGGGCCAGGGGACCGACGGCGGTGACGCCGTGCCAGTCGTTGTTGTCGGGAGCGAGAGGTGCACGTCCGCGTTGGGGCTTGATGCCGACCAAGTTGGTCCACGCGGCCGGGACGCGGATGGATCCGCCGCTGTCGGAGCCGAGCGCGGCCGGGACCAGGCGGGCAGCGACCGCGGCGGCGCTGCCGCCGGAGGATCCGCCCGGGGTGTAATCATGATGCCAGGGGTTGCGGGTGTGGCCGAACGCGGGCCCGTGGGTGAAGGGCCATTCGCAGTGTTCGGGAGTGTTGGTCTTGCCGATCACGATCGCCCCGGCGGCTTTGAGCCTGTGCACGACCTCCGAATCGGTCGCCTTGGGTTCGAACTCACCGCCGCAGCCGAAAGCGGTGGGCGCTCCGGCGATGTCGATGTTGTCCTTGATCGCGATCGGGATTCCGAGCAGCGGCAGACGTTCCCCAGCCGCGAGACGGTGATCGGCGACCGCGGCCTCGTCCAGCGCAGCCGCCCGGCATACCAGACGGAAGGCATTGACGGTGGGCTGGCTTTCACGGATCCGGTCCAGCGCCTCACCAACCAACCGCACCGAACTGATTTGACTGCCAGCCAGGGCAGAACTGCACTGCTGCAGATCCATTCCCGCACTACTGACCCGCTCGTCCACGCGAAGATCCTCCCCGATTCCCCGGCCCGCAGGCTAACACAAAAAGCCGAGATGATCTCGGCGCGTTGATATTCCAGATAGGCAACCGACCGTTCCCACTCCAAGCGCTCAGCGGCAAGGTAGTGCGTTTGCCGGGCCGCGGACATCCGTCCGCTGCGGCGATGGAGAGCGGGGGACTCGCTAGGGTGGGATTGTGGCCTTGATCTTGGTGACGGGGATGTCCGGTACGGGGAAATCCACCGTGCTGAATCTGCTGTCAGAACAGGGATTCCGGGTGGTAGACACCGATGTCGGCGGCTGGATCGAAGAAGCGCCGACACCCGATGGCGATGGGGGTGAACGGCAGTGGCGGGAAGCTCGCATCGATGCCCTCCTCACCGAGCATGAGCGTTCGGGCGAGTTGCTGTTCATCGGGGGAACGGTGTGGAACCAATACAAGTTCTATCCACGGTTCGACCATGTCGTTTTGCTCAGTGCACCCATCGATGTGATGCTCGCGCGGATTGCCGCTCGTGACACCAACCCCTTCGGCAAGGCTGTCGAGGATCGCGAGCGGATCGCGGCTGACACTGTTCAGGTTGTTCCACTACTCCGCGCCGCGGCCACGGTGGAGATCGACACCCGCAGACCACCCGCGGATGTGACCGCCCAGCTGGCGGCCTTCGCCAGGTGAAAACCGATTACGCTCGGCTCCATGATCGTCTGGCTGAACGGGACCTTCGGAGCCGGAAAGACCACCACAGCTAAGGAATTGATCGCGCTTCTACCCGGATCGCGTCTCTTCGACACCGAAGAAGTCGGTGTCATGCTCCGTCACGTCCTCTCCACCGAACCCGTCCGGGACTTCCAAGACTGGCAGCCCTGGCGGGGACTGGTCGTCGCCGCAGCAACACAGATCCTCGACTACGTCGGCGGGATCCTGGTCGTGCCCCAATCGGTTCTGGTCCACCAATATTGGCGAGAAATCCGCGCCGGACTCGAAACCGCTGACATCCCGCTACGGCATTTCGTTCTCCACGCCGACCGCGACGAACTTCTCCGGCGCATCGAAACCGACTCCACCATGCCGAACTCCACATGGCGCCTGGAACACCTCGATGACTACGACGACGCCCGAGCCTGGCATCACCAGGAGGCCCACGTCATCGACACCACCGACCTCCGACCCAGCCAGGTCGCCACACTCATCGCCGCCGACGCACTTCGCACCACACAGAGTTGACGCTCGGCAGTTCAGTGCGTCATGCCGGCCTCGGATCGACACCGCTCACCAATCTCCGCCGCGACTCGCTGGCTGGTTCGGTCAGCGCGCCACGCGGCATTATCGTGCGTGGGTATGTAGCTCCGTCCGGCTGTATCAGCTCGGATTGGTACGGCCCGACCGAGTGAGTACGTCCTCGACGAACGCGGACTTGGCTTCGGTGTATGCGACGCGGTCGGTGCCGAATCGGCGAGCGTTGTCCTTCTTCAGTTGCGCGTAGGTGCGAGCAGTGTCGGGATGGTTGCGCAGCGTGTTGCGGAAAGTGAGGTGGCGGTCGAGTTCGCGGCTGTCGGTCGCACACACGTAGAGATGGTGGGCCCGGCGGTCGGGCGGAGTGGTGAATGCTTCGCGCTGTGCAATGCCCTGGTTCCCTGCGTGCTGGTAGCCGAGTGGCCGTAATGCGTCGGTGACGCGAGGAAGATGGTTCCAGGACTCGATGACCACATCGATGTCGATGATCGGTTTGGCTGCCAGGCCCGGAACCGCGGTGCTTCCAACGTGTTCGATGCGCAGTGCGAGTGGTCCGAGAGCGGTGACGAGCTCGCCGGCGATCTCGTCGAAGGTGAGTGGCCACTGCGGGTCGTACTCGGCGATCTCCACCCGATCGTTCACGCGCGCCCTCCCAATCCTAGGCAGAAAACGATACGACATCGAGGGTGCGGTGCGGCTGTCCAGCCGCCGGATGGCCGATCCGGTCCACGCGGGTCCCGGCAGTTGCGGACGTTTGGAAGCGCTGGTGGCCAACCAATTTGGGCGGCCGACCAACTCGCGGGTCGCGGCATGAGCGCGCGCCGTCCTGTGCGATAAAGCTTGCGCTGGGGCGGCATGAGTGGACCCGAAACTCGTTGTCAGAGGCCAGCAATCAGGCTGCCTCAGAACCGGACGTTGGTTTTGCCAGTCCCTATGACGACGTAAGGACCCGACATCGGTCGGATTGCGATCTCGTAGTCGTAGTCGGCACCGTACTTCGCCTGCTTGTCAAACACACTCTGGCTGTACTCGAAGATGCCGCCCCCACGCCCATCATTATTGATCTTGATCGGTGCACCAATGAGAATCTTGTACGACGTCTCGTTGCCCTCGGTGACACCCGGCTCTCGAATCCATAGCTCGTAGTTCTTCCCGATTTCGGTGGCCGGCGCTGTCCCGCGCCCGTCGATGGAGGCCAAGCGGCCACTCGGCAATTTGTTCAGATATATGGGGCTGGCAGTCCAACCATCAGATCCGGACACGGAGGTCTCCTAGCCAGATAGGAACAGGTGATACGTAACACTATGCTCGACGAGCGGCGCGGCGTGGCGAGTTTTTGGCAACTCCTTATCGGCATGTCAGCGTGTTCGGCTGACGGCTGTTCGCCTCGGCCCCTTGATCTTCCGGCCACCCCGCACTGGCCGGTTCAGTCAGCGCGGTCAGCGGCAGATCAGTGCGTTCTGTAGGTGACCCAGCTGTAGCCTTCTCGGTGCAATCGTTCTGTCTCGACCCAGCGGGTCGGGTCGATCGGCGGGAAGTAGACATCACCATCAAGCGGGGACTCGATTTCAGTGATCTCGAGCTGGTCGGCGTGATCGATGAGCTGTGCATAGAGCTCACCGCCGCCGAAACAGATGACCTCGCCGTCACCAGCTGCGGCAATAGCTTGGTCGATCGACCCTACAACCGTAACTCCGTCTGGCGCCCAATCGTTTCGGCGGGTGACGACGATAGTGCGCCGATCGGGTAGCGGTCGGCCGATGGAATCGAATGTGCGACGCCCCATTACGAGCGTCCGCCGTAGAGTCATTCGCTTGACTCGTTGGAGATCATCACGGTCACGCCATGCCAGGTCCCCGCTGCGGCCGATCACGCCGTTCTGAGCCACCGATGCAATAAGCGTCAAGGTCACCGGTACATCATGCCTTGCCAGCGGCGATGGGAAGGCGCTGCATTCGGCATTTCAGCGCACTTCGACGACTTGAGATGGGCTCTGGTCGTTGATCTTCGAGGGCGGGTACTGGCCGGTTCGGTCAGCGCGGTCCGCGGTATCAGCGGATGTCTGGAAGGACCTTGTTACAGATTCGGCAGCGGGTCGTCGGCGGCCGGGTATCGATCGTTTTCCAATCTGAACACATACCTCCGCAGATCGGTTTCGAGGTCGGTGGCCAGGTATGTGAGGAAGTCCCGGACACCCTCTGCCGCTTCGCCTTTCAAGGTGCCAGCGCCTTCCTTCGTGTACTCGGCGAGCAACTGCGCAAGGTGCTCGGCGACCTTGCCGCGGCCACTCCACCACGCACGAACGACCGCGGGAGTCCACCGCGAGTCCCCGTCACAAGCGTAGCCGTCGAACGGGTCGGCATCCGCTGCCTCCAGCAGGCATTCGACCTCGACCGGCGATGTCGGCTGACGATAGACGAACTCGTTGTAGTACTCACCGCCGTAGAGCACGTTGCGCGGCGCGTGAATCCTTCCGGTCCAACAGGTATCGGTCTGCGCAGTGTAGAAGGGACCGGGCACGTTCATCCAATGCCGATCCTCCCACTTGTCACCGTGGTAGACGGAATCGTTGAGATCGCGCCGAACCGAAGTCATCGGATCCCAGCGTTGCGGTAGCTCGCTCACGTCACCAGCTTTCCCTATTACGCGGTATGCAGGCGATGAGTGTCGGTCTTCGGCCATCGCGCTCTGTATGCGCGCACGCTGGTGCATTCGGCAGGCTGCGGCCTGGCTGGTCCGAACAGCTGCGTAAGGGCGGCGTGGGCCGATATTGGGATCGGCTGTGCTGCAAGCGACCAGCGCCGAACTGAGGGGCACTCCGCTCGGGCCCTTGGGTAGCCTTCGATCGTGGGAATGGGATCGAACGGTGACGGCTGGCTGGATGACACACGGATGTCGTACGACACCGTTGCGACTTCGTATGCGGACCTCACCCGTCATCTCCTGGACGAAACACCCGAAGAGCGTTCAGCCTTGGCGTCGTTCGCCGAGGTGGTGCGTGCCCAGGGCGGGGGCTGGTTGCGGATGTGGGTTGCGGGGCGGGGCGGATCACCGCTCACCTGCGTCAACTGGATGTGGACGCATTCGGGATCGACCTGTCGCCCAGCATGATCGACGTGGCCCGCCGCGATCACCCCGACATCCGGTTCGAGGTCGGCTCCATGACGAACCTCGCTCTCGCCGACAGCTCGCTCACCGGCCTGGTCGCGTGGTACTCACTGATCCACGTCCCTGATGAGGAGCTGAGCTCCGTGTTCGACCACTTCCAGCGAGTGCTTCGCCCCGGCGGGCCGCTGCTAGTCGGCTTCCATGTTGGCGACGATTCGCAATTGAGGACCCAAGGCTACGGAGGCCATCCGATGCATCTTCGTGTCCATCGCCGCCAGCACAGCCGAATGCGCGCGTGGCTCGACGATGCCGGCTTCGTCATCGAAGCCGACAGAACTCTGACCTCGGCCGAGAGTGCGCTCGGCGGGATCATCCTCGCGCGCCGCAAGATCGCCGACTGAATCACTGTTTCGGCAGCGTCGAATGCCCCGCCCAGATCAGCAATGCGGCTGTCCTGGGTGTCCTGAATTCGGCATGAGCGCGCACTGAAACGGCCCGAGTTCACTTCGGGCCGTTGGTCTTCGGCGGAGTGCTGTCTACCGCGCCGGAACGCGCGGGTCGCGGGAGATTCGAACGTTCCCGAGCGCGGCGTCGCGGACCGTTACCAGCTTGCGAACTGGCCTGGCCTCACTTTGAGCTTGGGGGCGGTATCTCGCCGTCTGTCGGCTTCTCGTCTCCGTTGACTCTTTCGCGATCAGCCCACGGGACGGAGCCCGTGGCGCCCAACATGGAGATGTTCACCCCGAGAGACGCGAGCTTCGCTCGGAACTCGTCGTTGGGATCGGTGGGCTCGGCCATCGTCTGACCTCCGTGCAGGAAGGGGGAAGGAGATGTGCAGTGATCATTGTCCGCCGCCGCCGCCCCGCCGTCTCCGTTAGCGCAAAAACTAGCGTTGAGATGTTGTCTCTGCAATGCGGACGGCCATCCGAATATCCCGCATTCGGCAGTTCAGGACGTTCGCCGGGCCGAGATAATCTCGACCCGTTGACCTTCCCGCGCTGCCGCTTGCCCGCCGCGGCCGACGTCATGCACAGCGGCGGCTGACAACTCCACCAAGAGTGGGCGGACACCTCTCCGGCTGGGAAAAGATGGTTGAAATCAGCCTGGGAGTTTCCCTGGAACGCGAACGGCCGCGCACCCCTGGGGTGCGCGGCCGTTTCACCGATCCGCTGGGTGTGGGATCAGGGCAGGACCTGCGGGACAACGGACGGG